>NZ_CAXURV020000001.1:957500-2954639 GCF_964253335.1 Paenibacillus sp. LjRoot56
GGTGCTGGAAGGTTAAGAGGAGTGGTTAGGGGGCAACCCCGAAGCTATGAATTGAAGCCCCAGTAAACGGCGGCCGTAACTATAACGGTCCTAAGGTAGCGAAATTCCTTGTCAGGTAAATTCTGACCCGCACGAATGGCGTAACGACTTGGGCGCTGTCTCAACGAGAGATCCGGTGAAATTTTAATACCTGTGAAGATGCAGGTTACCCGCGACAAGACGGAAAGACCCCATGGAGCTTTACTGCAGCTTGATATTGGACTTTGGTACGATCTGTACAGGATAGGTGGGAGCCTTTGAAGCCTGAGCGCCAGCTTGGGTGGAGGCATCGTTGGGATACCACCCTGATCGTATCGGAGTTCTAACCTGGTACCGTGATCCGGTATGGGGACAGTGTCAGGTGGGCAGTTTGACTGGGGCGGTCGCCTCCTAAAATGTAACGGAGGCGTTTAAAGGTTCCCTCAGAATGGTTGGAAATCATTCGCAGAGTGCAAAGGCATAAGGGAGCTTGACTGCGAGACCTACAAGTCGAGCAGGGACGAAAGTCGGACTTAGTGATCCGGTGGTACCGAATGGAAGGGCCATCGCTCAACGGATAAAAGCTACCCTGGGGATAACAGGCTTATCTCCCCCAAGAGTCCACATCGACGGGGAGGTTTGGCACCTCGATGTCGGCTCATCGCATCCTGGGGCTGAAGTAGGTCCCAAGGGTTGGGCTGTTCGCCCATTAAAGCGGTACGCGAGCTGGGTTCAGAACGTCGTGAGACAGTTCGGTCCCTATCTGTCGCGGGCGTAGGAAATTTGAGAGGAGCTGTCCTTAGTACGAGAGGACCGGGATGGACGTACCGCTGGTGTACCAGTTGTCTCGCCAGAGGCATCGCTGGGTAGCTATGTACGGAGGGGATAAGCGCTGAAAGCATCTAAGCGCGAAGCCCCCCTCAAGATGAGATTTCCCAGTATGTAAGACCCCTTGTAGACGACGAGGTTGATAGGTTCGAGGTGGAAGTGCGGTAACGTATGCAGCTGACGAATACTAATCGGTCGAGGGCTTAACCAAAATTCCTAAGTAAGTACTATACGTTGAAGTTTCGTATCTAGTTTTCAAGGCGCAAACAAACGCTTTGACTGTTTGGTGATGATGGCGGAGGGGACCCACGCGTTCCCATCTCGAACACGACCGTTAAGCCCTCCAGCGTCGATGGTACTTGAACCGCAGGGTTCTGGGAGAGTAGAACGTTGCCAAGCAGTTACCCTAACGGGTATTTTTTTTGTCTGGGGCCATAGCTCAGCTGGGAGAGCGCCTGCCTTGCAAGCAGGAGGTCAGCGGTTCGATCCCGCTTGGCTCCACCACTATTCCCTGATAGCTCAGTTGGTAGAGCACTCGACTGTTAATCGAGTTGTCACAGGTTCGAGTCCTGTTCGGGGAGCCATTCTTTCTAGGCCCGTTGGTCAAGTGGTTAAGACACCTCCCTTTCACGGAGGTAACAGGGGTTCGAGTCCCCTACGGGTCACCATTAATTTCCACATAGATTTATCCCATGGAGGCTTAGCTCAGCTGGGAGAGCATCTGCCTTACAAGCAGAGGGTCGGCGGTTCGATCCCGTCAGCCTCCACCATTTATTTAGTTGAGAAAAAGATTTCGGCGCTATAGCCAAGTGGTAAGGCAGAGCTCTGCAAAAGCTTTACCCCCAGTTCGAATCTGGGTAGCGCCTTTATATATAAGCCGGAGTGGCGGAATCGGCAGACGCACAGGACTTAAAATCCTGCGGTAGGTGACTACCGTACCAGTTCAAGTCTGGTCTTCGGCATTTTTTAACCTCATAGATGCGCCCTTAGCTCAGCTGGATAGAGTATTTGACTACGAATCAAAAGGTCGGGAGTTCGAATCTCTCAGGGCGCGCCATCTTTGCTTAAACAAACTACGCGGGCGTAGTTTAATGGTAGAACTTCAGCCTTCCAAGCTGATCGCGCGGGTTCGATTCCCGCCGCCCGCTTATATGAAAAGGACCACCTGCGGGTGGTCTTTTTCATTGCATAGGTAGGGAAGAGAACCCGCAAAGGTTCGACCGTCCGTGAACACTTCATTGAATAAACGGAGTAGGACGAGCGTCCAAATATACCACTAGTTGCTTCCGTAGGAAGTCTTAAAATCCGTATTTGGAGTATTCCCGCCGCCCGCTTATATGAAAAGGACCACCTTCGGGTGGTCTTTTTCTTTGCATAGCTAGGTGGTGTGTTTATTACTTCACCGGCAAAAACTCATTCGTATACAAATCCTTCACCGGAATATCTTCTTTGATCATGCCGGCTTCTTTCATTTGGCTAACGAGTGTTTTCCAACGCTCATCGGACATGTAGCCAACGCCGTGGGCTTTGGCATCGCCGCCGAAGATGAAGTCTTTGGCAACGGCTTGCGCATCCTTCAGATGATCGACGTCGTAGTCTTTGTTAACGCCGTTAAGGGCATTATTGACTTCGTCGCCGTGCGCGTAGTAATAGTCCCAGCCTTCGCTGGTGGCTTTGATATAGCGCTTAATCAAGTCGGGATTCTTCTTGATAAAGTCATCGGTGGCAATAACGACGTTGCCGTAAGGGTTGTAGCCAAGGTCTGCGTTCAGGAACCAATCGACGTTAACGCCTTGTTTTTTCAGAACGTAGGGTTCGTTGGTAGCAAAGCCTTGGGTGATGGAATCTTTATCTGCGGAGAAGCCCGCCAGGGAGCCTGTGTAGTTCTGGATTTGTACTTTGTCGAGCTTGTATTTGTAGCTGATGTACTGCCAGAACGGAAAGCCAACGGCGGTGTACACTTTGCGTCCGTTGAGGTCTTCGATTTTCTTGATACCAGAGTCTTTATGGAAAATCAGGTTTTGAGGATTGGTTTGCAGATTGGCATAGATAACTTTGACGGGAATCCCTTCCTTGCGGGCAAGGACAACTTCATCGGCATTGGCCATCGCGAATTGCACTTTGCCGCCAGCAACGAGTTGAACGTTGGAAACTTGAGGTCCACCTTGTTGAAGCGTAATGTCGATGCCTGCTTTCTCATAGATTTTCGCCAGCTGCGCAGCGTAGTGTCCACCCATTTCTGGTTGGGCAAACCAGCTCATCGCTTGAGTTACTTTGTCTGGCGCTTTGGAGCTTGATGCGGCCGTTGATGCTGCAGGTGTTCCGGACGTTGTTGATGTGCTCGTTCCACAAGCAGAGAGTAAAAGGACTGTTGCAATAGCGGCTGTACCTACTTTTGTTTTCCCCAGTAATGTCATTCGAAATCTCCCCATTCCCTTTAATTGTTTATGTCTAGTTTTATATCTTCCAAGCGTTCTGCAGCTGTCTGCCAGCAACAGGAACACCACGAACACTAACGACCTCGCGCGGAGGGGCTGCAGCTGCGGCATGCTCAGCATTTACCGCAGTTAGGAGGATGAAGTCGGCAGGGTCACCGATTTGGAAGGTCCCTGCGGTAGAGCCCAGGTGCGGATAGACGGAACGCAGGCGCTCATCGTCATTCCAACGGTACATATCCGCCATTCTTCGGGCACGCATGAGCTGATCGGTGAAACCGAAAGGTGTCCATGCATCCAGCCCGGTATGATCGGAGCCGAGGTAAACTCGCACGCCTTCAGCTCTTAATTGCGCGACGCGAGGCATCGCGGAATCGATCGGCACGCTGGTGATGATGGCAATATCTAGTAGGGCCAAACGTTTTGCTATCGGAAGGGATTCGCTTTCGGATACCTCACCTAAGCAGTAGGCGTGGCTGACGGCGACTTTCCCCATTTTACCCGTCTGCTCGGTGTAGTCCATGATGCGCTCCAAGGTGAAGAGTCCTAGGTGTCCGGGATCGTGCAAGTGAATATCGACTTCGGTGTCATGAGCGACGCTCATTTCAAAAATGGCCTGTAAGCTAGCCTCGATATCGCGGTCTACGCCAGCAGGATCCACGCCGCCGACAATTGTGGCGCCCTCCTGAAGGGCTTGTTTAATGAGGTTAATCGATTGTGAACGTATTAGCCCTTGCTGTGGGAAGGCGACAATCTCGATGGTTAATGTCCCTAAGAATTCCTCCTGAAGCTCCCGCACCATGGTAAGATGGGATAAACCGATCTCGGGGTCAATGTCAACATGAACACGAACTCGGGTCGTTCCGAAGGCCAGCATCTGCTGCAAGATGCCTCGCGCACGTTCCTTTTGCCCACTTTTGAGAGGAACTAAGAGGTCTTTCTCCATTTGAAATTGATCATATAAGGAAGCAACTTGGTGCCGTGAAATCCACTGATCATCAGGGAATGCCTTATCCAAATGCACGTGATAGTCTTTGAAAGTAGGCACCATAAGCATGCCTTGTGCGTCCCAAGAGGGAGTTTCCTCACTATTCGCAGCAGGTACGATCTCGGCGATAACGCCTTGTTTCAATAGCAGGTTATGTAGGGCGCCGTTTACAAGAACGTTACTTAGCCATTGTTCCATCGTGATAACTCCTTTCGCAGCGGAAAAGCATAGTGTCTGTTTTCTAGTTTGGTTGCGTTTATTTCAGATAATTTCGGAAGAGAAAAGCTAACTTCAAGCGCAGGAGATCACTCATCTTTTTAAAATCCATCTGCAATAAATCTGCGATTTTCTCCAGTCGGTACGAAACCGTATTACGATGGACAAAGAGATAGCGGCTTGTTTCATTAATGGATCCGTCATACTCAAAATAAACTTCCAGGGTTAACGCCAGCTCGGGATCAACCTGCTTGTTCTTACCGTAAATGGGCTCCAATACGTAGTTGTAATACCCTCGCATGGCTTCCTCGGACAGATGCTGGAATAGGGAGAATAGCTCGATGGAATCATGATGCAGGACAGTTTGGCTCATACGCAGTCGCTCAGCGGCGTGGTGCGTTTCCAAGCATTCCTTGTATGCGTTGTAGATGAGTTCAGGTTGAGCTTTCACACGACTGACCCAGCAGTGCAGATCAGCGGCAGAGGTTTTGGAAGTTAGATGTGACAAGCAGGAATTTAGTGAAGACAGGAAATCTTTTTTATGAAAAGTCTGTTCCTCCGGAAGAGCGAAGATCGAGAACAATCCATCTGCCAAGTAGAAGTGCTCTGATTCATACTGCTGCAACTGGGGATGATAGATCAGCAACTGGCGAACTTCATTAAGCAGCCTAGTTGCACCAGGTTGTTCTGACGGGATCGTCGTAAGTACACATTGGTAGGTGGTGGATATGACGGTGAGATGGTAGCTTTTGCAGCTTTTCATGAAATCGTGAAAGGATAGCTCTCGCTGGAAAAAGTCCGTAAACACTTGACTAAGTGCATGTTGGCGTGAGGGGTCTTTACCTTTTTGAATATCGAGTCCGAGATGGTAGGTTAAGATTTCGGCGGCTTGATGGAACAAAGCTTCCTCTTCCTTCAACATCAACGGAGAATTCACATACACCTTGAAAAAGCCCGTGCAGCCTAGTGAATCCATCAATGGGATGCGGAAGCATCGGGTGTCTCCGAAGCCTTCCCATTGCGGGGATTTCGTCCATGGCCATTGGTGAAGGAGGACATCCTCCGACCAAGAAGTGTTATGAAAAAGCACATTGCCACCCTGCCCAAATACGGAGATTGGTTGCCCTAGAATGCCAGATATCATATGAAAAATATCCGAGGATTCCTTATTGCGCAGGGCAAATTGCATGAGCTGTTTTTGTTTTTCTAGGACAGTCTGCAGTTTCTTGGTTGTCTTCGTGTGCTCCGCGTTGAATAAAGCGTCCATCTGATCGGAAAAGGTGAATTCAAATGGCAGCTCTAGGATCGGCATTTCGAGTCGATTGGCCTCGTCGTACAGCTCTTGTGGAATTTGATCCCAATATCGGCCTACTTTGATGCCTAGCCCTGCTCCGCCTCGCTCATCCAACATCCGTAAGGTGGAAAGGGCCATATCCAGGTGATCTTTCATGACAAAGGCGGTAGTAAACAGCATTTCGCCGGATTTGATCCAATCGCCCGCATCGGGGGCATCCATGACATTGACGGATCGCAGAATACGTGACAGACCTTTTTCTCCAGCAACTAATTTGGCACGTGACAAAGGGTAAATGGTTAACGCTTCTTCAACGGTCAGGTGCATCTAATCCCCGCCTTTCCTCATTAGGAGCTCACTTGTTCATTGTAAAAGGTCGTCTGCTTTATAGTTGAGGCAACAAGCTGTCCTCGCTTCCAAACATAGCGTCTAGGTACTCGTTCATAGAAGGCACTGCGCAGATTAGTTGACTCGAATAGCACGAGATCAGCATACGCTCCGATGTGCAGGCCATAATTCTCAAGTTCTAGTGCCTTTGCCGCACGGGTTGTCGCCATCTCAATAAGTGTGACAACGTCCTGCTTAGAGCCCATATATGTGGTATGTGCGAGGAGCATGCCTGTGTCCAGTGGATCTGCTGTGCCGAAAGGTGTAAAAGGGTTCTGAATGTTATTGCTTCCATAGATAACATTGGCTCCTTGCTCCAAAAGGAGGGGTACAGGGGTTAGCCCCCTTCTGTGACGGTGATCGTCTCCGCGTCCGTTCAGATACAGGTCTGTAGCGGGTAATGACATGACATGGATACCTGCTTCGGCAATAGCCGTGCAGATGAGCTGGGCCTCTTCATAAGGGAGTGAACCAAGTGAAGTAAGATGGCCCACGCTTACGCGCCATTGCATCTCATAAGCATGCGTCATGCGGATGATGCTGAGAATGGCTAACATGGACGGGTCGTCGGAGAAGTCTACGTGTAAGTCTATGGATTTGTTGAAAGTTTTGGCTAAGTTAAAAACGGTGCTAAGATGCGCTTGTAAATCTGCATCCTGATACGTGATTCCGCCGACGACATCGGCGCCAAGTTGTAAGGCTTGGATGAGTAGCTCTTCTGTTCCAGGCTGCTTGGCGATGCCTTCTTGGGGGAAGGCGACGATTTGCAGGGTGATCTGATTGGAGTAGCGTTCCTTCAGTGCTAGCATCACTTCGAAACCGATTAGGCCAACGATAGGATCAATCTCAACATGACAACGCATGTGAGTCACACCATTGGCAATGGCTTGTTGGATCACTTGGATCGAGCGGGCCTCGATATCTGTAGAGGTGAAGGCGTGTTTAAGTTCTAAGGTGGAGGCGATCGCTTGCTCGATGGAGCAGGCGTCTTTCGTCATGAGATTCAATAGAAAGGCTTTATCCAGATGGATATGTGGTTCTATTAAACCGGGGAGTAGAACTCGCCCGTTGGCTTCAATTAGCTGTCCCACGCTGAGAGTATTAGGTTTGCCAGGGAGATGCTCCTGAAGGTAGATAATTTTCCCATCCCGAATGCCGACATCCATCAGGGTGCCGAACTGGGGGTTGGAGAAGCATCGGATGATCAAATCAAGTTCCATACCTTCGCACCTCATTAATGTAAGAAAATATGACACAATTTCGATTTGTTAACTGAATTATAGGTCTGTTCGCTCGAAACAGTCAATGATCTGGTAGGTGGATTGTGTTTTTTATTAAAATAGGCAGGTGGATTGTGATTATGTAAATTTATATGTAAATTAATATGACATGCGTTTACGGGGGAGCTACATTTTAATGTCTTGCTCTCTTTTGTTATACTAAAAGATAAGATTTTACGCGTGTAACGGAGGGTTACTATGCAAAAAGGTGAAAGAACTCGCAAGCATATTATCGCTCAGGCCGCGGAGCTGTTTAACCAGAAGGGATATGCAGGTTCATCCTTATCGGATATTACGGAGCTGACAGGCATTAAGAAGGGCGGGATTTATCGCCATTTTGCCAGTAAGGACGAGATTGCGCTGGAAGCCTATGACTATGCAGGTAGCGTAGTTAGTGGGAAAATGAACGATGCCATTCGTGCGGAAGAGACCGCCAGTGGCAAGTTGTTAGCCTATTTGCGCGTCTATGAAAATGTGGTTGAAACGCCGCCATTTATCGGAGGATGCCCACTGTTGAACTTAGCTACCGAGAGCGACGATAGTCATCCTATTTTGCGAGAACGGGCTCAGCGGGGACTAAAGAGTACATTGAACAACATGAAAGAGATTATTTCCGAAGGTGTTCAAAATGGCGAATTCAAAGCGGATCTCGATATCGAGGCTTTGGCGACTTTCACGCTTTCTGTGATGGAAGGCGGCATTATGATGAGCAAGCTTGAAGGGGACAACCGACATATTCGTATGAATATCGAGAACCTCACCCAGTATCTAAAGGGATTTTGCATGCGTTGAAGCTGGGTTAGAGCAGAGATAGATTGTGAGAAGATGAATGGGGATGAACGTATGGCGCGGCAGCGATATAGCAACTTAGATCCAAATGCGAAGACGAAGACATGGAAAGAAGTACGTCGCTGGCAGAAAGAGCGGAAGGGTAAAGTGAAAGATCTGAGCTTCCGGATTGGCCAATCTGAGCATAAGCAGCAGGAGCTGCTGAAGAATAATCAGGGTGAAGTCACAATCACATGGATCGGGCATGCAACCTTTTTGCTGCAAGTAGGTGGAATGACGATTGTAACCGACCCTGTATGGGCCACTCGAATGGGCTTTAGTCCAAGGCTCGAGGAGCCAGGTTTATCTATAGAAGAGATCCCGCCTGTTGATGTAATATTGCTGTCTCACGCGCATTACGATCACTTGCATGTGGGTTCGTTGAAAAAGCTGAGAGGCACGCCATACGTACTTGTGCCCGAAGGACTAGGCTCTAAGGTGCGGAAGCTGGGGTTCAGCACGGTCTATGAATTGCCATGGTGGGGCAGTCAGACCATCGGCCAGCTGGAGTTTCATTTCGTGCCTGCACAGCACTGGACAAGACGTACGTTAACCGATACGAATACCTCGCTATGGGGCGGATGGATTGTGAAGCGGAGCGCGGTGTTGGAGGGAGAGCAGCATCCTCCTGCGATCTATTTCGCTGGCGATAGCGGGTACTTCGAAGGATTTCGGGAGATTGGTGCGAAATTTCCGGGTATCGGCTACGCGCTGATGCCGATTGGCGCCTACGAGCCGGAGTGGTTCATGGGGATGCAGCACGTTTCCCCAGAGGAAGCGGTGCAGGCGTTTCTTGATGTCGGAGCGCAGCAGTTCATTCCGATGCATTATGGGGCATTTCGTCTTGCCGATGATACGCCAAAAGAAGCATTGGATCGATTGCTGGCGGATTGGCAGCGGAGGGGTCTTGACCCAAGCTTGCTACGGTTGTTGAAGCATGGAGAAACATTGATAGCCGAGTGAACCGAGAAATAGGACGTGAAGTAGAGGTGCTTGATGTAGAGGATGGGAGTCCTGAAATCAAGCACCTCTATGCGTTTCGCGGGGTGCGTTTAACTGCGATTAAATGCTGCTGTCGCTTTCGTTTTATTCCAAGTGACTTCGATGAGATAAACTCCTTGAGGTAAATTCGTGAAGGATTTCAAATCTGTATAGGATTGGCCTGGCTCCAAGTCCAAGTAATCTATGATCGCAACTGCGCCGTGTTCGAATACGGTTTGATCTTTCAAAAGGGTATACTTTGCGCCGCCAATGACAGTGATCTTATCTTTAGTTTGATTCGTGAACGTATAGGTTACTTTCGTCTCTTTGAGTCCATTGTCTACCGTCACGATGCCCTGCATGGCAGGAAGGATGACTTCCTTCGGAGTTGAAGATACTGGTTTCGTTGAGCTTTCCGGTGGTGTGACCTCGCTCTTCGAGCATCCTGCAAGGAGTATTGAAATGCTTAGTACACCGAGTATGGCATAACGCATTAGGATCAATTGAAGCCCACCCTTATATAGAATCTGTCTGACATGACTGACGGAGGGAGAGCGGGATAAGTTGCAGGTGGATTGGAACTTTTGGGTTGGGGGCTTCCGTCAGAGGGGAGGCATAATGGTTTACTAAAATGATGAATGACAAAAATCAAATAATGTCATTTGATTTTTGTCATTCATCATTTTATAATAAAGTTAATAAGGTTCGGGGAAGGCGACTCTACTTTCTCACTACATCGAAAAGGCGGGATTGTG
The DNA here is from genome assembly GCF_964253335.1 of Paenibacillus sp. LjRoot56. Classification (NCBI taxonomy): domain Bacteria; kingdom Bacillati; phylum Bacillota; class Bacilli; order Caryophanales; family Paenibacillaceae; genus Paenibacillus; species Paenibacillus sp. LjRoot56. Next base: position 967,511 of record NZ_CAXURV020000001.1, read on the forward strand.
CATGGAGCAGAAATTAACGGGTAAAGTAGCTTTGGTTACGGGTGCATCGAGAGGGATCGGTCAGAAGATAGCAGAAGAGCTTGCGCTGCACGGGGCTAAGGTTGTTGTGAATTACGCAAGCAGTCCGGGAAAAGCGGAGGAAGTCGTTAACGGCATTAAGCAACAAGGCGGTGAAGCGATCGCGATTGGGGCGGATATTAGCCAAGTGGCGCAAGTGGAGCTTTTGTTCCAGAAGACGTTGGAGGCGTATGGGCAGGTTGATATTTTGGTCAATAATGCGGGGATTTTGATTACGAAACCGATTCTCTCGATTACTGAGGAGGATTTCGATAGGCAGTTTAACATTAATGTGAAAGGGACATTCTTTGCAATTCAGCAAGCGGCGCTGCACATGAAGGAGAATGGTCGGATTATTAATTTCTCTACTTCGGTTAATGGACAAATGTTTCCTGGGTATAGCTCCTATGCGGGTACGAAGGGGGCTGTTGAACAGTTCACGCGTCAGCTCGCCAAAGAGTTAGGACCTAAGGGTATTACGATTAATGCCGTTGCACCAGGTCCAGTGAATACCGAATTATTCACAGTGGGGAAATCAGAGGAACAAATCAAAGCGATCGCTAACATGAATTCGTTCGGTCGATTAGGAGAAGCGGAAGATATTTCGCGGGTTGTACTTTTCCTAGCCAGCGAGGAGTCACAGTGGGTAACGGGACAAACACTTCGAGTGAATGGCGGTTTTATATAAAATGACGAAGAATGAGTTGCCGTTATCGAAGGATGAAATTTTGGATGCAGCGGAGCAAGTTCTTCGGCGGTATGGACCGGACAAAACATCTGTTGTTGACATAGCCAAGGTGCTGCAAGTGAGTCATGGGACGTTGTATCGACATTTTGAAAGTAAAGCCGCGCTGCGGGAAGCGGTGACATCGCGTTGGTTGCATACGAGCATTGCAGTTCCTTTGGAAGCAATTGCAAGTGGAACTGACGGTAGCGCCGTTGAGAGGTTGCGTTTGTGGTTAGACACGTTGATTCAGACCAAGCGGAAATTCGCTGCTGAAGATGCGGAAATGTTTGTGATGTATGCTAACGTTACGGTCATTGAAGTTGAAATGATTAGCACCCACATGTATCGCTTAATAAAGCAGCTAGAACAGATCATTGAGGCGGGGATGGCGAGTAAAGAGTTGAAGCAAGGTGACTCAGAGTCTCTTGCTAGAGCCATTTTCTTAGCTACCTCACGTTTCCATCATCCATCACATGCGGGGGAATGGGCAATGGGGAGTTTGGGTGAGGACTTCGAGAGTGTCTGGCAGTTATTACTAGGGGGATTAACATGATTAAACCCAAACGATTAAAGTCTGGCTCCAAGATAGCCATTATTTCACCATCCAATGGACTGCCTTATTTATTCCCGGATATCTATGAGATGGGCTTGAAGCATCTGGGGGAGGTCTTTGGCCTGGAAGTTGTTGAAATGCCATCGGCAAGGATGTCACCGGGGGAACTGTATAAGAATCCACAGCTGCGTGCTCAGGATATTAATCATTGTTTTGAAAATGAAGAAATTGATGGCATCATCACTTCCATTGGTGGATATGAATCAGTGAGGATTCTACCCTTTTTAAATAAGGAATTGATCATGAGTCATCCTAAGTTTATCATGGGTTTTTCAGATGCGACGACATTCTTAACGTACTTAAATAATTGGGGGATGGTAACATTCTATGGGCCATCTATTATGGCTGGAATCGCACAGCTGAGAAGTCTCCCTAATGCCTATAAGGAGCATCTAAAAGCGATGTTGTTCGAAGAGCAGTTCCCTTATCGCTATACGCCATATCCATCATGGACGAACGGTTATAAAGACTGGGGCCACCTGGAAACCTTGGGTGAGTGTCAGCCATTTGTAGAGAATGAGAATGGGTGGACGTTTCTACAGGGGGAAACGATTGAGCAAGGGGATTTGTGGGGTGGCTGCATCGAAGTACTAGAGTTTATGAAATCGACGATCTACTGGCCACAGGATGATTTCTGGCAGGATAAGGTCTTGTTTTTCGAAACATCGGAAGAGAAACCATCCCCTATGCAAGTCGGATATATGCTGCGGAATTATGGGATGCAGGGCATCTTTTCACGTATTAAAGGCGTCATATTTGGGAGAGCGAAGGATTATAGCGCAGCTGAGAATGTAGAGCTTAGAGAAATCCTCGTGAATATTATTGCAAAAGAGTTTGGAGCGGAGCGTGTACCGATTGTTGTTGATTTCGACTTTGGGCATACGGATCCGAAATTGATTCTGCCTCTTGGTGGGCGAGTGGAGTTAAATCCGGGGACGAATGAGGTTGTTTTGTTGGAGAGTCCTTTTGAATGATGGAAAAGTAGGAGGATTTGCATAAGTGAGTAAAGTTGAATGTGGCATCTATACAATGTGCTTAGTCCAAGATGGGAAAAAGGTGCTTCTGATAAATCGTCCCGAGTCCAAAGGGTTTCCCGGATTTCTAGGCCCAGGCGGTAAGGTGGATTTGGCGGAAAGTTTCACGGAGGGGACCGTCCGAGAATTGTGGGAGGAAACGGGACTCGTGGTGAAACCGGAAGATCTCATATACAAGGGCGTCGATGAATATTTAGTTCCCGAGAAAAACTATAGATATATGGTGTTTAATTATCTGACTCGGACATTTACAGGGGAGTTGCTAACTGATCCACCTGAAGGGGAATTAGCCTGGGTAGATATAGACGCTGCTTTACAGATGCCGATGCAAGATTGGTTTAAGCGGAGGTTTCCTTTATTTTTTGAGTCGGGAACTTTTGAAATTTCGGTTGTGTGGGATGAGACTAATCAATGTATAATCGAGGAGAAGGTAAGAAGATTAGGTTGATAGAATGATCCTAAAAACAACATGAGAGGGTAGCAGATTAATATGAGCGAAACGGTAAGTTTAAGTCTTGGAGGCTCCTACGTTGTGGCACCAGATAATCCTAGAAAGACTAAGAATCGAGGTCGGAAATGTATGATTCTTGCGTTCGAGCTTAACGACGAGGAGTTAGATATTCGGGTAATCTATCTCGATACGAGTAGAGAAGTATTGCTAAAGTTCAGTGATCTGAAGCCGATTACAGAGTAGGGGCTGCCTGAGGAAATGGCAAGGGAGATAAGCGAGTTTTTTCAATCCAAGTTCGTTTGGATAAAAAAGATCCCTACAACGTAAGGATCATCAGAATTATGCGAATTATGCGTTGATATTTCCAGCCATTTTGAGACGTGCAGCGATTTGTTGGAAATCTTCAGCCGAAATGCCAGGAGCAAATTCCTCATCTACCGCCGGTGCTTCAGCAATGGGGTATCCCTGAGGTGTGCCTGGGATGACTTCCAAGGCAGAGCCATCTTCGGGATGTGTACCTTTCCAAATCTGGCCGATTGTTGTGAAATCGTTGTCGCTCCATGTGTACAGCTTAGTATGAACGCCTTTCTCTTCATACTTTCTGGTTTCATTAAACGATTTGTTGCTTAAGGAAGGAATGGGGACTAATTTGGTGACATTGACTCCAGTTGCAACTTCCAACGCTTTGGCGTAAGCAACAACATGAACGCCTCCACGAACGAGGAGGTAACCAATCACTGCACGCGCTGCGGGGTGGTCGGTCATTTCATACACTTTCATTTTATGAGTACGTGCGCCGCATTCTAAGAAGAAATTATGCAGCAAATCCTCTACTAAGTTGCCGCTGTTAAACACGTTCGCACCTGTCCATGGGTTGCCCATGGAATCGAACGGCATAGCCCCTTGCGCACCTGCAAGAAAGTGATACGAAAGACGAGCATCTTTGACAACATCGAGTGGTGTCTGGTCTGGCTCTTTGTAACTCGTTGAACCTCTTAAGCATTTATTGATTGCGTGGGAAACCAACTCTACGTGGCCCAGCTCTTCGGCCGTAATACTCATGATTAGATCGTAAAAGGGCCTCAGTTTTTCCTTTGAACGAAAATTAAAGGATTGATACAGATAATTGTTCAAAGTGGACATTTCACCGAATTTGCCACCTAACAATTCCTGTACAGCTGCTGCGGCATTCGGGTCAGGTTTCTCAATGTCAGGAATCTCAATCGAAATTTCATCCATCCGTTTAAACATGGCTTCAACTCCCTCATAATTTTCACTCCTGTACATTGTTTACCTTAAGCTCTATAACTAACCATGCCGCAGGGGGGAAATGAGAAAAATGAGGCGATTAGCTCCTGGGTGCCCACAGCATGATGGAGACGCCAATAACGCAGACCGCGACACCGATCCAATCGTACAGATCCGGTGTTTTTTGTCGATGAGCCAGCCCCATAAAACGGCTAGAACAATGAAAACGCCGCCGTAAGCAGCGCGAGTATAGATGTTTCAGAAGCTACTTAAAAATAGCTTTTTTTGCATTTCCGTTACCTAGTAGCGTTTCCGATGGCAACTTTCCATTAGTGCTGTACGTCTAATTTTATATGGGAAATATTATAAAATCGTACAAGGATTGGTGAGCGTGATGGTCAGATTATGTGGTTTAGGATTTCTATTATCCGTCATGCTGCTGCTGAACGCGTGTGAAAACAATACCGAGGGTTTGGCCGTATCCGTATCGCCACAAGCAACCTCTCTGGAAGCATCGGCGATTCATACAACTGTGCCCGTCGCAACAGTTGAATCCATGACTCGGATTAAGCTGCAAAGCCTTACTTTCGGTGAACACAATAGTTCTGAGGGGAGGGTATTCCAACAATGGAAGGCTACGGATGTCCCTCAGGAACCTTTCCAAGTTGTGTATCATCTAGAGGATGTGAGTGTGAATGCAACTTTTGCGAACATGAGCGAAGAAGAACGACAGTTACTGATTAAGCAGATTAGGGTTGAGGGCAATGCGGATTGGGAGATTGTAGAAAGTAACAGTCCAATCAATCAGGTGAGGGTTCAATTCCATCATGCAAATGAACCGTTCGTCCTGCGCGTAGGGGATCTGCCTGCCATGACGTTCATGCGAAAAGAACCTGTGAGCTTTACTTTTAGTTCACCTGCAGGTCGCGATGTTCCTCACCTTTTGGTAATGGCACAGGAATATGGACCAAGACTGCGTATTCCTGAGGGGGAAAGCTCGGTAGAATTAGTTTTTTCGAATGAGATGCGAAATGACCTGCCTACGACGATAGAGGGTGTGTCTGTAACAGCTAAATGGATAGATCCCAAACACCTCTTGGTCCTACTAGACAATACGGGGGCCGTAGAGCATCGAATGAAAGAGCAGTATCTGCGAATGGATAACATGGTGGATGTAAGCGGCAATCGCTTGGGTGGTAGTCTCCAGGGAGTCTGGGTTCAACAAATGCCGAGGTATGTATGGCACTATGCCGATTCAGGCGAGTTGGCTGGTGGGGGCCCGAGGGATTCCTTATACGATCAATTGGTTATCTCGGAAGATAAACAAAACTATGTCGGAATTGTTCAACTTGGCGGGTCTATGGGAGACGGGGATGGAACGAGCTATTCGTATATTTTGGAGCAAAAGGGGAAGGACCCTATTGTCATAGAGAATGTGTTCTACTCCACGATTGAGCCTGATCAGCAGCCCATTCAATGGATAGATGCGAAAACACTCATGTATGCGTCCTACTACGGCGTGTTTGTCTATGATATTGAGAAAGGTGAGAAACGTATTCTTCACAAAGCTGATCCTGATGAGAATGATAATATCAATTACGCTGCCTATGATACGACGAGAAAGCTGCTTCATGTTTTGGCCTATGAGAACCGGCATGAAACGAGTCAATTGGCACGATTAACATATGTCTCAGGAGAAACCATATCCCAAAGAATTCCAGCCTACACGACAAGTGTACTGGTTGCCAAATACTCCGATTTGGATATGACCATTACCCCTATGCCGGAGGGCACCTATTGGACACGTATACAAGATGGCGTTCCCTACACGGACTACGTTAATCAAGCAGGGGGAAAGTTTACCGCCAAAGGAATTGCTCGGCTCGTCACAAAACAAGGTGCGTACCTACAGCAATATGAAAAAGGGGAATTTCAACTGCAAGCCTCCGGGTGGGCAATATGGCAACCCGGAAAAGCCGCGAAAGAAATTGCGAACCCGCCAGAGGGAATCGTTACCTTTGCTAGTGGGACGGATTTATTTACAAAGCAAGATGACAACCGGTATGTGAAGTATGATCTTCTACGCAATAAATGGGTAGACTGGCAGGCACCAAACGGGGAGATAGTTGCGGAGCCTGTTCAGGGGAAGGGTGGCTTGTACCGCGCCAGCGTGGAGTAGCCCATCGAGAAACCAAGCGTGAGGGGGAGTCACCACCGTTGAATCGACTATATCGAACGACGTTAGGTATCATCATCATGGGTGGATTTACATTTTTCATGTATCTAATCGTTGAATCTTCTATCTTCGAGAGAGAGCATAGCATCCTGGTGAATGTCGCACATTTGAATGAACATCACTACTCTGAACACTGGCAGGTGATTGTTACCACGCTGGAGATGGATGAACAAGCAAAGCTGCAAGATTTTCATATGTATTATAATCCTCAGGGTGAGGTTCAGAAGCTATCTTACGAAGTCGTATGGCGTCGTCTTGGGAAGCAAGATTTCATTTATTACTATGTAGATTATGACCTTATAACTAGTAAAGCTATTGTCAAAAAGCAAAAGATTGAGGGGCCATGGTTACAATATGATCGTTCGATTCCGGTGAAGTATTTCTTTGAGCGATTGGATGAGATGGATTTGAGGATAATGAAACCGAATAATGACGATCCGATACGTTACATGCGGATTCATGAGAGTGGCTCTCGTATGACTTATGCTATAAAAAATATGATGAAATACCGCATAGACAAGGATCAAATCCATGAAATCTCTGATGCCCAACTTCCGGTTGAAGGGTATTGGCTATCTGTATGTGGCATGTCGCAGGATGCCGCGCCCGATTTCGTTTCATCTTGTGAGGATCGAATTGATCATGTTTTAGATGCTCGTATGAGTGATAGGAAGTAAAACGAGGCTGCCGATGGAAGAGAAACGGTAGCCTTTTTTTCATGAAAGGGAAGTTGAAATTTGCGCGGATTATTTTATTCCTTTCACAATTTGGACATAATATCCAAAAAAAGGGGGTCATTACTTGCTTCGTTCCCAATATATTGCAATTGGCGATGACTCCTCTCTGAAAATTTGACACTTTTGTGTAATAAAGCTCAGATTCTGAAACTATTGGTGGTTGAGCTTGGATTAACAATAATAAAGTATGTTATCATGAGGTAACATTATATAAGTTAAAGGTAAGTTTATACTTGGAGGTAATTACCATTAGTACCGATACTGTGAAAGATGCAATGACCATGTTGAAACAAACGAGCCGCACCTTTTATATACCGATTAGCAGCTTGGACGCAGGTCTGAAAGAAGCGGTAGCATCTGCCTATCTGTGCATGCGGGCTATAGATGAAATCGAAGATCATGAGAATCTGGTGGATGGTTTGAAAATAGAGCTGTTAGCTGGTGTGCACGGAGCATTCCAGTCATCGGATATTATGGATGCCATACAGAAATTATTATCACCCTATACGGCGCAAGAACTTCCAGAAGTTTCTCTGCGACTTGCTGAATGGCTGCGTCTTTGTCCGCCTTCGGCGAGACCAATTATTGAGAAATACATTGCGAAAATGTCACTCCAAATGTCGGAATGGGTCCAAAAAGGGTGGAGCATCCGTACGGAAGAAGATTTGGATGGGTATACATACAGTGTGGCTGGTATGGTTGGCGAAATGCTGTCTGAGCTGTGGCAGTGGAATGACGGCACGCAATCAGATCGTGATAAGGCCATTGCCTTCGGAAGAGGGTTGCAGGCGGTTAATATCCTTCGAAACCAAGCTGAAGACGCGAAACGTGGCGTTAGCTTCTTTCCGGAAGGCTGGGGCTTCAAGGAAATGCAGCAGTACACGCGCCGTAATCTACAACTTGCCGACGCTTATATCGCAGACCTGAAGCAGGGTCCAGCGTTGAAATTCTGTAAGGTACCGTTGGCGCTCGCGCATGCGACGCTTAATCTGCTTTCTGCTGGTGGAAGCAAATTGACACGCGACGCGGTTTTGAAAATTGTGAGTAAGGTAACGTAGCTCGCAGCTATTAGTGAAGGGGTCCGCAGTACTTTCTGCGGGCTTCTTTTTTGTTGAGCTTCAGGGATGAGAGGAAAACTAGGATGCTCTATTAGTAATTAAAGGGGCCAAATGGTCATTAAGGGGAACGTTAGTATCCTATTTGTCAGAAAACGCTCAGAAAGGCGGTAATCGGGTAATTAGCGCACTCACGTTCCCTTTCGCTACCTCGCCACGCGTCCATTTGACGAAATAGAGAAAGGCTGCTCTCAAGTAGATGGAACTACTTGGGGCAGCCTTCAATTTACTTGAATTAGGACAGATACTTACAACGCCCGCTTAATCACCTTCCGATAATGCTGAACAGACAGCACCCCGAACACAGAGTAGAGTGCCGTGTACAGCCCCATTACGATCATCATCGGCGTCCACAGTTCCGTTCCAAACAAGAACCATCCCGATTGGATGGCGAAGTAACTGTGAACCAGCCCAACAACCAAGGGAATGCCAAAATTAAATAGCTGTTTAACCTTAATGCCATTGAGTAGATCGCCTTGTGTAAAACCAAGCTTTCGTAGAATGGTATACGACGATTTCTCATCCTCACTCTCATCCATTTGCTTAAAATAAAGAATGCAACCTGAAGTGATCAGGAAAGTGAGTCCTAGGAACCCGACGATGAACATGATCAATCCCATGCGATTTTTCGCTTCACTTGCCATATCTTGGCGAGATTCACGGGAAGCTTGCTCATCAAATTCGACTTCATGAAACAGTTGATTAGCTTTCTCACGTTCCTTCTCATTCACGATATCAATACCGATATATAGCGATGATTTTCCTTGAATGCGAGGGTCGAGATCTTGCTTGAGACGCTGAAAGACGGAATCGTCTACGACGGCAACAGGCAGATTGCCCATCGAGAAGCGCCTCGAAATGTAGGATTGTTCCTCGATGCCGCTATACGTTAGCGGGATGACGGTGTTCTGGGTGCTTAGTTGGACTAGACCGTTCGGTTTGAAGCGAAGAAATTTCTGCATTTCATCGTTAGCCCCGGTAAAAAAGGTTTGGTCAGCTGTCACATCAATTGATCCTGCAGCGGCATCGCTGATAACGGCCATCTGACCGGCATCTAGGCTCATATAAAGTTCATTTTTCATATCCAACACTTGGCTAAAATCAGCTTTAATTTGAATAACCTCAATCATTGTCTCGCGATGTTTAATACCGCCTTCATCCAAGGCTTTGGTAAAGCGCTCAGCATGTTGATGTTCTGTCACGGCAAAGTGAGCAGGAAGGTTCCTTTCGGCTGTTTTTTCAACCGAATAGTACGTAATATAGCTCAAGGACAGCAACCCAATCGCTAAAGCAGATACCGTTGTGATCACCATCAACAACAACGCATTGGATTTCATCCGGTACATGATGGAAGCGAGGGAAAGTACCTCTTGTACGTTCAAGTAGCCATTCTTCCTTTTACGGATCCCATTCAAAATCAAGCGGACAGACCCTTTGTAAAATAGATAAGTACCGATGATCACAGAGGCAAGAATGAAAAGCATACTGCTCAATAATGCAGGTGCTGTCATAATGCTTCCGGAAAATAACTTTGAGGATACATAGTAGCCTAACAAAACGAGACACAGCCCAATGAATCCAAGGAATGCTTCCGGTTTCGACATTTGCTTCACTTTGGCTTCGGTAGAGGAAGCGACATGGAACAACGAGAGAATCGTCTGCCTTTGAATAAACAAATAATTGACCAATAGAATTAACAAGTAAACGGCACTGAAAACAACAATGGTTTGGATAAATGCTTGAACCGAAAAGTGGAGCGTTGCGTTAGCCTTAACCCCTGTAATTTGCAATAAGACCATCAGAATGAGCTTAGACACGGAGAATCCGATAAACGCCCCAACCACTAGCGATCCGAAGTATAGGATGAAATTCTCGGTACTTAGGATGCGAAAGATTTTCCCCTTCGTCATGCCGATGAGTTGCAGAAGACCGATTTCTTTACTACGTCTTTTCACAAAAATATTATTCGCATATAAGTTGAAGATAGCAACAATGGCGATAAGCAGGACCGAGGCAGACTTCAGCGCAGCGGCGCCTTTAATAGTCCCCTTGGTCGCATCTAGAGCAGGGTCATACTGCAACGTGACAAAGGCGAAATAGAGCGCAACGCTAAACATTAATGCCAAGACGTACAAGTAGTAATGCTTAATATTAGCCTTCAAGTTTTGGAGGATGAGCTGATTAATACTCATTGTGCACACCGCCCAGGACGCCTTGGGTCTTCATGATGTCTTGAAAAAAGGCTTGTCTCGTTTCTTGCCCTTTATAAATTTGGGAGTAAATCTGCCCATCTTTAATGAAGATCACTCTGCTGCTGTAGCTGGCGGCGACGGGGTCATGCGTGACCATCACAATGCTCGCTTGGCGACTTACATTCATTTCACTAAGTTTATTAAGTAAATCGGAGGCAGATTTGGAATCGAGTGCACCCGTAGGTTCATCCGCAAAAATAATGTCAGGATCATGAATGAACGCTCTAGCAGCAGACGTTCGCTGTTTCTGCCCACCGGATATTTCGTTCGGATACTTATCCTTCAACTCATAAATGCCGAGCTCAGTCGCAAGGTCATGAAACCTCTGATTAGCTTCAACCTTGGACATCTTCGTTATCGATAAGGGAAGCAGGATATTTTCTTTCACAGTCAGGGTATCCAGCAAATTATAATCTTGAAAAATAAAGCCGAGATGATTCTTCCGAAACTCAGCTAATTGCTTTTCTTTCATGGTCGTCGTTTCTGCCTTGTTAATCTGAATGGAACCATGACTTACTTTGTCGATGGAGGAAAGCACGTTGAGCAGGGTTGTTTTCCCAGAGCCGGAAGGGCCCATGATGCTGACGAACTCCCCTTTTTCGATCGAGATATCAAGGCCACGAAGTACCTCTTGTTTGTTATGTTTATTGCCGAAGCTTTTATGAATTTTAACGGCTTGTAAGATAGACATGAATGACACACTCCTTTACACGATTAGCTTTATTATAAAAAGCTAGACCGCATTTATCCTTCGATTGGACGAACAAAGTAGAAAAGCATGTGACATTATTGTCACATGCCTGTAATCCGAACGAGTTCATTGGACTGTGGGAAACCGAGGGTGAACGTTGTTCCAACGCCAACCTCCGAATGCACAGTGATCTGGATATGCAGTGTGTCAGCGGCTTTGCGAGCCAAATATAAGCCCATGCCCGTCGCGGCGCTGTCCTGATGCCAGGTCGTAGAGGTAAAGCCCTTATCGAAGATACGGGGAAGATCCCTGGCATCAATGCCGCGTCCAAAGTCCGTAATTTCGAGGACAGTACGCTCCTGTACGATGAAACTCCTCACGATAATATCAGGTGAGAAACTGTCACTGTATTTCACAGCATTCGTCAGGAGTTGACGCAGGATGAAAGCGAGCCATTTGGCATCACTGAGGACTTGAGTGGCGTCCAAAAGAACGTCAAACCCCATGCCTTTTTGAATACACCAAGATTGCAGGGATTTAATCTCCGAATAGAGGAGATCTTCGATCTGTACCTTTTCAATGTAGAGATCATTGTCAATCGAGGGAAGTCGCAGCTGATGAAGCTGTTGGTCCAGAAGATGATGAATACGCAGCCATTCAAAGGTGATGGAAGCCTTCGCCCTATCGTTATCCAAACGTCCAATCATCAGATGCATGGCGGTGAGAGGCGTCTTCACTTCATGGATCCAAGATAGCAGTTCGTCTTTCTCTTGTTCCAATGCGATTTGCTGCCGCGAGGCGGTCTGGTGGAGTTGCTCGGTTTGATTGACCAAGGCTGCTTCTATGATCTTCTCAAATGGACTTGCTGCGTCAGCGAAACCGGATACATCCAGGCTGGTTTCCCAGTCATATAATCGCTTAATGAAGGGCGTCTCCTTGTGATAGCGAAAAATCATGAAGATGATGAACAGCATCGTGGATAAGAAGACAATATATAGAACGGACCGGAATGGAATCGAGTGGTCGAGATAAGCGATAAGCAGCAGGAGGACTTGACCCAATAGGAACATCCCTATCCAACTTATTCGCTCTCTAAGATACACCTTAATCATACTGAGGGGTCTCTTCCGTTGCGATGTAGCCTTGCCCGACCTTTGTTTCGATAAAACGTCCTAAATCCAGCTCGTCCAGCTTCTTTCTAAGCCTATTCACGTTCACCGTCAACGTATTATCACTTACAAAACGCTGGTCATTCCATAAGCTATTGATGATATCTTCCCGGCTGACAATCGTATTTTTATGTTCGATGAGGAGCTTCAATATGTAGATTTCATTCTTGGTCAGTTCAATGGATCCAGAAGCATGACTAACGATATTTTTCTCAAAATCGATGGTAGCGCTGCACCATGTTTTGAGCTTCATTTGTTCCGTATTGTAGTTGTAGACCCGCCGGAGTATGGCATGGATTTTCGCGATCAGCACGTCAAAATGAAAGGGCTTTTGGATAAAGTCGTCCGCTCCAAGTTGCATAGACATCACCATATCCGTCGGATGGTCGCGCGAAGAGAGGAAGACGATCGGCACATTGGAATGCGTCCGAATCATGCGGCACCAATGAAACCCGTCGAATTTCGGCAGTTGAATATCAATGATGACGAGATCGGGCTTCAGTAGAATAAAGGATTCAACTACTTTATTGAAGTCAGTGATGCCATGCACATCGTAGGACCATTGGGCCAAACGCTCTTTGATCTCTGCGAACAAGGTGGCATCATCTTCGATAAGTAAGATTTTAAACAAAGGAAATCACCCACTTCTGGTCATTCTTTGGCTTCATTTTACCACAATCCTTGAATGGGCTCGATAGAGGTTCTCTCAATGGAAAAGGTTAATAGTGCTAATATTTCAACGATGTTGCCTAAACATACACGAATATCGCTTGAAACCGGCATGAGTTAAAACAATCTTGATAAATTCAAATGATACTGTATACCTAAGATATTTTACTGGAGGTATACATCATCATGTCAACACTTGAGCAATATTTTCATTCCTATCGCAAGTATGTTGTGGGCATTGAACAGCCGATTGAGACACCTTATGGCTTACAAAAAATGATCTATGCGGATTGGACCGCTAGCGGTCGCTTATATATGCCGATTGAGAAGAAATTGACTGACATTGTCGGGCCATACATGGCCAATACGCACACTGAGGCAAGCGCGACGGGGGAAATGATGACCAAATGGTATCACTATGCGAGGCTCTTAATTAAGGAACATGTTCATGCCGATCCCAATGAAGATATACTTTTTACCTGTGGTTCTGGCACGACTGGCGTAATCAATCTTCTCCAACGGCTTCTTGGATTACGGGTACACGATTCGATGCGTTCGAAGATTATTTTAGAAGAAGAGGATCGTCCTGTCGTCATAATTACGCATATGGAGCATCATTCCAATCATACGTCTTGGCTGGAAACCATAGCTGACGTTCACGTGCTAGAACCTGACGGAGACGGTGCGATTAGTTTAACAAATTTGCAGACACTGCTCGAGCGCTATCAACACCGCAAACGGATTATCGGTGCTTTTACGGCAACTTCTAATGTGACTGGCTTATCCACACCGTATCACCAAATGGCGCGTATGATGCATGCCTATGGCGGGTTTTGTTTCGTGGACTTTGCTGCTGCTGCTCCTTATGTGGAAATGGACATGCATCCCGAGGAACCAATGGAGCGGTTAGATGCCATCTACTTCTCCCCGCACAAATTTCTTGGTGGGCCAGGAAGCAGCGGTGTTCTGCTGTTAAATAAGAAGTTGTATCAGAATCAAGTACCAGATGCAGTGGGAGGTGGTACGGTGAAGTGGACAAACCCATGGGGGGAGAAAGCCTATTGCGACGATATTGAGGAACGGGAGGATGGCGGCACCCCAGGTATTCTTCAAGTTATTCGGACAGCGCTTTGCCTGAAGCTGAAGGAGCAAATGGGCGTGAAATCCATCCAGAAGCGGGAGGCTGAACTGCTTACTATTATTTTCGAGGGGTTAAAAGGGAACCCGAACATCCGTCTGCTTGAGCCCGAGCGAAGTGAGCGTATGGGGATTATTTCTTTCTACGCGGAACATATCCATCATAATTTATTTACCAAACTGTTAAGTGATCGTTTTGGAATTCAGGCTCGCGGTGGCTGTTCGTGTGCGGGGACATATGGACATTATTTGCTCGGCATCGATAAGCTGGGCTCCAAACAAATTACGGATCAAATTGATGCGGGTGTACTGAGTAAGAAGCCTGGGTGGCTTCGTATTTCCTTGCACCCTGTTATGACGGATAGGGAAGCGCTGGAGATCGTACGAGCGATTTCTGAAATTACCGAACATATTGAAGAATGGCGTCAAGACTATACCTACGATAGTCAGGCGAATCAGTATCGTCATCGGAAATTTCAGCCTTCGGATGAGATGTATTCCTTTTTCACAGTGTAATTGGTACGATGATGAGGAGCTTGAAGTAGCCAATGACAGATAACATGTGACGGGGCGGGAGATAATGCGTAGTATTTTAATCGTGGAAGATGATCGGACGATTTCGTTAGTCCTTAAAGCATACCTTGAAAAAGAAGGATATGCCGTTCGTCAAGCTTATACCTGTAAGGAAGCGAAGGTTTTATGGGACTCGCAACTGGCAGATCTCGTTCTACTGGACATCACACTGCCGGATGATACGGGGTGGAGCATCCTGCACTATGTGCGCGAGAGAAGTTCGTGTCCGGTTATTATGCTTACGGCAATTGGGACAATTCAGGACAAGCTGCAAGGGCTGAATTCAGGGGCAGATGACTATATCACTAAGCCATTCATAGGGGAGGAGATCGTTGCTCGAGTCAATGCTGTGTTGCGACGCACAGCGCGTGTATTTGAGCAAGAGGATGCGGTTTACTTTGGCAGTCTCAAAGTCAATTTCAAATCACATTCGGTGTACCTAAAAGGAACTGAGCTTCGATTTACCCCCAAGGATTTAGATCTGCTTTTCTATTTGTTCAGACATCCCAATCAAACCCTAACGAGAGATCAGTTAATTGAAAATGTATGGGGGTTTGATTATGAGGGCAGCGAGCGAGCTGTTGATCTAGCTGTCAATCGCATTCGTCAAACCTTGCGTGACTGGCGCGCAGAGGAAGGCGAGATTGCAACTATAAGAGGAGTGGGGTATCAAGCGCGTGTCAACAACATCTCCTGAACGCAAAACACTGCTTCAATATTGGACGACCCGTTATGTAATCACGTTAATTATAGGGTTAATCGCGATAGGTGCCAGTTCTTTTTATTTCTTGGAATTCAAAAGTACACAGAAGAACGAGGACACTGGCCGCGCGCTTACCGAGGAAATTCCCAAACATATTCAAGTGCGGAATGGTCGAATTGAGATGGGTCCGATGCATTTTTGGGAGGATTTTCTCATAAAAAAACGGGAAGCCACGGGCACGCAATTTATGACTTTTGTCGTAGATACGAACGGGCGTCCGATTTTTTCTAAACCTGAGCTCATCCCGCCAGAAGTTAAGGCTGTCCTGCAAGAGCAAACGACGATGGGAGTTGCTGAGGGTGTGCCACAGCCCATTTCTTTGCAAGGAAACGCGACGTCGTATTTTGTTAAGAAAATTCAATCTACGCAAGGGAGCACGGTAGGCTATTTATATATTGTGCTAATCCCTTCTCAGAGTTTTGATGTCCCAAACTATAAAGAAATTGTATATGTGATGTTTGTTGTGGTATTCATTTTGGGTTGGGGGATTTTGTATCTGCTCACTAGAAGGCTCATCAAACCACTCCAAGATGTTGTTAAAGCGACGAAGCAAATCAAGAACGGCTCCTACCAGGTGGAATTAAATCCAGCCATTAAGGAAAAGGAGATATTTGAGCTCCAGGAGTCGTTTAGCGAGATGGCCAAACAGTTAAATCAACTGGACTATTTAAGGAACAAACTGTTGGCGGGTGTTACCCATGAGTTGAAGACGCCGGTTACCTCGATTAGTGGACTCGTACAAGCTGTACGAGATGATGTTGTAACCGGAGAGGACGCGAAGCATTTCCTCAACCTTTGCTTTAAGGAAACGCAGCATTTACAACGGATGATAGAGGATTTGCTTGAATTTAACTCGTATGCTGTTGGCGCGATCAAAGTAAAGCAGGAGCAAACTAATCTTAATGTATTCATTGCAGAAATCATTCAACAATGGTCATTGACGGACAAAGACCCTGATATTCAGGTGGACTTTCACTCTGAAAATCCATCCGTATACGTCATGACAGATGGGGTACGATTGAAACAGGTGATTGTTAATGTATTGAATAATGCGAAAGCGGCGATGGGAGACAAAGGGAAGATACAGATTCATTTATATGAAGGGCAGAATAGCGTAAAAATAGATATCAATGATACAGGAACTGGAATTCCTGAGTCAGAGCAGGGTTATATCTTTGAAAGTTTCTTTAGAGGAGAGCTCAAACAGACACTTGTACGAGGCATGGGGCTTGGCCTTGCCTTATGCAGAAACATAATGAAAGAGTTAGATGGTAATATTGAGCTGAAAGAGAGTTCCCCGCGAGGTACTATATTTACGATAAGTTTGAAAGTTGTCGAAGCAATCAGCTAATTTCAAATGAGGAGTCCTAGATGCCATGAAACAGAATAAATATGATGAACTTGGATTTTATGAAAAATACAGTGAGATGCCTCGTTCAATTGGCGGCCTCAACGCAGCTGGGGAATGGCCTGTACTTCGTACGATGCTGCCTACGCTTCAAGGCAAACGTGTTCTTGACCTTGGATGCGGTTACGGTTGGCATTGCAAATATGCCCGTGAGCAGGGGGCAGCGTCCGTTGTTGGTGTAGATCTCTCCGAGAAAATGCTGGCGTATGCCAGCGCGAATCATAACGATTCGGGTATTACGTATCAGAGACTGGCGATTGAAGACATTGACTTCGCCGCGGGCGAGTTTGACGTTGTCATCTCCTCATTGGCTCTTCACTATGTTGAGCAATTTGATGCGGTTTGCCGTAAGGTGCAGCATTGTCTGGCCGCAGGAGGCTCCTTCGTCCTCTCTGTGGAGCATCCGATCTTTACCGCACGTGCTGCGCAAGACTGGCATTATGGTCCCGGAGGCGAGCGTATGCACTGGCCTGTCGACGACTATCAGGAGGAGGGGCAGCGGGTAGCGAGGTTCCTAGATCATGATGTGGTCAAATATCATCGAACGATCGCTTCCTATATGAACGCGTTAATTGAAGCGGGCTTCCTTATTACGAAGCTCGCTGAGCCGCAACCAACGCCAGAAGCTTTGGAGAAGTACCCCGATATGAAAGACGAGACGCGCCGTCCCATCTTCCTATTGATTTCAGCCGTTAAGAAGTAACAGTTGTCCTTCTGCCCTTCGGGGTAGGAGGATTTTTTCTGTTTTAGTCCTACGAGTGAAACATTATTTGGAAATCCTCGTCTGTTAGTTTGGGAGATTTTCAAATGAAAGGACGAAGCTTGTGAATAGATTTATGATGGCTCTCTCTGTTGTATTCATATTAAGTTTTATGAGCCTAGTTGTGCCGAGTAAAAGCTATGCTTGTAGCTGCGCGCTGCAAACAGATCCGATAAAGGCTGTGGAACGATCTAAGGTTGTATTTTCGGGCAAAGTTCTTGCCATCGAACCACAGGTTTTAGATATCAATGGCATTCTCGATCATAAAATCGCCGTTCATTTCGATGTTGAGAAATCGTGGAAAGGGATGAATCAGACACAGGCCATTGTCCTTACCAACTTGGGCGAACCTTCGTGTGGCTATACGTTTCAACTAGGTGAACCCTATCTTGTTTTTGCATCTGATTATAACTTTAAGGAGAATATGCTGGAAACAAGCTCTTGTTCCTTAACGAAGAAGCTTACCAATGCCACATTGGAATTAAGTAAGATGGGGCAAGGCATAGATCCTATCGAGGATGTGAGTTTAAAAGACAAGATGGATACCATGTCGTATACGAATAAATGGACTTTGCTCAAAGCGATCTATCATCGGTTGGTTCGCTATCATCTACTAGAATTCGTGCAGGTGGGCGTAATCCTAACTATTGGGGCAGGTCTGCTGCTGATTAGGGCAAGACGCCAATCGTAATTATACGAGATTAGTCAACTCAAAGATGGGTTCTAGCATTGACAAACGGGCTCGAGAAGGCTATGATATCTCTTGTTGTTTAGTAAAGTAACTGGAGGTGTTTTGACTATGGCAGTTCCTCAACGGAGAACGTCCAAAACACGTCGCGATAAGC
This sequence comes from Paenibacillus sp. LjRoot56, assembly GCF_964253335.1. NCBI lineage: Bacteria > Bacillati > Bacillota > Bacilli > Caryophanales > Paenibacillaceae > Paenibacillus > Paenibacillus sp. LjRoot56. The sequence goes on from NZ_CAXURV020000001.1 coordinate 985,996, forward strand.
GCCGTACTCACTTTAAACTGGCTGTGCCAGGAATGGTGAAGTGTGAACAATGTGCTGAACTTAAAAAAGCGCATCATGTTTGCAAAAACTGCGGTTCATATAAGGGTAGAGAGATCGTACAAGCTCAATAATCATATGAATCTTGCAATGAAAAAGACACTTCTAAATGAAGTGTCTTTTTTTTGTCAAAATTTGAAGCAAAGTGTGCTCAATGAACCATGTTCGATAGTGTCGTGTAACACTTGGATCTCACGTCCAGGGCTTCCGCTGCCCAGTGCAATGAGCAAAGGTACGAAATGCTCGGCACGTGGGACGCCTACTGCTGCATGTGGGGCCAGTATTTCGTATTGGCTTAAGGCTTCGATGTCTCTTGCGAGCACCTTCTCCCGAATCCAATCTCTGAACTGCACGGCCCATGCGCGAGGTGGAGCATCCTTATCACGATCAATTTCATTAAAGTTATGCGTCAAAAATCCGCTCCCGATGACGAGAATGCCATCTTGCTCAAGCCCTTGCAGCGCTTCACCGATCGCAATCTGCTGTCTCGCGGGCAAGAAGGGGTTGACCGAAACGGGAACGATAGGAATATCGGCTTCCGGATATGCGTGCATCATGATAGGGAAAACTCCATGATCTAAGCCGCGATATTTCCTTTGAACAGGAATGTTATGCTGGCGCAGACGCTCTTCCACTATGGAGGCAACGATCGATGAGCCTCTCGCGGGATATTGTACTTGATAATAAGAGGATGGAAACCCGTAGTAATCATAAACCATCTCATGCACATCGTCCGTCGCGGCAATGGTCGTTATTTCACTTTCGAAGTGGGCTGAGAAAATGACGATGGCTTTTGGGCGGTTCTCCTGGCCAAAGCGGTTCAGGAACGCAGTGAATTCGGATTTTTCGAAAATGGTATAGGGTGAGCCGTGAGGCAAGAAGACAGGGGAAAGCATAGTTGAACCTCCTACTCGTCATTGTATTGTGCTGTAATCAACTTACCAACGTCCAATTGCTACAAAGAGTAATATCGCCAAGAAAATGATGTTCATCCCGATACCTGAGTTTTCATTCCTCTTTGCATGAAATATGGCTGCTAGTACCATGATTAAACCTAGTGCAATAGCGGCAATTGGCGTCAAAATAGGTGCGATTCCTGTCGCATAAGGCACAATCAACCCTAATCCCCCAAGTAATTCAGATACCCCTATGAAAGTTACCAAGCCTTTGGAGGACTCTTTGACCCAAGGCATCCCGGCTTTGGCTTTCTCATACTGAAAAGATTTCATTGAGCCTGCCATAATAAACGCTAATGCTAGAATTCCCTGTGCGATCCACAATGCGATATTCATGAAATAAAATTACCTCCTTGAATTAAGTAAGTGTATAGTCGTATAATAATCCCTAGGAGCCATACTGAGAAGTAGTTACTCAAAATAAACCTAGTATACAAAAAGATACCTAAATGAAATGGAGGAGGAAATCAACATGGAGGCACCCAATTGTAAATTTGAAACCGTCCTAGAGATTCTTGTAGGCAAATGGAAGCCCGTCGTTTTGTTCCACCTTTTCTCGAATGGCACGATGAGATTTAGCGAACTTCAAAAAGCGATTCCCGATATAACCAAAAAAATGTTAACCCAACAATTAAGGGAGCTCGAGTATCACGATATTGTTCATCGAAAGATCTATCACCAAATTCCTCCCAAAGTAGAATATTCCATCACAGAACACGGCAAAGGAATGTCTACGGTCTTACAGGCCATGAATGACTGGGGAATGTCGCATCTCACCCATTTGAATGAGTTGTATGGGGAAGAAAGATCTGTGGAATCATTTGAAGGTAGATTGGACGAAGTGACAGGGAATTAAAGGGATTTATCGGGGATTTATTCGATTGAAACGGCAATTAAGCACATTGAAGTCAAAAAGAAGAAGCCTCTTCCAAGGCTTCTTTTTTCGTTTTATTCCTGTAAATCAACTACTCCATTACCACATGCCAAGGCTGCATCCACACGATTCGCTCACCTACACGAAGAACGATGTTCAAATCATGGGGACCAGAAGTCAGCGTTCTTGAAGTACTCAAGTGGTAAAGTGGCGTGACTGTGTCAGCGGTAACGGCCTTACTGACGGGTGCAACCGTGATCGATGATAAGGCATCCTTGCCGCCTAGATCATTATTTTCCTCCAAAGATAACCGTGGCTGGATGGCGTCTTTGAGGTTTTTCTGAGTCCATTGTACTTGTGTATCGTAAAGGAAAGCATTCAGTTTAGCCGTTGTTCCTGTTAACTTCTCAGGGAGCTTTCCGAGCTCGACTTTGTAGCCTCCTTCATAATAAGCGTGCCCCTCGTACCAAGGAATGGGGGAAAGGCCGAATAATAGGTTCACATCCGTCTGTTCCAAGTACCACTCACCTTCTTGTTGCTGGGGGATGCTGCTAAGGACAACGGATTTGGATAAAATATCTTTCCAGTAGATATCAGCACGCTGTTCCCCTTTGTGTAGAACGAAGCCATAATCGCCTTTCGTAAACCGAACGGCTTCCCTTGCGCCTTCCACAACCGCTTGCTCGTACCCCAACTGCTCAGCTAGAACCTTCAGCTTCAGGACATCCACGCCTTCTTTTACAAAGCCTGCATCAACATCTTCGTTCCACTTTAGAGCGCCTTGGCTATCAAGCTTTAGAATAACTTGTTGCGGGTATTGGGTTTCAATCTGCAGCTCAGTACCCGTATCGAGGTCCCAGAATCTGTCTTGGTTCCAGGATTGTAAAGGGATCCACCCCATATGTCCTTCTTTACTAGCCTTGAGCCATGTGGCGCCGTTTGGCATGCTCCATACCGCGCAAACCTCCACATCCTGATTCCGCAGCAAAAGGACAGAAGATGTATAGTATTATAAGGACCTCTACCAGTTCTTAAAGGCTGGGTGATTTTTTCGAAGGCAGTAACCTTCTCCCCAGAGAGGACGGCAATTTCTTTGTTCGCTGGGCCAGTGAATAGTGGAATCTCAGTAGTCAGGTTTAGTGTTTCATCGGAAGCGACGATGGACACACCTGCTTGCGATGTCCACAGAGGACCCGCCTCGGTTTCAACTAAGAAGTAACGGTCATAAATCGTTGTATACTCTTGAATGATTCGTGTTTCCCCAGCAGAGGCAGATTCCATTGAAGTCTGCACTGATTGTAAAAGGGGTAACAGCTCCTTACTGCCATAGATACCTTGATAATAGACGGGCTTGCTGACGTCTTGAACGGTGCCTATCTGCTTGACCGGGATGTGCGCCCACAAGTCTCCCATCCATGACGTATGAATCTGAATCCATGCTTTACTGGACGTGTCATTCGTGTAGAACCACTGCTTCTCCGCACGGACAACCTTCACTTCTTGAGGTGCAAGGGCTGCTACCGAACCCCCTCGTTCGCTCATTTTACTAAATAGCGGCGTGTCCGAGGTTAGCAAAATGCGATCGGGTGGAGCGATATCAATCTCCCACGGATTTGGACGAATCCAACGAGGGCCGAACATCGTCTCAATTTTCCAGTTAGCTGCGCCAATAGACCAAGCACCATTTGTCTCAATGACGTTGACGTTTTGTGGAGAAAACCACCCTTCGGGCTGATCGGCAGGTGTATCTGCTGCAGGAAAGTAAGCTGTATCCGACAATAGCTCTATCGATCCAGGAATACGTAATCCATCAGGGGGATAGGGCCCCTGAGCCATGAATTCCGCCGAGGTTCCTGCAGGTTTACCTAACAGTCCCACTAGTGTGACCACTAACAAAGTTACCATCCAACTTGCTCGCCAATTCATTTCGGCACCACTTCCCATCACCAATTGTGGTAAATATTTCAAATATTAGACGTAAAGTGTGGGCAAAAAGTTTCTGAAATAGGTGTAACATAGTGGGAAAGGGGTAAGGAATAGATTTTCTTGAAGTTTGGAGGCGAACTCATGAAATTCTCGGGAGAGGCACACCCATTTTGCTCGGCTGGCCATCTCTTATTTTCCCGTTGGCGTACCCACATGGAACAGCTTTAGTAGGATTCTATTAATTGTCATTGGGTTAGTGATAGGATTTCGCACATTTCGTGAATAATAAGATTCGTTCTAAGTGATATGTCGAAAGGAGCTAATGCGGTTGAAATTCACGTATTATTTCATGGTATTCGCATTCATGATGGGGTTGTCCGCGTGCCAAGTAGATGAGCGTACATCGGCCGTTCCGAACGCTGTGTCAGAAGAGCCAACGGCTTCTATTCGTGTGAAAAAGGAAGAAGCGGCACCTAAGATGAGCGAGGCTAAAAATCCGGCAGTCCTTATGCCCGAAGGTTGGCAGCAGCTTGTCCGTCAGAGTGGCCCCGTGCGGGTGGAAGGTGACTTGAACAAAGATGGTATCCAAGATATTGCCATGGTCATTGAAAAGCTGGAAAGCGCGAAAGATCAAGTACCTGAAAGGGCACTTCTGATTGCTTTTGGAAGTAAGGATGGCACCTATACACGCTCGATCATGGCAGATAAGGCGATCCTGAAATCCGATGAAGGCGGAATATGGGGCGATCCACTGGCTGGCATTGCCATTGACAGGGGCTCCCTTATCGTGAGTTTTTATGGAGGAAGTAACGACAGATGGTACGGGAATTACCGATTCAGATTTCAAAATGAAGACTGGTACCTGATAGGTGCCACGGTGGGATCCTTCTATTCGGGGACGATGACCGAAACGACGGGTGACGAAGAAGACTATAACCTGCTTACAGGTGATTATGTCAAACGAATCGTTGACGATCCGAAGGCCGAGAAGATTACCTCTCATACGATTACTGGCAACATGGGGAAGAAGAAGCTTCTGAAGTTGAAGGATTTTGTTGCGACGGGATCAACGGATCAGTTTTTAAAATAAGCCGTGTCCGCGGCTGTTGGATGCGTCGGTTGACGCTGATGGTGGTTGCGGAGAGGGGCAACAGTGGCGGAAATAGATGGATTTCCTCCATCTATTTTCGGCGTAAATTGATCGAAACACAGTTTAGATGGATTTCCTACAGCTAATTTGACGCAGTCTCCCACTTTTGCCGCGAACGGCCAGATTTACCTGGAGATTTTCCATCTAATGCGCCATTTTAGTAAAAAACCATAAAATTAGCGGGAGAAAATCCAGTTAGTTGGTCTGGTGACCACACTCAGCTATCCTGTCTACACACCACCGACACCACTGACCATCTATATGTCAACAGCCACACTCAACCATCCACGTCCACATGTCACCAACCACACGTCAATCGACCATCTATATGCACTATCCATCAGTTTCTATCTACCCTGCCACCAGCTTTTGCTCTACCTTCAATCGTCCAACCCCACTGGCCTTTGTTTTCTCTGTTCTCTTCACTCTTGACTCCGCTCTCTTCCCGCTCAATTTATCCGCCTTCCTCCCTCTTTTTGCCCTCAAATTTGCCATGGAAATCCACCTTTTACACACTTATCCCCAAAATTACCCACAGTATCAACATGTCCACAAACCAAGCTGTGCATAATCTTTTCAATATCTTATACACATATCCACAGAAAATGTTATCCACAGGTGGAGAGTATGATAACCATTTGGACGTGATATCGCTAGTCCGAACTGCAAAACCATAATGCATGCATCTCACCGATATGCTCAGAAGATGCTTTTCCGCGTATGATTTGGTATGCTGTATGAAGTTGTAACATTGCTGTAATATTATTGTAACAGTAACAATTGTGCCGACGTTCTGCTAAGCAGCTAACGCATTGGCGTCATCAACCTTCATCTTATATGCACGTAAGGATGTGGACAACTCCGCCTTTGGTCTAGGTTTCATCACGACTTTTGGCTAAAGAAAGACAGTACCTTGGTGCGTTTAGCAAATGGCGATACTCCTTTATGATAGAGTTAACGTAGAGGAGAGCGAGGATTTGGCATGAGAACAAAAGCTTGGGTGTCCTATTTGCTAGCGTGCAGCGGACTGCTTTTGATCCCGTTAGTAGGGCTCATTTATATACATTTAAATCAAGATAACGGCACGGCGTACAGTTTAATGACGGATCTCGATCGACAGATACCTTTTATCCAAGGCTTCGTAGTTCCTTACTTATCCTGGTATCTCTTTCTTGCTGTAGGATTCCTATATTTAGCGTATCAAGATCGATCGAATTATTTCCAGACACTCGTGGAATTTGTTATAGGTTTGCTTTTGTGTTATAGCGTCTATGCTATATATCAGACGACAGTACCGCGACCGGACATTGAAGGTAGTGATTGGCTGCTGCGGACGGTGCAGTGGGTGTATCGCTCGGATGAACCGTTTAACTGTTTTCCCAGTACACACGTGTTAACGGCCTACCTCATGATGAGAGCCTATATCCGATCCAAGCGGATTGCGAAGCCTTACACCATCCTTGTAGCGAGCATGGCAGTTCTCATTATCGTTTCAACATTGTTCGTTAAGCAGCATGTGCTGATGGATATTGTGGGTGCAGTGCTTGTGGCTGAAGGAGTCGTCTATCTAGTGGAGAGAAGTAGAAGAACGTGGTTAACAAGATCGACCGCTGCTAGTGCGCGGCAGGATAAGCTCGAAAGGGGACTGAAGCAATGAGAAGCAAAGGAAAGCTTTTGATACTGACGGGCAGTCTTGGCGATGGGCATAATAAAGCAGCACAAGCTATTCTTGAAGCGGTACGTATGTATAGGCCGGATATGGAAGTGAAGGTCGTCGATTATTTGGCGTGGACGCATCCGTATCTGCATGGGTTCGGTAAATACTGTTATATGCAATGGGTGAAAAGCTTACCCTCCGTATATGGATTTCTATATCACAAGACTAGACATGATACGGCGTTATCCCATTTGTTCAAAAAAATGAAGTCATTCAGCACCGACCGGATGCTGGATTTGTTAGAAGAGGAAGCGCCCACGGAAGTCGTGTGTACGTTCCCAGGTGCTGCGGCAGCGATGTCTTATCTAAAATGTAACGGCCTTACGATCGTGCCGACCGTGACGGTCATTACCGATTACACCGATCACAGCTACTGGATTCATCCGGGGACGGATAAGTATCTGGTCGGGGCGGAGCATGTGAAGCAGGCGCTCCTGCGGTATGCGATTCCTGAACAGCGTATCGTTGTGACAGGGATACCGCTTCGGATGCCATTCACACAAACCTACAATCGTGAGGAGCTTCGTGATAAATATGGCTTGCACCGCGACATGCCAACTGTCCTTGTGATGGGCGGGGGCCATGGGCTGATCGGGAAGTCGTTTAAATCGGTGCTGCAGTCGGACGATCTGAAGGCACCCGTGCAATTTGTTTTCGTTTGTGGTCGCAATGAGAAGCTGAAACAGCATTTGGAAGAGGAGCTAGGCGGTTCGAACACGCACCATCATGTGATGGTGACAGGGTTTGTCGATCATGTGCATGAGTTGATGGCACTGTCCGATCTGATCGTGACGAAGCCAGGCGGTCTCACTGTATCCGAAGCGCTTGCGCTGGATCTGCCGATGATGCTGTACAAGCCAATTCCAGGCCAAGAGCAGGCAAATGCTGCCTATCTCGTTGGCATCGGCGCAGCCGTCGAAGTGAAGAATGCAGCCGAGATGAAGAGCCAGCTGTTAGAGGTCATCGCGAATCAATCTGTTTTGCTCAAGCTGAAGAAGAATGCACAAATGAGTCATCGCCAACCAGATGTGCTTCGCACGGTAGATGCGATTTTGGAAACGGAGCATCATTATCTTCCGATTCAGGATGGCTTACAATTTTCTTATGCTAATGTTTAAAATAGAGGTCAAAATAACCCTGTTTCCTCCCTCTTTTTGAGGAGGGGAATAGGGTTATTTTGAGCTGAAGGGGAGCTATTTATCTTCTTGCATCGTCACGATAATATCTTGGGCATAGTTGCCGAATTGTTTGCCAAATAGCGTAACACCACCACAATTCGTGGACGTTTCTAAGGAGGCAATACGGAAATGAATATCCTGAGAGAATACGATATTTAGGTCGTGAATGGTAGTCGCTGAGATTTGCGTGCCATCTAGAAAGGAACCCTGCGGATTCACGGTAATAATTTTCAACAGACCATGCTGTGTGTTGCCATTACCCCACCAGTCGGGGGAGAGTACCCCTCTGTGTTTACCAAAATCACCAGGGCAGGTCCACTGTCCGAGTGGCTTATCGTTGATCGAAAAAGAAATATCCGAAGGCCAATTCTCGTTAAAGCCAGGAGCTTCCGAGCAGATTTCAAATGAAATCTCTAGCGTTCGAAGCTTCTGGTTGCTATGAAAAAAATTCGGGATACGGTACTCCACATAGCCGCTGCCGAACCAAAGAATGCCAGCTTGTACATGCTGTGGATCCGCAAAGTATCGCGGATCATCCAGCACGCCAATCAGCTGTGTCGGTGATGCCAAGCCACATGTTGGGTTCACGTCGAAGGAGGCGTACTGGCCGATGGGAATCGCAACGGTCGTTGTCGGATGCTCATAGGGCTTCTTCGACTTAAATTGAAGTGTGGCTTGTTCAAGCTGCAGGTAGCAGATCTTTTGCGTGCCGCGCACACCGGTCACGTTCTCCGACCGCACAATACCAGCTTGCTCCAGTTTCTGAATATGTTTCGTTACGATCGCTGACGAAATCTCTAGTCGCTGGGACAGCTGTTTAATATTTAATGGCGCTTCGCCAAGAAGCTCAATCATTTTCACGCGAGTTTCCGATGAGAAGCATTCCAGGAAGGGCATGTTTTTGGATGAAACCTCAATTTGCATAGGGGGAACCTCAACTTTGTAGGCATATTTGTTTCTATTGTATAACCTACAAGTTATTTAAACAACTTGATTGTGAGTATTTGTTGGGTATTTGTATAGGTGCCCGAATGATGTTGTATTCTCTACAACATCATTCGGGCTTTCGGGGCTAAATCGCCCCTAATGTTGTATTTGATACAACAATCTGAGTCGCAAAGCCCCAATTAGATCCAAAACAGCCAATCATGTTGCATAAGATGCAACATAGATGCCCCTGTCGGCTGTTTCCCGGCAATCATGTTGCACATCATGCAACTTGCCGAGAGTGTGACGGCTCTGGCTCCACTTAGCTCTAGTAGACATCGATCACTATGTCATGCTTCCATTTCAGCATACAGCCCCAACGTATCACAACAATCGCTGCCAAGCGCCTTCGCTTAACTTATAGTATCGCGCATAGGCACCGCCACCTTCTTTCTTGCGCAGCGCTCCTTTCGTAACAAGGCCGCTAAGCCACTTACGAGCTGTACGAAAATTAACCTCGTATTGGCTGATGATGTCTTTCGGGCGAATAGGTCGGCTCAGGTTGAAGGCTAGCCGAAGAACTTCTTTTTCATCCGGAGTCAGCGTTGCTGCAGTTGATGGCCGAATGAGATGGGGGCCAATGACTAACTGCAGCAGCATTTGGCATACTTCGGGACGGTTCTGAATATCGTCGAAGGCGAAATGGACCATTCTCCAACCCATCCCAGTAAGGAAGGTATCGCGATTCAGCGCATAGCTGAACTTTTCGCGATCCATCTCTCTGATATGACTCTGGAAGCCATCGCATTCTATCCCGAAACGTCCACCAGGGCTGAGGTAAGCGAAGTCGAGGAATTGTGATTTTCGATTCCAATCATAAATCTCGGGATGCAGATGGTTTAAGCTTTCGAATAAAGGCCACCACACCTGCTGGAGGAATAGCTTCTCAGCATAGTTATGCCCGCGGAGCAAACGTCCCTTACGCTCTCCGGATCGGCGAGCTAGGTGATCTTCCATAAATGCTTTGTGAGCAGGTTCAAATGACACCGTGCAGTCGTCGCCTCCTTTTAGAAAACAAAAAACGCCCCTCAGCCAAATTGGCAAAAAGGACGTTCTTCGTCTACGAAATAGTGTATCATGAGATAGAGAAATAAGCCATTATATACCAATTTTAGATGACGAGGTGTGACAATGAGTAACCGCTTTCAACTGCATTCAATCTTCTCCGAAGGAATGATTTTGCAGCGAAATCAAGAGAACCCTGTCTGGGGGACAGGCCCCGATGGGATGCAGCTAACCTTGGAGTGCCAAGGACAACAGGTACAAACCGTCTGCGCAGGCGGCAAGTGGCAGGCGATACTGCCAGCATCCGAAGCGGGAGGCCCGCATATCTTAACCATCAGCTCTGAGGGACGACAACTTGCAGCCGTTTCAGATGTCTACTTTGGCGATGTTTGGCTAGCAGGCGGACAATCTAATATGGAGTGGAAGGTGCGAGATACGAGTCACGCGCAGACAGACATCGCGGAAGCGAATTTCCCTCTAATTCGTCACTTCGAAGTTCCTCGATTGGAGTGGGAGGATCCATCCGAAGTAACGTCCATGAATGCAACTTGGAAAAAGGCTGCGCCAGAAAATGTCCCTGACTTTTCAGCGGTTGCCTATCATTTTGCCCAGCATATTCAGGCTTCAGAAAGCGTTCCGATTGGCATAATCGGCTGCTATTGGGGAGGAACCTCGGCATCAAGTTGGGTGAGTGAGACCACCATTAGCCAGCAGCCCGAGCTGCAGGTATATGTAGATTCCTTCCAAGAGCAGGTGAAGGATTTCGACTGGGATGCCTTCGCAATAATCCGTCAAGCCTATGATCAATCAACGGCAGACTATGAATCACGTAAAGCTGCTGGTGCAAGTGATGATGAGCTTGGCGGCTATCCATGGCCGCCTCCAATGAGTCCGCATAGCTTCATGAGACCAAGCGGTCTCTACGAAACGATGCTGCTCAAAGTAGTTCCCTATGGGTTAAAGGGGTTTCTGTTCTATCAAGGAGAAAGCGATGCAGGTCATGCTGAGCTGTACGATAAGCTGCTGACAGGACTTATTCATAATTGGCGTTCACTCTGGCACAATGACAACCTCCCCTTCCACTTCGTCCAATTGACATCCTACTGTGCAGATGGTAAGCCAGACGGTGAATCGTGGCCGCTGCTGCGCGAGTCTCAAGCGATCGTGAATGAGCGCGTCCCGCATACGGGCATGGCCGTCACATTAGATTGCGGCGAGCGCGGTGATATTCATCCGCGAGATAAACGGACAGTGGGGCAGCGCCTCGCGTTAACAGCCTTGGAGCATGTCTATGGGAAAGAGCTTACGAGCTCTGGCCCTGTGTACCGTGAGCTGAACATCGAAGGTGGGCGAATTGTGCTTTATTTTGATCATACAGATGGGGGACTAGGACTTCCTGTGGGGAGCGAGCAGCTCATCGGCTTCCAAATCGCTGCTGAGGATGGCAACTTCCTGAAGGCTGAAGCGAGCATCGTTGGGAACACCGCCCAAGTGTGGCATCCAGAGATTACGAAGCCAGCCAAGGCGCGTTATGCTTGGACGAATTACACGGAGGCCAATTTAGTAAATGGACTTGGCTTACCAGCGGGGACATTCCGCACACACGTTACACGAGAATAGAAGAATTTAGGCGTCCACTCTATGGAGTGAACGCCTTTTGTGCAACATGGGGAGTATTCACGTGCTTGATGATTTCTTGTAGAAGAAGCGAGATAACAATAGGCCGATGAAACCAAGCCCAATGAACATAATTGCTTTGATTGTTAGGGAGACATTGGGCAAATCCATGAAGATGACCTTCATTAAAGTTAGGAATAATAACGCTAATCCGGTGAGTCTTATTTGTTTGACTTCTTTCTTGAGTCCATAGGCAATCACACTAATCGCGTAGAGGACCCACACCGTCGAGACCCACAGATGTTGGCTATTCACACTGAAATCGTGTGTCAACGTTCGTGTTATTTCCGTTATAAAACACAAGAATAGGAATCCAAGTCCATACTTAAGCAGGATTAAGGTGTTCTTCGTGTTGGTACCGACCCCGAAATGCGATACTATGGCAATCATACCCGCTAAGGTTCCTAATACCAGCAGCCATATTAACATGACAACCGACATGATGCTGCTCATACCTTCGGTGATTGTACCCAATGCCGTTGCAAAAGCGAGTGCATAGATGATGATTCCGTTGATTTTCTGTAATACTGATTTCACGATAAAACCAAGTAACAGCGCAATAATTCCCTCAACCAATAAGAAGCCAGGTAACGCATCGTCGCTGAAGTAGTTAGCCGAGTAGAAAAGTAAGGCATAGGATGCTATTGTCATCGTATAGGGTAACTTCTCTTGTGCCATCTTACTGAACCAGTAGGAAATCAAGGCATAGCCTATACAAGTGGCAACCATGGCAACGTTGAATTGCGTATCGGTGTAAGCCACTTTAAACCAAATGGCGGTGAATGCAAAACTCGGAATGAGCAATCGAAGTTGATGATTCATTGTGGGGCTTTTCAAACAGATCGTCGCTAGTAAAGCTACTTGTTGGGCTAACATTCCCATGGCCGCTAACTTTGTATCCCCATGTACACCAAGACCAAAAAGGAACAATGCAAGAGGTAGTAGACCGAACGAAGTGTAAAATAAACCAACAAATTGATTGCGTATCGCATATAACATAAAACTTACAAATAACAACGTCTCGTAACTAACGAAAAATAGGGAAGAAGGGTTGTTACTGTTTAATAAGAAAGGCGTCAAAACGCCTGCTGCACTTGCTATTATGGCTAAGGATTGTGATTTTAATTTGTGTGAAAACCATAAACCTAAGCCTACCCATAATACATTCAGGGTGAACGCAATAGGTGCCCCGATGAGTTCATACAACTGATGGCAGGCAAAGGTGGTTAGCATGAACAATCCGATGGAACCGCCTAATAATGCCTGTGCCAGCAGTGGACGGTTAGCCTTGTGTTGTTTGAAACCGAGGAAGACAAAGCATCCACCGACCACGTAGCCAATCGCACAGCGCATCTGTTCTGTGAGGAGTCCGTTGTCAACCGCCGCTTTGAATCCCCATACGATACCGATCAGAAGTACAAACATAAAAATCCTCGGCAGCCATACCCTGGCAATGAGGTGCTCCCAGTCGGTTTCTTTTTTAATGACTTCCTGTTTAGGTGGTGCAGTGGGCGGAACGTGAACAGGAGCGGGAGTGCGATTGGGATTGGAATTGGAATTGGAATTAGAATAAGAATTAGGAGTAGGAACAGGAGCAGGATGACTTATTTGGCTTTGCTTTAACAGTGCGAGTTCTTTCTCGAGCTCGATGACTCTCTTTTCTAAATGATCGAATCGATGATGAATGTCCAAGTCTCAACAGCTCCTTGCGTTCATTGATAGGTTAATTAAATGGTTTATACATTTAGAATAACAGTTTAAGATGGATGAAATAAGTACTATTCTGTTGTAGTACCGAGTGATGCTGTAGCCTTGATATTAAACAGCATATCTTGAATTACCAATAGTGAATTCTAGACTGCTTGGCGAGTTTGCAACCAATTAGGTAATCCCGGTATTGATTAGGGGCAGTATGATTTGAATAAACATACCCTTCAACACCAATAATAGGGCTACACCCTTGAGGTACATAATGGAAGGAATATAACCTAATGGATATTGATGCTTTCTTAACTGAAGTTCTCAGCTCTAACGAAGATTGGCATGTAACGACAACGGATGGCGTATCGGTCATAGATCCGAATCAGGAGCAGGATATTCCTACTTTCGATCAGCATGACGATTATCTGGAATCAGGATTTTAAGTTTCATGAAATGCATAGGATACGCACGAAAGGGCTATCTCCAAAGGTCAATTTAGAAACCTGGAGACAGCCCCTTTTGCACTTCTGAACTTAGTTGTCTACATCCTAATCAAGCTAAGATAAAAGCAGCTAACTCCGCTTCCCTAGCATCCGATAAAGGCTCCGAATTATCCCAATACAGGAGAGATGACGGTTCCATCCGCCAAGTAATTTCTCTGCGCTGCAGGGAAGAACGGAATTGCTGCCAATTGTCCAGCTTCCATACATCCAAGGCTGATCCTCTTAAGCGAATACGCTCCTTATAAACGTCCTCACTCGGTAAATACGCATAAATCACCTTAATACTGACATCCCGTATGGAAGCTCCGATACGAGCCAACTCCCCTTCCAACCACAGCGGGTCCCCCTGTTCTTTCGTAAATGGCCCGATCACGATAGCATCCTGATCAAGTAGGAGCTGTTCAAGCGCCGCATCCATCGTGATGCGATATCCCAAATCGCGACAGTGTTGCTTATAAAATGGCGAATCCCGATCGCTGGGGTCTTGCCCAGCAAGTGTCATGATTGCTTCTGCCGCGGGGCGCAGCAACGTGTCCATATCTAAGAAAGCTCCGCCATGTCGGCGGACCCAAGCCCTTGCTAGTGTTGTTTTGCCTGCACCTGCAGGACCGATGAAGAAAATTAATTTGCGCATAGGTAACCTCCGAAGCTAACGGTGTGAGTAACATTTCATTAAATTGTAACATAAGAGCGTTTACAACACAGATTTTCAGGAAACTTTCAGCTAAATTAAGGTTTTCTTAAGATTCACACCACATTTGCTTCACACTTTTTCGGTATATTACAGGGAAAAAGGGGTAAAACAAACTGGAAGGATTGATCTTGTGTTAACAAATACGATTAGTCCACTACGAAGTAGTATGGAAGCAACATCTCGTCCATCGGCTCAATGGCCCGCACATGGTTGGCCAACATCAACGCCTGAGGCACAAGGATTATACTCAGCTACCTTAGCTAAGACTTTTGACGTTTTCCATGATCATGGTGTGCACAGTATAGCGGTTATTCGGAATGGTGTATGGGTAGCAGATGCTTGTAAAGAAGGGATTCAATCTGGAATCCTGCAAGATATGAAATCAGTTACCAAAAGTGTGACATCAGCATTAATCGGAATTGCTTTAGCAGAAGGAAAACTGAAAACGATTGAACAGCGTTTGGCTACATTTTATCCTGAGTTAGAAAATGATCCTCTAAAATCAAAGATCCAATTGAAGCATCTGCTTAGCATGACTTCAGGACTTTCATGGAATAATGATCAGGAAGAATCATCGACTGAGATGATGCATGCCCCAGATTGGGTAGCGTATATTCTAAATCGCCCAGCGCAACATGAACCTGGTGTGGTCTTTAACTATTCGAACGGTGATGCGCATTTACTCTCGGCAGTAATAGAGAAAGTAACGGGGATGTCCATGTTTGAATATGCGAAGTCGCGGTTATTCGAACCGCTTGGTATAACGAATGTGAACTGGAATCATGATCACAATGGCATAACCATTGGCGCGTGGGCATTGGCTTTATCACTGGAAGATATGGCGAAGATAGGCTTGCTTTATCTGAACGAAGGAAAGTGGGAAGGAAAGTCCATTATTCCGCAATCTTGGATTCGCACATCATTCATGAAGCGAATTACTTTAAATTATAGTAATGGTACGCAAGGTTCTTATGGCTATTATTGGTGGACCAAATCCCTTGCCAAAGGTTTAAATAAGGGAAGTCGCAAGGAAGTGGAGATTTTCTATGCTTCGGGTTCAGGCGGTCGACGTATCTTCGGTATTCCGGAATTGAAGCTGATTGTTGCATTGACAGCGAATACGGGTGATGTCGATATGCCAGAAAGTCTGCTGCACCACGTGGTGCAGGCTGTAAGGTCGAATAAACAGCTCTCTGAGAACCCCGCAGCCTTCGAGCAATTGCAGCAATCGATTCAACGCTTCGCATCCATACCACCTAAATAGACATCGTTTATAAAAGCTGCGTATCCTTTTGATACGCAGCTTTTGTTTATGCTGAGAGGCAAAAAGAGGATTCACTTGGAGGGGAACGAAATGAGAGTATGGCTATAATAGCTGAATTGTTTTAACAAATGAGGTGTTCGCCATCGCGCGTTTATTTATATTACCTATTCCCTCGATAACCCCAGAAGTGGTCACCGAGGGACTCACCTACATGTCGAAAGAGAAGCGGGCACGTCTGAATCGCTTTCGTCACCGAGAAGATCTGATCCGAGGATTGATGGCGGATCTGCTGCTTCGTAGTCGCATTATCGAGGACCTTCACATGGACAATGCAAGCATCAGATTCGAGCTAAATAGCTACGGCAAACCGAAGCTTAGCGGGGTGAGTAACTACCATTTCAACGTGTCCCACTCCGGGGATTGGGTGGTTTGTTTGGTGGACAACGAACCCGTTGGCGTCGATGTGGAACGCGTGCAAGCCTTCGAAGAGGGCGTTGCTCGATCCTTTTTTGCGGAGGATGAGTATCGCTTCGTACTGGAAGGCGCTCAAGACTGGGAGAGACAACTGCGTTTCTATCAGATTTGGACAGCCAAAGAAAGTTATATCAAAGCTGTAGGCAAAGGGCTATCGCTGCCGCTTACCAACTTCTCGGTCTTGACCTCAGAAGGTGTGGAGGGGAATAAGCAGTTAGGCGGTGAGCCGTGGCAGTTCTCATCCTTTGAATTAAATTGGCCTTCTGGCGTGAACACGAATACCTACTATTTAACGACATGCTGCAGATTATCCTCAGAGCTAAAGGGGCCAGAACGGGTAGATATAGACCAAATTATAACAACATTAAGGTCTGTCAATCGTTGACAGGTCTTCTCTTTGTGTGCTAAATTTTAAATTGATAATGATTCTCATTTTCATAATAGAGGGGAGCCTGCTATCTTGTCTGAAGTGATGACTAAAGATGAAGACACTTTCCTTTGCCTTGATCATACATGGCTTAAATTTCGTACTGCGCAGCTCATTCAAGAGGCTAAATTAGCGCAGCAATTTATTTCTTCTTATTGCATGGTGGTTGTCAAGCAAGGTGAAGGCCACTTGAGAATAGATTTAGAATCCTATCGTATGCAACCTGATACGGTACATGTCATGGTGCCTGGCCAAACCATCGGTTTCTGTGAGGGCCAGAAGTCGGAGTTGTATCTCATTGCATTTGATATTCAGGGTGATACTTCTGACGACGAGGTGAATTTTCCACGTTTAGGTGAGCTGTCCGTCCATATGGAGAGTACGCTACATCAGCTCTGTGAGCAGCTCTGTCTGTGCAGCCGAAGTGAGAGTGCCATAGAACGATTTCGAGGACAGCCCGTTTTCCTAGAATTGATCTATTGGGTGATGACCCACATTCGTCAGAATTCCAAATCCGACTCACGGGCCGCTATGGATCGTACCAAGAGCTATATCGAAGCCCATTTTCGAGAGAGTATGACGATTGAACAGCTCGCACGCATGGCTGAAATAAGTCCGAAATATTACGTGAGTTTATTCAAAAAAACGTACGGCAAAACGGCCATCGACTATTTGACGGAAGTAAGGGTCAACATGGCGAAGCAGCTTATGCTCCAAACCGATGTGCGTTTAAAGGATGTTGCCTACCAAGTGGGCTACAATGACGAGTTTTATTTTAGCCGCATGTTTAAGAAAGAGGTTGGTGTCTCGCCGACTGTTTATTTAAAAAATCGCCGACAACGAATCGTTGCGTACTCCGTGGCGGTGCTAGGACAATTACTCGCACTCAAAATCATGCCCTATGCTGCCCCACTACACCCCAAATGGAGTACCTACTATTACAACAACTATCGTACTGATATCCCGCTGCACTTAAGTGGGTACCGTTTTAATGAGGATTGGGAAACGAATGTGGACGCACTGGCGAACAGTCAAGTCGATTACATTATTAGTACGGATCAACTGGAAATCGAGGAGAAGGAGTGTTTGTCGCAAATTGCCCCCGTTCATATCGTCCCTCTGTATGATAAAAGCTGGCAGGAACAACTGCACGCCACGGCACAGATTGTAGGTGCTTTAGATGAAGCAGTTGTTTGGGTGGATGGCTATAATAGCAAAGTAAAGCTGGTGCGAGAGCGACTGGAAGAAGAGCTGCAGGATGAAACCGTAATATTTGTTAGCCTACTGGGCGATCGCTTCTTTCTATTTCCGACACGCGGGATGAGAGACGTGTTTGAAGATCTGGCTTTGCAGTCGCCAGCCGGATCAGAGCGATATGAGACTAATCAATGCTTGACGCTTGAGGAGCTGGCTCATCTCGATATGGATCACCTACTACTCAATATTCGACAGGAGTCCGAGACCATACAGCATTGGGAACGAATTAGAACCTCTATGTTATGGCAGGACTTGAAGGTTGTCCGTAGAAATTGCGTCCATTTAATCTCATCGGATCCTTGGAGAGAGTACTCAGCTTATGCCATGGAACGCATGGTTCAAGATATTCATGATCTCTTATGTGACAATCGTACATGAGAACTTCCGTATATTGTCCATGTTCGACATGGGCAACTTCTTTTATAATTTAATGAGAATGATTATCATTCGTAACGGATAGAGAGGGGATTTAAGAAAAATGAAAAAGTTAGCAACAATCGGTATTACGACATTGGTTCTGTTAGGATTGACGGCGTGTGGCGGGGGGAAAACAGAAACGGCTCCTGCAGCAGCAGGTACAGCAGCCCCAGCTGCTTCGGTGGCTCCAACAGCTGCTCCCGCAGCGACGCCTTCAGGGCCAAGAGTCATCAAATACGTTGGTAAAGAGTACACAGTCCCTGGAAAAGTGGATAAACTCGTTATTACGGGTGCACTTGAGTCCTTGGAAGATGCTTTGCTTCTAGATGTGAAGCCGGTTGGTGCACTAACGGTTGGTGGGAAATTCCCAGCAGTATTCGCGCCGATTACGGACAAAGCAGAGGGCGTAGGCGAGAAAGCACAGCCGAACCTAGAAACGATTCTAAAGTTGAAGCCGGATGTTATCCTGATGAGCACGAAATTCCCTGCTGAGACGATTGAGAAAATGACGAAAGTGGGCCCGACGATTCCGGTATCTCACATTGCAACAGATTGGGAAAATAACTTGAATTTACTTGGCGAACTGACAGGCAAACAAGATAAAGCGAAGCAAGTGCTAGATAAGTACAAAACGGATTCAGCAGCTTTGAAAGCGAAGATCGGTCCTATTTTCAAGGATAAGAAGGTATTGGCAATTCGCGTACGTGCAGGCAGCTTATTCATCTTCCCTGAGGATGTATTCTTTAATCCATCTATCTACGCTGAGCTTGGTGCAACAGTACCAGCGGAAGTGAAAGCAGCGAAAGCGCAACAAAATATTTCACTCGAAAAGCTTGCTGAGATGAACCCGGATTATTTGATTGTTGAATTCTCTGAGGAAGAGAACAAAGATACACCGAAAGTGTTCGAAGACTTGAAAAACAACCCTATCTTCAAAAACATTAATGCCGTTAAAAATGGCCAATTATATACCAATCTCGTAGA
The DNA here is from genome assembly GCF_964253335.1 of Paenibacillus sp. LjRoot56. NCBI lineage: Bacteria > Bacillati > Bacillota > Bacilli > Caryophanales > Paenibacillaceae > Paenibacillus > Paenibacillus sp. LjRoot56. Next base: position 1,005,244 of record NZ_CAXURV020000001.1, read on the forward strand.
TCCATTACTACAAGGCGGTACAGCTTACAGTAAAATTAAATTCTTAGAAGCGATTAATGGCTCTAAATTAGTTCAAGCAAAGTGAGAGTAGAGCTATGAAATGGAGAGTACCCGCACCAACCCTCATCCTATTGGCAGCATCTTTCGCGATATTTTTTACGATCGTGCTGTCCATCTCCTATGGGGCCAAAAGCATGGATTTCAGCCGTATCATTGAAGCTATCGTCCATTTTGATGCGAACGATGTCGATCATCAAATTATTATGCACGCTAGACTGCCAAGGGTAATTGGAGCGCTGCTCGTCGGTGCGTTCCTCGCGGTGTCGGGCGCTCTCATGCAGGGGATGACCAGGAATTATCTGGCATCCCCTTCAATCATGGGTATATCCGATGGCTCAGCATTCGCAGTAACTTTGTGTATGGTCATTGCACCTTATTCCTCGATGATGGCTATGATTATGGCGTCTTTTGCTGGCTCGGCGCTAAGCATCGTTATTGTATTCGGGCTAGCTTCGCTATTGCCAGGGGGATTGTCACCTGTACGTGTAGCGATTCTAGGGACACTGATTGGGACGTTTCTGAGTAGTGTGTCTGCGGCAATTGCGATGTATTTTCAAGTATCCCAAAATATTAGCTTCTGGTACAACGCACGCCTGCATCAACTGGACCCACAGCTGATTATGCTGGCGGTTCCTTTTGCCGTTGTAGGCTTAGGGCTTGCCATATGGATGTCCAAGTCGGTGACGATCTTTTCATTAGGGGACGAAATCGCTGTATCACTTGGGCAGAAGACGATGCAGGTCAGATTGTTAACGACATTAAGCGTCGTATTACTGACAGGGATTTCTGTGGCTATTGCAGGTAAAATTGGATTTGTTGGCCTACTTGTACCACATATCACTCGCTTTCTAACGGGTATCGATTACAAATGGGTTATCCCATGTTCAGCTGTGATCGGTGCCGTTTTCTTGGGGCTGTGTGATGTGTTGAGCCGATTCCTGAATTATCCATTCGAGATGCCGATTGGTGTCGTTACCGCGATACTCGGTGTTCCGTTCTTCCTCTATCTCATTCGCACGCGAGGAGGGGAGTCTCATCGATAATAGAAATGATCGGTACTATGTGTTACAGGTCTTGTTGGGGATAGCGCTATTGCTGGTGACAGCCTATATTTCTCTAACGAATGGGGCCTTCGATATCACGTTGAAGGATGTCTTTAAGACCCTGTTGCGGATTGATACGCAGCATGATTATGATCTGGTGATTTTGGAGTTCCGACTCCCACGTATCGTCATTGCTTTGTTGGTGGGGATGGGGTTAGGGATGGCAGGAACAGTTGTGCAGAGCTTGACTAGGAATAACTTGGTAGATCCTGGCATCCTGGGTATCAACGCGGGAGCGGGGTTGGCGATGGTCATCTTTTTGTTTTTCTTTCAAGGGAAGGTGAAAGGAACGAGCTGGGCGGCGATTCTGGCCATGCCTATTGTTGGCTTGGTCGGTGGATTGAGCGCAGCACTTCTAATCTATGTCTTCTCTCAAAAGAATGGGAGGCTGGATTCACAGCGGCTTCTGCTCACAGGGATTGCGATTGCATCTGGCTTATCAGCAGTGACGGTGTTCATTACGCTCAAAATGAATGCCAAAGATTTCGAGATGGTCGCCGTTTGGGTATCTGGCAGCATCTATAATGCGAACTGGAAGTATATTATCTCCATCCTGCCGTGGTTGATTTTATTGACACCAGTTCTCGTCTGGCGATCTCTTGTGCTGGATGTGTTTCAGCTGAGCGAAGAGAGCGTCCGCGGGCTGGGCGCCGCTGTGGACAAAGAGAAGGCGATACTGCTGCTAAGCAGTATCGGTATTGTCAGTGCCTGCGTATCTGTCTCCGGCGGCATCGGATTTATTGGCCTCATGGCGCCGCATATCGCTCGCCGACTCGTCGGCATAACGCATCGCCGGCTGCTGCCCGTCAGCGCGATTGTCGGCGCGCTCTTGGTGATGATCTCCGATTTCATCGCCAAGATGGCGTTCGCGCCAGTAGAGATGCCCGTCGGCGTCGTCATCGCCATTATTGGCGTACCGTACTTCGTTTGGCTGCTCTATCGGAATAAGCATCGCCGATAGAGCCTTGTGGAGCCTCCCCTGTGAGGGGGCGGTTTTGTGCTGTTTGGGGCGCTGCTGGGGCGGTGCAGGAAAGAGCAGAGCAGAGAGGGTAGAGTGGAGCAAGGGCAAAGGTAAGGCCGGGTGATGCTGGGCAAACCTATACGCGTGCGAATTGCCTCTCGTACCCACCTCTGAGTGGATTAGATGGATTTCCTACAGTTAAATTGCCGGAAAATCGCGCTTTCGAGCAAATAGATGGATTTCCTGGAGCTAAATTGTACTGGAATCGTGGATTTCACTAATATCGCCAGAAATAGATGTAGGAAATCCAGTTAAACATCCAAATCGAGAGACTTCACAGAAATTAGCTGGAGTTTATACAGTTACTCCGTCGCAGGGATAGAGGGAGCGACACCAAGCCAACTAGTTGAAGCCCCTCACTCCCAGCACCACATCGTTCCAATGCACCACATGCACACCAGCCAAACAAACTAGTTGAAACCCCTCACACATGCCTGCCCGCCACCTTTCCCCCCTCGTCGCATGTTGACTCTGATTGGATTAACTGGATTTCCTACAGTTAGTTTGGCGGAAAATCGCGTTTTCGAGCAAATAGATGGATTTCCTGGAGCTAATTTGAGGCGAAGTCGCGGATTTCACTGATATCGCCAGAAATAGATGTAGGAAATCCAGTTAAACATCCAAATCGAGAGACTTCACAGAAATTAGCTGGAGTTTATACAGTTACTCCGTCGCAGGGAGGGGGCTATCCACCCCTCACTCGCTTCGCTGACCTGAACATTCTCCATTCCAATATGTGGATATCGTTCATGGTCGATGTGTTTACATTCCCCTATAATCAACAATGAGAATCATTATCAACATATGTTTCCGTAAACAATATCCGTAAACAATCCATCGATCCGTACACACAAGATCCGGCCTGATCGTTGAACCTGAAACGAGAGGAGAAGAGAGGAAACCTAATGACCCGTTTACCCCATTCATCCATCGAGACCACTACGCCTTCGAGGGAAGTTGTCCGTCAGTCTTTTACATTACCGAACACAGAGCAATATCTTCTTTACAGCGCTACAAGAGAGCAACCCTATCAAATTTACGTATTTAAGCCTTCGCAGAAGGCGCCGCCTGAAGGATTTCCAGTCATCTATTTGCTGGATGCAAATGCGCTTTTTGCCACGATGGTTGAAGCGATACGTGTACAATCACGCGTTCCCGAGAAGACGGGGGTCTACCCGGCAGTCGTTGTTGGTATCGGCTATCCGACGGAGGAGCCGTTCGATTCTTCGCGGTTTTATGATTTTACGATGCCGACGCCGAAAGAAGTGCTTGATGCTCTACCAGTACGCAACAAAGATGCTGTAAGACCACAAGTCGGAGGGGCCGATGCTTTTCGGGCCTTTATCGAAAATGAGCTCAAACCCCGCATTGAACGTGATTATTCGATTAATACGAAGCAGCAAGTGGTCTTTGGGCATTCGCTAGGTGGACTTTTCGTGTTGCAAACCTTGTTCACGCAACCGCACACTTTTCAAACCTATATTGCAGGCAGTCCATCGGTTCACTGGAATAAAGCGATGTTACGCGAGCAGGAGGACCAGTATACTTCCAATCCACAGCAGGGGCAAATTCATCATAAGCTGCTCATCACCATCGGTGAGCTCGAGAAGAATCACCCGAGCAATATGAGCGAGAATGCCAAAGAGCTGTATGAGCGCTTAGCCCTCTTGCCAAATGAGAAGTTGGATGCTCATTTCTATGAGTTTGAAGGCGAAGGACATGTTTCTGTGCTTCCGGCACTGGTAAGTCGTGCTGTCCGCTTCCTGAGAAGGGGGTAAGTGAGCCGATGAGTCCTAACGAATTTAAAGGCAAAATCGTACTCGTAACTGGAGCTGCGCAAGGTATTGGGGCAGCAGTCGCTCAAGCTTTCTCGGAGCGTGATCGCCAATGGCGTCCAATGGGGAGCCGGTTTGACATGGAGGCTGTGCCAGCCCCAACAGCTTACGTAGAGGGGGTTAATAAAGCTTTAGGCCGCTTACGATCAGGTGAACTTGATAAAATCGTGCTTGCACGCACCTTAAGACTGACCTCGCCACAGCCCATCAATCTACAGCAGTTGCTTCATAATTTATCCATTCATAATACCCATGGATATACGTTTGCTGTTGATCTGACCAATGGTCAAAGTGTTTAGCTGATGGCCTCTTTCCATGCCAGCCTCCCGCGTCTGACTCATTGGCCTCTGCCAATCGTGATGTAATCTAACCCCAAAAGCTCCTAGTTCCTGCAATTGTGCAGGAATCCAGGAGCTTTTCTATAAGCTACTGTAGAGATCAGCCAAGTCACCTTGACCGGTAACGGGGAGTGAGGCCAAGGTTGTCAGGTTAGTAGGTGACAATAATGGGGATACACCCCTCCTAGCCTTGCTAACGACCCATTCTGTCAGATATAACGGCATTCATGTCCGTTAGGTGATGGAAAGCAACCACTAGTGATCTAGAAGAATTCCTGCGTGGGGGTGAGGTTGGGGTTCCTAACAGGGGGAATCCCTGGAGAGAGAGGTCACCCTCAGGATCTGGCAATTACTCTCACTACGCCCTCTTCACAGGTACCCATATTTCACTTCTAAACGTAGGCGAAGTTGTATCCTTATCTGCGTTCCATAGCATTTCTGGTCCGGCGACTTGTTCATAGCCAGAGGAAGGGAACCATTCGGAGTAGATACGTCCCCATACATTTTGCAACGTTTCGGGGAACGGTCCGATGGATTCGAATACCGCCCACGTCGAGGCAGATACGTCGAGTTGTGTGAAATTGTCGGGACACGGATTCGTTGTAGCAACGCCAATATAGTGGTCAAGCTCTCCCTTTTCCTCCATGCGGCCCTCGGAGAAGTTGGTGGAGGCACTTACCAGGCCAATGGGCTCGACATTGGAGAGTTGTTTAAGGGTGTTAATTAAGTCCATGTTCAAGCTTTGCCACATTGCGGCAATTTCAGGATTAACGCCGTTAAAGATAATGGGCACTCGTTTGTGAATACCGACAATATGAAACGCTTCTTTTTCCTCAATACGATAATTCATTTCATTTCCCCCTTGAATGGTGATTTGGAAAGTCATAGGCGGATAGGCTTTCAATGATTGCCCATTCAATCTAGCCTCTGACGGTGTAATGCCATGTAAAATTTGAAAAGATCGTGTGAATGAATCCGGTGAGTTATACCCGTATTTGATGGCGATATCAATGACTTTGATATTGCTGTCTCTGAGCTCAAAAGCAGCAAGACTTAGCCGTCTGCGGCGGATATACTCGGATAACGGAATGCCCGCGAGAAAGGAAAACATACGCTTGAAATGATATTCGGAGCATAAGGCAATTCGGGCTACTTCATTCGTGTCAATCGTGTCCGTCAGGTTGTCTTCAATATACTTGAGCGCACTGTTCATGTTTTTAAGCAAATCCATCGTTCTGACCTCCTATATCCATAGAATAGCAGTAATTGCAGATGGTTATCCGACATTTCGTGCACAAGTTTGCAGGATATTCCGCGCAAGCGAAAAGAGAATATCAGATAGGCAATGGAATGTAGTATTATAGATGGAAATCAATGAACCCAGTTAAGTAGAGGAGCAGATACGATGGAGATTACGTGGAATCAATTTGTTATCAGTGATAATAAAGAACGGCTAGATGTAGATGTTATCAAAGGTTTCCTTTCACGAAGCTATTGGGCGAATAAACGACCGGAAGAAAGGACGCTGCGCGCGATCGAGAACTCGGTATGCTATGGCGTATATGAAGGGCGCAAACAAGTGGGATTCGCTAGAGTTATAACGGACAACGCGACGATGTTTTATTTATGCGATGTATTTATTGATGAAGACTACAGGGGCATGGGGATCGGCAAGAAACTAGTGGAAAGCTTGATCTCCTGTGATGATTATAAAGACCTCGTAGGTTTGTTGGGTACGAAGGATGCGCACGAGTTGTATAAGCAGTATGATTTTGAGCACGATTCGGAGCGATATATGCGACGTATGCCTGATTATGTCAGAAACATGGCTCGTAACTAGGATTGATAAATATCATCTATAAAAGGAGTCGATCAACGATGACCCTACTCATCAGAGAAGCTACTATTGATGAATCCCAACTCATTTACCAGGTCATGATCGAATCATTCAAAGAATACGACGGCAAGCTCAATCCACCTTCAGGTGCACTTAAGGAAACGGTGGATCACACAATCCATACATTTAACATCGGTGGTGGAGCAGCAGTCGCATGCGATGGAGTTAAAGTGGTCGGGTCAGCAAGATATAAACCCGTCGACGATTATATGTATATTGGCAGGGTATCGGTACTACCTGATTTTCGGGGAAAGGGTATCTGCAAAGCACTGTTAACTTTCGTGGAAAATAAAGCACGAGATCAGGGGATTATGGAAACTCGGGTTGAGGTACGACTATCCATTCCAGCGAATATTCGGATGTACGAACGGTTACATTATGAAGTCATCGAACACAAGTTTTATCCAGAACGGATAGATAGTTGGTATGTCATGCGCAAAAAGCTCTAAGGTCAATGACGGCTAAGTTTATGCTAAAATAAGGTGGATCGTATTTTAGAATAATGAGGGATTGCATGTATCGAATCATGATGGTTGAGGACGATGAGAAAATTAGGCGGATTGTCGCGGATACATTGAAAAAGTGGCAGTACGATGTGGTGGAAATAACTCAATTTGATCAGGTTCTAAAGGATTTTCAGCAATCAGATCCGCATCTCATCCTATTAGATATTAACCTTCCGGTGTTTGATGGCTACTACTGGTGTCAACAAATACGCGCGGTTTCCAAGGTGCCGATCATCTTCTTGTCATCCAGAAATCAGAATATGGATATCATTATGGCGATCAATATGGGTGGGGATGATTTTATCCAGAAGCCCTTTGATTTGGATATCCTTGTCGCGAAAATCAGTGCGCTGATTCGCCGGAAGTATACCTATCAGGAAGAGGAGAGCCCCAAATTCGTCCATAGGGGTCTGAAATTACATGTAACCAATTCCACGATTGAATATAAAGGACAAGTTTCTGAATTAAGCCGGAATGAATTCATTCTTTTACAGTTGATCATGCGCAATATCGGGAAAATTGTTTCGCGCGAGGACATGATGCAGGTCTTGTGGAATGAAGAGCAGTTCGTCGATGATAATACGCTGACTGTGAACGTGAACCGGATGCGTAGGAAAATCGCTGCACTTGGACTGGAGGACTACATTGTCACCAGGAAAGGAATGGGGTATTTGATCGAATGACTTTCCTACGCTATCTCGCCTATGAAAAGTCTTATTTGTATCTCTATCTGGCGGGGTTCCTAATCCCAGCTGTTGTATTTTATACCTATAGCCATGGTGGTGACTGGGTATGGGGGACCGTCTTCTATGCCTTCGCCTTATCCTCGATTATGTTACTGGGATTTCTATTATTTCGGTACCAGCAACATGTACGCGTGATCCGACGAATGAAGAGCGAGGATTATGACAGTTTATCCCTGGAAGGGGAATTCGCCCAACAGCACATCGAGGAGCTCAAAAAGCAGCATATCCACGAAATGAATCAAGTTCAGGAGAGGCAGCATGAGCATTATGATTTTATCGTTTCTTGGTTCCATGAGATTAAAACACCGATTGCGGTTCTTCGTTTACTTCAGCAAACCGATATGGACGCGAATAGTTTGAGGGAAGAGATCGCGAAGATTGAAAATTACATCGATCAAGCGCTCTATTACGCCAAGCTGGATAGTTTTAATCAGGATTACGCGATTCAAAATTGTGATGTTATCCAGATTTCGAAAGAGATTGTGAAATCACATTCGAAAACCTTTTTCTCCAAAAAAATTCGCATTGGCCTACAAGCAGAAACGCTTGTCGTTCAAAGTGATCCGAAATGGCTGCAGTTTATTATCAATCAGCTTTTGACGAATAGTTTGAAATATACAGAGCTTGGCGGGGAAATTACGATTTCCGTATTCGAAACGCCGCAAGAGAAACAGTTGCTGATTCGGGACAGTGGAATAGGTATTAGCCCCAAAGACCTTCCGCGAATCTTTAATCGCGGCTTTACTGGAGAAACAGGACGAACGTATACCAAGTCGACCGGGATGGGTTTATATTTGGCTCAGCAATTATCGAATAAACTCGGCCATTATATTGACTGCACATCGGAGGCCGCTGTATATACGCAATTTATCGTTCATTTTCCGAATGACAACGATCCTTATTTAATGAGACAAAAAACACACAATGAGTAAAATAACTCATCGTGTGTTTTTTTCGTTGATAATTTTGTAGTAAATAGATGTTGATGACACGTAAAAGATGATATAGGTTAGCACGTATAGTCCCATGACAGAAAAAATAATCGTTGTTAAGGCATGAGAATCTTTTACAATCAGGATGACCGTGTAGTATAAAAGATACCAACTGTGCAGCAATCCAAGTAAGAGTGGCGGTAAAAAGACGAACAGCAATTGTTTCCGAATGATCTGCTTCATTTCTCTATCGTCTACACCCATTTTCCTTAAAATCGCGTAGTGTTCTCTCTCTTCTGTAGCTTCACGCAGCTGTTTAAAGTAAATGACGCTGGCTAAAGCAAACAACGCAATGGCTGCAAAAAAAGCGACAGAGAACAGTATTAAAGAGGACGACTCAATATCGATGGAATACATATCGATAAAGGCCGAATAATAGGATCCTTCTGTCTGCATAACGATATCGTATATTTGTCGTGATACGTTATTGGATGTTTTCGGATCTTCGATTTTATAAATTTCATAGGAAGATAGCGTGCGATTTTCTTTGAGATGCTCAAAAGCCTCGTCAGCAATAACGAGTACCGAAGGCTGATGTTCGGAACCTCCACTAGAATCTGTAGGGATACTTAATAACGGGAATCGTATTCTTTCGACTACATGAAATGTATGATCTTTTAAGACGGTCATTTCAGGTAGAGGACTTTGATATGTGATTGGTGTATCTAGTCCTCTTGTTAAAACAATAGCTTCATCGCCTTGTACATCTACTTTTCCACCAACGCCACGTAAATCAACAATCGCATTGAGTTGCGCTTCTGGGAAAATGTAAAATTCCTCTGTGTAATAGTTGGGATAGTCAAGAAACGATTTGCGATTTGCGATTTTTTCCGTTTGAATGCCAGTAATTGTTTTATGAGCAATGATGGGATGGGACTCATTCATGATTTGTTCAATTTGTTTTTGAGTTCTGTTATCTTGGGACGAAAAGGCAATATCGTTCGGGTATTCTTTTCTTACAACATCAGCTTTCACGGCGTAATCTACAGCAATAAATCCAACTCCAAAGATGATAACAGCACTAATCAGTGAGTTAAACGTAAAGTTTACTGTATTCCCTCGAATAGAAAAACGAAGGGAGGAAATCCACAGCATTTTGTTGCCATGCAAGTAATTTTGACGTTGACTCATTTTTTGTAAAATCCAACCGGAAAACTGGCGGAAAAATAGATACGTTCCGACGATTAATGCCACTGTTGTAGCCAGTAAGGTTTCTTTAAAATAATCTTTCCATAGGTTTGAACTTCCACCCATGGTAATCGTGTAATAGGAAGCAATAATGAATAGGATGGACAATATGGCCAAAGGCATAGAAAACTTAAGCGGCTTGTCCATTTTTTCTTTTGCGTGAAACAATTCAACGATCTGCATTCGACGGACGTTCAAATAACTTTGAACCGTGATAATGCAAATTAATAAAGCGAATAACAAAATCGTTGCGACGACGGCTTCAAGTGGAAAAGCAAAAGAAATGTCTTCTTTATAGTGCATTAAGTTCATTAGTATCTTACCGAAAAATTTCGATAGTAATCCACCGATGAATATACCACTGGTTACAGAAATGGCGCTTAGAAATAACGTTTCGTAAAAGACCATTGCGGCAACTTGTCTTTCTTTCATCCCGTAAAGGATATACATACCGAATTCTTTTTTTCGCTGTTTCATAAAAAAGGAGTTGGCGTACAAAATAAAAAACACGATAAACGCAAAGACAATCATGGAGGCAATAAAAATGATTGTTTTGTAGTTTTCTTTATTTTGAATGGCTGTAACGACGTCCTCGTTAAACATTAAACCAGAAAAGGTAAAGTAAATGATAACCCCGACAAGCATGGAAATGAAATATATGGCATACAAACGGAAGTTCCGCTTCATATTCCTCCATGATAAATCAAACAAACTCATCGCCGGTCGCCCCCTATGGCACTTTGAATCGTCAGGATTCGGTCGAAGAATTCCTTCTCGGTTTGTTCGCCTTTGAACATTTCATTGACGATTTTGCCATCACGGAGGAAAATAACGCGCTGACAATAGCTAGCAGCATACGGATCGTGGGTGATCATCAGAACGGTAGTCTTAAAGGTATGATTGAGTGATTGAATTTGTTCTAACAGCTGGGTAGCAGATCGGGAATCAAGCGCCCCCGTCGGCTCATCGGCAAACACAATCGCTGGGTTCGTAATGATAGCACGTGCGGCAGCTGTGCGCTGCTTTTGGCCACCGGAAATTTCAGATGGATACTGATGTAAGATCGATTCAATATTTAACGCTTCACTTAATGTCGCTAATCGCTGCTCCATCTCCGCCACAGGTGTTTTTTGCAACGAGAGCGGCAGCAGAATATTTTCTTTTACCGTTAGGGTATCCAGTAAGTTGTAATCTTGAAAAAGGAATCCCATTCGTTTTTGACGGAATTGTCGGAGGTCTTTCTTTTTCAAATCTAACAGCGATTTCCCTTCGATCCAGACCTCCCCACCCGTAAAGGCGTCGATCGTGGAGAGCATATTCATTAATGTCGTTTTACCTGAGCCAGATGGCCCCATAATCGCGGTGAATTCTCCTTGTTCAATCGTTAAATCAATATTTGTTAAGATTTGTGTTTTGCCATATGATTTGGATAAATTTTTGGTTTGAATAATTGTAGCCATAGTTTCGCCCTCCTTCTTCATCTTACTATACCGAGTAAGGGACTCTTTAACCATCGATATACCAGGATCTAAAGTGACGTTTTTGTCATGTTGCATGAAAAAGCGATATCAAATCCTTCATTTAATTGTTCATCCTGCTTGCAGGTCTAAAATAAGATATGATCAACAAACCTAAAGGCAGGAACAGCCCGATCGTTAGGGCAAATGGAGGCCAAATATTAGAAGCGAAATCTCGGAAATAAATGATGTTAGGGTAAACAAGGAAGGCGAGCGCAAACAGCATAAGCGCACTCGGCACGATGAAAGGGCGATAGGTACGCAAGCCCAGGATCTGCTGCAGTCCAACCAGTGAGCTATAGAAGCAAATGACGAGTTTGAAATAGATGGTGACAAACCAAATGATGGCAACCAATACTTCGATGCGTTGGATGAATCCGCCGACGTGGATTTTTTTAGCTAATGTGTAACTGGGAAAAGTATGGCGTGAAGTGAAGTCCCAACCAAGTACGACGATACATAAAGCGGTTATGGAAAAAATGATTAGGCCACCCATAAAGCCTGCTTGAATAAACCCTTTGCCTTTCTTCAAATTGGTGTGAATAGCAGGGTAGATCATCAGAAAGACGACCATTTCCAGATAGGGAATAGAAAGAACCGACAAGCTTCCGTGAATTATAGCTTTGGTACTAGCTTCAAGTATAGGTGGTAAGCGTTCAATCTTAATCTGTGGAATCAGAAAGCCAACCAGAACACCTATACATAACAAAACCCAAGGTAGGAAAATCTCCCCAGCGCGAGCAATCACTTCTAAGCCCAACCCAGCCCCCAGCATAATAATCAGCAAGAATGTAAAGTGAATAACTTGAATAGGTGTCTCTGGCATGATAATGGTTGTAATAAAGTCACCGACATTACGAAGAACCAATGAAGCGATGATAAGAATAAAGAGATAGAAGATGGTGCTTATGCATTTCCCTAACCATTTTCCGAGGATCAATTCGCTATAAGCCATTAAAGAGTGACTCGGATACCGATTACTTAGCGCAACATAGAGGCATATCGTCGCTCCACCCATAGCGATACCTAGAGCGGCAGACAACCACCCGTCTTGATGGGCAAAAGCCGTAAGGACAGATGGGACGATAATGATCGTACTTCCCAAGCTGAATAGCAAAACTAATATTTTAAATTGACGCAGGTTGATTTTCTCGTTATTAAACATCACTAACTCCTTTGACTTGCAGCTACGTGAGTAAGGTTGTGATCATTTTCCCCATGGGTCTGAATAAGTAAGAGATCACATCTAATGGATTGATCAGCGGTAACTTTAAACTTATAGCTATACTCAATAGGGCGGAAATACTGAGAGATAGCATGAAAAACCAGAATTCTCTGTGCTGTTGCTTTGCTCTTAAATGAGAGATCTGAACCTTCAGTGTCCAAAGTGAGACAAAAACAATAATAAGACTCCAAATCATGCCTATTCACTCCATTTGTTCAATAAAAGATTCAACAACTGAGCCTGTACGGCGGATTCTGGATTGCACAGTCACTTGAACAGGAAGATCAACAAAAGCTTGATCCCAGTTATCTTTTATTAGATTCCATTGCTTATAATTGGCACGATGAATGGCGGCTCCGAATCCGAAAATATCTGACTTGTAAGACTTTGCTTTGGCCACAGCGTCTAGGATTGTCTGCTTAATTTCTTCATTTAATTGTTCTTCGATGGCTTGTATCGTATAGGTGGAATTTAAGTTCAATCTACAGGCTACCTCTCCGATATTCGCCTCGACTCGAACATTGACGAAGGCCTGAGGTTGTTGATCTACAAATCTTGCTTTGATTTTGGACCTTGTACTAATCAATTCTATGGACATTTTGCCACCTGCTTGACACGGAAGCGCAACAACCGTACTTTGAAGGTTACCTAGGGCATAATTGTAGCCTTTGCTTTCTCTGTCTGTTAACCATCCAACAAACTGATCTTGATGGAAAACACCTAGGCTCTTAAACTCCAAAGTTGCGGGAGGAAGAACAGAATTTAAATTTTCGCGGGACTTCGCTTTTGTCACGTCCCCTTTAATATGAACACTAGAAAGCACGGGATCTTTACCTGGATCCACGAGATCGTAAATAAGTTGATGCAAGTCAACATTTGTGGTAACTCCCCAATTTTTCTCGGATGAGATGAGAGAAGAATAGAGCTTGTTAGCAGGAATTTTCTCCAGTGGAGTCAACACTTGTAAGATATCATTGGCTGTAGCATTTCTAGCTAATAAGATATTGAAGTCTGAGCGCAGTTCGTGATCTCTTGATAAAATATCCAGCACCTTGGAGATACCCTCTCCAGCCAGTTCTTCTCCTAGGATAAGTATACGTAGATGGGAAGAAAGAATCTTACGTGGTGAGCTCGTTGTCAACTTGCGAAATGACTCGAAAATCGTGCTCCCACTGCTAATCTGGAGTGTCACAACGGGCTGTCGCTGGCCAACACCTTTCGATGACGTGATTTCATCGGAGTTGAGTAATTGGACGGAAATATTATAATGATCCCCTTGTTTATCGATGCCAATAGCTGTTGCTAAGGAAATCTGATCAAGCTCCTTACGGTTCCAACAACCCGTTAAGATCATCAGGAGGAGGATAATAAGTACAGCTCGTTTCATCATGGGTATTGATCACCTTCCCCGAATTTGGCTGATCACGCTTAGGATTCTGGTTTCCGTGGGGGATTATCTGTTTGTTTCTGTCTATTGTTTGGACTAATATAGCTGGGACGCTTCAGTAATGCCCAATGTGGGAGGCGAATGACATTATCCTTCTGATCTCCCAGATTGTAGGGTGCGAATGGAGCTAGGTAAGGAACGCCAAAAGAACGCAAGCTGCATAAATGTAGCACCAAGGCAATAATGCCAATGAGTATCCCGTATAGACCAAGAGAAGCAGCGAAAATCATCAGGATGAAACGGATCATCCGAATGGAAATTCCCATGTTAAAGGAAGGGATAATAAAGGTAGAGATGGCTGTTATCGCCACGATAATAACCATTGCTGGTCCCACTAATCCAGCTTCAACGGCGGCTTGTCCAATGACAAGCGCACCAACAATAGAGACGGCTTGCCCGATGGCACGAGGCATTCTGATTCCGGCTTCCCGTAGGATTTCAAATGTAACTTCCATAAGAAATGCTTCAACAAACGCAGGAAAAGGGATCCCCTCCCGATGGGCGGCAATATTAACGAGCAGTGTTGTCGGAATCATCTCTTGGTGAAAGGTCGTTACCGCAATATAGGCAGCAGGAGCAAGTAAGGCAATCATCAGCGCTATATAACGGAGAAGGCGGATTAATGAGCTAATATCTGACCTTTGGTAAGAATCCTCTGCTGCTTGCATAAAGTGCGTAAATACGGCAGGTACAAGGAGGACAAATGGTGTGCCGTCTACCAAGATTGCGATTCGCCCCTCTAGAAGTCCTGCGGCAACTACATCGGGCCGCTCTGTATTAAATATGGTAGGGAATGGCGAATAGGCTTCATCCTGGACGAGTTCTTCAATGTATCCACTTTCGAGAATCCCATCAATATCGATCCGTGCTAAGCGAGAGCGAACTTCATCTACAACGCTGTCATCTACAAGCCCTTTGATATACATGATGGCAACATCGGTCTGAGTTACACGGCCAATCTGTCTGGTTTCCATCCATAGATGAGGATCTTTAATTTTCCTTCGAACTAAGGCAGTGTTCGTGCGCAACGTCTCAGAAAATCCCTCGCGAGGACCCCTTACAACGGTTTGAGAGGAGGGCTCGGTAACCCCGCGATCTTTCCATTCACGTGTACTCGCGCAAATCCCTTCATTATAACCATCCACTAAGATGACCGTATCGCCAGATAAAACCATATGATAGAGCGTTTTAAAGTCAGATGTACCTGTGATCTCACCTGATTTCAATAAGTATTCTTTGATGAGAGATAACGGTGGTATGTCATCTAGTTGAGGTAGAAGGATATCTCCGGATCGATAATCGATAAGAAGGGAGTCCAAAATGTCTTTGACATTGGCAAGGCCATCCAAATAAATGATGGCAGCCTTGCAGGGTGGATTGGATGGAATCGTCATTCTTCGAATAACGAGATCGGTGCTATGACCCAATCCTTCTCCTATCGTGTAAAGGGTCTCTTCTAGGTTACCTGACATGGTATGAATGAGAATGTCTTCGCTATTGGCAGCTATATCCGGTTGGTATTTTTGTTTCAGCAATTTTTGCATGAAGGTAAAGATAGAGTTCTTCATGTGCGTACCACCCTGATTTGTTTTTGTTACTATTGCCTAATGTTGGGTATTCCACTCATGTTTTTTCTTTTCCGCCTCCAGATGTAGTAGAATAGAGCCACAGCAACAAGAAGGGAGTCAAATCGTGACGACAAGAAGCTTTAACGATTTTCAATTAAGTGAGGATATTACGCGTGCGCTAACTACACTAGGTTACACGCAGCCGACAGATGTGCAGCATAAGGTGATTCCGATCGCACTGCAGGAGCGGGACCTAACGGTCAAATCCCGCACGGGAAGCGGGAAAACGGCGGCATTCGGCATACCGATCTGCGAGCTGGTAGAGTGGGAAGAGAACAGGCCGCAGGCCCTCATCCTGACGCCGACACGGGAGCTCGCTGATCAAGTGAAGCAAGATATGACGAACATCGGACGTTTTAAGCGGATTAAAGCGGTTGCTCTGTATGGGAAGCAGCCTTTTGCCAAGCAGAAGATTGAGCTGCATCAGAAGTGCCACGTGGTCGTTGGTACACCAGGGCGTGTGTTGGATCATATTCAGAAAGGGACGCTGGATGTAGAGCGCCTGAAATATCTGGTCATCGATGAGGCGGACGAAATGCTGCGGATGGGCTTCATTGAACAGGTTGGCGCAATCATTGATGAGCTGCCGACGGATCGGATGACGATGCTCTTCTCGGCAACCTTGCCGAAGGATGTAGAGCAGCTGTGTCATCAGTATCTGCGGAAGCCGATCGATATCGAGATTGAAACACCGGAAGCAGCGAAGGTTCAGATCGAACACACTCTCATCACTGTAAGGGAGAACGAGAAGTGGCCATTGCTTCAAAATGTGCTCGTGATGGAGAATCCGGAGAACTGCATTATTTTCTGCCGGACACAAGAGCATGTCGATAAGCTCTACAACCAGCTCGATCAGCTAGATTTTCCTTGTGATAAGATTCACGGCGGCATGGTTCAAGATGATCGTTTCCTTGTCATGAATGCATTCAAGCGAGGAGAGTTCCGATTCCTCGTGGCCACGGACGTCGCGGCGCGTGGGATCGATGTGGAGGACATCACGCATGTCATCAACTATGATCTTCCGATGGAGAAGGAAAGCTACGTCCACCGGATCGGACGAACAGGACGAGCAGGGAAGACGGGCAAGGCGATTTCGTTCGTAACGCCGTATGAGGACAAGTTCCTTGCGGATATCGAGGGCTATCTAGGCTTCGAAATTCCAAGGAAGGATGCACCAGATTCCGAAGAGGTTGCCGCAAAGCAAGCAGCCTTCGATCAGAAGATGCAGGCGACGCCTGTCATCAAGCGGGATCGCAGTGACCAGTTGAACAAGGGCATCATGAAGCTCTATTTTAACGGGGGCAAAAAGAAAAAGATTCGCGCCGTCGACTTTGTCGGCACACTCGCCAAGATTGAAGGTGTCACCGCGGAGGATATCGGCATCATTACGATTCAGGATAATGTGTCGTACGTCGACATTTTGAATGGCAAAGGGCCGATGGTGCTCAAGATCATGAAGAACACAACCATCAAAGGGAAACTGCTGAAGGTGCATGAAGCGAATAAGTAAGGATGTAGGAGACCAGAGGGCCAAGTGGCGTTCTGGTTTTTTTGCGCTCGCTCTGTAACGGTGATTTCCACGCGTACATCAAGAGTCCGGAGCAAAGGGGGATTAGCAGGCCTATAAGGGGGATTGTGGCCACTTATAAGCCGATCGCATGCTCCCATTTCTAATAAAAATTGACCCTGCAGGTTAAAATATTACTCGAAAGGGTCAATTCTGTGACTTATCCATGAATCGCACACAAGGTAGACTATAGAAAACACGACATGGGGTGAATTTCATGGCTAACCATATACAATCGCAAGCAGGCAGTATCCCAAGAACCAAAGTGAAATCTAAACAATCTAAACAGCAAATTCGAGAGAATTTGGCCGGATATCTTTTTGTTAGTCCCATGGTCATCGGCTTATTCATTTTTACGTTATTTCCAATCATCGCTTCCTTCTTATTGAGCTTTACCGATTGGAACTTTGTTGCCGGGTTTTCCAAGGTGAAATTCCTCGGATTGGACAACTTTACAAAGCTGATTCATGACAGTGTCTTTCTACTTTCATTGAAAAATAATTTGATTCTGATGGTCGTTGTTCCGTTAACGCTCATTGTTTCACTGGTTTTAGCGGTGTTGATTGATAAGCAAGTGTATTTCAAAGGTGTTTTCAAAGTTATCTACTTCATTCCTTATATTTCAAGTGTTGTTGCGGTAGCGATCGTATTTCAAGTTCTCTTTCATCCTACGTACGGACCTATTAATCAGACATTGATGGACTGGGGCTTTGCGAATCCGCCAAAATGGCTGGCTGATCCTGATTATGCTTTGTACTGTGTGATGGGGCTGATGGTGTGGATCAATATTGGGTACAACATGATTATTTTCATGGCAGGACTTCAATCTATTCCGAAAGATCTTTATGAAGCTGCTGATATTGACGGGGCATCAAAATGGAGGCAGTTCTACGGCATTACCGTGCCTTTATTGTCGCCAACTACGTTCTTCTTACTCGTTTCGGGTATTATCGGAACGTTCAAAGTTTTCGATGTCATTTCCGTACTTACGAATGGCGGTCCTGCAAATTCAACAAGTGTTGTGGTATTTCGTTTATATGAAACAGCCTTCGTTAACCTACAATCTGGTTATGCCTCTGCGATGGCGATTGTTCTTGTGATTCTGGTTCTCTTGATCACGCTAATTCAATGGTTCGGCCAACGTAAATGGGTCAACTACTAAAATAGAATGGAGGTTCACACATGGATAACAAAAAAAGTACCAAAAAGATAATTGTAACGATACTGATGGCTCTCTTCGGCATCCTGTTCATGACGCCATTCCTTTGGATGATCTCAGCATCCATGAAACCAGAAGCCGACGTATTCATTTTCCCGATACAGTGGATTCCTAAACATTTTAGCCTAATTGAAAATTATAAAACAGTTTGGACGACGAAATTTCCGCTGTACTACTGGAATTCGATTAAGGTTTCAGTCATCACGACAGCATTATCCGTACTATTTTCATCCATGGCAGCTTACGCTTTCTCCAAAATTAAGTTCCGTGGTTCGAATGTTCTCTTTGTTCTCGTTCTTGCTATTTATATGATTCCAAGTCAGGCGATTCTGGTGCCGCAATTCCTTCTGCTTCGTTCGATGCACCTGTACGATACACATTTAGGACTTATTCTTCTAGGATCGTTTAGTGTACTGGGTACGTTCATGCTGCGTCAGTTCTATCTAGGTATCCATGATGAGTACATGGAATCTGCAAGGATTGATGGTGCAGGTCATGCCCGCATTTTCTGGACCATCTGTACACCGCTTGTACGTCCTGCGATTGCAACATATGCGATTCTGCGCTTTATCTGGACGTGGAATGATTACCAGAATCCATTGATTTTCCTAAGAGACAAGTCGTTATTCACGCTTCCGCTAGGGATTCATTCCTTTGCCGATTTAAATGGCGAGTTCTACTCCCTCATCATGGCCGCATCCGTTTCTGCGATCTTGCCATTGTTGATCATTTTCATCATTGGACAGAAGCAAGTTATCGAAGGAATCTCCATGGGTGGGGTAAAAGGTTAAACACCAGTTACAAGCAAGATGTCAAAATAAGAGTGCATGAGGTTAAAATATTGCCTCGTGTGCTCAAACTAAGTTTGTTACGATTCGTCATGTAAAGGTTTTCAGTTTGCGAAACATCATACAAATATCTTCTTGGAGGGGTTCATATGAAAAAGAGTTTACTCGTTTTAAGTGGTGTTCTAGCGATCAGTGCTGCACTTGCAGGTTGCGGAAGTAAAAGTGAAGATAACGCTGCATCAACGACAACGCCTGGCGGTACAGCAACATCATCAACTAAAGCGCCTGTAACGATTAAAGTACAAGCATGGTATACAGAAGCTCAAGGTAACTGGAACAAAACAGTAGAAGCCTACAATGCAACTCACCCGAACGTTAAAGTCGTTTATGAGAGCATGTCTGAGAAAGGTGATTCCCAAGAAGGGATGAAAAAGCTTGACCTACTAGCTGCTTCCGGCGAGCAAATGGACGTTGTGATGTACTCCAGTGCTTCCGATTTCGCACAACGTGTAGGAGCAGGTATCCTAGAGCCGCTTGATGAGTACTTGAAAAAAGATAACATCGTTGTCAAAGACGAGTACAAACTTGATCCAGTTGTTAACGGTAAATACTATGCGTTGCCTGGTAAAATGATCGAGTGGTTCGTTCTTTTGAACAAAGATAAATTAGATGCAGCTAAGCTTCCAGTTCCAACAGAATGGACTTGGAATGACTATGCGGAATATGCGAAAAAATTAACTTCAGGCGAAGGCGCTGCGAAACAATACGGTTCTTACTTCCATAACTGGAAAGATTACGCGCTTCTTGGTTTGAACAACAACATGGATAACCCTTACTTGGTGAAATCCGATGGTACTGAGAACATTGATAACCCACAAGTTCGTTTCTCCTTGAACCTGCGTAACCAATTGGAGAACGTGGATAAATCGTCCGTACCTTACTTCGAAGTTGTTTCGCAAAAAATGGCTTACCGTGACGTATTCTACGCAGGTAAAACAGCTATGCTAGCAACAGGTAACTGGATGGTTGGTGAGCTAGCGCAAAACGCGAAATTCAACACGGTATTTGCTCCGTATCCGAAATATGATGCGAAAGATACAAACGGTTTGACTGAAGTAGGCGCTGACTTCATGGGTGTAGCTGCAAACTCCAAGAACAAACAAGCGGCTTATGACTTCGTGAAATGGTACACAACAGAAGGAATCCAAACACAAGGTCTGTTCTTCTCCGGTTGGAAAAAAGCAGATATTAACAAAAACGTAGACGCGATCCTTGCAAGCGGCAAGCCAGATCAAGTGAAATTCATTGACAAAACTTCCTTGCTGTCTACTTTAAAAGTGAACAAATCTACAAAATTGGTTGTTCCTCCAACTTATGCCTTGCAACAAGAGAAAGAATACTTAACGCAAGTTGAGTTGTTCTTGACAGGCAAACAAGATTTGGAGAAAACAATTTCAACAGCAAAAGCTAAAATTGAAGACATCAGAAAAAGTAATGCAAAGTAATCGGTAACGATTAGGCTAACTTTACTGGTATAATGTGTATAGGAAGCAAGAGGAGGCCATAGGGCCCCTCTTTTTTCCCATTTTATTGGGGAAGGCGGGAAACGTTAGTGCTGCAATGGTTTCGCACATTATCACTTCGTAATAAATTAGTACTAACGATTCTGATTTGTCTGGTGTTACCGTCAATCGTATCAATGAATGTGTCGAATTTGCTTACACGGGATGCTGTTCGAACGCAAGTCGCCGATAATGCGCGACAATCGATGCTCATTGCGAATCAGATTGTTACCGGGCAGATGAAGAATATGTTGTATATGATGAATTTCGTTCAATTTGATGTGGATCTTCGGGAGCCCATATTGAACTTAAGTCATGCGGACGAAACAACCTCCATTGGAGATCTTTATATCAGTCAGAATACGATAAATAAACGGATAGACACGGTCATTGGTCCGTTGGAAAATTTAGTGCTAACGCTACTCCTCCCGAATGGGCAGTACTATGCGACCTATACGACAACTAATTTCGATCCGAAATCCTTTTTTGAGAAAGCGTGGATGCGGGATGTCATGCAGTCAGGCGGGTACAGCGTGAAATGGATTGGAGCTGAGTCTAATTACAGTCAGCAATCTTCACAATCCTATCTATTAGAAGCTGTTAAGCCACTTCGTCTAAATGGTGCTACGTATGGGTACGTCATTGTTGGTCTCGAACCGAGTGTAGTGCAGAAATTATTTGCGCAATATGAGGATAATGAATCGATGGTTATCATCGATGCACAAGGCAAAATTTTGGTAGATAAAGATTCAAGTCAGATCGGTAAGCCTTTCGCCTATTATGATCAACTTCCTCCGGAAGAGGGCACGTCCTTCGTGAAGGTAGCTGGTGAAGAATATATCATGCAGAGTGCTCAAGTCACACCAGAATGGAAGCTCGTAAACATGACGCCGTATAAAGCGGCAGCACAGCAAATCCAGTCTTTTCGAAAGACAGATTTCGGAATCCAATTGGTGTTTCTGTTCTTGTTCGCAGTTGTGCTGCTCTATGTGGTCCGTACATTGACGAAACCTATTGCCAAGCTTGTCCAAACCGTCGTGCGAATCGAGTCTGGTCAATTGAGTGAACGATCTAACATTAGTGGCGGGGATGAAGTCGGTCGGCTCGGCTATGTATTTGACCGGATGATCGATAGGATCGAGTTGACGCTCTTCGAGAATAAGCGAGAGCAAGAGCTCAAGCGCAAAGCAGAGTTGGCAATGCTTCAGGCGCAGATTAATCCGCATTTTCTTTTTAACGTATTGAATTCCATTCGTTTGAAGATCATGATGAAAGGCGACGAAGAGAATGCGGAATTGATCAGCTCATTGTCTGCTCTTTTGCGTATGACCATCAATCGCAATAACGAATACATAACGCTCCATGAAGAGATTGGGATCAACGAGCACTACGTTCGTTTATTGAATTCGAGGCACGGGGATCGGGTTATCCTGCGAGTATCCGCGGCTTCGGACACCCTTCTTATTCAAATTCCGCGTTTCCTGCTGCAGCCGCTTATTGAGAATGCTTATATTCACGGCCTTAAAAGTAAAGCAGGTGAAATAACGATTATTTCCCGAATTGCAGAGGATGGTAGACTGCAAGTGGAGATTCAGGATTCCGGTGTTGGCATGACCCCAGAGCGGTTGTTGGAGCTTCGCAATCATTTAGAAGCCACCCCAATACTGCCTGTAGTGGAAGAAGCGAGCAGTCCTTCCCTATCGGGCATCGGTATACATAATGTGTTTGAGCGACTTCGGATGATTTATGGTCATCGTTTCGATTACGATATTGCAAGCAGTCTGGGACACGGCACTCAGATTATTCTGCTCTTTCCACAGCAACCAGAGAAGGAGGTGTGACCTATGTACACCGTCATGATTGTAGATGATGATATTCCAGTTCTTGAATTTCTGAAAACGACGATAAAATGGGAAGAGCTCGGCTATCAATTGACTGGCGTTTATGCGAGTCCTCTGGATGCGCTGAAAGCAGGTCAGCAATCCAAAATAGATGTATTGATCAGCGATATTGGGATGCCTGAGATCAATGGGTTGGAGTTAATTAAGTCCCTCCGCGAGGAGGATCCGAACGTGAAGGCTGTGATTCTCTCCTGTCATGATGAATTTCATTATGCGCAGGCGGCCGTTAAACTTTCGGTGAGTGAGTACATATTGAAGGAAACGATGAATGTCAGCAATATCACAGAGGTATTGACCAGGCTTAAGGAGCAATTGGATGCGGAGGATCGGCAGCAGTCGAAGAGTCGCAAGCTTGAGAAAGAGGTGTCGCAGCAACGTGGCGCATCCAAGCGTCAATTTATCCGAAGCACCGTGAATGAGCCATTATTCGATGCTGTAGAGTGGAGTGCCAAAGCGGAGGATTTTGGGATAAGGCTTACGAAGCATGCGGTCCTGCCTGTATTCGGCTATGCCAATCGGGTGAAAGAGGCGAATAGTCGGTTTCAATCGACGGATTTATTCGAATATACGATTCAAAATATCGTGGAAGAACTGCTCGTGGATCAAAAGGAAGTGACCCTGTTCACCTACGATACAGGTGAAATTGTATTGTTATTCCCGCATTTCTCAGAGCTGCATGTAAACAACAGCCAGAAGATGGAGCAGACGCTTCGACAGCTGCAGGCTTGCTTGCAGAAGTACGCGAAAATCTCCTTTTCGTTCATCACAGGGACTCCGGTGAAGGATGTTCGGGCGTTGAAGGATCAATTAATCCGCATGGTGGAGGCTAAGGCGATCCGATTCTACATGCCAGAGTCCTCGATCAGCAAGCTTGAACATTTGCGGGAAGGATTCGGGGACGGCGGAGAACTGCTCGCTCAGTATGCGCAGGCGTTGGATGAGTTCCGCGGTGTGGTGTTCGATGAGCGTGCAGAAGGGATTGATGCCTTCGTCTCGAAGTGGGTCGATTACATCCAGTACAATCGGTTCCGCCCCCTTGAGGTGAAGGATTGGCTGCTCAAAATGATCCTCGATGTGCGGATGCGCCTCAAGTCGCTGCAGCACTATCAATCGACGTTTTCCTCGGAGTTGCTGCATCATGATGTGCACGAATTGTCCTCCATTCGCGAAATGGAGCTGTGGCTCAAGGATTATTTGCAGCAGGCCATCGAGTGGGCGGGACAAGTGTATCGGGAATCTCATAATCGTGAGATTCTGGAGTGTCAGCGGTTCGTATACAACCATCTCGATACGAAAATATCACTGGAAGATGCCGCGGCGCATCTGCATCTGCACCCAAGCTACTTGAGCCGTTTGTTCAAACGGGAGACTGGTGAGAACTTCATCGAGTACGTGACGCGGATGAAGATGGAGAAAGCGAAGGAGCTTCTGGAGATCACGGATAAAAGCGTGGAACAAATCTCGGATATGCTCGGCTACGAGAATAAGAACTACTTCGGCAAGCTGTTCAAGGCGCATACCGGCTTCGTGCCTAATGCGTATCGGGGGCAGACGAAGGGGAGCTAGTGCCCTCCCCCGCCCCGACTCTCCCCCAATATGAGTAGTGAGTAATAAGAGCAGTATGATATGAGTGTAATGAGAGTAATTGGAGAGTAGTGAGGTTAAAGAGAAGAATGTGGGGAAAAGTGGAGTAATGTGAAGTTGGAGGAGAATATGGAGTCATGTAGCAAGGTATTGGAAGCAACAAATGTATTGCCCGAAGGAGTAAGATGGTTGATTTTCTAAGAACTCTCAAGTTTAAGTCCGCTAACCCTGTCAAAAATGCAAAAGAGCACTTTTCGAATGGGTTCTCCCCTCCGTTATTGGAAATTGATGCAAATAGGCATCAATTTGGAGTGATTTCAAGAGATTATCATGAAATACGTTAAAAAGGATGCCTATTCGCACGTATTTACCAATACCAACTATAAATTAGTAAAAAGGGTTGTACTTTTGCATTTTTGAGAGAAGAGGAAGCCGCGTTGCCTCACCACCGCCGAAGTGCCCCGCCAACGCCAGCATTAGCTCATCCGCCGGAATGCCACCCGATTACCTAACCTGACAACATTGTAGTGCCCCCCGCTGTGAAAGCACAAAAATCCTGCAAAATAATTGCAGGATTCCCTTCTAAGTGTGGCAATTTTGCGGGCTCTGCGCCCATAACACGCTAGCGCACAAATATTGTGCGGAAGGGAAGTAGCCCCGTCGGCCATCGCGTGCTAGCGCACAAATATCAAAATGGGCGGCGCATGCCGCCTTTTTTTCAAGTGATGGCTTATTTGCATGTTCCGAAAAAACGCTCAACCGCCTCTCCTACATGCTTCACAGTAAACGTAGCCGCCGTAGCAGAACTTGCCTCACAGTTGCGGATCAAGATTGTGGTTCCGACTCCAGCGCGCAGACCTGCTTCGATGTCACTCTCTTTATCACCTATGATCACCGATGAGGTAAGATCTAGCTGAAACTCTCGCTTTGCTTGCAAAATCATACCCGGATGCGGCTTTCGACAGAATGCATCTTGTTTGTATTCACCGATGCCGTGTACAGGGTGATAGGGA
Source organism: Paenibacillus sp. LjRoot56 (assembly GCF_964253335.1). Classification (NCBI taxonomy): domain Bacteria; kingdom Bacillati; phylum Bacillota; class Bacilli; order Caryophanales; family Paenibacillaceae; genus Paenibacillus; species Paenibacillus sp. LjRoot56. Next base: position 1,030,381 of record NZ_CAXURV020000001.1, read on the forward strand.
CAAAAATAGACTTTGGCAATCTGGATCCCATGTGCCTCGAATTGCTCCGTCATCCATGCCGTTAAGGCCCAAAAGTCGTCCTCCGTGTAAAAACCCCGGCCAATACCCGCTTGATTGGTTACGATGATGAGTAAAAACCCCGCATGCTGAAAGCGTAAGAGTGTTTCGAATATACCCTTACTAAACTCGAAATCCTCTACTTTGTGAACATAAGACTTTTCAATGTTAATAACACCATCCCGGTCGAGCAAAAGCGCCTTTGGTCTCATCTGTCTCCACTTCCGGTTCCAAGCTCAGACTTCGCACGCTCATAGTCTTCCGGAATACCGATATCGATAAAATAACCTTCACTCGGGAAACCATACATGTGAAGCTTCTGTGCATCAGGACTTCCTAGAAATTGCTCAAATGAAAATGGGGCTAACAGCTCGAACGGATCCCATAAATCGGTACGAGCTACGTAGACACCACCATTAATTAAGCCGGATTCGCACATTCGTTTCTCCTCAAAGCTCAACACCCTACAGTCCGAACTTACGATAACGGCACCATATCGGTCAAAGCGTTTCATCGGCTTAAGTGAAAGCGTTAGGTCGGCAGCGCGGTTATTATGAACCTGAACCAACTGCGGGATATCGACTTGGAACAACGTGTCTCCATTTAGTACAAGCACCTGATCGCTGGAAATCTGAGTCATCGCCTTCTTCAGAGCTCCTCCGGTTCCTAGCGGTTCTTCTTCCACCGAATAAGCGATTCTTATTTCTCCGAAACGATGGCCGAAATAAGAGCTAATGGTTTCATGTTTGTATCCAACCGCAAGGATCACCCTGCGAACCCCTTGCATCTCCAATCGCTCAAGAATGTAATGAAGAAATGGCTTGCCCCCTACGGGAGCCATCGGTTTGGGTAAATCCCAGATAACCTCCCGCAAACGTGTCCCCAGCCCGCCAGCTAATATGATGGCTTCCATAGGGTTAAAATCCCTTACCAAATATAGATTCTTCTACAATCGCACACAAAATATGGCCAATCAGAATATGCGCTTCTTGAATTCTTGGGGTTTCTTGGGAGGGGATCCGTATGCAGATATCGCATAGGGCAGCCATGCGGCCACCCGATTCACCGGTCAAACCAATTGTCGTGATGCCCATAGCACGGCACATTTCTAAACCTCTGATCACATTGGGCGAGTTGCCGGATGTGGAAATGCCAATAAATATGTCTCCACGTTGTCCGTTAGCTTGAATTTGCCGTGCAAACAACTGTTCATATCCGTAGTCGTTTCCGATTGCAGTAAGAATGGAGCTATCCGTCGTAAGCGCGATGCAAGGCAGGCCGGGTCGGTCGAAATAAAAACGACTGACGAATTCGCCGGCAATATGCTGGGCATCGGCTGCACTTCCTCCATTGCCACCGAGCATTATTTTATTACCGTTTCGGTAAACCTCGATCATATTTCTTGCTGCCTGCTCAATTAAACGAAGTATATCGCTATCCTTTGAAATCGCCCTTTTAATCTCCATTGCCCGTAAAATTTCGCTGCTAATATACGCTTTCAAACTTATACCCTCCATCCTTGCGTTCCGCTCTTTGTAAAATGGAATTGAAACACTTTACCTCCTAATTCGTTCAAGCGATGTACAACCTGTATGCGTTTGACGGGATCCACGATAAACATCATAAATCCGCCTCCTCCTGCTCCGGATACCTTGCCTGCTAGTGCACCGGCATTCATCGCCGTATCGTATATGAAGTCAATTCGATCGTTCGTAATAGAGGCTGCCATCTTTTTTTTGGCACTCCAGGATTTTCCCAAGTGCTCAGCAAACTTGTTGATTTCCCCCTTTAATATACATTCCTTAATCGCGTAAGCCTCCGCTTTCACAATATGGGTTGCTTTTAGGGTGGACTGTTTGTTATTCCGTGTATTGCGGACTTGTTCGTCAATGATCTTGGCAGATTCCCTTGATGCTCCTGTGTAATATAAAATCATAGAGCTCTCCAATTCACTGATAATCCAGTTTTTTACCCGAAGTGGGTTCACAATGACCCGATTATTTTCGTAAAACTCAATAAAGTTGAATCCACCAAAGGTGGCTGCATATTGATCCTGCTTACCGCCACCCCATCCCACATCGATACGCTCGATGTCATAGGCAAGTTGAGCAATTTCATATTCCCCGAGTGGCAAATTAAGCCATTCTACGAAAGCCTTCAGCATAGCGACCACCATCGTGGATGATGAACCGAGACCGGATCCTGCGGGAGCGTCAGAATAGGTGGTCATCCGAAAAGAGAGTGGCTCGTCCTGCCTAAACTGTTTAACAATCCGGTTATACACGCCTTTATGCAAGCTTAGACGGCCATCCAACTCTAGTTCGGGGAGAGGGACGGTGGTGAATTCTTCATTGAGATCCGCAGCGATAAAAGTAAGGTTACCGTCATCGAAGACTTCAATCGTGCAATAAGCGTATAAATCAATCGTCGCATTTAGTACGCATCCTCCGAATAAGTCGCAGTAGGGCGACACATCCGTTCCGCCTCCGGCTAGCCCCAATCTTAAAGGAGCTTTAGATCTAATGATCATGTGCTACCTCCGTTCCATGTTGTCCAATATACTTCATAACCAATTCAGCATATGTAGGAGTAAGACAACTTGTATGGACGGATGGTGCTGCGTCGAATATTTTCCACCCTTCGTGCTTTTTGAAAATAAACGTTTGTCCCATTCAGACCTTTTACAGAGGGAATAGTATAGCTATGTGTTAATGAAGTGTGCCGGGAGGTGTTTAGGTGAAGCTAAAGGCTAGGAGAACTAAGAGAACTAACAGAACTAACAGAAAGATATTGGGGTCTATTCGCGTACGTAAGCTTCGTAGATATAAAGGCCGGCGACTAGTGCTCAAACGTGGGAAATCCGTACGTGCAAGGTGGAAGAATCGGAGAAAACGGTCAGTTATGAAGCTTTATCAACGCAACAGGAGCAGACGTTTGAAAGGCCGGCGGGTCCGTAAAGGATTGCGACTCGTGAATAGGCTAGTGGTACCGAGCTCGTCTCAGCCACTAGTCAGTATTATTATTCCGGTCTACAACAACTGGAGTTTTACTTACAAATGTTTGATGTCCATCGTTCAGAATACACATGGAATTCCTTATGAGATCATCGTGATGGACGATCACTCAAACGACTTAACAACACGTATCGGACATTTCGTCAAAGGAGTCACTGTCATCCGCAATAAGGTGAAGAGGGGATTCCTTCATAATTGTAATCGTGGGGCAGCGATTTCTAGAGGAAAGTATGTATTATTTTTGAATAATGATACCGAAGTGACTCCGGGTTGGTTGGCGCATCTATTATCTTTACCCGAGAAAGATCCAACCATTGGAATCGTAGGCTCTAAGTTGATATACCCGGATGGAAGACTTCAGGAGGCTGGCGGTATTGTCTATAATAACGGGTATGCTTGGAATTTCGGTCGATTAGATAGCCCAGACAAACATGAATACAACTATGTCAAGGAAGTGGATTATATCTCAGGGGCATCGATCATGATTCGCAAAGACGTATGGAATGGAATAGGCGGATTTGACGAGCATTTCGCACCTGCTTACTCAGAGGATGTGGACATTGCATTCAAAGCAAGACAACACGGGTACAAGGTTATCTATCAACCCAAATCTGTTGTCGTGCACTACGAGGGCATATCCCACGGTACAGACCTCAACTCAGGAATAAAAAAATACCAGGTGATTAACCAACAGAAATTTAGAGAAAAATGGGCGGGCGTACTGCAGCGGGATCATCTTGATGATGGTGAGCACATATTTTGGGCGAGGGAACGCTCAAGGAATAAAAAAACCATACTTGTCATTGACTATGGCGTTCCAAGCTTCGACAAAGATGCGGGCAGCCGAACGACATTTATGTATCTGAAACTATTTGTGGATATGGGCTTTAATGTCAAATTTTTACCAGACAATTTCATCAAACCGGAGCCTTATGGTTCAGAGCTAGAACAGCTCGGCATTGAGATCCTTTACGGACCGCAGGACCGCAGGTATTACGAGCACTGGATTGTTAAGCACAAGGATTACATTGATTATGTTCTGTTGAACCGGCCTAACATTTCACATCAATATATGGATCTAATCAAAGCCTATACCCGGGCGAAAATTCTGTATTATGGCCATGACATGCATTATATCCGGGAGCTGAAGCGATTCGGATTGGAGAACAACCGCGAACTGCTGCAAGCATCTGAGTTCTATAAAAGGCTGGAGTTCGACATGTTCAGCAAAGCGGATACCGTTCTCACCTGCAGCGACTCAGAAAAACGAATTATTGAAGGGAATTTTCCAAATAAAACTACTGTTTTGCTTCCGGCTTACTACTTTGACCATACGATACCGACAACAAAGCAATGGAGTGAACGCAATGGCCTACTCTTTGTTGGCGGCTTCGGTCATAGTCCTAACACCGACGGTATTTTGTGGTTTTGTCGCGATATCCTGCCTATTGTGCAACAGGCGATTCCTGATATACACATGTTCGTCGCTGGTTCCAACCCACCGCCTGATGTAGTAGGATTACAATCGGATCGGGTTACTGTCACAGGATTTATACCAGACGATGTGCTTAGACAGCTGTATGGAAATACGAAAATTGCCATCATCCCACTTCGGTACGGTGCAGGCGTGAAAGGCAAAACGGTGGAAGCAATGCGTCACCACATGCCAGTAGTTACGACCAGCACGGGGATAGAAGGGCTGCAGAATATTAGGGAGATTATTGAACCTATGAATGCCCCTTATGCATTTGCCGAGCAAATCATCCAGTTATACCATAATCACAGTCTATTAGCGCATAAGGCCGAACAAAGCAGGATGTACGTGGAAACTTACTTCTCCAGATCAAAAGCCTTAGAGAGTATGATGTCCGCTTTATAGTGAAGGAGAAACATAGAGAAATGATAAAAAGTGACCGAAAGTTTCGACTTTTGGTCACTTTTTATTTGTTTTCATACCATTTTAGCAAAATAACGTTCCATAACAGCTGGATGTTTCTCAGTAAAAGGCTTCGTCACGATGTCATATTCGATACGATCCACCGGTTTCCCTAAGTATTGATCGATATCACGGCGACGATTATCGTTCGCTTTAACGCGGGAACCGAAAGCATAATGATAATGGAAGGCTGAAATCGGCTCAGCCCTATTGGGAATTTCCCACATGTAACGTCCGAACAGATGCACTTTGCAGTGATTCTTGGCATCGTCGTATCGGATACCCATATGATTGCGCCACATAAACCATTTATTGACAGACCAGTGTTCGTCGTTCGGTGCACTAATTCGTACGGTTTGGGGATTCATCCAGAATTGTACCCACGGAAATGAGATAGCATCCGCTTCTTTCTGGAGCATAAGTCTAGGCAATGCATCACGGAAGCTATCATCCATGATTTCATCTGCATCGATCGCCATAATCCAATCTCCAGTTGCTTGGTCGACCAGGAAATTCCTTACGATGGACTCGTTCCAATCATCAGAGTAGGGTAAGCCCGTCTGCTTAATTTGGAATAGCCGAATATTCGCGCGGTTTTTCCACTGATTGATGATATTTACACTGTCGTCGGTGCTTCCTCCGTCCACAATAAGAATTTCATCTGCATAGGAAGCGACACTTTCTAGAAACAGAGGAAGGAACTTTTCTTCATTTAAGATCGGCACAATGACGGAAAGCTTGGGCTTCGGCTCGAGTAGCGGAGCATGCGGAACATTCAGCGGTTCATAAACGACAGGAACATTTAATAAAGGAGGGGGCTGCTTGACCTGTGGAGTCAATCGTAATGATTTGCTTCTTCGCAAGCGTTTTTTAACTTTTCGCAGTAGGCGCTTGCGAAATTTTATAGTTCGCAAAGGACGCTTGCGTAATTTGATTGTTCTCCGCCGTTGTGTCAATTTGATGCCATTTTTCCTGCGGCTTCTCTTCAGCAGCTTTTGTTTCCGGTTCGTTTTGGTCGTCTTTCTAACTACCTGCCGGAGAACTTTTTTCATAGAGGACCTCCTTCGCTGTATAGTTGAGCGATCTGTAATCCAACTTAGTATATTCAGGTGATTCTACCTACGAATGGACGAATAACTACGTATGAGTTTTTGCCAGCCCAATCGCAGCGATAGAAAGCAGCGGTGGAAAGATAGCAAAGAAAAGGAGCTAAACACAAATCTGTTTAGCTCCTTTTCTTTCAACGATTTACTTTGTCTAATCTACATATAAAATTTTCATCTCATCACATTCATTATGCTTCGGGGATAGGTTCGATGGAGTTTTCGTAAGCATGCAGGATCGAATTGAGCAGACCAGGGAATCTTTCTTCTAGATCATCCTTGCGTAATGACAAGAAGCGCTGAGTCCCCTGCACGCGGACTTGGACAACGCCAGCTTCACGCATCGTGCGCACATGATGAGACAAGGTCGATTTAACGACGGTTACATCAATGCCGCCGCAGGTGCATTCCCCTAATTTGTGGATGTCTGAGACAATAGATAATCGGACGGGATCGCTTAACGCATAGAGGACGGATGAGAGATGCATATCCGCTTTGTCTGGGTGAAATAGTACTTTCAGGATGCTTCCTCCTCGTTGACGCTTAGTGATTGCATTTTACCACATTGCGTGCTATATTTCTATTGTTCGATAATAATCGAATTAAAGAAACGAGAAGTGCGGGGAACGCATTAGATAAACAAGCTGCCCCCAAATGAAACGGAGGAACGACCATGTCTACTACCAATACCAATCAAACGACGCAATCTCATTCTGTGGAGGCGTTGTTCCAACCTTTTACACTAGGCAATCTTAGTTTAGCGAATCGAGTCGTGATGGCTCCGATGACGCGAGCCTTCTCACCAGGAGGTGTCCCTGGGCAGGACGTGGTGGATTATTACCGTCGCCGCGCAGAGAATGGCGTTGGTCTTATTATTACCGAAGGTACACTCATCAATCATCCAGCGGCAACCGACAATCCCAATATCCCTAACTTCCATGGAGAAGACGCGCTCGCAGGTTGGAAACGTGTTGTCACTGCTGTGCATGAAGCAGGAGGACGTATCGTACCTCAGCTCTGGCATGTCGGAATGACTCGACCGAATGGTTCACTTCCGCATCCGGAAGTACCATCGATTGGACCATCTGGCCGCGATTTAGCTGGTAAACAAGTGAATGAGCCAATGACACAGGCGGACATTGATCAAGTCGTAGAAGCTTTCGCGCAAGCGGCAGCGGATGCGAAACGAATCGGTTTCGATGGCATCGAGCTCCATGGCGCCCATGGTTACTTGATTGATCAGTTCCTGTGGGAGAGAACGAATCAGCGTACGGATAAGTACGGTGGCAGTATGTTGGCTCGCACGCGATTCGCTGTTGAAATCATTGAAGCTTGCCGCCGCGCAGTAGGGCCAGATTTCCCGATTATTATTAGGCTGTCACAATGGAAATCGGCCGAGTATACGGCCAAACTCGCTGCTACACCTGAGTTGCTCGGTCAATTGCTTGCACCACTCGTAGAAGCTGGCGTAGATATATTCCACTGCTCGACTCGCAGGTTCTGGGAACCCGAGTTCGAAGGATCTGACCTCAATTTCGCAGGCTGGGTAAAGCAGTTAACGGGCAAACCTACGATTACAGTGGGATCCGTTGGTTTAGATGATGAATTCCTAGGCTCCTTCAGAGGGAAAAGCGCAGGTACGGCTGACATCAATGAGCTGCTTGTTCGCCTAGAGCAGAATGAGTTCGATCTCGTTGCGATTGGACGCGCGCTGTTGGTTGACCCTGCTTGGGCTGACAAAGTGCGGGGCGGTCGATTCGACGAGTTACTTCCATTCACCGTTGATGCTCTACAACGTTTATCTTAAGCCATGAGACGCGTTAAACTCGCTGTCTGGCTACAACGAAACAAGGCAACCGGATGTTCCGGCTGCCTTGTTTTTCTTTTTACCGCTAATAGCCAAATGCTATCCTACTTTTAAAATATTACCGCTTCGGGCTTGTATCTCATTACCTGCCGTATCGGTCCAGCTTGAGCCATTCGAGATGGTGACACTTGCAGCGCTTGCTTGATTAGGACCACCCATGCCTCCTCCTGCAGAATAACTGGAAAACCTCCATCTTAATTCGTGATTTCCGAGCTGTTTAGTGAACTAACTGGAAAAAAGGCAGCTAATTTTAGCCATTCTCGCCATTTCCGCTGAATCGGGTTGAATTACCTGTACCCATTCCATCTAAATCCAATTTGTGGGGGAGATCGCCTGAAATAACTGTATAATCTCCATCTAACTTTAGAAAGGGGACAAGTGGAGGTGAAGTTAGATGGTATGGGCAAGAGGAGGCGGTATTAGGAGGTGGAGTATCTGTAAACACATATATTCCATCCCCTTTTGGAAATCCATCTAGTTATTTGGTATCCTGCACAAATTTCCATGTGTTTACAATAAAATAGCAAATTTCGCAATTATCCTATGGTAAAATAAGATGGTTCTTAGCTAGCTTGTCTGTCCGATAAGCAAGCGCTTATGTAGAAAAGATTTTGACTCAGCCAATAAGCTAAGGAGGAATTGTAATGAGTAGGCTCAAAGGATGGAAGACGAGGTTATGGAAGACAACGTTGGCGTTGACAGTAGCAATACCGTTCCAAGTGCTGGCTACAAGCAGCTGGCAGGCCGTGATGGCGGAGGGACCGACAGATCCAGCGCCGTTCATTGAAGCCAAAGTCGTCAATGGGAATGCGGGGAAGAAAGTACTTTTTGACAACACACATGAGCAGACCGCTGGAGCAGCGGATTGGGTCATTGATGGGGCTTTTTCGGACTTCGGCAATGCATTAGCGAATAATGGTTATTATGTAAAAGAACTTCGCAAAACAACGCCAATTACCTTGGCCGATTTGAGCGGTTATGATGTGTTCGTGGTAGCGGAGTCCAATGTTCCGTACAAAACAAGTGAGCAAAACGCCTTAGCCCAATATGTAGCGGCAGGCGGCAGTATATTTTTCATCGGCGATCATTACAATGCCGACCGGAACAAAAACCGCTGGGATGGCTCCGAGGTCTTCAACGGCTATCGCCGTGGTGCCTGGACGAACCCAGCAGCAGGAATGAGCGCGGAAGAGTCAGCGTCTTCGGCTATGCAAGATGTTGCTAGCTCGGACTGGCTGGCGACACAGTTCGGTCTGCGTTTCCGCTATAACGCCCTCGGCGATATTAATGCGAATAACATCGTAGCGCCTGCGCAAGCTTTTGGGATTACGACAGGTGTCTCCAGTGTGGCGATGCACGCAGGATCTACGCTAGCCATTATTGATCCGACGAAGGCGAAAGGTATTGTGTACTTGCCGCAAACGAATGAAGCTTGGGCGAGTGCGGTTGATCAAGGTGTGTATAACGGAGGCGGAGTGGCAGAAGGACCTTACGTGGCTGTTGCAAAAGCAGGCGCAGGGAAAGCTGCCTTCATCGGGGATTCCTCACCGGTCGAGGATGCAACGCCGAAATATGTGCGCGAGGATACAGGCGCGAAGAAGACGACGTATGATGGGTTCAAAGAAGTGGACGATGGAACGCTGCTCGTCAATATGGTGAACTGGCTTTCGACCAAAGAAAGCTATACCAGCTTCGCTGAAGTAAGCGGCTTGCAGCTGGATCAGCCGACGGCATTGTTGCCTTTTGAAGCTCCAGCGGCATCAACGGAGCCACAGCCAGAGCCTTGGGCAGCACCCAACGCGGGCTACAAATGGTACGACCGCAGCACGTTCAAGGCCGGCTCGTATGGCGGACCTGCAGCTACGGCGAATACGACATACAGTTTCGTGAAACAAGCGGTATTGCCGAATGCGGCAGACTTCCCGATCAGAGTCGTTGTGGATAACTTACCACCATCGACAACGGTAACGGGCTTCAGCCTTGGCATTTACCTGGTCAGCGGTGGATCACAAATCGCCAAGGTACAAAATGCAGATGGCACCTGGCCAACGGCTTATGCGTATAGCTCCACGTTTAGCGTAACCGCAGATATCAACGGACACGCGACGAAGGACTTGAATGTACGTGTTGTTCCGGGAACGACCGCACCAGCGAATCTCAGATTGCGCCTGAATGGCACGAATATAAAAACTGAAGCCGTCACTCTTGGAAATGTACCTCCAGAAAGCTTGCCGGAAGAGGAGAATCCGATTCCTGCCAAGATTGCCATTTCGGAAGCACGTGCCAAAGCAGCAGGAACCCTGGTGACGGTAGAGGGTGTTGTTACGACAGAGCCGGGTGCTTTTGGCGGGCAAGCCTTCTACTTACAAGATGCAGCAGGCGGTGTCTATGTGTTCCAAAGCTTGAGTGGCTTCCACCAAGGGGATACGGTAAAAGTAACAGCTTCAACAGCGCTATTCAACACGGAATTTGAGCTTGCTGATCCTGTAGAGATTGCCAAAACAGGCGTCGCTGCACTCCCAGCACCAACCCCAGTATCCGCTGTGTCAGCGGACAACCAAGGGCAACTGCTCACACTTAGCGATGTAACGATTAGCAATATCATCACGGCAACACCGACGGGTTCATTTGAATTTGACGCTGTCAAAGACGGCGTAAGCAACCACATTCGTGTCGATACACGAACAGGTTTGTCCTTAAGCACTTTCCCTTACACAGCGGGGCAAAAGGTGACGATTCAAGGTGTTGGCGCTATTTTCAAAGGTGTATTCCAATTGAAGCCACGGGGCTTGAGCGATTTCAGCGTGTCAGCAGATACCGCAGCACCAGTAACGACAGCTATCCTTTCCAGTGCACCGAACGGAGCGGGTTGGTTCAAGGATGATGTTAACGTCACATTAACAGCTGTAGATGATCAAGCAGGTACAGTGGCTACGCAATACAGTAGTAATGGTGGGAATTCAGCTGCGTATACAGCGCCAATCTTAGTTAATGCTGAGGGCTTAACAACATTGAGCTATTCCTCTACGGATGCTGCTGGCAATGTTGAAGCGGCAAAGTCCTTGCAAGTGAAGCTGGATAAAACAGCGCCAACAGCGACCCTTACGGAATCGGGTCATGCGGTGAAGGATGTAACGACGACAACTTCAATGACTTTCGATTTGGCTGCCAACGATGCCATTTCGGGTGTTGCAGAGCAATCCCTGACCTTGGATGGCAATGCGATTACAAGTGGCCAAACGATTGCCGCAGGAAGTTTAGCCGTAGGTGCGCACACGGTGGCGTACCTTGTAACGGATGCTGCAGGGAACACGACGACTGCTTCGCAGACATTTAATGTGGTTAAACCATTATCGAGCGGCGCTCCTGGCCAGCCTGTTTTATCTTCCAATAACGGCTATACTGGTTTAAAAGATGGCAACTACACGATCACCATGAACATGTGGTGGGGGAATAATGGTTCCATTTTCAAACTATACGAGAACGGTGTTCTCATCAGCACGAAAACACTTTCCGATGCCTCCCCAGCGGCTCAAGTCGCCAAAGTGGATGTATCCGGTAAACCAAACGGCACATACACGTATACCAGTGAACTTATTAATATATTCGGTACGACAACCAGTCAGCCAATCGTTGTAACGATCACAGAGGCATCCCCAGGTAAACCAGTTCTATCACAGAATAATTGGGATGGGGATGGCAACTACAATGTGACCATGAACATGTGGTGGGGCACCAACGCAACAGGGTATCGCCTCTACGAAAATGACGTGCTCATTGATGAGAAAAGTTTGCAATCCGCTTCACCAAGCGCACAAAGCGCTGTTACAGCAATCGCTGGTCGTGCAATCGGTGTTTATAAGTATCGCGTCGAGCTGTTCAATGCAGCTGGCGTGACATCTAGCGACGTGGTGAGTGTCACGGTTACGAAGTAGCCTGAGGTACTGAAAGTAGAGCATGAAGAACAGCCCTTCTGGTTGGAGACCAGAGGGGTTGTTTGTGTTTGGGATGGGGGAGTTTCAACCCGCCTCGACCCAACCCCGACCCCAGCTTCAGACGAAGGGAACGAGAGTGCGCTATTTCGTGAAATTTACTGTTTTTGGGGCTGGAAGGGAACGAGTGTGCGCTATTTCCAAGAAAAAAGGGGGGGGGTAAGCGGAAATGGCACCAATAGCGCCCCTACGTTCCCTTCCACAGCCATTCCGCAGTTTTAGTCAAAAATAGCGCACCTAGGTTCCCTTTCCCGTCCCCTCAAGGCTCCTAAGTAGCAGGTTTTCCCTTCAGGAGGAACAAGCTAGACAAAACTATATCCCAATGGTAGGTTAAATGGATAATTAAGAAAGTATGTGATCTCATTATGTCTATCGCTTCACAAGCCAAAGAAACAACGAGCGGCAGCCGCTTATGGATGGTGCTAGTGCTCGGTTTACTCGCCTCCTTCGGGCCACTTTCTCTCGATATGTACCTGCCGGCGCTGCCTGTCATTGCGGGTGATCTCCATACAACAACTTCGCTCGCACAAATGAGCTTAACCGCCTGCATGCTCGGTCTCTCGCTAGGCCAGCTCATTGCTGGATCGGTGAGTGATGTGCGCGGAAGACGCATGCCTTTGTTGGTCGGCCTCCTGATTTATGGTGTCGCCTCTGCACTTTGCATGGTTGCGCCATCGATCTGGGCGTTCCTGATTCTGCGCTTTGTGCAGGGGATGGCGGGAGCTGCTGGGATCGTCATTTCCCGAGCGATCGTTCGTGATATGTATGAGGGCGTGGCGTTGACGAAATTTTTTGCACTGCTGATGCTCGTGAATGGTTCGGCTCCCATCCTAGCTCCGATTATCGGTGGCCAACTGCTGCAATTCACCTCATGGCGCGGTGTGTTTCTTGTGCTCAGCTTGATCGGCGTCGTGATGCTAATTATTGTTGTACTTGGGCTAAAAGAAACCCATCCGCCAGAACGCCGCTCCAAAGGAGGGCTTACGAATACACTGCGTATATTCCGCGGTTTGCTCACGGACCGTTTGTTCATGGGCTATGCGTTGACGCAAGGGCTCGTTTTCGCGGGGATGTTTGCATATATTTCGGGATCGCCGTTTGTTTTGCAGGATATATTTGGTGTTTCTCCCCAAATGTTCAGTGTGATCTTCGCGGTGAATGGGGCTGGTGTCATCCTTGCCGGGCAAATTACGGGGCGACTCGCGGGTAAAGTGAGCAATCACCGTCTGTTAGCTGGAGGCTTAGTGATGGCCGTTCTAGGAGGACTGCTGCTGCTCGTTGCAACACTTATCGGGGCAGGGCTCGTTATGATACTGCCAGCGTTCTTCCTCATCGTGGCTTGTATTGGTCCGGTCTCCGTATCAACTTCTTCCTTAGCGCTGCAAAATCAAGGCAAAACAGCCGGCAGCGCCGCAGCCTTGCTCGGATTGATGACGTTCGTCATCGGCGGTTTAGTAGCACCGCTTGTTGGTCTTGGCGGCAGTCAGACGGCCGTACCTCTAGGTATCATCATCGCTGTCATGGAGCTGGGTAGCGTACTCTGTTTTGTTTACCTGACGCGAGAAAAAGCGTAAGTGCAGCTCACTTTTTTAAAAAAATTCAAGGATTTTTCACAATTAAGGTTTATACTGAAAGAAGAATTGACCAAATTGTGAAAAAGGTGGCTAATACGCATGAAGCACATTCATAAAACGTGGCTTATCGGCACACTTGCAGCTGGATTATTGATCAGTGGCGGCTTCGTACTTCAGCATAATCAAGCGTTTGCTAACGACACCAACACGACACCAACACCTAAGAAATTTCAGGATAAACATAGCTTTGAGAGGCATCAAGCACCAAGGGGCGGTTTTGATTTTGGTAAAGGCGGCGCTATTGGAGGCGTAATCGATTTTTCTTCCATCCTTGGTATGGATAAAGCGGCTCTTAAAGCAGAAATTGATGCGGGTAAAACCCTCGTTCAAATCGCGCAGGAGAAAGCCAACCTCAGTGAAGACGCGTTGCTTGCCAAATTGACAGAGGCAGAAACAAAGAAAATCGATACAGCACTTAGCGAGGGCAAAATCAAGCAGGAACAGGCGGATAAGCTCAAAGAAGGGCTTGCTAATCGTTTGAAAAAAATGGTAGAAGCGAAACCTCAAGCGATGAATTTCGATAAAAAGCCAATGCCTCGTGGCGGCAACATGCCTAACTTACCTATGCCTGGTGGTGTTGGGGTTGCTCCAAAAGAAATCGCAGGCATCCTTGGCATCACTGAGGAAGAACTGGCGACTGAGCGTAAAGCAGGGAAGTCCCTTTCCGAGATCGCGGCTGCGAAAGGCATCACCGAGGATCAGTTGATCGCTAAGCTCAAGGATAGCCTGACAGATGAACTGAAAAACTTCGTCGAACGCAAAGGCGGCGGTGAGCGACCAGTACCACAGCTACGTGGAGACGGTGGTTCGTTCAAAGGTAAGCCAGGCAACGGCGGAGAGCGCAGACCAGCTCCGTCAGCAACGCCTTCGGCTACGTAATATAGTTTTCAAAGGTTGCCACATTCGATAACATCGAGCGAGGGCAACCTTTTTTGTGCCGTGTTGGGAGTGTTGGAGGGAAGTGGATCGGTGGCGTAGAAGTTTTTCACAGGAAGATCACGTGGCCAAGAAAGAGAAGTGAAGTTTGAAGGAGGAGTAGACCTATTGGAAGAGCTTATCGGTCATTGCCGCATATGTGAGAAGCCGATTTATTGCAAAATGGGATTTCTGGATGGCGTCGTGCAGGCGGATAAAACGTTAGTATGTTTTGAATGCTCGGGTGAAGTGCAGAAGGAAAATGTGACTGTGGAGCCACAGAAGTGAGTGGTTAGTAGAGTAATTGGTGAGTTCCTGTTTGATTAAAGTAGCTGTATTAGCGGGGGATTCACGTACGGAACAGCTTAGTTGCTCAACGCTGATTCTCGATAGAATGACACTATCTGGTGATTCCTGTCAAAAACAAATTAGCTTGTTCACAATTCCTGTCTCTTCACCCAACTCTCACCCTCACTCCTTAACATTGCAAGTAACCAAGCATTAGATGGAAAAAGTACAGCTATTTTTGATTAATTTCGCTGAAATAAACATTTAACTGGATAACATGTAGTTATTTTTACCACTTTTGCTCAAAAGGGTGAAATGCTGAGAAATTAACTACATGAAATACAGTTAAAATGGATTTATAACTGAAAATCGCCGAAATTAGCTACATAAAATACAGTTATTTCCTCGGTGTCGGAGTTAGCGCATAGGGGGGCAGCGATGGGGGGTACCTGGGGGGCGACTGGCAGAGACGGGGGCGCACCTAACGGCGATTGGCCGCGATGGTGCGACGTGGCGATAAGGATCGCGCCGGCGGGGGCTAACGCGTGCAGCGTCTAGCGCAGGTCCGCGCTTGCGCCCCTGCGCCGATCGCGCCTAGCGCCCCTTCGCCGCGCCTAGCAGCCGCGGCTAATACAAAACCCGCCACAAGTAAAACGTGGCGTAAGCTTCCCAGCCCCGCCAGCCCTCGGCTAGCTGGCGGATCTCTTCAAGCGAGGGCTTGGCCTCCAGCCCAAGCACATGCTTCAGCGCGTTATGCAGGCCGACATCGGCCAACGGGAACGCTGCGGGGTTGCGCAGACAGCGCATCAGCACATAATTGGCCGTCCAGGGGCCGATGCCGCGAATGCGCAGCAGATCTTTTTCCATGGCAAGGAAATCGCTCATCGCAAGCAGCCCAGCTTTGGATAACGTGCCTTCCGCCATGAGATTGGCAACGCCAATGAGGTACTCCGCTTTTTTACCCGTGAATTGTAAAGCGGTTAAATCTTCAGTCGTCAGCACAGCGATTCGCTCTGGCGTCGGGAACGCCCAATACGTTCGTCCCTCCCAATGCAGTGAAGTACCGAAGTGCTCGACTAGACGTCTTTTGAGCGTATAGGCAAAAGCCAAATTAATCTGCTGCCCAATAATACCCCAACTCATCGCCTCAAACAAATCGGGAATCCCCATCAGGCGCAGCCCCCGGAATGCCTCCGTCACTTGTTGCAGGATCGGATCCTCCATCGCATAAAATGGCGTCAAATCCGTCCCCAAATCAAACCACTCCCACACATAGCGAGCGATTTCTTCCCGAACTGCAGAGGTTAAACTAGCACCACTATAGTGGACAATTCGGACGTGAAGCACCTCGTCATCCTCACTGTGGACAGCAATAAGTGCGAGGTTATCCCCAATTGGTAGCAGCTTATAGATACTAGAGTTATCCACAACGAATAGGCATTCATTGGTTGAGCGGCTTAAATAGCCGATATTTTGCTCATATCGAAAAGGCCCAGGCAGAGCTAGCGAGAGCGTGCTTGTTTGTTCGTACCATTGTAGGCTGGATGGGTCAAAAGCTAGCAGGTGTGGCATCGTCATTCTCCTTATCGGTGGGAAGTCGTTACTTGCATTATCGCCGAGAGCGGCTTTTGTAATCTTGCTTTCTCATCTCGGAACCCTTACAACGACAGGCCTGTTTGGGTATACTGAGCTTATAAAAGGAACACAAGGAGAGGTGCATTCCGGTATGCAGGAGCGGTTTTGGCAAGCCATTGTAGCGAATGATGCGGCGTATGATGGGACGTTTTACTATGCGGTGGCGACGACAGGGATTTTCTGCCGACCCTCCTGCAAATCGAGGCTTCCGAAGCGGGAGCATGTGCGTATTTTTGATCACCGTGAAGCAGCCATTGCAGAGAGCTTTCGTCCTTGTAAAAGGTGTCGGCCTGACGGCATTAGGCTCCCCGATGAGGCATGGGTTGCGGAAATGAAGGCGCATATCGAAGAGCACTTCGCCGAACCGTTGTCGTTAGCGACGCTTTCAGAGCATTTCTATGCGAGTACGTATCATCTGCAAAGGACTTTTAAACGAATAGCTGGCGTGACGCCGCTTATGTATATCCAAGAGATCCGGCTTGCAGCAGCTAAAAAGCTTTTAATCACCACAGACATGCCCGTGCAGGTGATCGGGTCGCAGGTGGGGATGGCAAATGCTGCGCATTTTGCGACATTGTTTCAGAAGAAAACAGGACTTACGCCGACAGAGTTTCGGCAACAGCCAGTTCATTAACGATAACCGAGTTGGGAGGTTGGTTGCAACATGGTGAGAGAAGTTATGGAAAGTGTGGTAAATCAAACGATTTACTGGGGGGCGGTTCGATTGCAACATCATAATTTCGTGATGGCGGTAACCGATGTGGGATTGGGTTACTTGCAGTTTCAGAAAGGTGACGCGAGAGATGGCGTTGACGTTGAAGCGTGGCAAGAATTCACCCAATGGGCGAGAAAGATTGGACAACCGAATGGATGGATTCAGCAAAAGGATAGGTTAAAGGCTTACATGCAGCAGCTGGACGAGTATTTGAGTGGAGAGCGAACAAATTTTGAACTGCCATTGGATTTACGGGGGACGGAGTTTCAACAGTCGGTGTGGAGAGCATTGCACGAGATTGTCCATGGTGAGACGGTAAGTTATACACAGGTAGCCCAAACACTAGATAGATCCAGTGCCGTACGTGCGGTTGGCACCGCCATCGGTGCAAATCCTGTTCTTATCGTTGTACCTTGCCATCGCGTCGTAGGGAAGGATGGAGCGCTGACGGGTTATCGCGGCGGTTTGGGGAATAAGGAAAAGCTTTTGCAGTTAGAGCGGCAAGGGAAGTAGAACTGTTGATTCTCTCTATACGTTGTAGGAGTTGTTTATTGTCACTTTTCAATGACAGTAAGCTGCTCCTATTCTCCGTTATAGATAATAAATTCACTCCCATTTACCTTTCCATGCATAGAATCTCAAATATAGATAAAAATACGGGAAGGAAATGAATGGGAAATAGGAATCTGACATCATCATGAGCGTATTTACGGGGGCGAATTGCGTGACCATTTGGAGTTGGAAGAAGCTAAGGACCAAACAAACATCCACAAGTCAGCAGCCTCGGATGATACCGCTGAAGAATTCACCTGCTCATCAGGTTATGGAAGCCAATAAAAAGGCAAGTGTCGGTACGCAACTCGAAGCGACGATTGCATTCGTTCAAAAGTTACTCGGTGATAACGACGATTTCATCATACGCCGATTTTGCATATTTGACGATCTACCAGCTGTCGTGATGTTTTTCCCTGACTTGATTGATAAACAGTATCTGAACGATCACATTTTAAGGCCTTTGATGCTAACGTCCTCTCAAGATTATGCGAAAGCACTAAGCCGACCTATGAAAGAGTTTCTTCTGAACGATACCCTTTATGCGTGTGAAGGCAGAACGGAAACTCAGCTGAATGAAATTATCCAAGCCATCGTAGAAGGGAAAACCGTCCTTTTAGTTGATGGAGTAACCGATGCGTTTATCTTCAGTACACGTCATGTGGACAAGCGATCGATCACGCAACCAGAGACGGAACAGGTGATTCGTGGCGCACGGGAAGGCTTTATCGAAATGTTGGGTACGAATCTAGCCCTGCTTCGCTACCGTCTCCCGACGCCGGACTTACGGATAAAAACGATGCGTATAGGACGTATCACCAAATCCAAAGTGGCGCTCTGCTACATTGACGGCATTGTGAATCCAGCACTCGTAGAAGAGGTGTTCAGACGTTTATCGTTGATTGATATTGATGGCATCCTGGACGTTGGATATTTGGAACAGTTTATCGAAGATAACCATTTATCCCCGTTCCCGCAAATTCAAAACACAGAACGACCGGATAAAGCGGTCGCCAATCTATTGGAAGGCAGAGTCATCCTGCTTGTTGACGGATCACCGTTTGCCCTCATATTGCCTACGGTATTCAGTCAATTTTATCAAACGGTCGAGGATTACTCAGAGAGGTATCTTCTCGTCAGTTTCATACGGCTGTCACGCTTGGTAGCCCTGGTTTTCTCGCTGATTTTCCCATCGTTATATGTGGCTTTAATATCGTTTAATCCAGAACTCATCCCTACCGAGTTTGCGGTAGCAGTAGCGGGGGGGAGAGCGGGAGTGCCTTTCCCTTCTGTTATCGAAGTTCTGATCATGGAGATATCCATGGAAGTATTAAGGGAAGCAACACTTCGGCTGCCGCAGCAGGTTGGTGGAGCGCTCTCCATTGTTGGTGTGCTTGTTGTTGGGCAGGCAGCGGTTGCGGCAGGATTTATTTCACCGATTACGGTTGTTATCATCGCCTTGACGACGATCGGTTCCTTTGCCACACCGGCTTACAATGCGGCCCTGGCCCTGAGGCTGCTGCGCTTTCCACTTGTGATTTTATCTGGCATTTTCGGTCTATATGGGGTGATGATCGGGTTGATTCTGATCGCCAACCATATGCTTTCCTTAAAGTCGTTCGGTGTTCCTTACTTAAGCCCGCTAGTCCCAGGTAATTTCCAAGGGATGAAGGATACGCTAGCTCGGCTGCCGCTGTGGTCTATGCCGAAGAGGCCGGCACTTTTACACACACCTAATGACACCCGTCTTGGGAAAATAACAAAAGAAATGAGTGAAGAAGCGCCAAACAACACACTAGACCCTTTGAAAGTCGGAGATACAAGGAGGAACGTAACCGATGGAGCATCCTCGCCAGGTAACAGTGATACAAGCGGCGATCATACTGATTAGTACAATCATTGGGGTGGGGGTGTTAGCCCTCTCGTTATTTGCTGTCAGAGCAGCCGATTCAGGGGCGCCTCTTGTCACATTGCTAGGCTTTTTGGTTGGTTTATTAGGACTTTGGTTATTAACCAAGCTTGGGATGCGTTTTCCCACGAAATCTATTATTGAGTACAGCGAGGATCTGATTGGTAAATGGCCGGCGCGTGGATTTAGTGTTTTGATTATCTTGTTCTTTTACTTGATTACAGCCCTGGCATCACGTGAATTTGGGGAGGTTGTCGTCACTTCCGTTTTAACTAAAACACCCCTAGAGGTGACTGTGATCGTTATGTTGCTGCTAGCGGCTGTTTCTTCTCGCGTAGATATAACGACATTTACTTACTTTCACCATTTTTATTTCCCGATCATCGTATTTCCGGGACTAGTTATTGTCGTGCTCTCACTAAAGAATGCACACTTAATTAATCTTCTTCCCCTGTGGGGCAATGAACCAACCGGTATGCCAATGGGAATTCTCACGATGGCTGCCTTATTTCAAGGCTCATTTGTCATGACGATCGTCATACCTGCGATGCGCAGGCCGGAGAAAGCCATGATTGCTGGGTTTATTGGTATGTTAGCAGCTGGGTCTTTTTATATACTTATCGTGATTGCTACCGTAGGCGTCTTCGGAGCTGAGGAAATTAAAAAATTAGTCTGGCCAACACTGGAACTAGCCAAAACGACATCTTTGCCCGCCAATATCCTAGAGCGTTTAGACGGTGCATTTCTTGCTGTATGGGTTACCGCCGTGTTTACGACATTGTTGTCTAACTATTATTTAGCCATATATTTCACAAGCCAGCTTTTACGTTTGCGAGATCATAAAATGTTCGCCTTCTTGGTTGTTCCCTTTATCTATGTCATTGCGATGTTCTCACAAAATCTGCTGCAGATGTATGAAATCATTCAAATTGTCGGTCGCTGGGGACTAGTCTTCACAGTTGCGTATCCATTTGTCTTATTTGTTGTGGCCATGATTCGAAAGAAGAAAAAACGGGGTGATCAACTTGTGGCAAAATCTGATTAAACAGATTCTTGTTTTCGTGTTGGTTGCCCCTTTGCTTACAGGCTGCTGGGATCGCCTAGAAATCGAAGATCGCGCTGTCGTCCTGGCGATTGGCATTGATAAGGCGAAGCCAGGTGATGAGAAAGAAAGCAGCAATGCTACGCATATTCTGAACCAGGATCCAGAGGCTAACAAGGGACTCATTCGTATCACCGTCCAAATTGCTGTTCCGGGCCGCATTCCGCTAGGTGCAGGGAGCGGATCCGGCAGCCCTTCTGGGGAAAAACCGGTTTGGGTGTTGACCAGCGTCGGATATACCATTGATGACGCATTATTGAATCTTCAGCAAAAGCTCGCAGATCGGTTGTTTTTTGGCCATTTACGGGTCATCGTGATTTCGGAAGTCGTAGCCAAAAAAGGGATCGAGAATGAAAACGACTTCTTTCGGCGTCAACCTCAGGTCAGAAGAACCGTTTGGATGGTCGTATCCAAAGGAAACGCAGCCGACATCATTAAAGCCAATCCGCAATTAGAGCGCGTTCCGACTTTATATTTGCTCGCTACCCTGGAACATTCTAGAGAAAGGGGCACTCTGCCCAACATTTTCTTGGGTGTCTTTTTAAGTGCGAATTCTGCCAAGGGGCAGGAAGGGATGCTTCCTTATTTGGAATTAAAGAAGGAATCGAACATTGAGCTTGCTGGGATGGCCTATTTTAAAAACGATAAAATGGTTGGCGTCACAACAGCCTTGCAAATCGGACATTATATGGCGATTAAACAAATCAACCCAGGGGGGTATAGTGTTCTTCAAGAAATGCCAGGCTCAAAAACGTTGGTTATTTTTAAATCTACTCACCGAAAGTCGAGAATAACGACAACTATCAAAAATGGCAACGTGCATACTATCATAAAATGCCAAATCGAGGGAGATTTAACGGAGAAATCGAATGAAAAGGTGTTCATTACAAAAGAAAATTTGAAGAAGCTGGAGGAGAAAATTCAAGAAGACGCTAACGTGGGATTCGGGAAATTAATTCAGCAGACTCAGAAGGATGGCAGTGACATTTTCGGTTTCGGTGAATATGTTCGCGCGACGCAGCCAGCCTACTGGAACAAGGAAATCAAAACCGAGGAATCATGGCAAGATCAATATAAAGAGATGTCCTTCGATGTCACGGTACACGTTAAGATTAGACGAATTGGGACGAAAACCAACTAGGGAAGGATCCGGCCAATGATTACCTTTAACAATTACACGGTTTTGCTGCTGTTGATCTCTGGGTTGCTCGTGTTAGTTTTCGATGTGAAAAATTATAAGAAGGCCAACATGCTCAAAGAGAAAAAAGGAGCTTTATTTGCAGGATGGTTCAATATCTCTTTAGGAGTCCTTTCGTTCATCGGCTATTGGGTGTATGAGAGGTGGTTCTGGAAATAAAAGGAGGTAGACTTATGGCCAATGTGCAGCGTAAGCAGTCGAAGTCGATACTGACGAAAGCGAGCGGATTCCTCGCAGGCTACTCGCATACGTTAAATCCGTATACGGGCTGTGCCTTCGCCTGCTCCTACTGTTATGTGCGGCAAATGCCCGTGGCCTTGTTCCGCAGCGAAGCTTGGGGCAGTTGGGTCGACGTAAAGGAGAACGCGCCGACGCTCCTAGCCAAGGAGCTGGCGAGGGCCAAAAGCAAAGGGCCCGTCACGATCTTCTTCTCCTCGGCGACGGACCCGTATCAGCCGATCGAATACAAGGAGCGCCTCACCCGCGCGCTCCTCGAAGTGATGTCCGCGGCGCAGCCGGACTTCTTGTTCGTGCAAACCCGCAGCCCGCTCGTGACGCGGGATGCGGACCTGCTTCAGCTGCTCGGCGACCGCGTCCGAGTCAGCATGACGGTGGAGACGGACCGCGAGGACATCCGCCGCGCGTTCACCCCAGCCGCGCCACCGATCGCGGCGCGGTTAGAGGCACTGCGCGAGCTTGCCGCTCGCGGGATCCCGGTGCAGGCCACGATAGCGCCAGCGCTGCCGAGCTCGGACGGCTTCGCCGAGCGGCTGGCAGGTATCGTGGATCGGGTGTGCATCGACGATTACTTCATGGGCGATGGCAGTGGGGGAGGGCGCACGGGACGCATCGGCGTGCGTGCCATCTATGATGCGCTGGAGCTGACCGACTGGTACAGTCGGGATGCGTATCGGCGCGTGCACGAACAGCTCCTGCGGCATTTCCCGCAGGAGCGTGTTTTCATCAGCCAAGCGGGATTCCTCCCCTAAGGGCCCGCCGTTCTTTACTCTGTTAATGCCCCGACCGGTTGCTCATCCTGCACCTCCGTATGATCTCGGAGCCGCTGCTTGAATTCCTTAGGCGAGCATTGATTATATCGCTTGAACAGTTTATAGAACTGGGCCATGTTCTGAATGCCGGCTTCATAACTAATTTCCATAATGCTGAGATCCCCTGTGAGTAGAAGGCGCTCGGCTTTTTTGATACGTTTATAATTCACATAATCAATAAAGGATAGTCCCATCACTTTTTTAAAATACTTAATAAAGTAATGATAACTCAGATTCAGAATGCGGCACACATCTTCGACCGTTATTCGCTCTGTCAAATGCTCATCGATATAATTCAGCGCTGGGCGCAAACGTGAGATGCCTGAATCCTCGGTCAGCCCAGCAAGATCACGTTTATCATTGCGTAGAAGGAGCAACAGGAGGTGCTTAATGGCAGCAACGATGGCTAGCTCATAACCGATGGTACGCGTTTGTGACTCCTCATGTATTTGCCGAATGAGCTGGTAAGCACTTGATCTAACCGCACTATTCGAACGAAAAAGTTCATTAAATGGTTCGAGGGAATGCGTCAACTCCGAAAATAAATGCAAATAAGCGAGTGTGCTCAGATCGAAATGCTGTGTCAGATCGATTTGAAATACAATTTGGTGTAAAGGCGCTTCTGAGTATTTATGTGTGCGATGGGGCTGTGAGGAACCAAGTAACAAGACATCCCCTGCCTCCATAATCGTATAAGCATCTTTCGTTTGGATGCCGAGTTGACCCTGGGTTACGACGAGAAACTCAACCTGCTTATGCCAATGCCATGTCCAAGGGTCGGGCAAGCCACATTGGGGATAGTCATGTTTGATTTCCCATATTTTTAAGAATAGAAGCGGGTTCTGGTACACGACTTCTTCATTTCTAATTTCAGTTAAATTTGCAGGACTAAGAGTAGGGTTCATGGGTAAGAATACCTCACTAGCTGGACATTTTCGAATAAGATTTAGTTGGGATAAGTATAACATTGCGAGACATCCGATGACACTATTGAATAAGAAGTAAGCACAATTCTACCTTTCCTGAGCGCTTGAGAAAATCTATACTCAGAAGTAAGAATGAATACGCTATCGTGGAGGCCTAGAATGATGAGTAAACCATTAAATGTAACCGTTTGGAACGAGCATCGTCATGAAAAAGAAAGTGAAATTGTCCGCGCTGCCTACCCAGATGGCATACATACAGCCATTGGTGAGGGACTGAGCGGTAACGTCCAAGTTACCTATGCAACATTAGACGATCCTGAGCATGGTTTGTCGGAAGAAGTCTTGAACAATACGGACGTCCTGATCTGGTGGGGTCATAAAGCACACGGCGAAGTACAAGACGAGATCGTAGCTCGTGTTCAAAAGCGTGTGTGGGCAGGCATGGGCTTAATCGTCCTGCATTCCGGTCACTTCTCTAAAGTGTTCAAAACCCTTATGGGCACATCGTGTGATCTCAAATGGCGCGAAGCCGACGAGAAAGAGCGCCTATGGGTCGTTGCTCCAGGTCATCCGATCGTGGAAGGCATTGGTGAGTATATTGATCTTGAGGCAGAGGAAATGTACGGGGAGCATTTTGACATCCCACAACCGGATGAGCTCATTATGGTTTCTTGGTTCGAAGGTGGAGAAGTATTCCGCAGCGGATGTACGTTCCATCGTGGGAACGGGAAGATATTCTACTTCCGTCCAGGTCATGAAACATACCGTACGTACTACAATGAGCAAATTCGCCGCGTCATTAGCAATGCGGTTCAGTGGGCTGCGCCAACTACGCGCGAGTACCCGAAATACGGTAACCACAAGCCATTGGAAGAGATCAAAGCAAAGGTTGAAGCTTAAAATTATAGCGTAGTGAAGTACCGAGCATGCTCCCAAATCTTTGGGGGCATGCTTTTTGCTGTTTTCAATGAGTTGATTTTGCTAGAATAAGAGACATTGAGCGACGCCTCTGGGATGACAATCATGTATCTCAGGAGCTTTTTTTTCGTAACCATACCAAATAAGGAGTGAATCCATGTCAACTCAGATCGAGGATCTATATGCGATTACGTTGTTTGATGTTAAAAAAATACAATATTACTCTCGGATCATGTTTGATTTTGATCAGCCTTATCTGACGGTATCTTACATCAAAAAAGGAGAGGTTATTACAACAGACGACGGTAAAGAGTATATAGCCAAAACCGGAGATGTTATGATTCATCGCCCCCATACGCCTTTTAATGTTATTTCACAGGAAGAAGGTGTTCATTACCTCCTCAGTTTGAAATTACATGTCAGGGAAGGAGAAGATTTCTTCCAACTGTTTCCCTTGGATAAAGTGATTAAAATTAGAGACTCCGCTTTGTATGAGAAGAAGTTCGACGAGCTTCAAGACTTATGGCAGCACAAAAATGAGGAGATCTCTTCTATGCAGTCCGTCTTTCTGGCGCTCTTTCTGATTCATGAAATTGTAGAAAGCTCTAAAATCGGTGAGAAGCGCAAATCCAGAGAGACGTTCGAGATTGCCCGGTTTAATTATGCCCTGCATTATATTGAGAAGGGGCTGGAGCGCAATATTACTCGTGAGGAATTAGCAGAAATCTACCATATGAATCCGGTTTATTTTAGCCGGGCTTTTAAACAGGTGTATGATCTAACGCCGATGCAGATGCTTCAGAAAATGCGCGTCATGCAAGCCAAACGAATGCTGGAAGACCCCGAGAATACGATTGAATTTATTTCTCAAAAATGCGGCTTCTACGATGCGTCTCATTTCAACCGTGCTTTTCAAAAAACATTCCGGATGTCCCCCAATCAATTTCGGAAAAGTATCAAAAGTACAAAAAGTGGAATCGCGTCTACATGGTCTGAGGATAAATTGTAAGATAACATAATAGTTAAATCGAAGGCATCCAATCCTCATTGCGCACCCTACACGAGCTCTTCGTTCAGGAAGTAACATTTTTCAGAAATAAAGGGGGATATACCATTGGTACAAAAACGGAAGTATGCTGCCTTATTCATCGGATCTGCTCTAATTGTACAAAGTATGACGGCTTGTTCAGCTTCAAGTTCGAATCCGAACAGCACTGGAACTCCTGCTGCAACAGGGACTGCCGGGGACAAAGCCCAGACGTCGACATCCGGTGAAAAAGTTACCTTGCGCGTGATGGACTGGGCAGACAGTGAGAAGCCTTTTCGTGAAAAATTTATTAAAGATTTCGAAGCCAAATATCCCAACATCAAAATCGAATATACGCTAATGAGCGTCGATCAATTTCAGAATACCATTACAACCGCGATTAAATCGGGGGATGCACCGGATCTATACCCAATACCCGGTAACATGTCATTAAGCATGGCGGTAAAGGGAGAGTGGTATCAGCCGTTAGATCCGTATATTGACGACACTTTCAAGAATCAATTCGCAGATGGCGCATTTGTTGAAGGCTCGACCATGCTAAATGGGAAAATCTACTCCATTCCAGCCCTGGCGAGTGTGCCGAGTACGCTTGTATTTTACAATAAGCAGTTGTTTCGAGATGCTGGATTAGACCCCGAGAACCCACCAAAGACATACACGGAATTCCGGCAAGCCGCTAAGAAAATCACAGAAGCAGGCAAAGGCAAAGCTTTCGGTATCATCGAGGGCGGTAAACAAATCGGTCGATGGAAATTAGCGGCTATGGACTGGTCGACACTAGGAGGCAGCGGTTTAAATCAACAATCGCCGATCAGTTTGGTCACGCATGATGCTAACTATGACAGCAAGGAAGTAGTTGATGTCATGAATTTATTCAAGGGGTTGAAGGATGACGGAAGTTTCCATCCGAAGACGATGAGCATCTCTGCACCTGAAGCTCGCGCCTTATTTGGAGAAGGTCAAGCCGGTTTTATATTGCAAGGGGAATGGTCGATTGGCGTATGGAAACGTGACAACCCGAACTTGGACTTTGGTGTCATGGCGCCTCCTGTTCCGGATGAAGGTCAGAAGGGCTTCCTGCCTAGATCCAGTTATAGTCCTTGGATTGGCATGTCCAAAACAACGAAGCACCCAAAAGAAGCTGCCTTGTATTTAAAGGAGTACTTCAACAAAGATTATCAGTCCATACTCGTTAAAGCGGGAGATCGCTTTTCTATTCTCAAAGAGGTAAATGAGAGCTCATCGGAAATACCACAATTCAAGCAGTACTATGACATTGCTCAGAAGTATTCGCGTTTAGTGCCTAATCCGCAAATCAGGAACCCTGAGCTTGCAAGTGTATACGGAAATTACAAGGATGTTCAGCCTGGCGTAGGCGATATTCTCCAAGGTGTTGTATCCGGGGCAATTAAAGATCCTACTACTGCGCTTAAGCAGTTATCCGATATTGTCGATAAGTCATTAGATACAGCGATTGCGAAGGCAAAAGCAGAAGGCGCAAAGGTAGACAAAAATGATTTCATCTTCTCGAATTGGAGTTCTGATAAGAATTACACGCAGCAAGATTATAAATCAATTCAGTGACGGGGAGTACGGTCATCATGAAAACCAAGTGGAGAATTGAAATCTGGTGTTGGCTGTTTCTACTTCCTACTATAGCACTTTTCGTTCTGTTTCAAGGCTGGCCGATCTTGGCCAGCTTGTATTATGCCATGTTGGATTGGTCGGGATTAACGACAGATTCAACCTTTGTCGGACTAAATAATTTTGTTGATGTGGCGAAGGATCCTTACTTTTGGAATGCGTATAAAAATAGTTTTAAATTTATGTTGGGTGTCGTGCCTTTAAATTTGCTTGTGCCCTTAATACTTGCCGTCGTTTTGAATCGGCCCAAACTTAAGGGAGCCACCATATATCGGACGTTAATCTTCTTGCCGGTGGTCACGACGACATCGATTGTCGGTATTATCATGGTTTTCATATGGGGCAGTGACGGAGCGGTGAATGATGCGCTTATGAAAATAGGTTTGCTCGATACACCGATTAATTGGCTAGGCGACGCCAAATGGTCGATGTTTACCGTTATTCTCATCTCGGTGTGGAAAAACTTAGGCATTAACATGATTTATTGGCTTGCCGGACTGCAGAGCATCCCGAAGGATCTTTATGAGGCGGCTGAAGTGGATGGCGCAAGAGGGACGAAATTATTTGTGTATATCACGATACCTCTTCTATTGCCGATAGGAGCCGTCATCTTATTGTTAAATGTCGTCAATTCACTGAAAGTGTTTGATTTAATTAAAACCATGACCAACGGAGGGCCATTCTTTGCCACGGATGTTGTGTCCACTTATATTTATCGTTACGCTTTTTCCAGTGAAATGGGATTGCCCCAATTAGGATATGCATCGGCAGCGGGTCTGTTCTTTGCAGTAACGATTAGTATGCTAGCCATTATCCAATCCGTGCTGAATAAACGAATGAAAGGTCGTGCAAAATTATGAAAACCTTTCGATTATCGATGTTTCACGTCGTCATGACTGCTTTTTGTCTCGTATGGATCTATCCGTTCTTATGGATGGTTTCAGCATCCTTCAAAACCCAGAGTGAGTTTTTCGCAAACGGCCTTAAGTTAATTCCGAACAGCTTTCAAATGGGCAACCTGATCAGAGCATGGAATGAAGCAAACTTTGAGCGATATTTTCTAAATAGTGTGGTTATATCGGTCAGCACCATCCTCATCGTACTTATCGCAACAGCAACGTGCGGTTATGTGCTTGGCCGGTATACGTTCAGAGGAAAGAAGTTGCTCTTAGGCGTTCTAGTTGCCAGCATGTTTGTACCCATGGAGTTTGCCATTATTCCAATCTATGATCTAATCAAACATTTGGGACTGATGAACAATTTACTGGGGGTTATTCTTGCGGAAGCGGGAGGAGCGCATATTATATTTATTCTGCTTTTCTCAACGTTCTTCAGTCAGATTCCTAAGGAGCTGGAGGAAGCTTCTATCATGGATGGTTGCGGGTTTTTAAGGACATTTCTTACGATTATGCTTCCGCTGTCCAAACCCATCGTCGGCAGTGTGACGATTATGCAGTTCATTTGGTCCTGGAACTCGTTCATGATTCCTTTAATACTAACGCTCAGTTCCCCGAATCTCCGTCCACTTGCTGTTGGATTGTATGCATTAAGAGGAGAGAACGTTGTTGATTGGACAGGGATTGCGGCCGGAGGTACGATCGCTATTCTTCCGATTATTGTTATTTTCTTGTTCTTGCAGCGCTACTTTGTAGATGGGATTGCCGGGGCAGTGAAGGGTTAATGATAAATCATTCACGTGCTATAAAATAAATCAAAGGCAGGTTACATAACTTATGCGAATCCTTTATTTGGATTTAGATTCTTTGCGTCCTGATCATCTCGGCTGCTATGGTTACCACCGAGCGACCTCTCCTAATATTGATCGTATCGCAGAGGAGAGTGTTAGATTTAACAACTATTACTGCTCGGATGCGCCGTGTATGCCATCCAGAACAGCCTTAATGTCTGGCAAATTCGGCATCCATACAGGCGTTGTCGGACATGGCGGGACAGCTGCGGATATGAGACGCGAAGGAATGGAGCGGGGCTTCAGCGATCGATTAGCGATGGAGAGTCTTCCTGGCGTATTGCGCAAGATTGGCATGAAAACGGCATCGATCAGTACCTTCTCAGAAAGACATTCCGTGTGGACTTTTAATGCAGGATTCAATGAAGTTTTTAATCTGGGGGATAGGGGCGGAGAATCGGCGGATAAAGTGCTGCCGATCGCACTGAAATGGTTAGAGGATAATGCGAAGACAGAAGATTGGTTCTTACATCTGAATTTCTGGGATCCGCATACTCCTTATCGAGCGCCGGACCACGTAGGCAATCCTTTTATTGACGAACCCATGCCAGCATGGATCACTGAAGATGTATTTCAGCAACATAAGCTCAAAAGTGGGCAGCACAGTATTGAAGACATGAATAAGCTTGCCAAGTCGCATTATTACAGACATCCAAGGCATGGTCAAATGATTGAGGAGCATAACGATTTAAGAGCGATTATTGATAACTATGATAGCGCAATTCATTATATGGATGAGCATATCGGGCATGTGATTCAAATGCTTGACAAGCTAGGCGTATTAGCGGATACAGCTATAATTATTAGTGCAGATCATGGGGAGAATATGGGAGAGTTAGGCATTTACTCCGAACACGGAACAGCGGATCAGGCTACCTGCCGAATTCCTATGATTATTCGCTGGCCTGGTGGCCTTCAAGGAAGTGTAGACGAGGGTCTCCATTATCAACTTGATCTCGCCCCTACACTGGCAAGCTTGCTGGATACGGAGAAGCCTGAATCTTGGGATGGTTTGAGCTATGCGGAAAGTATTACGAAAGGTACGGATACTGGAAGGCCATACTTGGTGGTATCCCAGTGCGCACATGTCTGTCAGCGAAGCGTCAGATTTGAGAATTGGCTGTATATCCGCACCTATCACGATGGTTATCACGGATTCCCGAAAGATATGCTGTTTGATTTGGAAAATGATCCCTACGAACAGTACAATCTTGTTGAAGAAAGAAGCGATATCCACATGAAAGCTGTCTATTTGCTTAATGAATGGCATGATGACATGATGCTGTCGATGAAAGAAGACGCAGATCCGTTGTGGACCGTTATGAAAGAAGGCGGACCTTACCACGCGAAGGAATATAAGCAAATATTGAATCTCAGATGGTAGATGCAACCATACATTACCATACCATCCTTTTTTATATCTGATGGTTTAGGTAGAGAGTCTTTAGCACCTTGGAATATCCATAAATTTCTTCATCTACAACTTCATGCCTTTAAAATGTTATCTCCAAAAAAGTATTTAATCTGGAGGAACTTTGATGTGGCTGTCGTTCCTGACAGGAGGATTTGGATTAATAGATTAAAGTCGAAGAGGGACTAGTCTGCAGTCCCTCTTCTTGACGATTTTACGATCAGCAACGGCATCATCATCTCCGGTTCGCTCATCATTCGCATTGACGGACATTGTACAGGGAGATCGAACCCGATTAACCTAGTTGCTGCGAACCATTGAACCACACGGATTTGATCGACAAGGTATCCGAGATATTGGTTGTCGGATCACCGTTTACGAGAATAAGGTCAGCGCGCGCACCTTCGGTAATACGGCCGCGATCGTGAAGACCAAAGCAACGGGCCGGTTTGGTAGTAGCCGACTGAAGAGCTTCAATCGGAGTGAACCCGGCCTTCACCAGCAGCTGCATTTCGTGGTGGACGCTTG
This sequence comes from Paenibacillus sp. LjRoot56, assembly GCF_964253335.1. Classification (NCBI taxonomy): domain Bacteria; kingdom Bacillati; phylum Bacillota; class Bacilli; order Caryophanales; family Paenibacillaceae; genus Paenibacillus; species Paenibacillus sp. LjRoot56. Next base: position 1,061,569 of record NZ_CAXURV020000001.1, read on the forward strand.
CTCCGTGAGCAAGGCCGCCAAGGTTCGGAACGGGAACCGGCGCAACATCCGTCCCTACCAGAATATCAACTCCGGCACGGTGAAGATCCATCACATTCTTAAAGCTGTTCTCCATATTGCCTTGCGGGAACGTATTGAAGCTTGAGTTCAAAATACCGATCCAATCCGGACTTAATTTGGAATGAACACGCGGATCATTCGCCAATTCCGATGCTGGTTTCCCAACAATCGATGAGTTCAACACCAAGCACGGTGTAACAAAAGCGCCTGAATCCGCTATGGATTTCACCAACTCGGACGTGTACTCGGGCCTGTCGATAAACAAGTGGCCCAAACCGTCGACTCCAAAATCGATGGCTGCTTGCGATGAAAGAGCCGTCAAGACGTGGGCGATGACCAGCTTATCGAACTTGTGGGCTTCTTTCACGGCTGTCTTTAAAATCTCGTCGCTTAGAACAGGCAGGCCGGGTGCACCCATGACCGTTCCTTCTTCAATCATGATCTTAATATAGTCGGCACCATTCTCCACTTGAGTATGCACATGTTTAATCGCTTCTTCCACCGTCGTCACTTGCGGTATTTCATCGTGATCGTGAGCGTATGCGGCCAACATCGCTTCCCGGTCTTCCTCCGATAACTTCTCTAGCTCCTTTAATACGAATTCCGGTATTTCATCCCCATCCGGCAGCAATTCATCTGGGTGTCCGCCCGGAGCGGTGATTGCTGTGCCGGCAGAACGGACGTCTGCAACGTCATTCACATTTTTTAACTGGATCTCGCGTCCTCTTTTCGTAAAATCGCCGTTCATTTCGAGTTCTGTCGTAACGCCGAATTTTAAGGCATCTCGTAATCCGCCGATTGAGGTGTGGACATGTGCATCAATCAGACCGGGCATTAAAGTCGCATTTTCCCCATCGATAATCGTTGCATCGGCCGGAAGGTCTCCGCCCACCGCAATAATGGACTCCCCTTTGATGACAACATGTCTTGACGCAATAATTTGTTCTCCATCAAAAATACGTACATTTGTAATCGCCGTAACTTGTTCTAACGCAGCATTTTGAGTTGTCTTCTCCATTTGAAATTCCTCCAATGTGTTTGTTTATAACAATTTGAAGTATAACTGTTAGGGTTCTAACTGTCAATAAACTAAGTTGTTTGACATGCGTATAGGATCACTGTATAGTTTAGTTGCTTACAATTAGCTTTCTAACAATTTCAGGAGGGACGATCATGCAATTCCGAAAGGATACGCCTTATTTGGATTTGTTTCAGATTATCGGTCTTAAATTAAAGAAAAGAGCGGACGAGAGTATAAAGGAACTAGGGTTAAACGCTCAACAAGGAAAAGTAATCGACTATATTTATGAGAACCAAGATAATCATATTATTCAAAAGGACCTTGCAGATCGGTTTCATGTGCGTGGGGCCAGTATTACAAGCATGCTTCAGGGTCTAGAGCAAAAAGGGTTCATCGAGCGCAAAATCCCGGCCAATAATGAACGGCAAAAAAATATATATGTATTGCCAAAAGCGATTGAGTTGATTGAAGGCTTTAATGACTCATTTCAAAAGGTGGAGGATGAAATCGTTCAAGCCCTTACTGACGAGGAGAAGCAAATCTTAAAGAAATTGTTGATCAAAATCAATGAGCGCATATAAAGAAGAGGATTCCCCATGAGGCTATGGAGACATTTACAAATTAAAATACGCTTGTCCCAGTTGGGGAGAAATGAACAATCCATATGGTGCATCAAATAATATTCCTTAGATAACAAGAGCTAAACTGAAAGATCAGGAGTGTACAAATAAGCTTTAAACTAACCGGTAACGATAGTTGAGGGGCTTGCTTCGCGGCAACTCCTCTTTTGTTTATAATAGAAATGGGCAGGTTTGTTTAATAAAGGGTCATATGGAGTGTACAAGCTAAATAATGGAAGCAAAGAATTAAATTAGCAGACACATAAGAAAGGGGCACAAATGAAAAAGTACAATATTATTCGTCCGATCATGCTGATTGTGGTTGCACTTCTAACGAAAAGCTTGGTTACCAATCTTTGCATGTTGCTGGGAATGGAATCCGAGTCAGCCAAAACCATGGGTTTCGGTGCGATGGTAATCGCGGCGCTCGTGGTCTTTTCCAGAAACCGAAGAAGTCCGAAATAGGATTTGCACCGCGCGCTCGAGATAAGTTTACCAATTGACTATGATATTAACGACCAATTTGTATTACCTCTTAGATGAACTGGAAATTAAGCTAAGTAAACCAAAGAGAATAAAAGATGAGTACGAAGTGTCTTATAAATTTATGGTTGTCATAAATATCGAAAACAATGAAAAACCAGCTATGTATATATATCTAGGAATTCATCGTTAAATGTGAAAGCCGCACAAAAGAAAGTTGATTTTATAGTTACCAAACGGGGATCTAAACAATGTCAATGCCAGCAAGATTCAGGTGTTACTACAAAGGGAGATAATTCAATTGAAATTACTCCTTCTACCATTCAAATTAGTGAGGTTTTATATGGCACCGAGGCAAATGGCACTATAACATATTTGCAACATGGGTATGTTTATAAACTTGTTTTGTAAATGTGAAAATAAGTTGAAATTAGTTGAACTGCTACTTTTACTGCAGTCTAACGACAAGAAAGTTCCTATTAAGAACCTTGATAAATCAAGGTTCTTTTCTATTTGGGTGATATTATTGCCGTTTTTATATTTCATATTACTTGATATGCGAAGGGGTGGTTTTTTGAATATGAACCATAATGTCGAATTGCTCTTGAAGGGAAACATCATAAAATTGCGGTTCGTTAGGAATGATCACTGCAATGCCATCCAAGAATGGCTGCTTTTCTTTTACCCATTGCTGCGCATCCCCATTCAATTTTCGAAGATCTAACAGGAACTGCTCGTAATGAACTTGTCCAAACATATGATTGGAACTGCTCACGTTCTTCTGAATGGTATCCGTTGCAATCTTATCTTCACTGAATGCTGTAAATTTGCCTTCCGTGGTGGTGGAGCCAATTGCTACATATTGATTGCCAACACGTTCTTTCAGAAACTCCCCGGCGACTTTAGGATACATCTTCTCAGTGATAACACCTTTAGCTATGTGAATATTGTGCCCCCAAACCATCGTTTTGCCGCCAAGTTTTTCTTGAGCCCAAACTGCATGCTCGGCTAGATACTGATCATGCAGCTTCACCATGCTCGGATAGTCGGCCGGAATCACCATCTTCGTAAAATTCTCTATCACCTTAGCCGTCCCTTTCACCCAAACTAGCTCGTATGAATCATTCTCATTAATCGACTTAGTTTTGTCTTCAAGTAGCTTGACTATTTTTTGCGCATTAGCCATATGCTTTTCTTTCACTTCAGTAGTCAGCTTCATATATTCCTGTAGATTACCTGCCACCGATGACAACTCTTTGTAGCTTTGCTCGACTTCCGGCAGCAGATCAGGATGATGCTCCTTAACGTAGTTGATCACTTTATCGAAGACACTTTGATCCAGCATTTTTAAGTCTAGTCCGACGAAGTGAATTTTCTTTTTATTTACAGGATCAGAGTTGTATTCCCGCATCCATTTTACCATAGCGACGATCTCATCAGTTGGGTATAACAGCTTCAAAAACTCCCTAGGGTCGCCTTTTCCCGTTTGGATATACTCGTTCAGTTTTAAACCGTTACCCCAATCCTCTTCAATCCCAAAATTAGTAAAGCCCAGCTCAGTGACTAAATACTTCACGAGGCGATGTTTCATCATAAAAATCTCCGAGCTTCCGTGAGTGGCCTCTCCTAAACCAACATAATTTGCATTCCCTATCATGTCTTTTAGCGGTTTTAAATCATTCAATGGTTGTTTCGGATCTATCGTATTCAGTTGCTTCGCCTGCGATTCAAGTGATTTCGCAATACTATTTTGAGATATTTGAGCTGTCTCAACTGGTTGGGTTGTTCCTATTTGATCCGACTTTTCAGCTGGTCTCGTACTGCAACCCGCAGTTAGAATTGATGCACTTAGCATTACGGAAACTCCGCCGTAAATAATTTTCCTTCTTTTGTTCATTGTATTCACCTCATGGATTTTTTTGAAGTACGTCTCTTTCCGCATACAAGCATATTGGGTCGTCTTCAGTAGTCCAATTGTCGCTAACTCATTATCATTTAAGCTAGTTACAAATCTTCACTATTTCAGGTGACATGCAATGCTCGTTAACAAACCGATCGACGCAACATGTCACAAAGTAAAAGATGACATGTTGTCACTGGTGGATATGACAGCTGTACGGTTAGTATGGAGCAGTAGGCAACCACCACCTACTATTTAAAAGGTACTTATTCGCCTATAGAAACAAGTAGTCACACGGAGAGGAGCGATGATCCTTATGAAATTAGGTTTCATCCAAAATGGTTATTTTTTATTATTAACTTTCGTTACAGGCTTGTTTTACTTTTGCTTTTATATGGTAGCTCTGTCGTTAAGTTTAAGTCTTTCATTTACGGTGATCGGCATTCCACTAGTTACACGCGTATTGCGAACTACGACAACCTTCATCCAATTCGAACGCACGCAGACGAAAATTTATACAGATATTACGACGGCACCTTACAACAAAAAAATAACAACGGATGTATCCGTCTGGGTTTATGCCAAATTAGAACTTACGGATCGCCGCAATTGGTTTGCCGTCTTTTGGTTAATGCAGAAGTTGGTGATCGGACTCGTCAGTCTCATCAGTGTAGCCGTTCTCTATTTAGGACCGCTAGCATTCCTGTTGGCACCACTTTTGTATCGATATATCGATTTGAATGTCATTTTCATGCGAGTAGATACTTTAGGGGAATCACTCTTTACCATGGGTCTGGGAGCGGTGCTTGCCGCAATAAGCGTCAAGTTAAGTGACCGGTTGGCGAAAACAATCGGAGGTTATACGCGCACCATGATTCAGCAGCTAGATCGATAGCTGTTTTGTTTCCGGCCTTTGTGCAGATGCTGTTGCGTAAACAGCCAGTTATGTATCACACGAAGGTTTGATCTATAATACTATAGGAAGCAAAAAGAGAGTTGCTTAGGGGTTGAATGATTTGTTGGATATGGTCAAACAGTGGTTTTGGTATGATTGGATTATGCTGGGGCTTCGCCTTATTATTAGCGTTTCGCTCGTCCTCACGACGATTAGATTTCAGGAAGGTCTAGTGCTGCCTCTTTGGATCGTTATTTTTTGGGAGATTGCCGCTTTCTCTATTCCCTGGGTTTGCTTACTGCTCAACTACAAATATTATTTATTCACAGAAATACTGCTATTTGGCGGGCTGTGTATACATTTAACCTCGTTGTTTCCAGAAGCTTTCCCTTCATTTCTTGCATCAGCCTTTCTGATTGCAGCGAATAGCGCTCATCGGTCTTATCATTGGACGGCTCCGGCAGCAGTCTTGGTAATACCCGGAATTTTTTATGTCGTTTCGCCAGATAACAGCTATTGGTTCATGGTAACCTACTATGGATTTGCTTATGTGATGGGATTCGCTTTCCATTTATTGATCGTCAATCATCGGCAAAATGAAACGATCCGCAAGCAAAATGCGGTGCTTGAGCAATATATGTCCCAAATCGAGCGTATTACGCTGGCAGAAGAACGCAACAGGCTGTCGAGAGAGCTTCACGATACTGTCGGTCATGCTTATACTTCCATCATCATGGGAATGGAAGGGTTGCGCTCCGAGCTTGCTACTGAAACGGGTATACAGAGGCTGGATTCCTTGCTTGAGTTGGGCCGTAAAAGTATAGAGGAAGTGAGGGGCTACTTGCATCAAATGGATTCTCCACAGCAGTCTCTTTCCTTGGTCCAGTCTTTGCAAAAGCTTGGAGATGAATTTCAGGAGCATGCCCGGATTAACATAAGCTTTCGTGCGTTCGGAGACGAGTATCAACTATCCCGACAAGCGAGAATGGCGTTCATTCGCTGCTTGCAAGAATCTCTTACGAATGCGGTTCGTCACGGTCAGGCGACGGAAATCACTGTTTCTTTGCAATTTGGGCAGCAAGATACGAGGCTGGAGGTGTATGACAATGGAAGAGGGATTGAAGAATGGCGGGAGGGCTTCGGCATGAACGCGATGAAGGAGCGGGCCATGAATTTGCAAGGTCAAGTGTCCGTTTATACGAAGCCAGGGGACGGTACGCTTGTTACCTGTTCGTTGCCGCGACAAGCGGAAATGGAGGACGACCTTATTCAGTTGTTGATCGTCGACGACCAACCTTTTATTCGGGAAAGTCTGCAGATGCTGCTCGACAAGTATCAAGACTTAAAGGTAGTCGGCTCGGCAGCGGATGGCGAACAAGCCGTCGAGCTGTGCGGACGCCTCCAGCCCCACGTAGTGCTAATGGATTTGGATATGCCACGCATGAATGGAGCCGAGGCAACACAAATGATCAAGCAGCAATGGCCGCATATCTGCGTATTGATTTTCACGACTTTCCATGATGCGGAGCAAGCATTGGACTTACTGCGCAGCGGTGCGGACGGCTTCCTGTTGAAATCAACCGAACCGTTAGAGCTGGCAGATACGATCCGCCTTATTCACAGAGGAGGCACATTAATCGATCAGGGAATATCCCATAAAATATTCGAGAAGCTCGATAAGAGCGTCGAATCGACGCAGCTGAAAGCCGTTAACGACTATGACCTGACTTACAGGGAAATAGAAATATTGCAGCTTGTTGCCAAAGGGCTCGGGTACAAGACGATAGCATCCAAGGTGTATTTATCGGTCGGCACAGTCAGAAACTACGCCTCCTCGGCCTATATTAAGCTAGGAGTACGCAACAAGGAAGAAGCTGTCCAGAAAGCGTTGGAAATCGGGATCATCGTTAGCTAGATTTCGAACGATAGCTATGCTCGTTTATGAGGTGTTTTCTTGTCGTTAGAAGATCCGTTTAAGGAGGAGAAGATTTGCTGCTGCAGTACAACGACATGAAAATACCTGCAAAACATGCTAGCGACAAGAATATCTCTACAAAGTAAGAAACTTGTCTAGAAAGACATGGTATATAATCTTCCTAGACAAGTTGGAGATGAATTGATCCATACTTTAATTGCAGTCAATGGGGGAGTGTAATAAGATGCCCAGCAGCTCGGTGCCAGCTATTCCAATTATTCTCTTCCGCGAAGAAACATTATTTGTTTCTCAAAAGTGTGTTGTATTTGGCGGAGTAATTAAGCTAAAATATGCCCGCCTTCCACATGGAGAACAGTTCCGGTCACGAAACCATTTTGGATCAGGTACAGTACGCTTTGCGCGACATCTTCCGCTTTTCCTACCCTTTTCACAGGGAGTTTGTGGGCGATCGCCGTATATAATTTAGCACGCGCGTCTTCTGGCATTTTGCTGCGTGATGGCGTATCGATGATACCGGGCGAAACGGTATTCACCCGGATTGGAGCAAGTTCCAAAGCTAGAGTCTGACTCAAGCTCGATACGGCTGCATTGACTGCGCCAAGTATCGATGAACCCACCATCGCTTTGTAGGCGACAACTCCGGAGAACAGGGTGATTGAGCCGTTCGGCGAAAGTTTCGGAGCGCCGTATTTCGCTGCGTAGTATTGGCCCCAAAATTTGTTTTCAAAAAGTTGCCGCGCTTTGGCCGCATCCGTTTGTAGAAAAGATCCGCCGAATGTTTCGGCTGCACTGACAACCAGATGGTCGAACGGGCCAGTTTTTTCAAAAAAAGCTTTTACTTGCTCTTCATTTGTCGTATCCAGCGTGTACGCCGAAGCATTGGAGCCAAGAAACTCTTTTGCTTTTTGTAATTTATCTTCCGAGCGGCTCGCAATGATCACCTCCGCGCCAAGTGCGATGGCTTGCTTTGCTGTTTCCAAACCGATTCCGGAACTTCCGCCGATGATCATAACTTTTTGGTTTTGTAACATGTGATTTCCTCCTCGTAGGTAGTTGAATTAAAATTTCAGTACATTTTTTAGATGTGCATGGAGTTCGTTTACATATTTGTCGATGTTCGGATTTTTGATGACATCGTAGCAGGCGAAGCTCTTTAAAGGGTGCATACCGAGAAACTCCTGAACGCGATGCAAATGTCCCAGTGCCCCTTCCAAGCCGTCTCCTTTAAAAAACTGCGTCGGATCGTTAAATGCCTTTTCAGGTGCGTTCCAGGTAGTAGACAACATATAGGTTTTGTTAGTTAACAATCCGCCTCGTCCATATTGATCACCGCCCTTGAAAAATAAACCGTACGCATAAACTTCATCCATGTACGTTTTTAATAACCCTGGCACGCTGAACCAATAGATGGGGGTTTGGTAGATAATCGTGTCAGCCCACACAAACTTCTTCTGCTCTTCTTCGACGGAATAGCCTTTTTGCAGTGTGGTTGTTTTTACTCGGTTGTTTTCATGTAACACACTAACCATACTGTCCACTAGAGTTTGGTTCAGCCTTCCCTCTGATGAACCGTATTTTTGGTGACCGTTAATAATTAAGAAATTTTTCATTTTCGAAAATCTCCTTTGTAGTTTAGTTTTCAGTTACGACGCCGAGAAATGTGCCATGCGCAAAGGAAGCAAGGATGCTCATGGTAGGGACGTTGTTGTTTGATAACAACGATATTATATATACATTAACTTCATTTTGGGAAGTAGTGATATTTATTTCATATAGTTTCCATAAGGGAATTAATGTGATATGATTAGGAAAAATCAAACAAAAAAAGTACGGGGGGACAGGTTCACATGCATGAAGTAGAACCAATCGAACTGAACAAAGGAACAGCGGGACAGCCTTGTCCTATTGCCAAAACACTGGATGTCATTGGGACAAAATGGACATTTTTGATTATTCGGGATTTGCTGATCGAAGGCACGTTGCGGTTCAGCGATTTGCTGAAGGCCATGGAGGGGATCAGTCCCAAAACACTCTCTCTCAGATTGAAGGAACTTGAGGATCATGGCATATTAGTAAGGAAGGTATATCCGGAGGTTCCTCCGCGTGTCGAATATACGTTGACGGAAAAGGGAAAGCGGTTGGAAGGCATATTTATTGAGTTAAAGAGATTCGGCTTGCAGTTATAAAGCATCATCAAATAAAAACAGAGCAATAACGGAAAAGTGTATTCCGCTATTGCTCTGTTTTTGTGCTGTCCGGGTCATAAAGAAACCGGGCGGAGGTTAGGTATCTTTCTATGGCCATTATGTCAAATTCAACGATTTTAATAATTGTAGGGATTTTCATGTCGTTTTTTTTACGACAAGAGAATCCCTACAAAGCGTGAGGCTGACAAGAGAATCCCTATAAAACGTGCTAGCGACAAGAAAGTCCCTACATAATAATAAGCAACCTGGATGATTGGGATAAATTAGAGCAACATGATCAAATGAATGTGCTCAATTATTTTTACAGTAGAGTATTGTTAAATGGAATTAAAGTGTTGGACAGGGAGAATAAGTTGTAGATTTAGTTCTAGATTAGTTCTAGATGTTTTTGCCGGTGGTAAGAATCCTAAAGAGTCAACAGGCGAGTAGAAAATGTCAAAATCCGCGTGTTGAAGTTCCAATCTATCTTACCTATGCTTAGGGAAGTTGGAGTTGCCCAGTTGACTGGTCAGCTGACAGCTTCAAGGCGATCAAACAGTTGAGAAGGAGTGTGCTGGAATGGAACGATGGTTGCGAATGATTTTGGTTGTCGCATTGCTGATCTCAGGATTAGGTTGGAAGGGAGAAGAGGCGAACGCAAGTGATGCGTATGATGATTTACGAAGTAAATGGACATTCATGCTGACAGGGGGGAGCACTTACGATCAAAATGACAGCGCTATCAATGCGGCGATTCAGCGAATTACGACGAGTGCGCAAAGCGCCTGGAACACGATGAGTCCCTCGATGGGCAGCAGCGATCCTTGGAACAGCACTACAAATTCCGCTGCTATTGTTCAAGGGTACGGATTGATTTATCAAATGGCTCTTGCCTACCGAACGGAAGGCTCTACGCTGGAAGGTAACTCGCAATTACTTAGCGCCATTAAAACAGCGCTCGATTGGATGTATACCAATAGATACAATACGTCAGGCGGGTACGGAAACTGGTGGGATTGGGAGATAGGTGCGCCTAATCATCTCTTGAATATCGTAACGCTGCTTTATGATGAGCTTACATCTGTGCAGATTACAAACTGGATGAACGTAGTCGAGTACTACTCACCTGTGGCTGGGCAGCTGCATAACGCGACTACGCCGGCGGTGGCAACAGGCGCGAATTTAGCTTGGAAGGCAAGAATTGTTGCCCTTCGAGGCATCCTTGTCAAGGACAGTGCCAAGCTCCTAGGTGCCCGAAATGCGTTGTCCCCATTATTTCTTTATGTAACGGATGGGGACGGGTTTTATATAGACGGATCCTTTATTCAACATACGGCTCAGCCGTATAACGGTGGCTATGGTGTTGCACTCATGATGAGCATTGGTGATCTTGTTCAGCTGCTGAATGGCAGTATTTGGGCTGTCAGCGACCCCAATCTAAGCCGTATGTATGAGTGGGTATTCTCTGCATTTGAACCGCTGCTATATAACGGAAAAATGATGGATATGGTTCGCGGCAGGGAGATTTCACGCGCTGTCAATGCCTCGGGCAGAAATGCAATTAGTGCCCTTATTCGCATCTCGCAATTTGCCCCGACTGTTGAGCGCAATGCGATTCGAAGTATCGTCAAATCGGTTATGGATACGAACACGTCATCCGATTATTATTTGGCTTCTTCCATTGAAATGATTGAGCTGGCACGAGAAATCCTGCAAAATGCAAGTCCACGAGGTGACCTGTATTTAAATAAACAGTATCCGGGGATGGATAAGGCTGTTCATCTTCGGCCGGGATTTGGCTTCGGATTAAGCATGTATTCAAGTCGTGTCATGAATTATGAGAAGACGAATAACGAAAATTTACACGGATGGCATACTGCGGAAGGGATGACTTATCTCTATAACGGCGATTGGAGCCAGTATGCTGATTATTGGCCGACTGTTGATGCCTTCAAGCTTCCCGGTACGACGGTCGAACGGAACACGACGCAAGCGGCCAAGCAGTATAACACCAAAGGCTGGGTCGGCGGCGTAGCAGTGGGAGATACCTATGGTGTTAGCGGGATGAGCATTAAAACGCAGGATAAGACGCTGGAAGCGAAGAAATCCTGGTTCATGCTGGATAATGAAATTGTGGCGCTAGGGGCAGGAATTTCCTCCTCCGATAGTCCGGTTGTGGAGACGATAGTCGAGAATCGCAAGCTAAATGACAGTGGAAATAACGCATTTATGATTAATGGCAGTAATCAATCTACTTCATTAACACAAGGCTATCAAGTGCATACTAATACGAGCTGGATGCATCTGGCTGGAACAGGCAGCGGTGCGGATATCGGGTACTATTTTCCGACTTCACCTACGTTAAGAACCATGAGGGAAGCCAGAACTGGGGCTTATAGCGATATAAGTCAGACAGGCTCGACGACGCCGATTACGAAAAACTATTTGACCATGTGGCTGGATCACGGCATAGTCCCTTCGAATGCAAGCTATCAATATGTCCTTCTCCCAGGCTATACGAGTTCACAGGTTAGTGCTTATGCATCCAATCCGGATATCCAGGTGTTATCTAATAACGCAAATGTACAGGCTGTACGAGAAAAGAACATTGGCATTGTCGGCGCGAACTTCTGGGAGAATGCCGTGGAGACTGTGGCTGTAAACGGCGAACCCTATTTAACGAGCAATAAGAAGTCGTCGGTCATGGTAAAGGAAACACCTACCGAAGCTGTCATCGCCATATCTGATCCTACCCAAGTGCTAAACGGTGAGATCGAAGTGGAATTGTATCGCAACGGCAGTCTTGTACTTGAGAATGACAGCGGCATTGTGGTCGATCAGCTGAGTCCAAGCATCAAATTACGTGTGAATGTAACCGGTGCGAACGGGAAGGGTTTTGAAGCACGAATCAAGCTGGCGAATCGGGCGTACTGGAAGTTCGACGAAAATAGCGGCTCGACGGCTGCCGACAGTACTGGCAACGGGCATACGGGAACCCTCTATAATGCCTCATTTACGAGCGGTGGATTTGCAGGTGGCGCGCTCTCTCTAAATGGCACGAGCAGCTACGTATCCGTACCGGATGCAGCGGAGTTGGATTTTACTAATAAGTTTAAACTGGATACGTGGATTCGTTTCTCAACCGGAGCGGGGACGACAACACAGAAGATTATTGAGAAGCAGGGAGCTACGCTGCCCTATTCCGTCCGTATATCGAATGCAGGGAAGATCGGATTGTACTGGAATGGGACATGGAGGGAGAGCAATGCGATTAGTTGGAACAACAATACTTGGTATCATCTAGTGATTACACATAACGGAAGTGCTATCGATTTTCAGCTTGATGGAGCCAGCAGAGGCGTCGTGTCTAACACAGAGTCGACCTTCACGAACAACGAGAATTTTTATATCGGACGCGGACGTGCGGGAACCGAATCCTGGTTTAACGGACAGATTGATGAGTTGAAGCTGATTCTCCCATGAAGATGAGGTAAAGAATCGAACAGATCATGTCAAGAACGTGCTCTACATCAGATCGTTAAAATCCTCTATGATGAATATAGGTAATATTTTCAGCAGAGAGGAAGGTAGTGATGAACGTAAGGAAGGATACAGTTAATTACGAAGATTTTGGCGCCGTCGGTGATGGTCTGTTCGATGATATGGAAGCCATCTGTGCCGCACATGCGTATGCCAATCAGCATCGGCTGACGGTGCGAACGAAGCCCGATGCCATCTATTATATTGGGAATCGGGCACTGACGGCAGTCATTGAAACAGAAGTAAACTGGAGTACAACCTGTTTTACGATCGATGATACGAAGGTTGAGAATCATAAGCTCCCTTGCTTTCTTGTGCAATCCGCACAGCGCCCGTATGAGTTGGAGATTCTATCCTTAGTAAGGGACCAGAAGCAGCTGGACATATCACTCGAAGAAGATTGCTATGTCATGGTGACCAATAGCGAGGTGAAACGATTTATTCGCCATGGTTTGAATCAGAACGCGGGGACAGATCAGACGGATTGTTTTATTGTGCAAGAGGATGGAACGATTCCCACACCTATTGATTGGGACTATGAGCAGATCACAGCAGTTGAAGCATCGCCGATTGATCGTACAGTTCTTTATCTTCGCGGAGGGATCTTTACCACACTGGCTAATCGTGGGGAGTCCAAATATGACTACTATGCTCGTGGCATTGACATTACGCGTTCTAACACTGTTGTTGACGGTGTTACGCATTACTTGTCAGGCGAAATAGGGCATGGATCTCCGTATCGAGGTTTTCTAAGTGCCATGCGTTGTGCTTATATAACCATACAGAACTGCTTTTTAAGTGGACACAAAATTTATACAACAATCGGTGCGGCAGGGGCGCCTGTTAAAATGGGCTCTTATGATTTGCATGCGAATCATGTTGTGGATCTAACGCTCATTAATTGCACCATGAATCACATTCATGATCGAACACGCTGGGGTGTAGTCGCTACGAATTTTTGCAAAAACATTCACGTTGATGGCTGCACATTTACCAGACTGGATGCACATATGGGGGTATCCGGCGAATATTCGATTAAGAATAGCACAATCGGATGGCAGGGAGTTAAAGCCATTGGTCGAGGACATCTTACGCTGGAAAATGTCACGAGCTACGCCAATGCTCTGATTGAATTTCGTCAGGATTATGGAAGTACATGGGACGGTGACGTCCATATTCGAAACTGCACGTGGATTCCTTCCAATGGAGACATCGTCCTACCGGAGCTATTTCTGATGAGAAATAGAGGCAATCATGATTTTGGATATGTGTGTTACATGCCACGGCATATTGAGATCAGCAATCTTTTTGTGGATGATTCGCATGTTCCTGAGCATTACGAAGGTATGTACTTATTTTCAGATCCCTGGGACAGCGTGTCAGTGAATATGGAGAATCAGCTTTATTCTTACGTTGCATGTCAGTCATTCGTCGCTCGTCAGCTAACAACAGCAAGCGGAATCCGTCCAACGATCAGCAGCAACTCGTTACCTTTTAGGCAGACTGTATGGTCAATGACAGAGGAAGAAGCCTCGAGTAGGTAAGGTAGTCAATGTTCGAACAGAGAATGTCAAAGTTGTCGCAAAGACAAAAATGACTAAAATCTCTAAAATAAAACTACAGGGCATGAGATGCTGACTGAGGGGGATTCCTAACCGATATGCACAAAGCAAGATGGTTTTATTCGCACTGGGAATTGTACGCAATGCTTATTCCCGGAGTGGCGTTTCTTCTATTATTTAAATATACGCCAATGTACGGAATATTGATTGCTTTCCAGGACTTCAATATTTTTGGCGGCATTACTGGTAGTGAATGGATCGGCCTTGAGCAATTCCGTAAACTGTTTCATTCGGATGAGTTTTACCAAGTATTCCGTAATACGCTGTTAATCAGTCTTTACAAAATCGTCGTTCTGTTCCCCATCCCCATTGTGGTAGCACTGCTGCTCAATGAAATAAGAAGAATGATATTTAAGCGCGTTGTGCAGACAATTGTCTATTTGCCACATTTTTTATCGTGGGTCATCATTGCTGGATTGTTCGTCAACCTGCTCTCCACATCAAACGGCTTAGTCAATCAAGTCATCGAACTTCTTGGCGGAACTCCAATTGGTTTCTTGATTGATAACGCTTACTTTCGAAGTATTCTCGTCTTTACTGCCGGCTGGAAAGAGACAGGCTGGAACGCAATTATATTCATTGCAGCGATTGCCGGTATCGAGCAAGAGCAGTATGAGGCAGCGTCTATCGATGGAGCGGGTAGAATAAAGCAAATGCTACATATTACGATTCCTGGAATTGTTCCGGTGATCATTCTAATGTTTATACTGAGAATCGGACACTTGTTGGACGCCGGTACAGAGCAAATCTTAACGATGTATAATCCGCTTGTCTACGAAACAGGTGATGTGATAGGCACTTTTGTCTATCGAATCGGTCTTGGACAAATGGATTACAGCTTTAGTACTGCAGTAGGTTTATTTAATTCCGTTGTTGGTTTCGTGATAATCATTCTGGGGAATGCATTGAGCCGGAAGTATGCCGGACGCAGTATATGGTAGGAGGAGAGAACAATGAAGAAGCTCAGCATGGCAGATAGGATTATGGATGGCTGTATATATTTCCTTCTCATCTCCTTCTCCATTATTACGCTCGTCCCGTTTATTAATATCTTTAATAAAGCCGTCAGTGAGGAATGGGCGGTTGTGTCCGGTCAAGTCGGGCTTCTCCCAGTAGGCTTTCAACTGGAAACGATGACCTTTGTAATTACCTCGGCAACGTTCTTACGTTCCTTTCAAGTGTCTGTTTTTATTACCGTTGTCGGGACCCTAATGTCATTAATTATCACTGCGCTTACAGCATATCCGCTTTCCAAAAAGCAGCTAAAAGGCGGGAAAATCCTGCTTGTCCTATTCGTCTTTACCATGCTATTTAACGGTGGTATTATTCCGAATTACCTGTTAATCCGTCAGCTGGGGTTGATCAACAATGTCTGGTCGTTAATCCTGCCTTCCATGCTGAGCGTGTTTAACCTATTGGTTATAAAAAGTTACTATGAAAGCTTGCCGGAAAGCCTAGAGGAGTCGGCCAAGATGGACGGCGCTCGGTACGGAACCATCCTGTTCCGTATTATTCTTCCCCTTAGCGGGCCTGTATTAGCAACGATAGCCTTATTTTACGCCGTACAGTATTGGAACGATTTCTTTAATGCCATGTTGTATGTGAGCGATCCGAAGCTAAAGCCGCTGCAGCTATATCTGCGAGATATTGTTATGGATGCGTCAAATTTGCGGGAAGATCGAAAGTTGGACGATGTCATGAATGTTACTCCTGAGGGGATTCGATCTGCGACCGTCATTGCCTCTACGGTTCCAATCTTACTCGTCTATCCGTTCCTTCAGAGATATTTTATCAAAGGTGTTTTAATTGGCTCCGTAAAAGGATGACCAATATTCTAAATTACATGAAATAGAGAGAGGTAGTTACAATGAGGAATAGCTTCAAAATTACGGCAATTACGGCTTCACTAATTTCTCTAAGCCTACTTACTACAGCTTGTGGAGGTGGCGCTGCGAATGCTCCGGCAACCGGGGGGCAAGCGACTAAGACAGCAGCTGGGCCAAAGCCTACACTTAAAGCACTTCAGATTTGGCAGAAGGATGATTATAATACGTATCCAGTGGCCAAGATGCTCGAAGAAAAGACGGGTTATAAAGTACAGTACGACATGCTGCCTCAGGACAAACCCGAAGATAAGCTAAATTTGCTAATGTCCACGAATGAACCTTACGATGCGGTGACGATAAATGGGTCGAGCGATTCCAAAGCGCAATGGGCTGACTATGCCAAGCGAGGTGCGTTGGTCGATTTGACACCTCTCATTGAGAAATATGGACCGAATATTAAAAAGATGATTTCTCAGGAAACGCTGGATGCCGCTAAAGTGGACGGGAAAATTTACGCGATCCCGACAAAAGCCAACCCGAATACGGGAGGAGGTATCTTAATTCGTACGGATTGGCTTGAGAAGCTGAATATGAAGATGCCGACGACACTAGATGAGCTTACTGCCGTGTTGAAAGCTTTTAAAGACAAAGATCCAGGTGGGATTGGCGCTAAATTGATTCCTATGTCTATCCGTGGGGATTTACCTTTTGTGGATAATATCGTAGGCGCTTTCGGTATGGCGAACGCCTGGAACGAAGACGGTGGTAAGCTGACTCCTCGTTTGCTTGACCCTGCATTCGAGAAATATATTGCATTTATGAATAATTTGTATAAGCAGAAGCTGCTCGACAATGAGTTTGTGCTGAACAAAGCAGATAACGTGAAACAGAAATTTTCAAGCGGACAAGTCGGTATTATTCAAGCGGCATATTCCGATGTACCGACACTCATTGATGCTTTAACAAAAAATATTCCAAGCGGTAAAGCACAATTCCTCTCCGTCTTGAAAGGACCGGATGGTGAGATGGGCTTCCCGGGCAATGCCGGATTCTCGGCAATTACGTTCGTACCGAAATCTTCCAAAAATCCGGAAGATGCAGTCAAATGGCTGAACGCCAAGTTGGATTCGGATACGTTCAAGAATATGGCGATTGGGGAAGAAGACAAGCATTATTCGTTTAAGGACGGCGCGTACAGTCCAATTCTGCCGATTTTCGTAGATGAGCGCAATGCGGCTAATAACTATCTTTCAGGAATCGATGAAAAGAATTACCTAGCTTACTGGCAAGCACGCGTTAGAAAAGATCCAAGATTATTTGAGGCGTGGGAAATTCTGAATCTAAAGCAACCGTCAGGCTCCCGTGTGATTGATCCATTAGGGATTTCCCCTTACTTAGCTGTGTATTCCAAAAATAATCTACAGCTAAATCAGATGACTACGGATTACGCAGTAAAACTTATCGCAGGTGGAGATACCATCTCTACGCTTGAAGCAACAAGACAAAAATTTAAAGCTTCAGGCGGGGAGGTCAGCTATAATGAGGTAAACGAATGGTATAAGCAGAAAAAGTAATGGCATGAATGATATGGAACGAACTTCGGGTGCATTTGCGCCTTAGGCTCGTTCCTTCTGTCTCTGCGCAATCATTGAGAGGATGAAAGCTATGGAACGGAGATGGCTGCGTTGGCCGAAGAAATCGACGCAAGTCCGGTTGACGATCATTTTCGTGCTTACCCTCATTCCGCTAGTTGGAACTGCACTGTATGCAAATCTGAAGTCTAAGGATATTCTGCAGAATAGGCTGATGGAGAGAAGCCAACACGGATTGACAGCGGTGATGAATTATATTGATCTGAGTTTTCAAAGTGCAGAGGAGCTTTCGCTACAGCTTGCCAATGACAGTGACTTGAATATGATGCTGTCGAAGGCTGGGAGTGAGCTCGAGGGCGAAACGTTGTTTGATTTTCGCTTAATTACGAGTAAGCTATCTCAAATTGTAACGTTGAATACAATGTTTGCTCATGCAGCCATTCTACATTCCTATTCGCATACCTTGTTGACGACGCTAGGTTATCAGCGAATCGATCAGCCCGACCAGGAGGAATGGGTGAAACAAGCTGCTGCAAGCGGATTTGCGGACGCCATCTTTATCCCATCATCTAATCGTTTACAATCAAGCGGACAACAGGATCCTGTTATGAATACGCAAAATATCGTCCTGATGCGGCTCATGAACTTTTATAATCAGGATCAGCCGGCAACGCACAATGTGGTTCTTCTCGTCCTGCGTAAAAGCTATTTTGCGAATTTAATCCGTGATTTATTGCCGACTTCAAAGGCGACGGTGTACTTATACACGGCAGATAAGAGACTCGTTGCTTCCACAGGAGCTGAGATGTCAGGTGAATCGGAACTTGCGAAGGAAGTTATCGAGCCGAGGGAGAGCGGTTCAATTCGCTGGGGAGATCAGTTGATTACACAGTCTGTATCGGATAAGTCAGGCTTGTCGCTTGTGCTTGTTCAGCCAGCTGCTGAAATATTTCATGAAACACAGCAGCTGCAGACATGGACGGTTGTCATTATTATTATCAGTCTATGTATTGCCTTTTGGAGTGCGTGGGTCGTCTTTATCTATATTTCCAAGCCTCTGCGTCATCTTGTCAATGCAATGCAGAAAATGCGAAAGGGACAGCTCGTAACACGGATTACACATCATCGAGAAGATGAGTTTGGCTTTGTGATGGATTCATTTAATCAAATGGCACAGGAACAGCAGCAGTTGATTCAGGAAGGATACGAGCTGCAACTTCGATTAGCAAGGACAGAGCTTAAGCGCTTACAAGCTCAGATTAATCCGCATTTCCTATATAACACACTCGATTCCATTTATTCGGCGGCCATGTTGAGTGGTGAGAAGGATATCGGCTCTATGGTTGTCAACTTATCTAAGTTTTTTAGGATTAGCTTGGGGAAGGGAAGAGAGATTATTACGGTTGGGGAATCGGTGTCCAACTTACAATATTATTTGAATTTGCAGAAACTGCGCTTTCGAGATCAATTAGCGGTAGAAACGTTTGTATCGGAAGAAGCGGCGAAACGGTCCATTTTGCGGCTGCTGCTGCAGCCGTTGGTCGAAAATGCGATTTTGCACGGTTTAGAGAAAAGGGTAGGCAGCAAGCTGTTGCGGATTGAGGCTAACGTGCAAGAAGGTAAGCTGATTATCCGCATTAACGATAATGGCCAGGGTATTTCTGACGAACGCTTGACTTTTATTAGGGATAAGCTAGCGCAAATAACAGTCGGCCAAATGTTTCTGTTGGCCAAAGAGCAGGACACGCCCGACGAAATTTTTGGATTAAGCAATGTGAAATCTCGCATGCTGCTTTACTACGGTGAAGGTGCCGATATGGATATCAAAAGCAACACGTCGGGAACCGAGGTAACGCTCATTTTTCCGCGAGAGGCATAGGGGTGATTCAGCATGATGAATTTAATTCTCGTTGAAGATGAAATTGCGATTAGAACGCGAATTGCTGTAACCATTCCTTGGGAGGAACACGGGATCCAGGTTGTCGGTCAGGCAGAGAACGGGGTGCAGGCGCTTGAATTGATGAAGCGTAAGCTGCCGGATATCGTGCTGCTGGACATTCAGATGCCGGAAATGGACGGCTTGGCGTTGGCTAAGCAGATTGCTTCTGAATGGAGCGAGATTAAGCTGATTGTTCTAAGCGGCCATGAGCACTTTGAATACGCCCGAAGTGCCATGGAAGCGGGCGTGCAACGTTATTTGCTGAAGCCGGCGGAAAATGAAGAGATTTTGCAGGCGGTCTTAGAGGCTGCTGGAAAGCTTTCCAAGGAAAGGGAAAGCCGTCACAGCTTGTCGATGCTGGAGAGCAAATGGCGCAGCCACTTGCCTCGACTTCGTGATTTGTTTCTGAGCAGTTGGATGGCCGGTGCATACAAGGATTGGGAGATTGAGCGGCATAGTCAGGAAGTTCAACTTGTACTTCCTGAGCAGGGAGATCCTTATACTATTCTAGTAATGGAGATGGATGCACCGGAAGCAGGCACGGATCGTTATAAAGCCGACGATACGGATTTGCTTAACTTTGCATTACATAGTATTTCATTTGAATTGTTTGATGGAGACAATACCTATGTGTTTCAGGATGATAGGGGCGCTACGGTTATGCTGCTCGCAGGAAACGAGGAGGAATCTGACGGAGATCTTCAACTTCGTGCCGGCTTCTACGCAGCTCGTGTTCAGTCTACCGTTCGTGACTGCTTGAAAGCATCGCTTAGTGTCGGTATCAGCGGCACAGGGCGATGCCGGTTGGGCGGGGCTGATCTTTATCGGCAGGCTTGTGCAGCACTTAGCCAGCGAATCCTATACGGTGGTGGGGTCGTCTATCCGTTCCACGAGAATACCAGTCTAGTCAGCGTAGAAACCGCGGATGAAATCCACGTTCGCGAAGCGATAT
The DNA here is from genome assembly GCF_964253335.1 of Paenibacillus sp. LjRoot56. NCBI lineage: Bacteria > Bacillati > Bacillota > Bacilli > Caryophanales > Paenibacillaceae > Paenibacillus > Paenibacillus sp. LjRoot56. The sequence continues at coordinate 1,082,141 of NZ_CAXURV020000001.1, forward strand.
CCTCCGATGAACGTTTGCTTGAAATCAGTATTGAAAAAGGGGACGAACCGACGGCCGTTGAAACGGTGCTTCGCTTGATCCACTCGGCGGTTAACCGATCGGGCACCGTCGAAGAGGTGAAGACAGAGGTGCTGCTGCTCGTGCATTTGCTGATAGGCATTATCAAGCGTCGCGGTTGGTCAGTCCAAGAGATTGCGGGTACGGATTACGATACAATTCAAAATGTGCAAATGCTGCAAAGTCGAGAGCAGATCGATCATTTCTTTAAGCGTCTTGTACGGAACATCACCAAATTCGGTCGTCAATCAAACAATCTGAGTGGCAATAAACTCATTCAAGATGTATTGAACATGATTGATAACGAACTGGCTAATGATATTAGTTTATACAATGTGGCGGAACGTCTGTTCATTAACCATTCTTATTTAAGTCGATTATTTAAATACGAGACTGGGCAACTATTTTCAAGCTATGTACTGGAACGAAGGATGACCAAGGCGAAACAATTACTTAATGAGGGCGCTCAGGTCCAGGAAGCGGCAAGACAAGTAGGGTATACAAATACGGGTTTCTTTTCCAAATTATTTTTAAAGCATTGGGGCATACTGCCCAGCGGTTTGAAACGTTCATAGCGCATGAAGAGTAGATTTTTAGGGAGGTAACCTCCATCGAGGTACCGGAAGGAGCACAGATGAAACAGGTTTATGATGAAGGTATAAAAGAGCGGGAGAGGTACACACAGTCCGAAATCGATACGGGCTATATCGATCAGGCGATCGCTTATGTCATCAAGCAAATTGACAGGAAGCTGGAGGCATTTACAGAAGTATTTCCTGGCCCAACCACCGAGAATTTGGTGTATATGCCGGGTCCTAATGTCGGTTGGACGACCAGCTTCTGGACGGGCATGCTATGGCTCGCCTATGAAGTGACCGGAGAGGCGAAATATCGGGCATGCGCGGAAATTCATGTCAACAGCTTTATCGAGCGTATACAGCAACGAAGCGACATTGAGACCCACGATCTTGGCTTTCTATATACGCTTTCATGTGTCGCCGCTTATCGTCTTACTGGCAACGATGCAGCGAAGCAGGGGGCGCTGGAGGCAGCCGATAGACTCATGGACCGGTATTGGGAACAGGCAGGTATTATTCAAGCATGGGGCAATTTACAGGACCCGAAGCAGCAGGGTCGGATCATTATTGATTGTACGAACAATTTGCCTTTATTGTACTGGGCTAGTGAAGTAACCGGAGAACCTCGTTACGCAGAGGCCGCTGTCAAGCATGTCGAGCAAACAGCTCGACATATCGTAAGAGAAGACGCTTCAACCTATCACACGTTTTACTTTGATGTAGCGACAGGCCAGCCTCGCTTCGGGCGTACCTCAGGTGGGTACTCCGATGAGTCCTGCTGGGCGCGAGGTCAGGCTTGGGGCATTGCAGGGCTGCCGTTAACATACAGCTACCAACATGACGAACAATATCTTCACTTAAGCAAAAAGCTGGCCAACTACTTCTTGAACCGCCTCCCTGTCGATCAGGTGCCTTATTGGGATCTTAGCCTGAACGGGGCCGGCGTCCCCCGTGACAGCTCAGCTGCGGCTATTGCCGCAACCGGAATCTTAGAAATGTCTCGTCATCTCCCGCTTAGCGATCCCGATAAGCGAGCTTATGAAGGAGCGGCGATTGCAATCGTCCGATCGTTAACTGACAGCTACACAGCCGCTCAAGAGCCTTCCTGCACTGGAGTACTTCTTCACGCCGTTTATAGCGTTCCGCAGAATATGGGTGTGGATGAGTGTAATCTATGGGGCGATTATTACTACTTTGAAGCATTAGTTCGATTGCGGCGCGATTGGTGCATGTATTGGTAAATGGTGAAAAACCGGTGCGCTGGTAATATCCCCTTTGGTAGACACTCAGAAAAAACCTTATGGTACCTTAAGGAGAACTGAGTACAACTTGAAGGGGATTTTTCTATGGCTAAAAAAGGACCAACATTTAATCAATATACGGAGGAATTGAAGTTAGCTACTGTTCAGGAATACATGAAGGGATCGGCCAATTATAAGAATAGCTGAAAAGTTAGTCGGTTCACTCCCTATACTGAAGCCGAAACAAAGAGAAACGAGTCATTGATAAGGGAGGAGCAAGATGGAAGACACGGTTAAAGTTCTGGTAATCGGGGCCACTTTCGCAGGTATTGGATTGGCCCAGAGATTAGGATCGCAAGCATTAGTAGGAGCTCTGGCCTTAACTAAATAATTTTGTCTATTGCACGTAATATAGGGACTTTCTTGTCGCTAATGAGGGTATTTTCTTGTTGTTGTACTACACTCACTCACTACTGCTGCTGCCATCAACCTCTTGCTTTTACAAAAAAAGTGGTCTATAATTCATTACACGATCGTTGAATGAAATGATGAGAGTGAGATTATAACTATGAAAAGAGTGCCGAAAACAAGCCGCGATCTTCAGGCTGCTGAACGTAGAGAGCAAATCTTACTTGGTGCTAAGCAGCTATTTGCCGAGCATGGCTATCACGGGACATCGATTCGCGCAATGAATAAACATATCGGGATCACAGATGGCTTGTTGTATCACTATTTTCCAGGCGGAAAGCAGGAAATATTGGAGACTATTTTCCATGAGGCTCAGCAAGCTCGCATGGAGCTTATGGATCAGTTAATTAAGGGAATTCATCCAGGCCAGCCGTTGGAAGAAGCGTTATATTTGTTTATCTCAAGATTGGTGGGTACCCTTGTTGGGGACCCGGATTTTATGAAAATTATGCTGCGAGATTCGGATAATATTTTATCTGAGGATAAGAATTTCATGACCCAGTTGATTTTGCAGCGGCATCAAGCGTTAACAGAAGCTTTGTCGAGAAGAGCTGAGGCTGGTGAAATCCGAGAGCTGGACTTTGGCTTAGCGGCCAAACAAGTTATTTCCGTCGGTATGATGGCCGTTCTCGGACAATTCACAGCTGTGAATATGTTGGAGACGGATGTTGATAGTTATTTAAAAAGAATGGTCGCTTTCACCGTGTCACTTTGGAGAAAGTGATTTCTTTTTAGCAATTTCATTCACACAACGTTGAATGAATAATATGAATCAAAGGAGGCTTTACAATGAATCATTTTTTTAAACAGAAACACCCGTATCTCGCTATTATTGTTGTTTTCCTTGTCATTCTTTTACTAGGGGTTGCGCAACTCGGCTCTACTGTGAATCCAACGCCTAAGAATCTGCCCGTGCTGCTCGTTCAAATGGATGCAGGTGAGAAGCTTCCAACCGGGCAAGAAATTAATTTCGGCAAGCTCATTCAGGAGAAAATAACTGCTGCTCCAGCGCAAGCAGATACGGTCTCTCCACTCAAATGGACGACTATGGCAAGTGAACAAGAAGCCATCGATGCGATGGACAGAGAGCAAGCCTATGCTGCGATTATCATTCCAGCAGACTTCAGCCATAAGTTAGCAAGCTTATTATCCCCTCAGCCACAGGCTTCATCCATAACGGTATATGTGAACCAAGGGATGAATAATACCGCAGCTACGATGGCGAACGGTGTTCTAACCCAGATCCTTAATGGCGTTAATGGTCAGGTTAGAGAGCAGCTGCTAGCACAAGTTAGTCAAAAAGGCGGCACCCTCACCGTTGACCAAACCAAAGCATTCGCATCACCGATTATTGTCACGAACAAGAACTTAAATGCTGTTGGCACGAACAGTGCGAATGGTAACGCACCTGTTGTATTGACTCAACTTGCTTGGTTTGGCGCCATGGTGACAACTTTATTGCTCTTCATGGCAGCTGGTAAAGCAACACAAACGGGCTCACGCTCGCATCGCTTCGGCATCCAAGTTTCCCAATTGCTCAGCGGTGTTGTCATCACCGCAGCTTCTGCAGCCAGTATTCTACTTGTAGCAGGCCAATGGCTGGGTTTATCCATCCCAAGTTATTGGGAGATCGGCTTATTCCTTACGCTGGTCGGATTCGCCTTCTTCCTGTTGCAAACGGCCGTCGTGAGCTGGCTTGGTTTAAAAGGAGTGCCGCTATTCGTGCTCGTGTTCTTCTTCGGTGCACCGGTGCTTTCTCTGCCAGCCGAACTATTGCCATCATTCAGTCATGACTGGCTGTACTCGTGGCTGCCACTTCGCTTCTCAGCGGAAGGACTTCGTGATTTGTTCTACTTCCGTCAGAACTTGAACTTGAGCAGTCCGATGTGGACGTTAGGCATCATGGGTGCCGTAGCGATCGTGGTTATTTTCTTGTCCTTGTTGAAAAAGCACGAGCAACCAGCAGCTAAAATAGAGGCTTCACGTTCTATGTAACACAGTCCATCTGTTGTAGATACCACAGAAAAGTGATTTGGGCGAGGAGGTCACCTCCCGACCATAGCCCCTCTAATTCATAGGTCATTAATGGGGTTAACGAACCGGAGAGGGAACGAGGATACGCTATTTCGTGATTTTTGATCTGTTTGGCTTCGAAAGGGAATGAGGGTGCGCTATTCTGCTACTTTGGGAGGAAATATAGGTAGTAGAGGCAAAATAGTACACTGACGTTCCCCTTCATGCGATAAGCACCTCGTTATAGACCAATTAGCGCACTCACGTTCCTTATCCAGTGGCCAATACGAGGGCCGATGACAATAAGCCTCCAACCTGACTCTCAGGTTCGGAGGCTTTTCTGCTGGTCGTGAACATCAACGCAAATCATTATAATGCTGCATTTTCATGAAGTGAATGGTGACCGTAGTCCCCTCGCCAACCGCAGCAGTAATGGACAGATCATGCCCCAGTTTCAGCGCCATTTGCTTGGCCAAGTAGAGTCCCATTCCAGTGGAGCGGCTGTGTGTTCGGCCATTTTTCCCCGTGAAGCCTTTATCGAACACGCGACCTAGATCAGCGGGATCAATCCCTATCCCTGTATCTTTAATAATCAACCGCTTCTCGGAGTCGGTTTCCTCAGAACGGAAGGTGATGCTCCCACCATTGTCGGTGTAGGTCAAGGCATTCGCCACGATCTGATTCACGATGTATCCCAGCCACTTGCTGTCACTGTTCACATTGTGGGTCAGCAACTCCATGTCGGGACGAATCCGTTTGGCAATAAACAGCTTGGCCACCTTCTTAACACTATCCTTCACAAGGGTGATCAGTGACAACTCCGAGATGAAATAATCTCGGGAAAAAGAGTCAATACGCGAGTAGTAGAGCGCCTGCTCGACATAGCTATCGATCTTGCTTAGCTCATCTTCGAGCTTGTCTACGAGATATTCCGCGGTTTTGCCGGCGCGGTTCTCCATGATGAGACGGCTGGCTGCAATGGGCAGCTTCACTTCATGAATCCAGGAAAGGATGAATTCCTGGTGACTACGGATCTCCGATTGCAGGAGATGCGTTTCGTTGGCTTGATCCTTAGATAGCTGAGTTAACAGCTGTAGATAGAGCTCTTGCTCGTTGTTTTGAGATTCGGGCATTGCCGCGATGGCCCAATCTTGATGTTGGCTTTTGCCAAGAAACTCATTCAGCTCCTTGTAGAAGGACTTCCGATAGAAGTAGCCAAAGGTTATATACAAGGCAGCGAATAGAAAACAGCCCGCATTCGTGTAGGCGATATTATTAAGGGCGGCCTGCCCTTTGACACTGACAAGCATGATCATTGAAATGAATAGCATTGTCACCGCATACATCCCTAAGAAATATCGTTTATCCTTCAAATAAGAGAGAAAGCTCATGAGATCATGTACCCTTGCCCTTTCTTGGTTGTGATGAAATCATCGCGTCCAAGTTCTGCAAGCTTTTTGCGCAGGCGGGTAATATTAACGGTTAACGTATTGTCGTCTACGAAACTTTCATCCTCCCAAAGTCCGCGCATCATCTGCTCTCGGCTGACAATAGCGCCCTGATGCTGCATGAGGATAGTGAGAATTTTGAACTCGTTCCGGGTAAGCTCTGTTTTCTGATCCCCACAGGCGATGTCACCATCCTTCAAATTCAGGACGACACCATTATGGGTCATTACGTTTGCTGATGTTTCCATATAGGAGTAGGTTCTGCGCAGCAGAGCATTGATTTTCGCCACGAGGACGTCGGTGTAGAAAGGTTTCTGGATAAAATCATCGCCACCCATATTCATCGACATGACCATATCCATGGGTGTATTTCGAGACGAGAGAAAGAGAATAGGGACATTCGAAACTTCCCTGATTTGGCGGCACCAATAGAATCCGTCGAACGCCGGTAAATTAATATCCATCAGCACGAGATGGGGGTTTTCGTTCACATAAACGGTGAGCACGGCGTCAAATTGCTCGACAATAATCGTTTCAAACCCCCAGCGGCCCAGTGCTTCAGCCACCGTATCCCGTATCGTTTTATCATCTTCCACGATCATAATTTTCACTGACAGTCGATGCCTCCTTAAGGGACGAATGAGCCGATTATACCATTTCATCAGTGATGGTAGCATAATCATGACAAAATTGTAAGGTAACGCAGAAGAGTTGTAAGTTACTTCGATGGTTGCATGATCCCGGAGATAGTAGGATAGAGGTATCAGGAATCAAACCATGTTTATTGGAGGAATAACCGATATGAAAACGATCGTTGAAGCTAAGCAGTTGAAGAAAGTATACGGCACCAAAGGCAATGTATTTACGGCGCTGAAAGATATCGATTTAACCATTACCCAAGGTGAATTTGTAGGTATTATGGGACCGTCTGGATCGGGCAAAACGACACTGCTGAACCTGTTAGCCACGATCGATCAGCCAACCTCAGGGGAAATCATTGTTGACGGGATTAGTCTGATGAAGATGAAGGAGGCAGAGCTGGCGAACTTCCGCCGCGACAAGCTGGGCTTTATTTTTCAGGACTATAACTTGCTTGATACATTGACTGTGAAAGAGAACATCATTCTCCCGCTTGCCCTAGCAAGGATGAAAGTGGCTGAATTGGAGCGCCGTGTAGAAGTGATCAGCAAGAAGTTCGGCATTGATTCGTTGCTGGATAAGTACCCATACCAAATTTCTGGCGGGCAAAAGCAGCGAACAGCCGCTTGCCGCGCCATCGTGTCGAACCCCAGTCTAGTACTAGCCGATGAGCCGACAGGGGCACTGGATTCCAAGTCTGCGACAGAGCTTCTGGAAAGCTTGCAGAGCTTGAACATGCAGGATAAATCAACCATTCTCATCGTGACGCATGATGCTTTTGCAGCCAGCTATTGTACACGTGTTGTCTTTATTAAAGATGGTCAATTATTTACGGAGTTAAATAAGGGGAACGCTTCGCGCAAGGAATTTTTCAACAAAGTCATGGATGTGCTCTCGGTGCTAGGGGGTGGGGCAAGTGACCTTATTTAGTCTGGCTAGACGGAATGTCATTGGTAATCTGAAAAATTATTTGATCTACTTCATCTCCATGATTTTCAGTGTCGTGATTTACTATACGTTCGTTTCTTTGCGCTACAGTGAGGAGATTGCGGCGAATGTCCAGAAATGGGAGGGCATGAAGTCCGTATTCACACAAGCTTCAATCGTACTCATTCTGTTCGTTGCGGTGTTTATCTGGTATTCCAATTCATTTTTCACGAAAAAGCGGAAGAAAGAAGTAGGTTTGTACGCCTTGCTTGGCGTGAGGAAACGTAAGATTGGTACCATGTTATTTTATGAAAATATGATGATGGGCATTGGCGCCGTTGCGGTGGGCATTGTGCTGGGGACGTTACTATCCAAGCTGTTTGCGATGATGTTCCTCAAATTGCTGGATTCAGCGGTTGAAGTCAGCTTCAGTATTTCCTCTGAGGCGATTGGGAACACGTTGATCGTATTTGCCAGCATTATCGTGGTAACTTCGATCCATAGCTACCGATTGATCTATCGCTTTCAGCTCGTGGAATTGTTCAAGGCAGAGCAAGAAGGAGAGCAGGTTCCGAAGCCATCGGCGTTCTCAGCAGTTTTAGCCGTAGCCCTATTGATTATCGGCTATTGGACGGTGTTCCAGCCTATGACGACTTCTGCCCAAATGGGACGAAACTTCCTCATTATCTTCGGCACCTTGATCGCCGGTACGTATCTGCTATTCCGATATGCACTCATTTATATCTTGAAAATCGCCCAAAAGACAAAGTCACGTTACTACAAAGGTATGAACATGATCTCCACAGCGCAATTGATTTATCGCATTCGAGGCAATACGCGAATGTTCACGATGATTGCGCTGCTCAGCGCACTAACGCTTTGTGCGGTTACGGTAGGCTCAAGCGCCTACTTCACGATCACCAAGGAGGCAGAGGAGGAAGCTCCTTTCAGTTATATGCACATTTCACAAGGAGACAGCTTCGATGGTCAAGTTAGTGCAATGTTGGAGCAGGATAAAGAACATCCAATCGAAGCTAAGCTGGATGTTCCCATTATCCGAGTTACAGCAGACGTAACGAATTTCTACTATCACCCATCAAGTCATTCGCCAAGTTCAGTTCCAATCAAGCTGGTGTCAGCCTCCATGTACAATCGTACCTCAGAGACGTTAGACAGAGAGGGTCAAGTTGTACTCCAAGATCAAGACATCGCGGTCATTCAGCCGAAATATTCAACGTTTACCTTGAATGAAGTGAAGAGAGACACGATTTCTTTCAATGCTCAGGCAGGCAAGCAAACGCTAACTGTCCAGCAGTTAATCGTAAGAAGGATGCTGCCATGGAGCTTCCCTGATCTCGTCTTCATTGTGAGTGACACCCTGTATGCCAAGCTGCTTCCAGGATCAGACGAAGTGACGTACAAAGGGTATGTCGTCAAAAATCAAGGTTCAACGAAGTTGACCTCTAATTCCCTGATGATGCTGAAAACAGATCAGAACGGGCTGTCCTCCTACTACTCTCAATATCGTCAAAACTTGGAGTCCGCTGGCATGGATATATTCACATTGGGCTTCCTAGGACTTGTTTTCCTAGCCGCGACGGGATGTATGATTTATTTCAAACAGCTAACGGACGCCAACGAAGATAAAGAGCGCTATGCGATGTTGCGCAAAATTGGTGTAAGCCGAAAAGAAATTAGGACGACGATTGCCAAACAGACCCTGTTCGTGTTCATGCTGCCGCTCATACTAGGCGTCCTGCACAGCATCATGGTTCTCAAGGCGCTGACGACGATCCAGCTGATTAGCGGAGAAATTTTAATCCCGGTTATAACGACGACGATCCTTTATGCAGCTATTTATTTCTGCTACTTCGTGCTATGTCTCGGAGCCTCGAACCGTATCGTCAGCAGGTAAAATGGTGAACGTAACGCCATCACGTTCATTCTTAGCTTGAACGCTCATCCCGTGATGATCCATAATTTGTTTCACGATGGCCAGACCGAGACCGAACTGCCCCTTGCCGCCAGTGCGGAATGGCTCAAACAGATTATCCGCAATCTCTTGATCTAGGAGCGGGCCATCGTTACTCATCTGAATGTCAAAATGAGGAGCGGGGCTCATGCGGATCCGAATGCAAGTCTCGGCATAACGAAGCTGATTATCGAGCATGTTTTCCAAAGCGATCTTCCATTGTTCCTGATCTCCCAGGAGCGTGTGAGGAGCTAAGTTCAGTTCCCAGGTGATCTCAGGACGTTTATAGCGGAGTCGTTCTACAACATCTTCGATAACTGCTTTGATTTCAAAAGCATGGAAAGGCTTCTCTTTGGCCGTAAAATAATTCAATTTATTCAGCAATAACAGATCGCGGATGCGCTTCTCCAGGCGTTCGCCTTCTTTCATAATGACGCCTAAACTTGCACTTAACGTGCCTTTCGGAAAAACACCGTCCTGAATGGATTGCGCATAACTGCGGATCACCATGACCGGTGTTTTTAGTTCGTGCGACGTATGCTGCAGGAAGAATTGCTGCGCACGATCTTGCTTTACAAGACGTTGCCGCATCCCTTCAATGGCTTTGCCTAGGCGGCCAATCTCATCTTTACGGCGGCCCGTGTCGATGGGCTCATGCCAATCTCGCTCGGCCATGCGTCCCACATGCTGTTCCATCTGAACGAGGGGACGCGTGAAATACCGAGCGAGCAGTAAGCAGGGGAGCCAGCTGATCACGATAAGTCCAACCATCAATAGGATCAGTCGGACGAACATCGACATGATGAGATCATTGCGGTAGTTGCCCCAAGCGTAGGAAACGATAAAGTTAGGTGCTCCTTGGACGATCTCTTTGCGAATGACATAAAAGATACTGTTATCATCAATACTGCGTGTATACTTGGCAACGGGCTGCATCTGGGCTAAAGCATCTTTCTCCATGGCCGCCATGAACGGCTCTGAATGGAGTGTTGTCGTAGTAGCAGCTGTAGCTGCTACGGCCTCAGCTGCTTGTGTACCGCTAATGGTAAAATGCCGAATGGAAGGGCCGGTCAGTGTTCTTTGAAAAGGAGCTGTTATCTGAGCGGAAAGCTTAGAAGCTTCGGTCAATGTGGGAACAGAAGCGCTCAATGAAGCTCCCATTTGCACGACACTGCTTCCATCGGCGTTAGGGACAACTAGGACGCGACTTCCAAGCGACGGATCCGATGCTGAGATTGATGTCATGTTCATAGGCTGTGGTGTTAGGGGGATAGCGAAAACAGGACTCACAGCTCTTGTTGCTTCCACTTGGAGACCACTTTGGGTATCCATCAAAATATTATAAAGCTGCTCGGTGAAAAAGCCCTTTAACGTCCACGGCAATAATACCGCGAGCAGTGTGAAAATGAACAAAGTCAGCGCGGCGAAGGCTCCCCATAATTTCATGGCGAGCGGCCACTGGCCTAATCGAAGACTCATGCTTTCACCATCCTATACCCGTATCCGTATACGGTTTCTAAACGCATGTCGGGCAGCTTGCGGCGCAGTCTGCGTACTAAATCATCAACGACACGATCCGTGCCGAAGTAGTCAATGCCCCAAACAGAGCGCAGCACTTGCTCCCGTTCAAGCACATGTCCTTGATGTTGAATGAAGTAGAGCAGCAGCTCGAATTCCTTTGAAGTCAAATCGAGTGTAGTGCCTTCGCGATCAGTTACGGTGCGAGCGGGCTCATCAATCGTGTAAGTAGCTAACGTAGTGAGCTGCGAGCGGCGCTCCATGGAAGCTGTCAGCACGCTGTTCCCTTGCCGCGCATATACGCGCTCTAGCAGCTTGCGACAGCGGATGACTAGCTCGCGTGGCAGAAACGGCTTCGCCAAATAGTCATCGCTCCCAAGCTCAAGCCCTATAATGCGATCGATATCCGCATCGCGGGCCGAGATGAAGATCACGGGCTGTGACGGTTGATCGGCCTTAATCTCTCGGATGAGCTGGAAACCATCTACGCCTGGCAGCATAATATCGAGGACCCACAAGTCCGGCCGCTCCGAGATCGCGTCTCTGGCTGAGGTCCCATCGGGGAACGAACGCACCTGCCACCCCTCTTTCTCCAAATAGGCAGCTAGTACGCCTCGTAAATGCTCTTCGTCTTCTACTAAAAAGATGCTATACATCGTATATCACGCCTTCCATGCCTTCTATAACATGAGGAAAAGTGGAGCCGAATCGCAGGATATGCGATCGGATCCACCTTACTTACCATTTATTTTTTCTCAGCTTCTGTTGCTTGCTGCTCTTTGATTTTTTTAGTGATGTCACGCATGTCTTCTGTTCCCTTTACAAAATCCTTCAACAAATCTGGCAAGATCGCACGGATCGCTTCTGCATCATCCGCTTCTACCGCATCTGTTAATTTTTGTTGAAGTTTCATGCTTTCAGACTCTACAGGCTTAGCTATCATTATATCACTCGCTACACCAGCCTCAACTGGAAGAAGACGGGTAATCTGCTCTGGAGCTGTTCCATCGGACTTCGTTATGCTTGTAATGAAGCCTTTGGTAGGAGCAGCCACCCCTTCGGGAAGGTTTTTCAGCTCATCAGTAGTGAGAGCTGGTAGTAAAGGTAAAGCTTCGATGGCTTTCCCACCTTCTATTGACGTTATGAATGTAGCATCCGAAGATGGGAATACTTGCACGGCACCATCCGCAGCATCTTTACTTGAAATCGTTACTGTCTGAGCGAAGGAAGGCTTCGGCAGATCCGCTTCTGCTTGCTTCCGATCGTCGAGTGCTTTCTTCCAGTCAGCAAGGGTATCTGGTGCGTACGTAGTGGCAAGCATTTTCAAATAGTTGCGCTCATGAGCAGGTTGGTTAAGCAAGCCTGCACTCGAAGAGCGGAAGTGAAGGGCTGGCACTGCTCCAACAGCCTTTACCATTTGCACGGCTTTGGAAGTGGGTTGTTTTTCACTTGTTGTATCTGCCGCAGATGCACTTACTGCACCGAATGCGATGGTTGTCATAATAGCTAGCAGGCTCGTTTGAACGGCGCGTTTTTTCCATGTTGTTTTCATAGTGTGAAAACTCCTTTCGATTTATGTAGCATGCAGGGTTGTTTGATTTCCCTTACACCCTTACTGTACCGAAAGATTATGGACATCCTATCGTAAGATTGTGGGAAATTATGTGTTTATAAGAAAACACCACCCCGGGTGGACAGGAAGGTTGTATCCTTCTTTATACCAAACGGGTGGTGCAAAGTCGGTTCATTTTCTGAGTATTTGCCGATGATATTTGATCAGATATTGGGAGCTTTTCAAATGGCTAATGATTGGGGAATATTGGGGGAAATAGGTTATAAGGAACTGAAAAATAGTAAACAATAACACCATAAGTTTCCCAGGAAGGGAGCTCCTATGGTTTTTCTATTGTATAGCTTCGTTACTTTGTTGGTATTTGTTTACTTTATGAAATATCAAAAAAAACATCTGTATTCGTTAGAGATCTTTTTTTACTGGTGCCTAGCTTCTATGTTAATTCAAAACCGGTCTGCTATTTTTACGATGAATATGAAAATTGTTGTGATCCCGCACTCGATTATGTTTGAGTTTTCGCATGTGCTCATACGCCTAGTGCTGTATCCATTAGTTACGCTGTTCTGCTTAAATGAAATTGCCGCAGCAGCATCCAGAACAAAAAAAACATGGGTGATCATTAAATATTCGGCATTGTTGTTTGGTTTAGAATGGATTTCCGATTGGTTAGGTGTTTTTAAACACATGAAACCCTATTTATTTTGGTCGGGCGTATTTTGGACAGGTTATTTGATTTTGATAATGATGATCATGAAAGTTTTTCGCAGAAAATTTTATAAAGGATACCCTAAACCATGAATTTTCACATTGATTGGAACGAATGGTTCGTTGTTATTTGCTCAGTTATAGCGATGACAGTGTTTTTTAGGATACGAAAGCATTTTGACACTATCACCATCGTCATAATTTGGACGTTTAATATCTTGTTTGTTGCCACTTATGATTACGCATTAGCGGCAACACCCTTTGAGCTTTATTACTGCGGCGATAATGAAACTTACGAGCCTATTGCAACATTTGCTCACGTTTTCTTGTATCCTCCGTTTACTTTTTTTCTTTTGTTTTTTTATGATAAATGGAATCTACGCGAAAAAAAGCATCGAAAGCTTCTTGTACTTTATCTTGCTGGATGGACAGCATTTGCGGTTTTCTTTGAATGGCTGCATGTGCTGAATGGTTTCTTTGTATACACGGGTTGGAAATTGTATTATTCAATCCCGCTGTATCCAATATCTGCTTTAATTTTACTGAGGATTTACCATTTTATCGAAAATAATTACCCTTTGCGAAAGAAAACATAAAATGCCCCGGAATCTTCCGTGGGCATTTCTGTTCACCAACAATTAACTGCCTAGTGCACCTATGTATTGAGCGCTCATGGATGAGCGCTTCAGCCCTCATCACAAGCCCATATACTCTCCACCGTTCACATGAATCGTCTGACCGATTACGAAACGCGATTCTTCCGATGCCAAGTATAAATAGATAGGTGCGATTTCGTAAGGCTGTGCCGTTCTTTTGATCGGGCCCGAATTATTTAAAGACCCATAAGACATGTAAAATTCAGGTGGAAATGAGGAAGGGATAAGAGGAGTCCATGTTCGACCAGGGGCTACGGCATTGACCCGGATGCCCCGATCGGCGAGAGATACCGCCAATGAACGGGTTAGTGCGCTAACGGCACCCTTAGAAGCGGAGTAACTAGCCATTGCGGGATAGCCTTTGTCAGCTGCGAGGGAGCTCGTATTGATGATTGCACTGCCCGGCCGTAAGTAAGGAAGTACAGCTTTCGTAAAATAAAAACAGGAGAATACGTTCGTCTGGAATATCCGCAACAGCTGCTCGGATGACAGGTTAGTCATGTCCTCTTCATAAAACATTTCAGCCGCATTATTGATTAAGATATCAACCCGTCCGAATCTGGACATGGTAATCTCTACTGCCTCTTTGCAAAATTTTTCATCACCGATATCCCCGGCAATCGTCAAGCAACAGCGGCCCAATTGCCGGATTCTCTCCTGAGTCTCCAAGGCATCCGTGTGTTCATTGAGGTAGACTACAGCGATATTCGCACCTTCTCGAGCAAATAAATAGGCGATCGCCCGACCGATTCCGCTATCCCCCCCGGTAATAATCGCAACCTTATTCTGCAGCCTACCCGATCCAACCTGCCCCGGCAGCTCCGAAACGGGCCTTGGCAGCATCAAAAATTCCAATCCAGGCTGTCCAGGCTGGTACTGGGGCGGAAACTCGATCGGGATTTCTTCGCATTTCGTCACACGAGAGTCATGGGAATGCAATGGGTTTCCCTCCATTTTTGCGTTAACTACTATTAAATTATTCTTGAAGCTGAAATGGGTGCGTGATTATCACAATCGACTATTCAATTTAGTGGAACTTTGAAATACCACATCAGTACTATGATAATTATTAACGAGAAAAAGTATGCGCGTAGTGGTTTAATATGATGCAGTCTAAGCATAGGAAACATCATGATATCAAACAACACTGAGTACCAAAAAGTCCAGCCATTATCGTATGAGATTCTACCAGAGATCTGTAAAGCAAATTCGACAAATGAATAAATAAATACCCATTTGAGTATGTACATAAGCTGCTTTAACTTAGTAGTTATGGGGTAGCTTGAGAGGAACAAAAGAACGCTTAGGGGCATTGTTATTACTGCATATACAATGACCGTTATCCGATGATTGTATAGAAAGTCGGGATGAAAAACCCACAAATGATAGTCCTTGGTTAGATATTCATACAAAAGACCACCAGCCAGGATAAAGAGCATTGTTGGGTGATACTTTTGCCAATTCTTCCAATCTGCCCAACGCCAAACTGAATAAATAGTAAATAAAGCTATTACAACATGCATAGAAATTGACCACCTTCGTATCTTATACAACATATCACATATTGTAAGCTTTATTTTACCCGCAATTTTTCGATTAATCCAAATTATGGATATTTATGTTCAACATTGAATAACAAGCTGTAGAGTGCACCTCTTTGATAATTCGAAGTGGTGTATTTTTTATGGCAATAATCGTGCATACGATTGGGTAAGCCATACTTTATTGATGATTTTTGGAAATATGGGAATAGTATCAATAAATTGAATCACTAGTGAGGGAAGTATAAATTTGTTAGTTGTATGTTTGTACAACAAGGTTGGAGATTATTTTCCATGGATCATTTTGTTATTTATTATTTTGGTCATATGTCTCGTACCGGAGATTCAATTTGAAATGTTGCAGCCCATGTTCACTGTTGGATATAAACCTTTGATAAAAGCAGCCTTGTCGGTTGCTGGTACTTCTTCACTTCCTTTTATCGTGCTGTCACCTTTGTTTATCAACCGTGTAGCGATTTCATTCTAGGGTTTTTACAGTGAGATTGCGTAAATAAGAGAGGAGGCATAACAGAGATATGGGCAAAGGTATAATTGGCATCCGACAATTTACCATTCTCGTCATACTATTCACAGTTGGAAGCTCCATATTAATAATCCCCTCTGGTTTAGCAGCGGAAGCGAAGCAAAGCGCGTGGATAGCCGCCATTCTGTCAGTGTGTATTGGTTTGCTGACCGTCTTTCTTTATCAAGCATTGGTAAGACAATTTCCTAACCAAACATTGGTACAGATGTGTGAGACTTTATTTGGCATTTGGATAGGGAAAATAGTTTCTTTGCTTTATTTCTGTTTCTTCTTCCTTCTTGCAGCGCTTGTATTGCGGAACATCGGCGACTTTGTGGTAACCCAGGTTCTCCCCGATACGCCGCTTCAATTTATACTTATGATTTTTCTCGCAGTTGTTATTATGGCAAGTAGGCAGGGTATTGAAACTATTGCACGTACCGGGGAAATTTTTTTTCCATGGGTTATGATATTCTTTTTTGCTATGGTTTTATTTCTGGCACCGCAATTCCGACTTATTCAGCTTAAACCTTATCTCGGCGAAGGTATTATTCCTGTCCTCAGAGCGAGCTTACCTTTTACAGGAACCCCCTTTATGGAACTTATCGTGTTATTGATGGTTATTCCTTTCGTGAATTGTGTGAAAAAAACAAATAAAGCGTTTTTTGTGGGGACGTTGATCGCGGGAATATTATTGATTATGATAACCTTGATCTCGATTCTTGTTCTTGGAGCAGGAATAACCGCAAGGAATTTGTATCCAAGCTATAGTTTAGCGAAAATGATTAGTGTTGGACAATTTCTAGAAAGATTAGAAGTCTTAATGGCGGGGATCTGGTTTATTACGATCTTTTTTAAACTAACGATTTGTTTCTACGCTTCAGTCCTTAGTTTCGCTCAAGTTATCAAAATGGAAGAAATTCGCCCCTTGTGTTTCCCTTTTGGGATGATTTTGATTGTGTTATCTATCGTTACATATCCAAACGAAAGCTATTTCCTTAACTTCGTATCAAAAATATGGTTTCCCTATGCGTTCACATTTGGCTTACTGCTACCTATTTGTATGATTGGTTTATCTCTCTTTCGAAAGGGAGAAAAATATAACGGATAACGATTTTAGGCTTCAACTAACATTCTCTGTTAGCTGAAGCCTTTTGTTTTACCTAAGATTAGATTATGGTCAGGGGCATTTTAACGATAAGGTTCAATCTGGTCATTTGCATGGAATCTATCCCGCGTTTATGGAATCTTGACTTCAAGTTCACTTAGATATTTGGACGTGTTTACGCCGTTGGGCTCACGAAATTCGACTTCGACAGAATTGGAATAAGCACCGCCATTGCTAATTGGCAAAGGCATCGGAGCGTATCCTTCGGGCATCCATCGAGCCGTTGCCTTGTACTTGCCGACCGGAATTTCATCAATACCTCCGCCGCCAATAACCGGGCCGCCACGTTTAATGATCGTTTGTCCCGTGCTGCCATCAAGGAGCGGACCTACAGGTGTGAGTGTCACTTCCAGATCGCTCAAATCGAATTCTGGCATCGAGTCATCGGAAGATGTGAAAAATGGATATATATAAATTTGTCCGTTAAAATTCGTCCAAGTAAAATTCCGAACCCCGCCTTTGCTTCCCGTTAATGGAACTTCATTATCCGATTCCAGATGGAATTTGTATTTTTTACCGTTAAATGATTTAGTGATATCAGCTGACATCGACCAGGAAGTCGCAAGCTGTGGCAGTTCAATTTCGTAATGACCATTCTCATCGGTTACACCAATGATATTGCTGTCGTACAACAACGTGTTATCGGCATACACAACGATGTCAGGGAGCGGGTGACCCTGCATGTCGCGTACATATCCTTTTGCTAAATAAGGCTCAGCGTTTTCTTTTGGGAAATCCGGAATCGGTGCTGGTACGGGAGTTGGTACAGGTACAGGTGTTGGTCCGGGTGTTGGACTTGTGTCCTTAGATTCTTCAATTCGGATTGTTGCGGTAGTTCCATCGCTCACATAAGTGACTTGATACCCACTGTTTTCCGCAACAAATCGGAGCGGTACCATGGTGTGATTGTCAATGATTTGAGCTGGTATGGTCAAGCTAACGTCTTTACCGTTCACTTTGGCTGTGGAACTATTCATCGTGAGTTCGATGGTTAGCCCATTTTTCGTCCCAATCGCCTTTTGTGTAGTACCGTTTTCGACCCAACTCACAGAGAAACCAAGAGATTCAAATAGCTTGCGAAATGGAACTAATGTAGAACCGTCTTTGATAATCGGTTTGGCGTCTTCAAATTGGAGTTCTTGACCCGACAGCCATACGTGAATCATCGGACCTTGTGTTGGAGCAGGTACCGGCGGGGTGGAAGGGTTCGGGCTTGGTATTGGTATTGGTGATGGCGTTGAAGTGGATGATGTTCCGCCACCCGTCATTGGCTTTTTATACTTAATTGGTTTCGAAACAACCGTACCTTCGGGAGTCTCAATCTCAAGTACATAAGATTGCGTTTCTTTGATTGTGCCATTGTTGCTGGCGTACAAATCAAACGTTAGGTTGCCAGCAAACTCGCCCACTGGATCTTTCACATCTTTACGAAAGCCTGGGTTGATAATTTCACTTTCATGGGTGGTACCGCTCGGCGTGACAACGGTTTTATCCTGCACAATACCCAACAGCCAACCTGTCGTGACGCGGTTTGTTCGCCAAACGCCTTGATAGTTATCCTTGCCGAAATCATCGGTTGACCGCAAAACAACAGACTTAATCATGGTTTTATTAGCGAGGTTCAGCAGCAGCTTAAAGTGGCCGTCCTTATTTCCCTCTGGGGTAAAATCGGCAGCGCCAACGACATCCGTTGCGGTATCCAGCAGGCTGAATTCTTTAATCTCAACCCCTGTCGGCACCGTTTCGCCAAAAGCGGCTGCGATCCCTCCAAACGTTAAAACACCAGCCAGCACTGAACTTAACGCAATGGAGTGAATGATTGTTTTCCTTTTTTTTGTCATGAGTAACGTTCCTCCCACACTTGAATTTGCTTCTGGCATTATCTTACAATGCCTGCAATTCACTTTCCTAGAGACATCGCTGGGAAAAGTTTAGGAAAGCTTTGGGAGTCGTTCGGGATAGGTTTGGGAAAAAAGCTGCGAAAAAGATTGGGAATGTCACAATGGAACTCTGTGGGTTTGCGTGGGATAAAAAAATGACCCACAGCAACGGGCTGTGGGTCTAAGTATATATATTTTAAAGGGGGGTTGGTCTTTATTATAGGCAAGTTACATTAAAACAACATGAAAGTTAGATTTCATTTTCATTACAAATTTGTCAGTGGTAAAATAAGTTGGAATGCTAAGCAAAAGCTTGAGCTGGAGAGCGGGGTATTTCCTTGAAGCATTATTCCATGAGGTCACATTTAACGATTACATTTGCCCTAATGGCCTTGATTCCAATCCTAATTCTAGGCGGTTTCCAGGTTTCGCAAATTAAGCATATTACACAGGAAACGAACCAAAACCAGCGGCAGACGACGTATCGCCTTGGAGACGCGGTAGAAGCTTATATGTCCTATCATCGCAATGCCGTTGAAACCTTGGCGGCAACGATTTCGGCTTCGGATGCAGCATTTCGAAATCGGGAGAGTCTGACGTTGAAGCTGCAATCCTTGCAAGAGAACCTTGAGGGATTCACAGGTATTTATGTGGTCGATGATAAGGGGATGATCAAAGCCACACATCAGATGTCGACGAATTTGATTGGTGTGGATGTTAACAATCGTGACTACACGGCTCGTGTGAAGGCTGGACAGAAAGCCATTATATCTTCGTTATTTAAAGGTCCTGAGAGCTTGAATCAACCGGCTATAGCGATTGCTGTACCGATCTACAAAGGCAACAAGCAAGTAGATGGTTTCGTGTTGGCTGTGCTTGAATTAGCGCCAATTAAGACACTTGTTACCAAATATGACTATGGGACAGAGGCGTATCCTGTTGTCTTGGATCATGCAGGCAAGCCGATTTATCATCCGAACGCATCGCTAACGGAAGCTATGGCGGATTTATCCAAGGAGCCAGTCGTCGCCGATGCCAAAATGCTTAAACAAGGCGAAGGCACCTACACGCTAAGCTCCTCGTCACATAAAGAACTTATTACATATAAGCTAATTCCAGACTTGAATCTCATTGTATGGGTAAGCAGGTCGACCGCTGCTGTCAACGCAGCATTCACGGAATCTTTACGGATCACGCTGCTGTTGTTAGTGTTCACGCTGATCTTAACTGTGTTACTTGGCAGTCTGTTGGCCAAAAGATTAAACGGCACGATCCACGCCTTAGTCGGTTATACACAGCGATTAGCTGGAGGATCATTCGCTCAGCCTGATCAGAAGGTTGTACCGCGCGGAGCACCCGCAGAGCTGCATCAGCTCGCGGAGCATTTCTTCCGCATGGCTGCTCAGATCAAAGAAAACCAACGCGCCTTGCTGCAGCTGAATAGCGAGCTTGAGCATCGCGTAGAAGAGCGAACACAGCGATTGCAGGACGAGCATGCGACGTTGAATGCCGTCCTAGAAAGCATGTCGGATGCGATTGTCCTGATTGATGTGCAGCATAACGTGCTATATGCCAATCATCAGATGGCGGAAAGTTTCGCGATTCCAATGGGCGAATTGTCCCATATGCCGGAGGCTGATTTATTTGAGCGAATTGCTGAGCTATTGCCAGAAGATCAGGACGAGCTCCAATTGCGTAAGTTGACAGCGGAGCCGAGGGTACAGAGCGCCTTAACGGTGAAAACAGTGCAAGGCAAGCCACGCTTTATGATGGTATCCGCGTTTCAGGTTGCGAGGGATGGGCGGGTATTTGGCCGCGGTTATGTGTGGCGTGACAGAACGAAGGAGCATGAAATCGACGCGTTGAAGAACGATCTCATCTCTCTGGCATCGCATGAATTCAAAACCCCGATTACGAGTATCCGCGGTGGTGTGGAAACCTTACTGCGCAAGGACGCGCACTGGGATGAGGACTTTAAGCTGGAGTTGCTTGAAGGCATTCATGAGGATATAGGCCGTATCCAAGATCTTATCGATGAGTGGCTGGATATATCCAAAATCGAATCGGGTGCGATGGGGATTCATCCGCAACCGTTGAGGCTAGCCACCGTGATCGAAAGTGCTAGACATCGACTGCCTGAAGATATCAGCGCTGCACGACTTCAATTGGAGGTTGCGTTATCTTCGGATACACCTCTTGTCTTTGCAGATAAGCTTCGGATGGAACAGGTTTTCTTGAACTTGTTCATCAATGCAGTTCGATATAATGAGCGGGAACCGATCATTAAGGTAACCACGCATGCGGACGAAGAGTATGTCTATGTTCACGTACAGGATAATGGGATCGGTATAGCAGAGGAACATTTGGCGAAATTATTCGATCGCTTCTATCGTGTGGACGTATCGTCCAGTCGTCAAACTGGGGGCACAGGGCTTGGATTGGCGATTTGCAAAGGAATTATGGAAGCCCATGGCGGAACCATTCAGGTTGAAAGCCAACTGGGTGAGGGAAGCCGATTCACTTTGATGATTCCACGGTTTAATGGGGGAGATGAGCTAGCATGAGCGCAAAGAAAATCATGATCGTCGACGATGAGCCGAAAATCATTCGGTTTATCGCGGCGAATCTGAAATCGTTAGGATTCGAAACGGTGGCCTGTCAGAACGGGGCAGAGGCTCTGGAGAAGGCAGAAGCCGTTGATCCAGATTTAATTTTGCTAGATCTGATGATGCCAGGGATGGATGGCTTCGAAGTATTGCGCAGACTGCGTACCTATTCCAGCGTGCCTGTTATTATGCTAACAGCAAGGAGCAATGGTGCGGATAAAGTGCAGGGGTTAAATCTCGGTGCAGATGATTATTTGACGAAGCCTTTCTCGTTGGACGAGCTGTTTGCCAGAGTTAATGCCGTGCTGCGTCGCTTGGATGGACGTATGCCTGCACCATCTACAGTAAGCGAACTGACTGTTGGGCCTGTGAACGTCAATTTAGCTCAGCGCCGAATTTGGGTTAGCGAAGCGGAAGTGAAATTCACCGAGACAGAGTATAATCTGTTCGTTCTTCTCTTGCAGCATGAAGGCAAAGTAATGACGCATGAGCAGCTGTTGAGCGAGATTTGGGGAAGTGAGTATCGCGATGAGGTCGAGTATTTGCGCGTTACTATCGCACGAATTCGGCAGAAGCTGAAGGCACACACCGAAGGGCAGGAATTGATTGTGACCTACCCTGGTGTTGGTTATATGGCGAAGGGGGATTGATTTTCGGCGATACAGGATGAAAGAGGCATTTGAGCAATTCAATACCTACCGAGATACTTTTTTGAAGTTGGCGAAGAATTAGGGCATGATGATGTGTGAAATGCTGGTTGCGAGTAGAGTAACTACTGTCTTTCAGGTAAGTAAATGGATTTTATACAGTTAAATATTGAGGTTTCCCGAACAAACGCAGATTAGATGGAAAACCTGTAGTTAATTTCGACCACTTTAGCCG
Source organism: Paenibacillus sp. LjRoot56 (assembly GCF_964253335.1). NCBI lineage: Bacteria > Bacillati > Bacillota > Bacilli > Caryophanales > Paenibacillaceae > Paenibacillus > Paenibacillus sp. LjRoot56. The sequence continues at coordinate 1,104,536 of NZ_CAXURV020000001.1, forward strand.
GATATGCACCAAAGAGGCAATATTAACTACCTATTTTCCAGTTAAATCGATTATTATAAGAAATTTGGCCTAAATAGCTGTATATTATCCAGTTAATCAGATTTGTGAATCATGACTGTCTCCAAACCTAGGAACTCCAAGGATCGGCTAAGACTAGTTATTCGTCAAAAGCTGCACATCCAGTGGATAATCGGGCAGCTCGAATTCGCGTGTCGTGCCTGCTGACAGGTCGACTACCGTCATCCCATTCCAGCCCGTATCCGCATAAGTGACGCCTCCAGTGAGATAGGCATAACGTCCATCGGCGCTGCTAGCGACCATTTGGTGCATGCGAGCTAATGGAATAATCTTTTCCTTATACGTATTGGCGTCGAGTATGGTCAAATTAGGTTTGCCCGTTGCGCTGCCTGCTGAACCGATGCCAACGATCAGCAGCTGCTTGCCGTCTGGGGTGAGCGTGACACCTTCCTGATGCGTGTTCCCCGTCAAGGGTTCGGTGGTGTAGCTGCCGCTCTTCGGATCAAGCACTACAAGGCCACGGCCTTGGTAAGGCAGAAGTAAGCGGCCATCTGCCCGGACGACGGCGTAGTGAGGCTTCTCGAAGCCGCCTTTACCGAAAGGAGCAGCCTCTAACGTGCGACCTTTTAGTGTAAATGGATCGACAGCCGTCACGGTGTAGCCGTCATGGTCGATACTATAGACTTCGCGGCCGTCGAGGCTGGTCACGACATCAAAAGGTCGTACGCCAACAGGAACTCGGCCCGTCATTGCGAGCTTTTCGGTATCTAAGATCTCAAGTTGACTCTTACCTCCATCCAGATAAACACCGACATAAACGAATTTTCCATCTGGAGATACCGCAATTCCCATACCGCCCGAGCGATATTCACCAAAGCGTGGTTTACCCACATCGGCCTGATAAGGGACAAGAGCAATCCGTGTACGAAGCTTCGTATCGATGACGGCAACCCCTTCAGCTGTTGATACATAAGCGCGATGATTCGGCCCCTCTGCGATAGCAAAAGGGGCTTTTCCTACGACAAGATTCTCCATCCGGCCAGAAACAGGATCGAGGAACGACATGTAGTCACTTTTCGAATGCGTCACCATGAGGGTTGTAGTCTTAGTCGTTGTAGGCGAAGGGCTCACAGTCGCAGGTAAGGAACTTGTCACTGGCGTTTGTGTTGCCGCAGCAGTAGGAGATGGCGTTGCTGTCTTCGTCGGATTGATGCTGTTGACTGCATTCGGCTGTTGGCTGCTACAGCCAATCAAGACAAGAAACAACGTTAGCGGTGTTAAGCTTGCGAATAGAGATCTATTTGTGAATATCATATAGAAGGTCACCTCTGCATTAAGAGTATAAGAAGAGTATAAGAAGCCTAGGAAACAACAGTGCCTGTGGATAAGTGTAGCAAACAAAGGTAAGGAAGAGAACCTGATCACAGGTCATCTTCCTTATCTTTTTGTTATTTGATTTTATGATCTTTGCTTACTTTTTCAAGTTTAAAGTGACTCCTGTTGCAGTAGCCCATGCACCCACTGGCGCAACGGTGTACGTCGTATCTGGAACCAACTGAGCATTATTGAGCAGCGTGAACGTACCAACGGCACCTTTGCGAGTCGTCAAGCTATATTCAGCAGTCAGAACTGTGCCATCAGCAGCAGTTAGAGTTACGCGGCGTGAAACGAAGATTTCATCCTTCGGATCTTGCGTTAGTGTAACTGCAATCGTCTTCGCATCTACTGCTGCTGCGGATTGAAGCTGAAGCGGAGCGATTTCTTTTGCCGTAAAAGTAGGGTGCTTCAAAGTTGCCCAGTCCGCGGAGACTGTATACGTTACACCTGGATGGAAGGTCTCTCCGTTAGGCAAAATGAACTTAGGCGCTTGGCGACCATCTGTTGCTTGCGTGAATGGCAAGTATTTAGCCGTCATTGTTGCACCACCCTCAGGGGTGATTTGAACTTGGCGATTACGCATGGAAGATAAGATTTGGTAGGTCGTGCCATTGTACCGATTATTTTCATCAACGATAAATGAACCTGGACGGCCCTTACTGTAAGCCGCGATGACATAACCATAATCCGCAACACCGTCAGTTAGATGGGATTCAACTTCAAATAGATCATTAGCAACCTGAGCCGTGGAATCCAAGCGGATTTTCTCTGTGCTAGCTGTGAAAGTAACGGCAGGTTGGCCTTTATAAGTCAGCGAGTACGTCGTGCCTGCTTTCTGCGTTGGAACCGGTACAATATACGTGGATACAGAGCCTGTTTTTAGGCGCGGCACGTTATTGATGGCAAGGCCATTGTCAAAAACAAAGTTTTTGGACGCGGGATCCAGCTCTAATTCAGCGGTAGGAATTGGTGCTGAGAAGGTCACCTGTAGGGAAATAGCATTCAGAACTACAAGCTTCGTCACACGAACAGGAGCCACTTTCTGAGCTTCAACCAGAAGCAGGGCAGCTTGACCGCGTGTAACTTGGCTGCTAAGTGATGCGTAGCTTGGCAACTGGCGAATCGTTGTAACGTCAACTTGGAGGACTTTCGCAACGATGCTGCTTAACTGCTCGGAAGTGATCGTTTGCGCCCCAGCGAATTGCTGGCCAGCCACATCATTCATCGCACCAAGAGCCTGCAAGGAAAGCGCGTAGTTATAGTACCAATCTTTTGAACTCACATCTTGAAAAGGATTAACTGTCGTTGCATCCACAGAAGTGTTTACGTGGAAAGAGAGGGCTACCATTTTGGCAATCTCACTGCGTGTGACCGCTTGATTAGGTTTGAAGCTATTGTTCTCATAACCGGACAGCACCTGCTGCTGAGCTAATTGCTCAATCGCAGTCTGGATTTGTGCAACACTTGCGGAATCCGTGAAAGGATTTGCTGCTAGCGCATGGTAAGGTAGAAGGGCGGATAATCCGACAGTTGCTGAAATAGTTAGAGCGGCAAGAACTTTTTTATTATTTTTCATCGAGAAACACTCCTCAAGTGGATTGGATTTGTTTGTTGCGCTGTTGTCTACAGGACTAAGCTTACTAATTTGCGCATAACAATCGCATAAAAATGTGGGGTGAGACATTACAATTTCGTAAAAATGAGTACAGGCATTTTTATTTTCCACAACATTTTTGCTAATGGTAAAATAGTGCTATCTCAATTTCGAAGGTGGACTGAAACCAATTGAAGCAGAAGATAGAATATGACAATCTCATTCCAATTAATGCGTATCTTTGGTGTCCAAAACCATATCCACAACCTCTTCATTTCCATTCTAGTTTGGAAATTGGCTATTGCCTGGGAGGGAGAGGGCAATTCATTTTTGAAAATAAGCTATACGAAGTTCGCAAAGGTGATGTCTTTATTGTCAATAATACAGAACTTCATATTGCTCAATCCGCGCAGCACGATCCAAGCCGATATATATTTTTGAATTTTGATCCGAGTCTTTTCCTTGAAGAAGATGAAAAATTATTGCTGCCATTTGCCTATCGATCGGAGAGATTTGAGAATCATATTGGGGCTGGAACACTGCTTGCGCAGCAAATCGGGGTACTCATTCAACAGATTTATGAGGAGCTTGATGCAAAGGCTGAGGGTTATCTAACGATTACTCGTTGCAAATTGCTAGAGTTGGGTGTTATCTTGCTTCGCCATTACAGAAGTGCCTTCAGCAATGAGCAATGGAAGAATATGTCCAATTCGCAGCGCGAGATCAAAGAAGTGATGCTTTTTGTGAAAGAACGGTATCAAGAGCCCCTTCAACTCACGGATGTTGCTGAGCATTTAGGCTGGAGCACCGCGCGGACAAGCCGCCTTTTTAAGGAGCATACAGGTATCAGTTTTATTGCTTATATGACACAGCTACGGATTAGCGAAGCGAAGAAACAGCTTGTCACGAGCCTGGATAGTATCGCAGACATTAGCTTTTCCAGTGGGTTTCAGAGCTTGGCCTCCTTCTATCGCGCCTTTAACTTGGATGCCGGACTATCCCCTCAGGAATATCGTAAACAATTTGGCGTCAAGCAATTATTTTGAGAAGTGTGAAAGAAATTGAGAAGATTCGCTGAGGCCAAATTCGTATAATCAGCTTAAAATCTTACATAAAAGGTGGTTTTACGATGGCTGGCTGGGAGCATTTAAAGGGAATTGTACATGCTGAAATCAAACAAAGGGGAGAAGAAGGCTGCGATGTCAGCGGATTTCTAGACAAGTGGGCTGCAGCTGAAGAGGATGACGCGAAGCTAATGGCCGTGTACCAGCAGTTGATGGCGCTTGAAATTCGTGAAGACTTCCCCTATCAGGAGCCTTCCGACTTGCCTGGCATTCGTGCGACTCGGCCTGAAGGACCTCGCCAATTAACGGAGGATAAATCGGAAGCTGCATGGCTCAATCAATTTCAAGGGGCGTGGCTCGGCCGAAGTATCGGGTGTGCACTAGGTAAACCGTTTGAGAATGGTCAATTTATGTATGGCAGTGGTGGAAGAGACGGATGGAAGAATATTGAGCTATGGTTCAAGGGAGCAGATGCTTGGCCAATTAGCGGATATACCCCAGGGACTTCACGAGCGTCAGCCGAGTATGATTTGAAAGTGAATGACTGGTGTCGGAAAAGCTGGAAAGAAAACATTCAGTTTATGGAAACTGACGATGATATCCGTTATACCGTGTTAGGTTTGATTCTTTTAGAGGAAAAAGGATTGAATTTCGATAGCTGGGATATTGGCAAGCTGTGGCATAAGTACCTTAGCTACCAGCAAGTATGTACAGCAGAGACGCAGTCTTATTTGAATTTCGCCCAGGTGACCTCGCATATGCAAGGTGAACAAACAGAGGACTGGGCACAGAAGAGTGAATGGGTGCGAACTTGGTTAAATCCGTATCGGGAGTGGATTGGGGCTCAAATTAGAGCCGATGGACTTGCTTACGGTGCGGCGGGAAATCCGGAACTTGCAGCTGAATTAGCATGGCGGGATGCTTCCTTTTCCCATGTGAAGAACGGTATTTATGGGGAAATGTTTGTGGCTGCTATGATTGCAGCGGCTTTTAACGAAACCGATAATGAACGCATTGTGGAAATTGGACTTAGCGAAATTCCTAGCAATAGCCGCTTGGCTCATGATATTCGACAAGCCGTGGAAATTGCGCGTACGGCGGTTGATCAATTAGATCTAGTCGAGCGGATTTGGAATGCGTTCGAGCACTATCATTGTGTACATACGAACAATAATGCAGCTTTGGTTGCTGCGTCGTTGATCTTTGCTAAGGACGATTTTGAGTTGGCTATTACGACATCGGTTCTAGGTGGTTGGGATACCGATTGCAATGGCGCTACCGTTGGATCGATTATGGGTGCAAAGCTAGGGGCTGATAAGCTTCCGTCCTCTTGGGCCGAGCCGCTTAACGATACGTTATATGCAGAGGTGACTGGGTTCCATCCGATCGCAATTTCGGAATGTGCCAATCGCAGTTATGAGGTATTTAAGAAGATATCGGCTGAATATGCTGCCGGAAAGTAACTTTCATACCTGTAAAGACTAGCCTAATGGGCTGGTCTTTTTTCAACTATGTTCGGTTCACAACTGGCAAAAATGCAAAAACGCATCCTTTTCAGGGGAATTACTTTCAACGCTTTAAATAAATGCGAAAAGGCATCTTTTGCGGTTGAAAAGGTCAAAACAGAGCTGAAAATGCAAAAATTGATGCCTTTTTGCATCAACTTTACCTGAAAGTGTGTATGTAATAGAGAAAAGTTGCTTTTTTGCATTTCTCAGTAGATGGAGAGTGTGAGAGCCATCCCCTAGTTACATGTAAACACCTTACAAAATCGCAAAAGATACAAGACACGACAACATTGTTGTTTGGCCGCTGGACACGTAACATGAAGGTCAAGAAGCAAGGATGGTTCGTATCTACGACCTCACATCCTGCTATCTAATGTAAATTGCTGGAGGGGCAAAAGATATGCAGACTTCGAATACCGACACACAGTTACCGGCGGACAAACGTCCGAAGCTGAAACGATCCATTATCGATTGTGACATTCATCAAGCAACGGGGTTGGAAGCATTAAAATCTTATATGCCGCGAGGGTACCAGGAGCTTATGAAGCAATATGGGCCGGCGCTGCCGGGCGGCATGCACTTTAATGGAGGCGTGGGCGGCCGGATGGCTGACGCGTATCCCGAGGGGGGCGGATCTGCCGGCAGTGATCTGGCCTTGATGCAAAAGCAGCATTTGGACCGCTACAATGTCGAATATGGCATTCTCACAGGGGAAGGCTATGCCGTGCATGCGACCCCTAACTATGATTACGCTGCTGCACTCTGCCGAGCGATTAATGAATATACGATTGAGCACTGGCTTTCGCGAGAAAGCAGACTGCGGGGGTCCGTTTTCATTGCGAAGCAGGCCCCGCAGCTTGCTGCGCAAGAAATTGACCGCGTCGGGGGCCGATCCGACATGGTGCAGGTGGTAGTTTCCAGCGGCGCTACTCTGCCATATGGAAATCGGCACTATGATCCGATTTATGAAGCCTGCGTTCGCCATAACTTACCTTTCACCATCCATGTTGGATTAGAAGGTGAAGGCATTAATAGCCCGCATACTGGAGCTGGATATGTGACGCACTACATTGAGCAGCGTTGCGCGCGTCCCGCGGTCATGGGCGCACATTTGGCCAGCTTTATTTTCGACGGAGTGTTCGAGCGCTTCCCTACGTTGAAGGTTGTTTTGCAGGAAGCAGGTGTCTTGTGGCTAGCCCCATTCCTGTGGAAGCTGGATCAAGAATGGAAAGGGCTGCGGGTGCAAACGCCATGGGTTCGCAAGAAGCCGAGCGAGTATTTCCGAGAGCATGTCCGTGTGACCACACAGCCATTTGAAGAGACACCGAACCGTGAGATCTTCGATCATTTATTAGAGAGCATCTATGCGAAAGAAACGCTCATGTTTTGCAGTGATTATCCGCATTGGGACTATGATTCACCAAGTCAAGCATTGCCCAAACTGGAACCTGAGCTATGGGACAGCATCTACTATCAGAATGCAGCCAAGCTATATGGTCTGCCTCCACGCAAAACGGAGGAGACGAAATGAAGCGAAGCTCACAGCACATCGTAGGAACAGTAGGGGAGATTCCAACTGGTACGCATAAGATTGTGGAGGTAGAAGGGCGTAGTGTGGGGATCTACAACATTAATGGCAGCTTTCATGCCTTGCGCAATATATGCCCTCATCAAGGAGCAGAGCTGTGCAAAGGGTTGGTGACAGCCTATGTGACTTCCGAAGGACCTGGTGATTTTCAGTTTGATAGGGAAGGTGAAATCGTACGCTGCCCCTGGCATCAGTGGGAATTCGATATCGCGTCGGGCTGCATGATCACGGATGTGGCCATGCGCACCAAGACGTATGATGTCACGGTGGAGAAATTCGGCGTTTCGATTGAAAATGATCTGATTTTAGTTCATATGTAAGATAGTAAAAACCTCTCTCAAACAGGCAGGATCCAACTGCCAAAGAGAGAGGTTTTATTTCGCTTCTGCGCCATATTCAATCATCTTCAGCATTTGCTACAATAGAAGGGATAACGGATAGGATGGTGATCGGCGTGCAGGAAACCGCTAAGGAATTTTTTGAATCAAAACTATTCGTTCCTGATGAATTCGCCAAAAAAGGCGGCATCTGGCCGCTCCGTCTTGGTCGCAATATCGCTAAGCCCAGCTATCAAGCAGGGCCTATGATTCTTGAGTATTACAATATGCACTTTATTATGGAGGGGAAGGTTGAGTTCACCTTTGACAAAGAGCACATTATTTTGTCCAAAGGCGATGTGTTTGCAATGGTACCGGGGAGTACTTTTCGTTATGGGTTGGCCCCGAGTGATGCCACCCTTCAGATGATTTGGATTTCCATGGATGGCTTGCAAGCACCTGGACTTTTCGCTAAAGCTGGCTTTAGTAAGGACGCTCCTTACCTGTACGGGGTCATGTCCAAGGAGCTTGAAGCTACACTTCGCCAGTTGTTCCTTCCCCGCAAATACGACATGAAACGGCATAACGAGTTATGTTCCATCCTATATCGCATTTTTGGCCTTATGATTCCAACGGACCCGTCCGATAAGAATCAGACTGGCAAAGAGAACTGGGTTCCTAAAAGCGTTGCTTTTATGGACACTTACTATATGGAAAATATTACGGTTCGTGATGTTGCTGATTACTTAGCCCTTCACCGCACTTATTTCTCGAAGATGTTTTCGGAGGAAATGGGGGTATCCCCTGTCCAATATTTGCATCGATTGCGGATGGAAAAAGCAGCTGAGTTACTTTCCTCTGATTTTATGATCAGTGAAGTTTCCTTATTGCTTGGTTATTCCGATGCTTACGCTTTCACGCATGCTTTCAGTAAATATTACGGCAGTCCCCCAGGCAGCTGGAGAGCTGCACAACGAGGTTCGAGCATAGAGAGGAAGGAACAACCGTGAAAAGCACGCAGGGGGCGATTTCCTTACAACTCAAGCTTACCTTAACTTTTTTGCTTATCCTCATACCACTGGTCAGTGTAAGTATATTTGCCAATAATTACTCACAAGGTATTATGAATGTCCAAATTAGTGACCGGACGAAGGGGGCACTCCTGACGTCGCTTGCCTATATGGAGCAGATTGCTACAAATATGGACCAGCAGACCCTGCTGATTAGCTCCAATCCCAGTATCGTAAACATCTTTAGGGATATTGAAGACCCACTTAATCCCACTCATTTATATGACATTCATACAGTCATGCAGCAGCTGACTTCTCTTGCCAATATTAATGGTTCCATTCAAGAGGCCTATATTGTTCATGGAGCTAGCGGCAATGGCGTTTCAACAGCGCTGGGGGCGTTCAGATGGCCTCAAGTGAAAGAAGAAGGCTGGTTTCAGCAAGTCGTTCGAGGCATTGGTTCTTTGGTTATTTATATTCCTACTGCGGATTCCAGCGGGGGTCAGAACTTATATTTGAAAGGCTCCAATATCTACTATATTAGGTTACTTGACGTATTAAGAGATTCGCCAGAGCCGAATGTTTTGATTTTTGCTGTAAATAAATCGTCGCTTCAGAGTATTATTCAACATCTCCAAACGACCGAACGGATGAACATTTCTTTATATTATAATAACAGGCTGATTCTGGAGACCAACCCTGCTGCGAAGCAAGCCTATGCTTCCGATATGTTCGCAATGAAAGAAACAAGCGGCGCATGGTCTATTCAATTAGAGCAGCCCAAGGATGAAATTTTCAAACAATCGCATCGGTTGCAGCTCTTTACCTACCTTATTATTCTTCTTAGCATGCTTCTTGCTGTGTGGACAGCCTGGCTGATTTACATACAAATTTTAAAGCCTTTGCGTCAACTATCAAGCGCTTTCAAATTCGTTGGCAAGGGAGATCTGAACTATCAAATCAGGCATGATCGAAGAGATGAATTCGGACTCGTAATGAATGGTTTTAATCAGATGGCGGAGTCCCAACGAGTTATGATCGAGGAGGATTATGAGAAGGAGCTGCGCTTAGCGAAGTCGGAGTTTAGTTTGCTGCAATCGCAGATTAATCCGCATTTTCTTTATAATACACTGGATTCCATCTATTCGGTTGCGGTCAAATTCAATATGAAAGAAATCAGTGAAATGGTCTTGAATTTGGCCAAATTTTTCAGAGTTAGCTTAGGAAAGGGACGGAGTCAATTTACATTAGAGGAAACGATGCAGCATCTGCTGTATTACATTCGTGTTCAACAGATGCGAACAGCACACTTTTCAGTTGAGATTGATTTGGAAAAAGGCTCTGAGGCCATCCCTGTACTTAAATTGTTGCTGCAGCCTATTGTAGAAAACGCGATTATTCATGGGCTTGAGAAATGCCCTTTTGAAGGTGAACTGCGAATTCGCTCTAGGGTTCATCAACATCTTTTATTTATCGAAGTAGAAGATACAGGCATGGGAATGCCAGACACCTTGCTGAAGCAAATCCAACTGGAGCTAAGTATACTGACAAGTAAGCTTTACCGAGTGCCGCAAGAAAGCCCGTCGAGTCAATTTTTTGGAATGAAAAATGTGAAATCAAGAATGAAGTTATATTATGGAGAAGAAGCGGACGTCCGGATTGAAAGTGAAGAGGGACTCGGAACAAAGGTTACCTTAATCATACCTATACGAGTGGGGGAAGAAGATCATGAAGCTGCTCGTCGCTGAAGATGAATTTCAAGTCAGAGAGCGGATTGCCTATGGAATTCCATGGAAAGACTATGACATTGAAATTGCCGGTGCTGTGGCAAACGGCAGGGAAGCCGTCGTGGCTGTAGAAAAGGACTGCATTGATATTGTCATTACAGATATTCATATGCCTGATATGAGTGGTCTTGAGCTGGCAAAAGTACTGAAGAATGAATATCCGCATGTGAAGGTTATCATATTAACGGGTTTTGACCATTTTGAATATGCACGAGATAGCATCGATTATGGTGTTGTTAAATATTTGGTAAAGCCGGCGGAGAATGAGGTTGTACTGGAAACGGTGTTAAGAGCCAAACAGCTTCGTGAACAGGAATTGAATGATATTCATAACATAGCGCTTCTGAAGCAACGATGGAAAGAGCATCTGCCGCATCTTAAACAGTCATTTTATAAAAATTGGTTGAACGGGCGTTTGTCTACGTGGGAATTAGAAAAACGCAGTCAGGAAATCGGCTACTCCCTAGCGGGCAATATCTATTTGCCTGTCACGCTCGATATGGATCCGATTGCCGAAACCGATGTTCGTTTCCATTCAGGGGAGCGGCCCTTAATTCAGTATTCACTCTTTAATATTACCCGGGATGTCGTGGAGGATATGGATGGCATCGTTCTGCAGGATGATGATGGGCTGACGGCCATTATCTTCTTTGCTCCTTCAAGTGTAGAGGTGTCAGGATTTCAACTCAAAGTCAATCAGCAGCTCGGCAGACTTCTTAGCACGGTTAAATCCTGCTTGAAGCTGACAGCCAGCGCTGGCCTTGGAACTTGTGTGGGAGATCAAGCCTTGCTGCCGATTGCCTATAAGCAGAGTAGAATGGCACTGCAGGAACGCATCGTACTGGGCAATGAAACCGTCATTCCTTATCGGAACGATGCGCCTTCGAAGTCAGTCTGGTTGAATATGAATGATCTGGAGAAAGACATTGAAATTGCTGTGGAAACGGGCAATGAGAGCAAGAGGTCAGAGCTCATCAGCACGTTAATGGACATCGGTTTCTCGCCGAACCATCCCATTGCCGAGGCGAAAGAGATGCTTCTTCGCATCACGGCATTACTGACGCGAATTGTCAATTCCCACGGGTGGAGTTTACGCGAAACGCTTGCTGAGGACTACACAGATTTTATGAACTTTAATCAGTTGCTGGCGAAGGAACAGCTCATGGAATGGCTGCATCGCATGATGGCGCGAATTAGCCGATCGATTAGCGAGCGCAGAAAATCGGGTACGCATATTACGGTGAGTGAAATCTTGGCTTTCGTTGATCGGCACTTATATGAGGAAGAGCTAAGTTTATATTTTGTCGCTGAGAAAATGTATATGAATTATGCCTATGCGAGCCGAATCTTTAAAGAGGTGACCGGCAGCAATTTCTCGGATAGCGTGCTAAGACTACGGATGGAAAAGGCCAAGGAGCTGCTGGCAACGGGGAGCAAAGTGTATGAAGTAGCCGAACGAGTCGGATATAAGAACGGGAATTACTTCTCGCGGAGCTTTCAGAAGTACTGGGGAATCAAGCCGAGTGAAATGAACAAGTCATAAGTTTTTTGAAGAAAAAAGACATTCAACATGAAGTGTTGGTGTCTTTTTTTGCATGTAAAAACGTAGAAATTGTGGTCATTAAAGTAGAAGGATTAGTCTACATTTTCATTACCTGTCGGGATATAGTTAGTACAAGAGAAGAGCACGATAGCTAAGGAGATCACAAATGATGAAGACAAATTCTTTGACAGTAAGCAGAGAAGTGAAATTAACAAAAGGGAGGTCATTCAAGCTTCTGAGGTATTGGGATTTGTATCTCATGGTATTGCCTGCGGTCATTCTCATCCTCCTCTTCAAATATATGCCGATGTATGGGGTCATCATTGCCTTCAAAGATTACAATTTGATGGAAGGTGTATGGGGTAGCGATTGGGTGGGGCTTCAATATTTTCGTGAATTATTTACGTTCGACGAATTCCCAAGGGTAGTCAGAAATACCGTTATGATCTCCTTGATGAAACTGCTCGTAGGGTTCCCTATTCCCATTATTCTAGCCTTGCTGCTGAATGAGCTCAAATTCGTTAAATTCAAACGAATGGTGCAGACGATCACATATCTGCCTCACTTTATTTCATGGGTGATTATTGGCGGCCTCGCCATTGATATGCTGTCTCCAAGCAGCGGGATTATTAATAGAATCATCGAAATGCTAGGGTTCCAACCGATCTTTTTCATGTCGGATGAAAGAATTTTTCGCTGGATACTCGTGGGCTCGGATGTTTGGAAGGAAGCAGGTTGGGGGGCTATCATTTATCTCGCTGCACTGCTGGGGATTAATGAGGAACTATACCAAGCAGCTACTGTGGATGGGGCGAATCGCTTTCGGCAAATTTGGCATATTTCTCTTCCAGGCCTGAAGTCGACCATTATCATCATTCTCTTGCTGCGAATCGGGTATATCTTAGATGCAGGTTTCGAACAAGTACTGGTTATGTATAACCCGACTGTCTATGATGTGGCGGATATCATTGATACGTATGTGTTTCGAGTGGGCCTAGGCTCTATGCAATTTGGTTTAACGACAGCAGCGGGATTATTCAAGTCAGTCATTGGATGCGTACTTCTAATTCTAGCCAATGTATTTGCCAGGAAAATGGGGGAAGAAGGAATTTTCTAAGGAAGAGAAAGATGAGGGCTTGTCATGAAAAGAATTCGGAGAGAATCCATATTTAATTATGTAAATGTCATCGTATTGTCGCTGCTCTCATTATCAACCGTTGTACCTTTGATTCATATTGTAGCGAAGTCACTCAGTGGTGAAACGTATATTTTAGCTAAAGAGATTTGGCTATGGCCGAAAGACTTCAACTTTGCTTCGTATGAATATGTACTCTCTTATAAACAGTTTTACATGTCATTTTGGAATTCCTTGATTATTACCGTAGTTGGCACGGCAATCAGCATGGCTGTCACCGTATTGGCTGCGTTTCCACTATCCAGGAAAAACTTTCCTTTTAAAAGAGGATTTATGCTGTTCTTTGTCATCACGATGTTCTTCAGCGGTGGTCTAATTCCTACCTACCTGGTTGTAAAGCAATTAGGATTACTGAACACACTCTGGTCGATTATGCTGCCTCTGGCCTTGGCACCGTTTAATTTAATTTTGATCCGCAACTATTTTTTGAGCCTGCCTGAGGCTTTGGAAGAGTCGGCGATTATGGATGGGGCTTCCAACATACGGATTCTTACTTGGATCTATCTGCCTTTATCCCTACCGACCATTGCAACGATCGCGATGTTTTATGCCGTCGGTTATTGGAATAGCTTTTTTCAAGCGATGATGTATATCACCGATAGAGGTCTGATGCCACTGCAAGTATTCCTGATGCAGATCGTAACCAACTCCAAGACGGGAGACATGACGACAGGCGGCGTGTTAAGTGAACTAACACCAGAATCGACGACGGCTGCGGCCATCATCTGCGTGGTATTTCCGATCCTGTGTGTATATCCCTTCATTCAAAAATATTTTGTTAAAGGTGTTATGTTAGGTGCGGTCAAGGGATAATTCCATGCCTATATCCGAACTTTTCATATATGTATAATTAAATAGGGAGGCGCGATCATGGTTTTTAGAAAAACAGCGGCAATCAGTATGAGTGTAGTCATGTGTATGCTTGTCATGGCGGGGTGCAGCACAAGCAAGGAAGCGGGCCAGGCAGGAACAGAAAAGACTGCGACGGCAACAAGTGGGAGTGGGGGAGAAGTCAAAGCGCTTAAGGATTTAAAAATTACCCGACTTTACCACGGCGTTATGGAGCAATTCAAAGGTTCGGACACCATGAACAATAATAAGATTATTAATAAGTTAAGGGAGAACTCGGGCTTTAATATTCAATATGAGTCACTTCCCAATGAAAATCCATCGCAAAAAACATCCATAATCTTTGCTTCTGGTGATGTGCCTGATCTGATCATGGTGAATGGCAAATCCGACTACTTTAAACTGGCCAAACAAGGTGCGCTCGAGCCTCTCGATGATTTAATTGCCAAGCAAATTCCGAATTTATCCACGATGGCGAGTAAAGAGTCGCTAGATGCTTTGAGATATGAAGGGAAAGTTTATGCGATACCTTATCGAAATGCCTTAAAGGTAGGAAACGGTCTTATTGAGCGTGCGGATATTTTGAAGGAATTAAACTTGAATGCGCCAACAACGATCGATGAGTTTTACTCAACAATGAAGACAATTAAAGAGAAGAAGAATATTACGCCACTGACGATGGCGACTTCAAGTGCGGGATCTTTCTTTGATGGATTTTTCCCTTTCTCCGCTGCCTTCGGCGTTTCTACACCTACAGTTATAAAAGACGGGAAATTGAAATTTTCCTGGGTGCAGCCGGAATACAAAGAATTCATAACAACACTTAAAAAATGGTATGACGAGGGATTATTGGATCCTGAATTTGCAGTTAATAAAGATAGCAAAGATAAGTTAATTAACGGAACAGCCGTGTTCAATACGTTGTATTTCTCATCAGGTATTGACGTGGATAAAGCCCTACAGGAAAAGAAAAATGGCGGCTCTGTACAGTTTATTGCACCTCCAGTTGGCAAAAATGGTCAATCGGGGATTCAAGATGCTTCGATTTCAACGCAATATGTTGTAATTCCTAAACAAGCTAAAAATAAGTTGGGTGCAGCCCAATACCTGAACTTTTTGTACAAGCCGGAAACGGATATGTTAATAAATTATGGTATTAAAGGTGAGGATTACACAGAAGCAAATGGGGTATATACGCAGACGAAAGAACAAAGTGACAAAATTAGCTGGCGTTCGATGTACGGCTTAGGGGATACGGATTTTGGTATTGATGCAAGACTGAAAGCCAAAAGCTTATTGCCTTATTATGAGCCTCAGCTTAAATTTAAAAAATCCCGTGAGGAAACGAACTTTGCGCCATCGATTGAAGCATACGATACTAAATTCACAGAACTTCGTAATTATGTTGAAGAAAACTCAATGAAATTTATTATGGGTAAACGTGATTTGTCGGAGTTCGACAAATTTACACAGGAGTTTGATGCGAAGGGCGGGAAGACTGCCATTGATGCTTTAAACGAATGGTTTACGAAGAAGTAAAAAAAAGGAATGAAAGAGCCATCCTCAAGTAGATTAGCTACTTTGGGGGTGGCTCTTATTTGTTGGACGAATATGAGGTAAGGTACTAGGTGATTAAGAGTGAATTAGTGAATCAAGGCATCCTGCGAATTCTCCGTTTTCACAATGCTATGTGAAGATGAACCTGTAAGACGCTGTGGCGGGAAGACTTGACGAACGGGCGCAATGATGAGTGCGGCTACCACCGCTTTAATCGCATCTCCAGCGAGGAATGGATAGCATCCTGCGGCCATGGCATCTGCAAAGGAGTAAGCAGGAACTTTATACATTAACCATGGTACGCCAGCTAAATAAGCAAAAAGGGAACCGAAAACTTCAAGAACAAGAAATGCAGCGATATAGCCCTTGATGCCATTCAGACGAATACGCGGTAAAATAAGACCAATAAGTAGGGCACATATCGGCCAGATCATGATAAAGCCACCGCTAGGTCCGAGAACTTTGGCAATGCCGCCAGTCCCAGCTAGAAGGGGAAAGCCCAGCGCAGTAAGAACGACGACAAGGGCCATACTTAGAAATCCGTATCGTGCGCCTAGTAAGCCTCCAGCGAGCATAACGGCTAATGTTTGAAGTGTAATGGGTACAGGTGACGTAGGAAGAGGAATTTTGATGAAGCTGAATAACACGAGAATAGCTGCAAATAAAGCGCTGAAAATTACACCACGTAACGTAAGTTTCATATTGTTGATCACTCCTGTTTCTGGTATTGTTAATCTATTGTCAACCAAATGACTGGTTAACAAGTTGACAATAAAGATGATAGCACAACTGCTAGAAAAGTGAAAGGAACTTTTTTACATATGCCTACAAGAGAAAAATTAATGTCATTAAAGAACGCTTCGATCGTCTATCGTATGGAATCGGGAGAAGGGCGACGCGTATGGTCAGGTGTCTCGCTAGACATTCATAGAGGTGAGTGGATCGCTGTTGTGGGACCCAATGGGAGCGGGAAAAGTACACTTGCTAGCGTGCTGCTAGGCTTGAACCCATTGTCGGAAGGGCAAGTGCAGCGTAGAACGAACGCTGTGACGCAGGCGACAAGAGGCGTGCTCCAATTGCCAGAAGCTCAATTCATAGGAGAAACAATAGCGGAGGAACTAGATTTCTTACCGCAAGCACAACAATTAACGGCTGAGGAACGCAGGAGTTGGTATACGGAAGTATTAGCTGCTGTAGGCTTGTCACTTTCGCCGGAGCGTACAATGGCTACCTTATCTGGGGGGCAGAAACAGCTGGTAAATCTCGCTGCCGCACTCGCAGCAAGTCCAGAGATTCTGCTTCTAGACGAACCGACGGCGATGCTGGATCCAGCTTCTCGCAAAGAAGTACGGGAAGCCGTGCGCCAGGCACATCAACGTGGAACGACGATTGTATGGATTTCACATCGTCTGGAAGAGGTGGCGGATGCGAGTCGTGTCGTCGGATTTGGCGCTGGAAGGATTACCTTTGATGGGGAGCCGCGTGAGTTTTTTTATGGGGAAGCTTGGGAGAAATCGGAGAAATTTGAGGAATATGAGGAAACCGAGAAAATCGAGAAATTAAAGAAATTAAAGAAATTCGATAAATCTGAGAAAGTAAAGAAATTCGAGAAATCTTCGCCTTGTGTGGAACTTGGCTTTGATCCGCCCTTTGTGATTCAAACGGCGATGCATTTGCTAGAACAGGGACTCACGTTAGACCCTCTTCCTCTGAACATGGAAGAATTGGCGGAGGTGATCTCATGCCGATAGCCTTGAAGGGAATAGAGGTTACAGCTCCAGATTCACCTAATGTGAGACTACTCCAGAATATAAGCTTTACGCTGGAAGAAGGTTCCGTAACGTTGCTTATCGGCCACGCAGGTTCAGGGAAATCAACGTTACTGCAAGTGATGTCGGGTCTACTTAAGCCACAAACTGGAACGATTACGGTGGATGAAAAGCCGATTTGGCTGAAACCGATGAAAGCCGATCCCAAGCAATTGCTTCGCTTCGGCTTAACATTTCAATTCCCCGAGCAGCAATTGTTCGCACGCAGCATAGGTCAAGAATTCGCTTATTCGCTTCGGCCGTATAAACTTGAAAAGGGAGAGCGGGATCGCCGCATTCGCGAGGCAACCCATGCGCTCGATCCCCATGGCGTCTTCGCCATGGATCGTTCGCCCTTCGCGCTCAGCGGCGGCGAGCAGCGCCGGCTCGCGCTGGCGACCACCTTCGCCACGGCGCCGGATTGGCTCCTCATGGATGAGCCAACTGCCGGCCTCGAGGCGGCCGCCGTGCGCGAGCTGCTGCGCATGCTGCGCGAGCGTGGCGGTCGTGGCGGACTCGTCGTCGCCACGCACGATCTGGACACGTTCTTTCCGCTAGCGGACCGTGTCCTCGTGCTAGACCATGGCGAGCTCGTCTTCGACGGCTCACCGCAAGAGCTCTGCCGCGCGCCCGAGGTGCTGGCGCGCGCCGGGGTTGGTCTCCCGAGCTGCGCGGAGGCCGCTGTGGAGATGGCGCGCGTTGGCATCGCCATCGCGCCGGATCTGCTCACGCCGGCGCTTGCCGCGTCGGCGATCTTGGCTGCGCTGCGCGAAGCTGGCAGCGCTTCTGCGCCAGCGGCGGCGCCGGCCGCCGCGCACGTGGCGCAGCCACCGCGGCCCGCGCAGCTGCTGGCGCAGAAGCCGGAACCACCCGCGCCGCAGGCGGGGTGGTTGGGGCTGGACCCGCGCGCGAAGTGGCTGCTCTACCTGCTGCTCGCCATCGGCACGATGGGGCAGCAGGGGTGGGGCGGCCTCGCGGTGGCCGCGGCGCTCGTCGGCTGCGCGTTTCTCGGCCTTCCGCGCAGTGTGTTGCGCGGGATTCGCAAAATCGCAACGTCGTATGCGATTTTCCTGATCTTTTCCGTCGCGCTGGCGGGGATCGAATTCTCACCGTTCGGCTACTCTGTTGACAATGGCTGGAGCACCACCTTTATTCTGACGCGATTATTTGTCGTCTTGATGGCAGGCTGCTGGCTCGCCATGTCGACCCCCTATAGTCAGCTCGTGCAAGGACTGAACTGGGCATTGAAATATTTGTACAAGGTAAAGCTGCCCGTGGCATCCTTTTCCTTGGCGGTTTCGTTTGTTTTCCGGTTCATCCCGCTCATCATGCGGGAGTGGCAGCAATTCTCGATGATCGTGCGAGCACGAGGGAAAGCCTCTGTCCGCCCAGGTAGTGTTCGCGTACGCGACATTCCTGCACTCGTAGTTCCGCTACTATTAGGGATGTTCCACAAAGCGGAACAAATGACCGTCGCGCTGGAGATGAAGCAAATTGATGGGACAACGTTGCTGCTACGGAAGAACACACTGGAGTGGGAGAGAGTGGACACGGTCTTAGTGGTGGTTTCTTTACTTGCTTGGGGACTTTTGCTATTTACGTAGTAGTAACAACAACCTAGTAGCTTCGGTAGTCTAGTAGTAGCCAACAAGAGGGGCTAACGGACACAGAGGACGCTATTAGGTTGTATTTGATTGTTTGTGTAGGCTAACGGACACAGCAGATCTTATTTGCCTGAAATCAGAGAATTATTGGCTTGCTAGAGCCATTTAACGGCTATGGTGTCCGTTAGCTCCCCAAAAGCCCCATTCTGGTCGAAATAACGTCATTCGTGTCCGTTAAAATTTGTTCTGTGTAGTCTTCCGCTCCCCTAAGCTCCTCCTAACTCCCCGCCCATTATCAAAATCTAGGAATAATTCTCTCAATTACTGCTTACAAATAGAGTGATAGATGATTCCTCGAGAAATGGGTGGTTTGCTATGAACGTCCGAAAGAAGAGGTTTCTATTTTACACGTTACTAGCGGGAGTGTTTACGCTTCTTTTCCTCTTAGTCATAAGTGCTCTTAATTCTTCAACAGCTCCCATCCACATAGAAGTCCAAGCCGAGGAATTAATCCAAACTCCCCTTTCTGCGCTTGTGCCTATTGAGGTTCCATCCCTTCCACTGGACAAGCCTGAGCAGCCACTACCAGCTCAAGTAGACATCATCCCAACGCCGATGCCATCCGTTCAGATGGACATGATTCCAGCACCAACACCATCCGTGCAAGTGATCACAGCCCCACCTCAGACAACTTCCGTTACAGTGGACACCTACATGCCCAATGGGGTTGTCGCTCCGTCTGCTTCATCCAAAGTCAGCATACCCGTCCTCAACTATCACAGCGTCACCATTGATCCAGGGAATGTGGTTGTTATTTCTCCAGCCAAGCTGGAGGCTCAGATGAAATATCTGCATGACCATGGTTATACACCGATTTCTCTTGCAACATTCATTAACCTTATTGAAAATAAAAGCGGTTTCGCGGCGCCTGATAAGCCTGTACTGCTTACTTTTGATGACGGCTATGTGGATAATGTGGAGGAGGCGATGCCGATTCTGGCCAAATATAAATTCCCTGCCACACTCTTCATGTCACCAGGCATGGTTGAGGACGCTGGCTATCTGAATTGGGAACAGGCCACGCAACTGCAAGAAGCCGGTTGGGACATTCAGCCACATGGCATGACACACCCGCATCTACCTAAGCTTTCAGCGGAACAACAAGCGTATGAGATTACCGAAGCTAGAAAGTTAATTGAGGAGAAGCTTGGCACGCAAGCAGATGTTTTTTGCTATCCTTATGGGGAATATAACCAAACAACGGTGAAGCTCTTGAAAGAGCACGGCTTTCGCTATGCGTTTACGATTGACCAAGGCTACACGACCAATCAACAGTCCCCTTATTTGCTGAAAAGGCTGTTTATTAACGGGGAAGAAAGCCTGAAAGTCTTCATAAACAAGCTTTCGAAAGCCAATTAGGGAGACCATTTTCTATCACAATGAGGCCAAAAAGGAGCTAAACCCTACAAATGGGTTAGCTCCTTTATATTTCTATACTATTTAATATGAGGTATCTCATTAAATAGAAAATTATTAAATAATAATATTTAAAGTTATTAGTAGAATTAGCCTATGAATCTAAAAATTATAGTGACAAAAAGACTATATATGTTAATATTGACAGGAAAATATTACTATAAAGGGTGGTAGTTTTCCTTGGAAGTATTTGAGTATATAAATAAGCAAGTATACGATAATCTGGAACGAGTTTTGCAAAAACTTGATGATAGACTAGATTTAAAGCTATATGCTTTCGTTTTGGATGAGAATCAAGAATGTATTCAAACAGTTCGAGTTAAAAGTGTTTTAAGTGATCTTCAAGGTCAAGAAACCGATGTTATCCAAGAAGAGCTAAGCGGCCCAGAGGAAGTTTTTAGAAAGATTGGTTTAGCCCACAAAGACCCGGGTACAAACTTAAATGAATTCCTTATTCATCTTGACACAACTAGCTTCAAAACCAGTTTGCGTCCATTAGGAGTTTTAGCTGAGTCAAATATCAGTGAGAATGAAGCTGCGATTGAAAGTAGTGAGGAGCACCCACTTCGACAAGAGTCAAATGAATGGAACATTTTCTACTCCAACAGTTTTGAACTTGAAATAGATGATGAACACTGCACACTTAAATACATTTTGTCGATTGAATATACAGATTCGGTAACGCGAAATATTTTTCTTGAAAGGCCACAGCTATCTTTTCTCAGAATGATCTTGGATTATTATTTCAAGGATTATTATAAGGTATCGGGTGATCAGGAATTGTTATTCGTTAATGAGGATAACAAAGTTGAAATTAAGTACAAAGAGAATAGCAGTCAGTTCCTTCAAAGGATGGCACGCTTATTTTTTGGGAAAACACAGGACTTTATTGTAAACGGTTTCGATTTAATCGATGTTTCAAGAGCAGATATGGAATTGACAGAAACGGAAAGAAATCAGTATTACATTAACAACTTGCTTGAGAAGATTGATGGGATTTCTACAAGGACGTATGAAGGTGAGATTCCGTTTGGTTGTATGCTTCTTCTCAATACTAGTATGCTGGAAGATAGCAAGCTTGTTAAATATTCAATCAGGTTTCAAAATCATCAGCCTATTTATTTAGAAGATGCTCGGCGAATTAGAAAATTACTTGAACTTACAAACAAAGAGAAAGATTTGTACTTGATTGCTGATGATAGAGCCATCTATGGTGTGGGTGAAATAGATTGGGGCCAGTTAGGAGATAATCTGCTGTTTAAAGTGGAGTTTAAAGGGCTATCCAGATATGATCTTCTGCTTGTTACTACGGAGAAAAAGGAAAATACGGACGCTCATGTGGTTGCAGAAGATGAATCTAAAATATTTAAAATGACTATGAACTTAGAAATTGTATCTCATAAACTAACAAGTATTTCTTTTAAACATCCGGGTATTGGTTCTGGGGGCTTTACGCCTGAGCTTTTTGAACGCACAATGAAAGCTCAGTTTAAGGAAGTTGTTCCTCCCATAACACATGAAGGAATTCAGAAGCTTCGGCTTATCATTCAGAAGGCAACTGAGCAGCAAAATGGAACGATGGTTGTAATTACAGACCCCATAACTGCGGACGATGAATTGAAAAAGCTGCGAAAACAGTCTACTCCAATCCTTCCTACTGAGATTAGCCCTGCGTTCATAAAGCATCTCACTTCCATTGACGGAGCGAT
Source organism: Paenibacillus sp. LjRoot56 (assembly GCF_964253335.1). Taxonomy (NCBI): domain Bacteria; kingdom Bacillati; phylum Bacillota; class Bacilli; order Caryophanales; family Paenibacillaceae; genus Paenibacillus; species Paenibacillus sp. LjRoot56. Next base: position 1,126,540 of record NZ_CAXURV020000001.1, read on the forward strand.
ATATTTCGACACAACGGGAGCTTGTCACGCTATCGGTGTGATTTTGGATGGACTGGCGCAACGGCATCTTGGAGACGCAAGTCGGGGGGCCAGGTTTCATTCAGCACACCGTTATCTTGAGAAATTAAAATCAGATACAAAAGGATGCGTCATCGCCATTATTTCAGAGGACGGCTTGATTAATCTGATTCCAGAACAGGTAAACGAAGCCGTTGTTCGTCAGTTGGTGAGAACAATGATAAGCAATATAAAAGATAGTGATGAAATTAATGAAGAAACTCTTCAAGACTACGACAGACGTCTTAAAGAAGTTGAAAGTGAAACAGCTATAGATCATCACCATTATTTTAAAATAGCAGAAACATTTTCTCAGAAAAACCACTTTTTCAAAGCAGCATATTATTATGACAAAGGCTTGAAGGCTTGTGGTCATATAATCTTAAAATATAATCGCGCTCTTGCAACTTCTTTTATTAATCATGGATATAGTCATGGAATTTCAGAAGACAGTAAACTGGAATCTTTCAAAAATGCTTTAGAACAAGTTGAAATAGTAATGAAAAGGGCAGCAGATTCTGAGATCAACCATCACGAGTATAATAACCGCGCCCTTGCCTTAACGGGAATGGGAAGGCTGTCGAATAAAAAGGAGAAAGTGGAATGCTTCAACAAAGCTATACTTGACTATACTAAAGCAATAGAAATGAGTAAATTTAAAAAAAATATACTTTATCGAAATCGTGGGTATCAACATCAAAGTATGGGAAAGTTACACGAAACTCTAAATGACTATATAAGTTCGGAAATAGAATTCTCAGAAGAACAAACTCTCAAGTTAATAGAGAAACTTATTAAGCGGGAAGTCTCCTTATTCTTGCATGCTCTTACCAGTTATTCGCAAAAAAAGAATGAGAAGCATGATAGCGAAGGTCTCAGAAAGTTGTTAGAGGAATACGGTATTGAACTGGCTGAGGATCACCCCGAAGTAGCTGCTGCATTAGAGCAGTATGGTATCAATCAAAAACAACCAGAAGATGAATAATTAAGGAGTTACAAATGAGTATTGAGAAAGCACAGCTCAAAAAAATAGGATCCGGACCTACAGACAGCCGATTCGCAATAATCTTTCTACATGGTATAGGTGGGAGTTTGTACGACACTTGGCGTAATGATTCCTACTCTCAAACACTTATTGAAATGTTGGATCAAGATCCACTATTAAGAGATGCGGAATTTTACAGTTACGGCTATCGTACTGGCGTAAAGCCTTGGCAATATGATTTTACGACGGTAGCAGAACTATTGCACTCGGATATTAAGGTCGAATTGCCTGGAAAGGAAATTATTTTCGTGGCACACAGTATGGGCGGGTTAGTGGTACAGCAGTATATCGTTAACCGCTATGAGACATTTGACAGTAGTAATCTGAAAAGTGTAAAAGGCGTTGTTTACTTATCTGTTCCTTTTCATGGATCCGGATTGGCTGAGTTGTTTCCAAAGATATTTGCTAATAAGCAAATAAAATCGTTACGCAGAAAAAATCCGCAACTGGCTTTACTTGAGGGGAACTGGAACAAGTATGCATATAGAGGCGGAGTGGAGGCTTTGCCAGAAAATTTGAAACATAATATTTCACAGATTGCCTTGCGCGGGGAGCGTGATCGGGTAGTAGCGAGTGCCTCCTCCACTCCCTTATATTTAGGAGCAGAAGTAATTGCTGTCGATGAAGGACATTCGAGCATATGTAAGGTTGATAGCAGCAGTACAGTTTATAAAACAATTCGTGATTTCTTGCAGAAGCATTTGGAACCTATATCTACAAGTTCTAAAGCAATGATTTTTCATATACATGGGTTTGACAAGCAACAATATGAAGTGCAGCCGCAGATCGAGTTAAATTGGACTGAATATTTCGATGTATATGCATCCCCCAGGAGGCTGCCTTCAACATCCGAGTGGAGTATTATGGCAAAGGCATTAGGAGAAGCCGCTGATATCTGGTCACAGAATCGGGCCATGAAACGATGCGTTCGGGTATATGCTAGTCTTAGTTTGCCCGGGGGAATTCTCATCGGGAGCAGATTTTCTCAAGCAAGAGGGGCTGTACTTGAAGTAGCGCAAGGGGAAGGAATATGGTCTTCATTGAGACGTGATCCTTCATTTGAAGTGAATGTAAAACGATGTTTTGGTAACAATTCAAACAGTAAACGTGCTATCGTTGTGCTTAGTGTATCTAACGATATTGAGAAGACAGTTCTTTCTCATTTGAAACAAAGTGATGTTCAATATGAGCTTTTAATCAATTTGACACCTCAGCTAGGGGCGGGTCAGCGAAGTATAAGTGGTGCAGAACAGGCAGTTTCGTATGCAATTGAAGTTAAAGCTGCTGTGGATAGACTAAAACAACAGGGTATTGATAAAGTTGATTTATACCTAAATTGTCCATTTGGCGTAGCTGTTTTTGTTGGACATTATTTGACGGCTGCTGGCCCCATACAAGTATTTGATTTCATGAATCCTGGGTACGTTCCTGCTTGCGTGTTGTAGGTAATCCCACTTAGTATCTGTATTCCCATTAATAAAAAAGGAGCAAACCCCATGTGGCTTGCTCTTCTTTGTCTTGTTAGATACTCCACAAACCCAAAGCTTGTCCCTAATTACCTCAAACGATTACAATAAGCTTCAAGTTCGTGGAACGGTATCGTGAAGAGGGCCAAGTGGTTCACAATGGATTTGGTGGAGCCGGGCAAGGCGAGGAATTTGGCAAAGAGCCGATCTAATTCTTCCTCTGCCGCAGAAGCCCAGAACTGAACCTGCCGGACGTCGGGATTGCCTGCTTTGATGGCATGTACCAGTGCACGTAGTCCTTGTACGAATAATGTTGATCCTCGCAGCTCTTTCTCAATAAAAGCCACCTCGATCTGACAAATATGCTGATCCTCATAATCGTCTGGACCGGTGCCGTAGCCGAAGCCGGCCGCGCCGACCATATCGTAGGACTCTTCATTGATGATGAGCATGGCTTTACCTAGAAAGAGAGGACTACTGATGAAACTGAGTTTCATGCCGAACGTGTAAGGCAAATTCAGTTCGTCGTGATGACGCAGCAGGAAGTCCATATAGGCTTCATGATCCATTTCAAATTCGCTGACTCGGAATTCATAAGACATTACTGTGGCTGTACGCGAAGAGAATCGTTAACCTTAACGATCTTACCGAAGCCGCTTCCTTTTTTAGAACCTTTGTCGAGAGTTGGGGGTACTGGAAACATACGGATTGCCTCCCTTGTGTCGTAATTTGTACTTCTTCTTTCAATTATATCGTATTAAATTTCGTTAGGATATCCCTTAAAATGTTAATTTTTTCACAAAAAACGACTTCTTTCCCGTGTGTGCCTTCTCGAACGAAGCGTGCGCTCGTAAACTTGGCATACAGTCGGCATACATAGTCGTTCTCGGCCAAGGCCGCAAGCCTTAACTCTTGGACGTCTGGACCTCCCGCAATAATCTCATTGACCATGTATAGCAGCCCTCGTACAAATAAGCGAGACCCTCGGTAAGCTTTATCGGCAATGGCCACATCCACCAGGGCAATATCTGTATCCTGAAATTCCTGCTCTGGTGTTCCGTAGTAATAGGCCGCTATTCCGACGACTTGGTTCTCAGCATCCTTCGCACAAATTAAGTGGCCCTGAGTCACATAGGAATAAAGGAGGGTTACCATTTCCAAAGTAGAATAAGCAGGGTGCAGGTCGCGCTTACGGGCTAGCATAAATATACTGGCCTTGGCGAAATCGTCATCACTCACACACTTGTGGTAATTGATCATCATCGTGTTCCTCCTTCCTTAATTCTTCACGTCCAGCCTATCTCTGGCTTCCAGTCGTCATCCAATTCTCTTCTGAAGCGTATGCTCCAAGGATTGCTTAATTTGAGGATGTTCAGCCATTAAACGGTGAAAAGCTTCTTGCCGGACAGACAACAGAACCGATGGGCCCATTGCCCTAACGGTCGCATTCCGAGGGACATTGTGAAGCAGCGCAATTTCGCCAAAATGATCCCCATCCTGCAACACGGCGACCCGCCGTTCCCCGCCATCAGGCATACGCTTAATAATTTCAAATTTACCACGGACAATAATGTAAAATTTGTTGCCATCATCGCCCTCGCGTACGATATTCTCGCTTTCTTTGCAGGTTTCAGTTGTAAACAACATCGCGATGTTCTTGAGCAATGACGGTGCAATACCTTCGAAGAAAGGCAGTTTGGCAAGTCTGTCCATATCCACTGTCGCGTAGAGTCCATCCTGAGACAGGTTAAATCCGTACTGCTTATCCCAAAGAGTGCGGTATAGATTGTTCTTATTTAGAAGTTCTTGATGGGTACCGGAATCCACGATTCGGCCATCTTGGAATACATGAATACAGTCAGCGTTCATGACGGAGGATAGCCGATGTGTCACGGATACAATCGTCTTCTCGGATCTAAGCCGCTCAACGAGTTGATTAATATCCGACTCGGTAGCTGGATCCAATGCGGATGTCACCTCATCGAGCAGCAGCAGGTTCGGCTTCCTTAACAGCGCTCTCGCTATCGACAATCGCTGACGTTCGCCGCCAGAAAGCGAGCCGCCTTCATGATGTACCTCTGTATCGTATCCGTTAGGCCAGCTGGCAATAACATCATGAATGTTCGCTTGCTTGGCAGCCGCAATCATTTCAGCTTCCGAAGCACCACTATCCAGCAGCAGGTTATCCCGAATGGTCGTATTAAATAAGAAGGTATCCTGTGTAACAAGTGTGGACTGTTTACGCAAGGAGGCCTCGCTCAAGGTACGTATGTCATAGTCATTGATAGAGACCGAGCCTTGTTTGGGATCAAAGAAACGGGACAACAGCTGCAGCGCCGTACTTTTCCCAGAACCACTTGGACCAATGAATGCCACATAGCTCCCAGGAGCAATATGTAAACTTACGTTATGTAATTGATCGGCTTCCTCGGTATAACCGAAGGTCACTTCATCCATCCGGATCGAAGGAATAGAAGAAGGAAGTTCAAGCGAATGAGCATCCTCTGTAACACTAGCCTGGTGGTCCAGAATTTCCCGTATCCGATGAAAGCTTGTACTGGAATCGATCAAGCTTGGGACGAGGGAAGATAAATTTGAGCCGGACTGTCCTACGCTTAAGAATAAGGTGAAAAAGGCCATGAAACCGCCAATGCTCATCATGTCATGGAAAATGAGGTAGCCCCCGAAACCGATCATAATCCCGTTCAAAATTAGCAGTGAGATAAGTGGAAGGCGTTCCATCATAGAACCGGCAAGTTGTAATTTCAACCCGAAGGTAAAGAGCTCTTGGACTTGTTTACGTGCGCGATCTTGGAATCGGGCTTGGAGATGTAGGCTTTTAATTGTTTTATGTCCCTTCACCATTTCATCAATCGTGTTCGTGAAGCGCTCTTGCGATTCTTTATAGTCCATATTGGCGGTTTCCGCACGCCCTTGAAGGAGTCTTGGCCCAATGAACATGAGCGTGGAGCCGACAAGCATGGCCAGTGTGAGTTTCCATTCGATTGAGAATAGGATGAAAAGTCCGAGCAGAACACTTAAGGCCTCCTTCAGAAAATAAGGAAATACGATGCGGACGACTCTTTCCAAGGAGGTCATGTCTGATGAGAATCGAGCGACAAGATCGCCGACTCGGTATTTTTGATGAAAGGGAAGCGATTGCTTCTGAAGATGTGTGAATAGCTCTATCCGCAGCTTCTTGATGATCTGGCCGCCAAGATTGCCGAGTGTGTATTCACCGTAAATACTTGCACAAATGTTGATAAAGCCAGTGCTAAGCAGCACGATAAGAATGATTGTGAAGTTATGCACACTTTTTGGCGTAAAAGCCTCATCAACAAGATATTTAAGGCTGATAGGAGCTGCTACCGAATATCCGACTTCTATGAGAAGACAAAATAAAAAAATGCCGGTTAAACGCTTATAGGGAGTCCAAAGATTTAGTAGTGTTCGTAGGAAATTCAGGAATCATCGCCACCTTTCATAGAATTAGATTACAGCAGTTTTTTAGGGTTGTAAACGACACGATTTGTCATAATTCGGAAAAAATGAGCAGTTGGATAGTGCTCGTTCTTTAATTTCTGTTCAAGTATTTCCCGCAATCCCAGTGAGCCTAATGAATTCTCCCCCAACTAACGTGTATAATACAACTAACTGTCACCGAATGGTGTTGATGAATTTGAGGAAGTGAAGATATAAGAATCTAATCGACGGTGGTGAAGCCATGGAACAGCCGTACACAATTTACGAACAGCAAATGAAGGCAAAGCTGAAGCGTTGGGAAATTCGTTTGCAAAAGAAACCTAACCTGATCGAGCGCGCCTCCAAATCCGTTCAAAATCGCATCAATCAAGTGATTCCCGAGAAGATACACAATACGATCACCGCGACGGTAAAAGGGATTGTGCAAACGACTTTGTTCGGAATTAATTATATGCCTGCAACGGAGCCGCTGAAGGGCATATCGATGGCGGACCGCGATGCGAAAGCCGAGGAGCTGCTGTCACTTTACAAAAAAATCGCCGCCGCCGAGGGTGCAGGTGCAGGGGCCGGTGGGATTTTACTTGGCCTAGCTGATTTCCCGGTTCTTATCGGGATTAAGTTGAAGTTCCTTTTTGAATTAGCCCATATTTACGGATATTCCACCAAGGATTACAGAGAAAGATTATTCATTTTGTATGTGTTTCAGTTGGCGTTCTCCAGTTCGAAGAAGAAGCCGGCGCTGCTTCATACGATTAAGAATTGGCCTGCAATTTCACAGACCTTTCCTCCTGCTGCAGACTATGCTAACCAAGTGGATTGGCTGCAGCTGCAGCAGGAGTATCGAGACACGATTGATTTTCGTAAAATGCTTCAACTCATCCCCGGCATCGGAGCAGTAGTAGGCGCATGGGCTAACTTTGGCTTGCTGGAGGAGCTCGGGGTGGCAGGCATGAACTGCTATCGGCTGCGCAATTTGCAAGACAAAGCTAGGAACGCCAGCGAGTAATAATTGCATGACATTTATCTATTTATCTTGGTGCCCTGATTGAAATGGAACACAAAAAACCTGAACGACAGTCGGATTAATGTCCAACTATTGTTCAGGTTTTTCTTGTTGTGTTTATTCATGATTCATCTGAGGGTAAGTCCTTGGGAACCAGCTTGAAAATATCCCCCGACTCGAATGAATCAATAAGCCTATCAAGCCATTTGTAATAATGAATAGCTGAATCTATTTTATCCAAATCCTGTTTAACAACAGCTTGTAAAGGGAGACTGTCAGGAAATTGTTCGTTCAGCTTTCGGAACTCATTTTTGGATTTGGTAAGCGCAAGCAGGTTAACTTCTAAGGCCTTTCGCCATTTGAGGCTAAAGAAATCAGCGAAGGTTTGGAACCAGTCGGATTCGACCTCATAGAGATCCTTACGGGAACCTTTTTCCCACACTTTATTAACCATTTTCAGATCAATCAGCGTCCGCACACCTGTGCTCATGCTGGTTTTGCTCATTTCCATAGCCTTTCCCATTTCGTCTAATGTCATCGGCTTGTCTTGAAATAAAAGTAAACCGTATAAATGACCGGTAGATTCACTAACACTATATAAATCCATGTTATTTCCAATAGATTCTATGATTCGTTTTCGAGCCTTCTGTATGACGAGATCTTGTTCTACGCTGATGCCCTCTATATGATTCATTATCTCCTCACCCTACCTTTAGGTTTACATCGTTATTGTAAGAAACAATTTTGAAAAAGTAAAGAAAAACACCTACTAGGAATAGTATACTAAACTTCGTGAAAGTTTGTACAGTTTTTTCTGTTTGAACTGTTTGTACAGAATTTAAGGTTGACACAAATGATGATTATTCGTTAGACTTGGTGAAGTGGACGACATGCAAACAGAAGAAAGGAGTGAGCATATGTCGGTTATCCAAGTTAATCAGGTGACAAAAATATTTGGTCCCGATCCCGCATCTGTTCTTCCGTTGCTTTCTCAGAAACAAACGAAAGAAAAGATTTATAAGGATACGAAGCATACTATAGGAGTCAATGAAGCTAGCTTCTCTGTTGAAGCAGGTGAAATATTTGTCATAATGGGGCTCTCAGGCAGTGGTAAATCAACATTGGTTCGACTTTTGAATCGGTTGATTGAGCCAACGAGCGGAAGTATCACAATTCACGGTAAGGACATTGTTCGCATGAATGATGAGGAGCTTAGAAATGTCAGACGAGAACAAATCTCAATGGTATTTCAGAAGTTTGCCTTATTTCCTCATCGAACGGTCGTTGAGAATGTGGAATACGGGCTAGAGGTTCAAGGGTGGGATAAGCAAAAAAGGCGTGTGAAGGCGCTAGAGTCTTTGAATTTGGTAGGATTACAGGCTTGGGCAGACAGTAAGCCTTCGCAATTAAGCGGCGGCATGCAGCAGCGGGTGGGGCTTGCGCGGGCTTTAGCTAATGATCCGGATATCCTTTTGATGGATGAGGCTTTCAGCGCATTAGACCCTCTTATTCGGAAGGATATGCAAGATGAACTCGTTGAGTTGCAAGATAAAATGAAGAAGACCATCATTTTCATTACACATGATCTGGATGAGGCTCTTCGTATTGGAGATCGAATTGCGCTAATGAAAGACGGCGTTATTGTCCAAATCGGCAAACCAGAAGAAATTATGATGAACCCAGCAAATAAGTACGTCGAAAGGTTTGTGGAGGATGTTGATCTATCCAAGGTACTGACCGCATCGACAGTCATGCGCCGGCCTGAGACCATAGGCCTTGATAGAGGACCGCGTGTGGCGCTGCAGCTCATGAGGCAAAGCGGGATATCTAATTTATTTATTGTAGACAAAGGCAAGAAGTTAATTGGTGTTATAACGGCGGAGGATGCTTCGGGTGCTGTTCGCTATGAGAAGAGTCTCGAGGATATTGTGATTCGAGATATACCAACTGTCGGCCCGGATCAACTGCTGCATGAATTATTTGAAGTTTGCAGCAATGCCAAGTATCCTGTGGCAGTCGTGGATAGCGATGGGAAAATTAAGGGTGTTATTGTTCGCGGTGATGTTCTTGGGGCTCTTGCAGGTAACGTTGTGGCAAGAGAGGATGTGAATAACGAATGACTAAAGTTCCATTGGATGATTGGGTTGAGAAGGTTGTTGATGGGTTAGGAGCTAACTTATCATGGCTCTTTGATTTCATGTCACTCCTCATAGAGGGAGTTGTGGATGCATTTTCTGCCGTTTTTCATTTCCCTCCAGCGCTGGTACTTATCGCTTTGATTACGATTTTTGCTTATTATCTTGGCAAATGGCCATTCGCGCTATTTGCCGCCGTAGGATTGTTATTAGTAGATAATCTTGGCTTGTGGGAACATACGATGGACACACTGGCACTGGTTATGACCTCAGCAGTCATGTCCATTCTCATTGGTATTCCTTTAGGCGTATGGTGTGCCCAAAGCGACCGAGCACGAGGGATCATCACACCGGCGCTTGATTTCATGCAAACCATGCCAGCTTTCGTTTATTTAATCCCTGCTGTTACCTTTTTTGGACTGGGTGTGGTACCTGGGGTCATTGCATCCGTTATTTTTGCTGTACCGCCGACGATTCGGCTGACGAATTTGGGTATAAGGCAGGTTGCTGAAGATTTAGTTGAAGCCGCAGATGCTTTCGGTTCAACCCCTATGCAAAAATTAGTAAAGCTGCAATTTCCGTTAGCGATGCCGTCTATTATGGCGGGAATTAATCAAACGATTATGCTTGCGCTCTCGATGGTTGTTATTGCTTCTATGATTGGGGCACAGGGCGTAGGGGCTGATGTGTATAGGGCTGTTACTCAAATCAAAATTGGTCAAGGCTTTGAAGCCGGATTGGCTATTGTTGTATTAGCTATTTTACTTGATCGCATCACACAATTATGGATGAAGAAAAAAAGGAGTGTTTAAAGATGTTGAAGAAAGCCGCTAAGACATTAATATTCGCTAGCTTGACCAGTTTACTTGTCGTGACAGGCTGCTCGAAAGATAATGCTTCAGAATCTAGTGTAGGCAGCAGTGTGAATCACCAAATTATCGGAATTGACCCTGGTGCAGGATTAATGAAGCAGACGGATCAAGCGATGAAAGACTATGCGCTTACCGATTGGAAATTAGTTGAAGGCTCTAGCGCAGCCATGGCGGCAGCGTTAGATAAAGCGTATAAAGCAAAGGAACCGATCATCGTGACGGGGTGGACACCTCATTGGATGTTCGCTAAATATGATTTGAAATATCTGAATGATCCTAAGGGTGCATTTGGTAAGGATGAAGAGATTCATACGATTGCTCGCAAAGGTTTGAAGGAAGCAGCGGCGTCAGCATATGCAATGCTAGATCGATTTGAGTGGACGCCGGAGGATATGGCTGTGGTCATGTCAGCTGTGGTTGACGGTAAGAAGCCCGAAGATGCAGCTGCAGATTGGGTTGTGGGCAATGCAAGTAAAGTGGATACTTGGGTGAAAGGTCTTTCGCCAGAACAAGGTAAGAAGCTGAAATTAGCTTATGTGGCTTGGGATTCGGAGATTGCCAGCACGAATGTCGTGAAAACCGTATTGGAAATGAAGCTCGGGTATAAAGTAGAGATGCTGCAAGTTGAAGCAGGACCGATGTGGGCTGGACTTGCTGATGGAAGCGCTGATGCGATTGTGGCTGCATGGCTCCCGACTACACATAAGGATTATTTCGAGAAGTATGCCGCTAAACTAGAAGATCTTGGTGCAAACTTAAAAGGGACCAAATTGGGTCTAGTTGTACCTGCTTATATGACAATCAGTTCTATTGAAGATTTGAAAACGAAATAGCCTAAATAGTAGAGAGAGGTCTATCGATAATCTTATCGATAGACTTTTCAAATTATTGAGGGGACAATCGCAGATAATTAGGTCATTTGGAAGTGATATTTGCAGAACACATGCATACACTAGAAGAGAGTCGGTTACCGGCTCACCTTGTGAGAAGATGTGATTATTTTCACAAGCATATATGTGATTAATTTCACAACCGGAGGAGTGTTGAGGCAATGAGCAAACCCAAAATCGTGATCCTAGGCGCAGGCTATGGCGGACTTGTCACAGCGATAAGGCTGCAGAAAAAGATGAGAAGAAATGAGATGGATGTGACACTGGTTAACAAACACGACTATCACTTTATTACGACACATCTGCATATGCCGGCTGCCGGTACGGATCATCATGATAACGCACGCGTGACCATTTCGGACTTGATTGATGAGCGGAAGATTCGATTCGTGAAGTCGACGGTAAGAGAAATTTTGCCGAGTGATAAGAAGATTGTGCTGGAAGATGCTACGCTTGACTACGACTATCTCGTGGTAGGACTCGGGAGTGAGACCGAGACCTTCGGGATCCCGGGTATGCATGAATATGCCATGTCGATCAAAAGCATTAATAGTGTCCGCTTCATTCGGCAGCACATTGAATATATGTTCGCCAAGTCTAAGGTGGCTCCGAAGCGCAAGGATTATTTGACCTTCGTCGTTGGCGGCGCGGGTTTCACGGGAACGGAGTTCGTCGGAGAGCTGGCGGATCGCATTCCTGTTTTGTGCAAAACATATGATGTCGATCCGGCAGATGTCCGGATTTATAATGTGGAAGCTTCCTCGTCTGCGCTGCCTCCCGGGCTGCCAGTGGATTTAGTCGAATATGGGATGGAAGTGATGCGCCGCAAAGGGGTGCAATATAAGCTATCGACCGCTATCAAGGAATGCACATCGGAAGGAGTTATTCTGAGCAACGGCGAGTTCATTCGTGCAGGCACGGTAGTCTGGTCGGGAGGGATACGCGGTAATTCGCTGCTGCAGGAAGCGGGTTTTGAGGTTCAGCGGGGACGGGTGAAAGTGGATAGCTGCTTGCGCTCCTATCAGTTCCCGGAGATTTTCATCACTGGCGATTGCTCCATCGTCACGAGTCCAGAAGGTACACCCTATCCGGCCAATGCGCAGATTGCTGTCCAACAAGGCTATAATGCAGCTAGGAATCTCATCCAGACGGTTCGAGGCAAAGAGATGAAGCCATTTGTCTATGATTTCAAAGGCACGGTAGCAACCTTGGGGCGCGGTGAAGCCGTTGGTTTACTCAAAGTTAAGAAGGTGAAAGGCCGCTTGGCCTTATTTATCAAAAAAATGATCGATGCCCGTTACCTGTATCTTATCGGCGGCATTCCACTCGTTTGGAAGAAAATGATTTGGAAGCAGAAGTCTACGACTCGCAATTATCATGTACCGAATTAACGCGTGCATAACATAAAATCCCCTTCAAATAGATACTCGGAGGGGATTTTTTGCCTTTGTACCACTAACTATATCGATTGGATCGATACTGGCTAGGAGACACACCTTCTCGTTTGCGAAAAGCTCGGGAAAAATTATTTTCGTCTACAAACCCAACCTGTTCAACAATTTCCTTAATAGAAAGATGGGTGGTTTCGAGTAACTCCTTGGCTTTTTCAATGCGAATTTTTGAGACATACTGCATCAAGGGAAGGCCATTTTTATTTTTGAAATAACGTGTTACATAAGATGGTGTAAGGGACAACTCTTCAGCAACGGTAGAGAGACTGAGATTAAAGTCCATATAATTCTGGGAAACGTATTCTAGCATAGACGTATATAAGCGATTATTCGTTGAATCTTCGCCTAAGCTGTCTTGTATGCTGCGTGCCGCATCAAGCAGACTACCGCAAGCTTCTGCAACGGTTTTGGACTGGAATTCTGCAAGCGATTCTAGTTTATATTTGATCGCTTCACGGTGGGACAGCGGAATATTATTGACGAGTTGGTTTAATGTGAAAATGATTTGTTGAAACGTTAGGCGGAATGTTGGAGCATCCTCCAGCCGAGTAAATCGTTCTTCCATCTCTTGGATTAGCAGTTGCAGATCCTCTGAGTTCTTGGAGCAGACCACAGCATGGAGTGCATCTGCTGAGTCAGAAATTTGCTGTTTATCGATCGTCGTATGCTCGATTTTCTGCTGAGACCACTCAGAAGGTGTGATGATGGATTGTTTACCGGCAAAAATCCGATATTCAGCAAGCGATGTTGCCGAGTTGAAAGATTGATGCAAGTCATTCGTAGGTTGAGGTTCTCCTACCATACAGGATAGCGAGAGTGCAAAATGCCTATTCATGAACGCGATGATTTGCTCGGAAAAAGCACGACTACGAGCTTCCCATTGATCTGCAAATTCGTTATTCCACGAAACAATACCCACAATGCCATTATCGATAGCCAAATCAAGCGCATAATTGACGCCATGTACACCTGATAAATTTTCCAAAACGTTGCAAATGGTATATTTCATCAACCACTGTTCACTAAGCGGCTCTTTACTTATCTTTGAATTGTAATCATCAAAAATAATGACAAGTACACTGCTCGTATACCGTGTATCAAATAGTTGATGCAAGGCGCTTCGGTTATCCTGCGTCGTATTGTCTACGTTCAACTTCCCCATTAATACGGCAAGCAGCAACTGGTTCCTCGTTAAAACCTCCTGATTATGCATCATATTGGACAAATGGATGCTCTCATCTCTCATCTGCTCGATATAGCGAGTAAGTTGGTCTAATTCATCGGTATTGCCTTTCGGCAACTTGTCCGATGGCAAGGTAGGGAAACGGTTAGATAACTCTTGGATCGGTTGATAACTCTTGCGTGCAGACCTGAAACAAAGCACAATCCCTAAAGCAAGCGATATGAGGAATATGGTTAGTGAAACCGTGAGTGCCACATCATATTCGTGAAAATAGTCACTACGGCGAATGGCGTTAACCACATGAATGTTCTGTTTCGACGACGTTTCCTGCATGAAGAGATAGCCAGGGATTCGTGCTTTCGAGTTTTTCGCTGCTATTGCAAGTTCACCCCAGGCTAGATCAGAAGCTCCTTTTACATACAGAAAAGGCATGTTGGATTGGTCAAAGGCAATAAGGCTGCTATTACTGTCAATTGTCTGTTGGAAATTACTTAACAGAGCTGAATAGTTCAGTTTGTAGATCATAATTCCACTAGAGTAAGGCGTGCTGTCAAGCGGAACTAAGAGGAGCAACACTTGTTCTTTCCCATCAGGATTGTCTTCGTTGGCCAATGAGGATAGCAGCATAGGTGATCTTAGATGCTCCAACTTGCTCTGCAAGCTTTCTGGCGAAATTCGGCTATCGCTGACGAGTCGGCTGTAGCTCTCCGGTGTATAGATCCCCGTATCCGTAAAAATAGTATTTTGAAGCGAGCTATAAGCTGTGTTTCGATAGAACAAACCAATGGAATCAAGATCAGCAGACAGCGCCTTTAACTTTTCAAGTTCATCGGCAATGACATACGGATATTGTAAGGACTCTTGTAATTGATAGGGAAGCAATTTGGTATCCCGTGACAAGGTTAATGTCAATTTTTGAAGGTCCAAAATGCGCGTATCCAGCAGACTGGTCGTATTGGCCATAGATCGCTGGGTATTCTCCATTAGCCGATTATAGGTATTTGATAGCGAAATGATATTGGTCACTAAGAATAACAGACCGGTTACGGCCAGAATCAGAAGGTGCCCTAGAAGAAATTTTCGATAGAGCTTGGACTGAATCGCTTTCCGCAATATAAACACATCCTCTGGTCGAATAGGTCTTGATTTCTTACGAGTATATAAATTTTGCGCTATGTTATCAATTCATGGCAGGCAAAAAGCTGAAAATTGACTAGGTATTGAGAAAAATGCAGGGTGCCATTTATGTGCTAAAACCATTTTTTGCTGTGAAAAGCCGATTATCAATTGTTGTAGGGGGTTCCAAATTTATTTATACTCGGAGCCATAGGAAACCGATTCTGGCTATCCACTTTTCTATCGTTTGACGAAGGAGGCAGCTATATGACTGCGAAGACCAAGGCTGCACATGCCCCCATACCTAGGTCTAACAAAAAAAGGTTTGGGTTGCAAAACAATTGGGATTATCTCATCTTTGTTATCCCCGTTGTCCTTTATTTTCTTATTTTCTGCTACGGACCTATGTATGGTGTACAACTGGCATTCAAACGCTTCAATCCGATTCACGGAATCATGGGCAGTCCTTGGATTGGTTTGGATAACTTTGAAAGGCTTTTCAATTCATTTCAGTTTTATCGCATTGTTAAGAACACGCTGGTTATCAATCTATTTAAAACGCTGATCAGTTTTCCCATTCCGATTATGCTTGCCCTTATGTTCAATGAGATGAGAAAAGAGAGATTGAAGAAGACGCTTCAGACGATCACTTATGCACCGTACTTCATCTCGACGGTCGTCTTTGTCGGCATTATCAATTTATTTCTCGGCGGGGAAAATGGGTACTTGAATCATTTGCTGGGGATGATCGGAATCGATTCGATGCCATTTTTAACGAGTCCTGACTACTTTCCTGGTGTCTATATCGGTTCTGACATCTGGCGGAATAGCGGTTGGAATTCCATTATTTTTATCGCGGCGTTAGCTGCCGTAGATCCCCAGCTTCATGAATCTGCGCAAATCGATGGGGCTAGTCGGTGGAAGCGGATGATTCATGTGAATCTGCCGTGTATTATGCCAGTCATTGTCATTCAATTTATTTTGCTCATGGGGAAAATGATGACTCTCAGCTACGAGCGTATTCTTCTTATGCAAAATAGTTTGAATATGGAAACCTCAGAGGTCATTTCCACTTATGCTTATAAGACAGGTCTAATCAATATGGATTATGGATTCTCTACCGCTGTGGGCCTCTTTAACAATGTCATCAACATCATTTTGCTGCTTGCGGCCAACAAGATTGCCAAACGATATAGCAGCAGCAGTCTGTTCTAAAAGGAGAGGTGAACATGGAGGTCGTTTCCCACAAAATTCGAGAGTCTAACGGAGATCGGATTTTTCTGGCGATTACTTATGTACTTATCGGGATTCTTGTGTTAATTGTGCTTTACCCGTTGATCTATGTCGTTAGTGCCTCATTCAGTGATCCCAAACTGGTGATCGCGGGCAAGATAGGACTGATCCCGAGCGGATTCAACGTGGAAGCCTATCGACGGGTATTTACGAATACGGAAATATGGATTGGCTATCGAAATACGCTGATCTATACGACCATAGGAACGTTAGTCAATATTTCACTGACCATGATGGGCGCATATCCGCTGTCACGCAGAAATTTTCGATGGCGTCGCGGGCTTATGATATTCTTCACCATTACGATGTTTTTCAGCAGCGGTATGATACCGATGTATCTACTCGTTAAGAATTTGGGACTTTATAATTCGATGTGGGCATTAATATTGCCAACGGCGATCAGTGTATACAATATGATTGTTGCCCGAACGTTCTTGGAAACCAATATTGATGAGCAACTCTATGAATCGGCCTATATGGATGGCAGCGGCAACATCAGATCGTTTTTCTCCATCGTGCTGCCCCTGAGTGCGCCGATCATGGCTGTTCTTGTGTTATTTTATGCCGTGTATCATTGGAATTCCTATTTCGAGGCGATGATTTATTTGAAGGAACGTTCGCTTTATCCACTGCAGCTCTTCCTGCGGGAAATTCTAGTGATGAATCAGTCGGATAACGTGATGATGGATTCGATTGAGATGGATACAAGCAAATTTCTAGTTGCAGAAGGTGTCAAATATGCCGTTATTATCGTATCCAGCGGACCCATTCTTATGCTATATCCATTCCTTCAGAAGTATTTCGTTAAAGGTATGATGATTGGTGCCCTTAAAGGTTAATGTGATTAATAATGAAGGAGATGACTAACGAATATGAAAAGAAAATTAGTCTTACTGACAGCTGCCATGCTGATTACATCGATTCCAGTACTAAGTGCTTGCAGCGATAAAGATAAAGGGACAGAGCCCGTTGCAACCGGTGCGAATAAAACAGGTGCTAACATTACTAAGACAGGTATGCCGATTGCAAGTGAGCCAGTTCAATTGAAAGGGCTGGTCTCCAAATATGAGCTGGTCAAAGACTGGAACGAGCATAAAGGCTTGAAAAATTATGAAGCGAAATCGAATGTCATTATTAAATGGGATACGGTACCGCAAAACGCCTTTGATGAGCGCAGAAATCTGATGTTTGCCTCCAATGATCTGCCAGACTTTGTCATGCGGGCGAATTTGTCGCCGCAATTGATTACTTCTTACGCAGCAGCGGGTCAGATTATCCCTTTGGATCCTTTGATTGAGGCGGGATATGCGCCGAATCTGGCAGCTCTTATGAAAGAAAATGACGGAATTCGAAAATCGATTACTTCGGCTGACGGCCATATTTATTCGCTTCCGAATATTAGTGAAGCAGATGGACGTATTTCTTCCTCATGGATTAATAAGAAGTGGTTGGACAAGCTTGGGCTTCAAATGCCGACAACAACGGACGAATTTTATAAGGTGTTGAAAGCTTTTAAGGAACAGGACCCTAACGGGAATGGCAAAGCGGATGAAGTTCCGATCTCAGGGTACAAAGAGGGCAATAAGAACTACGGTGATCAATTTATTAAATCGTTCTATGGCAGCTGGGGATTCGGAGCGAATTCCGGGATCATCGCACCTTTCATGGATGTTGATAACAAGGGCAAAGTTCGGTATATCGCAACGGACAATACCTTTAAAGACATGATCACCTTCTTTAATAAGCTCTGGCAGGAAGGTTTAATCGATAAAGAAATTTTATCGCAGGATATGAAGCAGGAGATCGCGAAGGTTGATGATGAGCGTGTCGGCTATGTAGCGAAGGGCAACAACAATTTATGGATGGGCAAAAATCGAAATAATTACGTCCAGAACCCTGTCCTAAAAGGCATCGACGGTAAAGTGTATTGGACGGGTATCTCTCCGAAAGTTCGGGACCTAGGCTCATTCGTTATTACGAGTAAAAACCCGAATCCCGAAGCAACGCTGCGCTGGGGAGATTATTTTCTAAGTGAAGAAGGGACGGCTCTGGCTAGACTTGGTATCGAAGGTGTGACGTATACGATTGGCAGCGATGGATTTTATAAGTTAAAGGACGAATTCGCGAAAAATCCGAACGGACTTACGGTGGATGAGGCGCTCTCCGAATATACGATTTTCCAAGGTGGCGGTATTCCACAGCGCGTGACGCAAAAGGTTGATCAAAGTGCTGCTGTTCTTCCAGAAATGATTGCGAATAAAGATGTCATTCGTCCAAACTTAGTGCCTGACGCGAAATTGATGATTCCTACTTTTACCGAAAAAGAGAATATCGAATTAAGCTCGTATGCAACGGATATCGAAGCTTATGCAGATGAGAATATTGTTAAATTTATTACTGGCGCTAAACCGCTCAGCGAATGGGATAAATATGTAAGCACGTTAAATAAAATGCAGCTCGATAAATATCTGGCGATCTATCAAGCAGCGTATGACCGCTGGAATCAGAAGTAATCAGCGTATAGAAGGAGGGACTAACAATGAGGTTTTACGGTACAAGCGCAGCCGAAGGAATACCGAATCCATTCTGCTTCTGTTCCGTTTGTAGCCATGCGCGCAAGGTAGGAGGGGCAGAGATACGCCGACGTTCGATGTTCCGAATCAATGAGCAAATGTGTATTGATTTAGGCGCGGATTCTTTTCAACAAGCAATCGAATATGGCGACTTTACCAAGCTTCGGCATGTCTTAGTGAGCCATACTCATGAAGACCATTTCAACTATATGATGATGAATGTTAGAAATATGTCGATAGAACGATTGAAGGAGCCGCTGCATTTCTACTTTACAGATCAAGCCTACGAAATCGTGGAATTCTATCGTCAAAGCCGACCGATCATGAAAGGCATGACCTCCGATTTGGAAGCGCGCGGCGTAGTGGCTTTCCATAAGCTTGAGTTTAACCAATCCGTTACCATTTGTGGTATGAAAGTAACGCCACTTCGCGGGAATCACATCGGCAATATGGGGGAAAGCTGTGCGAACTATCTGATTCAGAACGAGGAAGGTCAGAAGCTTTACTACGGCGTAGATACAGGCTGGTACTTGCCAGAGACATTCAAGGAGCTGGAGAATGCTTCACTGGATGTGTTGATAAGTGAATGCACCTTCGGGTTGACCAACGGCCGGGGCCTCCATCCAAACGGCCATTTGGACGCCTTTAGCTGTATGGAATTATTTCGCAAACTGGTAGCGCAAGGGACTTTGCATGCCAACTCTCGCATTTATCTTACGCATATTAACCACTTTACCTCTACACATGCAGATCTAGTAGGCTGGATTCAGGAACAGCAATACCCATGCCCGATTACGGTCGCATGGGATGGCATGATCATTTAAACGGAAAGAGCGACCTCCATCATACGGAGGTCGCTCTTTTTTGTGGAACAAACATTTATTCAACTGCGGTCTTAGGAATTCCCGTTTTTCCTACCGTTTCTGTTACCGAATGCTCAGTAAGCCTCTTTTTTGCATAATTCCTGTATAAGATCGAGCTTCCTATCGTTAAAAGCGCAACCACCGCCATCCCCCAGATGAGGTTGTCAAAAGCACGTTCGAGCGGCAGTGATTTCTGCCAAACGAGTGCGCTCCCCGAGAGCGCGACGGCGAATGCGCCGCTGAAAAATTGCAGCAATTGGAACAAGCCCATGCCTGAGCCGATGCGATCTGTGGTTAATTGCCGGGAGAGCTCATTGGATACAGCGCTGGAAAGTGTCGTAAAGCTGATGCTGACCAGGATGTAGAGTGCAGCAATCCAGTAATAGGAATAGCTTGCAGTCAGGGCCAACAGAACGGTAGAGAGTAGCATTAACCATGGCACGTAACGAAGTAGTGCTGTGTTCCCATAGCGGTCAATGATACGTCCAACACGATTCGACACCAGCATCGCCAGTAGCGCACCTGGGAAGAGTAACAGACCCGAAGTGAGTGGAGCTAAGCCGAAAACTCGTGCAAGCATCTGAGGCGCAAGGAACAAGAAGCCAAAGCTGATCATATAGGATGACACGCCGATTGCGCTGAGCGCCATATAGGGTCTGTCGCCGAACAGAGCAGGCAGCACGAACGGTTGTGAGGCTCGGCGAATGCGCAGAGCGAATAAGGCAATCGCAACGACGCCTGCTAGAAGTGCGATCAGACTCTTAGACGTAAGGAAGAGCAGCAACCCTGTCGTCCCGATTCCGAGCAGCAGGGCACCGATGAAATCGAATGATCCGCTTTCTGGTTTTTCTTTTGGAAGCAGGATAAGGAAAATAGGAATAAGCAGCAGCGTTACCCCTGTAATGACGAATAGGAAATGCCATCCCAAGTACTGAACGATGGATCCGCCAGCGACGGGACCTAGTCCCAAGCCAAGTGAAGCCGCGGAAAGGATGAGCGACATGGCTCTGCCTCTACGAGACAACGGAATGTAGCGAGTTACGAAAACGATACCCAGTGAGGGAATCGCGCCTGCGCCAGATGCTTGAATCAGCCTTGTAAGCAGCAATAATCCGAAACTGTCCGTGAACAATCCTAGAATGGAGGCTCCACCTAGTGAAAGCAGCGCAATGACGTAGAGCCTGCGAATAGGCACGAAGTCGGATAAGCGGCTGTAGGTGATCGAGGCGATGGCGAAAATGATCGAATACCCCGTAACAATCCACGACGCCGTTGAGGGGCTGAGTTCAAATTGTACGGAAATCTTGGGCAGAGCCAGATTGAACATCATCGTGTTCATGATGACAAGTACAATCGTAAAGCAGAGCAACCAGGAGACAGGCGTTTCTCGTAAGCGGCCAGGCATCTCAGGTTGAGCGTGTGTTGTTCCTTGAGCTGAAGAGGTTGCGTTGTCTGACATGGTACACCTTCCGATCTGAACTATAATATATTTTGTGACAGTTTATCATGGCGGGTAGGGTGTGTCAATGAATTGAACGTGGATTAACTTCTAAGGGAAATGCCGATATGTCATGGATCACGGTGGCTGAGCCTTAGGTTTTCTCAAATCATATTTGTTGGGAGGAAATGTAAGTTTGTTTGCGAAGTGTTCGAGAGTTTGGTATTGTGAAGATACTAATCATATAAAGCGTGAAGCACACGCCGCTAGCTCCTGTTTGTAGGAGTTGGCGGCGTTTTATTTTTTTAGGAGGCGGTAGACGTGTTCGAGAAGGAGTATGAGATCTATTGGAATGAGCAAATTCGACAAGCACAAGGTCAGAGACTGGACATGCTACGCAGGGATTTGACGGGAACGAAGAAACTTTTGGAGGAGGTAGTTTTGCCTGTAATGGGGACGTTTGAAGGTTTGGAACTTGAATTCGAAATGATAAGTTTGTCAGGGGTGAAGATTTATGGGGACGTATGTCATCCCAAACTGCGAATCGTATTCGAGGAAGACAGCTTCGTTACGCACGCTGAGAAAATTACAAGAGACCGCTTCTCATTCGAAAGGGCACGAGCGCGAAGTGTTGCGATGCTTGGGTACACATACTTTCCGTATAGCCGAGATGAGCTTGAGAAAAAGTCGAGTTTCTGCCAAAGAAACCTGTATGAATGGATTGGCCGATTCGGCAATGCGCAGGGGGCTGGAATGCTCGAGCTACCGGTGTATGAGCGGGAGGTTTTGAGGTTTGCTTTAATATGTAATAAGCCGTTTCAATTGAAGGAAGTAAGCCAGTGGTTACAGCTTAAAAGAGAGGCATGCGGAAAAATTTTACGCAAGTTAGAAGGGAAAGGATTCGTTCTACCCATTGGTGGTGGGTTAACCAGAAGCCATAAGTTCATGTTTACTGAAAAGGCGGTGGCCCTTTTGCATGGTAGAAACTGAGGAGTGAAGTTAGTCGGTGAAACCGACTAACTCACGTGGTGCAGCAGTGGCAATTAGAGAGAAGTTAGTCGGTGGAACCGAC
Source organism: Paenibacillus sp. LjRoot56 (assembly GCF_964253335.1). NCBI lineage: Bacteria > Bacillati > Bacillota > Bacilli > Caryophanales > Paenibacillaceae > Paenibacillus > Paenibacillus sp. LjRoot56. Next base: position 1,148,480 of record NZ_CAXURV020000001.1, read on the forward strand.
TAACTTGTGTGCAACAGTGGCAATTGAAGAGAAGTTAGTCGGTGAAACCGACTAACTCTGGCGCAGCAGTGGCAATTAGAGAGAAGTTAGTCGTTGAAACCGACTAACTCTGGCGCAGCAGTGGCAATTAGAGTGAAGTTAGTCGGTGAAACCGACTAACTCTGGCGCAGCAGTGGCAATTAGAGTGAAGATAGTCGGTGAAACCGACTATCTCACGTGCAGCAGCGGTAATAGGAGAGAAGTTAGTCGGTGAAACCGACTAACTTTGGTGCGAGCCAGTGGTAAAAGGAACTCCTTTCAACCACGCTACCATGGCAGTGCCCTAAAGTGAAAATTCTCATCATCCAACGGAATATTCGCATGAACTAGCAACTTTGTGGATTGCAACCTTGCTATTTAGTCAAAATACCACGATTACCTACGAGAATGGAAGATAATCAACGAATCAGGTAATTGTAAGCGAATTATTGGGTGAAACGTGAGGTCGGATAGAGCTTTTTACGTTTTTTCCCTCCTTTACTATGTTGGTAGAAGAGAGTAGTATTCAACACGTACATGAACAGTTGAATATTTCGCTTAATTTTCTTTTAAGAAAAGCGGGGGAACCACGAGTAACATGGGGTGAATAATGGTACGGATACGAGTACCTTTTAGGGCAGATTTCTCGCGGCCCGAACCCGGCAGCTAACCTCGTAAGCGAACGTGAGAAAGGAGAACATGTGTTTAAAACACAAGGTCTATCCTTGTGTTTTTTTGCGTCCATTTTTCAAATGAGATGAGTGAAATTAGCTTTAATTGGAGGAACAACTGCGAAATGACAAGTGATTCATTGAAAAAAATTGTGTTCGGTAAGCCGCTAAAGTCGAGTGAGATTGAGTCGGAGAAAATGCCAGTCTGGAAAGCCCTCCCTATCTTGTCGTCAGATGCCTTATCATCCGTATCCTATGGGACGGAGCAAATTCTGTTAGAGCTCGCGACAGTAGGGGTTGCTGCGTTTGCCTTCTCGTTGCCGATTGCGGTTTCGATTATCGCTTTGATTCTACTGCTCGTGTTGAGCTATAGACAGGTAATCGAAGCGTACCCGATGGGCGGCGGCGCTTATATGGTGACGAAAGAAAATTTAGGCATGGTGTGGGGACGTCTTACTGGTGTCTCTCTGCTAATCGACTATACCTTAACCGTAGCCGTTTCGATATCGGCTGGTGTTCAGGCAATTACGTCTGCTTTTCCATCGGCTGTACCGTACATTGTTCCGCTGACCATTTTACTAGTTTGGATTATGGTCTGGTTGAATTTGCGAGGTACCTCCGAATCAGGAACGGTATTCGCGATTCCAACGTACTTTTTCATTCTTTGTATCCTATTGTTAGTGGGTAAAGGTATTTTTGATTTACTGACAGGATCTATGAATACGCATGCGATCGAATTCGCACCAAGCGCAGCAACGAACTCATTAACCTTATTCGTACTTCTCAAAGCATTCTCGTCCGGTTGTTCAGCTGTAACGGGGATCGAGGCGATCTCTGATGCCGTACCGCATTTCAGAACGCCATCTGTCAAAAATGCCAAACGAACACTTCTCTCGTTAGGTGGCCTGTTGGCCATCGTCTTCGGTGGTGTAACGTTGATTGCCTTAGGTTATGGCGTGGCACCGGATCATAACGGTCATACATCGGTTCTTTCGATGGTGACGGAACAAGCTTTTGGCCGAGGAGTTATGTATTACGCGACGCAAATCGCGACAATGCTAATCTTGGTGTTAGCTGCAAATACAAGCTTTAATGGCTTCCCGATCTTGGCGTCCATCATGGCCCAAGACAAAAACTTCCCGCGCATGTTTTCCTTCCGTGGGGATCGACTTTCGTATCACTATGGCATTATTACGCTAGGCGTTTTAGCCAGCCTGCTATTGATTGGCTTTAAAGGTAAAACCGATGCACTTATTCCGCTTTATGCGATTGGCGTATTTTTATCTTTTACACTTGCTCAAACGGGGTTGGTTCGTAAATGGCTCAAAGAGCGCGTATCTGGCTGGATCGGGAAGGTGATCATTAACGGCCTGGGCGGTATCGTCTCCCTTGCAGTTCTTATCATTTTCTCAGTTACCAAGTTTAGCGAGGGTGCTTGGATTGTTATTATCATTACACCGATACTCCTCTGGCTCATTACGAAAATCAGTCACCATTACGACGACGTAGCCAAACAGCTGCGGATTGACATCACACAAGACCGTGTGTGCACCAAAGAGCCGGTCATTATCGTGCCTGTAGCAGGAATTCACAAAGCTGTAGAGCAAACCCTGAACTATGCCAAATCGCTCTCGCCTAACGTCATCGCGTTCTATGTATCCTTCTCGGATGAGGACGAAGAATCGATGCAGGAGAAGTGGCAGATCTGGGATCCAGGTGTTCGACTCGTTGTGTTCAAATCACGATACAGAACGATTCTGAAGCCGCTGGCTGAATTTATTGATCGCATCGACACGCACGTGTCAGAGAAGCAATCGATCATGGTTATTCTCCCGCAATTCATGCCGAAGAAATGGTGGCACCGTCTGCTCCATAATCAATCTGCGGCGCGGATTCGTTCGAAGCTTCAAGCCGATAAGGATATCGTTGTTGCAACAGTGCCGTATCATTTACACCAATAGAGGTGTACAATAATAGGTAGAACTTGTAGACGAGGTGACCTTATTATGGTGAAAAAGAAAGCAAAAATTACGCCAGCTGCGGCTAGCGTGCAAGATAAACCTGCAACGCTGAAGGATCTGCTGCGTCCGGAAATACTGGAAGGGCTCAAAGCCCAGGCTGACGCGATGAAAGCGGAAGAGCAAGCGAAGAAGGACGCAGAGAGAGCTAGGGTAGAAGCGGCTCGCAAGGCGGAAGAGAAGCGTCTTGAGAACGATTTTGCCTATCAGCTGGAGAAAAGTAAATTAGATTGGCGGAAACATAAATGAGGGGGCGCACGATGTGCCTCCTTTTCTATATGAGTGCGATGATAGCGCTTGCAGGATGTGGGGTGGAGCCGAGTGCTGAGGGTGTGGAAAAGGCGGTTGCATCTGCAGGAATGACACCCCCGCTAACGACCGCTGAACCATCGATTGCCTCACCAATGAGCACAACGATAACGACACCTGTGAGCATCCCAACAGCGTCACCTGAACCGACGACATCGTCCCATTCATCCCCCGGTAGTCTAACAAATGAGCCAGCAAAAGAACCTGAGGCAGTCCCAGCCTTCGCGTCGGTGGAACAATCATTGATCGCCCGTTATGCCTCTGTGAGTCCAACGAAGTGGGGAGAACGTGTCCCCGGTGTGAAAACACGCTTACATACGAAGGACAAAGTAATTGCCCTCACCTTTGATGCCTGCGGCGGGAAGGAAGGCAGTGGCTATGATGAGAAGTTGATCCAGTATTTGATTCAGGAGCAGATTCCAGCTACGTTATTCATCAATGCAAGATGGATAGCTGCGAATCCGTCTACCTTTCAAGATCTGGCATCGAACCCTTTGTTTGAGATCGAAAATCATGGCACCGAACACCGCCCCTTATCTGTAACAGGCAAGCCAGCCTACGGTATTGCGGGTACGAAGAACGTCAAAGAAGTTATTCATGAAATGAATGATAATGCGGACCAGATAGAGAAGTTGACGGGGAAAAGGCCCTTATTTTTCCGTTCGGGTACGGCATTTTACGATGAGATTGCGGTAGCTGTTGCGCATGATTTAGGGTTCGAGCTAGCGGGATACTCCGTGCTTGGCGATGCGGGAGCGACGTATAACACGGAGCAAGTGTACAACGCCATATCGAAGGCTCCGAGCGGGTCTATCGTCCTTGCGCACATGAATCATCCCGAGAAGGATACCGCCGAGGGTGTCATCAAAGCGATACCGACGCTACGACAAGCGGGCTTCCATTTCGTACAGCTTGCCTCTATGGATCTGACCGGATTGTAGGAGGAAGTAATGTAATAAATAGTTTACAAGAAAGCGTTTTCATGATACTATCTTCGTAATTTATTATCATCTCATCTACGGGGTTGTTGTCAGCATGAATAGACTGAATTTGCAAAATCCAACGAATTTGGCGTTTACTGTTCTTTTGTTTTCTAGCTTTTTATTTTGCCTCTATTTAGTCATACCTGCAACTTCGCCGAAGTCCTTGGAGCAGACTATGAGTCCAGAACAAGTAATAAGCGAAGAACAGCGTACGCCTTCTTATGAACAGTTTGCAGAACCAGTTGTAATAAAAGAGGTAAAACAAGAGGTTAAGCCAGTCGTACAGCAACTAGAACTCGAAACGCAACAACAACAGGGGCAGCGTCAAGTAAATGCGCTAGCTTTTGATCAAGCAGATTATAGTAAACAAAAGGTTCATTATACCGACAAAGTCATTGTACTGACCTATCATCACATTGATGAAAAAGAAAACGGAATTACAATTTCTCCAAAAAGATTCAAAAGTCACCTGCAAAGGTTAAAGAAAGAAGATTACAATGTCATCTCCATGGAACATTTTCTGCATTTCATGAAGAGTGAGGCTACGGTTCCCCAAAACGCGGTTGTAATCACGTTTGATGATGGTTATGAATCCTTTTATACCTACGCGTATCCTGAATTACTGAACTTTGGTTTCCATGCTACTAAATTTATTGTTGTTGACTCCATAGATCATCCTAAGGCACCTCGCCTAACATGGGATCAGATGAGAGAAATGAAGCAGAACGGGATGAGTTTTTACTCTCATACGTACGATCATCATGACAAAGTAAAGGCGGGTTCTGGGAATACACTTATGCCAATGCTTACAAATCCCATTTATTTGGAAAATGAAAAAAGAGTTGAAACCGACGATGAGTATCGAAAGAGAATTAAACTCGATCTGTTAAAGGCTGAAAACCGTATCGAGGAACAGTTAGGACCACAGTATCGTCTACTTGCCTTTCCTTTTGGTGCCTATAATGAAACGGTCATTGGGGTAGGAAAGGATTTGGGCATTGAACTTTTCTTTACGACCAAAGAGGGGATCAATAGCAAAGGAAGCAATGAGATTTATAGAATCCATGCAGGCACGGCGTATATGTCAGAAGATGATTTGATGTGGCGAATGAAGTTGTATCATAAAAAGTAAAGTGAAACTATAGCTGGGAGCCGCATTGAAGCGGCTTCTTTTTTGTTCGCCAACAGTATCCTATCTTTTTTTCATCTCAAAAAACTCGCAAGCCGCCCGATCATAATAGGTCAAATCGCTGACGCGCGTTTGCACAACGACTGTCGTATCACTGAAACGTAGAACAACCGCATTGGAATCGACAATATGGTCATCTTTAAAAATCCGAACAACACCCTGTCGGTCAATGACCTCCTGAAAATCTGAATCCGTATGTAAACGTTGATTCCTTGCCATGAATGTATGATCCCCTTACCTCATTAAAATAGTTCTTTCTATTGTACCACAAGGTGGCAAAATGCCCGAATTTAGACGAACGCCTACGCCTAGCCGAGCATAGAATGTAGCACCAATTGCTGCTTGGGCTGAGAGGGTGTGTGGTGCAGGATGGATATTCAACTTTTACCGATTCATTGGGTCTATTTAGTGTTTATTGGTTTCATTCTTACGCTTCTTGTAAAACGTAGAGATACGACGATGATTTGTGTGGTGGGGATTTTTACACTAGGGTTGTTAGCGACGGAAACGTTGAGCGGCTCTGTATCGGGTGTGTTTAACAGCTTTATTTATGCAACCAAAGAGTTAATGGGGACGATTATGATCATCTCCATTATCGTGGCCATGAGCCGCGTCTTAATTCGCACGGGGATTAATGAAACGATGGTGGCGCCGCTGACCAAATTTCTGAGAACGCCAGCGTTAGCCTTCTGGGGTATCGGCATCATTATGATGGTGACATCCTGGTTTTTTTGGCCTTCACCTGGGGTTGCGCTGATTGGTGCTGTGCTGTTGCCCGTCGCTGTTCGCGTTGGCTTGCCGGCACTCGGTGCCGCGATGGCGATGAACCTCTTCGGACATGGGATTGCGCTATCGGGGGATTACATTATTCAAGGGGCTCCCAAATTGACAGCGGATGCAGCTGGTTTGCCAGTTGCTTCTGTCATGGAAGCGAGCATTCCGCTCGTCATTGTGATGGGACTTGTTACGACGATTACAGCTTTTTGGCTGATGCGGCGAGATATGAAGAACGGCAAATGGCGCAGCGGGCTCGTCGATAGCCGTTTAGAGGAAAGCGGCGGACTTGTTCCTGTTGACGAAGAAAGCAAATTGCTGATCGGAGAGCGCTTAAAGCGGACGCTAGCTATCGTAATTCCTGTGCTGTTCGCTCTAGATGTTATTGCGATGTTCGTCTTGAATTTGCAAGGCGGTGATGCAACCGCTCTCGTGGGTGGTACCGCGGTGTTTATCTTAATCGCAGTCACCTTAATCGCTCACCGAAATGCGGGCGTGGAGAAGATCACTTCCTATTTAATAGAAGGCTTTGTGTTCGGCTTCAAAGTCTTCGGTCCCGTCATTCCGATTGCGGCCTTCTTCTATCTAGGTGACTCCGCGATCACGGATCTTTTCGGCAAAATATTGCCAGAAGGTTCACACGGTATCGTGAACGACCTAGGCGTGGCACTCGCAGGTGTCGTGCCGCTTAATGGAGCCATTGGTGCCGTGACGTTAACCGTCGTCGGCGCTATTACCGGCCTCGATGGTTCCGGCTTCTCGGGTATTTCCTTGGCGGGCTCCATCGCGCAGCTGTTCGCGACCGCCATTGGCTCCGGCGCAGCGGTGCTGACCGCGCTCGGGCAAGTAGCCGCCATATGGGTCGGCGGCGGTACCTTGATCCCGTGGGCGCTCATTCCAGCCGCAGCGATCTGCGGCGTGAGTCCGTTCGAGCTCGCGCGACGGAATCTGAAGCCCGTGCTCATCGGCTTAGCGGTGACAACGATCGTGGCGATGTTTTTGGTTTAAGTAGCGGGCGGAGAAGGAAACGCACGAAGGGAAGGGCCCGAAGCCATGTATGTGGCGGAGGGCTCTTTTTTTTAAAAACCTCAGGCCCAAAGGCTCTAAATCACCCTAGTTCGCGTCGTGCATACAGCTGTGACACATGAGAAATGCAATAATACAACCTTTTATATCCAATTAACCGCTCTATCTGAAATGCGTGCAAAAAGGCAATAATTTCTGCCATCATTTGGCAAAATAGCATCTTTCGCTCCAAAAGGTTGCCTTTTCGGCTAGGCCCCTTTAATCCGGAGTCTTAGCCTACAGTCTTTGCTCATTCTTAGAAATACTCTTTATTTCGAGCGTTTACATGGAATTATGAAATGCTGATGAGTCGTCGAGCGTCTTTACCCATTCCGAAAACTTCCTTGGTGGCATTAACTTCAAACTACCGTGCATCTTACGATTGTTGTAAAAGTCCATATAGTCGTCGAGCCCCTTATACGCTTCATCAAAGGTCATGAAATCTCTTTGACTGAAGAGATCGCGTTCTAGCAGGCTATGGAAAGACTCGATGAAGGCATTCAAGTTCGGGGTTCGTGGCGGTATGCGCTCATGGACTAGATCAAGGCTCTCGCAGGTGTCTTGAAATAACTTGCTAATGAATTGTGGCCCGTTGTCCGTTCGAACGACGGGTAACGTTTCATTTGCTGTTGTCCGGTTCTGTAACGCGTTCCACAGTGTTTGGACGGCATGTTTGGCTTCACATACCCGACCCTTGTATTGTCCAACGACGACGCGGTCGAACACATCAATAATACTGAGTACATAAAAGAAACGTTCCTGTCCAATGACATAACCATACTTAATATCCATTTGCCAGAGCTGGTTGTGCCCCGTAATGGATCTGTTTTTCGCTAATCTGCGAGGATGTGTTTGGATCCTTTTGCGTTGTTTTTGAAGGATTCCTAGCTCTTTACACAAGCGATACGACTTCTTTTTGTTCAGTATCACACCACGTTGGTTGCGAACACATTGTGCTAGAAGCTTATAGCCGTAGACATGTTCTTCGCCTTCAAGGAGTTCGAGCAGCCACTCTTTGATCTGTTCGTCACTAACCGTATCCCCCGATTCCGTAAGCGAATAGCCAGGCACTGGACGCCCCATTACAGCAACTTCCGGGCTTTTTGGTTCCAATTGTGCAGCTCGCTTTTTCCGATCATAGTAGGTGGATTCTGACAATCCAAGTATGCGCAGAACCTTTGCAGTTGGATTTCCCCGCTTAATAAATAGGTCTGCTACTTCAAATTTTTCAGATAAGCGGGGTTCTTCTTTTTTAGCAGCTCACGTAAAATCTCAATTTCTAGTTCCTTTTCACCAAGCACCTTACAGGCCTTTTCATAGCGTTCTTCAACTTTTTGTAGCCTTTGAAGTTCCTGTAAATGCTCGTCAGCCTTAGGTATTTCTTCTTGTGGAATGGAATCACGATGCTCCCTAATCCACTCCCGGATAGTTTCTGGATGAATGTCGTACATGCGGGCTAACACCCCAACCTTAACTCCAGCCAATGCTTCTTTAACAATTTTAAGACGTTCTTCTTGGTTCAACCTTTTTCCCATACCGGATCATCTCCCTTATCCCTATTTTAATAAAATGGGTAGGAAGACTCCAGTTTCTTTAGGGGGCCTAGGAGTTTTCGCATCAATTCGTCTTTACTCCACCGTTTGCTCCGAAAAAAGATGCCTATTCACATCTTTGACCATAGCTAAGCTGGCACTTAGTAAATGTAGAATGATACTATTTCCGCCAAAAAGTGGAACACTCTGCCTTATCCGCCACATTAAACGCGATCATTTTCTCAAGTAATGAATAATCAACCGGACTATTCCACTTGATACGCACCAACTCCTTCGTGTGATCGTAGCCAGCTTGTACAATATCATCCGCGAACTGAAGAATGCCAGCTTTTTCAGGGGCAATAGCCAAATGAGGTTTGGCTACGCTAAACCCAATAATAAATGTGCCGTGGTCGGTAAACATAGGCTGATTCCATGCGATTTTTGGCTCTAAATTCGGGAACTTCTCAGATACCCAAGTCAAAACTTCTTCCGTTCGATCCCGATGTTGTGGGTTATCGATACGCCCTAAAAACTCTGCAAAAACTTCCATGGTATTCCCTCCTAAATTGACATGCATATTCCTATTATTAAGCCCAAAATCGATTAAATCATCATTGATTTCTTCTGAACAAACGATGGATCGTCTTGAGGAGCAGTTGGCAAGTATGACAAAGGAATAGATGTCATTAGGATACCACAAAACGGAATTACAAGCCCCTAGTCACGGCAGTTGAAAAGGATGAATTATCCAGTTGCAACCATTTTTGTCTTAAACATATGAAACCACTTGGGCATCAAATCGTATCATGAGTATATGAATGACAAGGAGGAAATTTACACATGTCCATATACAAGCGCATGCTCGCGAGCGTCGGGATCGGCGCGGCCCAAGTAGATCTCATGCTCCATCAAGATACGGTGAATGCCGGGGAAATAATCAGTGGCGTCGTCAGAATTCAAGGGGGGCGCGTGGATCAGCAAATCACTGATGTGTACGCCTTCGTTATGACGCGTTACCTGAAGGAGCAGAACGATACGAAGACGCAAATAGAAGCTCCTGTGGCTAAGTTCCAACTTACTGGGGAATTTACCGTTGAGGCGGAACAGGTCTATGAGTTACCAGTCTCGTTCCAGCTCCCTAACAATACGCCAGCGACTTTGGGAAGAACCCCTGTGTGGATTCAAACGGGACTTGATATTAAAGAAGCGATTGATCCGAAGGATCAAGATCAGCTTCAAGTAAGACCACATCCACATTCCGAGGTTGTACTCGAGGCTGTCAATGAACTCGGATTCCGACTCCGTGAGGTGACATGTGAATATGCGCCATCTATCGGCAGAGAGAATGGAGTGCCTTTCGTTCAAGAATACGAATTCGTCCCTACCATGCAATTCAGGGGCCAACTGGATGAATTGGAAATCATCTTCTTCCCGGACGAGGACGGCGTCGACTTGCTGCTGCAGATCGATCGCAAGGCGCGCGGGTTAACCGGCCTATTTGCCGAAGCGACGGGTACGGATGAAAGATTTGTAAGGGTGCGATTCGACCGTAATCAACTAGATTCCGGAACTAGCTACGTTGCTGATGAACTAGCCGAGTTGATTCGTAGGTACTTATAAGATTTTATCGACATCATAATATTCACAACAAACGCTAAGAAGCCTTTCCCGTTGTGGTGAGGCTTTTTTCCTGCTCATATTCCCGATTGAGCAAGTGACCAGTAAACCCAACAATATAGGGTTGCCTATTGTCCATCTTTCGCAGTATCCTTGCATATAGATGATTAGACGATGAATGACCAAGGGAGCTGAGACAGATGGAAGTCAAATTTTGTAGTAGCTGCGGAGCTGCCATGGAGACACGTGATGTGGATGGAACGGAGAGACGGGCCTGCACAGCGCCAGAATGTAGATTTGTTCATTGGGGCAATTACAGCATCGGTGTCGGAGCGCTTGTGATGAAGGATGAGAAAATATTACTTGTGCGCAGAGCGCAAGAACCAGGGAAAGGCCGCTGGACGAACCCTGGTGGCTATATTGAGCAGCATGAATTGATTCAAGATACGATTGTGCGAGAAGTATTGGAAGAAACCAGCGTCGAAGCATCAGTCTCACGACTGGTTGCTGTACGTGATCTGCCGAGAAGCATACATAATGTGTACATTGCCTTCGAAATGTCCTACATTAGCGGAACCCCTCAGCCGGATGGTGTCGAGGTAGATGCGGCAGGCTTTTATAGCCTCGAAGAAATGGCTTCTATGCCAGTGGCTGATTTCACGAAGTGGCTCATTGATGTCGCCTTACATTCCAAAGGGGACGGTCTTATTGAGGATAAAGAACCTGCCATTCCGATGGCTGGATACGGATTGTACCGTGTGCCAAAGGTTAACAACATATGATCCAACTTCGCGGACATCACTTGCTCTGTTTGTTAGGCTACCGAGGAATGGGGTATTCGCCAGCGTTTTGTGAAAATATGACGACGGTCTATGAGCAGCTGCGCACAGAGCCTGAGACGATGATTCGCATTGTGCTCGGACCTGATGATCTGTGCGCTGCATTTCCTCAGGATCAAGTTGCACATTGCGAGAACCGGACGGTGTACCAGCGAGATGCCGAGATTGTTGCCAAGCTCGGCTTGGAGGTTGGGATGGAGCGGACCTGGTCCACGATTTGCGGTCAAGTTGCTCTTGAAGTAAAGCCGACAGATATCAGCAATCTCTGCGCGACATGCCGTTGGGAGCCATACGGCGTTTGTGCAGATGGCGTTCGCATCATAGGGGAAGGCGGCGTATTGCCGCCTGTTCCGAAGAAATAAAAGGACCAGCGCGTAAGCGCAGGTCCTTTTTTCTCCACATAAGAATTTATAAAATTCCGGAACTCGGAAGAACGAATTCTTATTGGCGATAAAAACTACATGTAAAACGCGGTCGCACATCTTCGGAATACTTCGATAGAAGTTTTTTTCATACAAAAATACTGACATCCGAGCCTATTTCCAGCTTCTCAGCTGGGGAAGAGAGAATGTTTGCGACCATCCGCATCTCATCGATGGGTTGTAGATAAGATCTTAACTGGCGACTATCCTTCTGGTCAGGCTGCAGCCACTTCTCCATCTGTTCCTCATCAAGAATAGCTGGCATGCTTGCGTGGTACGGCGAGACAACCGAGTTGGATTCCGTCATAAGCATCATGCACGTGCGAAGCTCTTCTCCCCCTGAAGGGGCTTGCCAAATGTCGTACAGCCCAGCAATGCCGAACGTGCCGCTCCGCATTTTAAAACGAATCCACTCCGTCTCCTTACCTTCCGTTCGCCCCACGTAGAAACTGCTGCAGGGGATGACACAACGTTGTTTTTTGACGATGCGCTCGAACACGATATTGGAGAAAATGGAATTGCGATCACCGCATACAGCATCCTTCGCCCAGAAAGGCATCAAACCCCAGCGGAATTCATCTAATATACGTTCTCCCTTACGATTGATCATCACGGCAGATACAGATTCAGTTGGGCGCACCTCATACCGATTGGAACTGTAGGATAAGAGCCGATCGACGCGGAATTGCTTCATAACTTCGTGAACATCAGCCAGAACGGCTATAGAATGACACATGATTATCACCTCATTTTGATTTTGGTTAGTGTTTTCCTAAAGCAACCAATTCATGTATGAGACTTAACACTTTTTTCCACGGCAACTCCATATGAAAAAACCAGAAGCATTCTGCTCCTGGTTGTAAGGGTTATTCAGCTATTGGCATTTGAATATCGGCAGCATGGACATGTATCCGGTTCTTACCGTTGCGTTTGGCGGTGTACAAGCATTCGTCGACAAGCTGGAACCATGCCTTTTTCATCGTATTTCGATTATAGGTCGCGAGTCCAATACTCATCGTCAGTCTCTGCTCCGGCATTTCAGGAATGACCGTATCACGTACGGACTCCATGATTTCTTCGCAAATGGCAAGCACATCTTGTTGCGATTTGCCTACGAATAATACGGCAAACTCCTCGCCGCCATAACGAAAGGACATATCATCTGGTCCAAGCACTTCTTTAAGAATAGAGCCGATCGTTTTGAGCACTACATCCCCAACCCAATGACCATAATTATCATTAATAAGCTTGAAATTATCGATGTCCATTAAGGCAAGCTCCAGAGGTGTATCATGGGGCATATGCGAAATGAGGTGGTCTGTATGCTCTTGAAAAGAACGGTGATTAAACAATTCGGTAAGCGCATCAACCTTGGAAAGACGATCAATCATGACGTTGCGAATCAGCAAATCTTGCTCACGTATGACGGAGTGTTTAAGCTTGGCAAGCAGGTCGAGTCCACGACTCATAACGGTAAAACAAAGAATGAAAGTTGACGTCAAGATGGTAAGCGAGGCGATAACTTCGTAAGGGTTCGTTGTTTGTCCTTGTAAGACCTGTATAGACAATAGAATCAATAAACAAGCAACACCTAGACTGTAGGCGAAAATCACATATTTTTTATGAAAATAAACCGAGGCTAACAAAATTGGCATGCAAAGAAGCTCAAAACTACTTGTCATTTCAGGAATACAAAGGATGAATAGACTAACCATAGTCATAGTCCATATGATCATGATAAACTCACTATAGTTCTTCAAATAGTGCATCGACAAATAGCCTAAACCCATAAGAAGAAGCTGTAATATCGTAGGGAAAAGCTGAAAACGCATAAAGCTATTAAACCAATTCGACGGCTGCTCATTAATTTCAAAGCTTAGAGCAATCGTAGCAGCTACTTCATAAATGATGAGGATCCACCATAACGTTAGAATGAGCTTTCGATTCCAAGTTGGATCATGTGCTGGAAATTGTTCCATCAGAAGGTGGCCACTTTCCTTTCAGGGCAGTCGGTATCGAAATGATTTGTGCCTTATCCTGATATTGTAAAGAATAACCCCCTCTTTAGGCAAGCTATTAATGATGTTAATCGATTCGTTTTGAAAAAAAATTATATAGTCATTGGGGAGGCCTATGACAGCTCTAGGGTATGTGCATACATGGGAACATTATAAGGATGAGCTTCAACTGCTAGATAAGAAGCTAGAACTTCTCTATAAGCGTCGTCAAAAGCTTACACCTGATCCGCAAACGGATTCATTCCGCGGGATGTTTGTATCGGAGGATGAATTTATTCGTCTCATTGGCGGATTTGGCAGTGAAGAAGAGATTGATGAGGATGAGCAAGACGTACTCCGTATGATAGAGCAGCTAGAGAGTGCCATTGTAAGTCGCCTTGCAGAAAGCCGCAAGGGGGGCACATTTCTGCCGTTGGCCTATTTATCGACCGTTTTCGGTTTCTCATCTGTAGAAGAACGCATCGTTATGCTGGGGCTTGCCGTGGAATTAGATCGAAAATATGAGCGGATTTTTGGCTTTCTATTAGACGACTTAACTAGCAAAACACCAAATATTAGCTTAGCGCTGCAAATTGCTTGTTCAAGTCCGGAGGACATGAGGGCTGCTCGTACGACCTTTATGGCACCTGACGGTCGATTGGCTCGTTATGTGCTGCACCCAGACACATTGGTTGTCAGTAGTCAGACGCTGTTATCCAGACCCTTGCAGCTAGATAAACGGATTGTGACCTTCCTGCTGGATTCAGGCGAGCTAGATCCGAAACTCAAGCCAGCTGTCGAGATTATCTACCCGGATGATGAGATCTCACCCTTGCTTGTGCAAGAAGATTTCCAACAGCGATTACGCGGATTCATTACGGACATGTATCAAGCGCCAGCAGCTGAACGCAAACGGCTTGCCTTCCATCTCTGGGGGAATGCTGGTTCTGGCAAAAAGCTGCAGGTGAAGCATCTCAGCCGCTCCTTCCATAAGCCGCTGTTGTTGGTAGATCTTGCTGATGTGCAGCTGCATGCGGCGAGCTTTGATGATCAGATTAGCGTTATTATACGCGAAGCGATTCTTCACCAAGCCATCCTGTGTTTCACGCGGCTGGAGGTGCTTTACCCCGCAGAGCCAGACCTGGCTGCGCAGCAGCGGCTCGGGCGGTTCCATGAGCTGCTCGACGGCTATGGCGGCATGATCTTTCTCTTAGCCGGGCGATTCAACCGGCTAAGCTGGAAGCCCAAGGAGCGCCTGCTCCTTGAGCATGAACTTACCGTGCCTGACGAAGGCGGGCGCGAGCGCCTTTGGCAGGCATTTGCGCAGGAGATTGGCGCCGGCGCGGATGTGGACTATCGGGTGATGAGCGGGAAATTCCGCTTCACCCCGGGACAAATACGCCGTGCGCTCTCGCTGGCGCGCGGGTACTCGAACTGGCAGGATGCAGCTGCCAGCGCTGGTACTTCGGGCGCGCTGCGCAGCGACGCGCTGTATAAGGCGTGCTACCAGCAGGTGCAACACAAGCTGGAGCGCAAAGCGACGCGCATTGAGCCTCGCTATGGGTTTGGGGATGTGATCCTCCCACCCGAGCAGAAGGATCAGCTCCGCAACGCGTGTAACCAAGTGAAGTATCGCGGCGTCGTGTACAACGATTGGGGCTTCGAGAAGAAGCTGGCCTACGGCAAAGGGCTTAGCATGCTCTTCGCAGGTCCGCCGGGTACCGGGAAGACGATGTCGGCACAGGTCGTAGCCGGCGATCTGCAGCTTGAGTTGTATAAGGTTGACCTCTCGCAGGTGATCAGCAAATACATCGGTGAAACCGAGAAGAATTTACACGAAATCTTCGAAGAAGCGCAGTTGAGCAACGCGGTGCTGTTCTTCGACGAGACGGATGCGCTTTTCGGTAAGCGTTCCGAAGTGAAGGATTCACACGATAAGTACGCGAATATTGAAACGGCTTATTTGCTTCAAAAAATGGAAGAGTATCAAGGTATCACAGTGCTCGCTACTAATCTATTAAATAACATTGATGAGGCCTTTCTGAGGCGGATCAATTATGTCATTAAATTTCCATTTCCGGATAGTGAATATCGAGAGAAAATTTGGCAGTCGATGTTTCCGCCAGCTGCACCGCTTAGCCATGATGTTGATTTCAAATATCTCGCACAGCGATACGAGATTGCAGGAGGGAACATCAAGAATGTTGTGCTCTCTTCTGCATTTTTGGCAGCGGAAGCGGGTGAATCCATCCGAATGCAGCATATTATCAAATCCATTCGGCATGAGCTGCAGAAATCGGGTAAAATCCTCGCTCGACAGGAGTGGGAGGATTACTAGAACAGTACGCAAAGGACGATCTTACAATTTTGTGAGATTGTCCTTTGTCGGTTCTATACACCGATTTTCAGCCAAATATCGCCATTTTCCGGGATGAAAAACATAAATAAATACGAGAATCCTATAGTCAACCTGACGGTTTACATTTATAATAGAAAAAGATACACAATGTGACATATTAAGCATCTTTTTTACAAGATTTATAGGTATTTAGAGGCAGGAAGTGACACTCATAGGCAATTATTCTGTCATCGCTGATGTAAGTGCATCTTTAGTCAAGCTACTTAGAGAAAACATGACCCCAGATCCTATTCCACAACCAGAAATGATTGGTCTCGCATCGCCTGTAGATAAAGGGGATTTCTATCTTTCACTCTATCTATATAATGTTCGTGAGAG
Organism: Paenibacillus sp. LjRoot56; assembly: GCF_964253335.1. Lineage (NCBI taxonomy): Bacteria > Bacillati > Bacillota > Bacilli > Caryophanales > Paenibacillaceae > Paenibacillus > Paenibacillus sp. LjRoot56. The sequence continues at coordinate 1,164,654 of NZ_CAXURV020000001.1, forward strand.
CGGCAATAATCGCCAAACCCATATGATTGCTAGAGGGACGAACGAGATTCAGTTTCCTCCTATGGTTGTCGATTTAAGTTACTTAGTTACGGTACAATCGCCAGCTGAGCTTTCCTCGAGAGCATTGGATGAGCATCGAATTCTGGGCAGAGCGATGCAAGTATTCTACGATCATTCCATCCTTCGAGGTTCGATGACAGTGGGCACATTAGCTGAGCAAGATGAAGAAGTCCGTATTATCATGGATCCTTTCAAAGGTGAGAGCCTCATGAATATGTGGAATTTCTCAGACACCCCTTACAGACTCTCAGTTGCTTATACGGTGGGGCCTGTACATATTGACTCAACGCGCATCAGAACAACAAAAAGGGTTTCGGAAACCGATTTTCGTATTCAAGGTTAGGAGGATTCCACCCGTGGATCAGATTCGAATATCACAATTGAGATCCCGCGTTTCCCTGGTTGTGTGTGTGATTGACGCACTCACCTCTCAAGCTCCTCTTGGCAACACGACCACAGTTCACCTGGAAGGCACCCGTTCGAAAGCAATTCGTAAATCGAATGGTTCCTATATATTCAACGATTTATCCCCCGGCGAATACCGTCTATCGGTACATAGCGAGTATTATTTTCAAGAACAAACCAACATCACAGTTAACGCACATAATTTTATCGAAGTTGTTCAAATGAAACCGTTACCTTCGTATCCTTTTTCTCAAGGGGCAGGACTGATTCGCTTCATGCTTCAGAACGCAGCTGGCTCTCCAATTCGCGATGCTCACTTACAGTCGACCGTGCTGACGGAGGACTGCGCACGCGCGCGTGTAATGGTTGATCAAACCGACAAAGGTGCTAGTGAAATGACATTAGGTTCATTTACAGGAGGCATTGTAGTAGGTGATGTGTACCTGCTGCGAGGTAGAGGTTCCCAACCTGATGAAGAGGTCATCCGCATTTCCGAAGTGCTGGAGCACCAGAAACGGTTTCGACTCGCTAATCCATTGACGAAATCGTTTGTGCGTGGCGCTATGCTGCTTCCCGTTCAAGAAACTCGTAGCACGGAACGGGGAGAGGTTGTGATTGCTTTTCGAGGTAATCGGATCCCGACGTTTCATACCGAGTTGGTTATCACGTATGGGACGGATAGCGAGCATAAGATCAAGGATCTCGCAGTAGCAGAAGGAACCACCACTAACCTTGGCACGATACAACTCGCGTAACCCTAATTAGTAGAATGGACACGTCCATCTTCTATACAAAATGACAAGCAGAAAGGAGAGAACTGGTTTCATGTCTTTGGCCATATTTATTGAGTAAGCAGTGCCATCTGACTGAACTGGGGAACAATGGCTGACTATTTATCACCTGGAGTCTATGTGGAAGAGTTTGACAGCGGAGCACAACCGCTTGAGGGTGCAAGCACAAGTACGGCCGGGTTTATAGGGCTTGCGCAAAGAGGGGAAATTGAAGGTGTCCCTCAACTGGTTACGAGCGTAGCTGATTTCCACCGTTTATTCGGGAGCTACTTGTCCGAGAATGAATTCGGCGAATATCGTTTCCTTTCTTATGCCGTAGAGCATTTCTACTTAAACGGAGGTAATCGCTGTTTCGTCATGCGTGTAGCGCCAACTGACGCGAAAGTAGCAACGAACAAAGCGGCTTCGAATAAAGAATCGGCAATTCTTGAGATTGCTTCCAAGAACCCTGGAACATGGGGGAACCAAGTTCGTATCGTGGTTGTGCCAGCTAGCAAAGCTAAGACGCAAATCTATGAAGTGCTAGGCGAAACACAATATCGCGTGAAAAACAACGCTGGCTTTAACGTTGGCGACGTTGTTGCTTTTGAAGCAGCAGGCGTGAAGCAATACAGCAAAGTTGTCGCTTCCCAAGATAACATTATCTCGTTGTCTGAAGCACTTGATGGCGATGTTGTAGATAGCGGATTGCTACCTGCCAAAGTTCTGACAACAAGTGAATTTACACTTCATGTATTCTACGGTGACGAAGCTGAGACGTATGAGAAGGTATCCTTGAACATCACAGCAGCGAATCACATTGAGAAAATCGTTTCCCGTTCAAATATTATTACGGTGAAGGATTTGACAGAAGGTCAAGATCTTGGCGCAATCGCTCCTTTCGAGGTGCTTTCCGGTGAGAACGAAACAGCTGGCAAATTCCAAATCGCTTTGTCTGGCGGCAGCAACGGTTCCATCGCGAATGTAACGCCTGATATTTACATGGGTGTTGATCGTGGGCCTGGCAAACGTACAGGGATTCAGTCCTTCATCGATAACGATGTCGTATCCATCATTGCGATTCCAGGTGTAACTGAGCCGACGGTTCAATTATCCCTTGTAGCGCACTGTGAAAACTTGGGCAGCCGCTTTGCGGTTCTCGATATTCCACGCGAGAAAACAAAGGTAGCGGATGTTATGACACACCGCAACATCTTTGACAGCTCTTATGCAGCGATGTACAACCCATGGTTGCAAGTATTCGATCCATTAGATAAACGCAACATTTACATACCGCCATCTGGTTCCGTCATCGGTATCTACTCCCGTTCCGACCAATCCCGTGGTGTTCAAAAAGCGCCAGCGAATGAAGTTGTTCGCGGTGCAGTTGGCCTCGATTGCCAATATAACAAAGGCGAGCAAGATATTCTAAACCCACAAGGCGTTAACTTGATCCGTCATTTTGCTGGACAAGGTATTCGTGTATGGGGTGCTCGTACAACATCGTCGAACGGTTTATGGAAATATGTGAACGTAAGACGTTTGTTCATCTTTATCGAAGAGTCCATCAAGAACGGCACGAACTGGGTTGTCTTCGAACCGAATGACGAACAGCTTTGGGCACGTGTACAGCGGACGATTGATGCGTTCTTGACGCGGGTGTGGAGAGATGGTGCTTTAATGGGCGGAAGTCCTTCTGAAGCGTTCTACATTAATATTGGTCGCAGCACAATGACACAGGATGACATCGATAATGGTCGATTGATCTGCGTAATCGGGGTTGCTCCGGTGAAACCTGCCGAGTTCGTGATCTTCCGTATTACTCAGAAAACAAGAGAAGAATAGTCTAACGTTAGATATTACGCATATTAGGAAAGGGGTATATTATGGCTGGCGAACGTAGGGATCCATACCGCAATTTTAGATTTAGAATTGAAGTAGAAGGTATTCAACAAGCTGGATTCAGCGAAATTTCTGGATTTGATGCTTCCTTATCGGTAATTGAATACAGAGAAGGAAACGAAACCATCACGCCTCGGAAGCTTCCGGGTCTTGCTAAATACGGTAACATCTCATTGAAATGGGGAGTTACAGACTCCATGGATATGTACAACTGGATGTCAGAGTCCATTCAAGGTAAAATCTCCCGCAAAACGGTCACGATTATCGCGATCAACGAAGAAGGCGGAGATGTAGCTACTTGGCAGGTTATCGAAGCATGGCCATCCAAGTACTCAGCACCTAGCTTCAAGGGGACTGGGAACGAAGTTGCTATCGAGAGCTTAGAGCTTGCACATGAAGGTATGACACGTACGAAGTAATGTTTAGCTAGAGTAGGTGCCGGAGCGAATACCTCCGGTTCCTGACTCTTCTTTTTGTTAACATAGAAGAATTTATTGTTTTTAACCACGAAGGAGGTAATGACACCATGGCTTTCAAAACAGAATATGAATTTGAACTTCCAAGAGGGTATGTAGATGACAATGGTACGCTTCACAAAAAAGGTGTAATGCGCTTAGCGACAGCTGCGGATGAAATTTTACCGATGCGTGACCAACGTGTTCAGCAAAACCCAGGTTATTTAACGATCATTTTGCTTACACGTGTTATTACAAATCTAGGGGACTTGCGTGCGATTGATACGCGTGTCGTTGAGAAGTTCTTCACAGCAGATTTAGCATTTTTGCAAAACTTTTATCGTCAGATTAATGAAATGGACGCTCCGAGGATTCATACAAGCTGTCCAAAATGTGAGCATGAGTTCGATGTGGATGTGTCTTTTTTGGACGAGATGGCGTAACGGGCTACCCCATTGACAAAATATATGAAGAAGTAGGCTTCATTGCTTATTATTTTCATTGGTCACATGATGAAATTATGTCCATGGAACACCGTGAACGCCGTACGTGGTGCGAGGAAATTTCCCGCATCAACCGTAATTTGAACGAAGAAGGTAAAAAACAGCCAGACAATCCGTTTGATGTGTTTCGGTAAGAGGTGAGTAACAAGCAATGGCAAAGAATTCATCCAAATTGCATAATGTAGGCGGCAACTTTCGTTTTCTCGTTGAGCTTGATGGACTAATCGTCGGAGGTTTCTCCGAGGTGACAGGCATGAAATCAGAGATCGAAGTAAAACCGTATTGGGAAGGTGGCTTGAACACCCATCCACACTATATGGTTCAACATACGAAGTACCCGAACATTGTGCTCAAAAGAGGTATCAGTAACGCCAGCGAGTTGTGGGATTGGTACAATAATGCTGCACAAGGCAAAATTAGTCGCAAGAATGGCTCCATTCTTTTGTACAACGTTGAGGGTAAAGAAATGTGCCGTTGGGAATTCACAAGCGCATTTCCTGTGAAATGGAACGGACCCGATCTCAATGCAGGCAGTGCCAATGTGGCGATCGAGTCGATCGAACTGGTGCATGCGGGGTTGAAGACGATTTTTAAGAAATAAGTAACTTTTAGGGGGATTGTTCATGAACTCTCGACAATCGCATAAACCCCGTGGGATTAAGAAGAAGGGTTCATTACGTTTTGCTGAAGGTAAACGCACGACAACTGTCGGTCAGACTTCTCGTCAGGCGAAGCAATTTGCCACTGGTATTATGGGGAAGTATGGATTCGATCGGAATAATTATTTAGGCATGTTTGCCCTGATTTTTAAGGGCAAGGGATTACTGACAGATAAAGAATTAGCATCTATCAAGAACCCGAGTGATCGGGCTTGGATTCTGCAATTACAGCTACAACTGCAAAGCTTGAAACATCCAGAATCAGCACCTTTCATTACGAGGCAGCAAACGATTCAGCATATTCAGAAGCTATTGACACAAAGTGGATATCGGTTACCGAAGCAAGTCCTTATAGATGGAAGTCATAACGAGGAAAAAAGTGTGCCCTCTGAACCAACGCAGGCAGCCGTTGATGTACCTGTCAAGAAGAAGAGAGGACGTAAAAGCAAGAAGGAGAAGGAATTAGCAAGCCAAATCCTAGCTGAGCAAGAAATTGCAAATGCCGCTAAACGTAATCGTGCACAGTCTAAACAAGAAACAATTAACGTCGTTAATAAACGAAACTCACCGATTATGCAGCGTTCGATGAGGCAGCTCGTTGCTTCGATAGGTATGTTAGCTCATTCTACAAGCAGCAAGATGAATCAACCGAGCCCTATGGTGAATGGCGTTCAACATACAGGTCACAGAACAAATATTAGTCAGAAAACAGTGAATTTATTATATAAACAAGCTTTGCGTGACAACAAGGACAGTGATCTAGTCCGTTCAAGTGAGCATTATGGAAAAACCGTTAGGGCGAATCATTCTAACGTCGCTCAGCATGTGGAAGCCATTCGAAGTACTTCCGTTTGGCTTGAGCAGTTCCAATCTGGGAAGTTGAGTTTGGGACGAAATGACGATGAAGCTTCTGGTGCCCGTTTATCTGGGCAAAATATGCTGAAGTCGAATCCTTCTTTTCTCAATGTAGCTAAGCTGATCTTACAAGAGGTAACGCAAACACCAATGAGTCACCGCGGGTTGACACAGCAAGGTTCGAACAACATGAGTGATTCTGAGGTGCCAAGATCGAGCTCTACAGATTCTCAAACCATCGGAAATAGAAAGTCGTTAAAGCTGGGAGAAGGTCCTTTTTCGGAAGAGTCGTCGCCAAGTACAGTTCGCTTTATTCGTAGTTTACTAAGCAAACATGCTGAAGGGCAGGATCTTCAAGCGAGCAAACTACAACCCGCTGAACAAGATCAGGCGGAAGGCTCTACACGCACAAGAAAAAGCGAATCTTCCATTGCGAAAGGGTTTCTTTCTTCCAGTCTACAACCAATGGCGATTAATGCTGCAAGCTTAACATCACGTTTACCTAGATCTATGCATGCTTCTGCAGGTTCATCTAGTCCTAGTCGTTCTAGAAATAGGGAAAAGGATACGAGCACGACGAAGATTTGGCGTAAGACAGGTGATCCACAGGAAGCCGCTAAGCTACAGCCATCTTCACAAGTGTTGCAAGAGCAAGGAACATTAACAGAAGTAGTCCAGAGATTACAACAAGAACGTGATGAAATAAGGCTACAGGAAGCGGTATCAAGTCAGTCACCTGTGATCGAACAACTGCGTATTCAACAAGAGCAGCAGGAAGCTCAACTACGAGTACAACGAGAAGAGCTACAAGAGCAGCAAGAAGTGCAACAACGGGCACAACGAGAAGAATTACAAGAGCAGCAAAGAGCTCAACAACGGGCACAACGAGAAGAGTTGCAAGAGCGACAAGAAGCGTTACAACGGAGACAAAGAGTAGAACCACAAGTGCAGCAGGAAGCTCATCAACAGTTTACGCAAGCTCAGTTGCAGATTTCACAAGAGAACGAGCAGTCTACTAATCTGGTGCATGAGCGTGAAAGTCAAGATTTCCATCAGCGACAAGTTAGAGAGAATCCGCAAGAATTGCCGGAACTACAAGTAACGAAAAACAACCATGTAACTGACTTACAACGTGAACCTCAAGTGAGTCTAGGGCAAGGAGAGCCACGCCTTCAACAACAGCAGGATGTGGACATTGCAGAATCCGTGGTTTTGCAACCGATTGAGCAGCCTGTTAAGCGAAAAAGAGGACGACCACGCAAAAATAGCAGCCTCCAACAGACAAGTAAAGAAACAATTGTTGGATCCTCAGAGAGCTTGACTACTTCTACGGATATGCTATCCATGGAGAAGACGACATCCGATTCTGAGACTGTGGGAATGCCAGGGCAGGAAAGAGTAGCATCCAAACACGTTGAGGTTGTGACTGCTTATCCGAGCCAGGTGTACAGGAAGCCTGCGCGCATGGAAAATAGACGTCCAAATACTCAAAAAATTCAAAGCAACGAGAGCTGGTTGCAGCAGCTCGTTACCATACAAAGACAGCCCTCTTCTAATAATGATTCTTTCATTAGGAGTACAAATAGTGTAAACAATGATGGTATGCAAGTCTTAACGAACAGGACTTCTACCCACTTATCAATAAACGCAATAAAGCCTGATTTAGGTATAGATCTGTTGGCTAGATCAACAAGTAAGCTTAGAGATCAGCGCTTAAGAGAATCCTCCATAGTTTCTAGGAAAACTAGTCGAACTTCCAACGGAGAGGAACTGCGTGGAAGTAATCGGGTGCACCGTCAGCAGGAGAATCAAAGCGTAGACAATCAAAGCCTACCTATCCAACGAAAGTCGGACTTATCAGAAAGTAAACCGCAAAGAGCAATTCCTATGGAACCCAGCTGGAAGGGGGATGAATCCCTTCGTTCTGCTACTACACTAGGACAGCAAGAAGTTCAGACAAGACAACAACAAATAAAGCAAGAAGACCAGATTCAAAGCAATAGGTTTGTGGTGAGTGAGAAGCGTCCCACTGGGAAGTTAACCACTGAGTTTGCAGCTAAAATCGCAGAAGACAGTGTTCGATCCATAGGATCGTTGCTTTCTACACCAATACATCAGAGAAGCACAGAAAATAGAGAAGTTGTTCGTCTATTGCGCACTACTCTACGCCAAGCCGGAGAAAGCAACAACAGGATGGCAGATCTACAACAGTCTGGTTTACGAGAGGGCCATGCAGGATCGGGTCCACAAGGGATGACAATCAGACAAACCTTAGCCGCAGAAATCGCAGCAAAGGTAGCACAAAGCAGCATGAACTTTGTGAATTCAAGTAAAGCTGCCATGAACGGCCCGCAGTCGCTTCAACGGAGCTTACGCCAACCAGCTAGTTTGGTGCAAGACGGTGGCAGTCTGTTTTCAACAGTAACGTCGAGGGAGAATAGGCCTCACAGCGCTGTGAGAGCAACTGAAATCAAATCAAGTGTCAGTGAACAGGTTACTGGCAAACCAACGAATGAAACAACGGTTGTTGGGATCGTTCAGCCAGCTAGTTATAATCCTCTTGATATAGTTAGGCGAGCTGGAAGCCCTTCTCGTGTTAATCAGGTGAAAGAGCAGCAAGCTAGTATTCAGCGTAAAATCGACTTAGGACAATTTATATCTCGAAAACCAACCCTTAGCTCTCGCAATCAATCATCTTCAACAAGCAGCGAGGGTGATGCTACGATTTCACGCTCAACTGGTCCAGGGGTGAGAGGTCAGCTTACACTTCGAGCCGGGCGAGTCGAGAATGGTACGGTAACAAGACGAGCAAGCGGATCAGATGATGCGCAGTCATTGGGAATGACTAGCATTGCGGAGCAAGGAAACGTGCAAAGGTTAGCTGATATCGATCGGAAGGACGAGAGACAGTCCAATAGTGTTGAAAGTGTTGAACCAATAAGTGACTCTGTAACAGAGGAAGTAGGAGCACTGGCTTCCTCGATCAATGAGAAACAAAATTCAACTAGCAGAATGATAGATGTACTTATCGAACAACAGAATTCCGATACTGCTACACAGATCCAATTGAGCCGAATTGATGGAGAGGTGGACATACAACCCAACCATCCGGCAAGAGAGGTTGTGCGTGGGGAACTTGTACAACGGCCGTCTTTTGCTGAAAATAGCAGGCAATTGAAACCGAACAATGGAATTGACCATCTTCTGCAAGCTAGAAGTATAAGCAATACAGTAGTAGGAAAGCTCGTTCAGCGCTCACTAGCAAGTATGAATGGTATTCAGGTAAGAAGAGCTAATCAAGCAGATAACGTGCAATCACGTAGTGCATCTGGTGAATTAGTACGTAGCGTGCCAAGATCATCTGAGAACGAAATTAGGCAGCATGCAAGACAACGTGAGACTGCAGGACGGGTGGACAGAACAGTTGTTTCAGCGCCAACACGTTCCGTGCAAAGCGAATCTGGAAGAACGACAGGTTCATCTCCGACTAATCGATCTGTTAATCTCACAAACGGTCAGATGCTTAGTCAGAATATGATGGAAAGTTCGAACCGGATACAAGGTAAAGCAGGTATGGGTACTGGCAATCTAATTCAACATGCAAGTGAGACGAGAATTAGGCAATTAATCAATAAAGCATCTGCTCAGGATATCAGGCAAGGAATATTGCAGGGTGCTGATGGTGAAGCATCACCAAAGCGTGGAGCAGTGAACTGGACTGGGGCGCAAGCCGAACATCTTCAGAGACGCGTAGTCGTCGATGGCAGTGAGCGCGCGCCTATGCGGGAAGCACATGGTTCGGAGAGTCGCTTGGAAGCGGAACGCTTGCAAGTGGATTCGGCGGAGCAAACCATCAGGGCCATGGTGAGCGCGCAGGTGGAAGAGCGCGCACAAGGGCTAGAGCCTGCGGCCGCTTCGCGTGCCGCAGAGACGGTCTCGGTCGCGCGCGCTGCACGCGCGCCAAGAGCTCGCCAGAGCACGAGCATGACACCGCGTGTCATGCCGCTGCTGGCGAGCAGCGCAGGAGCGCTTCGCGCTGCTCCTGCGGGAATGGCTGCGGCTTCGCCTGCCGCAGCGGAACACCGACTGCCCGCCCGCGGGACGGGCAGTCTCATACAGGCGGCTGCCTCTGGCGGAGCCGTAGCAGCAACAGCTGGCGCGCGAAGCGGCGCCAGCATCACGAACAGCAGCAGCCAAGGCTGGGCTACTGCTGCATTAACCAAGCCGCTGCCCACGCAGGTGCAGCGGCTTGCCAGACCCGTCGGCGGCATGCAAGGCAACGCCGACATTCACCAAGGCACGTCAGCGATGAGCGTGCCAATGCAGTCCCGCACGCAGCAGCCGTCCATCGGCGCGAGCCACCAGGGCACGCCAATGGTAAACATGCCGATGCAATCAGCAAGTCAAGATCACCTTGCTTCACCGCTCAGCATGCTGGAGCATAAACAAGCCCCAACGAGTCAACTGGCGAACGCTCCGCTCGACATGGACTGGCTGCGAACCAAAACGAGCGCAGACTCAGAACCAACACCAACAGCGCCGGTCGATCAGACGCCGCCAGAGCTAAGTGAAGAACAGCTGAAAGAGCTGATTAAACAGCTTCCACAGCTGGATATCTCCAAAATCGCGGACAAAGTATACCGCGAAATCGAGAAAAAAATGAAATTCGAACGGCAACGCCGAGGTATATAAGTTTTTACATGACTATGGCAGAAAGGACGGATTCCTATGGCGCTTAAGAAAGCAATGATTATTGTACACAAAGGCAGTAAAACAGAAAATGTACAAGTCATGTTTAACCCAGGTGAGTATACGATTGACACGAGTAATAACTACGACTGGAAAACAGTGCCGGGTCTGTCCATGCCAATTGCTCAGTTCGTGAGCGGGGGTACGACGACACTCACCATGGATTTCTTTTTCGACACCTACGAGAAAGGGACGGACGTTCGTCAGTTGACGACGAAGATTTCAGGTCTCCTCGATGTGGAGAAGGAGATCCATGCACCGCCGCTATGCAGATTTGTATGGGGTTCACTGGATTTCAAGGGAGTCGTCGTCGGTGTAAATCAGCACTTTACAATGTTCCTGGATACAGGGGTTCCTGTTCGCGCTAAGCTGAAAGTGACGTTTAAATCCACACTGAGCAAGAAAGATCAACTCAAGCAAATTCCGCGTCATTCGGCAGATCGAACGAAATTGAAGATGCTTAATCAAGGTGATCAACTATGGACGATAGCTGCCAATGAGTACGAGGATCCTACGATGTGGCGAGAAATCGCTAAGGCGAATGGGATCGATAATCCAATGAAAGTAGCCACGGGACGCCGCATTTCAGTTCCGCGGTTGGATTAAGCCGATGGCCTTAGATTTGGAAACGAGTTCTTTTACCTTTGACGACCTGGCCAAAAAATATGGTGATTTTTACGCCCCTTATTACGATATTAAAGTGGATGGCACGAAATTGTCGGATGATATCGCACTGGATAATCTACGTGTGGAGACAACGATTGATGGCACGGCGGACTCTTTTTCTTTTCGAGTAGCAAATGCGTACGATATTACGAAGAATGAATTTCAATGGCTATCTACCTTCACATTAGGTAAAGCCATTGATATCGGTTTAGGTTATGTAGACAAATTTACGCCTGTTTTTACGGGACAAATCACATCTGTCGTTGTGGATTTTCCAGAAGACGGCGCCCCTGGTCTCGTTGTGCGTGGGATGGATATTTCTTATCTCATGATGAAAGGGACGAAGTCTCGCTCTTGGAATAAGAAGAAATACAGTGAAGTCGTTGAAGAAATCGCCAAAACATATGGCTTCAAAACCAATGTGGATGCCACGACAACGGTATTTCCGGCACTTTCACAGAGTCAGATCAATGACTATCACTTCATTCAAAATTTAGCGAATTTAGTTAACTATGATTTCTTCGTTGTGGGGAAAAATTTGTATTTCCGTAAGCCATTAACGGCGATGACAGCCGTGATGACGTTAGAAATGGGAAAGACGCTCCGCAGCTTAATGATAGATCACAATTTGGCTGAGCAAATTACGGGTGTAACCGTACGAGCTTGGGATAATAAAGAGTTAAAAGTCATCGAAGGCAAATCAGCCAGCGTGACGAAGCTCGGTGGTAACAGCAAGACGGGCAAGGATATTTTAGGCTCAAAAGGTGATTTCATCGAGCATATGTATACGAATGTAAGCTCTGTGGAGGAAGCAAAAAGCTACGCAGATGCGATATTAAATCGCCGAGCCATGAAGCTGGTTAGCGGCAGCGGGGAATGTATTGGGATTCCAGAGATTCGCGCCGGGCGCTATATCAAGCTCAGTGGCGTTGGCAAGACGTTCGACCAACCGTATTATATTACGGGAGCAACGCACATTTTCGACGATGAAGGTTATACAACTCGGTTCCAACTGGGAGGGAATGCAGTCTAATGTTCAAAACTCCCGATATAACAATTGGTGGTATATCCGATTTTGCCAGTCAGAAGATTGGCGGCGTCATGGTGGCCGTGGTTACGAATAATACCGATCCTGATAAAATGGGTCGTGTGAAGCTCAAGCTGCCGATGCAAGAAACCGAAACGGAGACAGACTGGGTTCGTATCGCGACGTTAATGGGCGGTAAGGAAATGGGCAGTCTTTTTATACCGGAAGTTGGGGATGAGGTATTGGTTGCCTTTCATTTAGGCGAGCTGCGGATGCCGTTCGTGATTGGTATGCTATGGAATCCGAAAAATATGCCTCCAACACCAGCTGAGAAGAACGATTTGCGTATGATCAAAACAAAATCAGGTCATGAACTGTCTTTCAATGATAAGAGCGGTGACGAGAGTATCACAGTGAAGACGAAAAAAGGCCAGATTATTGAACTGAAGGACAAAGATCAGAGTATTTCGATTGCTGACTCCAGTGGGAACAATAAGATTTTGATCAAAGGCGGGTCGGCAAATGAAATTTCGGTCGTCAGCCAAACATCGAAGATTACCTTGAACGCCAAAGGCGAGGTCGGCATTGAAAGCACGAAGGAAATCAAAATTAAATCTACGCAAATTAACATAGAAGCATCTGCTACCATGGCGCTGAAGGCAGGGGCAACGCTGGATCTGAAGTCAGATGGGATCATTAACATCAAAGGTAGTATGGTGAAAATTAACTAGCGTCAAAATCAATTAGCGAGAGGGCGTGGCGAGATGTCGGAAGCATTTTTGGGACGAGGATGGAAATTCCCTATTCAGGTAGACCCTGCAACAGGAAGAATACGAATGTCCGAGTATGAGGAAGACATCGCTGAAGCGATTCGTGTCATTCTGGGCACCACGCAAGGTGAACGCGTCATGCGCCCTTCTTTTGGATGCGGCGTACAGGAATTTATTTTCGGATTAACGGATGATACGACCCTTCATTTGCTGCAAACGAATATTGAAGAAGCCATTCGCAACTGGGAGCCGAGGGTTCACGAGGTTGAAGTAAAAGCCATTCCAGAAGCGGATGACCCGGCCAAAGTCATGATTCATATTGCCTATCAGGTGCGTACTACGAACAACTTGTTTAACCAAGTCTATCCGTTTTATTTATTTGAAGGTTCGAAATAGAAAGAGGATGCGGAACCGATGACGATACGTGCAGAGAGGAGGTGGAACTGTGCAACCTCCCAAAATTGATGCCAGAGACATACATGATCTGATCGCCCAAATGAAGGAAATGGCGCCGTATTATACGCCAGAGTGGCGATTTACGCCAGAGAACCCGGATCCGGGTTCGGCTTTATTCCTCATGTTTGCGGATATGTTTCACGATAATATTAAACGATTGAATCGGGTACCCACGAAGAATCTGATCTCGTTTCTGAATATGTTCGATGTCACGTTGCTTCCAGCAAGACCGGCTAGTAGTTACCTGACATTTGCATTAAACGAAGGGACGAAAGAATCTGTGTTTATTTCGGCGGGTACGCAAATTGCTGCTGCCATAGAGGCCGATACAATTCTATATGAAACGGCACGCAGCGCCTTGTTGACGCCAGCTGTGCTCACAAGCATTTATGTGACAAGTCGTAAACAGGATATCATTGTCCGGATCACGGATGACTTCTTACTTGCGAGTCGTCAAGGCTATGCGTTCCCGAAGAAGCTGTTTCGTCTTCAGGATGGCGACAATTTACAGGAGCATGCCTTGTATTTGGAGCACAGTTCCCTTTTCACGGTAACCAACCCGGCACGAATTGAGATCGAATTCCGGAACGGGGCGAAACGCTTTGAGGAGTTCGGTATGTCCAGCCAACTGGCAGATCCAGAGCTTACGGAATGGCTGTATGCAACAGCAGATGGTTGGAAAGCATTTGATGCCGTAGAGGCGACGGGTAATCGGGTTATTTTGCTCAAAAGTGTTCGTGAAGAGCTCGCTCTTAAAGAAGTGAATGGCCAAAGCGGTCGCTGGATTCAATGCCGATTAAAGCCACTCGAAACTGGTCGTACGACGCTCGCTGACAGCAGGCTTTCTATGGATCATATATCTTTCAAAACCGACTATGTAGATACACTCGAAACGGGCGGTATTCAACCTGATCAGATGTTTTACAATGATATTGATGCGGATCCTTCGGGGTTCTATCCATTTGGTGATCAATTCGCCCTGTATGGCTCCTTTTATATTGGGAGTCAGGAAGTATTCACGAAAACGAATGGTGATATTAAGCTGAGTTTCGGTCTGCAGGCGATTGAGAATCGTTTTGGGGCGGAAAACGCGGATCAAGTTGACTGGAAAATGGTCATGAAGAAGAACAAGTTCGATAAAGCACCTGTTGTGCATGTGACGGTTCTTCAAGTGGCTTGGGAATATTGGAATGGTACGACGTGGGTGCGGCTAGATGTGGGCAAGGATGCGGAGAAGCTCTTCTACTACCCCGTCCAGCAAAAGGTTCGCAAGGAGATTGAGTTCCGCTGTCCGCCTGATCTTCAGGCTACTTATGTGAACGGGAATGAGAACCGCTGGATCCGAGCACGTATTTTACATATCGAAAATGCGTATATTGCACAGGCTTTATATTTATCACCTTGGATAGACGAAGTAGCGCTAACGTACAAATACGAGGATCGTCTTTATCAAGCGGAACGCTGTTTGTCCTTCAATAACACGGTTTTCGAGGAACGAACTAAGCATAGCCGTCAGTTGGCAGGCGGATTTGAACCCTTCCAGCCTTTGGAAGGCAGCCATCCAGCGCTATGTTTCTCTTTTGATACACCGCCTGTGAGAGGTCCTATTTCGATATTCGTCTCGATTAAACAACAACGATTCTCAGAGCATGACGTCCCTATGCTAGAGTGGGAGTATTTGCGAGCAGGCTTGCTCCCAGGAACTCCACCGGAGTGGGGGACACTCAAGGTTATCGATGAAACGAAAGGCTTGACGCAAAGCGGAACCGTGCAGTTCGTGGGTCCATCTGATTTTGCAGGCGTCTCTCTATTCGGTCAAGAGGGTTACTGGATTCGGGCTACGAATCGGGATGATATCTATGATGATGTGACGGGGCGTGTACATATTCCGACGATTCAGGGCGTGTATATGAATACGGTTCATGTCCTCCAGCAGGAGACGATTACAGGTGAAGTACCTGAGGTTAAAGGGCTGGAAGAAATGGAATATCAACTGAGCAGACAAGGAATCGTATCGGAGGAAGTATGGGTCGATGAGACCGAGTTCGTGACGGAAGAGGATATCTCTGAGTACGAGTTATCTGGAGCACCGCTCATGGACATTCGCCGCGATTCAGAGGGGAATATCCTGCAGGTATGGGTTCGTTGGACAGCTGTTCGCGATTTGACATTATCGAGCAGCCGAGATCGGCATTATGTGATTGACCACACCTTTGGACGCATACGTGTAGGGGATGGTGTTCATGGGATGCACCCGCCGAAGGGCGGACTAGAGCAAATGAAGGTCACCTACCAAGTTACAATGGGTCAAATCGGCAATGTCCCTGCTCGTCAGATCAATCAGATGCAGGATTCGATTGCATTTGTAGGTGAGGTGTATAACCCTGAACCCGCATCGGGCGGTTGTCAGGCGGAGAAGCTGGAGTCTGCGCTAGTGCGGGGGCCAGAGATGTTGAAGCATCGTAACCGAGCTGTTTCGTCCAAAGACTACGAGTGGTTGGCTAGAGAAGCCTATCCGAACATCGCGAAGGTGACGTGTATTCCGAATCGGAATGCGTATATGAAGAAAGAAATCGGAGCAATGACGCTTGTTATTTTGCCAAAAGAAGGCCAACAGGGCAGTTCAACGTTTCCTGAGCTAAAAAAACAAGTGGAACGATTCATTCTGGGGCGTGCCTCAAGTCTGGTTGCTTTCCCGGAACGCTTGCAGGTCATTGAGCCGGTGTATATGGAAATATCAGTTTCTGCTGTAGTCGCTGTTGAGGGAATGGATACGGTCGTTCTCACGGAAATTCAGGCAATTGAGAAATTAAATCGTTTTCTTGACCCGCTAACGGGCAATTTTGATAATAAAGGTTGGGCCATTGGTGCGCAGATTCATCCTTCCGTCTTTTACGCGCTGTTGAAATCGATTCGGACAATCAGCCATGTTGAAAAGCTGTATATGACCGTATTCAAAATTGAAGACGGTGAGCGAGTGGAGTTGGATGTTAATCATCTGCCTTCATTGCCGCATAGCATTATTGTGAGCGGAAAGCACAAGGTGGTTGTAAAAGTACTGTAATACTTGTGAAGCAAGTTTTTTATATGAAAACTTTAAGGAGGTGAGCACAAGTGCTGCCAATTCCTAATTTAGATGACCGGATGTTCGAACAAATGGTGATGGAGGCGCGGAAGTCGATTCCGAAGCTATTTCCAGAATGGACAGATGAGAATGAGCATGATCCTGGGATTACGCTGCTAGAGTTAATGTCATGGATGACTGAGATGCAGCAATATTACTTAAATCGGGTGACGGAGCGCAGTGAACGTAAGTTTCTAAAACTGTTGGGGATTCGTCCTCGCGATGCTGTGTCCGCGGTTTGCGATGTGACGTTTACTGGCGCTGCGCAGCAGCTTGTGCTCCCTAAAGGAACGCCGCTGTCCGCGATGGATCTGCGTTTTGAGACGCAGAGTACGGTACAGTTAGTTCCAGCTGCTTTAGAGAAGGTGCTCGTACGTACGGAAACAGCTGCTGCCGATTATACGTCGAACAATCAGGCCAAAATTGCTTTCTATGCTTTTGGTGCGGATGCCCGCAAGGGAGCCCATCTGTATCTTGGTTTTGATCAGGCATTGCCATTGGACACGGAGATTTCGATCTATTTTAATTTGTTTGACCGTTACCCTGTGACCATAAGTCATCATGCAGAAAAGTTGGCACCGATGATTTCATCAGCCAAAGTAGCTTGGTCCTTCGCAGGTGCAGGCGGTGATGGACAGTCAGAGAGTTGGCTGCCGATTGAGCCCAAGAGCGATACCACGGTTCATCTATCGCAAAGTGGGGAGTTTAAGTTTTTCATTACTTCGGAAATGAAGCCGATGTCCTTGTATCCAGCCGATGATCGTGGCCGCTATTGGCTCTGCTGTACACTGGAGGAGGATGGCTACGAGCTGGCTCCCAAAATTGAGAAGATCACGCTCAATACCGTTAAGGCAGTGGAGCAGGAAACCTTTAGCGAGGTGACGGCTTTTAGCAGCTCTGGCGAGCCAGATCAGAGCTTCGAGCTGAGCTCGTATCTCGCTTATAATGGCCTGCACACCGTACAGGTGCTGGATGAGCAGGGCCGTTGGCGCGACTGGCACACGGTCGCTGACTTAAGTACCTGCGGGCCTAATGATCTCTGCTGCGAGCTGCAGCAGGATTCGGCCCGTAGGATGACCCGTCTTCGCTTCGGCGACGGGGTGCATGGCAGTATCCCGCCGCAGGGTGCGCAGCGGGTGCGGCTTGTTGCTTACACGGCTGAGTTTGACTACAGCCGGTATGTGGGAGGCAGCAAGGGTCTGCCCGGGCAGACCCTTGAGATCAGCCGCGGACGTGTATATAAGCCCAGCAGCATGCTGCTGCAGGTCGGCTACCGCCCGCGTGGGGAAGACAGCTTCGTTTGGGACGACTGGACGGCCGTGGATGACTTCGATAACTCGAAGTCAACGGACCGCCACTACGTCTACGACGCCGCTGCAGGCACGATCCGCTTCGGTAATAACGAAGCGGGGTTAGTTCCGCGCAAGTCCGGGGAACCGAACATTCGGTTCCTGGCCTTGCAGGCAGGGGGCGGCGTGCGAGGCAACGTGAAGGACGGCCTCGTGACGGGGTTCACGGCTTCGCCAGGCGTGAACGTGACGAATCCGTTCCCGGCGCGTGGCGGCCTGGAGGCGGAGACACTCGCGCAAGCGAAGCTGCGCGTGCAGCGCGAGCTGGCTGCGCCAACGCGCGCGGTGACCGCCGAGGACTACGAGGCGCTCGCGAAGGCGGCGCCGGGTCTCCGCGTCGCGCGGGTGAAGGCGATCCCGCTGTATAAGCCGGGGATGCGGGATTTCCTACGGGTATCGGCGCCGGCGCAGATGACCGTGGTGGTTGTGCCTTACAGCGAGAGTGACAAGCCGAAGGCTGGCAAGGGCTTCTTGCAAACGATCAAGATGCATCTGGATCGGCATCGGCTTCTGACAACGGAGCTGCATGTTATTCCAGCGGAGTATATTAAGATTACGGTCCACGCCGTCGTGGTGATGGAGCCGAAGTATAAGAACGAGCAACGGCGCATCGCGCTCGAGCTCAAAAATCTGCTTCAGCCGATGGATCATGGGCAGGGAGCGGAGGGCTGGCGTTTTGGGCGAACCGTGTATAAGGGAGATATTTACGGCGTCATATCCCGCATCAAAGGTGTCGTGTATGTGCAGGACATTTGGCTTGATGCCGAAGGTACTGGCTTTCACAAGGATGGCGCAGGGGATATTCATATCCCGCCTTATGCGTTAGTCTACTCCGGCAATCATGAGATTGAAACGATCAGTCAGACGGATTTGTAAGTGTCGGTGGGAATGGTGTTTATGGATGGATGTTAAGTAGAAGTAGAAGTAGAAGTAGTGCTCAGTTGAGTAGCTAGCTTTCGAATAGATGTAAAATATACAGCTAATTTTCCCGTATCTCCTGAGATTTTGCGATTAGATGGAAAATGTACAGTTAATTTGAGCAAGATTGGCTGTTTGGTGGATTTTGGCGGAAATTAACTGTAGGAAATCCATCTATTGCTCCCAGATGGGGAGAATCAGCAAAATTAGCTACATAAAATCCATTTAATTTGTTTGCGGCGGCGGAGAGTACGCCAGGGCAAGTTTTGGGTTCAGTTATAGAAAAGAGGTGACGAACGATGCAGGATGGACAAACGTTTTTTTCGCTAAACAAGAGAATGGATTGGGAAGAGGGCTTTGATGCGAATGTTCATATGCTGGAGCAGGGCTTTTCGATTCAGCAGTCGGAGAAGTACAGCATTCATCGCATCGTTCGCACGGATGAGCTGGAAGGGATTCCGCCTATTCGCGACATGACGGTAGGGCCTGGGCGGAAGCTAATTTTGCTAGATGAGTCAGCGAATGTGTGGATTTACGATGATGAAAGTCGACACAGGGAGTTACTGTTTCGCCATGGTCACGAATTATTCAGCTCACAAGCGATGCTCGCATCAATGTCGGATCTACTTGTGATCGCTGATAGCGATGAGGGCACAGAGAGAAGACTTGCTGTCTACTCCATCTCCAATGGTCAGACCATGTGGGCGGTTCAAGACTGGGAAGGTTTGAGTTTATATCCGCTTTCCTTGAATACAAAGCTTCAAACCGCGAATACGCTATTTATGGCGGTTCCTTTGGATATTGCGGTTGGTATGAATGGAAGTCCCGAAGTCCCGAAGGACGGTCGGATTGGCATTATACAGTGGAACTCGGCTGGTGAGGTGATGCGTGTGTATGAGCATGACGCACATTGTATGCCAGAAGCGATTCCGATTTCGAAGCTACAGGATCGCTATTTTACTGCGGCGGCAGATGGCACGATTGCCCTGCTGGATAACCAGCTTCGGTCGGTGACGGTGTTCCATGAAGATGGGCGAGAGCCGTTCCATTTCCAATTGGAGCAAGAGGGGCGATTTGCCGGCATTTCCATTGATACGAATCATAATCTCTATATAGGGGATAGCGGTTACGCGCAGCAAGAGGGTGTGACGGAGCGGTTTATTTTAAGATATCGCGGCAATGGCACTCCCTTGGATAAGGTGACGGGCTTTCGGGGACGAACGGATAAATTAGTACGGGATGGGCGCAATCGCCTGTATGTGTTTGATCGAATGAGCGGTCAGATTAGCTTGCTGGACCTTCGAGCTCGAACGATGCTGCTGGAGGATACGCAATTGCCGGAAGCCGTGTACTTCTCTGCGGATCTCGATACGACGGAAACCGAGACGACGTGGCACAAAATACGGCTGGAAGCAGATATCCCAGAGGAGACGCAGGTTCGATTTTCGTATTATGCCTCTGATGAAAGTGAAGGAATGGTCGATGGGGATTACGTAAATCTCACTAGCTATTTAACGGATCCGGATATCTCGGTCAAAGAAAAGCTAAGAGCGACGCGTGACCTATGGTCAGAGCCGATTCTGAATCCGAAGGATGCGCTGCTTATGAATGCGAAGGGGAGATATCTCTGGTTCAAAATGGAGCTGGTCGGCAGTGAGCAGAAATCTCCGTTTATTCGTAAGTTGAGGGTGTACTACCCACGCACCTCACTGATCGCGTATTTGCCTCCGATGTATCAGCAGGATGAGGAACATAGCCCTTTCTTGGAGCGATTCCTAGCGATGTTCAGCACGTTTTTTGACGATATGGAGGATACGATCGATCGGATTTCGGGCCATTTTGATCCAGATGCGGTGTCTGGGCCGTACTTGGAATGGTTGGGCGGTTGGCTTGCCATTACTGAGCATGAGGCTTGGGGTGAGAATAAGCTGAGAGAGCTGATCAAGCGGGCACCTGAACTATACAAGCTACGGGGTACGCGCGAGGGCTTGATGAATATGCTCCACATTTACACGGGCGCTGAGCCATTTATACTCGAATATTTTCAGTTTAAGCAAATGCAAGAGACGTCGGAGCTGCGGCAGCTCTTCACCCAGTTATATGGCGATAATCCGTATACGTTCTGTGTGCTATTGAGGCCAGAAAGTGTGCGAACGGATGAACAGCGCTTAGTTATT
Source organism: Paenibacillus sp. LjRoot56 (assembly GCF_964253335.1). Classification (NCBI taxonomy): domain Bacteria; kingdom Bacillati; phylum Bacillota; class Bacilli; order Caryophanales; family Paenibacillaceae; genus Paenibacillus; species Paenibacillus sp. LjRoot56. Next base: position 1,185,499 of record NZ_CAXURV020000001.1, read on the forward strand.
GAGCACATCATTGAAGATCAGAAGCCTGCTTATACCGAAGGGAAATTGATTGTGCTGCAGCCTTGGATGTATGCGGATATGCATACCTACCTAGGTATTAATACGTACTTGTCTGAGCCTACTTTATTAACCCTCGATCAGCGCTCGTCGATGCCTTACAACACCGTGCTGATTGATGTGGATCGTGATAAACGAATGGATATACATACGCGCTTGGGACTAGATTCCGAAATCGAATAATAAATGAAATTGAGTCAGAGAAGGTGAGGGGATCGTTATGAAAAAATCACGTTATTACCCGTTTGAACGTAATCGGTATTTCTATGGGAAGCTGCTGACGGTCAGAGATTTCGAGTCCGAGCAAAAGTATTTTAATGATAAACGCAGAATGATGAACCGGCTTCTACATGGTTCTGGTGTTCTAACCGGCCTGCAGGTCGTAGCTGTGGATGAGAAGTCTGTATCGGTCGAAATGGGGGCTGCAATCGATGCCTTAGGGCGGGAAATTGTTGTGCCGTCGCCGATGACGATGAAGTTGTCGATGATGGATGGTTTTTCGAACAATCAGTATGCTAAGAACGTTTACCTATGTATTGCCTATGATGAAAAGGAAAAAGAACCCGTACACGCCGTAGCGAACTCTTCCGTCCGTTCGGACGAAATTAATGATTATAATCGTGTGTTGGAAAGCTATCGTCTGTTTATCCGTGAGGATGCACCAGACCCAGCTTCCTTGCCGCTGGCTACGTTGTCAGATCAGACGATTGTCCTGTATCAGGATAAGCAGGTACGCGTCCTGCAAACGACACCGCGCTATGTGAATCCCGGGCAATTGTTCGAGATGACGCTGCGTTTTGAGAAAACGTTGAAAGCTGGCAGATTGTCCTTCCAATATGAGCTTGATGCTCGTCGTGTAGAAGCGATTAACGGGACGACCATTGTGTTCCAAGAGCCGCAAGATGCGCAAGAGAGCGAATATGAAATGAAAGTGCTGCTTCGTGCCGATAGTACTGCTTCCGTGAAAGCGACAGTTGGTGTGAAAGCAGGAACGGGGGCTTTGAAGCTGGATGATAGACAGCTGGATCTGCAAGCGCAATCCACTGGCGAGATTAGCATCGTGACTGAAGCAGTGAAAGAGCGGTTGATGTCGGATTTCGTGAAGCAATCCTTGGAAGCATCCTTGGAAGCACCATCGGAGCCGTGCATTTATTTGGCCAAAATATGTTTGATCCAAGTCGGACCGACTTATGTCATAGAAAGTGTTGAGCAAGTTCCGTTCGGTGAATATGTCTACAATACGTCTGTCATGTACCGACTCGGTCAAGCCAGTCAATATCGGGAAGAAACTTCGGGTCAATTCGTAACGAAGTCCAAAGTAAAAACCTTGGCTCCAGGGCAAATGCCTGAGCTGAACGTCAATTACAACCCCTTGATCAGCGAGTTGTCTTTTGATTTGGGAATTCCAGCTGGCGGCGGCAGCGGGATTGCTGGTATTGTAAGCGGATATGTCGACATCCCGATTGAACCTTTTACGAAGATTGCTGTTTCACCATTCGGGCGTGCGATGAAGAGCTTCTATTCAGGTGAAATTGTACACGGACTCGGCGAGGGGAATGTGTTGATCATCACAAGCTTAGAAGAGCGAAGCGGTGATGCGTTCTCGGATATTCTTTCTAGCGGGGACCGCGTATATGGCGGGGCTTCGGAAGTGTTCAAAGGTAGTGAGTTTGAGCCAGATGCACCTGAAGTGAAGATCGGAACGATCGCGTACCCGCAGAAGGGTACGTTCCGTATCGGCGTGAAAGTGCAGCAATCCGGTGAGCAAGGCAATGTACGTGTGCGCTGGTGGGCATACAGTGCTGAGATGGCAGGCGTAGTGCAAGGAAGTGGCGGAAGCGGCGATTCCTTGGACGAAGCGTTGTCGGCCATGAGAGAAGCGGCTTCGGCAGGTAGCGACACGGAGTAAATCAATAGGATCGTCCTGAACAAGATCTATTGTTTGGGACGGTCTATTTGTTTTTGTTGATGGGTTGGAGCTATGGTACTAGACGAACTTAGTACTATGAAATTGACCTGTTATAGACGAAAATGGATGATATTACAATAATTTTCCTCTAGGGAGTGTTTTCATGAAATCTGTTTATATAACTAGTATCGGGAAGTTTCTACCTGGTGCACCAATCGCTAACGAGGAAATAGAGGAATACCTCGGAAAAATAGGTGGAAAAGGCTCGAAATCTATGCGGCGTATTCTAGAGCAAAATAAAATTAAATATCGTCATTATGCCATAGATAAAGATCAAAAAAGTCTGTATTCAAATGCCGAAATGGCAACCAACGCGATTCGTGATGCGCTCGAGCGGAATCACGACGATTTATTTAACCAAGTAGACTTTCTAGCTGTTGGCACGACTCAGGGTGACCTATTGGTGCCTGGTTTTGCCAGTATGGTTCATGCCGAAACTAGCCTGCCTGTCATGGAAATTGCGTCACATCATGGCGTCTGCGGCAGTGGTATGCAAGCAATCAAAAATGCTTTCCTACAGGTACAGTCGGGGGAGAAGAAAGCCGCTGTTTCTTGTGCCAGCGAGTTTCCAAGTCGTGTTTTTAAACATACTCGCTTTGAAGCGCAGGCCAAATTTATGGATCGTCCGATTCCATTTGATACGGATTTTCTTCGGTTTATGTTGTCTGATGGCGCGGGTGCCGCCGTGCTTCAGCCTGAGCCAAGCGACCAGGGCCTATCCCTCAAAATTGAATGGATAGACAATAAATCTTACGCCAATCTATACGACACTTGTATGTATGCAGGCATGAATAAAGAAGGCGCCAATGAAAATCAAACGGGTTGGCTTGATTATGCTTCCATCCATGAAGCGGCAAATGATGGGGCTATTAATTTGAAACAAGACATTCGCCTAGTGGGCGAGATGCCGAAAGTTGGTGTTAAACGTTTTTTTGAACTTGTAGACGAGGGGAAAGTAGATCCTACTTCAATTGATTGGATGGTTTGTCACTACTCTTCCCATTATTTTCGTGATGAAATTTTCCGTCTTATGCAGCTTGGCGGTATGACCATTCCAGCAGACAAATGGTTTACAAACCTATATACGAAAGGGAACACAGGAGCCGCCTCTATCTATATTATGCTGGAGGAATTGCTCAACGAAGGGCATCTGAAACCAGGCGAAAAAGTGCTGTGCATGGTTCCGGAGAGCGGAAGATTTCAGACTTCGTATATGCTATTAACTGTAGTCGGCACAGGCAACATGACAGCAACTGAATACATGGAGCGGCAGCCAGAAGCACCACATTTGGATTTTGATAATGCCAATTTGGTACAGTCTCATTTAGTACGGCAGTTAGTCAACGTTTGGATTGATTTTGAACAAAAACTTGCTCACGTTCCCATTATTCATAAACTGTACAGGGGCAAATTTACGCTGGAGGATTACATGCTGCTCATGGAAAACATTCGTCAACAGGTGATCGACGGGTCACAGTGGATTGCACGCGCAGCTTCTTACATCTCGATTGAGAACATCGATCTGCGTTCCATGTTTATTGCCCATGCCCGCGACGAGCATCGCGACTTTCAAATATTGGAACGCAATTACGTGGCCGTTGGAGGAAATCTTGCGGATATTCAATCCGGTGAGAAAAATATCGGCAGCGAAGCACTGTCAGCCTACCTATTTCAGCGGGCAAGCCGAGAAAATCCTGTGGATCTGATGGGTGCGATGTGGATTATTGAAGGTTTGGGATGTCGCATGGCGAGGTACTGGGGAGAGGCAATTCGTGACCAACTCGGCTTAAACGACGATCAAGTATCATTTTTACTTTATCATAGCGACTCAGATGAAAAACATTTCGAGCGTCTAGAAGCCGGGATTCAACATCCGATGCTTACGATGGAAATTGCCGAACGGATTATAAAAACCGCTAAAACGACAGCACGGTTGTATTTATTACAATTAGAGGAGCTGGGGAACATATGAGCAAGGCCGATTATTTTAATAACATGACGCATGATAAGCAAGATCCTAATCCATTCCTTGCTATCTACCTTGATCAAAGCATTCCATTTAACGAAGAAGCGAAAGCCTCCTATTTAAAGGACTGCTCTAGTAAATCTAGGCAATTTTTGCTTCCTGTATTGAGGCCGCTCTCTCGGTTGCTGATCATACTTTTCCAACTGTACAAAATCATTTTCCCAAAAGCTTTTACTTCATCTAAAATGCTGCATCGTTTCTTGTATTGGGGCATGAAAACGTTCGTGAGTCCAGACGCAAATTTTATGATTCTTCGGCATTTTTATTTGGGATCTGAAATACTGCAATTTATCCGCGATAACATTCCGGGTGTCCATGTAGAGATGAATCCGCTGAAACCGACAAATCTTGAACCGGTTAAAGACGATTTGTTTCTCATTCATGACCTCAATTTATACAATTTTGTAATCAATTTAAATAAACAATTACGAGAGAAAAACATTGAGGTGGCGAAGCAGGAACGACTTAATTTTGATGCTATTACTTCAAGTCGCATCCCTATAGAACTGATGCCCCATCGACGGACCAATTTTCTCGATCTCATGACAGCTATTGAATGCTTTACGCCTGTCTACCAGTTTTTTCTGACAGATAACGATTTTTGGCGAGCAACGAATTCCTTACAACTCGATGAGACAATTGGGATTCTAGCTTCTAAAGTGATCGGTAGTAATGACAGGCTCGCTTTGATAAACAATAAGCACCCAATGGTCCCGCTTTCTACGCTTCGAGCCGGCTTTCGATTAGTACTTCATGGACTTGCTACAGAACAACTCCATGCCTTACTCGTGGAGTTAAAACATAAACAGGCTGCTTAATCAGCAGCCTGTTTGTTATTCATTTAACTTATTGTACTTTGTCCAACAGTCGGTAAATCACAACCGCTGCCTGGGCTCTAGAAGCATTATCCGCAGGAGCGAATTGTCCTCCTGTTGTTCCGCTGAGTAGACCTAAGGCAGAAGCGATTCGGACGTAGGATCTAGCCCATGTACTAATCGTGCCTTCGTCGGCATATTTGATCTCTTGTGTGGTGACGATATCTGCAAGCTTTTTACCTGTTGCATGTAAATAAGCATTGACCATAGTTAGGGCCATTTGCTCTCGCGTGATAGGCGCATCAGGAACAAAGGTTTGCTCGCTCATGCCGCTGATAATACCCGCAGAATAGGCGGCATAGACGGAATTCCGATACCAAGCATCCTCTGATACATCTTGGAACAGGGAGGCTTGATCACTTTGTTGTAATTTTAACGCTTTAGCGATAATGGTGACGAATTGTGCTCTTGTTAATGTAGTATCAGGTTGGAAGGAGTCTTGATCGATGCCATCGATGATCCCTTTGCCAGCCAAGTTTTCAATTTCTTTTTGTGCCCAATGGTCCTTAATGTCCTTAAGGATCGTATCGTTCTGCTTCTCAAGAACGGCATATTTGGAGAAATGGGCAAGTGAAGCCGTCATGGTGCCATCCGCATTGAGGGTACCGTCGATTGGCGTCCAAGCACCTTGTGCCTCATCGTAAACATAGACGTTTAGTTTATGAACATCTTTAACCTTTTTCGTATCAAAAGGAATCGTAACTTTCACAGGTGAAGCGAATGTACTGATTTTCGACCCATCCTCGGTTACCGAGAAATCATAAATAGCAGATGCTGATGTGAAATTTGAGATGGATGTATTGGTTTTGCTTGATGTAAATAGGATCTTGCCAGTGGAAAGCTTGATCGGCCAAGCATTTGGCGGAATCTGCATGTTGATATCATTTGCCGCGATAACGATCGGTCTGTTCATTTGCGAAGCTTTTTGAACAATGTCAGCGTCCATCTCGACGGAGAGGACATCCACATTTTCCTTCGTTGTGGCATCAAGGGTTAAGTCTGACAAAGCTTTATTTAATAATATTAATAAATCAACGTGTGCGGGTTTGAATTCATAGACCATTTTCCCATCGGCATTGAGGAAGGGAGGTTGTTGTGAGCTGCCGCCGCCACCGCCGCCGCCGCCACCACCACCTGCAGGGGTAATCGTGTACTGAGTGACAACATCACGACTAAATACGTTATTATGGTAGGTTGCTACAGTTAACTGTGTATCCTGAGTTATTATTATCTTTCCACCCGTTATTGGTAGCGTCGATTCGGATACAGATTTATCATTTAACTGCAACCTATAGAAAATCTTACCCTCCGTATACGGTGTGGTGATTGAAACGGTTTGTGCTCCCCGATAAGTACCAGTCTGTAAGCTTACCACAGGAGAAGTAGGTGGATTGTAGAAAGTAAATGAATTCGAACGGTGGGAATAGACGCCTCCAGATGGAGCAGGCTCCTCCCAAGTCCCGTATAAATAAAAATCATGCACAGGATTGCTATTTGCAATCGTGGCTGTTAGTCTTTTTTCACCCGTTTGAAGGTGATCCCAAGCCGGTGCAACAAATGCATACTTGGTATCTCTCTCTCTATCATCTGTCAATTCATTAAAGGCCTTGGCTTCTAGGTATACTGAATAGGTGACATTGACGACTGTATTCTGAACATTAAACAGTTTAAAGTCATAGCTGACGGTAGTGTTTGTCGGAAAATTCACAACAGCAGGTGTGATTTTTAGCCTTGGCACTTCAAACGCACGGATGCCATTAATAAGCCCGTCGCCGTAAGCCATCGTTTGCGAAACATAGTTATATGGATAGTGGCTGGATGGTTCATAGGTATTCGCCTGCAAAGATTGTAGAGCGGTTGGTTGTGCGGAAGTCTGAAAAATGAGACGTATGTCTTCTGCTTCAAGATCTTGATTAGCTGCTTTCAGTAAAGCAGCAAGTCCTGTAACAAAAGGTGTAGCCATGGATGTTCCTGACTTATAATCATAGCTGCCGCCAATAATTGTACTATAGATATTAACGCCGGGGGCGACGACATCTATTTTGCCTAAATTAGAGAAATCTGCAATTGCAAAGCTTAGATCAGAAAGTTGGGCTACAGCACCAACGCTTATAACTTCTTCATAGGCTGCTGGATAGCTTGTAAAATAGGCAGTACGGTGTGTATCTGAAGTATCCCAAGGTTGAGTAGAGTATTGCCCTATTTCGTCTTTCTTCCAATTGTTACTGTCGTTACCAGCGGCTGAAACAATTACAGTACCTTGATCATGGATTATTTTAATTATGTCATGCAAAGCTTTACTGTTTCCATAACTGCCCAAACTCAAATTGATCACATCAACTGGATGGGTGAGCACGTGTTGGAAGGCTTGGTACAAATAGCTAGTATCTCCACCACCACTGCTATCAAGAACTTTAAGTGGCATGATCTGGACGCCATGAGCGATACCTACATCGGCGCCGCCATAAGACTGCGCTGCAATAATCCCTGAAACGTGTGTGCCGTGACCATTATCGTCTTGAGCATTGTTATCATTATTTACAAAGTCGTAACCTTGACCTTGGATAATAGCACTTTGTAGAGCTGGATGTGTCATATCTATACCAGTATCTATAACTGCTACTTTGACATTCTGATTCTGAGTGAAGTTGGAGTAGGTACCCATTTGATCAACGTGTGACGCAAGCTTCCCCCAAGTCCGCTTATATGTCTCCGTTCCAGAATAGACTGATTGTGAGACAGTGGGTGATACATCCGTCGAAATCAAATGCACCTTATAAACCGGCTCCGCATACTCCACATTCGAATCCTTTTGAAGCTCAGCGAGCTTATCCGAGACGGATTGTTCGTCGCTGAAGTTAACCGTTGTCCATGAAGAAGCTGAGCGTGCGGACAAGGCCTGTATGCCGTTAGCAGCAGGCTGCTGTTTGTATTTCACAAGCACCTTTCCGGGAACGATGTCGTTCTCATTGAAGGAAGGCGCAGTGGATGTGCTGTTTAGTTCATTCGGTTCTTGAGCATAGCCGAGTGTTCCAAGTGAAAGATTGAAGACGGTAAAGAGCGAGACGAGTACAAGAAGTAACTTTCGTTTATGCAGAACCATGACTTCCCCCTAATAAATGTAATATGAATACGAAATTAAAGATCCATTTCATATTTTACATGTAGAGAGCGTGGGGTTTTGTCGGAATTTGTCGACGAGTTCTAAATATTCGATAAAACACTTGGTTGAGTCGCAGTTACTCGACGTTTCTGTCTGCCGAACGACATATAATATAGACCGAGAATAACAAGCTGTGAACCGAGCAACACGACATAGATATTGCTAAAAATAATGCCAGATCCGTGGCTGAAAAGTGGATTCCAGCTAGTCATCGAAGCCGAACCTAGATCGACGGACTTACTATATAGACCGATGGCGATACCCTGCCCAATGAAATTGGCCATCGACAACATGCCCATCCCCACGCCGACCTGATCCGCCGGAAGTGTTCGGGAAACGGAATTATTCACCGCAATGACGATGAAGGACTGACCCACATTGCCAAGAACCAGGAAAACGGCAATAAGCAGCGGTGAGCTGCCAGTAAATGTGGCAAGCAGAAGGAAGCAGGCTAACAATAAGCTGGAAGCAATGTAAGCAACGTACGAGTTGCCTTTGGCATCGGCGAGCTTGCCACCTCTGCGGCCAAATAGGGCAGACGCAGCAGCGGCAGGAACCAAGGCAAAGCCAATCCATACGGAAGGCAGCTGTTGAACATCCGTTAACAGTAAGGGACTAAGTACATAGAGCGAGCAGCAGCTTCCGCTAATGAGGAACGAGAGGGTAAGCCCGAGTGTGTATTTTCGGTTTTGAAATAGCTTCGGTGCAATAAATGGCTCACCCGCGGTACGAATACGCACCATGAATAATCCAAGAACGAGCAGTGCGCCGAGTAAAAGCCAGAAGCCGTTCGTTACGCTGAGCAGCAGTAAAGCAATTGTGATGCCTAGCAAACCGCCGCCAATCCAGTCGAACTTGCTTGAACTTACGGGCTGTTCATTGCCTAGGTATTTGCGGTAAAAGGGAAGAGCGACCAGCACAACGAGAGATACAGCGAACAACCAACGCCAGTGTAGTGTGCTTATAATGAGAGCTGCAATCACAGGCCCAAGTGCATTACCAAAAGCTAAACCGACAGCTGTCATGCCAAGTGCTGCTCCTCTTCGCTCGGGAGCGAAGTAACGTAACGGGATAATCATGGCAATCGCCGGAATGACGGCGGCACCAGCGGCTTGTAAGCATCGGCCGACCAGCGCTATGCCAAATGTTTGCGAAGTCAGACCGATCAAGGAGCCTAGCGCAAACAAAAGAAGACCGAAGGTGACTAAATCTTTTAACCTGTAGCGATCAGCGAGCTTTCCATATGTGACAGCGCCAATGGCGTAAATCATGATATAAGCAGAAGATAACCAGCTTACTTGGGCTATCGTCAGCACAAATTCTTTACTGATTTTTGGGAGGGCTATGTTAAACATAACGCCGCTCATCATGGATAAGGTCATGGTGAACATGAGCACACGCATTAATTTGTCAGCGGTTTGGAGTGGTGCTTTGGTTGCCATAAGAGGGCACTTCCTTTCAAAAAAAGACTGTCAGTACTTACTGTCATGCGGGTGAGAAAAAAACTAGGGCCGTAAAGCCCTAGCAAATAACTGGATACTCTCTTGCACGAAGGGTGCTAAGGTAATGCCGGGATAGCTTTTTTGAGCATCAAGATCATTCATGAAAGCTCCAAAATGCATCATAATGAAGGTAAAGGCATGCAACTCAGGATTCGTTGTGACGATTTTCCCTTTTTCGGACATTTCAATGAAATAGTTCGTCAAGATCTCGAGCAGCTGTTGCGGATGCTTCTGGGTACGAGCGCGAAAGCCGGGTAATTGACCCTCATCTTCTTTGAGGGAGATCTGAATCATTTTCCGATTCCTATTCATAATCTCATGGTAGGTCGTGCAAACGAGAAGAAGATCCCTCTCCAAATCCCAGACGAGCTTCTCGGCAAACAGTTTCTTCATCTCTTCCGCATAATGATAGCGATCGAAGGCAGCCTCTAGAAGCTTCTGTTTCGTGCCAAAATGGCGAAATAAGGTCTTCTCACTAAGGCCAGCCGCGGTGGCAATTTCCAGCGTCGTTACGCCGTTATAGCCTTTTTCTGCGATTAAATGAAGCGCGGCTAATAGAAGTTTATCGCTGCTACCCAGCTTGCTGCTACTGCTGTCGTCCATGGTATCCCTCTTCCGAATCGATGTCAGTACTCACTGACATTTATGATAAATGGGTTAGAGGTTAAAGTCAATGACGATTTTAGATTAGACTTACTAACAGGTAGACGGTGAAAACGAGAATGCTCAAAATTGGATATGAAGGATGCTAATGTGTTAAAAAAAGTGCATCGAATCGGTAGAGAAGCCTGTAACAGCGGGGTTCTCTTTTTTTGGTCTCCGGAGATTTGGTCAGCAATAATTGGTCATTGTCACAGAAGAACCAGTCAGGTACGATCGGAGTTGTGCAAGAGCTGGATAGAATGAGATCGGGAGGATGAATTGATGAAGAAGATCAAAAAGAAAGTCAGTATGCTACTAGCTGCTAATTTGCTTTTTAGTGTGGTTGCCTCATCTGTTCCATTTTATGAAAGCGCAACCAATCAGGCGGAAGCCGCTGCGGTGAATTTAATGACGAACGGAAGTTTCGAACAGGCGACAACGGCCACGGATGCTAATTGGAGCAGCGTGAATGCTCCTGTGGGTTGGGGGCTATGGATTCCTACTGGAAGCGGGAAGGCCCCGAACAAAACCGTCAATGTCACGCTGGACATGGCGACGGCACATGAGGGAAGTAAGTCGGTATTAATAGATGCATTTGCAACAAGCAGAGTCTCCATTAATCAGACGGTAACGCCGGTGACCGCGGGGAAATCTTATCGATTAAAAATGTGGTTGAAAACGGAGAATGTGACAGGTACAGGTGCATACTTCAGAACACAATTTTATAACGCAAGCAAAGTGGGTGATGGTCCTTCAACCCCAAAATTGTTAGGTACGAACGATTGGAAGATGCAACAGGTTTTTATGACAATTCCAACGAATGCAACCAAATTGGTCATCGAACCATTTCTGGAGACAGGTATGGGGAAAGTATGGTTCGATGAAGTAAGTCTGGAGGAATATAACGGCGTAACAGGAATTGCTTTGGACCCAAGCGCGATATCCATGACAAAAGATACAACGACTACGCTCACAGCGGTGCTCACTCCGATGAACGCCGTGGACAGAACGGTGATGTGGACGTCAAGCAATCCAGGTGCAGTCACCGTGGACAGCAATGGAAATGTGACGGCCGTAGGGGTTGGGACGGCAACTATTACAGTTGCGACACCAGATGGGACGATTTCAGCACAATGTACAATCAACGTGGAATCAGCAGAAATGGCAGCATCGTACAATGCGCTTCGACAGAAATGGAACGACAAGCTAACAGGCGGTGCCCTGTTCAATCCTGCAGATCCAGATATGGCCGCTAACCTGTCTAAACTGGCGGACAGTGTATCCAATGCAGATCAAACGGGCTTGTGGGATCGCTTGAACAAAGCTGGAAATCGGACCTATCTATGGAGCGATTTGACGAGCACAACAGATTCGAGCCAGATTAGCACCGCCTACGGTCGTTTAAAAACGATGGCCTTAGCTTATTCCATGCCAGGGACTCCTTTGTATCAAAGCACTTTGCTGCGGGATGATATCGTGAGCGCTATGGAATGGATGTATACGAACCGATATAACGAAAACAAGAGTCCTTATGGCAATTGGTGGGATTGGGAGATTGGGGTCCCGCAAACCTTAAATGATCTCATCGTGCTCATGTACGGGCAATTGACTCAGGGGCAGATCACCAAGTTTATCAAGCCGATTGATAAATTTTGTCCAGATCCGAAAGTTGGCTCCGTTCTTGGTGTCAAAGGAACCAAAATGACGGGTGCTAATCTGCTTGATAAAGCATTGGTTGTAACGGTTCGGGGGGTAATCGGGAAAAACAGTGCAAAGATTATACAAGGACGCGATGTGATGGGGCCAGAATTTGCTTACACCGATCATGGGGACGGTGTTTATGATGACGGTTCCCTTGTTCAACACACCAATATTGCGTATACGGCGGGATACGGAGCAGTTTGGCTAAGCCGAGCCGCAGATATGACGTTCTTGTTGAACGGATCCCCTTGGCCAGTAACCGATCCTAACGTCAACAACGTTTACAAATGGGTGTCAGATACGTTTGAGCCGGTGATTTATAAAGGTCTCTATATGGATATGGTTAATGGCAGAGGCATGTCGAGGCAAGCTTCAGGCAGTGCCAGAGGCACGATTACAACGTTGCTTCGTTTAGCCGAAGGGGCGCCAGCGGATGTGGCGTTATCCATCAAGCGAATGGCGATGGAGTGGATTTTGTCCGATACGACATATACCAATTATTTCGATGGCTTGTCTGTTTACGATTTGAGTCTCGTCAAAAATCTATTAAACGATGCCTCGATTCAGCCTAGAGGTGAATTGCTGAAAAACCAAGTATTTGCTGGTATGGATCGGGTTGTTCATTTACGTGAGGGATATGGTTTCGGTATCAGCATGTTCTCTAATCGGATCTCGGCATTTGAAAAAGGCAATAACGAGAATTTAAAAGGTTGGTATACGGGGATCGGTATGACGTACCTTTACGATCAAGATCTAGGCCAATATCGCAATGATTTCTGGCCGACTGTAGATTCGTTTCGTCTACCAGGCACGACAACAAATGGCTCTGGCAAAGGCATGACGCCAGGTGAATGGACCTCGTACATGAACGCGAAAGAGTGGGTAGGAGGATCGACGATCGATGGGCTGTACGGCGCGTCAGGCATGGACTTTTCCTTGAGCAAAGTGACGGGAAGCGACCTGCAAGGCAAAAAGTCGTGGTTTATGTTCGATGATGAAATCGTTGCCTTGGGTGCAGGTATTTCAAGTACCAGTGCTGGACCACAGCCTGTAGAAACGATCATAGATAACCGCAAGTTGAGTGATGCGGGTGATAATGTACTCACCGTGAATGGAGCGGCCAAAACAAGCCAGCTTGGTTGGTCGGAAAACATGGAGAACGTGAAGTGGGTCCATTTGGCTGGAAATATGCCAGGAGCTGACATTGGTTATTATTTCCCAGAAACTGCAAACGTTTATGGACTGCGCGAGGCCCGAACTGGCAAATGGAGCGACATTAACAGCGGTCAATCGGCGACGCCAATCACTCGGAATTACATGAGCCTGGCCTTTGAACATGGGGCAACGCCTTCGAATGCCGCGTATTCATACGTGATGCTGCCACATAAAGACACTGCGGCTACTCTGCTTTATAGCAATGCGCCCGATGTTGAAGTGTTAAGCAATACGACAGATGTACATGCGGTTAGAGAGAAGAAGCTTGGTATTACCGCAGCGAATTTCTGGAATCCAGGTACAGTTGATTTTATTACAGCACTTAATCCTTCATCTGTCATGGTGAAGGAAAACGAATCCGAGTTAAACATAGCGGTATCCGATCCAACACAAAAGCAAAGCACGATTACGCTGGAGCTGAACAAGGCTGCATTATCGCTTGTACGCAGTGATGATACGGTTACGATTGTACAAACGTTGCCAACGTTAAAGCTCCAGATTAACGTAGCAGGTTCAGTAGGCAAAACGCACGTCGTAACGTTCAAGAAGGATGCGACAGCTCCAATTACGACAGATAATGCAAAGCCAGATTGGCAGCGCAATGCCCAGACTGTGACATTGACTGCCCACGATGGGGGCAGTGGCGTGCAGAAGACGTTCTATAGACTGGCCAACGGCACGTTTACGGAAGGGAACGCGGTTACGATCACTGAAGATGGCGTACATGAAATCCAATATTACAGCGTGGATAATGCCGGCAATCAAGAGTCGGTCCAAACAGCGATTGTGAAAATCGATGCATCGGCTCCCAGCATCGTTCCAACCGTTTCGATGGTTGTTTACTGGACGACTGGTGGCAGCCTGAATTTCGATATTTCCGATCCTGTTAGTGGAATAGCAGGGAAGTCGCTTCAATTGAACGGTAATGCAGTAAGCCTCCCGTACACGTTCAGTCCTTTAAGTCTGACAATTGGCGATCTTCCTGTAGTCGTTACGGCAACGGATACAGCGGGGAACGTAACAAGATCAGCGTACACGCTAAAAGTAATGATGGATGCAGATCACTTGGATGAATTGGTAAGGTATGCATTCCAGCAGGGCTGGATTACTAACCAAGGCGTATATAACAGCTTGCTAGTCATGATTGATGTCCTTCAAAAGCATTTGAATCAGACACAAGATCAGAATGCATTCAATGCGTTAGAAAATCACATTCGTGCGCAATCAGGTAAAAAGATTGAAGCAGCTTTTGCTGAGAGGCTGTTAAACGCTATTGCCTTTTTAAAGTCATAAGTTGAACAAGTTCCTGGAAACAAAGATCACCCGACTTTGTCTGTAAGACGAAGTCGGGTGATCTTTATTCCCTTGAAGACTTGATTTTATAGGTATAACCGATTAAAATGCTCATTATTCAATGAATGAGGTGATTGCCATGCGCAAAATACTTACGAATTTGTGGAAGCGTTTTTTCCGACGCAAAACGATCTTTCGCAATATGGTGACCCTATCCTTGTTTGCTGCCATTATTCCCGTTCTCGTCGTTGGGATAGGGAGTTATTTATATTCAGCCTCCGCTGTACAAAGTGAAGTGAATCAATCGAATGTTCGGATCTTAAATAACGTATCCTCAACCATTGATTCCACGTTAGATCGCTTGCAAAACAATGCGATCCAAATGTTGCTAGGTTCATTTTTTAGTTCCAATTTGGTGGAATTGAAGAGCACGAATTACACGGGTTTTTACTCAGGGATTTCACGTGAATTATCTGCACTCATCAATGGTAACAAAGAAGCTAGCGATGTTGCAGTGTACGTGCCGGATGAAGGCTATTTGATCTCTCCGATTTATGGGGGGAGACGAATTGAGGGCATGGGGGAACGTGAGGCGCTCCTTAAAGAGCTTGCTGTGGATGATCAGCTCAAATGGGTAAGCGGACCCTACCCTTCCTTACCTGGCTATAACGACAATGGCGTTACGTTAGTTGCCAAATTGCCACTACTTGCTAAACAGCCCATCGGGCTCATGTTTATTCGTATTAATGAAGATCTCTTTAAAAACATTATGAAACGTTTTATAAGCTATAAAGGTGAACAAATGTTCATTTTGGACGAAAAGGGAGCACTAGTTACCTCGATGGGGGGGAGTGATGTTCCTCCAGGATTATTTGATCGCGTTGCTCAACAGGGTTCCGAACAGCGTTTCCAGTTCGCCTTTAAGGGAACCGAATATATGGTGACCCCGATTACTTCATCTTTAAATAAATGGCAATATATCAATATGGTTCCGATCGATCAATTGAATGCGAAGTCCAATGGGATCAAATTAATCACACTGATCATTGTTCTCATATGCTTGGTGTTAGGAGCACTCATAACGCTTTGGGGCACACGTCGTGTTTATCGCCCTATTCAGAATCTTGTCGCTTATGTAAAAGACGGACAAACGGATGAAGTGGAAACCGATGAAGTGGGATTCGTGCATAAACGATGGGCGGAACTCAGTAGTACGGCAAATGACATGCAGCAGCAGCTTAGTGACCAGTTGCCGCTTATTCGTGAAATCTTTGCTTTGCAGCTCTTGCAAGGGCGATTCCTCTATTATTCCGAGGATCAACTTGCCGCCATGCTTCGGAGGTATAACGTGCCTGCAGATAAGGAAAGCATCGTAATCGTGATTGCTTTCGATTTGCAGTCGGAAGGCAAGGTGCGTTTCCAAGAAAATGACCGTGAGTTAATTGTATTTGCTGTGAAAAATATAGCAAGTGAACTTATACAATCCCATGAGATGGAAGGTATAGGCATCAATCTGCTGAATGATCAGGTTGCTGTTTGGCTGTATAGGGATCCGCTGCAAGCGGAAGACGATGAGTCCGACATCAAACAATTTGCCGAGAGATTGCGGCTGCTTGTATCTGACTATTTGCATCTGCAGGTTACGATTGGGCTTAGTGGAAAAAGCGAGCAAATTAGCGAGTTGCCTGAATTATACGAAGAGGCGTTGCTTGCGGTTCGTTCTCGTATCATTGTTGGCGGGAATCAAGTCATAGCCCATACGAGTGGTAAAAGTCATTCCGACATGCATTATCGGTATCCGTTGGAAATCGAAACTCATTTTGAGAATTCGCTGCAGCTTGGTGACCGTGATGAAGCAGTCAGGATGATGGATGAGTTTGCCAAATCGATGGGTGCTGCGATTCAAAAGCCTGAGCTCATTCAAATGTCGTATTATCGACTGCTAACTGCTGCGATTCGCACGGCCTACATGCTCGGATTGGATACAGCTCAATTATTTGGCGAGTCGAATGAAGATCCGTATCTTCATATCCGCAATATCAGTACGACATACGAACTGAATGCCTGGTTTAAAGAGCAATTGGTCGAGCCCATTGTTGCTTATGTGCATGGCAAGCAGCATCAGGAGCATGAGCAGTTAATTGCGAAAGTGGTTCGGTACATGGAGGAGAACTATCATTTTGATTTATCGTTGGATCAATGTGCACAAATTTGTGGATTGAGTCCGCAATATTTAAGCAAGTTGTTCAAAAAGAAAAAGGATCTCTCCTTTATTGAATATTTGACAAAGGTAAGGATTGAGAAATCCATTGAGTTGCTTCGTACGACCGATTTATCGGTTTCCGATGTGGCTGAGCGAGTTGGGTATCAGATGAAGAACTTTATTCGGGTATTTAAAAAGCAAATGGGTGTGACACCAGGTCAATTCCGTGGATCAGACGAGGAAAATTAGAATGCCCAAAAATCGTTATATGGATTCATTATGAAGCGAAAAATGAGGAAAATAGGAAGAGAAACCGCGTAGTTACGGGGTTTCTCTTTTTTTGTCTTGAGGGAAAAGCGTGAATAAGAATTGGTCATTGTTCCTAGGACTTACGATCAGGTACGATCATTTCAAGCAAAACAACGAGATGCCAACGTAATAATGAGAGGTGATGACATTGTCACATAGTCAAGTGGAACAAATTCAGAAAGTAATCCCGAGTGGACTCGAAGAAAGAAAGACATCTAAGAAATCATGGGTACACGAGTGGCAGGTCGCGCTAAAGCGTGACAAATATCTATATCTATTGGCAGCGCCAGGATTACTATTTTTCCTCATATTCAAGTATGTACCGTTATGGGGATTATTGCTTGCTTTTCAAAATTACTCTCCATATTTAGGTTTCTGGGGTAGCGAATGGGTTGGATTGAAATACTTTCATGAGTTTTTCACGAATCCCGATTTTATGTTGTTGTTTCGAAATACGATGGCGATCTCGCTTCTAAATATCGTGTTTTTCTTCCCCATTCCCATTGTGGTTTCCTTATTGCTGAATGAGGTGAAGAGTTTACCCTTTAAGAAATTCGTACAAACGGTCATCTATTTGCCCCATTTCTTATCATGGGTTATCATCGTCGGTATTTGCTTCCTAATATTGGGTCAAAGCAGTGGGGTTATTAATCAATTAATCGTTGAGTTCGGTGGGCACAAGATTGAATTCCTATCGGAGCCCAATTATTTCTGGGCCATGCTCACGGCTCAAAGTATCTGGAAGGAAGCGGGTTGGGGGACGATCATTTTCCTGGCTGCCCTTGCAGGGATTAACTCAGAGTTGTATGAAGCAGCACAAATTGATGGTGCGACAAGATGGCAGCAGATGAGGAATGTTACGATTCCCGGTATTAAAAGCACGATTATTGTTTTGTTAATCCTACGTTTAGGTCAAGTCATGGATGTCGGCTTTGAACAAATATTCCTTATGGCAAGCGGACCTGTATCGCAGGTGGCTGATGTATTTGATACGTATGCCTACCGCGTTGGTATTCAACAAGGTCGGTTCAGCTATGCCACGGTTGCTGGGTTGTTTAAATCAGTTGTAGGACTCATTCTGGTTGTTTCAGCAAACCGTGTAGCCAAGAAGTTCGGGGAGGAGGGACTTTACTAATATGGATAATCACATAGGTTCCAAGATATTTAATGTCCTAAACTATACGGTATTAACGATAATTGGACTTGTTACATTACTGCCTTTCATTTACGTTGTGATCATTTCATTTACCGATCCAACCGAGTATCTGACGAAGTCTTTAGTTCTGATTCCTGAGAAATGGAGCTTGTCTGCATATGAATACATCTTCTCCACGAACGCATTCGTTCATGCGATGGGGATAAGCGGAATACTCGCTGTGTTCGGTACCTTACTAAGCTTAATTGTTACAAGTGCGCTAGCCTATGTGCTTTCTCGTAAACGCTTGAAAGGGAAGAAGTTCTTCCTTGTTGCGATACTCATGACTATGTTGTTCAATCCGGGCATGATTCCGAATTACTTGCTCGTGGATAGTCTTGGTTTAATGGATTCCATTTGGGCTCTTATTTTGCCAGCATTGACAAGTGCTTGGTACGTATTCTTAATGAAAAACTTTTACCAGGAAATTCCTGATGAATTAGAGGAAGCTGCCAAAATGGATGGATGCTCGGATATCGGCGTATTCTTTCGCATTATGCTGCCGATCTCTGTCTCAGCCCTTGCCGCTTTCGGGTTATTCTACGCTGTAGCGTATTGGAACACGTACTTTAGTGGCGTACTTTACATCAATAGTGACAGCTTGCGTCCGTTGCAGGTACTCCTTCAAATGCTGCTCATTTCTGCATCGCAAATGGCTGATCCTTCGATGGCTGCTATGTTGGAAAGTGAACGTACCGTGCCGCCACAGGTGATCAAGATGGCTGCCGTTGTAATCTCCTCCTTACCGATTGTCATGGTGTATCCGTTCTTACAGAAATATTTCGTTAAGGGTATGATGGTTGGTTCCGTGAAGGGGTGAGAGAACTGTACGGAGAGGGGTGATACAGGCAGGGAAGTATTGGACATGCAGGTTGATATTACGGATTGTATAATAAGCATATAAACGGGAGGTCTTTACATGAAACCAATGGTTAAAAAATTGGCAGTACTCTTAACAGCAACGGGGCTAGTCGCTTCCTTAGCGGCTTGTGGTAAAGCGAATGAAGCTGGGTCAGCAAGTTCAGCAGCGAGTTCAACTGCAGCATCAGCTAAACCTGCGGCACCGGCGGATATTTCCATTACGACACTTGCTTTCGCTGCTGCACCTACAGGTGAGTTGGAAGCTGTGAAAAAGCTAAATGAGAAGCTAAACGTCAATCTAAAGTTAAATTGGATTCCAGCAGCCCAAATTTCAGAGAAATTAAATGCACTTCTTGCTTCCCGCGATTTGCCCGATGTTCTATTCGTAGAAGATTTTAACTTAACGCCTGCCTTCTTGAATGCGATTGATCAAGGCGCTTTCTGGGATCTAGGTCCTTATATTAAAAACTATCCTAACTTAGCTAAGTATCCAGAAAACGTATATAAGAATGCTTCTTTGAAAGGTAAACTGTACTCCCTTCCGCGTGTAAGACCGTTGGATGGCCACGAGTCCATGCTAATCCGTAAAGATTGGTTGGATAAGCTAGGCTTACAACAACCGAAAACGATGGATGAGCTAGCTATAGTTCTTGAAGCCTTCGCACAGAAAGATCCAGATGGCAACGGCAAACCAGATACCTACGGTGCTGTCATTCCAGGATCACCTGGACCTGCTAGTTATCTGCTCTCAATGTTTGGCACGGGTACGAAGTGGAAAGAAGAGAACGGTAGTTTAATCCCGTATTGGTATACACCACAAGCCAAAGATGCGCTAGCTTTCTGGAATAAATCATTTAAAGCAGGCGGCATTCTTCCTGATTTCCCTGTACTCAAGGCAGCACAAATTAAAGATATGCTCGTTCAGGGTAAAGCGGGTGTAGCATTTGCCAATGTGATTGATGCCTATAAATATAATTTGGAATTGCAAAAGGTAACTCCGCAAGCGAACCTTATTGCTGTGGAATTACCAAAAGCACCAGATGGCAAGGCCTATTATGAGCAAGCAAGTGGTTACTATGGACAATTCCTGATCAATAAGAAATCGGTTGATGAGGCGAAGCTGAAGAAAATCCTAGAAGTCTATGATTACACAGCTTCGGTTGAAGGTTATAATCTTGCTACTTACGGCATCCAAGATGTTGACTATAAAGTGAAGCCTGACGGAAGCGTTGAGCAAACCGAAGAAGGCAAGAAAAAAGGATATTCCGGTGATACGACAGGCCAATGGGTAACCGGATACTTTGATAAATATTCGAGAGCAAAAATCTCAGGTATTCCGACGGATGTTTACGAAGCCAATAAAAAAGTGGTTGATGCGATTTCCTCTATCACAGATCCGACTTACGGCTTAATGAAGTCAGCGCCATTTAAGGAAAAGGGAGCAGACTGGGATAAAAAGCTGAACGATATGATGGTGAATGTGGTTTTTGGTAAAAATACGCTTGAGGATTGGGATAAATTGGTGAAACAGTTCAAAGATGATCCAAGCTTCCAACAGCATCTCAAAGAAACGAACGAGTTCTACAAAGAAAAATCCAAATAAGTCTGATGAAATGAAAGGACCCGATCGTGCCTGTTGATGGCGTGGTCGGGTTTCTTTTAAAAAAGAAGGGTGATCCTGGTGAGTGAGTTGAAGTTATGGTACCGACGGCCTGCTGAGAAGTGGGTAGATGCTCTTCCCGTAGGTAACGGCAAGCTTGGGGCTATGGTATTTGGCAGCGTACAGCAAGAACGCATTCAGATCAATGAAGATTCCCTATGGTATGGCGGCCCCAAGAAGAGGGAGCAACCCGATGCCCATAACCATCTTGAGGAAATTCGCAGGCTTATGTTCGAGGGTAAGCCGCAGGATGCCGAGTATTTGGCGCGTATGGCGATGACACCGGGGCCCAAATACTTTGCACCCTATCAAACGCTAGGTGATATAAACCTTTATTTTCGACAATCAAATGGGGAAACCGCCAACTATAGGCGTGAATTGGATTTGCCGACGGGGATTGCTAAAACTTCTTATACCTTGGACGGGACGACGTATCAAAGGGAGATCTTCGCAAGTGCGATTGATCAGGTGCTTGTTATTCGTTTAAGCTCGGATCGCCCTGGAGCAATCAGCTTCTCAACGAATTTGAGTCGACGTCCATTTGAAGGCACGTCAGGTAAAGAAGGTGTGGAAAGCATTGTTATGCAAGGGCAATGCGGGCCAGATGGGGTTCATTATGCGACGGTTTTGAAGGCCGTAGCAGTAGGTGGGCACGTGCAGATTATTGGCGACTTCATTTCTGTGGAAGCTGTAGATAGTGTTACTTTGTACGTGGCTGCTGCAACGACGTTTCGAGATCCCGAACCGCTCGTCGTGTGTCAATCTCGCATAGCAGCAAGTGTTGTCAAAGGATTTGAGGCTGTTCGAGAGGACCATGTGAAGGATCACCGTTCGTTGTTTGAACGTGTTCAACTTGAAATTGATGATCCAGATCATCATGTTGCGGTAGCGTTGCCGACAGATGAACGGTTACGTCGAATCCAAGAAGGCTATGCAGATCACGGACTCATTTCGTTATTCTTTCAATATGGCCGCTACTTGCTTATGGGGAGTTCGAGACAAGGCTCGTTGCCTGCCAATTTGCAAGGTATATGGAATGAGAGTCACACGCCGCCATGGGAAAGTGATTATCATTTAAATATTAATTTGCAGATGAATTATTGGCCGGCTGAAGTGTGCAATTTGGCTGAATGTCATGAGCCAGTTTTCGATCTGATGGATCGACTTATGGAGAATGGGCGTAAAACAGCTAGGGAGATTTACGGCGCCAGAGGCTTTGTGGCGCATCACGCCACGAATCTGTGGGCGGAGACAGACATATGCGGCATTTATGTGCCAGCTATTTTCTGGCCGATTGGCGGGGCATGGATGTCCTTGCATTTGTGGGAGCACTATCGTTATGGCGGAGATCGGGATTTTCTAGGTGCAAGAGCGTACCCGATTATGAAGGAAGCTGCGCTGTTTTTTCTTGATTTTCTCATTGAGGATGAGCAAGGTCGTCTTGTCACGGTTCCTTCTCTTTCACCGGAAAATACGTATCGATTACCAAACGGCAATGAAGGGGTCCTTAGCATTGGACCGTCGATGGATTCGCAAATGATTCATACCCTTTTTGCAGCTTGTATAGAGGCGGGGACGGTTCTAAATACGGATAAGGAATTTCTCGAGGAACTAGAACAAGTAAGGAGGCGATTACCAGAACCCGCCATTGGCAAGCATGGCCAATTGATGGAATGGGCGATTGATTATGAAGAAGTGGAACTCGGCCACCGTCATATCTCACATTTATTTGCCCTGCATCCAGGTGAGCAGATTACTGTACATCATACACCAGAGTTAGCTGAGGCTGCTCGACGGACGCTAGAGAGGCGGCTTGCACACGGAGGCGGTCATACAGGGTGGAGCCGCGCATGGATCATCAATTTCTGGGCGAGATTGCATGATGGCGAGCAAGCCTATACCAATTTGATGGAGCTGCTTAGTCATTCCGTGCATAAGAGTCTGCTTGGTGACCATCCCCCTTTCCAAATCGATGGGAACTTTGGCGGTACGGCGGCTATCGCAGAAATGCTCCTGCAATCGCACAGGGATGAAATCTTGCTTCTGCCAGCCTTGCCGAAAGCATGGCGTCATGGCCGAGTTAGCGGCCTGCGGGCGAGGGGCGGTTTCGAGGTTGAGATTGGGTGGCAAGATGGTCAACTTATAGAAGCAGTGCTGCATGCTACACAGGATGGCTTGTGTACAATCCGCAGCGAATCACCCCTTGTGATCAATAGGGAGGAAGGGGATGGGCTGATGGTGAACTTTATAGGTGGTTCGGTGTATTCCTTCAAGGCAGAGTCAGGAACAAGGTATTTGGTTCGATGCGCAAATAGAAACTTTTCAATTCCTTCTATATCAAAATAAGGAGAGAAAGAAATGGTAAAGAAACCAAGCCTCAAGTTCGTCGTCTTAACAGATACCCATATTAAAGCGAGTTTAGAAGGGACTGAAGCCCAGAATTTCGACAGGGCTCTCAAGGATATTATAGCAACTTCCCCAGAGTGTCACGGGATCATGCATGTTGGTGATATCACGGACAATGGGGAGCGAGCGGAATTCGAGATCATGGAACAGATTTGGAAAGCTAACATGGATGGGCTGCCGCCAATCTATTTTACTTATGGCAATCATGATGTGCGTTGGAAAGATCTTGATAAGCAGATGTCGTTATTTACAGAACATACAGGGATTCAAAATGCTTACTATGATTTGTGGTTGGAAGGTTATCATTTTATATTCCTTGGCACAGAAATTGGCTTGAAAGACTGCGCTTATTTATCCGAGACACAGCTCAAGTGGTTGGATCAAAAGTTGTCCGAACAAGAAGTGACAGAGAAGCCAGCATTTATTTTTGTTCATGAGCCCCTATTGAATACGGTTGCAGGGTCCCAAAGTGAGTTTGGCTGGAATGGGATCAGACAGGATGCAGAATTAAAGATGATTTTAGCCAAACACCCGCAATCCATTGTCTTTACCGGTCACACGCACTGGGAGCTGGGCGCCAAGGAGACGATGTACAACAGGAAGTATGCAACGCTGTTTAATGCGGCTTCTGTCGCTTATTTATGGACGGATGACGACGTTTTGAAAGAGGGCTCGCAAGGTTTTTTCGTTGAAGTCTACGAGGACAGGGTCATTGTAAAAGGAAGAGATTTCTCCTCGAAATCGTGGGTACCTGATGCAGAATATAGGGTAGAACTGCCAGTGACCATTCCGGTGGTGGATCTGACGGTAGATCCGGATTGTACGCTCCGTAGTCCTGCCATGAATATGAACAAATCTGTCTTTCAGCCATATGAACAAATTGAGGTTACGTATGTGGGTTCGCTAAGAGAAGATGCCTTTGGCATTTATCTAAGAGGAGCTAAACCGAGTGAGACTGAACCGATTAGTCCTATTGTCTCCGTGCAGACCAAAACGTTCAGCCAGCCAGATGGAAAGTTGATTTTCAGTGATCTGGATCTTCCAGTTGGCAGTTACGATATGATTTATTTGGGTGAAACACTGAATACGGAACTCACTCGTTTGCCTTTCGATGTAGTGGCAGACGGATGCGCACATATTGTTCATATAAAATAGAGAGTCAAATTTATTACGTGTGAGGAGCAATATAGAGATGCCAGTTTCCATAGAAGAAGCAGTAAAGGTAGTTCCCACGCCACGCCAATTGGCTTGGCAAGAGATGGAGTTTTATGCTTTTATACATTTCGGAATGAACACATTTACGGGGAGACAATGGGGATTAGGTGACGAGGATCCTAAGTTGTTTTATCCAACGGCTTATCATGCTTCACAATGGGTCGAGTCCTGCCGTTTAGCAGGAATGACAGGCGTCATCCTGACCTGTAAGCATCACGATGGATTTTGTCTCTGGCCAAGTACTTACACGGATCATTCGGTCAAATCCACCACATGGCAGGATGGGCAAGGGGATGTTGTAAGAGATGTAGCTGAGGCTTGTCGTGAGCAAGGATTGAAATTTGGTGTTTATTTATCACCATGGGATCGGCATGAGCCTAGTTATGGGGATTCCCCAAGATACAATACTTATTTCCAGAATCAATTAAGAGAACTTCTTACGAACTATGGTGAAATTTTTTGCGTTTGGTTTGATGGTGCTTGCGGTGAGGGACCGAACGGTAAAATGCAGGTATATGACTGGGAAGCTGCTTATCGAATTATTCGCGAACTGCAGCCTAAGGCTGTTATCAATATTTGTGGACCTGATGTTCGTTGGTGCGGCAATGAAGCCGGTCACACACGCGAATCGGAATGGAGTGTAGTTCCTGATGCTCGATGGAATATCGAGGAAATTGAATCGGAATCGCAACAGGAGGATGATGGTACTTTTTCGCAAAAAATCAATGCAGAGACAGAAGATTTGGGGAGCCGATCTATCTTGGCGGAAGCTAGTCGTATGATTTGGTATCCGGCGGAAGTGGATGTATCGATCAGACCCCAGTGGTTCTACGATCCTGTTGACGATGATAAGGTGAAAACTGTCGATGAATTGATTGATCTATATGAGAGTACAGTTGGCGGTAACAGCGCACTTCTGCTGAACATTCCACCGGATCAACGCGGGCTCATTCATGAGAAAGATGCACGGCATTTGCGTGAATTTGGGCAATGGCTCCGGGCTACCTATGGACAGGATCTAGCTGAAGGAGCGCACGTGTGGGCTTCTCAAACCAGGGATACAAGTGTTGATGCGGGGAATCTAACAGATGGTCGGTCCGATTCGTATTGGTGTCCTCAAGAAGGAATTGAGCAGGCTGAGCTTGTCATTGATCTGGGTAAGGAATTGACGTTTGACCGTATCGTATTGAAGGAATTTATCCAACTGGGACAACGGATTGAACGCTTCCAGCTGGCCTTCAAACAAGGCGAGGAGTGGGTTTACCTTTATGAAGGTACCGTTGTTGGGTATAAGAAGATTTGCAGCTTTCAACAGACGAACGCAAGATACATTCAGTTGAAAGTGATCGAATCACGTATCCATCCTACATTAAGCAGCTTCGGTGTGTATTGCAGCAGATAAGGTAAGACGAAGTATAGCCCGACATGGTCATTGTGGACAAAGTCGGGCTTTCTTTGCGTTGAGGCGATTACAAGTCGGGAAACAAACCCTCAGGTAGTTTGCCCTCCCAAGAAGCGGGTGCATCCAGTCCGAGTGCATGGGCGACGACGGTTGCTGTGTCGGCAATGTTGACATTGTCGAGCTTGGTGCCAGGTGCGATGCCGGGACCTGTGCAGCTCCAGAAGATGGTTTTGTCTAAAGGATGATCACTGCCGTGATCAAAAGCATTCTCGCCACCACCGCCGTGATCGGTGACAGCGATGATGAGGCTATCTTTTAGCAGATCAGCCTGTTCAAGTGCTCCTAAAATAACGCCAGTGTGACGATCCGACTCTTCGATGACACGATGCTGTTCTGGCATATTGTACCCGTACTTATGACCAGCGGCGTCTGGGAGATCCAGTTGCACGTAGAGCAGCTTGAAATCTGGGTTCTCATGTATGTACGCAGCTATGGCTTGGACTAGCTCATCATCAGGCATTGACATTTTATGGACGCCGATCGAAGACTCAATAATCCCATCGTTAATGGGCTTCCAGGCGCTGTAGGCTGCTAGCTTAGCAAGTGGGAATGCTTCTCTAGCAACGCGGAAAATAGACGGATAGGGTGAGTCTTCGGGGAAGGCTTCTACTTCTGCTTTGGCATTCGTAAGTCCATGTTTCACAGTATCAACTCCGTGCAGCAGCGTCCCCCAACACTCTGCGCTGATCGTAGGCGATGCGGTTTGCGCTTCGAGCGTGAAAGCCCCAGCTTCAAATAAACGATCTAAATTCGGTGTATGCGCATCACGGACAAAGTTGCCGGCGCCATCCCAACCAATGATAATGACACGATTATAGGTGCTCATTGATGTTCCTCCCCTTTTTCAACCCCAAAAGCTGATAACTAAAATCCCTAATAAAATTAGAATAGAGCAAAGAATGCGTAATGTGCCTTGTTTCTCTTTGAGGATAACGATGCCTAAAATGGTGGCAAAAACAGTCCCTATTTCGCGCAGTGGGGAAATATGGGCAACAGGCGCGTATTTCATGGCGAAGAGAAATAATAAATACGATGCTGGATTGAGAATTGCGCCCAGAGCAATCGTTTTGAAGTTTATTTTCCACTCTCTACGCAGTTGTTTGGACGCAATGACAAGCGGTGTGAGCCCTGCGACGAATCCAATATTCGTTACTTCTAATAAAGCGATAGGCGAGATATGTGCGAGATTCAGCTTATCGACAAGTACGTAGCAAGTCGTGCACAGCCCTACACTAAGCGCCATTAGGAAGGGCTTAACGGATTTGGCAGACGTCTGTCCAGAAGATCGCGAACTTGTGAAGATACCGCTGAGTAACAGGAAGCCAATCACCATGCACAACAGTCCCGTCCATCCGAGTGGTGATAAGGATTCACGTAGAAACAGGACACCGACAATCGGGATAAATAAGGTGTTGGTACCTCTCATAATCGGATAGATTTGCGAGAGATCCCCCATATTGTAGGTGCGCGAGAGTAAGAGAGCGTAAACAGCTTGTAAAGCGGCGGAAAGTAAGAGTAGTCCGTATGCAGATAAAGTTAAGGGAGTGAACCATAATTCTTTGATCAAATAAGGAAGGAGAAGAACGGTAGTGACCATGATGATGGACCATAGGAAGACGCCTTTGTTCAGGCTGCTTTTGGTAAACAGGCTCCAGATGGCGTGTGCAAGTCCTGATGCAATAACGAGTAAAATTGACGCAGTTAACAAGTGATCAGCTCCAAACGTAAGTGAGGTTACAGCGTTGGTGAGTGTTCGGGTTGATCGCGGATAACGGTGCCGTCAGCGAGTCGCAGCCAAGTTTCAAAAGTACGTTCACCTTCGCGGAGGCGAATCATTCTGGCACCACGATGAAAGCCTTCTTTGCCATATGTATTATAGCCAGTTGCTCTCCCATAACAGAGACGAATCCCGTGAAGTTCTCCCCAGTAATCATTGATGTGGTCATGCCCACAGAAGGTTCCAACGACATTACCCATTTCAACCATAGCGGCGAACAATCCTGAATTAACGTGAGCACAGCAGACATTTTCGTGTTTGTTCCCATAGCATGTCGCACGCTCCCAAACGTGCTGGTACTCGGTAAGCGGGATATGGAAAAAAGCGAGTGCAGGCAGTTCACGCTGCTCGTTACAAGACTGTTCGGTATACCAGCCGATTTGATCATGGTGAATCCAGTCATAGCCTGGAATCTGAGGGACTGTAGAGCGACTTCCTGAATCGAAAAAGTATAAGCTCGCTGCAGGCTGTCCGTCACGGCCACTGAGGGGAAGGCGGTAATTGCCAACGCCGCTAAGCTCGGCAGGACCAGGTTGAGTCACTGAATAGGGATACGTGAGGACGCTGTTCATGAGCTCTTGTCTTGTGATGAGGGTTTCGGTGTCGTGATTGCCAAATACCACTGCCCATGGAATTTGGCGAGCTTCAGCAGCTTGCACGGCGTCGCGAAAAGCTTGAAGGGGCTCTTCACAGTGGTGTTCACCTTCCGAAACAGGTCCTGTGTAAATGACATCTCCGGTAAAAACAACGAGATCAGGCTTCTCCGCATCGAGTACTTCCTCCATCAAACGGAGGGTTTGTTGATCTTCCTTTCTGCCATCAATCCAGTGTAAATCTGTAAACTGTGTGATCGTAAACGTGCGATCCTCACGAAAAGTTAGCGGTTGCTGCTTGAACATGATTATAGCCTCCGATTTGAATGTTGTTTGTGGAATTGTGTTGAATTAATACTAAATGTTGTTGTTTGTTGACAATTGTAAACTGGTTAAGCAAAGCTGTCAACGAGCAATTTTCGTTGGTGGGAGGTGGTGAAGTTCCTCCGATTGACACACCTAGCTCGAACCCCTAAACTAATGAAAACAACATAAAACAACAACATATACAAACTATCGGTCATATTAGGAGGCCATAATGTCATTAACCTATGAAGATCGCAGGATGACGATACTGAATCATTTGGAAATGGAAGGCAAAGTGCAAGTACATCACCTATCTGAGCTGCTGACCGTTTCGACGGAAACGGTGCGTCGAGATTTGGACCGTTTGGAAAAGGAAGGCAAACTACGCAAGGTGTATGGCGGCGCCGTCAAAATGCGCATGGAGATGGTCGAGCCTCCCTTTTTAAATCGTGTACAAATGATGAAACCAGAGAAAGCAGCAATTGGGAAATTAGCTGCGTCACTCGTTCAAGATGGTGAAACGATCATGCTGGATAATGGGACAACGACAATTGAAATCGTCCCTTTTTTGAATGACAAGACGAATGTGACGTTAATTACGAACTCTATCCCGATTCTCAATTTAGCAATGGAAACGTTCCGTGGACGAATTATTTTTGCTGGCGGAGAAGTTAATCAAGAATGTCGGGCTGTGACAGGCACGCTGACTGATCAACTGCTCGATCAATTTAAAGTAAACAAAACGTTTATTTCAGCAAGCGGCATTTCGTTAACGGATGGAATTACTGATTTTCATTTGGCTGAAGCCGTGATCTCGCGCAAAATGATGCAAAGAGCAGAAGAGTGCATTCTGATCGCAGATCATAGCAAATTCGGCTTGTCTACGTTTGCCAGAGTCGCGAAGCTGGAGGAAATCTCGATGGTGATCACCGACGCCGGTTGCCCGAGGGAGTGGGTGGATACGATGGAGGGGCTTGGTATTGAGGTACGGATAAGTGAGTGATGTGTAGTGAGTAGAGAGTGGAGAGTAGAGAGAAGAGAGAGAGTAAAGAGTAAAGAGTAAGATAGAAAAAGGTCATTAGGAGGAACGGTAGCCCGTTCTCTTAGTGGCCTTTCTGCGTAATCGACTGCTGGTGTGATTGCAGTGTCGAGTAAGTCGATTATATCGACTTACAGATTGCTAATCGAGCCAAACGAGGCAAATGAGCTCGAGTTAGTCGGTTTTACCGACTAACTGATTGCCAAGCGAGGTAAATGAGCTTGAGTTAGTCGGTTTTGCCGACTAACTGATCACCAAGCGAGGCAAATAAGCTTGAGTTAGTCGGTTTTATCGACTAACTCATTGCCAAGCGAGGTAAATGAGCTTGAGTTAGTCGGTTTTGCCGACTAACTCCTCGCCGAACGAGGTCGCCAAACGCGTCAAGGAGCCGCTGTAAGTCGAATAAATCGACTTACAGGTCTCCAAGCGCGTCAAGGAGCCGCGTGTAAGCCGAATAAATCGACTTACACGCCAACAATCGCGCCAAACTATTGCACCGTATGGTGCTTCGGCCGGAACTCGCTTGGCGACTGGCCAGTCCAGCGGCGGAATTGCCGCGAGAAGTGGCTGGCCGATTGAAAGCCAAGCTTGTCGGCGATAAGATTCATCGACAGATGGGTCGTAACAAGCAATTCTTTGGCTTGCTTCAGCTTCAGCTGGCTAACATACTGGCGCGGTGATAGGCCGTACACCTTGGAGAACAGCTTGCTGCACTGGCTGCGGCTCATGTTCAGCTCTGCGGCGATCCCCGCGACAGAAGCTTCCTCGCCGAGACCAAGGGACAGCTTCTCCTCGATTGCGTGAGCGACGTCAGTTGAGAACAACGACGCATCGCGGTTCGTTGTTTTCACATATGTGTGCTGCTGGGCGCGAAGCAGCGCGAGCACGTCATGAATGATGAGCAGCGTGTAGGACTGCAGCAGCAGCTTATCTTCAAAAAGCAGCTGAGACGACCCAACCTGCTCAGCATCTTGCTCTAACAGCCGATTGCGCGCTACAACGGCTTCTAATTCACCTACGTAGCAGCGGAGCTTGCTCGTGGAGGCTTGCTTTTGACGGATCAGCTGGAAGGGTGTTGCCGCTAGCAGACTGCGAATTTCCGTATCGTCGAGATCAAAATGGACATTAAAATATCCATAATGCACAGCTGACGAGTTGGTGGATTGATGTCGGACACCAGACTTAATAAGCAGCCAGTCGCCTGCGAACATGGTGATCGACTGGCGATTGATCTCATGCAAGACTTCACCCTCCGAGCAGTACAGAAGCTCAAATAAATGATGATGGTGCCTCGGATAGGCCCACCCTGGGGGCTGCAACCCAAAGTGACAACCGACGACCTGCAGCGTCTGAATCATATTCGGAAAACGGTAAATATCCCTATATAAATCCTCCATACGGATTGCCCCCAGTTCGTGTTCGATTGGTGGTATTGATGACTCTAGTTCGCGTTGTTCGTTGGTTTTGATGTTTCTATCATAGCATCCTTTGGCACATTTGGTATAGAATTTGCGCTATTTGGAGATTGAGTAGAACGGTAAGAATCAGCGATGATGAGAGAAGAAGAAAGAACATTCATACGGATAATTCGGAGGGATCATCGTGGCGATTTTAACAGCGGGAAACAAGCAATTTCTACTAGATGGGGAGCCCATCCAACTTTTGTCAGGAGCTATTCATTATTTCCGCGTAGTGCCGGCCTATTGGGAAGACCGTTTATTAAAGCTGAAAGCTTGCGGTTTTAATACGGTTGAGACGTATTTACCTTGGAATTTGCATGAACCGAGGGAAGGCGAATTCAACTTCAACGGCCTCGCGGACGTGGAGGCATTCGTAAAGCTGGCAGGAAACCTCGGTCTACATGTGATCGTGCGGCCTAGTCCTTACATTTGTGCAGAGTGGGAGTTTGGTGGACTGCCGGCTTGGCTGCTTCAATATCCTTCGATGAAATTACGTTGTATGGATACTATGTATTTGCAAAAAGTCGATCGGTATTACGATGAGTTGATTCCTCGTTTGAAGCCTCTGCTGAGCACGAATGGCGGGCCGATTCTAGCGGTGCAAATCGAGAATGAATATGGCAGCTACGGGAATGATACTGCGTATTTAACCTATTTAAGAGACGGCCTAATTAGCCGTGGTGTGGATGTGTTGCTGTTTACCTCCGACGGTCCCGAGGATGGGATGCTGCAAGGCGGAACAGTGCCGGGGACGCTGGCTACGGTTAATTTCGGCTCACAGCCGGAAGAAGCTTTCGAGAAATTTCGTCAATATCGCGAGGATGAGCCGCTTTTTTGCATGGAGTACTGGAACGGGTGGTTTGACCACTGGTTGAAGCCCCATCACACGAGGGATGCTGGAGACGTCGCGGATGTGTTCGATCGGATGCTGCGAGCAGGTGCTTCAGTCAATTTCTATATGTTCCATGGTGGGACAAACTTCGGATTCTACAACGGTGCGAACTATCAAGAGAAGTATGAAGCGACAATTACTAGCTACGATTACGATTCACCCTTGTCCGAATGCGGTGATGTGACGGAGAAATATAACGCTGTGCGTAAGGTAATCGCCAACCATTTGGGCATACCGGTAGAGGAACTTCCCGCGCTGCCTGCGCCAATTCAGAAGAAAAGCTATGGGCAAATTGCTTTGACGGAAAAGGCTGATTTGCTGGAATCTTTGGCTTATCTGACGAAACCAGTCAAGCGTACTTATCCGGTGTCGATGGAGCATCTCGGACAAGATTATGGTTTCATCGTCTACGCTACGAGGATATCCGGGCCTCGAATCGGCGAAAGCTTGCACCTGCAAGAGGTACACGATCGTGCGCAAGTTTTCCTAGATGGCGTGTACCAAGGTACGGTAGAGCGCTGGGATCCACGTCCACTCCAAATGGACATTCCTGCTGGGGGAGCGAAGCTGGAAATCGTCGTCGAGAACATGGGACGCGTTAATTACGGTCCGCGACTTCGAGATTGCAAAGGGATCACAGAAGGCGTGAGAATGAATAATCAATTCCTTTTTGACTGGACGATTCATCCACTCCCACTAGACAATTTAGCGGCGGTTCCATTCGTTCAGACGACAGGAGAAGACTTATCAGGAGCCAGCGTGGATAGCGAATTCATAGATCGTCCGACCCTCTATCGCGGGGAATTCCTTGTAGATGAAACAGGAGATACGTTCGTCAAGTTGGCAGGCTGGTCCAAAGGCGTCGTATGGATCAATGGCTTCAACCTCGGCCGCTTCTGGGACAATGGCCCCCAAAACACGTTGTATCTGCCAGCTCCTCTACTAAAAGAAGGACGCAATGAGATCATCGTATTGGAACTGCACCACACGGAGAATGCTATCATTGAACTGACCGATACGCCTGATTTGGGCTAATACCCTAGAATACGAAGCACCTTCGGCTGCAATTGCGGCTGGAGGTGCTTTTTGCTTAGGTGCTGCGCATGCTTGGCTCCGGTTATGAAATCGTTTGTCACCTGAAGCAGCACCGTCTGGGCACAAGCCTAGGCGGTTTTTTCTCATTTTTCTATCTGGATAATCCACCGAAACTGGTAAATACTAACGGAAATGTAGTTGGACGGAGGACGCGGTATGGAAATGCAGCAGGATTCTCTTCTGATCTCTGATGAGATCGAGACGAATATACAAAACCTATTCCAGTATTTCCATTCTTCCGATGATGTGCGCTCCAGGGAATTCACCATGCAAAGCCTAAGGGGAAGTCTTCTTTATTTATCAACCATTACAGATACAGATAAGCTGCAATCAGACATTCTCAAACCGTTACTGCAATCTCACGAAGGCCGTCTTGAGGATATACTTCCTATTTTGGATATTGAGCTTGTCACCGATTTGAAGACTGCAGCAGCAGGGATGCTTCAAGGCAAGTGCGCTATTCTGTTGGAGCAAAGAATGGATATTGTATTGGTAGATGCAAGTGCAAGAGTCGTGAATACTGTGGGTGAACCACAAAATGAACAAACGATTCGCGGATCACATGTCGGATTCGTGGATGACGTTTATATCAATGGGCAGCTGGTCCACCAACGGTTGAAAAATGCGAACCTAGTTGAGCGGCATTTCACCTTAGGCTCCGAAAGCCCGACGAACGTAAAGCTGTTATACATGTGTGATATTGCCGACATGACAGTTGTTGACGATATTATCGCCAACCTGCTCACGAATCAGGCTACCTTCATTAAATCGTCTGGACAAATTACCGATCGGTTGGAAAGCAGTCATTTATCGCCATTCCCACAATTGCTGTTAACCGAGAGACCCGACACGACTGTTTCGCACTTAATGGAAGGACGTATCGCACTACTCATAGACGGAAGTTCGTTCGCGACGATTCTTCCTGTAACCTTCTTTATGTTTTTTCAAGCGGCAGATGATTTTAATGTCAGGTGGTGGAATGGGACCTTTTTCAGATTCCTCCGGTTCATCAGCGTTATGATCGGTATCGCGCTACCGTCCGTATATATATCCATTGTTTCGAATCATTTTGATATCTTGCCGATTGATTTGGTGTTCTCATTGAAGGCCTCGTTGGAAAATATCCCATTCAATCCGCTCATGGAAGCGATGTTCATGATTACCGTGCTAGAGTTGCTCAGGGAAGCCGCGATCCGATTGCCGAAATCAATCGCAGCTACGCTGTCTATCGTCGGAGGTCTCGTGATTGGAAGTGAAGTTGTGAATGCCAATTTGGTTTCAACGACGATGATTGTTGTCATTTCATTGACAGCAGTCGCTTCATTCAGCATGCCTTCCCATGAAATGCGCCTTGCTATTCGGCTTATCTCTTTCCCCATCATGCTTGCATCTTCGCTGCTTGGTTTTGTGGGTATTGCCTTTAGCTTCTGTCTCTTGTTCATGCATCTAAGTAAACTCGAAACATTCGGTGTGCCTTATTTCTATCCGTTCACGCCTTTCGAACCAAGACGCATTCTGACTACGCTTGTTCAGTTGCCAAAACGGATCTTCCGCCGTAAAGCGTCAGATAGGAGGGCATCATGACTAGGGTTCAATTATTTGCCTTCATTTTGCAAACACAGATCGGTATCGCTGTGCTTTCTTTCCCTTATGATTTGCATAAAGCCGCGGGTGCAGATGGGTGGATTTCAGTTCTTGTGGCTGGAGCCTGCGTCCAACTCATTCTGGTAGCATACGCATTGTTATGCCAGAGATTTCCCCGACAAAATCTATATCAATTTGTTCCTCTCATTGTGGGCAAATACTTCGGGAATGTGATTAATATGGTATATATCTTACATTTTACCTTTACGAGCTGTCTGATTTTATTGATGGAAATGACGTTCGTAGAGTTATGGATATTACCCCACACGAACCCCGGGCTCGTCATCGTTGCGAATTTTATTGTTTGCTTATACATGGCCAAGGAGAATATTCGGATTATTGCCCGTTACAATGCGTTAATTACTCTATTAGTTTTTGTGATGCTGGCGATCATGATGACGAACTTTAGCACGATGGATTACCGCTATCTATTGCCTGTTGGGCAAGAAGGGCTCCATGCCATATTGTTGGGAGTAAAAAGCTCTTTGCTATCCTTTTTGGGGTTTGAAGTAGTTTTAGTGCTGAATTCCGATATTCAAGCAAAAGGAAAGAGCTTGATTCCTCCTATTCTGTGGGCAAATGGATTGGCAACCGCCTTCTTTCTGATCATAGTTCTCATCTGCTATACAAATTTCAGTCCGGAATCGATCAACTACATTCCGCAGCCCGTGCCGTACTATCTCAATGGAATATCCTTGCCGTTTCTAGAACGATTGGATCTGCTTTTTCTTTCTATCTGGCTGGTAAAAGTAACGTCAACACAGATCAGTTATCTTTACAGTGCAGGGAAGGGATTGGGGTACTTATTTCATCGCAATGAGCACAGTAAAGCGATTTACTATCTGGTCCCACTTGTCTGTTTAACGGGGATATTCTGGCGATCGGAGAATAAAGTCCAGTTCTTAGAGCAGATCACTCAATACGATAGCTTTATTATTTTCGGGATTCCGATCGTGCTCCTACTGGTAGCCTGGCTGAGCGGGGAAAGGGGACGGATGCCGCCGATATGAGAAAATTAGTGATTAGTTGCCTTAGTCTCCTAATACTATCAGGATGCAACTATCGAAATGAGCTCAAAAACCTGCAGCTCATCTATGCAGCCTCGATTGATATGAACGATCAGCAGGATATCGTCACTACCGTAACCATTCAATCGCCTGGTGGTAAGGAACGAACGGCACCCGTCCATGAGGTGTTAACGGCATCGGGACATACGCTGCAAGATGCGTTATTCAAAAAAATTGGGTTGCAAATCGCAGGCCCGATAGGTACCTCCAAAAATCAAGTCATGCTGCTCGGGGAGAAGGTGGCAAAAAAAGATTTAGCGCAAATGCTGGACTCGTCCTTTCGGACCTCAAATGTTCCTATGCTTGCAAAAGTGGCTATTGTTCGCGGGCAAGCTGGCGACTTGATTCGCCTCGATCGAATTGGGTCTGCAACGGCAGGTGAATATTTGCGAAAAATCCTTAGGAGTGCTAGCTATGAAACGATCATTCCTGCAATGACGCTGCATTCACTCTATCCCATGCTGCATGATTCAGGGCGAGATCCCGTCATTCCGATTCTAAGAAAGGAGACTGATAAAGCTGTGGTTGATGGATTGGCCCTTGTGCATGAACGCAAGTATACAGGTTATTCCTTATCGCCGGAACAATCGATGTTGTATCTATTAATGAACGGAGATAAAGGTGATATTTGTGTGATCACAAGAGATATTGAGGAGGAAGCTGCCAATGACAAAGACGAACCCTCCGATTATTTAGCACTTAACATATCGAACTTAAAGCGAAAAAAAGAGGTCTGGATTGACGCGGAGGGGCAAGTGCAGATTCAACTCAACATGAAAATGAAGGGAAGAGTCATTGAATATGCAAAGAATGACCTAGCCGACAAACAAAAGGTTGAACAATTGAATAAGCAATTCTCCGAGGTCATAACAAAAGAGGCCAATGGGATATGCAAGCAGCTTCAGCAGGCAAATTCCGACGCTTTGGGTATTGCGAGGGATGTGATGGCTTTTTATCCAAATGAATGGAAAAAGATGGACTGGGAGACCGAATATCCGAAAGCGAACTTTCAAGTTTCAATGAAAGTAGAAATTGTATCGCACGGAATTATTAATTAAGAGTAGGTTTCCTAAAGTATACCCAGTATCTTTAAAGTGCCTACTTCCAGTCGTCCGAATTAATCGTTATACTGATTAAGTTACGTTAAGTAAGTAATTCACTTTATTTTAGGAGGTAACAAAGATGTCGAACGAGCAACTGAAAATTGGTATTATTCTTGGCAGCACCCGTCAAGGTCGTGTTAGCCCGCAAGTAGGCGAATGGGTTAAGCAAATTGCTGACGGGCGTGGAGATGCTGAGTACGAAATAGTTGATATTGCCGAGTATAAACTTCCTTTCTTCGGCGAAGGTACAGGGCAAGAACCTGGACTTGCAGCTTGGAATACGAAGCTTGAAAGCCTGGACGGATTTGTATTCGTTGTTCAAGAATATAATCACAGCATTACAGGTGCTTTGAAAAATGCATTGGACTCCGCACGTGAGCCGTGGAATAATAAAGCCGCTGGTATTGTGAGCTACGGATCAACAGGTGGTGCTCGTGCAGCTGAACATCTGCGTGGTATTCTAGGCGAGCTTTTGGTAGCAGACGTTCGTGTGCATCCGACGTTTTCCTTGTTTACAGATTTCGAAAACTTCTCCGTATTCAAGCCAGCTGACCTACACAAAGACAACGTAAATGCGATGCTCGATCAAGTGAAAGCTTGGAGCGGCGCGTTGAAAACGTTGAGATAAATAGTGGCATAGAAATACCCCACAGGGATGAGCTGTGGGGTTATTTTTATTTGTGGAGGATGACACTTTATGAGAGATTAGGCATTAAGATCTTTTAGAACCATTTGAAGGATATACGGGGTATCAGGCTTGAGACTGTTATTCAGATGTTGTTGAATGTGAGGGATTGCTGGAGTGCCAAGCTTAACGAGCTGTTCGTAGGCTTCGTAGTCCGTTTTTAAGAAACTGCGCATGCTGCCCTCTCCAAATTCCCCTCTTTCAATTACAGTGATCCAATGTTCAACTTGTTCGTAAAGTGGTTTCTGTTGTACCGCTTGTATAGCAGATTGAAACGCCAAGTCCATCTCCTTCAAGTCAGGCATTGCTTTATATAACTGATCTTCATGAACGCATCTCCGAATCAACTCCCAATTCGTTACACGATTAAAAGTAGTATGTTATGCTAGAGGATAATTTTTCCTAATGGAGTGTGACGTTCATGATTAAAAGGCCGCGAGTACTTTCTGTTTCAGGCGTTTCTGGT
This sequence comes from Paenibacillus sp. LjRoot56, assembly GCF_964253335.1. Classification (NCBI taxonomy): domain Bacteria; kingdom Bacillati; phylum Bacillota; class Bacilli; order Caryophanales; family Paenibacillaceae; genus Paenibacillus; species Paenibacillus sp. LjRoot56. The sequence continues at coordinate 1,223,380 of NZ_CAXURV020000001.1, forward strand.
GGAGGGAAGACAACAACAATCAAACACTTAATCCATAGATTAGATCATGCTCAGGCCCTCTATTTTGATGATTATGAGTTTGAGAATTGCCCAGATATATGTGATTGGGTGGAAGAAGGGGCAGATTATAATGCATGGGTGCTCTCCCCCCTTAGTACAGATATTCAGTTGTTACTAAAAGATCAATCACTCAACTATATTGTCCTCGATTATCCGTTTGCCTACTTGAATGATGCCATTCGTGACTTTATTGATTTGGCCTTTTATATTGACACCCCATTAGATATTGCCATGGCCAGACGTATCTTACGCAACGAGCAAAAACATGCGATGGATGAACTGCAAATCGATTTACAGAACTATTTGGCTAGGGGAAGAGCGGCCTATTTGGAAATGAAAAAGACGGTGAAAGTAAATTCGGATGTCATCATTCAAGGGGATTTGCCTACTGATCTCATCGTTGATCGGATGATAGAGGAATTACAGAAGTCTGCTGTTTAACCTTTGATTATTTTACCTTGGGTAAATTCTTGCTTGAATGGGAACATCGTGCGAGAATAGGTGTTGGACAAACCATACTTATTCATACACAAGAGGAGTTCATTTACATCATGTTGCATTTGAGTTGGGAAATGATGATTTTCGTTATCGTCGGCGGTTTCTTGGCAGCCTATGTGGATTCGGTTGTTGGGGGAGGCGGGCTTATTTCGGTGCCAGTCTTACTTGCAACAGGAATGCCACCAGCGCTGGCGTTAGGTACGAATAAGTTAGCGGGGACGATGTCGTCGCTGACAAGCACGATTTCGTTTATGCGGACAGGGAATGTTGATCTCAAAGCTGTGCGCGGGTTGTTCGTGCTATCCTTGGCTGGAGCGGTGTGCGGGGTATTCGTGCTGCGGCAAATTCCTTCCGATTTTCTAAAACCACTGGTTGTGGTGATGCTGATTCTAATTACGATTTATACGATATTCCGCAAAAATTGGGGAGACATCTCGACCTTTAGTCAGTACTCGGCGAGGACAGCTTTCTTAATGGGGTGCGCAGCGTTCGTCTTAGGTTTCTATGACGGTTTTTTTGGTCCAGGAACGGGGTCATTCCTTATTTTCGTATTTCTGATGGTCGGCTTCGATTTCGTCAAAGCAGCAGGCAACGCCAAAATACTCAATTTTGGCAGCAACATCGCAAGTTTAATCACGTTCATGGCGCTGGGCTCCATTAATTATTGGATCGGCATCCCGATGGGACTTGCGATGGTGTGCGGCGCATTACTTGGCTCTCGCATGGCGATCCGTAAGGGATCGGCTTATGTGCGCCCGCTTTTTATCACGGTATGTGTGCTGTTGGTGGGTAAGCAGATTTGGAGCTTGATGTAGGGGCAATCGATGCCATAATGCAATGATCAAATGCATACCGGAGAAACGGAACGCCGTTCCGTATCGTGCTAAGGCGCATAATGATGGATGTTCAAGTTGAGTCACCATACCCTAACAAATCAGTGCCCATTGCGAATTAACCGATGGTTATGATATGCTTTTAGCAGAGTGTAATTTGAAGGAGGTGAAGGTAGGATGAATCGAGAGTTCGTAAATAACCGTGTGAGCCAGTTACCCATTGCGATGGCTGGCATCGTTCATGCAGAAGTCAAAGACGCGAGAGGTCTGTCCACTTATGCGCATACGGTTTACCAACTCACGAAAAGACGCCTACCTTAACCCTCTACGGAAATCATCCGAAAGGTCGTAGGAATTTTCCTGCGGCCTTTTTGTGTTAGCTGCGTGCAGGTCAGGGTCGTCTTCAAACCAAGGAGGATCCTTTATCATGTTAATTATTAATGGTCAAAATATAAAAAAATACCACGGTGCCCAGCTGGTGCTCGAGGATGTTACGTTTGAAATCCATCAAAGGGAACGTGTCGGACTTGTCGGTCGTAATGGCAGTGGGAAATCAACGCTGCTGCGTCTTATTGCCAAAATGGAGAAGCCCGATGAAGGGCAGCTGACGGTGCGTAAAGATACGGGGATCGGATATTTGGCCCAAATCCCAAGCGCCTGGGAAAGCTTCACGGTGTACGATGTGCTGGCTGCTAGCTTCGAAGAGCTGCTTGCGTGCCGCGCGACGATGCGCCAGCTTGAGAGCGAAATGTCGAGTCCAACGGTCATGAGCGATGAGAAGCGGATGGACCAGCTGCTATCGCGATATGCTGTGCTGCAGGAGCGATTCGAACGCGAAGGCGGTTACGAGCTGGATGCACGCATTGATCAAGTGGCGAATGGACTACGGATCGAGAAGGGGGGTTATGAGCGAAGCTTTGCCTCGCTATCGGGTGGAGAGAAGACGAAGATTACATTGGCTTCCCAGTTAATCGGCAAACCAGATCTGTTGCTGCTGGATGAGCCGACGAATCATTTGGATTTGGCAGGTGTGGAGTGGTTAGAGGATTACCTCAAGCATTATGACGGCGCTTGTATCATCGTCTCCCACGATCGTTACTTTCTTGATCTCGTTGTCACGAAAATCGTGGAATTGGAAGATGGTGAGTCGACTACGTATCACAGCTCCTATTCGGGATACGTGAAGGAGAAGGAAGTACGTCTGCTTCAGCAATTCGCGGAGTACCAAGAGCAGCAGAAGGTAATCCGTAAGATGAAAGAGACGATCAAGCAGCTGATCGAATGGGGGCGGATTGGCGGGAATGAGAAGTTTTTCCGCAGGGCGTTCTCCATGCAGAAAGCGCTGGATCGGATGGAAAAGCTCAAGCGTCCTGTGCTCGATCCGAAGGCGGCTGATTTCGATTTGAAGCCGGAGGATCGCTCCGGCCGCAAGGTGCTGCGCTTCGAGAATGTCACGAAGCGATATGGCGAGAAGATGCTGCTAGGGCAGGCGAGCGGCTCCCTCGAATACGGCGAGAAGGTGATGCTGGTCGGGCATAACGGCTCAGGGAAAACGACGCTGCTGAAGATGCTGCTCGGTGAAGTGCAGCCGGATGGCGGGGACCTCGAGCTCGGGGCTCGCGTCGACATCGGTTATCTGGCGCAGCAAGCGTATCCGGCGGATGACAAGAAATCCGTGCTGGCGTATTTCTGCGAGGAAGCGAAGCTGGAAGAAGGGGAAGCGCGAGGGCGGCTGGCTGCGTATTTATTTTATGGCGCGGATGTGTTCAAAGCGGTAAGTTCCTTGTCTGGCGGCGAATGGACGCGATTACGCTTAGCCCTGCTTGTACTTCGCAAGCCGAACCTGCTGATTCTGGATGAGCCAACGAATCATATGGACATCGCTTCGCGCGAAGCGCTCGAAGATGCGCTGGAGGAATTCCCCGGCACGGTGCTGGCGGTGACGCATGATCGATATTTTATGAACCGGCTGTCGCGTAAAATATGGGAGTTGGATCAGGGGAAGATCACCGTGTATTTAGGTGATTTTGATGCTTATAAAGAAAAGAGCGGCGAGCTTTGCGCGCGGGAAGCACTTTTAACCGAGGAACGAAGCAGGCTCACCACCGTGGATAAAGGGAAAGTGAAAGAGAAAGTGAAACAGCCTGAGGCTTCCGCTGTTAAGCGGGGGAAACCAGCGGCGGCGTCTGGAAAAGCCGCTCTGGAGAAAAGGATCGCGAGCGTAGAAGCGGAGTTGGCAGCGTTGGATGAGCGGCTGCAGCAGGAAAGCGAGACCCTGACACCGGCGGAGCTCACGGAGCTTTGGGAGAAGCGGGAACTCGTGCAGGGGAAGCTGGAAGCACTGTTTGAGCAGTGGATGTTGGAGGAAGACTAGTCGCAGACCGCAACATTAGCTGATCATCGTTGCTAACGGACATGAGAGACCTTAAATCGTGCAAATGAGGGATTTTGAAAAACTAATGGACATAGAAGCTGCTATTCAACGGAACTTGGCCTCAAATGAGGGTAGGATGCTGGGATAACGGTTATAGTGTCCGTTAGTTCTTAGAAAGAGCTCATTTGTTTGAAATAACGCCCAGTGTGTCCGTTAGGACACCTGACGTATACAACCCACATGGCCGTCGTCACAAAACTGGCTTCGTTCCGCCATTGTTCTGACATGGAGTCCATACCCTGAGTGTGATAAGCTAGAGGTACTTATAAAAGGAGGCGATTGCTGTGATCCAAGTTTTCCCGGCCGACACGCGTAATTCAACTGATTTGGGGTGGCTCAAGAGCCATAAAAGCTTCTCTTTTGGCGACTATTTTGATGAAGAGAATGTTAGCTTTGGTGTCATGCGTGTGTGTAATGACGATGATATCGCAGCAGGACGGGGCTTTGGCCCGCATCCCCATAGTGACATGGAGATCGTCAGCATCGTGCTCAGCGGAGCAATTAAGCATGAAGACAGCCTTGGGCATGTAGCCATAACGGCATCTAACGGTGTACAGCGAATGTCCGCAGGCAGCGGCGTTATTCATGCCGAGTATAATGCATCGGAAACGGAGCCGATGAGTCTGTTTCAGTTATGGTTTATGCCAGCGAAGCGAGGAATAGAGCCCTCTTTTGAAAATGTGACGTATGAGCCAGAGGCGATGGTTAATCATCTGTTACCGGTCGTGACACCCGAAGGCGGCCCTCACATCGCGAAGATCCATCAAGATATGAGTATCTATTTGAGCAAACTGGATGCGGGGAAAGAGTTAGTGTTCGAGCAGGGCGAGGGTCGTCGTATTTTCCTCATGCTTGTGAGTGGGAAATGCTCGGCCAATGATGCGGTACTCGAAACAAAGGACAGTGCGCGTATCCAAGCGGAGTCAACGTTAACAATTCGTGCACTCGAAGATACACATTTCATGCTTATTGATCTGCCATAAGGCGATATTGGAGAGATAGAGGAGGTTGCAGCGATGAAGGAAACGTTTCTAGTGAAGCATGCGGTTGGCGGTCGTGCTTTTATCGATACAAGCAAGCAGTCTGTGCCCTACACATGGGAGCAGCAAGGTGAACAGTGGTTGTTCCGTGTTCAGATTGATCAACCGGAGCGGATTGCGGAGCTCTTGAAATGGAAAGAGGAGCTCAATGTATTTGTTTTCCAAGAGTTTGAGAATGAGCCTACTCGGAAATTATGGTTCTATGTTGGTGATGATGCGGTTCAGTTTGAGGAGGACAAAGGCGAGCTAACGATCGTCGCAACCTCCCACATTAGCTATATCCCCGACCAATTTAGTGTGAAATGATTGGAGTTAACATGAAAGTTCAGGACCAGCAGCTAGAGAAAGCGATCCCTTTTATACAAGAATGCTATACCGAATTGGGCAAAAGTGAGGCGCAAATGAACACGCGTATTGCCGAGATTACGCAAGCGATTCAGTATACCGGGACGTATGAGCATACGGTTGAAGAGTTGACGCATGGCGCGAAAATGGCTTGGCGCAACAGCAACCGCTGCATTGGGCGTTTGTTCTGGGAGTCGCTTCGTGTACATGACGCTCGTCATATAGAGACGGAAGAAGCCGCGGCGGAGGCGCTGTTCAGGCATATCGAGGAAGCGACGAATGGCGGCAAAATCCGCCCCGTCATCACGATATTTCCCCCATCACGTGAAGGGAAGCCTGTTGTTCAGATTAAGAATGAGCAGCTGATTCGCTATGCGGGCTATGAGACCGAACATGGCGTCGTTGGCGACCCTGTTTCAGTGGCCTTCACGAAGCAATGCCAGGCTCTTGGCTGGCAGAGTGAGGGGACGCATTTTGATGTGTTGCCGCTCATGCTTCAAGTGGGAGAACGAGCGCCGAGGTTGTTTGAGATACCGAAGGCGTTGATTTTGGAGGTGGTGATTAGCCATCCAGAAATGCCAACCTTCGCGGATCTGAACCTGCAATGGTATGCGGTGCCGATGGTGGCTAACATGTACCTCGAAATAGGCGGTGTGATCTATCCCGCGGCACCTTTTAACGGGTGGTACATGGGAACCGAGATCGGCGCACGGAACTTCGCCGATGAGGCTAGGTACGATATGCTGCCGCGGGTAGCGTCGATCATGGGACTCGACACACGGCACGAATCAACGCTATGGCGGGACAAAGCGCTCGTCGAGCTGAATGTAGCGGTGCTGCATTCGTTTGCACAGCAGGGGGTCGCTATCGTCGATCACCACACCGCAGCGAAGCAGTTCAAACGCTTCGAGGACAACGAAGAGAAAAGCGGGCGCGACGTCACGGGTGATTGGACGTGGCTGATTCCACCGATGTCTCCAGCAACGACGCATATTTTTCATCAGCATTACTCGAATGAAGTGAAGCTGCCTAATTTCTTTTACCACAGTAAGAAGCGCTAGTTACGGTAGTACTTGGAGTCGATAAGTCTACTCACCTATTCACATTTGATGTGAAGGTGGGTGGGCTTTTTGTGGTTAAAGCCCCTGCTGCGCTCCCGTAAGTCGAAAAAATCGACTTACAGCGTGCGAAAGCCGCCGCTGCGCTCCCGTAAGTCGAAAAAATCGACTTACAGCGTGCGAAAGCCGCTGCTGCGCTCCCGCAAGTCGAAAAAATCGACTTACAGCGTGCGAAAGCCGCTGCTGCGCTCCCGTAAGTCGAAAAAATCGACTTACAGCGTGCGAAAGCCGCCGCTGCGCTCCCGTAAGTCGAAAAAATCGACTTACAGCGTGCGAAAGCCGCCGTAGAGCTCCAGTAAGTCGAAAAAATCGACTTACAGCGTGCGAAAGCCGCTGCTGCGCTCCCGCAAGTCGAAAAAATCGACTTACAGCGTGCGAAAGCCGCCGCACCCCCAGCGGCAACCTCTATTGCATCTCCAAAATGTTCCACGCCATTCACCAATAGTTTAATAGCCAAACTAACTCGTATGTAGTATGATTTTGCATATTGAAAGCACTTACTATACGTGAAAAGGGGAACTCCGCTTGTGGCAAAAGCTGGCTAACTGGAATACATTGCGCAATCAGATGCTAGCGGGATTCATTGCCGTGATGATCATCGTTCTGGTGTGTGCAGGCGCGATTACGTACAATTCGGTGTCCACCCTTCTCAATACGAAGGCGGAGACACAGATGAAGCAAATCGCCAGTCAAGCGAACGGCAGACTGGAAGCGATCATTACACAAATCGATACATTGACCTTACAGGCTGTAAATGATGTTTACTTGCAGCAATTGTTTTTATCATCGGTTCAAGGGAAGGCGCCAAACTTCAGCGAGCGACAGTCGCTTTTGAAAATCGCCAATCACATTCAAGCCTACAGTGGTGTGAGCAATGTGGAGTTATATACGACGGACTTTGCACGTATGTTTCCGCTGGATGAGCAGAAGTTAACGGATCTGGTCGAGCCGAACTGGATTGAGCAGGCGGATAAAGAGAAGGGCAGGCTGGTGTGGATCGGGAACGATCCGAAGAATCCAGATACGGTTCTAGCCATCCGTCGGATCAATTTAATTGACCGATGGTTCTCGAATGGCGGGTATTTGATGGTGCGGATAAATCGCAGCTATTTCGATTTCCAAAGCCAGCTCCCCGATACCGGGCAGCGCGAATTGATGCTGTTAGCCGATAGCTCGGCAAGGCCCATTGTCTCTGAAGGCGGAGCGCTTGCTAACATCAGCGGGCTGATGCATACCGATTCGCAACAAGTTACGTTAGAGCAGAAACGGTATATTTTGGTGAAGCAGCTCTCCGAGCAGACGGGCTGGACGTTGATGATTTTGTATCCAGTGAGTGATGTGACGGATGGGATTTCCGTGCTGCGTTGGGCGATTATCGTATCTGGAGCTATCGGGTTGGTGCTGTTTATTATCCTGTCATTTCTTCTATCATCGATGATTACGAGGCCAATTCTCAGGTTGATGCGAGCCATGAGGAATACAAGGCAAGGGGTACTGACGCCGAATCTGACGCAGTCTTACACCACGGAGCTGAATGACTTGAACATGACCTATAATCAAATGGTAGATAACATGAATCGACTTATTAAACTCGTGTACGAGAAAGAAATGATCCAAAGCCGAACAGAGCTGCAAGCCCTACAAGCTCAGATTGATCCGCATTTTTTATATAACACATTAGAAGCACTGTACTGGTCCCTGCAGGAAAAAGAGGAAGAAGAGCTAGCTGATCTTGTTGTAGCTATGTCTGATTTATTTCGCTATGTTATCGGCAATCCGAATAAGGATGTGTGGGTCAACCTATCAGAGGAATTGGAGCACATCAAGCGTTATTTAAGCATTATGAGTGTGAGATTCGGCTCGCGCCTCGTTTGGGAAATTGACAGCGATGAGAGGTACAGTCACGTGCATATTCCGAAGCTGCTGATTCAGCCTTTGGTGGAGAACGCTATCTTGCATGGCTTGGAAGGCAAAATTGGAGTGGGACTGATCACGATTCGCGTGGAACCGTCGCCACTTGAGACGTCGGAGCTGCGCGTCACGGTACGAGACGACGGTCCAGGGATGGATGAACAGACACTGCAAGCAGTGCTGGAGTCGATGGAACGCGGAAGTGCAGCCACGGGCACGGATTCGAGTTCTTCCTCATCGAGCTCCCCATCGAGCTCAAATCTGGGCTCATCTACTGGCGCTGCTCCTAATGCCAATGCTCCATCGGCCAAAGGGAAAGGCATGGCCATCTCCAATGTGCAGCGGCGTCTTCAGCTCTACTACCCGTCACTCCCGGAAACGTATCGTGGCTTAACGATCACGAGTAGTCCTGGGCAGGGTACCAGCGTGAGCTTCGATATTCCAATTTAAGCGAATGATTTCGATGTTAGTTTTTCTGGCGAAAAACTTTAAGGAGGAACACGATGAATCAATCGGGGAAAACCATACTCATCGTTGACGATGAGCCATTAACGAGAGAAGGCATACGCAAAACCTTAGAAGCCTGGTCTATCGGGCGTTATGCGATACTCAGCTGCAGCAATGGGACTGAAGCTCTCGAACTTTTACAATCGCGTCCCGTGCATCTCTTGATTACAGATATCCGTATGCCTGAAATGAACGGACTGCAAGTCGTTGAAGGTACTCGTGGTTTCGCCCACAAGCCAGTAGTCATCATAATCTCGGGACATCCGGATTTTCAATATGCACAAACAGCGATCGAATTAGGTGTTGTTAATTATCTGCTCAAGCCGATTCAGAAAAGCAAGCTGATCGACGCCGTCCAGCAGGCGCTGCGCATTGAAGAAGAACGTGGGCGTGTTGAAACGATGGAGAAAATGGTGGATTCTCGCCTGATGCAGGCGAAAACTTCAGCCAAGAATTACAGTCCACCAGTTCAGCAAGCGGTCGATTATGTGGAGGCACATTTACAAGATCCGCTCGGCATGAGCGAGGTAGCAAGCCAGATTCATCTGAATCCGAGCTATTTCAGCGCTCTCTTCAAAGAGCAAACCGGCTTCACCTTCAGTGAATATGTTACGAGAAACCGGATCCAGAAGGCGAAAGAGCTGCTTCTGCAAACCAGATTAACGATTGCCGATATCTCGGAGCAAGTCGGCTATCAGACGTCGAAATATTTCATTAAGCTATTCAAAGAGTACGAAGGGACGAGCCCGAATCAGTATCGGAAACAGATTATGGATGCCGATGATCGAATAGATACCTCGAAATAGTGGAATATTACCCGATAGCTGTTACTCCCTGTGGCCGCAATGAAAGCGCTACAATAAAACACGTAGCACACAAATGATTAGGGGGAAACAAACATGGTAAGAAAAACGCTTACATGGTCGCTAACTACAATGCTCGGCCTATCAATGGCACTGACGGGCTGCTCTAGTTCCACAGATAATGCGAGTCCAACGACAGCTCCTAAAGAATCAGCGAAAGCAACCGAAGCAGCAACTGCACAACCCGCGAAAAAAGTAACGATTAAAATGATGCACCTATGGCCAACAGGAAACTCCGCTACGCAAAACAAAATTGTAAACGATATCATCAAGGAGTATCAAGCAGCGAATCCGAATGTGACGATTGAGCAGGAAGTGCTCGAGAATGAACAATACAAGAACAAAATGAAAGTGCTTTCTACTTCAAATGCCCTTCCTGATGTGGGCTTCACGTGGGCAGCAGGCTACATGGACCCTTATGTAAAAGGCGACATGTTCGCTCCGCTAGATGACTTGCTGCAAGGGGATTTGAAAGATAAGTTCGTGAAAGGCACAACAGATGCTTACGCATTCGGCGGCAAAACCTACGGTCTTCCGGTTGAATTGAACATCGTGCCGGTGTATTACAATAAGGCGTTATTTGCTAAGTATAACCTTGCACCACCTAAGACATATGATGAGTTCAAAAACATTGTCAAAACGCTTAGCTCGAATGGTGTAGCCCCAATCGCACTCGGTAACAAAGACCGTTGGACAGGTTCACTTTGGTACATGTACCTTGCTGACCGTATCGGCGGCCCCGAAACATTGAAAAAAGCGATTGACCGCACAGGCTCCTTCAACGATCCTGGCTTGGTTCGCGCAGCTTCGGAAGTTTCCCAGCTTGTCGACATGAATGCGTTCAACAAAGGCTTTAACGGACTTGGTAACGACGAAGGTAAAGCGGAGTTCATGAACAGCAAAGCTGCTATGTATATGATGGGAACATGGGAATTACCGAACTACACAACGAACAAAGATGTGCCGCAAGCGTTTAAGGATCAAATCGGATTCTTCAAATTCCCAACGGTAGATGGCGGTAAGGGCAACATGGATAGCTGGGTTGGTGGACCAGGCGTAGGCTTGTTCGTAGCAAACAACTCCAAAGTAAAAGAAGAGTCCAAGAAATTCGTCAGCTTCTTCGTATCGAAGTGGGGAGAGCACGCGATTTCTGAAGCAGGCGTTATCCCAGCAACGAAAGTAGACACATCCAAAGTGAAACTGCCGCAAATGTACATTGACCTATTGAACGAATTGAATAAAGCGAGCAACATTACGCTATTCGCAGATGTTCAAATGAAGCCTGCTTCCGCAGAAGTTCACTTGAATATGATTCAAGCTTTGTTTGGTAAAGCGGTGACACCGGAAGCTTTTGCGAAGAATCATGAGGATGCCTTGGCGAAAGAAGCGAAGTAGTCTAACGAATACGAACGATTTGGGAAAGGACATATCCCTCCAAGTGGTATGTCCTTTGTCATAATCGCTGAAAGGGAAGTGCCTGCTATGGATAAAGTCATGTCTAACAAATCCATGATTGCGATCTACGTGATTCCCGCGTTATTTCTACTGCTAGCCTTGATCTATATGCCGATCATAATGACGGGCTACTACGGGCTAATGAAATGGGATGGCGTAGGCAAAATGAGTTTCATCGGTTTGCATAATTATGCCGAACTGCTTAAGGATAAATTATTCTGGGGAAGCGCGAAGCACTCGTTTTTGCTGGCAATTTTCTCAACAATCTCTCTGCTTGGCTACTTGTTAGTCGCATTAGTACTCTCCGCAAACATTCGAGGGGCTAACTTTTTTCGCAAAATCTATTTAATTCCTATGCTGCTTTCTTCTGTTGCTATCGCTCAACTATGGTTGAAAATATTCCACCCAACGAACGGGGTATTGAATGCTATCCTGACGTCTCTGGGGGTCACGCATACACCGGAATGGTTGTCCAATCCATCCATTGTTCTATACGCCATCTTTATGCCAATCTTGTGGCAGTACGCCGGATTCTATATTTTAATTTACTATGCTGCTTTAAAAAATGTACCGACCTCACTGATCGAAGCCGCACGTATCGATGGTGCAAGCCCATGGCGCATCGCCTTATCTATTCGTGTACCGTTAATCGCAGAAGTGATGAAAGTAACGGTCGTTCTGGCTGTCGTTGGATCACTGAAATATTTTGACCTGATCTATGTGATGACAGGCGGCGGACCTAACGGATCCAGTGAAGTAATGGCCTCCTACATGTACCGGAAAGCGTTCAAAGGCTATGATTTTGGCTATGCCAGCGCAATCGGCTTCTTCTTACTCTTGATATGCCTCGTGGCTACGTGGTTAATCCGTAAAGCGACGGCGTCCAAAGATGATATCCAATACTCGTAACGAAAGGAGATTCCGATTCCGATGCAACTCGAAACCACTCGTCGTCAGGCACAGGCGCTAACCGTACGAAGCAAGCTACCTGGACAAATCGGATATGGCGTACTCTATATCGTGTTATCGATTGTCGCCGTGATTCAGATTTTCCCGCTCTTGTGGCTCATGCTATTCTCCTTGAAAAATAATGAGGAAATCTTCAATCTAGCCCCGATGGCATTCCCAGAGAGACTGCGTTGGGAGAATTACGAGAAGGTCTGGACGCAAGGCCATATCAATAGTTACTTTTTTAACAGCGTCTGGATGACGTTAGTGTCGGTTGGGGTCACGGTTTTATTAGCAAGCTTGGTGACATTCGCTTTGACCCGGATGAAATGGAAGCTGCAATCCTTTGTGCTGGGTCTGTTTATGGTTGGGATGATGATTCCCGTGCACTCGACGCTCATTCCCTTATTCAGTATGTTTATGAAAATGAACCTAACCAATCATCCGTTGTCGATCATTTTGTCCTACATTGCTTTTAACTTGCCGATTACGATCATGATTATGCTCGGCTTTTATTACACGCTGCCGCGTGAAGTAGAAGAGGCTGCCGTTATGGACGGCTGCTCCGTGAATCGTATCTTCTTCAGCATCACGCTGCCGATGACAGCATCTGTACTATCTACAGCTGTGATCATCAACATGATTTACAACTGGAATGAGTTTATTTTCGTGAATACGTTCATTTCCTCGGAAAAGTATAAGACCTTAACCGTTGGCGTTCAGAATTTCGTCGGCCAATATACGACCGATTGGGGCGCGATTGGCGCGACGCTGATGATCAGTATTTTGCCTATTATGATCGCGTTCATCTTGTTGAGTAATCGGATCGTAGAAGGTATAGCTGCTGGTTCGGTAAAAGGATAATCGTGTGGAGGATCCCCGTGAAACGGGGATTTTTTTTGTTAGAGCCGAGCTGCATGCACCACTTCGAAACCATTTCTTCCACTCTAGGACCAGTCACTTCATGGTTCCAATACCTCCTAATATAACCTTAACGGAAATATGAATGTCTGCCTCTGACAGTGCTTCTCCCCAATGATCCTCCACTTTCTTGTATTGACTATATTCATGAGCCCGTGCGTAGAGACCTAGCCCGATCGGATCGATGTGATACTTCTGAAAGTTCTTAATGAGGTTCTCGAATTGCTTTTGCACATGTTCAGAAATCATTCTTTCTAGCTCTTTTCCATTCTTTCGCACATCAAAAGGGAATAAACGTTCAGTAAGACCAGCTGTCATTTTAATGTTGATATCGAACCGAAACTTGTTCTGATTGTACGAGGTTTTTATTTTCGGTTTCATTCCTTGAACCGAGATACTTAAATGGTCTGTATGAAATGGACCGCTTTTCTTTTGACCAGGTATCGGAAGTGTTAAGCTAACAGGCTTTTTGGCGTTTTTATTCAATATTTGAAGTAAAACGGTTTCTTCTGCGCTCAGAGAATCTGCATATTTCCCTTTATGATCTAGCAATGCTACGCCAGCCAGCCTGATCTGTTTGTCGTTGTCCAACTGGATTTCGGAGAAATAGGGTGTCACCCCCTTCTCATACATTTGCCAATGCAGCTTCTGCAGCGTTGTTTTTGCCGTTTCCGATCTAGTACTTTTCGTGTCGACCATCCCCCGCAACAATAAAGGTAACATCGGCTGATCTTTGGGATGTAGGTAGATAATGTCGGCGATAGATCCATCGAAAGCAATGACTCTTGATGTTAATGGATTTTTCATATCACGAAAGAAAGGGTCGAGTATCTGGAACCAGTCTTCATGTTCAAGGATGCGTTTCCCGATAAGCATGACCTGAACCTTTTTGCCTGTAACAACACCTGGTGCAAATTGATCTTGCAGCTCTCTCGCTTGACGAACAGTTTGTGACTTCGTTTCGATTTCAAGTGTTGTCTTCTTTAAATCTCTATCGTACGAAGGGCTATTCGAATATACAAGCAAGTTGTTTTCATTGTCGAGATCCAGACCGAGAGCGAGGTTGTTTGTGGATTCTTCCAAATCCAACCGGTCACTACACCCCGGAATGATTAGCACGATTATCATGATGAAAATAGTGAATAGAAGCCGTTTGTTCATATGTGCTTCCTCCACCCCAAACGATCATGTAGCCATATGTATAAGAGTAAACAAGAAGGAACCGTGTACTCAATAACAAAGCCACTCCGGCCAAGCAAAGTGTTCATCCGTTCACTCTGAAAAAAAGTAGGCATGAAGAAGTACGTACCCACAGCGAGGATTAGCCAAAGCAGACGCAAATGATTGCGGTGGTCCTGCTTTCCGATTAGCCAAGTTGTGCAAAAAACACTCATGTACATCGTCGGTATCCATGATAATGAAAAGATAAGTAAATAGAACGAAATAAATAACACTTCGATCCGCGCTATAAACTTAAACTCAATCGTTTTCAATACATTGATCGTCGGTTCGTTGTAATCCATAATTTCGTCTGAACTGAAATACACGAAACAAATAATGGTAATGAACAAATACATGAGCATCGTCAGTAAGTACGAGATAACAATTCCGGCTGAGGCCTTCTGCTTGTTTTTGAGAAATGGATAGAGAATAAATGTGGTTGAAAAACCTATATGATAATAGAAAGTGCTAGGTAACGCTGAGAATACAGGCTTCCATCCTTCCTGTAGCACAGGAAGCAGACGGAGCCAATGAGCATCCTTAAGCGGAATCAAATAAACGAAGGGAATCCATAAGGAAAGGAGGATAATTACTTCCACATATCTGCCTAAGATGCGAGGGCCGTTCCGCACAATGACATAAGTGGGAATGAGCAGCAAAAGCATAATGATATACGCCGGAGTTTGCGGCAAAAGATATTGTTTTGTAATCAATATTGTATAGATCAGACCGGTGTATCCATAGTAAAAAAGATATAGAGCAAATAGGACGGCTCCCGCTTTGCCTGCCCATTTACCCAAATACGCCGTCAATAGATCTAACAAGGTGCCATCTGGGTACTTCTTCATCACTTGTATGACGATCAAACTCGCTGCAGTAGAGATCAACCAAACGATGATGAGAGCGATCCAGCCTGACGTACCTGCCTGTTCGGCTAATATTCGCGGCAGCGACAAAAAACCGATGCTCACTACCATACCAAAGTTGAGAAAGATATACTGCATGAAGGTGATTTCATTCAATGCATATTTTTTCACTTGCTGTCCTCCCTTAGAGCTTTTATTTCACTGTTCCCATAGAGCCTAGGATTGTTTTCACGGAAACATGAATGTCGGCTTTGGCCAGCGTTTCACCCCAATGATCTTCCTCATTCTTGAAATGGCTGTATTCGTGCGCCCGTGCGTGGAACCCAAGCCCAATCGGATCGATTTTATCCGCTTGTATTTTCTTTATGAGGCTTTCCAACTGCTTTTGAATTTGATCGGTTATCTTATTTTCCAACTCTTTTCCATGACTTCGTACGTTGTAAGGGAACATAAGCTCCGATAATCCAACGCGCATGGTAATGTGCATATCGAACTGAAAGTTGTCCCTGAGGTAGGAGGTTTTGATTTTCACCTTTATTTTATCAGCGATTAAACTTAATTTGTCTGTATGAAACGGTCCGATCTTCATTTCGCCGGGAATGGGGATTGTTAAGTTGACGGTCTTTTTCGTACTGTTTTGCAATATTCGCAGTAGAATACTTTCCTGTATGTTCAGGGAATCAGCAAAATTCCCTTTATGATCTAGCATTGCTATGCCTGTCATCGCAATCTGTTTATCTTTCACTCGAACTTCAGAGATAATGGGAGTGACGCTCTTCTCACGTATTTGCTCGTGAAGCTCTTGTAAAGTCGTATTTACCGTTTCCGATCTGGCGTCCTTCGTATCGATCATTTCCCTCAGCAATAAGGGCAACATCGGCTGATCTTTCGAATTTAGGTATATGATTTCAGAGAGAGGTCCATCGAAAGCAATGATCCTTGGAGTTAACGCATTCTTCGGATCACGAAACCAGACATCCGTTAGTTGGAACCAATTTTCTTGTTGCAGGATTCGCTTAGATAACAGGATGACTTGAATACTTCTGCCTTGGAAAACACCCTGTGTATAACTGTCCTGTTTTTCTCTTGACTGACGATTCGTCTCTGGTTTCACCCTAAGTTCACGCGTTTTTTTCTCCACATCTTTACTGAAAACAGGAGATGTACTATATACAATGAACTCATCTTCCTTATCGAGATCAAAACCTACTAATAGGGCAAATGAGGCATCTTCCATATCTAACCGGTCACTGCAGCTTGAAATGATGACGACAACCATCGCAATGAGTATAACCTGAAGGGCCCGTTTGTTCATGAGTTCTTCCTCCACTGAAAACGATCATGCATCCATAAATAGATGAGTAGGCAACCGGGAAAAACGTATTCGATTCCAAAACCAACCCGAATAAGGAAATCATTCATGCGATCGCTCTGATTAAATGTTGGGATGAAGAAAAACGTACTCACAGCAGTGAATAACCACAATAGCCGCAAATGATTGCGATGATCCTGCTTTCCGAGCAACCAGCTTGTGCAAAAAACGCCCATGTAGATAGCGGGTATCCATGCTAAGGAAAAAATAAGCAAAAAAAATGCGATAAACAGCACTCCTATCCGTTCTACAAACTTAAACTCGATAGATTCTAAGATACTAACCATGGGTTCATTGTACTTCTGAATTTCATCCGGGCTGTAATAGGCAAAACAGATAACCGTAATGAACAAATACCCAAACATGGTCAGTGTATCGGAGATCATAATAGCGCTAGAAGCCTTTTTTTTGTTCTTCAAAAACGGGTACAAAATAAACGTAGTAGCAAATCCAATATAAGAGAAGAACGTTGTTGGTACCGCTGAAAATACGGGCATCCATCCTTCCTTTAATATAGGAAACATATTGAGCCAGTTGACGTCCCTGAGCAGAAGTAAATATACAAATGGTATCCACCAGGAGATCATAAAAACAATTTCCGCATATCTGCCCAAAACGCGAAGTCCATTACGTGCAATCACATAAGTGGGAATGAGTAATAACAGCATGACGATAGATGCCGAAGTTTGCGGCAAAAGCCATGCCTTCGTAAGCAATACCGCCTGAACGAGCCCCGTGTAAGCGTAATAAAAGAGATAAAGAGCAAAAAAGATGGCAGCCGCCTTACCTGTCCATTTGCCCACATATCGTGTTAGTAGATCAAACAATGTTCCATCGGGGAACCTTTTCATCACCTGAATAACAATTAAGCTTGCTGCTACCGTAACAGCCCAGCCAATGATGAGTGCGATCCAGCCATCCGTACCTGCCTTTTCGGCTAATTTCCGTGGCATCGATAAAAAGAAAACACTCATTTGAATGCCGCTATTTAGAAAAATATATTGTATAGAGGTGATCTCGTTGAATGCATATTTCTTCATTTCCCATCACCTTTTGGACGATTTGATCCTTGTTTCTGCGATTGAATCGCTCTTGTGCCTAAAGGTCGCTTGACCATTTTCCACAGCGGTAAACGGACGAATGTATCTTTCCAATCGGCAAATCGTACCGGTGCGAAAGGGGTACCGTACGGTGTTCCAAGCGATTCGAGCGCAATCAGATGCCCGATCATGGTCATCGATGCAATAATGACGCCAACAAAGCCGAACATGGAGGCAGCTATCATCATGACGAAGCGGATAAGCCGGACGGCTGCGACCATATCATAATTAGGCAGGATGAACGATGCAATGGCCGTAAAGGCAACGACAATTACCATGATATTGCTGATAAGTCCTGCTTGAACGATGGCTTGTCCAATAACAATGCCCCCGACGATACCAACGGTTTGCCCAACCGGAGCAGGGAGACGCACCCCAGCCTCCCGCATCATTTCTAGCGTTACCTCCATGATGATCGCTTCCACAAATGGAGGGAAGGGTACTCGACCTCTGAACTCGCCAATCGTGAGAAGTAATTTAACAGGAATGATCTCGAAGTTATAGGAAATGACGGCAATGTAGAACGCCGGCAAAAAGATTGCGACGAAAAATGCGAACATCCGCAGCAGTCGTATAAAAGTAGAGATCGACCAGCGTGTGCTGTAGTCGTCGATGTTTTGAAAAAACGACATAAATGCTACCGGTGCGATCAATACGCTTGGTGAACAGTCTACGACAACAGCGAATCTTCCTTGCAATATTTGTGAAGCCGCAGCATCCGGTCTTTCCGTTGTAATAAATTGAGGAAATGGGGAATACGGATTGTCCTCGATAAACTCGGCTAACTCGCCTGTGTTAAGGATGACATCGACATCAACTTGCTGAATCCGGTCTTCCAGTTCTTTCAGCACCTCAGGATTAGCGACATCAGCTAAATATAAGATAGAAACTAAGGTGTTTCCTCTTCGCCCAACCACCAGTTCTTTAATTTTCAATTCACGGTTTTGAATATAGCGACGGATTAAGGCGATATTCTGACTGCCTGTTTCAACAAAGCCTTGATGGGCTCCTTTTAAAGAAACCTCGATCTGTGAGTCTTCAATCGCCCGCTGCGGCCAGCCTTGCGTCCCTAAGGCGGAGGCATTATTTCGCCCATTAACAAAGAGGACACTATTGCCTTGCAATATAGCATTCTCAACATGCGGCCAAGTAAACAAGCTTTGAATTTGGCCTACATTTACCGTAATATCGTCAACCGCAATACCGTTTCCCGTTTCAGATTGCAGTGGGCGGAGCACATTATTATTAATTGAGTTTTTATCTACCAGTCCATTTAAGTAGACTAGCGCTGCTTGGTCCCCAGACTTCTTAATGATAAAATGCCGCACAACTAGGTCGGGGGTTTGACTGAACTGACTATGTAAATAGGTTATGTTTTGCACCAAGGACGTACTAATGGTATTGCTAGGCGGCTGATTAACTTGTTCTTGAGCAGAACGATACTTCTTCTTTCCGAACCAGTTTGAAAATAGCATCGATCTTCACCACGCTCATCCCTTATTCTTTTCTTTTATTATCCAGAATTATGGTTATTTTATTCATGGCCGCTCCCATTTAGAGAATTCTCATAAGGGGGGAATCTATTTTTTTACAAAAGCCCAACACTGCATTACAATAGAGTAGTTATTAACCTGCGGACAAATTTTATGAGAATTGTGTTACATGGAAGTGAAATGAGGTTTTTTAGATGAAAAAAGGTCTTGGCTATGCCATTATTGCTTACATTGCTTGGGGCTTGCTGCCTGTGTATTGGAAGCTTTTTGGGACGTTGATGGCTGGCGAAATATTATCGCACCGGGTGATTTGGTCCTTCGTCTTTATGGCGATTCTGATTGTTGTTGGCAAAGGTAAATGGCAGCAATTTCGCAGCCTTATCACGAATCGCACCACCTTATTATTAGTGGGGGCGAGTAGTTTGTTGATCAGCACCAATTGGTTGATCTTTATTTGGGCCGTTAATAATGGGCATGTGATCGAGACGAGTCTCGGCTATTACATCACGCCACTTTTCAACATTATGCTGGCCGTGCTGTTCCTGCGTGAGAAGCCTACTGGCAAACAATGGCTGGCTGTGGCTTTGGCAGGAATTGGTGTCTTAATTGCCACCATTGACTACGGCAGATTTCCGTGGGTATCCCTCACATTAGCAGGTACCTTTGGCTTATATAGCCTTGTGAAAAAAAGAGTCACCTACGATGCCGCAACAGGACTCGCGGGAGAAACAGCGTTCGTTTTCCCGATCGCTCTTGCCTACGTCATCTACTTATTTGCTACGCATCAGGATGCTGCGTGGTCACTACCGCCGCTCACGTTGATCATGTTGTTCCTAGCAGGTGCTGCTACCGCGCTTCCCTTGCTATGGTTCGCCAAAGCCGCGTCACAGCTGCCGCTATCTATGCTGGGCTTCATTCAGTATATCGGTCCGTCAATTACGCTTCTGCTTAGCGTATTCGTGTTTAAAGAGAAATTTTCACCTATGCTATTGATTAGCTTTGCTTTTATCTGGAGTGCACTTATCGTTTATGCCTTTGCATCAATCCGCGTAGCGCGATCGGCAGCAGTTACGGAATAAGGTAGTAGAAGTAGAAGTAGAAGTAGAAGTAGAAGTAGAAGTAGTGTGCTCAGTTGAGTAGCTGGCTTTCAGATAGATGTATAATATACAGCTAATTTTGCCGTGTAATCGTAGATTTAGCGTATAGATGGAAAAAGTACAGCTAATATGAGCAGGATTGGCGGTTTGGTCGATTTTAGTGAAAATTAACTGTAGTAAATCCATCTATTGCTTCTGAATGGGGAGAGTCGGCAAAATTAGCTACATAAAATCCATTTAATTTGTTTGGACAGCGGAGAACAGGTCAGGCCGTAGAAGTAGCCAAATTTCTAGCTACCCATAGCACAAAGAACCCCGCTCGAGAGCGATTCTCGAACGGGGTTTTTCTTCTCACGTGTCGCGGTATTCATAGATTTAGGAATCGGCATAATATTTCATTTTAGTGAAATGAAATTGAAATAAAATTTCCTTAATGGCATTGAATTTTACAGATAATTTACAGAAGGATCTTGTGTTTTCGCCTAATTATCCGTATGATGGAGGTGATTTCAGCACGGATAATCTATAGTGAGTAGGGAAACTATATGTCAATAAATGATAATATTTTGATCAAAATTCGCGATATGAAAGACAGCCTAACTCCCGTGGAGAAATTAGTGGCTGAGTATATATTAGACAATGTGGACGAGATTCCACATCTCTCGATTAAGAGTCTCGCTCAATCAACGAAAACAAGTGATGCTTCTGTACTGCGCTTCTGCAAAACGATGGGATATAAGGGTTATCGCAACTTTATCGTGAGCATTTCAGCTTCGCTGGGATCGATGGATGAGGAGCAGAAAGACCAATACACGGATATTCAACCGGGTGATGATCTCTCTACGATTATCTCTAACATTTCGCACAATAATAGTAAATCGATTGAAGACACGCTCAGCGTCATTGATCGAAACGAAATTGCCCGCGCGGTCAAAGTGTTAGTGGCTTGCAATCGCATTGTTTTCTTCGGGATCGGTGCATCTGGTCTAGTTGGGATGGATGCTGAGCAGAAATTCTCACGCATCAACAAGATGTGCCACACCTACACGGATGGCCATAGTCAACTAACTGCAGCAACGTTGCTTGGGAAAGGTGATGTCGCGATCTTCATTTCCAATTCGGGCAGCACGATTGAAATTCTAGATACGCTTGAAATCGCCAAGAAGAATGGCGCCACGATTATTGCCATTACTAAGTATAATAAAAGCTCCCTAGCGGATAATGCGAATATCGTACTCAGCATTTCGACACCGGAAATCACGATTCGAAGCGGAGCTATGGGTTCGCGCATTGCGATGTTGACCGTGATTGACATTCTTTTTGCAGGGGTAGCAAGCAGCGAATATAAGAATGTGAAGAAGTATTTGGCCAAAACACACGATATTATTGCTAGCAGCAAGCATAGGAAATAAGCGAATCGAACACACTAACGATGTCCTTCCAGGCGTCGTTTTTTTGTCGAAATTTAAGAAATAAAAAATCAATATTTTATTTTACTATAAAATAAAATTTCAAAAAGTATTGACCAAGTTAAAATTTTTCGTTAGTATTAGACCAGTAAAGAGTACAGCAGGCAGGAGGACAGCAGCTATGGATGAGTATCTATCGGGTTTAACTACGGAAGAGATTAATGAGAAGACACAGACAATTGACGAATGTTCAACAGAGCAAATGCTTCGGATGATGAATGAACAGGATGCATTGGTTCCAGCAGCAGTCGGAGCCGAGATACCGCAGATCATGAAAGCGGTTGATATCTTGCATCAAGTTCTCAAAAACGGTGGCAGGATGCTCTACGTAGGAGCTGGTTCTTCTGGCAGACTCGGTGTGCTTGATGCATCTGAATGTCCTCCAACCTTTGGTATTGATCCATTGTTGGTGCAAGGTCATATCGCCGGTGGCGATGGAGCACTACGAACAGCAGTGGAAGGTTTTGAAGACAACGCTGAGGAGGGGGTCGCCCTCATTGAACGATGCGGAGTAACAGCTAAGGATGCGGTAATTGGAATCACGGCCAGCGGAAGTGCACAATTCGTTATCGCTTGCTTGAAGAAAGCGAAAGAAATTGGTGCCGCCACGATTGGTGTCGTGAATAACAAGAATTCCAAATTGGTAGCTGTGACAGATGTATGCATCGCGCCAGTGGTTGGGCCGGAAGTAATTATGGGATCTACTCGTCTGAAGGCGGGTACAGCACAGAAGCTGGTGCTTAACATGCTGACAACTGGAACAATGGTTAAGCTTGGAAAGACATATAACAATCTCATGGTTGACATGAAGGCTAGTAATATCAAGTTGTACGATCGTTCTATTCGCATCATTCGGATTGCGACTGGGGTGGATGAATCCACAGCGATTGCTCATCTTGAGAAAGCGTCCATGAACTGTAAACTTGCCATTATGATGATTAAAACCGGCATGGAAGTGAAGGAAGCGAACGATGCGTTAGAACAGTGTGAGGGTAGTTTGAAGAGAGCCATACGTACCTTTGTCAAAGTGGTTTGATCATTTTAAAACAAAAAAGGAGAGACTTGAGCTACAATCAAGGATCCCTAACCTAGGAGGTTTGTTTTTCATGAAAAGAAAAATGCCCATATTAGCTTCTGTCGTAGCTTTAACAATGGCTCTAACAGCTTGTGGCAGTAATTCTGGTACGAAAGAAACGACTACACCAGCAGGTTCAACAGCTCCAGCAGCTACGGCCAGCACTGCGAAAGACACGATCACAGCCTTGCTTCCTCCGGTTTCACCGAACTATCAGAAGAATTTCGAACAAATTTCCAAAGATTTCACGGCGCTTTACCCGAATCTTACATTGAAAATCGAACCAGCTAGCTGGGAAGATGTGAAACAAAAGCTAGATACACAAGTGAACGCAGGAAGCCCTCCGGATATCGCTTTTGGTGGATCTGATGGCATTCCGAAGTACATCGAGCAAGGTTTGTTGATGGATATTACGAGTACAGCAACGCCTGAAATGATTAGTGATTACGATAAAGCTCCACTAGAATATATGAAGAACGGCAAAGGCTTGTACGGCTTCCCAGCTTATATGGAAGTTCATGCACTTGGCGGTAACAAAGAGTTCTTAGAGAAGGCCGGCATTGATTGGAAAAAAGTACAGACAAACGGTTGGACGTACGATGAATTCCGTCAAGCCATCAAAAAAGGCGTAGTTACTGAGAATGGTAAGACGAGATATGGCTTCGTATTCGCGGTAAAAGGCGTAGCCGCTGTTGATTACCTAGGGATTATGGCTAAAAATGCAGGCATGCCGCATGCGTTTAATAAAGACTTGAAATATGCGTATACTAGCAAAAACTACTTAGGCTTGCTGAAAGATCTTCGTGCATTGATTGACGATGGTTCCATGCCGAAAGAGCTTAGCTCGGTAGATGCAGGTAAACGTTGGAACATGTTCTTAACGGGGCAAACGATGATCACAGGTAAAGGTCTTGCTACATTCGAGAACTCTGCAAAAACGAATAACGCTAAGATTAAAGCTGCTGACGGTTCCGCGGTAAAAGACAGTATCCCAGTTGACTATATCGTATTGCCAGCGCCAACGTTCCAAGGTGCGAAGCCTTCTGCTGCAACAGTTGTAGATGGCTACATGACGTTCCGTGGTAAAAAAGAACCGACTGCAGAACACAAAGCAAATGTCGTAAAAGCGGCTTACTTCCTAGCTAGCGGTAAGGTTGCAGCAACGACGAACAACGATTTGTTCGCCGCACATATTACGCAAAGTGCTAAAAAAGAAGCAGCTAACATGAAAATTGACAGAAACCCTGACAACGTTGCAGCTGTAGACAATATGCTTAAAAATGCAACACCAGCTCGCTCTGACATTCCATCTGAATTGTCTGCTAAAGCGATTAAGCTAGAAACAGAAGTGATCGTTCCTAAATTCCAAGGTCTAATCGCAGGTGAGGTTACACCTGAAGCGATGTTTGAAGCTGTTAAAGCTGCTGCCATTGCTGCGTTCGGTGCTGACGGAATCGTTAAAGACTAAGAATAGGTTATAAACCTCGGATAGTCGGGCATACATTGCACGACTATCCGAATCATTTTAAGCAAGTTCGAAAAGAGGGTTGGATTGTATGGCTGTAGCTAAGTCGATAAAACGAAAAGGAATTAAGGGAGATGGCGCCTGGGGATATATCTTTATTGCTGTGTCCTTACTTGTGTTTGCCATGTTCACCGCCTACCCGGTCGTAAGCGCGTTCATCATTAGTTTGCAAAAGTACAAACCATTAGGCTCCACCTATGTCGGCTTTGATAACTATGCAAGCTCATTGAAGGATGGCCTCTTCTGGCAAGCCATGAAGAATACGCTTGTGTATACGGTTTTGACTGTACCGGTTAACCTGTTTCTCTCGATGGCGATTGCAGTCTTGATTCTGCCGCTTAGAAAGAAAACACAGTCCTTTTTTAAAGGTATTTACTATTTACCTGTTGTAGCTTCAGGCGTTGCGTTGTCTGTCGTGTGGCTTTGGATTTTCGATCCTTTAGAGGGTGGAATTCTAAATCAACTTATTCATTTCTTTGGTTTTGAGAATCAGAACTGGCTGGGTTCTAGTAAAACAGCTATGTTTTCATTGGTATTCATGTCGTGGATGTCCAGTCATGGTACCAGCATCATTATTTATTTGGCCGGCTTGCTCGGAATTGATGATACGTATTATGAAGCTGCTGAGATCGATGGAGCGAATTTTCTCCAAAAGCTTTGGCACATCGTCGTTCCTAGTCTTAAACCAGCTACCTTATTCCTGTTAGTAACTGGTGTGATCGGTTCCTTCCAGGTATTCCAGAACGCTTATCTCATGACAGGTGGCGGACCTAACAATGCAACGACGATGGTGGGGTTACTCATCTTCAACAATGCATTTACGTATTTTGAATTTGGCAAAGCAGCGGCACAATCTCTGATTCTAGCCGTTATCATAGCAGCAGTATCGGTTGTTCAATTTAAATATGCGGGGAAAGACGTCGAGTATTAAGAAGGGGGAGATAACAAATGTCTTTATATAGTAATCATGCAGGCAATCCAAAAGTAAAAACAATGCGTAACTCAATCATTTTTATCGTCCTTCTTCTTTTTGCTCTGGCGACGATTTTCCCGATTTACTTTATGTTCATTTCTGCACTCGGAGATCCTGTAGAAGCTGGTGCGGTAAGTTATTCGATTTTCCCAACCAAAGTTTCCTTTGCTTCCTTTAAGTTCTTCTTTGATTACAGTGAGTACTCCTATCGTTGGTTATTGAATTCACTCATCGTGGCGGCAACGGTAACGGTCTCGAATGTGATTTTTGCAAGTATGGCAGGGTATGCCTTCTCGAAGCTTCGCTTCAAGGGTAGAGGCTTCCTGTTCGGATTGTTACTAATGTCCATGATGATCCCTTATCAAGTTACACAAGTTCCATTGTACATTCTGGTTGTGAATGTATTTAATTTGCAAGATACGTACAGTGCTTTGATTATGCCGGGGCTAGTAACCGTGTATAACATTTTCTTGGCGAAGCAATTTATGAGCAGTATCCCGAACGAGATTATGGAAAGTGCCAAAATTGAAGGATGCAGCCAGTTCCAAATCTATATTCGTATCATTTTGCCACTATCCAAAACGGTTATGGCAGTTATGGCAATTCTGACCTTTATGGATAGCTGGAACACTTTCTTCTGGCCGCTACTTGTTACGAATACGATGGAAATGCAGACGATTCAGGTTGGTCTCAAAAACTTCCGTTTTGCCAACACGACGTATATCGCGCCAATGATGGCAGGGGCAACAATCTCAGCATTACCTATGTTTGTTCTATTCTTTAGCCTACAAAAGTACTTCTTGGAAGGCGTAACTGTAGGTGCAGTGAAGGGCTAATCTCGGGTCAAAAGGAGGCAACTGCATCATGTTAGTAACATGGGATGCTTCCTATCGGCACGCCGTCATCGCGTTATGGAATGAAGCCGCGGTGAAGGATGGCTATAAGGAGCTTACTGAACAAAGCTTTGATGGGATTTTTGCGGGAAATCGTTACTTTGATAAAGACCGCACGTTTCTTCTACTAGCCAATGATAAAGTCATCGGTTTTGCCTGTGGATGTACAGGAGATGATCTTCCGCTTGGCGATGTGGCCGGATATATCACATGTATCGTGTTAGCGAGCGGTTTTGACACCGATGATAACTATTTAATGCTATTAACTGCTTTGGAAGATCGCTTTAAAGAGTTAGGTAAAAAGCAAGCAGACATCCTCTTTTTCAATCCGATGTTATTGCCATGGTATATCCCGGATACACCTCAGCATGAGCACAATAATGCCCCGGGTATACCTGTAGATAGTAAGTTATATACGTTTTTGCTTGGTGCAGGCTATTTTGAACGTGCGAAGCAATGCGCCATGTATCTCCATTTGTCAGCGTTTGCGATGCCAGAGGAATATAGCGTGAAAGAAGCCAAAGCGAGCGCCCAAGGGTACACGATCGACATGTTTGACCCGGGTAAGCACGCTGGTGTGGAAGACATGCTGGAGGGCTTTGGGAATCCATTATGGCAAAAGGAGATCGGCGCATCCACGGCAAATGGCGTGCCAGTTGTCATCGCTGCTTACCAAGGTAAGACCATTGGCTTCGCAGGACCCGTCATTCGTCAAGTGAATGGACGAGGTTATTTTGCTGGTATCGGTGTGCTTCCTGAACACGAGGGTCATGGTTTAGGCAGTCTTTTATTTTACAAGCTATGTGAAGCGTTTCAGGAAATAGGGACCGAATACATGTCGTTATTTACAGGTATGTCGAATCCAGCTATCCGGATTTATGAACGAGCAGGTTTTCAAACTGTGAAACTATTTGCTGTCATGAGAAGGGAGTTTGCCTAATGAGCGAGCCAAAAATGACCATTCTAGCTATCGGAGGTCACGTCGGAGATGCGGAATTAACAGCAGGCGGTGTATTAGCCCACCACTCTCTGAAGGGTGATCGAATTGTTACTTTAGCGTTAACTGCTGGGGAACGTGGCGTTCCTGCTGGACAAGACATGAAGGAATATCGTGCACAAAAAGTGAATGAGGCTAAAACCTTTGCCGAGATGTTAGGCGGGGATTCCATCGTTTTTGACATTCCGGACGGTGAACTGCAAGATAACGAAGAAATGCGCTATCGCGTATGCGATGTGATTCGCGAAGTGAAGCCGAACGTAATTATTACTCATTTTAAGAACAGCATGCATAAGGATCATATGACGACTCACCGTATTGTGAATGATGCGCGCTTTTTCGCAGGGCTAGCCTCGTTTGAACGTGAGAAGCCTGCGCACTTTGCAGCTAAATTGTATTACGCTGAGAACTGGGAGGATGCTGTTGATTACGTTCCTTACGTCTATGTCGATTTCCCGAAAGAGGCGTTTGATCTCTGGGTGAATGCGGTTTCGACGCATTGGTTCGTGACAGGCAGTAAATCGTTCCAATACTTGGAATACTACAAGCATCTGATGCGTGTACGCGGTCTTGAAGCGAGAAAAGAATATGCGCAGACGTTCATGGTTCCTGAAGAAACAATGCGTATTCGTCAATCGGAATTATAAATTTGAATCATAAAACTAAATCATAAAACTAAATCATAAAAAAATACCAAATGACTGTAACGAGGCTTGAGCTTGTTGCAGTCATTTTTTAAAATCAAGGCGAGTTTGGGGAGGCAGCGATGATCTTAAATGGTATCGATTGTATAGATAAGTATGCTCACTTGTTCAAAGGTAAACGTGTGGGGCTGATTACAGCACCTACGGGATTAAACAAGGATTTTGTATCAACGATACAAATCTTTCATGAGAAGTTCAACCTGGTGGCTTTGTTTTCGCCAGAGCACGGGGTTCGTGGGGATCTAGCAGCAGGTGCGCTGGTCGACACGTATGTGGATTCGTTGACGGGAGTTCCCGTCTATAGCTTGTACCGGAAAGATTCCAAACGTCTGACCCAGGAAATGCTGGATGAGGTCGACATCATTGTCTACGATATCCAAGATGTAGGAACTCGTTATTATACATTCATATATACGATGCTTTATGCTTTGGAAGATTGTGCGCAAGCGGGTAAAGAATTTGTTGTTCTGGACCGCATCAATCCGCTGGATGGCGTAACGGTAGAAGGCAATGTGCTCAAAAGCGGATTCGAATCCTTTGTCGGCAACTATCCACTCAGTGTTCGATATGGACTGACGCCAGGAGAGGTCGCTATGATGGCGAACGATGAAAGGAAGTTGAATTGCAAGCTGCATGTTGTATGCTGTGAAGGTTGGGAACGTAACATGTTGTTCTCAGATACAGGACGTCCATGGATTATGCCTTCCATCGGTATTCCTCGATTTGAGACCGTGGTGCTTTATCCCGGCACTTGCATTATTGAAGGAACAAATCTATCAGAAGGCAGAGGAACGACAGCTCCATTTGAGATCATAGGTGCTCCGTTCATCGATGCGCACCAGTTAGCGGATGAAATGAATGGGAAAAAGCTGCCAGGTGTCGTGTTCCGCCCTGTCTATTTTAAACCGACTTTTTCTAAATTTCAGGGAGAACAATGCGCAGGCGTGCAAGTTCACGTGCTCGATAACCGTGCGGTTCGCCCCATCGATATAGGCGTTACGTTGATGTACACGATTCAGAAGAATTATGAGCAATTTTCATTTTTACCACCATTTAAAGAAGGTTCAAGACCATTCATTGATTTGCTTGGCGGCGGCAGCCACTATCGTGAGACGGGAGTTGACGTTCCGGCTATGCTGGAACAATTCCGTGAGGAGAGCCGTGAATTTGCTCGCAGAAAGCAGACATTTCATCTGTATTAGAGAGCATTAGAGGCATTCGGAGGGGACGTTCATATATGAAGAGATATGCAGTGGGACTAGATGGCGGAGGTACGAAAACCGCAGTAACCATCGTCGATGAGAACGGTCTCGAAGTTCACACGTTTACATCGGGGGCTATTAACTATAATGGCCAGGATGAGGCAAGTGTTCAAGCAAGTCTAGCGGAAATTTTTCGGACAATTGATCGCGTATGCGATGGGCTTCATCACTGCGCGCAAGTGTGCATCGGGGCGGCTGGCGTGAGCAATCCAACGGTCACGACCCGTTTGGAATCCAGTGTTCGGGCTTGTGGCTATGAGGGACCATTGTTCATAACCGGCGATCAAGATACTGCGCTATGTGGTGCACATAACAGAGAACTGGGGATCATTCTAATCGCAGGGACAGGTTCAATTTGTTATGGCAAAAATGAAGCTGGTGACACCCATCGTGCCGGCGGCTATGGCTACCTCATTGATGACGAGGGCAGTGGCTACAGCATAGGAAGAGATCTGCTTTCTGTCGTTGTACGGGCTCATGATGGACGGTTGCCTGCGACGGTCATTACAGGAATGGTGTTTGAGCAATTAGGTATGACATCGATTCAGCAAATCATCGGGTTTGTCTATGACAAACAGACCAATAAGAAGGATATCGCTGCGCTTGCACCTATTTTATCCCAAGCATGCGAGCTTGGGGATGAACCGGCATTGGCTATCGCCGACAAAAGTGCCCGTTCGTTGCTAGAACTGGTTGTACCTGTTACGGAAAAACTTTCGATGCAAGAAGGCGTTCTTGCGATGGCTGGGAGTGCGCTGCTAAAGAATAGCTTCATTCAAACAGCTTTTATTAATGGGCTTAAAGAACGTTATCCAGCTATGACCTCTATAACACCAAAGAGAGATGCCGCTAGCGGTGCTGCGCTCATGGCGCTGAACCGTTTGCAGTGATTAAGTGACAAGGGATGGTAATAAAGATGAGAGAAATTCATGAGATGTCGCTGCAGGAGAAAATCGGACAGATGATTCTTTGCGGATTTGAAGGCACGGAACCGTCAGAATCGCTGGAAACGCTAATCGCGGAACAGCGCATCGGCGGTGTTATTTATTTTGCCCGTAATGTACAGAATACCAAGCAAATTGCTGAGTTATCCGGCCGTTTACAGGAAATAGCGGAGCGTAACGGCACATTGCCGCTCTGGATTTCCATCGATCAAGAGGGCGGCATGGTTGCCCGCATTACCGAGGGGGTCGCTCTCATGCCGGGTTCTATGGCGATAGCCGCCGGAGATGCAGGTCCAGAGGGAGCGTATGAAGCGTCCCTTATTTCGGGTAAAGAGCTGCGCTCGCTCGGTATCAATCTGAACTTCGCGCCGGATCTGGATGTGAACAACAACCCGGATAATCCGGTTATTGGTGTGCGCTCATTCGGCGAGTCGCCGGAGAAAGTCGCTCAGTATGGCCGAGAGGCTGTACGGGGCTTCCAAGACGCAAATGTCGTGGCAACCGCTAAGCATTTTCCTGGTCATGGGGACACGAATACCGATTCCCATCTGGATTTGCCAACAATTACACATGATGAAGCACGGATTCGTACGGTGGAGTTGGTACCTTTCGTAGAGGCGATTGAGGGTGGAGTCGATGCGATTATGTCCTCGCATATTTATTTTCCAGCATTAGAGTCTAAGAAACTGCCGGTAACACTTTCAAAGACAGTTCTAACCGGATTACTAAGAGAAGAGCTTGGCTATGACGGTGTCATCATGACCGATTGTATGGAGATGCACGCGATCTCTGAGCACTACGGCACGGTTGCCGCTGCCGTCATGGCGGTTGAAGCAGGGGCTGATCTGGTGTTGATCAGCCATAGACGCGACCTGCAGGTCGGTGCCATTGCGGCGATCGAGCAGGCTGTGCGCGAAGGGCGTATCTCTGAAGCGCATATTGATGCTTCGGTGGAGCGTTTGCTCGCTTTGAAAGCGCGCCGCGGGGTTATTGCGGAGCAGCCGCGTGGTGAGGCTGCTCTTGAGGTCGGGACCGCGGCGCATTACGCGGTTGCTGCGCGCCTTAGCGAAGCAAGCATCACGCTCGTCAAGGACGAGCAGGGGTTGCTGCCGCTGCCGCGCGTGCGGACGCTCGCGATCACCGTGGCCGCGGCCGTTTCGTCGGGCGTCGACGAAGCGTACGCGGGCGTCGCAAGCTTGGGCGCTGCGCTGGCCGAGCACGGCTTGGACGTGATCGATCGCGTGCTCCCGCTTGCGGAGGTGAACGAGCGCCGCGCCGCGGTGCTTGCGGATGCGCAGGCTGCGGAGCAGATCGTCATCGGGACGTACAACGCCCGATTCCATCCTGCGCAGGTCGCGCTGGTGCGCGAACTGCAAGCGCTCGGCAAGCCGCTGGTCGTTGTCGCGCTGCGCGTGCCATACGACCTGCTAGAGTTCCCGGACGTAACGACGTTCGTTGCGGCCTATGAAAGCCGACCGCTGGCGCTGCATAGTACGGCGCGTGCTCTGCTCGGAATGGTGACACCACAAGGTCGTTTGCCGGTGTCGCTTGGCGCTGACTATCCAGCGGGCTGGAGATGGGAGAGCGGTCAGTGACGTAAGGGGAAAGTAAATTTTTCCCAGTGACTGATGCGTAAGTCGATTATTTCGACTTACGCGAGAACGGGATGGATTTTTAGAGTCTGTAAGTCGATTTTTTCGACTTACGGGAGCGCAGGATGGACTTTTGGAGTCTGTAAGTCGAATATTTCGACTAACTCCCGTGCAGAGTTGCTTTTTGAAGAGAGATAGTCGAATATTTCGACTAACTGCCCGTGCAGAGTTGCTTTTTGAAGAGAGATAGTCGAATATTTCGACTAACTGCCCGTGCAGAGTTGCTTTTTGGAGCGAGATAGTCAAATATTTCGACTAACTGCCCGGTCAGAACCGCTATTTGGAGCAAGATAGTCAATTTTATCGACTAACTCACTTGCGGGTTCAAAGCAAAGCGAAAGGAGATCAACCGGCATGTCCAATTGGGATATCGCTAAGATAAGCAACTTCATCGAACAAGAAATTGCCGCAGGACATCTACCTGGTGCGGTCCTTTATATTGCTCAAAGAGGAAAGGAAGTAGTGAAGCAAGCCTATGGGAGCCGAGTAATGTATCCGGAAGCTGCTCCGATGAGCGTGGATACGGTTTTTGATTTGGCTTCTTTGACCAAGGTGGTTGCAACGCTGCCGGCGGTGCTTCGATTGATGGATCAAGGGAAACTTACTTTGGCTGATCCGATTGGGAGTTTTTTACCGCAATTTCGCTACTTTCAGGAAGAGCCCATTCGGATCGTACATTTGCTAACACATTCCTCTGGGCTTAGGGCGGATATCCCAGGTATGCGAGGACTGATGCATCTATCTCGAGATGAACTGGTTGATCTGATCTTAAACGAACGGCCGCTTCATCCCCCTGGAACCAAGGTTGTGTATAGTGATATTGGCCTGATATTGCTCTATCTGATCATTGAATCTGTGACTGGTGAAGCCTTCGGCACCTATCTCAAACGGGAGATATTTGAACCGTTGGAGATGACGGAAACGGGGTTTTGTCCAACCTTTGCGGAAACGCGTTATGCGGTTACTGAGTTTTCTGAACAGCGTCAAGCGTACAAGGCAGGCATTGTTCACGATGAAAAAGCGGAGCTCATGCACGGAGTAAGCGGTCATGCGGGGCTATTTTCGACGGTTCACGATGTAGCGAATTATGTTGAAATGATCCGGCAGAAGGGCGTCTTCAAGGGGAGAAGAATGATTTCCAGAGCAGCCATCGAGCTGTCATCCCGTAACTTTACACCGTTTGACCAAGAGTTTCGGGGGCTGGGTTGGTTGCTTAGAAATCCGAGAAACTTCTTGTTTGGCGGTGACTATGTCTCCGAGCAATCATTCGGACATACGGGTTTTACAGGGACGAGCCTGTTGTTCGAGCCTGAGCAGGATCTACAAGTCATTTTTCTTACTAACCGGGTTCATTTCGGTCGAACGGAACACATTTTACAAATTCGGCCAAGGCTGCACAATCTCATACTCTCGCAATCCCAATAGATTTGTTGAAAATAAAAGGTATTAACCCATAAGGCCTCCCAGGCCATGGACAGGGAACTAGAATGCTCTATCTTGGAGGGAATAGATAAAATCGTCATCGAGAGGGAACTACAGTATCCTATTTTGTTGAAAACCGTCATAACGCACGAAAATCGACCCGATAGTGCCTCGACGTTCCCCTTAGGTATCGTTTCGTCCGATTTCGGCCAATTTAGGACATCTACGTTCCCTTTCTAATCCGTTTGAGCTTATTTCAGCAAAAATGAAAGAATGGAGATGAGTTATCATGTTGCGTACACTTCTGAATAAAGCTTCCCTAACCATAGCGGGGCTCATGTCAGGCACCTCCCTAGATGGCATTGATGTCGCCATTGTCCACATCGAGGGCCGTGGTATAGAAACAAGTATCAAGCTGCTTCACTTTGAGAGTCTGCCTTTCGATGACGAGATGCGAGAAAAGCTTAAGCGATTATGCACGATCGAACATTCCGATGTTGCGCAAGTGTGTGGCATGAATTTCGCCATCGCAGAGCGTTTCGCAGATGCCGTAATCCAAACAGCTCAAGCAGCAAATATGAGCATGGACGACATCGATCTGATTTCGACGCATGGGCAGACGATCTGGCACATCCCAGTAGCGGATGAAGCGGACCGTTTTCTTCCCAAATCAACGCTGCAAATCGGGGATCTGTCTGTGATTGCCAAGCGAACAGGGAAACCCGTCGTCGGCGATTTCAGGACAGCCGATATAGCTGTTGGCGGGCAAGGTGCGCCGCTAGTTCCTTATGGCGACGATCTCATGTTCAGAGATGCGGCTAAAGGCCGAATCCTTCAAAACATAGGCGGAATTGGCAACTGCACAGCACTGCCGGCCGCTAGTGCAGATGGCGGTATGATTGCTTTTGATACCGGCCCGGGGAATATGGTGATGGATCAGGTTGTGTATGAGCTATCCAAAGGGAAGCTTTCATACGATGCCAGTGGGGACTGGGCTGCCAAAGGAAAGGTACATAACGGATTGCTAGCGGACATGCTTGCACATCCCTATTTCCAAGAACCGCCTCCGAAGACAACGGGACGTGAAATGTTCGGGAAAGCCTATGCCTCGGCATGGCTGGTTTCTGCACTGGAGCAGGGGCTTTCGCACGAGGATATCGTGGCGACAGCGACAGCTTTTACCGCACATACGATTGCTCGCGGGTATCAGGAATACATTTTGCCACAGTGTAGCATTGCGGAAGTGATCGTGAGTGGAGGCGGTGCGCATAATCGCACGCTGCTTCGCATGCTTGGTGAACTGCTGCCAGACCAGACCATTCTTACATCAGATGAGCTGGGCATATCCTGCGATGCGAAGGAAGCGATACTGTTTGCCTTGCTTGGCAATGCCTTCATCCAAGGAGAGCCGAACAATGTACCAGCGGCGACGGGAGCGGAAAGACCGACGATCTTGGGGAAACTAGCGCTGCCATAGGCAATAAATAAGACCGAAGCCAACTGAACATCAGGTGGTCATACGGTCTTTTTTTTGTTTAGGAGAAGTGTCTACTTTTTTGGTACAATGTTTACAACTTACTAGAGTTTGTAAAGGAGAGAAGTATGCATGCCGCCTATCCTCAAAAGTATTCTTAAGCTTATCGTTGTAATTCTCTTAATTGTTATGGCGTTTCAGGTTAACTGGTTAATTGGAGTAGCTGCAATTGTGGTTATCCTAGGTTATTTTGTTTATGTGAACCGATCTGCTATGTACGCTCAGAGGGGGAATCTGGCCTATATGAAGGGTGATCGTGAGCAAGCGTTGGTTTGGATGGAAAAAGCGTATGTCTCGAACGCCTTTCTGCCGAAGCATCAGATTGGATATGGCTACCTATTAATGAAGACAGGTGATCTTACCAAGGCGGAGCAAATGTTCGAAGAGGTCCTGCAATCAGCAAAAGCTTCAGATATTCGTATACAAGCGAAGCTCAATGTGGCCACGGTGTACTGGTTGAAGAACAAGCGGGATGAGGCTTTGAGCATGTTGCAAGAACTAGCAAACGAGGTAAAGAACACGCTGGTTTATGGGAATTATGGCTATTTTCAAATTTTGCAGGGAGACTTGGAAGAAGCACTTACTTATAATCTCGAGGCTTACGCCTACAATGACAACGATATCACCATTATGGATAACTTAGCGCAAAACTACTATATGCTCGGTCGTCTGAATGAGGCTGATGAAATGTATACGAAGGTGATTGCCAAAACGCCTAAGCACGCGGAGTCCTATTACTTCTATGCGCGAACGCTTCAGCAACTAGGTCGAACGCAAGAGGCTCGGGAGCAGATTAAAACGGCACTTGAGAAGGAGCTTGCGCTCGTTACTCCTGTAACCAAGGCGGATATTGCGTTATTCGCAAGTCAGTTGAGTGATGATGGAGTTGAGCAAAAGGTGTAAAAAAGGGCCCGTTCGAGTGATGAATCTCGATCGGGCTTTGTTGGCTGGGAGCGGCCATTCTAACGGACAGGGGAGCCGCTATTTGACTAGAAATCAGGGAAAACAAATTCTAACGGACTACGCGGCTGTTATTTGCATTTATCAGCGCTAAATGAGCGCACAAAACAGTAAATAACGCTCCTTGTGTCCGTTAGCAATTGAAATTTGCTGAATTTCAGTGAATTAAGGCCGTCAGGTCCGTTAGCATGACCGAATGGGGATCAATCATAAGCCGGAGGCTCACCTCAGGCTTATTTCAGTGTTCAAGTAGTTTCTAAGCCAGAAGACCGCTCTTCTCCTGCTGGAGAAGAGCGGTCTGTGTGCGTCTGGGCGACAGCCCGTTTCATTTACCCAGAAATCAATTCATCGCGATTATAAATGAGTTGTGATGCTGGTGACGCAGTGTTCATCAACTTTTTAGCCCAGATGCAGTACCCCATGCCTACGTACGACAATCCCCAGAAGAAAGCAAAATATTTATTATCGGCAATCGGCAAGAACATGGCGAGAATCATAATCAGCATGAGTGCAGGTACCCAACGAGGGAATACTTTTGCCAAGAAAGTCAGGATCATGAACACTAAAGTACCTCCAAGGAAACCAATCATACCGAACATTCGTGAAATGTTAACCAGCAACCCTTCCGGTTGGACCGCATCTGCGCCGCCAGCAGCAAATTGGGACCACAACATCGCAGTTGTTAGTATATTTCCAATGATGATAGCGAGGATTGTGATGAAACCGGTGACCCCTGTTTCACGGGATTGTACTTGGTAAAAAGCGATGGATCCGACGGACATGAGAATGCAAGCAATTAAGCCTGTCGTCAATTCTTGTGTGCTATCCGTTCCCCAAATTAGCGAGGCAGGGGTCATCCCCATTCTTGCAATTCCTGCTAAAATACAAATCATGCCTAGCCATTTGATAACTTTTTGCTCTGTCATTTTTACTCATCCTCCAATTGGTTAAGTGTGTTGCTCATATGTTTAGATTACTGGAAGGGAAATCACGGAGAATAGAGCATTGTGTTCCTGGTTTTTGGGAATATTTGCGGGTGCGATTTGGGAATCGACGGTCCGAGTCGGGAAATTGCTCAATATCCATATTCAGCTAACGTTCCTGCAAGCTATAATACATACAGGCAAAGATTCATGAAGAAAGAATGGCGGTGTATGAAGATGTTACATCTGAGCAAAGCAGGTACTTCGAAAATTGTTAACAATCGGCAAGTAGTGTGGTCGATGCGGATTGCGCAGCTTTTTGTACTCAGCTTCAGTCTAATGACAGCTACGCTATATGTAAGTTTGATTCCACAGTACTACAAAGTACTGGTAGGGAAATGTATCCTGCAAGGCTGCGGTAATCTCGTTCCTGCCATGCCTTTACCGGCAAATGGGTTTAGCTTGGAGCAATTTGGACTGTTATTCGTACTCATTGATGTTTTGTTTACATTCGTTTTTTATATGACATCGGCGATCGTGCTTTGGAAAGGATTCCAGGAACCAATGGGGCTGGTGGCAGTCGTCGCGATGGTGTCTTTCGGATCATCGTTTCCATCGTTGGTCATGGCGGCTTCCGAAGGAACTGTTTTTACACATTATTGGTTCTTAGGTGTCTCCATGCTAAGTTGGGTTTCCTTATCCTTATTTCTCTTGCTATTTCCGAATGGCAAATTCGTACCCAATTGGTCGCGTTACGTTTTTATACTCATTATGATCGTGGATGTGATGACGCTCGTTTATGAAGGGCAGATGTGGGAAGAGTTTCATATCCCGCCTATATTCCAGTTACTCTGGTATGGCTCATCCACGCTTATTTTGATCTATTCCCAAGTCTATCGGTATCGAAATAGGGCTACTGCTGCCGAGCGGCAACAAACGAAATGGGTTGTTTATGGAGCTTCCATTGGCATTGTTGGATTCATTGGCATGAGTGCGTTGTTTGACCCTAGTCTTAATGATGGAACAGCGATGACTTATGTGTATTTGAACGGCGTATTGAATGCCTCCCTTACGGCTATTCCCATTACATTAATGTTCGCCGTACTGCGGCAAAGACTGTGGAACATTGATCCGCTGGTCAAACGAACCCTGGTTTATATATCTTTGTCAGTTTCCATTGTGCTCATTTATACAGTGACCGTTTTATATTTAAGCCGTGTATTTCAAACTCAGGATCATTATGTCGCTTCGTTACTGGCAACCGGGGTTGTGGCGGTAGCTTTCGCTCCTCTGAAAGAATGGTTGCAACGGCAAATAAATCGGCTGATGAAAGGGCGCCACGACGATCCTTACACGGTGCTGCTTGAGCTAGGCAATCAGTTGATTCAACCTCAGGATCCAGATGCCATGCTGCATGCTGTAGTAAGAACGGTGAAGGATGCGCTGCGAATTCCATATACGGCAATCTATACCGGTATCGGCGGACAGACGACATTAGTGGCTTCGGCTGGCAGCCTGCTGTATGAGCAACATGTCCTGCCGATTATTCATCGCGGTATAGAACTGGGAACGTTGCACATTGCCAGCCGATCAGCAGGGGAAGTATTTACGGCGGAAGACAATAAATTTTTGGATGTTCTCCTCAGGCAAGCTGGTCCGATTGTGGAGAATTGGCATATGACGCAGGGGATGAAGCTGCTAGCACAGGATTTGCAGGAGTCTAGGGAAAAGCTGGTGTTAGCGCGGGAAGAAGAGCGCCTGTACATTCGTAATAATTTGCACGATGATTTGGCGCCTAAGCTGGCCGCCCTTGCGCTGAATGCAGCGACTGCTCAGACTTATGTCGAGAAACAGCCTAAAGTAGCGATTGACATGCTGGCGGACTTGCGTAAAGTCATCCGCTCAACGGTGGATGAAATTCGCACACTGGTTCATGACCTGCGTCCCCCAACACTGGATGAGCTTGGGCTAATCGGGGCTATACAGGAACGGATTACCCTCCTGTCTAAGCCTGCGGTAATGCTTGCAGGGGAGAAGGGCGCTGAAGCGCTGAACATTGGGCTACATGCTCCTGGGCCGCTGCCTTCCCTTCCAGCAGCTGTTGAAGTAGCGGTGTATCGAATTGTCACGGAGGCTTTAGTGAATGTCGTAAAACACACGAATGCTACCTCCTGTACGGTACGGCTGGAAGTACCTGAAACCGGTCAGCTTCAGGTAGAAATTAGAGATAATGGATCACACTTTGCTCCTTTGTCAGTCAATCCAGTTGCTGGGGGGAAAAGCGGGATCGGGCTGGTTTCCATGCGGGAAAGGGCGGCTGAATTGGGGGGGCACTGCAACATTGACCGGCCAGCAGGCGGAGGGACCAGGGTTTTGGCGGTCATTCCCTTGTCTTGAACGTAGTTTAAATCGGTGTAGAGGAGAATGACAGACGATGAAAATAATGATAGCAGATGATCATCCGATATTTCGAAGCGGTGTCCGAAATTTGCTTCAAACCACGGAAGATTTGATCGTCGTTGGAGAAGCGGCGTCTGGAGATGAAGTTTTGAGGCTCGTGGAACAATGTCAGCCTGATTTGATATTAATGGACATTCGAATGCCAGGGCTCAATGGGATTGAAGCGACCCGGTTAGTCAAAGAGAAATATCCGCACATCCATGTGCTAATTCTCACCATGTTCCGTGACGATCAATCGGTCTTTACCGCCATGCGTGTTGGAGCCAAAGGCTATGTGCTTAAAGACGCTGACGAAATTGAGCTGCTTCAGTCTGTCCGCATAGTTGGTAATGGCGGCGCCGTGTTCAGTTCTGATATTGCGGCACGCATGATGCATTTCTTCTCGGAACCGAGAACACTCAATCCCTCGGAACATCCGGCACTATCTGAACTGTCCAAGCGTGAAATGGAGATTCTGGAGCGGATTGCTGAAGGTCACACCAATGCCCAGATCGGCACACGTCTAAATATCAGTGCCAAAACCGTTGCCAACTACGTTTCAATGATTTTGAATAAACTGCAAGTTGAGGACCGCAATGGAGCGAGCAGGATCCTGCAAGATTTTCGTGAGGGTTAATAGTGTTGTAATAAAAAAGCCTCAGCCACGGAAACCATGGCTAGAGGCTTTTATTTCGTCGAACTCACCTGTAACAGGTGAGCTTCTTTGGTTTTATTGAAATGGGTGAAGGTGAACACATAATCACCCTTAAAGTAACTGTTCTTATACGCGCCAGCACCTGCGCCAACTTCCAATTCCATCACGCTGTAGCCTGCATCGTTCGGCTCGTTCAGCTTCTTGAACGTCTCGATGCCTGGCTGCAGCAAAGCTAGAGGCTTCGAGCCCCAGATGCTAAGCGACGTAACGACCGCTTCCTTCGGGTTGGTCTTCGACGGCTCTACCAGCAGCGACAGCTGGTAGGCCGGGTAGCTCAGCAGCAGCTTCACGCCTGCTGCCACGCTAGCTCCCGCGCCTGCCGCATCGGCAGGCGGCGAAGCAACATCGGAGGCGTCTGCGACCGCCGCCTCCTGGCCCGCGAGCATGACGCTGTCATCCTGCAGCGTCACTTCCGCTGGTTTGCCCAGCAAGTCTTCGACTTTCTTGCTGGACAAACCGATGAAGCCCTGCAGGCTGACAGCGCCGCCTGCCCAGAAGCTCCGCAGCAGCGGCGCGCCGTCTGCGTCAAACAACGTGCCAAGGCCGTCATAGACGCTCGCCTTGAAATCCCCTTTGTAGACGAGTTTACCTAACTCGTCATACGCTTCTCCGGCGCCGGTCAGGGCGCCGCTCTGGAACGCGCCCTTGAGGCGCGGTACACCTTTTTCATCAAAAGAGGTGCCCTCGCCGTTATATAAACCTACAAGAAATTGACCTTTATACTTCATCATGCCGCTAGGGTAGAACTCCGTGCCTTCGCCTGAGTAGCTGCCATTTTTGAAGCCGCCTTCGTACATGAGAATACCCTTCGCATCAAAAAGCTTGCCAGCCCCATTATACAAACTTGCGGAGAATTCTCCTTCATATTGGGTGATGCCTCCCGAGGAGAAGAGCTTGCCAGCGCCATTATACATGCCGCCATTGAAGGCTCCTTCATAAAGCAGGTCACCGCTGGGTACAAACAATTTGCCAGCCCCGCCGAATTTGCCATTTTGAAACTCACCGATATAGATGACTCTCTGCTTCTCATCGTACAGCGCGCCAGGGCCGTTATAGACATCAGCCGTGAAGGCGCCTTTATACGTCAGGTGTCCTTGCTCATCATAGAGAGCGCCGTTCCCATTTTTGAGGCCTTTTTCATAATCGCCTTCGTATGCGAGAATGCCGTTGTCATGGTAAAGCTTACCTTTACCAGAATAAAGACCATCTACCAAATCGCCAACATAGCGGGCTTCTTTTTTGTCTTTTTTGGGATCAGCAACAATTTTACCACTCCCCGAGAAGCTGCCCAGTTTAGGTGAGTTTTCCTGAAGCACGGGGACACGGTTAAGCCATTTGTTTACGATCGCAGGCGGGCGTATGAAGATGAAGTAAGCTAGAACGAGCAGGAATAATAGGATGAAAATAAGCAGTCTTTTGGAGATGTAGTAGGAGCCGATCAAAACGTAGTTTTTTAAAGAGGATTCACGCGTTTGTAACATGGTTCGCATGATTTGCTGAAATTTAATAATCGCTAGCTTAGGCAGCCTTCCGACGGTCAGGATGGCTTTCATTATATGTCCGATGAAAGGTGCTACGATAGGCTTTAGCACTTTCTCAATCGTTTTAATCGGCTCCAATGCTCTCACTCCTTATTTCAATTGTAAAAAAGAAAGAATTTATGGGACCTGAATCGTCATCTGACCAGGCTGTTGAACGGAAATAACGCCGCCCCAGTTACACATGCATTTGGAGCTATTGTTGAGCGCGGGCATATTCGCGACAAGGACAGTTGGGGCTCCGGGTACCCAAGGGGCTGCTGTGACTGGGATGCAAGGCATCGGGGTCAAAACGCCAAAAGCCGCAGCGGTTGCTGCTGCCACCATCGGATTAGATGGGGAATTGCACATCCCAAACGGCAGTATATTCACCATGGGCTTATTATCCATAATGTTGGCAATTGGCATCGCAGTCATGACCATATTTGCAGGAAGCACCATTAACGAGCTGGGTGCGGCACCGAACGTGCATTGCAGCATCGCACCGCCGCATACGATATTCCCCATGATACAAGCCCCTTCCTTGAAATTATTTCCCGTGCAATAATTCGGCAAAATGTGCTTTCATCTTTCTTTTATACTACTAGAAAAGGTT
Source organism: Paenibacillus sp. LjRoot56 (assembly GCF_964253335.1). Taxonomy (NCBI): domain Bacteria; kingdom Bacillati; phylum Bacillota; class Bacilli; order Caryophanales; family Paenibacillaceae; genus Paenibacillus; species Paenibacillus sp. LjRoot56. The sequence goes on from NZ_CAXURV020000001.1 coordinate 1,265,082, forward strand.
ATATGCGGCAATCTAATCCTATATTCGCTAGATTTCGCTATTTTTCTCCAAAGAATGGATGCGAGAGTGGTAGAGATATTGTACTATAAAGAGAGAGAAGTACGTGAGCGGAGGGGTTTGTTCTGAATGGTTTGAATATGGTGAAAATAGGGCTCGTAAGTCTACTTGCGACATCCTCAATCCTGACGGCAAGTGCACGGGTGGAAGCTGCCGGGGTTAAGGCTTTGACCATGCAGGATGCGATTAAACAAGGGCTCCAGAAGAGTCCACAGCTGCGCGATGCCAGAACGGATGTCCTGAAGAAAAGAATCGAGCTGGAACAAGCGCAGCATACGGTTAACAATGAGGAAGCCAAAGCTGCCGGATTATTCGCCAGGCCCCATAATTTAAGCCAGGATATTGGTACACGAATGAAGGTGCCAGATGCCAGATCGCAGTTGTATTTGGCCCAGGAAACCTTGCGGCAGCAAGGGGATTCAGCTCGATATGAGATCGAGAAAAGCTATTTAACCGCTTATCAAGATGCTGTGGCGGAGGAACGTTCTCGCAAGAAAGTGGAGGAAGCCAAAACATCCGTCGACACGGTCCTTAAGAAGCGGAAATTCGGTCTCGCAGATGCGGCTGAACAGGACAAAGTGGACAAAGCACTAGAGAAGGCATCCTCTGACTACAAACAGGCACAATTGACGGCGAAGTCTAGTCGTTTGGCACTAGGTAAATTACTGCAGCTGGATATGGAAAGTAAAGTAGAGCTTTCGTTTCAACCGGATTACGCGGATTTGAATGAGAAAATGCTGCCTACCTATCTAGCTATGGGACAGAAGACAACATTAAGCCTGTTAAGAGATACGGAGGCTCGTCGTTTGGCGGATGAAAAGCTGAACACGACTCGTAATTTATATAGCAATAAATTTGGCCCGGCTCGCATGAGGGTGATGGATGGGTTATTTAAAGAGCAAGAAATCGATATGGAGCTTTTTCAAGCAAGCTATGATGAAACACTTGGGCGAGTGAAAGAGGATTGGCAGGGCTTTTTTATGCTGCTCGGGTTCATTCCCATTCCGAAGTCACTGCTGCAAGGTGAATTTGATGGGCTGCGCTATTTGGATGACCTGACGAATGCTTTACCACTTGCAACCATGGAGCAGAACAAGGCTCAGCTGCAGGAAAAAGAAAGCCGAAATGCTGTAATTGCAGCTGTACGTCAATCTTTCTTGGAAGCTAAGGGAGCGGAAGAAGCTTATGCGCAAGCATTGCGTGATAAGGATAATGCGGTATCCAATTTAGCGAAGGCGAACCAAAAGCTGAAGCTCAGCTTGATGAAATCAGAGGAGCTTCAAACCTATAAAGATGCAGTTGATCAGGCAGATCAACAAATTGTGGCAGCGCAAATTGCCTATAAATTAGCACTTGGCAAGCTCGATCTTGGAACAGGTGGAGCGGTGAATCGTACGCTTCGAGAAGGGATTTTGCCGTATCGTGATCTCGATGATGGGTTGTCGCCGATGAAACCGCAGAAACCGAAAGCGCCATTGGGTACTTGGAAGCTGAAACCTGCGGTTGGACAGTTGCTTAGCGATTTCAGCATAAATGTAAGCAAGAAACTGGGAGCAACGGACTACGCCGTATTTACCAAAGACGGTAAACGCGTTGGGAAGCGGACGAAAATCAATAAGTCGTTGCGGAATTTAACGCTAAAATTCAGTCAAATTGATCAGCTTAAGGTCGTGCTCTATAAAAAAGGAGAAGTCATTCAGACGCTGCCGCTTGACGGAAAAGGAAGTACAGGGCAGTTAGTTGCAGCTAGCACTGAGAACGGCGTGACTTCCGGAGACGCAAGCGGGAGTGCTGGTGCGGACGGAAGTACGGGTCCGAATGGACAAGCAGGAAGTGATGGCAGTACTGGAAACAATGGGAATAACGGAAACTCGGGAAATACAGGAAATAACGGGAATCAAGGAAATGCTGGAAGTAATGGCGGCAAAGGAAATGCAGATACTGGTGGCGCCAATGGTGTTGGCGGTGGAGACGGTTCTGCTGATGGAAGCGGAACCGGTGACAACGCCGAGAATGCTGGGCAGGGTGAAGACTCTGACGGTGAGGACCAAGGCTTAGGAACGGTCATTATCGGCTCGTACAAAGTGAAGCTAGAAGCGTTAACGCCTGCGGCTTTTAATGCGGCTACCGCTACAATGGCATCATCGGGACAAGGGATGGTGTATCAATCAGATACGCCAGGAGCTCCTTGGGTTGGTATGGATGATGTTTTAGATCCTAGCGCACTAACAGATCCACCGAGCTCTGCAGTTCTTTCCCAAAAGGCCGTGGATGCGATGAAAGTGACCGTTGAAATCAAGGAGCCAGGCACGATTGCCTCCCTTGAGACACCTGAACAGCTTCAAGGGAAAATAGATACGCTAAAACAAGACATAGAGAAACTAGAAGCGGCCAAAACTGCCGCTGTTGCCGCCATGAAGCACAGCGAGATCGCAGATCTCGCTGTGCAGATCAAGGACGCGCAGGCCCAGCTCGGCATGTTGGAGGCGCTGCTCAAAGGCGACACCAAAGCCGCGCTCTCGCAGATGGCGCTCGTGAACAACCCGGACGCGCTGATCGCAGCGCTGTCCGAGGAAGCGTCGCCGGCCGAGCCGGGCGATGGCTCTACAGGCACAGGCGGCGACGGCACCCCCGCCGCCACTGATGGCCAGGCCAGCGAGGATCAGCTGGCCTCTCAAGCCGCGCTCCAGCAGCAGAAGCTGGAGCAAGCCCTCGCCGCCGGCGAGCCGGAAGCCGCTGCAGCCTTGCTGCAGCAGCTTCTCGCGACGCAGGCGCAGCTCGCGGATGCGGAGTCGGGCGCATCCGAGGGTCTGGCTTTGCTCGCAGCAGCGAAGCAGAAACTGCTGGCTGCGCTGAGCGCAGCGCAGGCGCAGCAGGACACGGAGCGGGTGGCGACGCTGACCCGCTCGATCGAGGCCGTCGAGGCAGCGAAGCTGTCGACGCAGAAGGCCGCGCTGTTCGCGAAGCTGGACGCGGTACAGGCTTTGCTGGCGGAACTGCCAACAAATGAGGCCGTACAAGCGAAGCTGGAACAGCAGGTAGAGAAGCTGCTGGGTGAGCTTCAACAGCAGGAGAAGTTGAAGTACGCACCAGAGGAGCTGCAGGAACTTGCAGCAGCAGCCGATAGCTTGGCGAGTATAACTTCTATCCCTGCTTCTGCTGACCTTGCTGAGGTTCCTGTCACGATTCAACCTCTTTCGGCAGAAAACGTGCTTTCTTCCAATATTTCTATCAAATTTGCCGCTCCGCCTGTTATAATAAATGGACAAGCCTATTTACCTATTAGATCCGTTTCGGAATCGTTTGGAGCGGCGGTAGATTGGGATCCGGAGAGCTTTACAGTCACGGTGAGCACGGAATATACAACCATTACAAGCTCTATTAATCAAGTTACGGCTTACATAGATGGACAGCCTGTCGTGATAGATGGACCATCCTTGCTGCTAGATGGTAGGACCTATGTGCCATTAAGATTCATTTCCGAGTCCTTAGGCCTAGGTGTCGACTGGAACGCAGCTATGCAAATCATTCAGATTACATATTAAGAGGAGATTACAAGCGATGAAGAAATCGATTGCGGCATTGCTGCTCGTCTTGCTGCTACTGGGTGCTGCAGGTACTTACCTGGGCACACACCAAGATAGCATCCAGCTGTGGCCATGGAAAAAAAGCATGCCTTTCGACGGATTATCGAAGGCCATCTCAGACTCGCAGAATAACTTATTCGTCATCGATAACGCCAAGAAAACGATACATAAACTGGATGCCCAAGGCATTCTTCAATTCTCCATTACGAGTGAAACGGGGAAGAATGGTGAAGTCTATCGTTTTAACGATATGGCGGTTGATGATCAGGGCTATTTATATACGATTCGTACCTTATTAGATCCCTATGGGATTGCTGTTAAATCCGAACAAATTGTGCGCTATAAACCAGATGGTGAGTTTGATCGCAGCCTATTCACTCAGGAATATGGCGACGCTCAGGTTAAGAGATATCGACTTGGCTCCTTGCGCAATGTACAGGTACATGAGGGTAAGGTGTACTTTTTCAATGATGAAGTGAAGAAGTTATCTTTATACGAAACACCAGTTGGCAACAGTACAACCACTGAGCCTAAGTTAACGTATTCGATTACGCTCCCAGACAATAAATACGTGTCAGAAGCAGACGGATTTAAGCCAGGTGAAATTTATTATTCCACGCGAAGCGGTGAAATTTATCGTGCTTGGAGCGAAGGTCGATCCGAACTGGTTTATCCGCTGCCTGGGATAGATCGCACACGACGCAACTTCCCAGAGAGCTTCCACTTGGATCATCAGGGACGGTTGATTTTCATTGATTTTAACTCGCGTATGATTACAAGGCTGGATCCGAAACAACCTTATGTATTAGAGGGGATTGTTAACGACGAGAAGGCCAAAGCGAGTGGCGTGGAGCTTGCTTTTGACGCGACTACGAGCAGTATTGGTCCTGATGGCAGTCTTATTATCGTAGAGTCAGCTCAAATTAATCGCCGACTTCCCGATGGTACGATTACGCCTTCCTTAGTTGAAGCGGAATTTAGTCGGTCTGCTCAAAACCATGCAATCCTGGTATGGTCGATTGCCGTAGCATTCATTTTGCTAGTGCTATATGCCATCAAAATCATATTCGTTAACATCCTGAAGAGACGCTTGCCGCTTATGGTGAAGCAAATCTTCATTCTCATTCCTGTCATTGCTTTCTCGATGATTCTTCTCTCTACCGTCATTTACAACAGTTTCTCTAAGAAAATGGAAGAAGAGACGTTTAGTGAGCTAATCTTACTTGCCAAAAACGGGCAAAACCTTGTTGATGGTGACAAATTGGAAAGCCTCACATCCCCTTTAGATTATGGAGGGACCACGTATCAATCTTTCCGCAAGAAGATTCAATCTGTTTTTGAAAACAATGCGCGGGATGATAATCAAGGCTTTTATAAGGCTGTATACAAATACGAAGATGGCGTCATTTATCGCATTCTAGAAGACGATGATGGCATGCATATGTTTAATCCTTTCCAACAAACGCCAGAGAACCAACAAGTAGTGCTGGAAGGTAAGACGGCAACAGGACAATGGGAGGATTTCTCTGGAGAATGGCGCTATGCCATTGCACCTATTTTTAATTCCTCGGGTAAAATTGTCGGTGTTTTCGAAACAAGTAAGAACTTAGACGGCTTGCTGAAGCATCGTCAATCGGTTCTAAATTCGATTATTCGCAATATCGCTTTTATCTCGATAGGTTTGCTGCTTGTGCTTGTGCTCATGACGTATGTTCTTCTATCTTCTATTTGGAAGCTTCGCAACAGTGTCGGTGAAATTGCGAAAGGGAACTGGGATACTGTCGTTAAAATTAATACACGGGATGAAGTGTCGGACCTGGGCGACAGTGTGAACATCATGGCTGCGCGTATTCGAGATTATATCACTAAGGTTGAGAATTTCAGTCAATCCTACTATCGATTCGTTCCGCAGCAGTTTCTGCGCTTCTTGAACAAAGAAAGCATTCTAGATGTTGAGCTTGGGGATCAAGTGGAGCAGCACATGTCCATTCTCATTTTTAACATCCGAGGATTTTATCAATTATCCAAGAGGCTGACGCCAGAAGAAAACTTTAATTTCGTCAATTCGTTTCTCAAACGATTCGGTCCGTATGTCCGCAAGCATGAAGGGCTTATGAATAAGTATTTGGGCGCAGGTTTTATGGCTTTATTCCCGAATCAGACAGATGAAGCGCTGCTCGCTTGTGTGGAGATGCGGAAGGAGCTAGATATCTACAACTCGCATAGATTGAGTGTAGGTTATTCACCGCTTGATTTCGGAATCGGTTTACATAAAGGACCTCTCCGCCTTGGCATTATTGGGGAGGAACAACGGTTGGAAGGCAATGTTATCTCTGACGGAGTGAACCTAGCGACCATGCTGGAGAAGATGACGGAACCGCTAGGATCATCCATTCTGATCACAGATTCCGTGGTAAAAGCCCTGGAAAAACCGAAGGATTTCCTCTATCGAGATCTTGGTTTAATTCAAGTGGATGGTGTGAAAGAGCCTCTGCACTTGTTCGATGTTTATCAAGGTGATGCAGAAACGATCCGTGCTTTGAAAGAGAAGACGAAAGCCTTGTTCGAGCAAGCTGTTACGTATTATCAGGTTGGACGGTTCTACGATGCACGTGAAGCGTTCTTGATGGTTATTAAACAGAATCGTCAAGATAAAGCGGCCCAATTGTATTTCTATATGTGCGATGAATATTTCCAAAAAGGTACGACTGGTGAATGGAATGGTACATTATCCGTTTCTTAAGATGATGCTTACAAAGCTAGTTTTCTGACGAAAACTTTAAGGAGATTGTGAGATGCAAGTAAGTAATTGGACTGTGCATGAATTAACCAATGAGAAAGATGCGTTACGGATTACAGATTTCTATCTATCACCTGTGTCTTTCGATGATCAACGTCATACACCAGGTGAGTTGGAACATTTCCGTCATGCACCAATGCTTAGTTTAACTCAGCGCAATCACCGGCATTGGTATATAGAGAATGAGACGGGTGATATTATCGCCGTGACGAGTTGCAAAGAAAATGAGCACCAATCCGGCGGATTTCTCTGGGATTACTTAGCTGTTCACCGCGAATATCGACGACATGGATTTGCAAAGGTGTTATTTCAAGCGCTAGAAACGTTTGCCCGTTCTGCAGAAGGACGTTACATTTTGACATACACGTGTGATTTACCGGAATACCTCCCCATTCAAAAGATGTTCAAAGCTAATGGTTTCGAACTCATTGGTACATATCCGAATTATTATTATGAAGGTGAAGCTAGACTAGCGTTTTATAAACCACTGTCCCCTTGACAGATAGACTAATAGATTGGACCTGATGATATGCAAGGAACCTTAAAAGGGTGGATAGGGCTGCGCACAGAAGACAGTCGTAAGCTTTGGATGATGCTGCCGATCTTTTACTTTAGCGGAATTGCGGAATCCTTAAATTACACGGCGTTCATGGCACTTTTTAATCAGCGCTTCGGCGTGCAATATTTGCCCTATATTTATATGGTAGAAGCTGCTATCATGCCGCTCGAAGGCTGGCTCTTAGCCAAACTGGCGAACCGACTCCCGAAGGCTAAGATGATGACGACGCTCTATCTTATTATGATAGGACTTCTCTTCCTGAATGGTGTTGTACTCCTGGGATTTAAGCTGGGCGGCATCGACTATCGCTACTACTATCCAATTCTGTTTCTCTCTTCTAACTTTGTTGTAAGGCAGCTAACCTTGCTCTTGTGGAGTACAGCGTTTGACTTGTGTCCTACTCAACAGGCGAAGCGACTAATGCCCGTTTTTATCGCTGCTACAACGACGGGTGGCATTACCGCAGGCTTGTTGGCCCATCAGCTTGGAAAACTACTTGGCACGGAAGCCGTGTATGCACTCGCGCCAATTCTTATGGTGTTCGGCTTCGTCTTCTTCCGAAGGGCACTCATGCGGTATTTAGTTCCGCTAACCCTGAAGGAAGATAAGAGACTGAATAGGGCCCAGCCTGTCTCCCTCACTGATGACGAAGCGAAACAGCCAACTTCGGGCTACTATGCGAAGCAGATGCTGCGAAGTCCCTTCCTCCTGTGTGCGGTTGCTCTAATGACACTGATGCCGGCTGTTTATTTTATGATGGAGTATCAATATTTCACGGCTGCTGAATATAAGTTCTCTAATGAGGGAGATTTGACCTCGTTTTATGGCTTAATCACAGCGATTCAATTTACGTTCTGCTTATTGTTACAAACGGTATCTACGCGCTTAATGAACTGGTTAGGCGCCAGTAATATATTATTAGGCATCACGATCATCTTCTTCAGCGGCTTCGGCCTCACAGCATTATTCATGAATCAGTCGCTCGGATTGGTCATGGTTTCCGGATCCTATGCGGTGTTTTATATTTTGCTGTACTACATTGCAGAGCCTTGTTATCAGCTTTTCTTCAAAATGATGCCAATCTCCAAAAGGGATGGCTATCGTTATTTCGCGCAAGGGGTTGCAGCTTCTGGCGGTATTCTCATTGGCTCGCTCTTCTCTATGCTGTACTCGTTTGGTCTCCTTCAACTATCGCCTCTGGCATGGTTAGGCGTGGTGATTGCAGGAATTCTAGTCGTTGTAGCTTGGTTCGGCCGCCATTTGTATATTCGTGAATTGGTCAAAAGTGTTCAATCCCTTCACGGTGACTTATCAGAAATCGCGAGCTCTTTTATCGGGGGCATTCGCAGCTCCAAAGCGTTATCGGCTATCCTAGCCTATCTGAAGCATCCGAATGATTACGTGCGAGAACTAGCTCTAGAAATTATTGGTAAAGCCAAAGATTCCGCGTTCTTGCCGCATTTGATCCAAATGATTGGGGAAGAGAGCTCGCGGATTCGCATTGCGGTATTACGTGCGATGAACTTGCAGGGTGCCACGATTCAAGACCTCGTGCAGGTCGCATCCTTCCTGGAGGATGAGGATCCAGAGGTTCGCGCTGAGTGCGTGAAGTTGATTTCAAAGGCTTCGCATCTGAAAAGTCAGTCCCATTTCTTTATCCGTGTAAAGCTGTTGGATACGCATCCGAAGGTCGTACATGAGGGCGTCAAAGCCCTGTACGCCCTAGAAAGTGAAGAAAGCTACGCGGCTTGCGACGAAGCCATTATCAAAATGCTAGATACCGGCGGCGAATGGGCCGTATATGGCTGCCATACCGTAGCTGATTTGAAACTGAATACGTACACGGCTTGGGTCGTTTCGTTACTCGATGAGGAGCGTCCTGCCGTGAAGGTAGCAGCTGCGCATTGTATCGGTAAGCTTCAGCATGTGGAAAGCATCCCAATGATGCTAGGTATGGTGTCTATGGCAGATCAAGAGCTGCGCAAAGCCATTCTGCAAGCATTTGTGGATATGGGTGATAAAGCACTGCCGATCTTGCTGAAGTATAGTCACCATCCGAATCCATTCATTTGGAATGCCGTTGTAACCACACTCGCTGAGCTATTGGATGAAGGTAGACTGCATTCACTGCTCGTTGAACTGTGTGCGCAGCGTCTGCAAGCATCAACGCAAGAGCGTGCATTGCCTGCTGCGTTAGAGAAGCTTGGCCTGACAGGATTAGCGGAATTGGCGAAGGAACGATGTGGAGAGCTGCATGAGGCACTCATTGATGGAGCATGGGCAGTCATGGCTAAACTCGTCGATGAGCGAATCATTATGACGCTGCGTGAAGCCATTCAAGACGAGAACATTGAACTTCGTGAGAATGGTTTAGAGGTCCTTGCGGAGGGGCTCGGCGATCGTAAATTGGCTTATGCGTTGTTAGACCAGTTAAAGCAACAAGGTGTGACAGATGTTATGGAGGAAATACAGCCGCTGGGGCTGCTGCAAGAAGCTACAACATGGTCAGATAGCTGGCTCAAGGATATTTCCATCTACGCACTAAGCGCATTGGAGCGTGCAGATATGAAAGAAGACCGTAAATTTTTAACAATGCTGGATAAAGTAATTTTCTTGAAGCAAGTCAGCTTATTCGCGGATTTGTCGGTTGATGAATTAGGGTTAATTGCGGGGATTGCGACGGAAGAAGTGCACGAGGATTTAACTTACTTATTGCGGCGGGGAGAATCGAACGCTGCCATGTATCTCCTTATTGAAGGGCATGTTGAATTAAGCAATGAGACGGGTGTCGGTGAGACATCGACGATTGGCGTTTTGGGACCTAAGCAAGCGGTTGGTGAAACGACTGCGTTAGATGGCTCCCCGTCATCGGTTACTGCACAGGTCATTTTTGATGAGGTACGTGTCCTTACCTTACAAGGGGAGAGCTTGTCTCGCTTAGTGAGGTTATATCCGGAGATAGGGATCGGGATGCTTCACGCGTCAAGTGCAAGAGTACGATTGCTTGAAAACATGCTGTTGAAAATGTCGTAGGAGTGATCGCCCTTGGGTATTGAGTCCATCGTATTGCGCAACGATTTACAAGAGCTAGAGCGTCTAGCTGCCTTTATCCAAGGCATATCAGGATCCCTCGGCATGGATGAGAAGTCTCTGTTTCAAATCAATTTGGTCTGCGATGAGTTAGTAACAAACATTATTTTATACGGCTACCCATCTGCTCAAAATGGGATGCATACGATTCGCCTTGATGTTGGGCAAACGCCCGATGGTTGGGAGCTTTGTCTGAGCGATCGGGGAATTCCTTTTAATCCACTGCTCAAATCCAGCCCCCGCACCGACCAGAGCATTGAAGAACGAGGGATCGGGGGACTTGGTATCCACTTTGTCCGGCAAGTTATGGATGAACTTCGATATGAGCGTTTGAATGAGGAGAATGTGCTGCTAATGAGAAAAAATCGGATCCAAGAGGAGGGTGTTTCATGAATATTACCGAGCAGGTGCAAGGTGACATTGTGCTAGTGAGCTTACAGGGCAGATTGGATGGAAATACATCCGCAAGCTTGGAATCGGCGTTCGCTAAGCTAGTGGAGCAAGGTAATGGCAAGTTCGTATTTAATCTGCAAGGATTGGATTATGTCAGCAGTGCAGGACTAAGAAGCTTGCTATCCGCTGCCAAAATGGTCAAAGTCATTCAAGGCAAGCTAGCGCTAGCTCGTATGAATGACCAAGTGAAGGAAGTTTTTGATATGTCGGGCTTTAGCAGCATTTTCAAGCTATATGAGACGGAAGATGAAGCGGTTAACGCCATTAAATAAAGGCTAAATACATGAGATACAAAGGAGCTGAGCTGGATGGAGATAGTCGTAGGCGTGCTTGTTATCCTGTGTCTTGTGGCTGTCATCCAGTTGCAGTTTGGCCATCGAAAGCGGCAAGCAGCAGAGCTGGAGCTGGAGCGGACGATGCAGCTTTTTGATGTGAGCCTGGAAGTGAATTCAACGATTCGCAAACAGGATTTGCTTGTCAAAATCATGGAAACCTCTTCCCGTATCATGAACGCGGAGGCTTCGTCCGTTATTTTGGTCGATGAGGAGAGGGGCGAACTGTTTTTCGATCTTGCACTTGGAGCCAAAGGTGATGAGGTGCGTGAAATCCGCCTCAAGATCGGCGAAGGTATCGCAGGCTGGGTCGCTCAGACAGGGAAGTCGGTCAAGATTGACGATGCTGCACGAGATGAACGCTGGTCGTCCAAGGTCGCGAAGCGCGTCGATTATCCAACCCGCAACATGCTCTGTGTTCCTCTCGTCAGCAAGGGGAAGATCATTGGCGTGCTGCAGGTGTTGAACAAAAGGGGCGATGCACCGTTCACGGAACGAGACTTGCAGTTGCTGGAATCGATCGCTTCGCCAACAGCTGCTTCGCTAGAAAATGCCATGCTGTACGATGCACTCGAGAAGTCGGTACATGCATTGAAAGTTACGACCGCAGCTAAGGAACGCATGGAAAGTGAACTGCGTATCGCAACGGATATTCAGATGGGGTTTCTTCCTCGTAAAAGCTTAAGTCTAGAGGTTCGTGCTGCGGATGCTGAGGGTGGAATCGTTGGCGATGAGATACTTCTTAGTGCCCAAGCGGATGCTCAGGCAATCATTCGACCTGCACGCGAGGTAGGCGGTGACTTCTATGATTATTTTCGTATCGACGAGAATCGTTTGTTTTTCGTACTGGGTGATGTCTCTGATAAAGGAATTCCAGCCGCCTTATTCATGGCGGTGACAATGACACTGCTCAAAGGAAAGATGTCCGTGGAGTTGACGCCAGGTGAGCTGCTGACGGCTGTCAATCAAGAGCTTTATAAGGATGACTCAACCATGTTTGCGACGATATTTTGCGGCGTATTGAACGTAGTGACAGGCCAGCTTTTGTATAGTGATGGTGGTCATTGTCCGCCTTACATTGTGAGAGCTAACGGTGAAGTTGAGCTGCTGAAAGGGAAAAAAGGACTCCCTCTTGGCGTTATGGACGACATGTTATATATGGATAATGAGGTCACGTTAGATCTAGGAGATCGCATTATCGTGTTTACGGATGGCATTACGGAGGCTGAAGATCAACTTCAGAACCAATATGGCTTTGTTCGACTAAAGGATGTATTGGTAAAGGAGCAGGCAAGTAAGCCTGACCAATTGCTAAGTCATATGGTGCAAGATGTTGATTTGTTCGCAGATGGTGCCGTGCAATCCGATGATATTGCTGTGCTCATTATAGATCGCTATTCAATCTAATAGTAAACTCCGCTTCATAGCGTTGTGATATAGTTAATTGACAGACTTCTTGCTACTAACGGAACGGACATGTAGAAGTGCAAATCAGGGTTCAATGAATGCATCCATCAAAAGCTCGCTAGGAGGGTTATGCCATGCAAAAATCCTATATTAACCGGCAACCAGATTCTTCTTTGCATACGAATCAGAAAAGTAATAAAAGTAATTCTCCTGTATCTTCCGATCTGATGAACATTCAACGTGCTATCGGCAATCGCGCTGTGGGAAATATGTTGAATATTCAGACTAAAATGACGGTTGGTCCAGCTGGTGATGCGTATGAACAGGAAGCGGATCAGATGGGGAAACAAGCAGCGGACCATATTGCTGCTTCGGAGAGCAGTGGCGCTTCAAAGCCAGATGTTCAGCGCTCAGAAGGTCCAGAGTCGGAAGAAGAAGAGCTGCAGATGAAGCCATCATCAGAGTCGATTCAGCGGTCAGAAGGCGGCGAGTCGGAAGATGAGGAGCTGCAGATGAAGCCGTCATCAGAGTCGATCCAGCGCTCAGAAGGTCCAGAGTCGGAAGAAGAGGAGCTGCAGATGAAGCCATCATCAGAGTCGATTCAGCGCTCAGAAGGTCCCGAGTCGGAAGAAGAGGAGCTGCAGATGAAGCCATCATCAGAGTCGATTCAGCGCTCAGAAGGTCCCGAGTCGGAAGATGAAGAGCTGCAAATGAAGTCATCGGCAGAGTCGATTCAGCGCTCAGAGGGCGGCGAGTCGGAAGATGAAGAGCTGCAGATGAAGTCGTCGTCCGAAGGTGGATTTGAAGCTGGTGAAGGGATTGAATCGCAGATTAAGGCGAAACAAGGCAGCGGCAGCAAAATGGATGCAAGCATTCAAGCGAAGATGGAGTCGGCGTTCAAAACTGATTTCAGCAACGTAAATATACATAATGATTCAGAGTCATCAAAGATTAATAGATCTTTAGGTGCGGAAGCTTTTGCTACGGGAAATGATGTGTTCTTCAGAGAAGGCCGATACAATCCAGATTCACGCGAGGGGCAAGAACTGCTTGGTCATGAATTAACGCATGTTGTTCAACAACGAGGCGGTAAGTAAAGCATACAAAAAAGAATATATTACATGAAGGAGCTAGGTAGAGATGCCCCAAGGAAAACAAGGCCAGACCAAACCAGTGAGCCCCTCGCATCAGCAAGCGCAGCAATCGCTATCGGCTCCGACAAGTACGAGTGCCTCACAAATGTCACCTATGGGGACAAACATCTTTATGCAGATGCAGCGTACGGTCGGTAACCGTGCAACACAGGCTTACGCGAATCAGCTCATTCAGCGTAATAATTCAGGACAAGCAGCAACAGTGGCACCTCCCCCAGTGACGTTCCATCGAGCGAGAGCAACAGGACTTGCTCCGGCACCAGCGTCAACGGTAGCGCCAACGACGCAGGTAGCACCGCAAAGCGCAGCGCCAGCTCCTCCAGTGAGGTTCCATCGAGGAAGAGCAGTAGGAGTCGCGCCACCTCCAGCGTCAACTGTTGCACCAGCATCAACGGTCGCGCCAGCGTCGCAGGTAGCACCACCGACCTTAACGCGAACTGCAGGGACGGTCGCTCCGCCGGGAGCGACTACAGTGGCACCAGCGTCGCAGGTAGCACCACCGACCTTAACGCGAACTGCAGGGACGGTCGCTCCGCCGGGAGCGGCTACAGTGGCACCAGCGTCGCAGGTAGCACCGCCGACCTTAACCCGAACTGCAGGAACCGCAGCTCCGCCAGTAGTTGCTTCTGCTTCTACGATGCATCCAACGGGTGATGATACGAAGGATAACGCAGATATGACAGCTGGGGTCGGCGGAACGTTCTCCGACAGCTTCGGTAAACGTGCCGATGATCTGAAAGATTCCTACGATAAGACGAAGGATGCTGGGACTGCGCAGCAGTCAGCAACCATGGGCGCTGTAGCTTCTACTGCAGATCTTGTAAGCGGTCCTTTCCAGATCATGAGTGCCATTAGAGAAACACTTTCCGTTTCTGGCGATGCCAACCGGACGGGTCATAACAAACGTTGGCAGTACGCAGGTACAGGATCGTCTATGATCGAATCAGGCGGTAAAATGGTCAGCGGCTCGGCTGGTTTAGTCGATAAAGCAGCCAAATCAACTGGGAAAGAAAATGGGGTCGGAGGATCTTCCTCCGTCAGTGATTATGCGGGAACCGTAGCCGAAGCGATTTCCGCAGTTAAAAATACGATTATGGCCGTTAAAGGCATTTATGATATGTACAGTAAGGCCTCCGAAAATGGCGGGCTCGATAAAGGTGAAAAAGCAAGAGGGACGATCGAGATCATTAGTAATGCGATCCAAGCTGCGCAATCAGGTATCAAAGTGGCGAAAGGCATCATGGAGATCATGGAGACAAGCACGGCTAGCTTGACAGCTGTTATACCAGGCGTCAGTATTGCCGTGAGCGGCGTGAAAATTGCTATCAAAACGGTTGATGTGATCAAAGCGGGCTTAAATCGCAGTGCGATGACGACGATGAAACGTGATTTCAAAGGCAAAGCTGGGAATGCCGATATTCTCAAAGAAAAACGCTGGTACACGCGAAATGCTGGTGTCGACAAAGCGAAGCTAGCTACGAAAAAGGCGCAGTTGCATGCTGATATTGCGTCAGGTGATCCAGCCAAAGTAGCAGCAGCCAATCAACAACTCGATGAGATCGCCCAATATGAATTAGCGAAAGAAATGAAAAATATTAACGTGAAGCGGACAGACCGAGGTGCTATTCAAATTGGGCTTGAGCTAACGAAGATCGCCGCCGATATTGCTACGCTTACTGGGGTAGGTGCTCAAGTAGGCACACCGTTGAAAATCGTTGCTACAGGTATTGGTGCAGCTATGCCAATTGCCAGATCTTTGAAGCAAGCTGGGCGTGATCGCGCATCGAAAGCAGGCGCATGGGGAATTACTAAGGCAGTCTTCAACGCGGATAAATCAACCGAGAAGAAGCTGGAAAAACGTGCGCATGACACAGATCTTATCTTTGATATGTTTATGAAGTTACCTGTCTACGTTGAGACGGACCAGGCAGTCGTCGCGCGTTACAGACAAGTAGAGAGTTTTGTAGAAGCAGCTGGTGTCAGCATTCAAGCATTGTACAAGTTCGAGAGCGATCCAGCTAAGCTGAAGGGCGCCATTGTTGAAGCAATGGGCAAGAGAGAATAGGAGATTGAACCGATATGTTGACTGAGCTTGCACATGCGCGTCATTTGGCGCAATTAGGGCAATTGAAAGAGATTTTGGATGAAGCAGAGCTCGCCACCAATTTATTAGAGAAATCCGAAGCAATTCCTCTGCATGTGCTAATGGCAGGGTTTCAAGAGGATAGCCAAGGAAGAGATCGTTTCCTTCATTTTAGTTTTTTACCGTTAAATGATGAGGAAATCGTCGCAATTCAACTTCTACAGATCTACAGTACACTGCCGTTTCATCTGCAAGCAGGTGCCCGTGAAGAAGTAGCCGCGCTCTTGCTCGAAATTAATACACGATTGCCAATTGGTCACTTTGGTGTGAATGAGGAAGGTGAGATCCACTATCGTTATGTGTATAGTCTATCGGCTTCGCGTACATTCGAGAGTGATGAAGTTTTAGAGATTCTTACTCTGTTCGTATACATGTGTGATATGTTTGCAAATCATATTGAGCAGGTTGCGAGCGGTGAAGCAAAGGCAGAGCAGGTTATTCAAGCGTTAAGAGCATAGCAATGAACGGCAAAAAGACCCTCAAGCCAACAGATTGTGGTTTGGGGGTCTTTTTCTTACTTTTACATAAATTTACAGTAATGAGCTGAGTCGAATATCCAGTCTTGCTGCCACGCCAGCGGGATTGCTTGCACTGCGTGGTCCACCAAAGTTGAAGGCAATGATGACAATATCATTACGACCGCGTCGTAAAAATCGTCTGACATTGAAGCTGCGCCCAGGGTTGAAGAAAGAAGGGGTGTTCTGTGGCGCGTCATAGACCACTGGTACACCGTTGATGATGACAACTGCGTAGTTGTCAACGGATAAAAAGAGAGAAGCACTCAGGATAGATCTTCGTTGCGAGAGCGAGAAGCGTGTCGAAATGACCGCATTTTCACTGCTCAGGTTGCCAGAGAACCAAACATAGTTGGCGTTGGCCACTGGTATCCATGCTGGATCACGCGAAATTTCTTGAGCGTTGAACCAAGAGTTGTCTGTACCAATGGAGATTGTTGTCTGGTTCGGAAACAAGCGGCCTGCTCCTAGTTTGTTGTGCTTCTTCAGTTGAGCATGATAGATCAGATTAGCTTTCATTTTTGTGATGCCTGCGCTTCTAGGAAGTCGAACAATTCTACTCGGTTTTCCTGTGATACGTTTTTTGTTAGTCATCTCTCCATCTCCTATCAGAATATCGAATGCTTACCAAACTATTCTATGCTTGATAGATAGAATTGCAGCGGTTAAAGCTGATAAGGATATTAAATGTATGATAACCCAATTCCCCCACTGGAAGGACTATGAAGATAGGGTGTTGTGAAGCATTAACGACCCATTCTCGCAATTTATAAACACCTGAAAACCCTGAGTCCAGTGGACTCAGGGCTGTATCATTTCCTCGGAAATATTCGACTTATTTCACCTTGTTTTGCAAGAGTTCAACGAACGCCTTACCAGCATCTCCCATTTGTCCGCCTGCAGGACGATTGCCGCCACCGAAGCCGCCACCATTTTGACCTCCGCCACCAGCATTACCGCCACCAGTACCATTCGGTTTTTGTCCTCCGGCTTGCTGGCCACTTCCAGCCCCATCCGTGGCATTTGCTTTAGGGGTAGCTGAAGCATCTGGCGATTGCGCTTTACCTGCATCGCCGGAGCCACCATTTCGATTGCCTGATCCCTGACCATTCGGCCCACCGTTGCCTCCGTTACCACGATTACTCATGCGGGTTTCTGCATCAGTTAAGAAGGTCTTCTGAGCATCTGTCAAATTTGCCAGCAGCTTGGTTTTATTGTCGTCGCTGAGCTCATTCTTCGTGACGATATCCTGAGCGACAGGCAGCATGGCTTGTGCTTGCTCCTTCGTGATGGTCAATCCATCCGATTTGTCCATCATGGTCAGTATTTGGAACGTACTGAAGAGCTGTCTCTGTGCGGGATCCATCATAGGGCGATTCTGCCCGCCATTCTGTTGGCCATTTCCCGCTGCCTTCTCCGTTTGCTGCACTGGCTGAGAAGTGCCTGCTGCTGCGGTTTGTGTGTCAGATTGGTTCCCGCATCCTGCTAGAAGAATGGGGATCAGAATGCATATGCCTGCTAGTTTTTTCATATTCATACGTGTATGTATCACTCCTATTTTTGATTGTCCACGTTGTCATTGTACGATGGTAATATGAAAGAATATCGAATAAATGCTGAAAGCCAGCTTAAAATTAGTGATTATAATGCTATGAGGGGGCGGCACCAATGGAGTTTAGGACGATAGATGTGGAGAAAGATCGAGAAACGATCATAGCCTTTCGGAAAGATTCCTATGTGGTGAGCTTCGGCAGTGAAGAAGGCTTCGGGGATGAGGATGACTACGTCAGGAGGATTGCCGATCGCGTTAGGCGCTTTCCAGAAGGACTTGTGCTGATCGAAGAGGAAGGTCAACCCATTGGTCAACTGGAGCTTCAAATTGTTCTGCATGAGGGTAGTTATATCGGCTATGCAAACTTATTCTATTTAATTCCATCCTACAGAGGAAAAGGATACGGTCGACAGTTAGTGGCTTATGCGGAAGGATTCTTTGAGAAATATGGCGTAAAATCATATCATTTACGTGTGGCTCCAACGAATCTACCTGCGCTGCATTTCTACGAGAAAAGTGGCTTTCGCCTCTTAGAAAAAGAAGAAGATCAACCCAACGCTGTATGGCGAATGGTCAAGGATCTCTAAGACTTCTTATAGGACATCTATAGTCCTATCGGAAGATCTAACTGGAAAACCTGGGAGGTTTTCCAGCTAATCACCACAGGGCGCTCCCCACACAATTTGGCTACTCGCTACTGAAGTGTGCAGGGGGTGTTAAGTATGCAGGCAGCTTCGTGTGCTTATCTCCTTTGGCAGCATTCACTTGAAATTGAGTAAGAAACAGACTGTCGCTCAAATCCGCTCCTCGAAGGTCGGTGTCCCTGAGATCCGCGCCGATGAGATCCGCTTTCCGCAGATCGGCACCTCGGAGATCAGCTGCTATTAAATAGGCTCCTCGTAGATTGCTGGCCCGGAGATCAGCACCTTTCAACTTAGCACCAATCAGATCGGCGCCTCTCCCGTAAGCTTTACGGCGGCCTTTGGGGATCACATACTCGCGCAGTGCTGCTTCGCGTACAAGCTCGCTTGCTCGAAGCAGCAGCACATTCACGGCAGCTCGATGTGCGGCGATGTCCTGCGTGGTCAGACTATCGGGATCGAGGTTTGTGAGACGTTCCGTTTCAGCGAGCAACGTACGCAGTTCTCTATGGATCTCATCAGTCGTTGGCAAGGTTAAGGCTTCTGTCAAATACCAGAGCAGCTCATGAAGCTGGCGCATCAGAGGAAATACTTCAAACATTTGCTTCGCGGTTTCAGGTGCTTTACGCCAGTCCGTTCCACCGAAGGTGATCTGTGAAACCTTCTGTCCTGCACCGAAGCAGTCATACACGGTACAGCCTCGAAAGCCAATCTCACGAAGCTGGGTATGAACACCACAACGAAAGTCGGTTTGTAAGTTTGTACAGGGTTGTCCAGCATCCTTATCGTTAGCGAAATCCGTTGAAGCTGCGTAAGGCAGCGCAACACAACATAAACCAAAGCAGTTCTCGCAATCTCCTTGCATATGTAGGCGTTTACCAGCCGTTGTTATTTCAGATAAGTTTTCATTCTCTAGCATAATTGAGGTTCTCCTTGTTTCGTTATCATTTTTACATTATACAATGCGGCAGCCATTTGCAAAAACAGGGACTTATGCTATAACTGGTGAAAAAGCTATTTCACGAACAAGGTGAGAGGGTGACATCTATGAGCACATTAACGAAAGCCATTTTAATCGCAGCAAAGGCCCATGATGGTCAGGTAGACAAAGGGGGCAGTCCCTACATTTTACACCCAATTCGTTTAGCTAGCAGGGCCAAATCAACGGAAGAATCCATCGTTGCAGTCTTACATGATGTCGTGGAGGATTCGGATATAACCCTATTTGATTTGAAAAAAGAAGGCTTTAGTCTACCTATCCTAGAAGCGCTAGATTGCCTTACTAGAAGGTCGGATGAAACGTATGAAGGATTTATTAAGAGGATAAAAGTAAACCCCTTAGCGTCGATTGTGAAGCTTCTGGACTTAGAAGATAATTGTGACCTCAGTCGAATTGAACAACCTACCCGTCAAGACTATGAACGAATCGATAAGTACAAAAAAGCGATTGCTGAATTGAAATATGGAAGCTGACACCTGAGGTGTCAGTTTTTTTGTCGAAAAAGACTTGAAGAGACAGGACATCAATCGACATACGAAATGAGCTTTTTGCAATATGATAAGAGTAGGTGTACAGGCTGACTATATGAAGAAAGGGTTGATCGCCATGAATAACATAAAAATATCCTCAAAAGGTATCGAAAAAGCGCTTCGTAAGTTTGATTATTTGCAAGCTATTGCCGAATATATTTGGAACGGATTCGATGCTGAGGCTACGGCGGTAGACATAACCCTTCATAAAAACATACTAGACGGCGTGGATCAAATCATAATCGCAGATAATGGGTATGGGATTAAGCTGAAGGATTTAGAGGGGAAGTTTACACCTTTCTATGAATCGGAGAAAGCTGTGGATCCAGATAAACGGGGGAGAACAACCTCGGCCATGCACGGTAAAAATGGAATCGGACGTCTAACCTTTCATCATTTTGCATCAGAAGCGATTTGGCAAACCACATACGAGGATGGTCTCCTGCTCAAAAATACGTATAAGATTCATATTCAAGCCAAACAATTGGATGCCTATCACGTGACCAAGCCTGATCTAACGGATAAAGACAGAGGGACAACCGTCACATTTAACAATATCATCAAAGAGTTCGTGGTTGAGGATTTTCTGGCATTCTTGAGCAGAGAATTCGGATGGTTTTTGGAACTGCATGCGGACAAGCCTTACACAATTCGTATTGATGGTGAACCGCTGGACTATGCTAGTTTGATTGCGGAGAAGGAAACCTTCACATTCGCCCATACGATGTCGCAGACGAAATTTCGAATCACGTATATTCGTTGGGAAGATCGCATGAATCATGAATATTCGAAGCTGTATTTTATTGACTCGAAGTTGA
This sequence comes from Paenibacillus sp. LjRoot56, assembly GCF_964253335.1. Taxonomy (NCBI): domain Bacteria; kingdom Bacillati; phylum Bacillota; class Bacilli; order Caryophanales; family Paenibacillaceae; genus Paenibacillus; species Paenibacillus sp. LjRoot56. Next base: position 1,285,720 of record NZ_CAXURV020000001.1, read on the forward strand.
AAGAGCAGCATAAACAGCCCACAACGTTTAACAATAAAGGGGATTCCTTTTACCATAGTGTCTACATTCAGAGTAAGCTATTTGATCAATTTGATTTTAGTAGTGAGGATCTAAGTGGGCAGCAGTCGTTTACATTTGGTGCGAGTCGCAAAAGCGATGCCTTTCAATATTTGCTAGATGAGCTGGGGACGTTCATTAGTGAGAAAAGGCAGCCTTATCTGCGGAAATTATCCGATGCTGTTATCAAGGAATTCGCTGAAGCGAAGGCGTTTCCGGCGTTCACTGGTGATCCTGAGGCGGCGAACCGTCGGGATGAGCTCGAAGCTGCGATTCGTGAGTTATGCCATGCAGAACCTAAGGTATTCGCGCGATTGAATCCGGAACAGAAGAAAGTACTTGCGCACTTGATCCACGCCGTTGGGGAAGAGGAACGTCAATGGTTGATGGCAGCTCTTTAATGTATACTGAGAGGACCGCAAGGTAACCTATACGAGTGGCAGAGCGGAAGAAGTCTACACAGAGGCTATTCCCGTATTTAAATGAGATCGTTTAGCTAAGCTGCGTCCTCAGAGGGCGTGGCTTTTTTCAAACTACAGGATTATCCATTTCCATCTCGAATATGTGGAGACGGCATTTTTGACGATGAAATGTAGTAAAGGAGCCCAATAATGAACAATCCCGCATCAGGGCTGCATCACATCAAAGCAATGGTCGAGAAAAAGGTAACCTGGCTTGAGCTATTCTACGACCTGCTTTTTGTAGCAGCTGTTTCCAAAGCAAGTCACGTCTTGCTGCATGTGCATCACGGAACGATCCCACTGGAGTATTTAAGCAAATTCGTTCTAATCTTTATTCCGATTTGGTGGGCTTGGGTGGGGCAGTCCCTATTTGTCAATCGGTTTGGACGGGATAGTACGTCGCATCGTGTTTTTCTCATTCTGCAATTATTTTTCGTGTTAATAATGACGGCTAGCTTGTCCGTCGACTTTGATCAGTATTTTGTGCCCTTTCTCATCGGCTACCTAGGATTGCGAGCGATGACGGCGATTCAATACTTGGCTGTACATAAAAAAGAAGACGATCATCGACGGATTACTGCACGATATTTAGGCAGCCGTTTTTGGATCGGACTTGCCATATCGGCACTCTCCCTATTTTTTGACTCATGGATTCGCTACGCGGTGTTGTATGCGGGTATTATGGTGGATACTTTACTCCCCTTAATGGGGCGGAAATACTTGGTGAGAAGCCCGATTAATACCCACCATTTATTAGAGCGTTTTTCGTTATTTACGCTGATTCTACTTGGGGAATCAGTCATAAGCATATTGACTGTCTTACAGTCGAGTGATTGGACATGGCGATCTATACTGTTCGCATCGCTCACCTTTCTGCTCATCATTGCGATGTGGTGGCAATACTTTGAGAATGTGGAGAAGAAAGTGAACAAAGCCCTAGAAACGGCAGGTCAGACCATCATCTATGGCCATTTATTCATCTATTTATCCTTGTGTATGATTGCCGCATCGATCCAGCTGTTATTCTTGGAGCAGTTAAATTATGGGTTTATGTTAAGCTTTATATTCGGCTCTGTGCTTCTGTACTTTTTCTCGACATCGCTAGTTTTCCACAAGTATAGACATGCACATCAACGATTAAAGATAGCTCATCTAGCCGTGTTTCTAGGATTATTAGCTGTATTTCTTGGGTTGGATCTGATGTTTGAAATGCCGAATTACGTAATCATCGGAGAAATGATGTTATTTTTTGCAGTTTATGCGAAGGGATCGACTTGAGAAATCACTTGGAGGGGAAGAAGATATGCGCATTGAACTGGATGCTGATCTTACACTGAAATCACTCGAACCAAAGGATGCTGAATCCATATTTGCATTAACAGACAGTTGTCGTGACTACCTGAGAGAATGGTTGCCATGGGTAGATGCAACACGGAATAGCGATCATTCAAGAGCTTTTATCCAGCATTGTCAGAGTCAAGAGGCATCCAATAATGGCTTCAATGCTGGCATTTGGTTCAAAGGAGAGTTCGCAGGCTGCATCGGTTTTCACCCGATCAATTGGGCTAATCATTGCGCTAGTCTGGGTTACTGGTTAGGAGAAGGCTTTCAAGGACATGGCATCATGACCCGAGCCTGCCAATGGCTTGTGGACTATTCGTTTAACGAACTGGGTCTAAATCGTATCGAAATCAGATGTGGGGATAGCAACTTCAAAAGCCGAGCCATTCCGGAGAAATTAGGGTTTACGAGAGAAGGGCAGATTCGGGATGCTGCATGGTTGAACGATCATTACATCGACCTTATCGTATATGGCATGCTAAAGCGTGAGTGGAGGCGTGGTTAATTGTAGAGTTTGAAAAAGCAGGTTGCCTCCTCGGCAACCTGCTTTCTTGTACATATGGCTATTTCACCGTATGCATGATATCCCAATCACGCTGCAAGATAATTCGTTCACCAACTTGGAAACGAATGGTTAAATGATTCATCCCTGGCTGAAGTGGGTGATCCATTGAAATGTCATAAAGCCTACTACTATAACCTAAATCATAAAGTAGCTTCATCGCGGCAACTTGTTCGGTTGTGGATGTTTCGCCCAAATCGCGGTTCTTCACTGTGATTTGTAAGGCAGGAGCGATGCTATTGAACTCTACATATCGATTTTCATAGATAAGCCCTGACATATGCAAAGGATGAGCAGAAGCAACAGGTGGCAGTTGTAAGTTATTAATCTTATACAGCTGAGCACTCAATGTGATAACCCTGCTATCCTGATAGCCGATGTTAACGCTTGTGGTAGCTCCAAACAAAGTCCTTATATCGGTCAGACTTAGGAATGGCGGGCCTTGAACACTTGAGGAATCAGGTGCAGACGATAGTTTCAATTGTTTAGCTAGCTTACCTTCCCAAAGGGTTCTAGCTTGAAGGTCACCTGCTTTTATTTGAAAAGCATACCCGGAATCGTTCGTTAACGTCCACCAGCCGGCGACGTCTGGACCTGATAGATCGAAATGATACAAACGCGCTAGATAGGCAGTATCTAAGAAGGGTTCACCTTGCTTGTCGTCGTATCCGATGAATACATTACCGTCGGTATAGGCACCTTTCTCATTTTGATTGAAACCTCCTTGAAAGGAGCTGTCTCCCTGGATTAACATATCGGATTCGCGGTCTTTCAGGATCACCCTATCTTGGAAGGGATCAAGACGAATCCAAGATGTACCTACGAAAGAGTTAATCTGGAACCAACGGATACCATTCGGGTCGGTCCAAGCAGCTATGGGATGGAGCGTTTGTGGGCCAATCTGTCCATGATTGAGGATAATTCCGGTATTTGGATAGCGAAAAAGCGTCGTGACAGGAGAGTTAAGTTGTATCGTTGCGGTCTCAGCGACTGCATCCTCAGGCTCGGCAAATGTAGGATTAAACCAGCCTTCACCCTGCGCGGTACGAACGTGATACCAATCACCGTCATAGCCATAATTCGTGATGTACTCATTATACGTTTTCTCAAAAGCAGGCAAGTCTCCCGTAAGGATTAGCTTAGGCTCTTCCTCATACTGGGAGGAAGGATAGGCATACAACGCACTTGGCTTTGTTCGTTTAATGATCTTGGTTTCGGCTACGATCGGTTGTCCACTGCCAAATGCCCATTTCGTTCCATCATCTGTTTCAATCTGATAATAGGTACCGAGCAAAGTCCGAAATTTGCCAGTCACATGTACAAACTGTTTCGAAAGTGTCCCGTCGGTTTGATAGGTTTGATAATTCATTTGAGGTGTAAGGTTCCAATAGAAATTGGCATAAAAGCTCATTTGATCTGCTGGATAAAAGGTGCCAATCTGATCTAAATTCAAATGAATCCATTGATCCCCCAGCCATGTTGTATGAATTTTCAACCACTTCTTGGGATTGTAATCATCACTTGTTCCAGAGCTATTCCTGAACCAACCTTTTTCCGCGTCAACCACTTGGACTTCTTGTGGGGAAAGGGCTGCTGTAGGCTTGCTGTTTTCTGATGGCTTCGCATACAGGGAAGTTTCGGTCATCAAATTGATTGTCGTTGGCGGCGGGGCATCGAATTGCCAAGGAGCGGTTTTTATCCATCGATCCCCGGCGTCGGTATGAATTTTCCACCAATTCCAAGCTCCTGACCAATGGTTCTCTGCCTCGATAACCTGAACGGTTTGGGGGGATAAGGACCCTTCCGCTTTGTTCAACAGAGCATTAGGAATGACATAATAAGGAATGTCCTCAAGCAAAGTTAACTCTTTGGGGATATGGATCCCATCCGCGACTTCCGTTGGTGTATCTTCGTATTCATAAGCGTTCCCTGTAGAAGCCCCAAGACTGACTTGCAAACCTATAGCGACGAGCCCTAGTGCCATTATCTTTTTCCACATCGTCTGTCACTTCCTTACTTGGTTATTTCAATCACCTAGTATGTTCTACTATAAAATGGATAATAAGTTGTGCAGAAGAGCTTAAAACTCAAAAAAGGCACCTTCACCCCGAGATGGGGACGAGGGTGCCTTTATTCATTTGGATCATCGTTCTGTTTCTATTTGGCTGCCGCGCTATCCTCGATACCTACCCGCATCCCTGAGAGCCTGTACCACAGAAGCATGCCTAGTGAGCAAAGCCCAACGATAATTAACAAACCATATACATGCTTGTAAGCATGCAGTAGCGACGTACTCCGTTGGATTTCAAGTAGAATGCCGCATATCGCGACGGACATCGATCCTCCAAAAAACTGGATCAGCTGCATAAGTCCCATGCCCGAGCCAATTAAATGCTTCGGCAAGATACGTGAAGTCTCATTATTTAGCGATGCGATCGTCGCGGAAAATGCAGGCGAGAAACAAAGATAACCGATTAGCACGACAAGCGGTGAAGCACCAAGCAACGTCGAGAAAGCGATCATCACCAGCGATAACACCCCGTGGCCGATGAGTAGAAACCGCAGATTGCCGAACCGATCAATCCAGCGGCCGACGAAGCGGGTTAGGAACGCGGATAGAATCGCTCCTGGCGCAATCGTTAAACCGATGGTCATGGCGGACTGATTGAACACCTTAGCCAGAACGAGTGGCATTAGGAATAGATTCCCAAGGTTCAGAACCAGAATACAAAACCCAATGACGACAAGCTTCCGAAACGCTGGATTCGCGAGTAATAAGGGGTTTATGAACGTGTTACTTGATCGTTTCAAGTGCCAAACATGTAAGCCAAAGGAAATGGCACTAATGGCAAGCCAAACGCCAGAAATTTGCGTGACCGCTAGTAGTAAGGTCGCGGCATTGACGACCGTCAATAGTGCCCCTAGCATGTCAAATCGGAACGGCACAGGCTGTTCTTTGGGAAGCAAGCGCAAGAGAATGGGAAGAATGACTAAGACTAGGCAGGTAATGGCGAACAACCCATTCCAGCCAAAGTATTCACTTATTAATCCGCCAACGATCGGGCCGAGTCCGAAGGCCATCGCGCTCCCAGCGGAAATCATCGCAATCGCCGAACCTCTTCGTTCAATCGGGATGTAGCGGCTGGCGAGAACCAACCCAAGTCCAGCCATCACCCCTGCGCCTGCGGATTGTAGAATACGTGCCGCCAGCAGTGTGTGGAACTCCGTTGCGAACAGTCCGAACACTGAGGAAAGTCCGAGCACAATCAGCCCTACCGTGAGCAGTTTACGAATCTGCACCACATCGGAGAGTCTACTGTATATAACCGTAGATAAGGCATAGCCAATGGAATAGCTGGAGATGACCCAGGATCCGAGATCCGCTGTGATGTTAAGATCTTGAATAATACTGGGAATCGAGACGTTGAACATCGTCGTATTCATAACCACAATGAACAAACCGATTGTCCAAACGGGCATTACAATTTTATCGTTCATGTGTACCATCCTGTCTGACGCGAGAAGTTAAGTTTGATTTCTTTACCACATAAGAAAGTATAAGTTTTCGGTGCCCGAAAATCTCTTTCTTATTATAAACCTACATCGTCTAATAGCCAAAACAGTTGAAGACACATGCCAATTGACAGGTGGGAATAATCGATGTATTATTTTATTATACATTTAGACAAATATCTAAATAAGGAGGAGCTTCCATTTGAATGAGGCATTTAAAGCGCTGGCGGACCCGACTCGTCGTGAAATATTGCAACTGCTGCGAGAAAAAAGTATGAATGCGGGTGATATTGCTGATCATTTCAAGATTAGTAAACCGAGCATATCGCATCATTTGAACCTGCTTAAACAGGCAGGACTCGTTATGGATGAACGTCAAGGACAACATATTCTATATACCTTGCACACCACGGTTGTTGAAGACGTTATGGGATGGATGTTTAACATACTTAACAAAAAAGATAAGGAGGAATCGTCATGAAAAAATGGAAGGAAATCTTGTTACTTGTGATTAGCCTCTCACCAGCATTAGGGGGCTTCATTCTGTATAACCGTCTTCCGGACACGATGGCGAGCCATTTTGGCGTCAATAATGAAGTGAACGGGACGATGAGCAAAGAAATCTCGCTGCTCATGCTAGTACTGCTGGGTCTGCTGCCGCTATTCATGCGGGCTATGAGAGCGATCGATCCGAAAAAAGCGAATTTCGAGAAATTTCCTGCAGCATTTGAGGTGACGCGATTCGGTGTTACGATCCTTTTAGCTATCGTAGGTTGGGCAATCATTGTCTTTAACTTGGGCTACAGCTTGGACTTTAAGAAAATGACGATGATTTTGCTGGGCGTGTTGTTTGCCGTGATGGGGAACTTTTTAACACAAGTGAAGCCCAACTATACGTTTGGCATACGGACACCGTGGACGCTCGCTAACGAAGAAATTTGGAGAAAGACACATCGTTTGGGAGGTCCACTGATGATGATTGGCGGCATTGTTGCCTTCATTGCAGCGTTTTTAACGAGCTCAATTGCGATCGGCATATTTATAGCCGCTATCGTCATTAGTTCTTTCATTCCGATTATTTATTCGTATGTGATGTTTACTCGGCTATCCAAATAATGAGGAGCATTTAGGCTGCCAGCGATTGCTGAGCAGTCTTTTTCACATTTGTTTAACACCATTAACATGTAAGCTTGGCGTACCACTTTTCAAGGCATATTTCCGATTCAGCAGAAAGCCGAATAGAGAAGCAAGGGATTGCTGGAACAGCATGCCAAGCACGACTGGGATCGCCACGGGTGGCGGGAAGTAAGCTACAGCGAGTACCGCGCCCGCACTAATATTACGCATACCACTGTTAAAAGTAAGGGCAACCACGACATCTTGCTCCCAGCGGAACAATCTAGCGACAAGCCAACCGATCATGTAGCCAAGTGATGCCACGATAAGTACAAAACCTGCCAACCCGAGCAGCTTTGCGTTGAAGTCACGCAAATACGGAGCGATGACGGAGCTGTTAATGGCAACGACGACGCCCATGAATATTTTCGAAAAAGGACCTAAACGGCCTCCCCATTGCTCCTTAATTTTCCCACGCGTCCATTGATTCAGCAGCATCCCAATGAGAGAAGGAACGACGATCATGAAGAACAAGCCTTTCATCATCGCAAACGTATCGAGCTGCACTTTGGTGCCAACCAATACAGAGAGCGTATACGGCACGACGAAGGGTGAAAGGATCGTATCCATCAGGATGATCGATAACGTTAACACAATATTGCCTCGATAAATAGCCACCCACACAAAGCTTGTAATCCCTGTTGGAATGGCTGCGGCCAAAATAAGTCCCGTAATTGTCAGCGGTTCATGACTATAGACAGCATGACCGAGTCCGAGTGCGATCAGTGGCATCCCGACATGCAAAATGAACAAAGTAGTGAGAAGAGGCAGTGGTTGAACGACGACCTTGATGAATTCTTTGAAGCTCGAAGCGATGCTCCCCGAAAAAGTCATGAAAGCAAACAACCATGGCGACAAATAAGTAAATCCAGATAAGTGACTTCCGAGTAGAACTCCGATAAGGACACTAATGGGTGTGATCAGCGGCAAAATCTTTTCTAATTGACGATTTAATTGAGGCAGCATCTAGGTGAACATCCTTTCGTGACCAGCTTGAGGCGAAGCAGATTGCTATTTGACTTGCCCGATGGAAAGACTGATTTTGTAATTGCCATAGGTGAGAAGTTCATCCAGGAAAGCATTCAATTCAAGGGGCGTACGGACGCGCACGCGCATCCAATAACAGCCTTCGCCGCTAACGCGGTGCGTCTCTACAACACACTCTTGGTGTTGAATATATGTGAGGAAAGCTTGATGAGCCGTATTAGATTTCATAAAAACAACGATAAACGCGTGCACGACCTGCCCGATTTTCTCAGGGTTCCAGTTTACAGTATAACCCGTAATGATGCCGAGATCCTGGAGCTTACGTACGCGTGCGCCGACCGCTTGGCCAGTTAGATGAACTTGTTGACCAATCGCTTTATGCGACTGAGTAGCATCTAGCAGTAAATGCTGTAAGATACGTAAATCGATCTCATCGATCGGTGGGTTGCTTAGCACGTGTTGAATTCCTTTCACAATGAAATGGAAAATCGTATATTCGTTTCAGCAGATTGTATGAGAAACAAGCCAATTATTTTACAATTGTAGCAGAACAACAATTAGAAGATAAGAGGTGCTTTGAAAATGAAGCTTCAACTCATTCGCCATGCCACACTTTGGCTGGAATACGCAGGCATTAAATTCCTGATTGATCCGATGTTTAGTGACGCGGGGGTAAACCCGGCAATCGTGAATACAGCCAATCCAAGACGGAATCCCCTTGTGCCTCTGCCATTTCCGATAGCGGAAATAGGTCAACCAGACTTGATTATTGTGACACATTTGCATGGGGATCACTGGGATGGAGCAGCAGCGGAAGCACTGCCGAAATCGACGCCTATCCTGTGCCAACCAGGAGATGAAGGAGTGTTTAAGGCTGCTGGGTTTACGTCCGTGACGGCCATTAATGAGTCACTTACGCAACAGGGAGTAACCTTGTTCCGAACATCTGGACAGCATGGAACTGAGGAGATTGGGAAGTTGATGGGGCAGGTTTCGGGCTTTGTGTTCAAAGCGGAGAACGAGCCAACACTATATCTCGCGGGAGATACGATTTGGTGTGACGACGTACAGCAAGCGTTGGAAACGTATCTGCCAGATTGGACAGTCGTCAATGCGGGCGGTGCGCAGTTCGAAGTGGGGGATCCCATCACAATGGATGCGAACGATGTGGTGAGCCTGTGCCAGTATGCGCCATTCACGAAAATCGTTGCCGTGCACATGGATGCGATCAATCATTGTCATGTGACGCGAGCGGATTTGCGGGGCAGATTGGGATTGGAAGGGTTGTTGGAGCAGGTTGTGATTCCGGAGGATGGAGAGTGGGTGACCACGGTCCGCAACTAGAGAATAAGTAAAAAGCATACTCATCCTAGGATGAGTATGCTTTACGGCGTTAACCAATTTTATTTACCAAGTAAAATTTTTGTGTAAGGGGAATCGATCGGCAGCATGATAACTGGCTCCCCTTTAAATGACACCAAGTAACTATCCAGCGTCCGATAGAAATTGTAGAAAGCAGGGTCTTGACCGTAAGCGGAGTTGTAAATCTTAGCCGCTTCTTGCTCCCCTTCAGCCACGATTTTCTTAGCATCCGCTTGAGCTTGAGCAATTAACTCGCTCGCCTGTCTGTCAGCTTTGGAGGTAATTTTCTTCGACTCCTCATCGCCCTCGGACAAGTACTTCGCCGCAATGGATTGGCGGTCAGAGATCATCCGTTTGTACACGCTCTGCTTGTTGGAGTCCGGCAGATCCGTGCGTTTAATGCGTACATCGACGATCTGGATACCGTAGTTATCGCGCTCCATTAACTCAGAAACTTCCTTCGTAATCTCATCGTTCAAGTTACCACGTTGCGTGTTTTCACTAATGATATCGCTGTAATTGATCTCCGATAGTTTCCGTCTAACGGTGTTATATACTGCGGCATCAATACGCTCTTCCCCGCCTGTGATCGATTGAATTGTGCGCAAGAATTGCTGAGCATCATCAATCCGCCATACTGTATAGTTATCAACTTCGATCGGCTTCTTATCTTTGGTCAAAATGGAAGTAGGCTTGCTATCATACACCATCTGATATTTGGGAAGCGTACGAACCGATTCAATGAATGGAATTTTAAAATGAATACCAGGTTCTGTTTGGATCCGAACGGCTTCTCCAAATTTGAGAACGACGCGGTATTGGCCTTCTTTGACAATAAAGATGGAAATCAGGAAGAAAATAACGAGAACGACACCAAGGATGGATCTCAAAATCCATTTATTTTGTAAGGTCATTTCGCAGTCCCTCCAGTCGTGCCAGTTGCAGCAGCAGGTGTGCGCAGCAGCTCATTAATTGGTAAATATTTGACCGTTTCGCCAGTGCTGTCGCTGATGAAAATTTTGGCATTCGGCAATATTTTTTCTAACGTCTCGATGATAAGCCTGCTCTCTGTGACTGATTTATTATTGGCATACTCCGCATACAGGGCATTAAACTTCGCCACATCCCCCTGCGCATTCAAAATCCGTGATTTCTTCTGTGCTTCGGCATTCTCAAGCAATGCTTGAGCGTTACCGCGCTCCCTAGGAAGGATATCATTTTCGTATTTCGTAGCTATGTTAATCTTCGTGTTTTTCTCTTCACGCGCGTTAGTTACATCTTTAAACGCATTCTGCACATCGCCAGCTGGCGGCTCGATATCTTGGAATTTCAAATCGACAATATGAATTCCTGTTTGATATTTCGTCTGCATCTCGATCAGGCGTTCTTTGACCTTGCCTTGGACCTCGGTTTTTCCTTCTGTAATGGCAAAGTCTAGCGCAGTAGCGCCAATAACTGAACGAATCGCTGCGCTTGCGGAGTTACGTAGGAACAGTTCTGCATTATCAATATTGTACAAGTAGTTGCGCATGTCACTGATATTCCATTCAACCACGGCATCAGCGGATAAAATATTTTCATCCCCCGTAATCATCATCGCTTCTTCTTCTACGGGAGTGATTTTGCCACCCACTTCACGGAAGCCGATTTGGATACGTTGTGTCTTTTTGGCAGGAAGGACAATCACCTGTTGAATAGGGAAAGGGAGTTTAAAGTGAAGCCCAGCTTCCTTCTCTGTTGTATATTTGCCTAATGTTAAAATAGCCGCCTTCTCATGCTCCTGTACCGTGTAGAAGGTGGACGATCCAAAAATAAGGGCGAGAACGATAACAAGGCCGATAACAATTTTGGTCATCAAGCCTGGCGGAAGGGAAGAGGGTCTTCGTCGATCGGGTTCTGGCAGTACAAATGGTTCCATGGCAAACACCCCTTAATATAAGATTTACTGATACTCTATACGGGAAGTTTTGGAAATGGTTTCAATAGAGAGACGTAATTCTCAGCGAGCTGAGAATGGCTAGGTCAGCTGCAACTTGAAATGGAAAATTGTTATTTCCAAGAGTTGGCTGTCATGCTATGATGTTTAGTAATTGCATACGAATGAATCCCTAGGGGCGCCGAGAGGCTGAGACAGTGTAGACTGAACCCTTTGAACCTGATCTGGTTTATGCCAGCGGAGGAAAGTGGAACGAGCTTTGGAGCCGATTTTATATCTGTTTATGATGAGGCAGCCTACAACCACTTTTCTGAGGAAAGTGGTTTTTTTGTGTTTACGAGCAGAGTCAGGATGAAGGGCGCTGGTGAAAGAGAAGCGATGTTCCGTGGAGAGGAGTCGAGCCTTGCGTGTCACAGAAAGAACTGCATGTTATATCGGGCGGGAAGCAAACATGGTCCGAGATCGCAAAGATTGCGGCGCAGATTCACCCATATGTCACAGCGATTCATATTCGCGAGAAGACGAAGTCCTTGGACGAAGTGTTTATCGGCGTTCAGTACTTATTGGAGCAAGGGATTCCAGCCAAAAGCCTGTACGTCAACGGTCTTCCCTCTATCGCTCTAGCCTTGCAAACAGGTGGGCTTCAGCTTCCAGGCACGACGCCATCTCTTGTTATTCAAGATGAGTTTTGCCGCGGGATTCAGCGCATCGGAGTCTCTGTGCATCGTGCAGACGAGGCGATGTGGCGTGAAAAAGAAGGGGCCGATTATGTCATGTTCGGTCATATTTTTGCGACAAACTCTAAGCAAGGCGTACCGCCTAGGGGTTTGGAGCAGTTAAGACAATTAGTTAATCACGTTAACATTCCTGTGATTGCGATAGGCGGGATGACACCTGCGAGGGTAAAGTCCGTTCTGGATGCAGGAGCATCAGGCATCGCGGTGATGAGCGGGATATGGGAAGCAGCGGATCCCCTTGGAGCCGTTCTGGCCTATCATGATGAGCTTCAATAAATAGAGGTGAGCGAAATGTCAGCAGCAAGATCAGATGTCATCATCGTTGGCGGCGGTGTTATCGGTACATCCATCGCGTATTACTTGGCTAAAAGAGGGCAATCCGTCACGCTTTTGGAGCGCAGCCAGCTAGGCGCAGAAGCCTCGGCTGCAGCAGCAGGCATGCTCGGCGCGCAGTCCGAGATGGAAGACACAGGCGCCCTGTTCCAGTGGGCGCGCCAAAGCCGTGCCATGTTCCCCGAGCTGAGCGGGGAACTTCGAGAACTCACGGGCATCGACATCGGCCTCGTCCGTGAGGGGCTGCTGAACGTCGCGCTCAGCGACGTTCAAGAGCAGGAGCTGCGCGCGCGGGAGAAGCTCCAGCGCGCCGCGGGCGAGAAGGCCCAGTGGCTCAGCGCAGCTGAAGCCACGGCCATAGAGCCCGCGCTGAGCGGGGCGACGCGCGGAGCCCTGTACCTGCCCGAGGATGGGCAGGTCGATGCTCCGCTGCTGGCGGCGGCATTCGCGCAGGCGGCGCAAGTGCTCGGGGCGAAGGTGCAACCATTCGCCCAGGTGCAAGGGCTGCTGACCGCGCAGGAGCGCGTCATCGGCGTGCTGACGGCTGCCGGTCCGCTCTACAGCGACCACGTCGTCGTCGCCGCAGGCACGTGGAGCGGTCAGCTGCTTGGGAGCATCGGCATCGAGTTGCCGATGTATCCCGTGAAGGGCGAGTGCTTTTCCGTTAGGATGCCGAAGCCGCTCTTGAAGAAAACCCTGTTCTCGCCAGGGTGCTACATCGTTCCGAAAGCCGGCGGACGGCTGGTGGTCGGCGCGACGGTCGTGCCGAACAGCTATGACCGCAAGGTGTCGCTCTCTGGCTTGGCCGAGCTGATGGATCGCGCGAGGGGGCTGATGCCGCTACTCGGCGATGCCGAGTGGGAGAAAGCTTGGTCGGGGCTGCGACCGCAGACAGGCGACGGACTGCCCTACATCGGCAAGGTGCCTACGGTGAAGGGCTTGTACACAGCGTGCGGTCATTACCGCAACGGGATCTTGCTGAGCCCGATCACGGGGAGGGTGTTGGCGGATTTGATTGTGGGCGGAGATGGCACAGGCGAACAGGGGGATAGTACGATAGCCCCTTGGCTGGATGCCTTCAGCCCGGATTTTTCGCCAGAGACCATGCGAGTAAGTCAGCAGGATCAAAGCACATTTTCAGCTACAGGAAAGGAATTGATAAGCATTGAAACTGCACATTAATGGTCAGCAGGTTGACGTACCCGATACGATTCGGACCGTTGTGGAGCTGCTTGCGCATTTCGACCTAAGCGACAAAATGCTCGTGGTTGAGCATAACGCAGCCATTTTACATAAAGAAGATCACGCGGGTGCTGAACTTGCGGAAGGCCACAAAATTGAGATCGTTCATTTCGTTGGAGGAGGATAAATACATGTTAAAAATCGGTCCATATGAGTTTCGTTCACGTTTGCTGCTAGGTACAGGGAAGTTTCCTGATTTTCAGATTCAAAAACAAGCGGTGGATATCAGTGAATCGCAAATTTTGACGTTTGCGGTTCGTCGGATGAACATTTTTGAGGCGAGTCAGCCGAATTTCTTGTCGATGCTGGACACGTCGAATTTCACGTTGCTGCCGAATACCGCTGGTGCCAAAACAGCTGAAGAAGCCGTCCGCATCGCGCGTTTAGCAAAGGCTTCTGGTCTGTGCGACATGATCAAAGTCGAGGTTATTGGGGATGAAATGACGCTGCTGCCAGATCCCGTGGAAACGCTGAAAGCGTCGGAAATGCTGCTGGAGGAAGGATTTATCGTACTTCCTTATACATCGGATGATGTGTTATTAGCGAAACGTCTGCAAGCGCTCGGCGTACATGCGATTATGCCAGGTGCATCACCGATTGGCACAGGGCAGGGGATCATTAACCCGTTGAACCTGAGCTTTATCATCGAGCAAGCGACGGTTCCGGTCATCGTGGATGCTGGAATTGGTGCACCTTCGGACGCCGCTCTGGCGATGGAAATGGGCGCGGATGGTGTGCTGCTGAACACGGCAGTATCCGGTGCGAAGGATCCTGTCAAAATGGCTTATGCTATGAAACTCGCGATCGAAGCGGGACGCGCGGGCTTTGAGGCGGGGCGTATTCCGAAGAAGCGTTATGCGTCGGCGAGCAGTCCGATGGATGGTTTGAGCCGGGTTTAGGTCTGCGGTTAGGCTAGTAGCAATAGGTGTAGTTTCAGTTCTTGGCATTGGCCTGGATCTGGGCTCCTTTCTCGGTCTAGGTCTTGGTTTTCCCTTGGCTAACGGACACAGGAAGCGTTATTTGGTATATAGATGATGTTTTGAAAAGCTAACGGACACAGAGGTCGCTATTCAGTCGAATTTCCTGCTCATTTGGAGAATTCAGCTGCAATAACGACTGCCGTGTCCGTTAGATTATGGAGATAGTGGTATAGGCGACGATAGCGTCTGTCATGACCGTTAAGAAAAATAGTAGTGAAAAGTAAGTAGGGGGGAGTACCGTGGCGATTTACAAAGCATTGACGATTGCCGGCTCGGACAGCGGCGGTGGCGCTGGTATTCAGGCAGATTTGAAGACATTTCAAGAACTCGGCGTGTACGGAATGTCCGTAATTACGGCTGTTACCGCGCAGAATACGCTAGGTGTGCAAGGTGTTTACCCGATGAGCGTGGAAGCGATTGAACGCCAACTGGCATCCATCGGTGAAGATTTGCGGCCCGATGCGCTCAAAACAGGGATGCTGTTCAGCGGAGACATTATTCGCATTGTGGCAGCGGCGATTAAAACGTATGGGTGGAAGCAGATCGTTGTAGATCCGGTGATGATTGCCAAAGGCGGAGCTTCACTCTTGCAACAAGAGGCGATTGACGCGATGATCCATTCGTTGCTGCCACTAGCTGATGTGGTGACGCCGAATATCCCTGAAGCGGAGGCGCTTAGCGGGATATCGATAACGGACGGGGGCTCTCGGCAGAAGGCAGCCATTCGAATTCATGCATATGGCTGCAAACATGTGATGATCAAAGGAGGCCATGAAGCGAATACGGAGCAAGCGACGGATTTGCTGTATGATGGAGTTTCCTTTACGGAGTTCACTTCAAAACGTTTGGTTACCCAACATACGCATGGCACAGGTTGCACATTTGCAGCTGCTTTGACGTCGGGTTTGGCGCAAGGACTCACGACGAAGGCATCCCTACAGTTGGCGAAAAGCTTCATCTATGCTGCGATTTCGGAGCCTTTACATATCGGAAGTGGGCATGGACCGACGAATCATTGGGCTTATCAGCAGGGTGTTCGAGCCGCTGATTCGAAAGATACGGCAACGCGAGGTGTGCGATGAGTGTATTGTTGCGTGCTGAAGAGCTGCGCAAAGCTCTGCGTTTGTATTTGGTGATGGGCAGCCCGAATTGTGGCGGTGCTGACCCGTATGAAGTGCTGGAAGCCGCTATCGACGGCGGCATCACGATGTTCCAGCTGCGCGAGAAGGGCCCCGGTGCCCTGCAGGGGCAGGAGCTGCTCGCGCTGGGCGTGCGGCTGCGCCGCCTTTGCGCGCAGCGTGGAATCCCGTTCATCGTGAACGATGATGAACGGCTGGCTCTAGAGCTTGAGGCCGATGGGATCCATATCGGCCAAGAGGATGCCCCAGCCGCCGCGGTGCGCGAGCGGCTGCCGAACATGATCGTGGGCGTGTCGGCCCACGATCTGGGCGAAGCCCAGTCGGCGCTGGCCGAAGGCGCCGACTATCTTGGCGTAGGCCCCCAGTATGCCACGCGCACGAAGCTCGATGCGCGGAATGTCCAGGGGCCTGCCGTACTAGCGCGGATGCGCGCAGGCGGCATCCAGCTGCCGCTCGTGGGCATCGGGGGGATCGATGCCACGAATGCAGGCGCCGTCATCCGCGCAGGGGCGGACGGCGTGGCAGTGGTGAGCGCCATCGCGGGTGCGCGCTCACCGCGCGAAGCTGCAGCGGCGTTGCGCGCGCTGCTTTTCCCGTAGTTCTGCTCTCCGGGTCCTCATTTGCATCATCCACACAAAAATATCAAATGACAAAAATCAAAATTTGTTAACTGAAATTGCTGGTTATGAGCATTTAATAGAGTAGCCTTTCTAGTCTCACTTTCGCATCATCCACCACAGCTCTATCAAATGACAAAGAACATTTTCTGTTAGTTAAAGAACTCGGTTAAATAATTGAAAGTTGAACAATGCATCCCCACCTAAGGTTAAAGAATTACAACTGACAAAAATCATTATTTGTTAGTAGAAATTGCTGGTTTGGGGCATTTAATAGAGTAGCCTTCTGGTCTCACTTTCGAATCATCCACCACAGAGCTATCAAATGACAAAAATCAAAATTTGTTATCTGAAATCGCTGTTATGAGCATTTGATAGAATAGCCCTCCAGACCCTCGTTCGCATCATGCACCACAGAGCTATCAAATGACAAAAATCAAAATTTGTTATCTGAAATCGCTGTTTATGAGCATTTGATAGAGTAGCCCTCCGGGTCCTCATTCGTTTCATCCGCCACTGAGCTGTCATCTGAAGTACTTCTGAAATTACTAGTTTCAAAACATCGATAGATGAGAGAGCTCCATTTGAATGGAGCCAAATAGCCTAGCTCGTTAATTTATTGGTGACGTTTCTACCTTTAATGGTGACAGAAACGTCCCTTTTTGCTACCATAGTAGAAAGCTTAATTTCGGTAATCCTTTAAAGCGGTGAAATGTCGCATGGAAAAAGGCCTCGTACTGAATGATTAGGTAGTCAGAAACCGCAATTGACATAGATTCTGTTTAGCATTATGATACGGTTAAAAAGATTTGACCGTCGTTTAATTAATCTCTTTAAGAGATTATAAGAAGACCAAGAGGCGCTTGTAGCAAGGCTTTTTCGAGGTGAAACTCGTTCTGGCATAGGGTACATTCGTTAATCTTGGTACTGGAGAGGGAGGTCGGATCCACGATGAAACTGCAGCCTGTTTATATCATTGAAGAACTCGAACAACTCAAAACAATTAGTGATCCACTTCGCGCTAGAGTACTGCTATATCTCATAGAGAAAGCTTATACGGGTCAGCAGTTGGCTAAACTGTTAGGGATGGCGCGCGCCAAAGTGCATTATCATTTGAATGAGCTTGAACGTCATAATTTGATTTGCGTTGTTCGTACGGAGCTTAAGAATGGCATTGTGCAAAAATTTTATCGTGCCGTAGCACGTGGTTTTGTGCCTGGTGAGAACTTGCTCCCGTATGTTTCAGAGGTAGAAAATTATTACCGAGAACGTACATTAAGTGTACTTGGACATGCTAGAAACAGAGCGATTAATGCCCCCGAAGAGGCGTTTCAAATTCCATCGCCAGACCGATCCCAGTGGCCGATTATCATGACGCAGGTTGAAGTCAAAATGAGTAAAGCGAAATATGCCGAATGGTTAAGGAAATTCCGTGCGCTTATTTATGAACTAGATGCCGAGCAAGAGGAGAATGGGGAATGGTTCTATTTGACGACGGTCGGCTTTCAGACACATGAAAGAGGATTTGACCCCATCGAACCCGCCAATGAAGAGGAGAGATAACACATGCTGGATCCTAGATTAACTAAGCTTGCTGATGTATTGGTGAATTATTCAGTTAAGGCACAGCCAGGTGAAAATATTTTAATTGAAGCTTATGGGATTGATTCTGCTCTTGTCAAAGAAATCGTCAAAAAGGTTCACACCGCGGGTGCACATCCTTTTGTTAACTTGCGTGACCATGCTGTGATTCGTGAGCTCGTTATGAACGGTACGGAAGCTCAAATGCAAACATGGGCAGATGTAGATGCCTTCCAAATGAAGCAAATGAACGGTTACATAGGTGTTCGCGGCGGTGCGAATATTTATGAACTGTCGGATATTCCGGCTGATCGGATGAAGTTGTACAATTCCGTGTACTATCAACAGGTACATTTCGATGTCCGCATCAAGGATACAAGATGGGTTGTTCTTCGCTACCCAACATCCTCGATGGCTCAGCTTGCAAGTATGAGTACGGATGCGTTCGAGGATTTCTATTTCAATGTATGTACGATGGATTATGGCAAAATGTCCAAAGCGATGGATCCGTTGAAAGAGCTTATGGATCGCACTGACAAAGTGCGCCTTGTTGGCCCGGGTACAGATTTGACGTTCTCGATCAAAGGTATTGGCGGCGTGAAATGCGACGGAGAGCTTAACATTCCAGATGGCGAAGTGTACTCCGCTCCTGTGCGTGATTCCGTCAACGGTGTAATTTCGTATAATACGCCTTCACCGCATGATGGCTTTATTTTCGAGAATGTGGTGCTTCATTTCGAAAATGGTAAAATCGTCAAAGCCACAGCGAATGACACGGATCGTATCAATGAAATTTTCGACATGGATGAAGGCGCGCGTTATGTAGGTGAGTTCGCGATCGGCGTGAATCCTTACATTCAGCACCCGATGAAAGATATTCTGTTCGATGAGAAAATCGATGGAAGCTTCCACTTCACACCTGGTAATTGTTATGATGATGCTTACAACGGCAACAAATCTTCGCTGCACTGGGATATGGTGAACATCCAACGTCCTGAGTATGGTGGCGGCGAAATTTGGTTTGATGACGTGTTGATCCGTAAGGATGGTATCTTCGTATTGCCTGAGCTTCTTGTATTGAATCCAGAGAACCTGAAATAGGTTTTGAATAGTTAAAAAGGTTGCCCAAGTCGTTGAGACCTGGGCAACCTTTTTTTGTAATAACAACGGGGTTATGACATTGTGGCTTTCAACTGCTGGACAATTTTCTTAGGTGCCGTACGCGCGTACCCTTCTACGATCAAATCTTCAATCTCTGCCCATGGCACGAGTTCAATGTTCATAATGCTAACCCAGCCATGCTGGCCGATATATGGCGTCTTCTTATAAGGCGTGCCATCCTGACCTAAGAGAAACTCTTGAGTAGTAAGGTTCGTTTTGAAAGAGGTTGAGACTTGGTCATCGCTCTCACCTACAAAAATAAAAGGTTTGTCCTTGACACGAAAGGTAGTGTGGCCAAAGCCATCAACCTTTTCTTCTACTACCGGCAGTTTTGTGCAAAAATCGCGGAGTCTGGCAACCAGCGCCAATCCTTCCGGGGAGGCAATTTGACTGTGGGACACAAGGGTCAACTCCTAAGTATGGATTGAGATTTTCCAAGGTAAGCAAAACTGCTTATTACACCCGTCGTTGCTGCGATTGGTACTGACGGGGGGGCAGGCCGACGGCCTTTTTAAAAGTCCGAATGAAGTTCGAATAATCGTTGAAGCCTGCGAGCTGGCACGTGTCGGTGACGGTGGAGCCTTCGCGCAGCAAATGTTTGGCTCTGGCGATGCGCTTGAACAGAATGTGCTCATGAATGGTGCTGCCTGTATGCTTTTTGAAAAGCCGGCATAGGTAGGAGCGATTCATGAAGACAACTTGTTCGAGTACCTCGAGCGACAGATCCTGATCTAAATTTTCATCAATGTAGGTGAAGAGAGAGGAGAGCTTGTCTGGCATCATGACCTGTTCTTCTTGTTTCCCTTGATTCTGGAAGATTCGATTAATAAAAACGAGCAGCTCAATAAAAGTAGCAAAATAAAGGATTTCTGAACCTGGTAAAGCCTGCGGGCGACGATGCATTTCCATGCGATCGTAGAGTTTCATGATGTCGTCAATTTGCGGCGGCGTCAGTCTCATGCGATTTTGCTCACCAAATACACGATTATTGAAGCAGTTCAACAAGTCGAACTGTTGAGAATTCATATGTTGGAGCAGCGCTGGATTGAAATGAATAACAACGTTCTCATAGCGCTGTTTCTTCGATTGGAAATTAGGTCGATGCAGCTCATTGCTATGCATGATCAGCAGATCGCCGTACTGCAAGGGATACACTTGCTTCTCAATGAAATAATGAACATCGCCGGTAAGGAAGAAATAGATTTCATAATGGTCCTGATGTTGGTGAAAGTCCAACGGTAATGGATTATGTGTTACAGCGTGTCGGAAAGTCAACAGCCGGTCGAGATTCTTGTACATTTCCTGCATGTGAAGATCTCCTCTGTGAGTTGGAGTCAATATTAGCAAACTTTTGCCCAATTAATGCAATGAATACGTTTTTATTATACTGCAAAATATAGGAGAGATAAACATTCAACCTGATCTTGCTTATACTTAAGGAGGCTTATATATGAAATTATCCGTATTTACTGTCGCTACACCTGACTTTACACCTGAAGAGCTTGCTAAAGCTGCTGCCGCTGCTGGTATTACTGGCATTGAGTGGCGCTTCAAAGATATTCCTGCGGACGCAGTTGGAGAGACGCCATCCTTCTGGAGAAATAATCTGTGCTCAATCGATCCGGCAGCTTCCGATGCAGAACTAGAGCGTTTTAAGCAAGCAGCTCTGAACGAGAACCTTGTGAACCTGAGCATTACACCTTATTTGAATAACTGTGATGTTGCTGAAACGGAGCATGTGTTTAAAGCAGCTCAAAAAATCGGCGTGCCATTCATCCGTGTTGGCGTACCTGGTTACGATAAGAGCAAAAACTACAATGATTTGTTTGCTAAAGCAGTGGACTACCTGCACCATGTCCAAGAGCTTTCCCAGCAGTATGGCGTTAAAGGTTTAATAGAGACGCATCACAATACGATCACTGCGAGTGCTGGTCTAGCGCATAGACTCGTATCTGGTTTCAAACCGGAGAACATTGGTGTGCTTCACGATGCGGGTAACATGGTGCATGAAGGCTTTGAGAACCACCGTATGGGTCTTGAATTGCTTGGGCCATACCTTGCACATGTGCATGTTAAGAATGCGGCATGGACGCTTTCAGGTGAAGAGCAAGATGGCATTAAGCTTTGGAAAAGCGAATGGGCGCCGATTGATGCGGGTATCGTGAACTGGAAGCAAGTGCTTGGTGATTTGAAAGCTGTTGGCTACGACGGTTACCTTGGTATTGAAGATTTCAGCGGCCAATTCGGTTCACAAGAGATGCTGAATAACTTCTCAGCGAAAGTGAAGCAATGGTTGGCATAAAATAAATGAGATAAGCGAAAAACCTTCAAATCCACTGAAAAGTGGGGTTGAAGGTTTTTTTTCGCGCTAGTGAGTATGGATGAGAGGTACAACGACGGGGCTATCTGGTGTGTTGTGTGGAAGTACTGTCTTCAAAGATGCAAAAAGGCATCTATTTTGACGACATGGGCTGAAAAGTAGCTAAATAAGTGCGAAAAGGCAACCTTTTGGAGTGAATTGGCGGGAAAAGGCTGGATAATAGTAAAATTGATGCCTTTTCGCAAGCATTTTAGTCGGAGAGTAAGAAATGGTGGGAAAGGATGTTTTTTTGCATTTTTGCAGGGGAGAGTGGGAGAGTAGCAGGCGAATATGTAGGAAGGGTAGTGGGGGAACAGGGGAGAGTTGGCAGATGGATATGTTGGATAGTGAAGTTGGCGATTAGGCAGGAGAGTAACAGATGATTATGTAGGATGGAAGTGAGGGTATCAGGTAAGAGAGTAGCAGGCGAATATGTAGAAAGGGTAGTAGGGGAACAGGGCGAGTTGGCAGATGGATATGTAGGATAGTGGAGGTGGCGATTAGGTAGGAGAGTAACAGTTGAATATGTATGATGGGTGTCGAAAGAGCATACGGGAGTTGGGTGGGTAGCGAGATTGAGCTGGAGATCAGGCCGGAGAGTAAGAGAGATAAAAGCCCGTCAGGAATTTCCTGACGGGCTTACAAATATAGCGTTAGTTGTCTTCCGAATTCAATTTCACAATCGTACGAATCGCAGCATCAATTTCACGCTCAATGGCGCCAGAAACGACATCCGTATGCGGGTTGTAAACTTCCCGCAGATCGGCATCTGCATAGCCGTCCAAGGCGACAATGGCGCCAGCGCGCACACCCCGCAGCGAAGCAATGACATAGAGAGCGGCGATTTCCATCTCTACGGCCAAAGCGCCAGCTTGCTTGTATTTACGATGAGGGAATTCCTCGACTCCTTGGAAGAAAGCATCCAAGGTAACGGTAATCCCTTGTTTCACGAGTCCGTCCGTTTCAGAAGCCGCTTCATACAGCGCACGGGTAACCGCGTGATCAGCGACAGCAGGGAAACCGTGAGGAACTAACTGGCGAGTTAAGCCTTCTTCACGTACCGCGGCTGTGCTTACAACGAGACTTCCTGGGGGGACGTCGGCTGAGTATGATCCAGCGGTTCCGACGCGAATCAGCGTCTTTACGCCGCCTTTGATGAGCTCCTCGAAGCAAACTGCTGCTCCTGGCGATCCGACACCATGACTCACGACAGTGATGGGAACGCCATCCTTTTCGCCGACGAAAGTCCGATATTCTCGGCTGAAGGAAAGCTCACGCGCATTGTCCAACTTACGGGAAATGGCCTCCGCTCTGAACGGGTCGCCGCACACGATGGCATAGGGAGTTAAGTCCTCCGAATTGACTTGTATGATAGATAAAAGCAACTTAATCGAACTCCTTTCTGACCCACTCATCTTCGGGGATTGGGATGGCTTCGCCGGAGAAGCGCTGTTCTTCGAACGGATCTGCGACGTTATGGAAGCCATTGCGTTCCCAGAAGCCTTCGCGATCTTCCGACATGAACTCGATACCGCGAATCCACTTGGCACTTTTCCAGAAATACAAATGTGGAACAACGAGGCGAAGCGGCCAGCCATGCTTCAGCGTGAGTGGCTTGCCATCGAAGGTCGTGGCCAGCAAGATATCATCACCCATGAGATCGGCGAGTGGAACGTTCGTTTCATAGTCATTGTCCGCATGAATCATGACATACTTTCCTTCTGGTTTTACATGGATCAGCTCAAGGAAATCTCTGAAGCGCACACCTTCCCATACCGTATCCAGCTTGGACCAACGGGTCACACAGTGAATATCGCACTGGATTTGTGTGTGGGGTAAAGCCAATATGTCGTCATAGCTGAATGTTTTCTCTTCGGCTACTTCTCCAAAAACGCGCAGCGACCACGCTGCCATATCGTACTTCGGGACTTCTCCTTCATGTAAAATAGGGAAGCGATCCGTCACGACTTGACCAGGTGGAATCCGACCAGCAAGCTCTGGTGGAACGTCTACAGCAGGGATTTGCATGCGCTTAATGCGTTCCGCTTTGGTGTCTTTATGCATCTGCGATCCTCCTAAGCTTAGGTTGATAAGGTTTGTTTATAACGCTTTTTAACGCGAACTGCCATTCGCTTTCTGTGCATCTGCCAAGTAGTTGCTTTTACGGAAGAACAGCATCGCAAGCAATGTCACGATATACGGCAGCATTTGTGTGAAATGGGTAGGTAAAGAGAAACCTTGTAATCGGATACTGAAAGCATCCATTAAGCCGAACAGTAAGCTGGACGCCATGACGCCAATCGGATTGGCTTGTCCCAGCATGGTAGCAACGAGCGCGATAAATCCACGGCCTGCTGTCATACCTTCGGTAAACATCGTAACTTGTCCGAGTGAAAGCTGTGCACCTGCTAGTCCACAAAGGACGCCACAGATCAGTACGGCCAAATATTGCATCCGGTTGACTTTAATCCCGATGCTTTTCGCAGCAACAGGGTTTTCGCCAACAGCAATCATACGGAAGCCAGTAACGGATTTAAACAGGAAATACTGAAGTACGAATACAAGCACAAAAGCCAGATAAACAAGCGGAGAATGCCCGGAAATAATCCCGCCTACGACAGGGATATCTTTAATCAAGGGGATGTCCCACTTCGGCAATCCGATCATATTTTTATCATAGAAGGCGCCTTTGACATGAAAGATGGCTTTCAAACAAAACGCAGTCAAACCTAAGGCAAGAAAGTTAAAGGAAATACCGACAACGATGACATTGGCCTGTAAATGAATACTCATATAGGCGAAAATACAGGAAAACAGCATGGTTACGGCAACAGCGATAAGCACCGCAAGAAATACATTGCCTGTATAGTAATTGCCCACGATCGCAGAGAAGGCGCCTACGAGCACAAATCCTTCTAAGCCGACGTTGAACAAACCGACTCTTGAACAGATCGCCCCGCCGAGTGCGGCTAGAAGGATCGGAGCTACCATGCGAAACATGGAGTTAAATAAAGCTACATCAAGAAGATGCTGCATCGCTTTTGCCTCCTTTCCGTCGTTTCCATAGGGTGTAGCTGAACTTGGCCGTTACAAACAAGATCAGCAAGGATTGAATAACGCTGGAAATTTCTAACGGAATGTCCGTATTACGTTCAACACCACTGCCGCCCGTTTGCAGTGCAGCAAGGAGGATAGACGCGATCGCCGTACCGAGCGGGTGAGCACCGGAAAGCAGCGTTGCCATGATACCCGACCAAGCGTAGCCTGGGTTCGAAATCATACCGTCTGTATAGCGGTATTGCATACCAAGGACTTCAACAGCCCCGGCTAACCCCGCGAAACCACCACTGGCAAACATACTCGCCAGCATTACTTTACGTCTGTTGACGCCGCCATAGGCCGCAAACAACGGATTGTAACCGAGCATACGGATTTCATAGCCAGCGACGGTGTATTTAATGAATAAAAATAAGAGAACGGCAAGTCCAATCGCAATAATAAAGCCTGCGTGAATGCTCATACCTTGAAACAATTTGGGCAGCCAGACGCTTTTATCGATCATCATCGTTTGTGCTAGCGCAGCAGAACCTGTCTTGTCTTTGAATGGGTAGGCGACCATATAACCAGCAAATAGAGCAGCGATATAATTCAGCAGCAGCGTTGTAATGATCAAATTCATACGGAATTTAGCATCCAACCAACCGGCAAAAGCGGACCAGATGCCGCCTGCTAGAATTCCGCCTAGAATAGCAGCTACTAATTTAAATAGAGGAGGCCCAGGGAGATAGAGGGCGACCATCGCGCTGGATAAAGCGCCTAGGATCATTTGACCTTCGGACCCCATGTTGAAGAATCCGGCACGGAAGGCGATCGATACACCTAACCCAACAAGAATGAGTGGCGTAGCGCGTGTTAAGGTATTCGTTAAGAAGTAGAAGCTGCCGAAGGCGCCTTTCCACATTTGAGCGTAGGTATCAACGACGGAACCGCCAATGAGGGCAATGGCAATTGCACCACCAAGTAGGCCGATGACTACGGCTAGCAGCGGCTGAATCCAAGCGCTTAGATTTAATCGACTTTTAAGCATTGGAATTGCCTCCTGCCATCCATAAGCTGATTTGCTCTTCAGTTGCTTGCTCGGCCGACAATTCGCCGGCAATGCGTCCTTCGTACATGACGACGATACGATCAGACAGTTTGAGAATCTCGGTTAATTCGGAGGATACTAATAAAATAGCGCCCTGTTCATCGCGTTTTCGCAGCAATTCTTCATGAATCAATTCCATAGCGCCAATATCGACACCGCGCGTCGGTTCAGCTGCAATTAAAAAGGGTTGATGCTGAGCAATTTCCCTGGCGACAATCAGCTTCTGCAAATTACCGCCAGAAAGAAACTTCACTTTTGCTTCTTGAGATCCGGCCTTAATTTGAAACTGTTGAATGAAGCCGCTGACCATGTTACGGAGTTCTTTGCCTTGTAAAAAACCAGTGCGGCTTTTGGTTTTATGATGGCCCATGGTGCCATTTTCTAGCACAGTGCCTTCTTTGGCAGCGCCCCATTGGTAGCGATCTTCGGGTACATGGGATAGCCCGATATCTCTAATTTCGCGGACGGAACGTCCTTGAATAGGTTTGCCTAACAGTTGGATTTCTCCCTGATCAATGGATTGAAGCCCTGAGATCGCTTGAATCAATTCCGATTGGCCATTGCCTGAAATACCCGCAATCCCAACGATTTCCCCGGCTTTTACTTGCAAATTGACGCGATCGAGCACAGGTTTTCCTTTATCACCATGAATGGATACGTCTTTGAGTTGAAGAACAGCTTGGCCCGTATTCGCAGTGCGCTTTTGCAGCTGCTTCAAATCACGTCCAACCATTAACTTGGACAATTCCTCGATACTCGTAGCATTTGCGTCTACAGTTCCGGTTATTTTCCCGTCCCGAAGCACGGTTACCCGATCTGCGACTTCCATAACTTCATGCAGCTTGTGCGTGATAATAATAAAGCTTTTGCCCAGTTTCGCTAAACTTTTCATAATAACGAGCAGCTCTTTCGCTTCCAGTGGGGTCAGTACGCCAGTAGGCTCGTCCAAAATAATGATATCTGCACCTTGATAGAGCACTTTCAAGATTTCTACACGCTGCTGCAAACCAAGCGGACATTCAGCCACCTTGATGTTCGGATCAATGGGTAAGCGATATTTCGCGCAAAGTTCCTCAACTTGGGAGGCGGCTTTTTTACGGTCAAAGGCAAGCCCAGCTTTGGGCTCGTTGCCAATCACGATATTTTCAGCCACTGTAAATGAAGGAAAAAGCATGAAATGCTGATGCACCATCCCAATCCGATTACGGATTGCATCGGTGGGATTGGTAAACACGACTTCTTTACCGTTCAAAAGAATGCTGCCAGCCGAAGGCTGCTCCATGCCGTACAAGATACGCATTAGCGTCGTTTTACCGGCTCCATTTTCCCCGACTAATGCATGAATCTCACCTTGACGCAGCGAGAAATCAACGTCCGAATTCGCTGTTAAATTGCCATATGTTTTCGTAATTTGACGCATTTGAAGCAGCATAGCGGCTTTTCGCTCCTCTACCTAGACATGAGGAAACTGCTTACGTCGCCGTAAACAGTTCCCAGGTCAAAAATATGCAATTATGGTACGGATAATTATTTTACTGGATTTTCTACTTTCACTTTACCAGAAACGATATCATCACGGATAGCTTTAACTTTCGTTACTACGTCTTGTCCAATGAAAGGGCTAAGTGCTGTCTTTGTATCTTTCGTTACGAACGTAAGACCAACGCCATCTTCTTTCAAACCGTAGTCAACAGAACCGAATTTAAATGTACCATTCACGAAATCTTTTACCGTTTGGTAAGCAACAGCATCTGTACCTTTCAACTGGGAAAGAACGATGTGCTGTGGATCCGTAACTGTACGGTCAATATCTTGTCCGGAAGTAAAGAAGCCTTTTTCCTTCGCAGCCTCGAACACGCCAAGATCACCTACAGCGGATGCACCTGCAATGAAGTCTGCGCCTTGTGCGAATTGTGTTAATGCTAGTTCCTTTGCTTTTGCAGGGTCTGTAAAACTACCTACATAGTTAACGATGAATTTCGCATTAGGATTTGTGGATTTCAAACCTTCTTGGAAACCAACTGTATATTTCTTGATGAGTGGAATATCAACCGCGGCAACCATACCTACGATATTTTTCTTCGTAGCAAGACCTGCTGCTGCACCAAGCAAGTAGGAAGCTTCATGTTCACGGAACACAACGCTGCGAACGTTTGGAAGGTCAACGACAGTATCAATAATCGCGAAGGATTTCTTAGGGTTTTCAGCAGCAACTTTCTTAAGCGCATCTTCAGACTCGAAGGAGCTTGTAATAATGAGGTCATAGTTATCAGCAACGGCAGCGCGTAGGTTTTGCTCAATCGCACTTGCATCCGTGGATTCAACTGTTTTAACGGTAACACCAAACTCTTTACCTGCTTTTTTCACACCTTCGTCTTCTTGTGCGAAGAAGGGATTCACACCGATTTTCTCAGGCGTGATTAGAATAATTTTCTTATCAGACTTTGCTGGTGCTTTCGTTGCATCCGCAGCTGCAGATGCCGCAGGCGTTGCTGTGTCTGTCTTAGCAGTACCACAACCTGCCAGTAAAACTGTTACTGCAAAAATAGAAATTAATGCTTTTTTCATTATGTTCTCTCCCTTTTATCTATATGTATGATTTTATTAACCGTAGTTCTGTATTGATATCCTACCAAAATACTCGGATATAGTCAAAGGATATTTTTGTTGGTTCGACATAATCTCACACTATTCGACACGGTGAGAAGTCTAACAGCAATTATACTAAAAATTGTGGACAGAATCCAATAGCAGACTTTGGAATAAAATATGGGTATGAAAATCCTGAAATATGAATCACGGATAGTCTACCTGAGGGTGATTCATTGATGCGAGGAAAAGGAAGAGGGAGTTTGGCATTGCTCATTGTTATGCTAACGAGCTTATTGCTGCCTCCAGGTTTGGGAGCTCTAAGCCCCGCTGCGGTGCAGGCGGAAGAGGTGAACGTGATCCAGAATGGCTCATTTGAGAATTTGACGCCGACCGTGCAGCCGGGCTGGACGACGAGAACAGCGGACAAATGGGGAATATGGGTGGATACGACGGTTACGACTGTCGCTCCGATCGTGACGGTACGGGGAGTAAACGCCTGTGGAATAACCTGAGTCCTGAATTGAACTAGAAGTGAGGTTATGACAGTTCATGTGACGAAATAAAAGAAAGAATCTTCGCTGCCCTGTTGGGTGGCGAAGGTTTTTTTGTCTATTTCTTATTTGTTACTCGCCATCGTTTCTTCCCGCATGCGAAGTGTCATCCACGCACTCCCTCCGTAAATCGCCGCACTCACATAAAACAACACATCAATCGTTAGCCAATCAATGATATAACCGCCAACAAGAACAGCAAATCCAGATGCTACGGATGTCCAAAAGTGGTAATTGCCAAGCGTATCGCCGCGGTTCCCAGGCTTAGTCCCGTCAGCGAGCAATCCGCGCTCGCTCATTTTCTGCATAGCATTGCATACACCCATGAAAGCTTGGAGAAGCAGGACGAAGCCGTAGGAAGGAATCCAAGGGAAGATGAACATCGCCGCCATCATGCCTAGGGAGCTTCCTGCCATGAGCTTTTTTGACGAGCGGTCTACGAGCTTACCCAGCCAAATGGCGGATGCTGCCGAGCTTATTGTGAATATGGCAAAAGCGAGGCCATATGCGGAATACGTACTGCCGAGATTTTTCAGAAACAACAAGTAGTAGGGATATATCATCCCCGCCGCCAGCGTCGCTAAACTTTGGGATTTGATGAGCATACGCACATTCATCCTAGTGCCCCCTATAATCGTCATAGAATTGGTTCATAAATAAATGTTGCGGATCCCACTTATCTTTTGCTTGGAAGAAGGCTTCGGCCTTAGGATAAATCGTTCGGAACTGCTCTACCGAAGGGAAGGGAGCATAAGGCAAATAATAGGAACCGTTTAATGACATTAATTGATCGATAATCCGCTGGATCCCATGGGTCATACGAGCTTGCGCCGATTCACTTAGCGGGGTATTGAACAGACAAACGAGGGCGAACATGTCACTTTTTGCATACGACAGCGCCGCTTCCTCATCCTGATTAACGTAACGAACCGTAATATTTAATAGGTTTAATTGTTCTTCTTGGAGGATAGGTTTGATGCCGTTAATAAACGATGCAAAATGTTCCACGGGAATGAAGAATTCTTGGAGAAGATCATTTTTGGTATCCGAGCTATAGTTCATAAAATCAGATTCGGAGCGCATAGCATTGTTGCGAGATAGGATTGTGGTGCGTCCGATAAGGAAATACCGCTGTAAGTCCCAAAACGCATTCTTCCCCCAATCAAAAGATCGATTGACTCCAAATAGAATTTTCAGAGGCAGCACATAGCTGTCATTCAGCTTTAATTTATTATAACCAGGAAGAGAGAGATCAGGTCGAGCTCTGTAATTTGTAGCATACATCTCCGTTAAGAAGGTGTCCGGCGCGACAGAAATACGTGCGAGATGCATGTGGATGTCGGGATTTTGCTTAACCTGGTTAAGGAAGTAGTCTGAATAGGCTTCTGTCGTCATGGTTTCACTAGTCATTTCGTACACTTCGTCATCCGTAAGCGACAAAGTTACATCCAAGATGACACCAAATAAACCATATCCACCTAACGCCAACGGGAATAGCTCCGCATTTTCAAATCGTGAAACATTTCTTATTTGGCCGTCAGCCCCCAATAGCCGGAAGGATTCGACTGAACGAATAAGTGAGCCGTTCCGAATGTCACGGCCATGTGCATTGACGGAGATCGAGCCTCCGATGGTAAAAATATTTTGCGACTGCATGGTCTTCGCCGCAAGCCCATACGGATTGATGTACTTCTGTACATCTGCCCAAGTGGCACCTGATTGTACAGTAATTGTTTTAGCCTTCTCGTCGAATACGAGAACTTTATTGAAAGGTGTCATGTCTAGTACAATGCCGTCCTTATAGTACGTATGCCCGCCTTGGCTGTGACGCTGGCCGGCAATGGAGATCTTGAGCTCTTTCTCACGTGCTTCCCGTACAATCTCTTGAAGCTGCGTTATTTCTTTGGTTGGAATTACCCGCTCAATCTTCACAGGTCGAAGCTTGCTGTAATCCGATCGCAAGAATGGATCCTCACCAGCGGCCAAGATCCTTGCATACTGCCAGAGGCATAGCGTAGTTAATAAAAGTAGAATAACAATCTTCTTCATATGCATATCTCCCAACTTGTTGGACATGGCAAATGATTGCTGGGGTTGACTACTTTGAAAGAAAAGTCCTAAGATATTCCTATAGTGTAAATTCCCACCTTTCGATATGTCAATTGAAATTAGATTACTCAGCAAGGTCAAATGGGGAGGTGCTTATCATGAATTTACGAATCAAACTGGCCATTGCAGCAGCGGGATTATCGTTTATTTCTTTTTTCTTATTATCTAATTTATTAGGCATGCTTTTTTTCATAATAGGAGTTTGTTTAAGTGTAAGTAGTTTAAAAAGCAGATATGCCAAATTGGCGCTAACGTTAAACCTATTCGTTGGTGCCTTGCAGGTAGTGCTTATTGTTTATTTGGTTTTTAACTTTAGCTCGATTGATTAGGTGAGCGGTGGAATCTCGAGAATTAGTCGTGAAATGCACAAAAAAGAGCGGGAAACCGCTCTTTTTTCATGAAAATCAACCCTTGATCGCACCGATCATAACGCCTTTCACGAAATACTTTTGCAGGAAAGGGTAGAGGAATAGAATAGGCGCTGTGGCCACGATGATTGTCGCGTATTTGATCGTTTCTCCGATAGGCATCTTATCGTTCCCGCCGACACCTGTCATCATCGATTCGGTACTGTTCGTGATCAAAATTTCTCGCAAAATGAGCTGTAGCGGGTAAAGGTCACGTGTTCGTAAATAAATCAAAGCGCTGAACTAGGCGTTCCAATGGGCAACTCCGTAGAAGAGCACCATCACTGCAACTACAGGCATCGAGAGAGGCAGAATGACACGGAAAAGAATAGTGAAATCATTAGCACCGTCAAGCTTGGCGGACTCTTCCAAACTAATAGGCACACCTTGGAAGGCCGTACGCATAATAATCAAGTTGTACGCACTCATGGCAGTTGGAATGAGGAGCGCCCAGCGTGTATCTACCATGCCTAAATCGTTAATGAGCAGGTAGGTTGGAATTAAGCCGCCACTGAAAAACATGGTAAACACAATCATAAACATAACCGGGTTCTTCCACATGACGTCCTGCCTAGATAGTGCATAGGCACCTAAGGATGTCATGAGAATGTTCAATGAGGTGCCGAGTATGACATACAGGATGGTATTCAGATAGCCAGACATGATGGCGGGATTTTTAAACACCATGCTATAGGCTTCGAAATTTAAGCCCTTCGGGTACCAGAGCAGCCCGCGCACCTGCACGACCCAAGCGGGATCACTTAATGAGGCGATAAGTACATATAGAAACGGATACAGGGTAACGAGTGATAGTAGGATCAATAACAAGGAATTTGAGATGTCAAAAATGCGTTCTCCCCAGCTTCTACTCATGATGATTGCAGCCTCCTTTTACCAAAGCTTATTATCACTGGTGCGTCGGCTTAATGAATTGGCTAGAACGAGCAGCGTGAAGTTAATGAGAGAGTTGAAGAGCCCAACAGCGGAGCTGTAACTGAAGTTGGATTCGAGAATCCCTTTGCGATAGACGAAGGTACCGATAACATCGGCCGTTTCGTAGGTAGTTGGGTTGTAGAGAAGCAAGATTTTGTCGGCGCCGATGGTCATGAAATTTCCAATTTCAAAATAAGAAGAATGACGATGGTAGACATGATACCCGGTAGGGTAATATTGAACGTTTGCTGCCAGCGATTGGCACCATCGACTTTGGAAGCTTCATACAACGATGGATCTATGCCGGACATGGCAGACAGATAAATAATGGAGCCCCAGCCGATATTCTGCCAAATATTCGAGGATACATAGAAGGAACGGAACCAGCCAGACTCTTGCAAGAAAGTAAGCGGCGTAAAGCCGAACCAAGAGCTAGGATATTGTTAATTAATCCATCACGTGCTAAGAAATCAACAAGCATTCCTGAGATCACCACGATGGATATAAAATGCGGCATATACGTAATCGTTTGGACGGCTCGTTTCAAAAATTTGCTGCGCAGCTCATGCGAGCAGGCTTGGAGATAGCTTGTAGGTAATAGAGGTGGAAACAATCACTTGTCCCTTCTCATCCAGGATGAACATAGAACCGTTATTGACCCACTGAATACCTTTCAAAAGATCCAGGATTTGCTGCTCATTAATGAGCATGACAATCGTGCTTTTCACGTTGCTACGTGCTTTTCACGTTGCTAGTTGTACGTACTTGTTCTAATCTTTTACCAGGGAGCGGGTATAACTTTGTGAAAAAGGTAGGGGCATCCGTTTTTAAATTTGGGGAAATGACCGTGTCATCATCACGCAAATAAATGTAGAAATCTTCAATGAAGGGGGAGCTATTGCGAATTGTTTTTAACGCGCGTACGGCTTCCTCGTATGAATATATTTATCACTATCTTTAATGGTCCACAAGGTTTGAAGTTTAGGCTGTGTGGCAATCTGAATACCAAGTTGTTCGATTTCTTGAGCGAGCTTGTTCGAGCATAGCCAAATTAGATCGATTCGCATTATCGACCATGTTTTTTTCCATATTGGTATACAAGATGAATGTACCGGTTACGGGAATGAGTAAAATGAGGATATAAGAGAGCCATAGCATCATGAAAATACTTTTGCTTCGCAGTAGCATAGGTGAGTCCCTCCAGTGGGTGCGGGATATAGGTGGCATGGCATATGTGAAAAGAGGTATGTGCAATGTGTCTTAAAACTGTCTTAAAACGGAAGTGAACATATGACCATCAGGCGAGTTGATATCGACCAGTATATTTGTGTAAGATGGAGTGGAAGTTCCACCTGAAAGTTATGGGAATCAGGAGTATGAAGGAGGCGAGCCATGGCGCGTTCAAAGCCGCTTTGGTTGCTAATTAGTTGGTTTGCTGTTGCTATTCTGGGATTACTCGTATTGAAATGGACAGGTGTATGGGAACATGTAGATCTGAATTGGGTCACGAGATGGCTTCGTGATTTGGGCCCGCTTGGGGGTCTGTTGTATATCCTGGCGTATACGCTCAGGCCGTTGGTTTTGTTCCCGGCAACACCTTTGACACTATATGGGGGCTATGTATTTGGTGCCTTTTGGGGGACCATCTACGATATTATTGGTGCAGGTGCAGGAGCCTTGCTGTCTTTCTACATTACACGCAAATGGGGGCGCGGCAGCTTTCAGCGCATATTACGAAGCCCTAAGCTGCTATCTTTTGATCAAAAAGCGGAGGAAAAAGGCTTCATGGTGGTGCTGTATATGCGGCTAATGCCATTCTTTCCATTCGATGGGATCAGCTATGGCGCTGGATTATCGAAGATCCGTTTCTGGGACTATACGTGGGCTACATTTATCGGGATTATTCCGGGAGCAATTGTTTATAATGTTTTTGGTGCTTCCTTAAATGATATCTGGTCATGGAAGTTTCTCGGAGCCGTAGCGATGTATGCGGTTTTTGCTATCGTTCCATTGATTATTAAGAAAAGGCAAGGGCGCAAAGTGCGCCAAGTAGCGTAAGAGGTAAGAATAAACAATTCGCCGTGGGAGGGCATGAAACAGATGAAGGGGAAAGTAGTAGCAAGGGATTTGAGCTGGAGCTTAGGGGGAGCAGGTGCTCTGCTCCTTATTTTTATTGTGTTGTCGCAGAGTATTTCGGCGAAATGGTTGCAAGCTTTTGATCAACATGTAGGCGGTTACATTCAGGAGCAGAGAGGAGATACATCGACTTCTGTTGCAAAATTTTTCACATTTATGGGAAGTGGATCCACGGAATTTATTCTCTTTTTTCTAGTAGCTGGACTGTTGTATTTTAAATTCAAGCATAGATGGGAAACCCTTGTCTTATTCGTTGGTGTACTGGGTGCATGGCTGCTAAATTCGGGATTGAAAGATCTCATTAAACGCGATCGTCCATCTGCAGAGGTATGGTTAATAGAGGTGGATAGTTTCAGCTTTCCCAGCGGTCACGCGATGGTTTCCATCCTCTTCTACGGTTTGCTTGCCTACTTGTTATGGGTGAATGTACGACAAACATGGAGAGCTGCTTGGCTGATACCACCAATTGCTGTCTTAGTTATTCTATGTATCGGGCTTAGTCGTATTTACCTCGGTGTGCATTATCCAAGTGATGTACTGGCTGGCTACACGGCTGGTGGTCTCGGGCTTATCGGCTGTATGCACGCGATTCGCACGATTAGGCGCAGGAGAGTCATGACATCCACGCCGAAAGGGAAAACCACATTCTTGGAGAATATGTAATAAATAACAATACATATAAATGATATACGGGGGAATGTGCATGGCTATAGAGACATCTCGCTTTTTTACTTATGAAGATACCAAGAATCAAGACATCTTTTATCGGTTGCCTGATCATTGGTGGAGTAGACATTATGAGTACATTTGGGCTTCCCATTTTGTTGAAAAAGGTGATATTGTTCTAGATGCTGCATGTGGATTAGGTCATCCCTTTAAGTATTATTTAGCGGACAAATGTAAAGCAGTGTACGCTTGCGACATGGATGAACGTATATTAGATACAAACGAAATTATCAAAGAGCTGGAATATTATATTGGGCAAGAGAATATAGATCAAATTAACCTGCCTATGTTAAGTATTCCCCAATTCGCTGTTTCTGACATTTCAAATTTGCCTTATGAAGACGCTATGTTCGATGTAGCCTTCTGTATTTCTGTCATGGAACACATCGAAGACACAGAAGTGCAGCTTCGTTCCCTGCAGGAGTTTAAGCGAGTTTTGAAAGATGATGGCAAATTGATTATTACCGTTGATTATCCGGATGTAGATGTTGACAGCTTTCTAAGTTTGATTGCGGCTTCGGGGTTGCAATTGGTCGGAGATCATGACTTTACGAAGCCAGTTAATGCGATTACTTCTGACTATTATGGCAGGGATTTATGGTGTATTCGATTTGTACTTGAGAAAATAAGTGTTTAACATAACGACTACGGTAATTACTCACCTCAAAGGACAACGCCACTTCGGTTTGTCCTTTTTTCTTTTGTGAGCCGAGCGTTGTATAATTAGGAATGTCATCATCAGCAAAAGACTCAGAAAGAAGGGATGACTATGCTAAAGCTAAGTATTCTTGATCAGTCACCGGTATCATCCGGCTTTACCCATAGTGAGGCATTACAACAAACGATTGCGATAGCGAAACTCGCTGATCGACTAGGCTATACCCGATTCTGGGTGTCAGAGCACCATAATTCAGACGGGCTTGCAGGTTCTTCTCCAGAGGTGCTCATATCAACGCTTGCTGCTCGCACAAGCCGCATACGGCTTGGCTCTGGCGGCGTGCTGCTTCCTCACTACAGCGCCTACAAGGTCGCTGAGAACTTCCGTATGCTCGAGGCGCTCTACCCAGGGCGCATCGACCTTGGTATCGGGCGTGCACCTGGCGGCACGCCGCATACGGCCAAGGCGCTGCGTGGCGTCAGCGCCGATCTGTTCGAGGGACTTGAGCGGTTCCCCGCGCAAGTCACGGATTTGCTGCGGTTCCTCACCGACTCGGTGGAACCTGGGCATGTGTTCGAGGGCATCCGTGCCACCCCTTTGGTGGCCTCGATGCCCCAGGTGTGGCTGCTCGGCTCCACCGGGCAGAGCGGGGTGTATGCGTCGCAGGCAGGCGCAGCCTTCTGCTTCGCGCACTTCATCAACGGCGCGGGAGGTCAGCATGCGGTGCGAAGCTACCGCAGCTCGTTCCAGCCGTCCGCTCTCAATGTCGTGCCGCAGGCGACGGTCTGTATTTATGTGCTGTGCGCAGAAACGACAGCGGAGGCAGAGGAGCTTGCGACCTCGGTAGATTTGCGTATTCTTCAAATGGAAAAAGGCGAGTTCACCGGAGTGAAATCGCCGAAGGAAGCAGCGGAATATACGTATTCCGATTGGGATCAAACCCGTGTGAGAGACAATCGCTCGCGGATGATCGTGGGGAATCCCGGTCAGGTCAGGGAGCAAATCTTGCGACTCGCCGAAAGCTATGGTGTCGACGAAGTCATGGTCGTTGCAGGTGGACACCAAGTGGAAACGAGACTGCGGACCGTTGAATTGTTGGCGGAAGCTTTTCATCTAAGTCATCAGCATAGTTACGTAATCTAGAGAGCGCGAAGATGGTTAATCGATGGCTTAGCGCGTGCGCTTCGGTCGCTTATCGATTTCTTGCGTCACAATGAACGCCAGCTCTTCATTGCCAAAGAGGGAAAGCACGCCAAGCAAAGTGTCATCCGGCACTTCGCCGGCTTCCTCTTTCGGTACCGTTAATTCTAGCGCTTTCTCGAGTGCTTCATTATTCGGCTGTTCGGGATAGGCGCTATGATAAAGTGCTGCAGGGTCCAGACCATGGTTAATACACCACTGTGCAAAAACCAAAATCATCATATGCTCTTCACGTTTGTAATTTTCGATCATTTGCTCTTCTAATTGTTTATTATTCATCGGGTAACAGACAGCTCCTTATACTACTATTGCAACACGCGTAATAACTAGGCCAACCTCTATCCACCTACGGGTGGATGGGTTCATTATAGCGAAAGATTAGGTGTATTCACAATGATTATTAAGAATGAGAAAATCAAAGCTTCCGAAGTTCAGGTAACGGGGCTGCAGGGTGAGGATTTAGGTGTAATGTCCACGAAAGATGCGCTTGCTCTTGCCAAAAAGTTAAAGGTAGACCTCATTTGCACCTCGCTCATGAGCAGCCCGCCTCCTTGTAAGCTGATTGGAGCAGGCGCAGCCAAACAAGAGGCTCTGCATGAGAAACAGCAGGCCCGTAAGCAAGAGCAGGGTCCGAAGGTCAAGGAGCTGCGCTTGACGGCGAACATCGAGGATCATGATCTCGATACGAAGCGTCAGCAAGCTGAACGAATTCTGAAGGGCGGGGACGCCGTCCTGCTGGTCGTTAAGATCTCCGGCAAGGAAGGCGCGAAAGCCAAGGAATTGCTGGAAACGCTGGTGAAGGAGCTTGGCTCCCACGGGAAGAAGCATACCGGCATTCAACTTAGCGGCAAGCAAGCTGCTGTTCAGCTGGATCCCTTGTAGAAAAAGCATGGACAACCCCTCGGGGGAGGTCCATGCTTTTTTTGGGGGTGGTGGTGGGACGAAGCAATCCAAACTCTAGCTACTCAAACTGCCAAGCACATAAGCAACTCCGGCAACTCCAGCTACTCCAGTAACTCAAACTGCCAAGTAACCAAGCTACCCATGCTGTCCTAGCCTCCCCATGCAACTTCACAAACTCTCTCCCGCTTTTCTCAAAAATGCAAAAAGACAACCTTTTCAACTAATTTTGAGTCGAAATTGAAAAATGCGTGCAAATAGGCAACCTTTTTAACGAATTTAAAGAGAATCTCATCAAATCGATCAAAATTGATGCCTATTTGCATCAATTTCCAATTACAGAGGGGAAACCTATTCCAAAAGTGCTCTTTTGCACTTTTGACCACAATAGAAAGTATAAGTTTTCGGAGCCCGAAAACATCTTTCTATTTGGCGATAAAACCATTTATAGGGATCTTTGGTCGGAGACCAAATGTCCCTATAAATGGTTGCTCATCCTTGAATGGCATCGATAGAGGTTTTCTCACAGTGCTCGATGACTTCCACAAAATCATTAGTCGCTATCCAATAATCGTGATTGCTTGGGAACCCATGAACTCCCATGCTTCCTTGAATGAAGCGAGTGGATAGGCCTCTTGCTCACCAGTCATCGGATCGTTCATATAAGCATAATCATCATCCCAGCCAGTTAGTAATAAGGCATGTTCGGGCTGATACCACGGGACAAGCTCACCCGTCTCATCCTCCCACTCCAAGTCGAAATAAGGGCTATCCATATGCTCAGTTGCCCAAATCATAGCAGGACTGCCTTTGGCAATGACGCCAAGCAAATCCTCGAAGGAGGTTCCTGTCAGATCACGAACGTGACCAGGTAACCACTGATTCATAAGCTTAGCTACTGGGGTATGATAAATTCCATAGCCAATATCAAAAGGATCGCCAACGAAAACATCTTTGGGATTTGCACCCACAAAGGCACCGAATTCATTCTCGTAGGGCATATCTCCCGTGGGGAGAGCATGTGCGACTTCTTCCTTCGTTATCGGCAGTCCGGCCCAATTCAGGAGCATCGTCGCAGCGACAGCTTCACAACCATTCGGCAGCTCGGGGAGCTGTGAGAGAGCGGGAATTGCTTGTATTTGAACATGATGTTTAGTGAGAGTAGGGGGTTCATCAATGGATGTTTGGTTAGTAGTAGCAGTTTCTGCCTGAGCAACGCCAGCTTCAGGGGGTGAAGGGATTGCCGTTGCTGTTTCCCTTGCAAGATCCTGATCTGCAACTTCTCCGTTTGGACTGGCTAGCGCGAGGAGTTGTTTGGCTTCGTGAGAATTGGTTTTTACGAGTAGAATAAGTGTAAAACTGGCCAAAGCCAGCAATAGTAGTGTGAGCAATTTCAATTTCTTCATGTAGCACGTCCGTTCTTGTCAATGTTCTCATTACATCATGGGTCGCTGGAGAATGCAATATGTGATATCCAAAATATGCCTTGCGACACATACGCTGCTGGCTTGCTCGCATAGACTAAGTAAACAAGCTTATTCAAACTAATAATCTCTATATAAGATGAGCCTATCAAGATGAACGTGGAGGCATGGGATGAAACGTTTCTATTTGTGGTGTACTGCTGCTTTTGCCTGTTATGCCGTTATCGTGATTTTATATTTTTTAAAAGGGGATTTATTTCAAATCCCTATGACCTTAGTTGGTTCTGTGGCGGATCCGAATACGTTCATGACCCATGCAGAAATTGCCAAAGCGGAGACACTTTCAAGGATTCATTCGTTAACGTTCTTTTTAAGCGCTCCCCTGCAAATGGGTGTGACCGTGGCCTTATTCGGCATAGCCGTCAGCTTCCGTCAACTTGCGGAGAAAGTATTCCGAGCTTCTTTCCTGCAAATGTTCCTTTTTGTGGTGCTTTTTACCCTCGTCATGGACGTGCTATTTCTTCCAATTGATGTGTTTCTGTTCAAAATCGACCAAGCCTACGGCATATCCAATGAGACGCCTATCATTTTTCTAAAGGATTATGTAAAGACATTTCTCATAGATATCGTAGGCACGATACTCATGGTAGGGATTTTCAGATGGATCAGTAAGTGGAGCCCTAAGCGGTGGTGGGTATGGTTGTGGTTAATTTCCATTCCATTAATCTTATTCGTCACATTTATTCAGCCTGTGGTACTGGACCCGTTGTTCAATCAGTTCCAGCCACTTCAAAATCAGGAATTGAAAACGCAAATTCTTGATCTTGCTGCCAAATCGCACATCCCAACCGATCAGGTTTACGAGGTCAACATGTCGGAGAGGACGAATGCCATTAACGCTTATGTCAATGGGATCGGCGGGAACGCGCGTATTGTGCTGTGGGATACTATTCTGAATAAATTGCAGCCTGATGAAATCCTGACGGTGATGGCGCACGAGATGGGGCATTACGTAGAGCGGCATATCTATTGGGGAATTGCCTATGGTGTTGCACTCAGTTTGGTTGGCTTCTGGTTGGCTTTCCATGCGTACCGGCTAATCTTAAAACGCTGGGGGGCACTTTGGGGCATGCGAGGGGAAAGAGATCTTGCTGCATTACCAATTCTGCTGCTGCTCATCTCGCTAATGAGCTTCCTGTCATCACCAGCTCAAAATGCGTTCTCAAGGGTGATCGAGCACCGAGCAGACGTCTATGCGATGCAGATGACGGGGGATGGGGATGCAGCAATTCGGGCGTTTCAGCATATCGCCAAAGAAAATCTCAGTCCCGTTACTCAGCCAAAACTGGTGCAGTGGTTCCGTGGCTCTCATCCGACGATTGAGGAGAGAATTATGTATTTTGAGCGGTATAAGAAATAATCGAGTTGGCGTTTAGTAGGCAAAAATCCAAAAAAGCACGAATGCCAATCTTCCATTCGGAAGTAGGCACTCGTGCTTTTATCATTACTCAGCTAGTCATTTCTGCGTGTCATTTGCTGCCAGACAGATCCTTCAGCGGCATGACCGCCTTCGATACGCTCGAGGGCAATCTTGACCTGCATCCGCACCTCAAATTCGGGGTCGTCTGCCGCTTGCTTCAGGTCAGGAAGCACGGAGTCGTCGCCGACTTCATAAAGGAAGCGCGCCGCGCGCCAACGGACAAGCTTGTTGCGGTCTTTCAGTGCCTTGGCCATCGCCGGCATAGCGGCAGGGTCACCAAGATCGGACAGCGTATCGCCTGCCGTCCGACGCACAGAAGCTGTATCGTCTTCGAGGGCGCGATACAGATAAGGCAGTACCTCGGGTTCCTTGATGTCCCCGAGGTACACCGTGGCCAGTCGCCGAAGCGACGTGTTCTCGTCCTGCAAGGCATGGACGAGAAGCGGCAGCGTCTCCAGCGACGGCTGGATCTTCTGAAGCGCGGCGTAGCGCAGCTTCCAATCGCTGTGTCGCAGCTGCTCCGCTGCTGCGACAAGATCTCCTGTGGCAGCCTCCTCCACAGGGGCATCCGTGGTCTCCTGCATCGCGCGGGAGACCAGTTCCTCGACGCGGGCATCGTCGTAAGAAGCGTCCAGTTCCTGGACGACTTCGCCCGCGATGTCCCCAAGCTCGCCGTAGCGAACGCCGAGCTCCTCGAGCTTCCGCTCTTTGATCAGGTTCGGCGAAGCCGTACCTGCGCGCACCGCGGCTTGCGTGAAGCGCTCCGGCATAGCGACGCGGGCTTCTTCTGAGCCTGCGCGTACCCTCACCTGGAGCGGAATACCGCGAAACATCTGCACGAGCACTTGCGCTTCGCCATAGGCAGCGTCAGCAGCAGGCTGCTCGGTTGGCAATCCAGTACCTGCAGCAGGCTGCGCTTCGCCATAGATCTCGCGCGCCTGCGCCAGGATGAACTGCCAGTCACCCTTCGAGTTGCGGTCTACCGCGATGAAATCGGCTGCGTGGAACACACTAATAACACCGGGCACTGCAAGCAGTTTCTGCACTTCCTCGGGGGCGCCAATTAGATTTTTCTTCGTATAAGTTTCTCGCACACCGGCAGGTAAGGACTCATCCATATTAAGTTTCATGGAGTTGGGGCTGGGTGTAGGTTCGATGGAAATGATTTTCATATCATTCAACTCCTTTAGTAGGAACGGACTACTTACGAAGCCGTTCATTCGTTAGATGAAAAGGCCCGGACGGGGGACCGTCCAGGCCTTTATCGGCAGCTAGTGCCCTTCGTTTCTAGTCCAAGTCGACCAGATTACGATTTAAATATAAATCCAATGTTTTGGTAAGATCAAATACCGTATGAGCCAGGTCCACATTTTCAAAAACATGGTCGCATTGATCTCGGTAGGCTAATTCATTTTCATAGTCGGACAAATATTTAGAGGCGATCTCTTCGGAATCTCCGCTTTCTTTCATTCGCTCTTCGAGCGTGTCTCGCTGGGCATAAATGAAGATTTGGACGACACGGTCACCATATAGCTTTTTGAGAGTTTCGGCACCAAAACGATTCAGAATCAAGTAGATGCTGCCACTTTGTTGGAACATTCGTTCAATATCGGAACTTTTGATTCCATATAAATGGTCATTAACGGTACTTACCTCGATGAATTCACCACCAGCTTGTGCCTGAACAAATTGCGCGGGTGAGATGAAGTGATAATCTTGACCATCTTCCTCTGTTGGTTTTGGAGGTCGTGTGGTGTACGAAATCACTTGTTTCATCCCCAGCGTGGAGCCGGACATTTCCGCAACGGTTTTTCGGCCTGCCCCGTGTGGGCCAGTGAATACAAAAATCATTTCCTTATCCTTTAATGCGTACATGGAACATACCTCCTTCGATTGGATGGGGGGTAAATCCTACGTGCGAGCACGGGTTGAAACGATTTTTATAAAATTGAATCTGATTAAACCATACTTATAGTTTACATCGTAAGGCTTCATCGGTAAAGACTTGCATGAAATCGCTTCAACAGCAAGCCTAGCGTTTGCTGCCACCGCCGCGAGTGCCTCTTGGCGCACTTCCACGAGCGCCGCCTTGCCCACCGCGTGGGCCACTTGGTCTGTCACCGCGCGGAGCACCGCCGCGTGAGCCGAAGCTGTCGCCACGAGGTGCTGCGCTGCGCGCACCACGCTCATCACTCCGTCCGCGAGTAGCGCCGCCCGTGCGAGCGCCGAAGCCCTCACTGCGAGGAGCGCCGCCCGTGCGAGCGCCGAAGCCCTCACCGCGCGGAGCACCGCCCGTGCGAGCGCCGAAGCCCTCACCGCGAGGAGCACCGCCCGTGCGAGCGCCGAAGCCCTCACCGCGAGGAGCAGCACCGCGTGCAGCTCCATCGCCACGGCCCTTGCCGCCGCGAATGTTTCGAGACGCGCTAGCCGCGTCATCACGACCTGCGCCAGCGTACTTGTTGTATGGCGAGTAAGACTTATCGCCATGTGGAGCAGAACGTTTGCGCTCTGTACCTTCACCGCCGCCATTGTAGGAACCGGTTACGCGTGCTTTGGCTGCGCCAATGTTCGCTCCGCGAGCTGTGGCCGAATTCGTAGTTGGCGATTCGTGAACAACTGTTGCGCGTCCCCATGTATTCGGGCTACGCTCCGAGTTCACTTTAGCCGGTCTTTCGCCTGAACGCCCAGCACCAGCTGAACCTCCGCGTGAGCCGAATTTGTCGCCTTTGGAACCAAAACCTGTTTTGCGCTCGCCACCGTACTGAACGTTAGTGCGATCGCCACGCAATTCACGTGCTCCAGGTCTTCCAGCACGTCCGCCGCTGCGTTGTTCGGGCGCTCCGCCACGGTCATTACGTCTGCCACCGCGAGAGGAAGCACCAGCTCCGCCTTTGCGTGCAGACCCTCTGCCATCTTGCTCCACGTAGTCATCCGTGTTGGAACGAACAACACGTCTTTGCTGTCCATCAGCACCGCGCAATGACATTTTGATGCCTTTTTCGATAAGCTCAATTGTTGGCATATCTCTTTGCGTTGCGAAAGTCACAGCAACGCCTGACTCGCCTGCACGGCCCGTTCTACCAATCCGATGAATATAGCTTTCGGCATCTTGAGGTACATCATAGTTGAAGATATGCGTTACGCCTTCCACATCTAAACCGCGAGCTGCGATATCCGTAGCGACTAAGAGTTCGATGCGTCCTTCTCTGAAACGCTTCATCACTTGTTCACGTTTCGCTTGAGACAAGTCACCATGCAGCTCATCGGACATTAATCCGATTTCTTGCAGCGTTTCATTGAGCGCAATCGCTTTGGCTTTGGTCCGACAGAAAATCATTGCAAGATAGGGCCTATACTGTTTAATTGCTGCAATAAGAGCGTCTTGTTTATCCCGATCCGTCGTAGGGACAAGCACCTGCTGAATTTCAGTCAAAGTGACTTGCTTACTTTGAATTTTAATTTCTTTTGCTTCCTTCATATAAGCCTTAGACAAATTGATGACCTGTTCTGGCATCGTTGCGGAGAAGAGCAGCGTTTGGCGATAAGGAGACGTTTGCGCAATGATATCCTTGACTTCATGCAAGAAGCCCATGTGCAACATTTGATCTGCTTCATCTAATACGAGTATTTTCAATTTATAGAAGTTGATAGAACCGCGACGAAGATGATCAAGCAATCTTCCCGGTGTTCCTACTACTATATGTATGTTGCCTTGTAGCTTTCTAAGCTGTTTTTCTACATCTTGCCCGCCGTAAGCAGCTAGGACCTTCGCACCTGTAATTGGGACAAGGGTTTTCAACTCATTGCTAATTTGAATCGCTAACTCACGAGTAGGGGTAAGAATAAGCGCTTGAACATCCGAGCTTT
The DNA here is from genome assembly GCF_964253335.1 of Paenibacillus sp. LjRoot56. Lineage (NCBI taxonomy): Bacteria > Bacillati > Bacillota > Bacilli > Caryophanales > Paenibacillaceae > Paenibacillus > Paenibacillus sp. LjRoot56. Next base: position 1,330,394 of record NZ_CAXURV020000001.1, read on the forward strand.
CTACATCAATTGTTTCTAATATAGGAAGTACAAAGGCAAGGGTTTTACCTGTACCTGTTTGAGCTTGTGCGATAACGTCTGAACCTTTTAACAATACTGGAATCGCTTCTCGTTGAATGGGGGTCGGTTCTACGACACCTTGATTTTGCAAAACTTGAACTAATTGTTCTCTAATACCTAATGAGGCAAATCCATTTGACATGGGTAATTGGCCAGCTCCCTTTTTCCTTCTTAGTAAAGACGATTCCCTCATTGTACAGGAATGAAAGACAAATGAAAACAGGAGCCGACCCACAAGCAGAAATAAACTACTTTATTAATAGAAGATTTACATGCTGGTTGAGCTCCAAAAGGCGTGGCAAGACCTCCTAATAGAAATAAAGCTTCCTTTAGGAGGCTAGCCCTAAATTAACTAGTCATGGGGTAATGATTGCGCTGTTCCAAACACACGTGTCACCGTCTGGTTGAAGTCAGTTAGAAGAGGCATAAGCGAATGACCTTTCCAGCTTTCCTGAGCGAAGCTATTCATTTTATTAAGGAAATCCCGATTTGCCGAAATATAGACATCCATCAGATCTGGTTTAAGGACACGAAGCTTCTCAGCAATGGCCTGTTTAAACTGATGCGAAAGTAAATCATGATGCACAGCTGTTTCATAACTATTGTAACCTTTATTTAGATCATTAGACGGTAATGAGTCATCATAGGGGTTATCATCGTTGTAAAAGCCTTTGTTCGTTCCTTGATTATTCGTCTCTTTCGTCAACCCTTTCGTGCCAATTGCGCTGCTATCCATCATTAATGCGACATATGCATTCTGATTTGTAATCATAACTAAAGCCGTATTAACCCCGTCCATGTTATTAAGTTGGTCTGATAGATTTTGACTGTATTCCAACTTGGTATTGTTGTGTGTGACAGGACCAGACAGTTGCTGTACTTGATAGGCACGGTCCATCGCGTCTCCCTTTTCGACATTCGCGCCAAAATTCGAGCTAGTAGAGTCATCACGATCGCCTCTGTACTGTTTACCGCTAGAACCACATGCGGATAATGTAAGCAGTAGGAATATGATTCCACAAATCGGAAAACCTAACTTCCTGAACATAATTAACAGACCTCCCAATGCGATTTATTGTCTATAGGATGAGATGTTTCTGTCTAATTATTCGTGTTCACAAATAAAGGCTTTTATGCATAAAGAGGTGGGTGTATGGAAATAACCATGAAGGGAAATATATCGCTACAGACGCTGTTTAAGAACAATTTGTGAACTCTCCTACAGCGATTGACAAAAAGTTTTCACGAATTTATAGTTATTAAAGTGAATTGACATGGGCATGGCCTTCGTGGTAAAAATATTGTTTTAAAAGTGGGGTTGATACAATGAGTCAATTGAAAAAGTTCTGGCGTCTGCTACCCCTTCTAGCGGTGATGACGCTCATGCTAACTGGGTGCGGAGACCCAACCTTATCTGCTTTAGTGCCAAAAGGTCCTGTGGCGACGGAGCAGCTTTATTTAATGAAATTAAGTCTCTTTATCATGATTTTTGTCGTAATTGTCGTATTTGCGATTTATGTGTACGTTTTAGTTCGCTTTCGCAAGCGTAAAGGCGACGAAAGTATTCCGAAACAAGTCGAAGGAAGTCATGTTTTGGAGATTATCTGGACAGTAATCCCAATTCTTTTACTGTTAGTGCTTGCGGTGCCGACAGTATCCTACACGTTCAAACACTCCGAGAATTACAACAAGAACAAAGACGCTATCCATGTGAAAGTCACTGCGCATCAGTTCTGGTGGCAGTTTGAATATCCAGACCTTGGTATCGCAACAGCTCAACAGCTTGTGATTCCTAAGGACAAAATCATTGCCTTTGATGTTGTTTCTGCTGACGTTGCTCATGCTTTCTGGGTACCATCTCTAGGTGGTAAAGTTGATACGAACCCAGGTATCCGTAATACGCTTTACTTGCAAGCAGATGAAATTGCAACGTTCCAAGGTAGATGTACAGAGCTTTGTGGAGCTTCACATGCTTTGATGAACTTTACCGTTGCGGCTAAGTCTGAAGCAGACTTTAATGCTTGGGTTGCGAAAATGAAAGCTCCTTCTACAGTACCAGCATCTGCTCAAAAGGGTGAAGAGCTTTTCAAAGAAAACTGTATGTCTTGTCATGCTGTTAATGCTAGCGGTCCAGGGGTTGCACCTAACCTTAAAGGCTTTGCAGATCGCGACACACTTGCGGGTATCTTGGAGAAGACACCTGAGAACTTAGCATCGTGGATACATAATCCGCAAGAACTGAAACCGGGTAACAAAATGCCAGCTTTCGGTAAAGAAGCAAACGGTAAATTAGATGACACTCAAATTAAAGATATTGTTACGTACTTACAAACATTGAAATAAACTCTTGATGTAAAGGAGGTTCATACGTTGGCTCACTCTCATCCAGTAAAAAAACATACCGGGCTTATGGATTGGCTTACTACCGTCGATCATAAGAAAATCGGTATCCTGTATTTACTAGCGGGCGGCTTCTTCTTCCTCGTAGGGGGACTTGAAGCGATCTTGATTCGGATACAACTCGCTTATCCAGATCAACAAATTTTTGTTGGAGATTCATTTAACCAATTAACAACGATGCACGGAACAACGATGATTTTCTTTGCGGCCATGCCGGTTATCTTCGCTTTCATGAATGCCATCGTTCCTCTACAAATTGGTGCAAGGGACGTTGCGTTCCCGTTCGTTAACTCGCTTGGTTTCTGGTTATTCTTCGCCGGCGGCGTGCTAATGAACACTAGTTGGTTCTTAGGTGGAGCTCCAGATGCGGGTTGGACAGGATACGCACCTTTATCCTCGATCACTGATTCAAACTGGGGGGCAACTCTTGAAGGCAACTTGCAAGGAACGGACTTCTACGTTCTTGGTTTGCAAATTGCAGGTATCGGTACGCTAATCGGGGGGATTAACTTCCTCGTAACGATTATCAACATGCGTGCTCCTGGGCTTACATACATGCGTTTACCAATGTTTACTTGGTCTGCTTTTGTAACTTCAGGTCTAATTGTTCTTGCTTTCCCTGCAATCACGGTTGCATTGGTTGAGCTAATGTTTGACCGCGTCTTCGGTGGTGCATTCTTCGATGCAGCCAGAGGCGGTAACAATGTGCTTTGGGAACACTTGTTCTGGATTTTCGGGCATCCCGAAGTTTACATTTTGATTCTTCCAGCTTTCGGTATTATTTCTGAGATTGTTTCTACTTTTTCGAAAAAACGTCTGTTCGGATACAGCTCCATGGTATTTGCAACAGTGCTAATTGGTTTCTTAGGCTTCATGGTTTGGGTTCACCATATGTTTACAGCAGGTCTAGGCCCAGTAGCGAACTCGATCTTCGCGATTGCTACGATGGCGATTGCTGTTCCAACGGGTGTGAAAATCTTCAACTGGTTGTTCACACTTTGGGGTGGTCAAATCCGCTTCACAACTGCGAATATCTTCGCAACAGCGTTTATTCCAACATTCGTTATGGGTGGAACTACAGGGGTTATGCTTGCGATTCCAGCGGCTGACTTCCAGTACCACGATACGTACTTCGTAGTAGCGCATTTCCATTATGTTATCGTTGGTGGTCTAGTACTTGGTTTGTTCGCAGGTCTTTACTACTGGTGGCCGAAAATGTTCGGTCGTATGCTAAGTGAAGGCTTAGGTAAATTGCATTTCTGGTTGTTCTTCATCGGTTTCCATTTGACATTCTTCCCGCAGCATTTCTTGGGACTAATGGGGATGCCGCGACGCGTCTTTACGTATCAGCCAGGATACGATCTCGAAGTCGGTAACTTAGTTTCAACGGTTGGTGCATTCTTAATGGGTATTGGTACGTTGGTGTTCCTCATCAACATTATCACTACAGCAAGAAAACCAATGACAGCTCCTGCAGATCCGTGGGATGGACGCTCCTTGGAGTGGACAATTCCATCACCTGCACCTGAGTACAACTTCAAACAAACTCCGCTTGTTCGCGGTTTAGATGCTTTCTGGAAAGAAAAAATGGCTGGTAACAAGCAAATGACACCAGCTGAGCCAATTGGTTCGATCCACATGCCTTCGGCATCGATCTTGCCGCTTGTGATGTCTGTTGGTTTGTTCATCGCTGGTTTTGGTTTTATGTACAAAAACTACTATGTAGCTGCTGCAGGTATCGTAGTTACTTTCATTGCCATGTTCTTGCGTTCCGTATATGACGACCACGGTTGGCATATTGAACCAGAAGAATTGGAAGACGATCATAAGGGGGTAAAGGCATGAGTAGTCATCACACGGGCGCACTGCCTGCTAATCCGGAAACGGCTACCCTCGAAGGGAAAAATAAAGTTCTTGGCTTCTGGCTTTTCCTTGGTGCAGAGGTTGTATTGTTCGGTTGCTTATTCGCAACTTACATTGCCCTTCGGAACTCAGTTCCGGATGGCCCAACAGCTGAAGAGCTTTTCAAGCTCAAAACAGTTGGTTGGTCGACGTTTATACTCTTAACGAGCAGTTTGACGAGTGTATTCGCAATTATTGCGATGCACCGTCAAAAAGTAGGTCAATTGCTAGCTTGGTTAGCAGTAACTGTTTTGTTCGGTCTTTCGTTCTTAGGAATGGAGATCTACGAGTTTTACGAGTATGTGCATGAAGGACACAAGTTTACAACAAGTGCTTTCTCCACCTCGTTCTATACGTTGGTTGGTTTCCACGGTGCTCACGTAGCATTCGGTGTTTGCTGGATTACACTGTTGATTTTCCAAGGACTTAAGAAAGGTCTTACAGTCGTTACGGCTCCTAAGTTTTATGTCGCATCCCTGTACTGGCACTTTATCGACTTAGTCTGGGTATTTATCTTCACAGTTGTTTATCTGATGGGGAAGGTGGGTCACTAAATGAGCAGCAATTCTCATGATACACACGCACCTAGCAAGCGGGTTAAGCACGATTCACCCGTAAATCACTATTTGACTTACATTATCTCGATTCTACTCACGATGTTGGCATTCGCTGTCGTACTCTACGGAGATTTGGATCGTTCGTTTATCTTGATTTTCATCGTATCCCTCGGGATCGTGCAGGCACTCGTTCAGTTACTTTTCTGGATGCATGCCAAAGAGAGAGGACATTTGTTCCCTCTAATCTTTATCTTCGCAGGAGCATTCGTTGCTCTTACCGGTGTAATCACAGCCGTATATTGGGTTTGGTGGTAAAAAAGATAGAAGAGGCAACTTTGTCTAGACAAAGTGCCTCCTCTTTTTTTAAGTAGAGTTATTCGGAAGTAGTCAGCTTGAAAGGAGATAGATGCAGGTATGAGTCAGATTGGTGGTTTTTTTGATTTGTGGAATCCTGTTTTATTGTTGATCGTCATCGTAATCGGATATAGTTATGGTCGCTTTGTCGTAAAAGGGAATGGGAGCGCTGCGAAATCAGAGCCAATTTCGATCTCACAGCAGCTTCTCTTCTATGCGGGGCTAATCTTATTCTATATTGGGCAAGGAAGTCCAATTAACTACATAGGGCATCACTACTTGTTCAGTATGCACATGCTGCAACAAACGATTCTTTACTTGATTGTACCGATCTTCATTTGGCTAGGAACACCGGCTTGGTTGGTTCGTTCTTGCATGAAAAATATCGTGTTTCGCGGTCTATTTTCCTTTTTTACTCGGCCTTTGATCGCATTGTTCATGTTCAATATGCTATTCTCCATCTACCATATGCCGTTTATTATGGATTATCTGATGAAGAATGATATACCGCTTCTTGCTTATCATACGTTGCTCTTAGTGACAGCCTTTATTATGTGGTTTCCAGTATTCTGTCCGCTTCCTGAGCTGAATCGCTTGAACGATTTGAAGAAGATGGCGTATATTTTCGGAAATGGTGTGTTGTTGACACCCGCATGTGCGCTTATCATTTTTGCGGATTCAATTATCTACGATATGTATGACAACGTCACTGTTCCGTTTGCTCATTTGTCACCGCTCGATGATCAACAGCTCGGTGGTGTAATCATGAAGATATTGCAAGAAATTATATATGGAGCTACTTTAGCTTATATTTTCTTCCGCTGGTATCGCCGAGAGCGCAAGGATGACGATGAATTGGATCCTATTCCATCACAAGATAGCTTGAATAATCAAGGCGGGAACTGGAATCGCGCTTAGAGAGAGGATTAGAAAGATGCACATATTACCCACGATTTCTACGATGTTTATTGTGATTAGTGCCATTTTTGTTGGATTCGGATGGTATCATATCGTCAAAGGAAACCGGGATACGCATGAAAAGCTGATGGTTCTAGGCGCTATTTTCGCTTTAGCCTTTTTCATCATCTACATGTCCCGAACCTTATTTGAAGGAAACACGGCATTTGGTGGGCCGGAGAGCTTAAAATTGCCTTATCATTTGTTCTTGTTCTTCCATATCACCTTGGCTACAATAGGAGGCGTTCTTGGCCTCGTCACGCTATGGTTCGCTTACAAAAAGAAATTCCTAAAACATAAGAAAATCGGTAAAGTTGCAGCGATTGTATGGCTGCTAACAGCGCCAACAGGTGTAATGGTTTATGTATTGTTGTATGTCTTGTATCCAGGCGGAACAACAAAGCCAGTCATTGATGCCATTTTCGGTTTGTAAAAGGTAACAAATAGCACGGAATGATGTGAGTGATCATCATTCCGTGCTATTTTTTTGTCTAAATTAGGGCTGATTTTGTGATTTCGCCTATTGGATTGCAGAAATCAACAATTTGACATGATGAAATGACCATGCCATTCTTCATATTGCTCATAGGTTAATCCGATTGATTCCACTACGCTTAAGGAAGAGATGCATCTCACCATAACATGTAGTGGAGGGTCAACGAATGAAGAAAATTTTAGCTTCAACCATGATTATCATGATGATGGGTACAGCCATTGCCTGTTCCTCGAAGACGGAAACAACGACAACAACGAGTGAGTCACAATCACCAGCTACAACTACCGCAATGACATATCCGATGACAACGGATAAAACACTTACCTATTGGGGTGAGTTGAACGGGAACTTAACAGGTGTGAAAACGACACATGCCGATGTGCCCTTTTTCCAAGAATGGCAGAAGAAAACCGGAGTTCCGCTGAAATTCTTAGCGCCTCCGACAGGGCAAGCCAAAGAAGCGCTAAACGTGATGCTCGCATCCGGCGATTTGCCAGATATGATCGAATACAACTTTCTGAGTGATTTCCCAGGTGGACCTGAGAAAGCCATTAAAGATGGTTACATTTTGAAATTGAATGATCTGATTGATAAATACGCGCCTAACCTGAAGAAATACCTCAAAGAGCATCCAGATGTCGACAAAATGGTGAAAACAGATAACGGCAGCTATTATGCCTTCCCTTTCATTCGTGGAGATGAGTATCTACAAGTTTTCCAAGGCCCGATGATTCGTAAAGACTGGTTAGATGAGTTAGGACTTCCTGTACCTGAAACGATTGATGACTGGACAACGACATTGAAGGCGTTTAAAGAGAAGAAAGGTGCAGCCGCGCCATTATCCTTTATCAGCAAACCAAGATTTTTCAATGAATCGTACAACGGTGCATTCTTAGGCGCATTTGGCGTGAACCGTGGATTCTATTTGGATAATGGGAAAATCAAATTCGGACCGTCGGAAAGCGGCTTCAAAGAGTACTTGAAGACGTTCCACCAATGGTTTCAAGATGGCTTGCTAGACAAGAACATTGCTACAGTGGATACGAAAGCCTTGGATGGCAGCTTCGCAACGGGAGCGACAGGGGCAAGTATTGGTAACGCAGGTGGTGGAATAGGCAAATGGCAGCCACTGATCCAGGCTAAAGATCCTAAAGCACAGCTGGTAGCAGCGCCATATCCGGTACTCAAGAAAGGCGATACGCCGAAATTTGGGCAAAAGGATAACCCGTATTCCTCTGGAGGGATTGTTGCGGTAACGGCGAAGTCCAAGAATCCAGAATTAGCTGTGAAGATGCTGGATTATGGGTACAGTGAAGCTGGTCACATGTTCTTCAACTTCGGAACAGAAGGTGTTAGCTACGCGATGGTGGATGGCTACCCGAAATATACGGATTTGCTGATGAAGAATCCAGATAAGTTAGCACCTGCACAAGCGATGTCCATGTATATTCGCGGCAGCTACAACGGTCCATTTATCCAAGACAAGCGTTATGCGGAACAGTTCTTTGTACTGCCGACCCAACGCGATGCGATCAATGTGTGGAAGAAAACCGATACCGCTAAATACAGCTTGCCACCATTAACACCAACGCCAGAGGAAAGCTCTGAATATGCGAAAATCATGGGCGATATGAACACGTTGGTGGATGAAATGACGCTGAAAATCATTTTGGGCAACGAGCCTGTAGATGGCTTTGAGAAGTATGTGGATAAAATGAAGTCCTTGAATTTAAGCCGCGCTATCGAGATTCAGCAAGCAGCACTTGATCGCTATAACAAGCGATAAGTTCGATAAGTTTCGTTAAGCAGGAAGAGGCGGGGGGGATCTAAGATCTCCCTTCTCTATAAGTAAACTGGTGAGAGGGTGAGGATGGAGATGGCGAATACACAGCCACTGGAAAGTGTAACGCTTACGAAGCAACGAACGGGGACAAATAGATATATCCGTGATTTTATGGCCAACAAGTACTTGTACCTCATGATGGTACCCGTGCTCGCTTATTACTTGATTTTCCATTATGCACCGATGTATGGAGCCTTAATTGCCTTTAAAGAGTATTCACCCATGAAGGGAATTCTTGGCAGTGAATGGGTAGGCTTTAAGCATTTTCATGACTTTTTCAGTTCTTTTTACTTTTGGCGCATATTGAAAAATACGCTGGTTATCTCCTTGTACTCCTTGATATTTGAGTTTCCTGCTCCGATTATTTTGGCGCTTTTGATTAATGAGGTGCGAAGTAAGACATTCAAGCGAGTCGCACAAACGATTACGTATATGCCTTATTTTATATCGCTAGTCGTTATTTGCGGGATTATTACGGACTTTACGAATGCGGATGGTGTCATAAACAATATCGCGATGTCCTTCGGGTATGACGGGCAAGCGATGCTGCAGAAAGCGGAGTTGTTCCGACCGATTTACATTTTATCCGAGATTTGGCAACGTATTGGATGGGAATCTATTATTTATATTGCAGCGTTAATGAGCATTGATACGGAACAGTATGAAGCTGCACGTATGGATGGCGCAAGTCGCTGGAAACAGATGATGTATATCACATTACCAGGTATCATGCCGACGATTGCGATTATGTTTATTTTGCGTATGGGTAATTTATTGAACGTGGGATTTGAGAAAATCATTCTGCTCTATAATCCTGTCAGTTATGAAACGGCGGACGTAATTTCTTCCTTCGTCTATCGTAAAGGGTTGCTGGAGTTCGGATGGAGCTACAGCTCAGCGGTTGGCTTATTTAATTCCGTTATCAATCTAATCCTGCTCATTACAGCAAACTACATTAGTCGTAAAGTAAATGAAAGCAGCTTATGGTGAGGTGATGTTGATGAGAAAAGGACCTAGTTTCGTAGAAAGACTATTCGATGTTGCTATTCATTTGATTTTGACCCTACTTGTTGTGGTTACGTTGTACCCTTTGCTATACGTACTATTTGCTTCGTTCAGTAATGCGAATGAATTAGTTGCGCACAAAGGGATTTTATATAAATCACTTGGCTTTAGTTGGGAAGCCTATAAAGGGGTTATGAAGAACCCTGGAATTCTCATTGGTTACCGAAACACCATGTTTATCGTGGTCGCAGGTGTTATTGTCAACCTCTTGATGACAGCGTTAGGCGCATACGTGCTCTCTCGTAAAAATGTGATCTGGAATAAGGCATTCATGATCATTATCGTGATCACGATGTTCTTCCACGGGGGCTTAATTCCGCTCTATTTGATCGTCAAAAATGTAGGTTTACTCGACACCCTATGGGCGACGATTATTCCATTCTCGATCTCCACATTTAATTTGATTATTATGCGAACAGCATTTATGGCGATACCAGACAGCTTAGAGGAGTCGGCCAAAATCGATGGGGCCAATCACTTTACGATTTTGTTCCGAATCATCATCCCGTTGTCCATGCCCGTCATTGCCGTCATGATTCTGTACTATGCTGTTGATAAATGGAATGGTTGGTTCTATGCATCGATCTTTATTAAAAACAGAGACCTCTTTCCGTTACAACTCGTTCTCAGGGAAATTTTAATATCCAACTCAACAGATGGCATGTCCGTGGGAGCTGATGCGGGTGATCGTTTCCAGATCGGAGAAACCATCAAATATGCGACGATCGTCGTGGCGACATTGCCAATTCTATGTGTCTATCCATTTGTACAACGTTTCTTTGTCAAAGGGGTTATGGTAGGTTCCCTGAAGGGATAGACCATGGAAATAGGGACCTAGTAGCGCTTTTATCAATCGGATTTGTCATTTTGGACATTCCTCCCCTTGCGAACAGAGGTATAATAGAGTGAAGGAGACAATCCCTTCAGAGGAATTTTCAAGGTGCGCAGCGGGAGGAGATCCAAGTGAAGCTTCGATTTTTTTGGCCCAAAAGAAAAAGTATTATATTTACCTGGTTGTTATCCTACAGTGCCGTATTATTCGTGCCTATGCTGATGAGCATCCTCATATACTCGCAGTCTAGTCATGCATTAAAAAGTGAAATCCATCGTGCGAATGATTCCTTATTGAAACAAGTCCGTTACACGATCGATACGCAATTCGATTTGATGAAACGGTTGAATATGGAAATTACTTGGAATGCTAAGTTACAAAGTCTGATGTACTCCAATATGCGAACCAATGATGATCAATATCTGGCTTTTCAACTAGTGAAAGAGTTTCGGATGTACCAAACCTCGTATGCGACAATCGATGAATTCTATGTGACTTGGGATCAGGAGGCTTCGATTCTTCGTCCAGGAAATATGCGAGATCTGCATACAGCGTTTGATACAATTCACAATACAGGTACCATCAGGTATGAACAATGGCTAGATACGATCCACCAAGCTACGAATAACCAATTTCTGATCCTTCCCCGCGTAGATGCAGGTCCATCTGCCTCCTCCATCGCGTACGTCACACACTTGCCCAAGGATCTGAATGGTAAGCAGACAGGTACTGTCGTTGTGATGGCTGATAGGGAACGATTCGAGAAGGCAATCGAAAGCATTTCAGGGTTTAGCGGCGGGCAAATCGTCATCCTTAATCATGACAATCAAGTTCTACTCTCCAATGTCCCTGTGACGGTGAATAAGAATCTCATTTTGGAGCAATTGCAAGATGAGGATAACGTGACTTACAAACCTTCACAGGATGGAGAATCAGAGCTTTTCTATATTCAATCGGGTGTATCTGATTTGAAATATGTGCTGATTATTCCAAGCCGTATATATTGGGAAAAAGCGGAGTATGTCCGCAAGTTTACTTATATCAGCATACTAATTAGCTTATTTGGTGCAGCGGTGCTAACTTGGTTCTTTCTACGCCGTAATTACTCACCGATTCAACGTTTGGTTCAATCGATTTCTGATAAAAATGCTTTTGAAGAACGTGCTGATGGAAATGAACTGCATTTCATTCAGAAAGTGATCTCGCATACACGGAATGAGAAGGATCAAATCGCGCTGCAGCTACAATCTCACCATCACGTGCTTCGTTCGAATATGTTAAATCGATTGTTGAAAGGGCGAATTGATTCGCTCGTTTCGTATGAGGAAGCGTTCAAAACCTTTCATATGGATTTGATTTCAAATCATTTCGCGGTTATTTTGTTTGCGGTTGAGAATTCCGATAGTATATCTACGAATTTACCAGGTATGGACATTAGTGAGCGCAGAAAATTGATGCAGTTCATCATCACGAATGTCGTTGAAGAGCTCGTCGGACATCGCCAGCATGCGGGTTATGTGGCTGAGATCGATGATATGATGGTGTGTTTGGTGAACTTCGCAGAAACGGATGCGGCAGAGCGGAAACTTGATATGGATTGGATTGCTGCAGAAGCGCAGCGATTCCTGACAAGGTTCCATATGGATTTAACAATCTCCATTAGTGGTGTTCACCCTTCTCTGATTGGCGTTGCCGAGGCTTATAGTGAAGCTTTGGACGCGATGGAATATAAGATGGTCAGAGGGAAGAGAGAGATCATCACTTACGATGAAATCCGAATCGACACGGCCGATAAGCTGCAGCTGGGTTACTATTATCCGCTCCAAATAGAGCAGCAAATTATTAATCTCATCAAAACGGGAGATATTGAGCAAGCCTCGGCTAGCATGAACGAGATCGTGGGACGTAATTTCGATAAGCCACTGGTGTCGCTTACTTTGGCTAGATGTCTCATCTTCAATCTCGTAGGTACGATGGTGAAAGCGATGAATGAGCTGGGGGACGGGACTACACAGCCTTGGCTAGGGGATAACCCGTTATGGATGGATAAAATCATTGCCTGCGACACCATTCTGGAAATGCAGCAAGAGCTGCAGCTGTTGCTCAGAGAGGTATGTGTGTTTGCGGCTTCTAAAATAGAAGCGAACCAGACGAAAGAACGGACGGAAACCTTGCGTGAGCTCATCGCGAAAGTTATGCAATATATCGAGGAGCAGTATCAAGATGCTAATTTGAATGTGAATACGATAGGTGAAAACTTTGCCTTAAGAGGCAGCTACGTATCTAAATTATTCAAAGATCAGACAGGTGAGGGCTTACTCGACTACATCACGAAATACCGCATTCAACAAGCGAAGAAGATGATCAGCTATAAGCAAGACTCGATCTCGGAGATCGCGCGGCTAGTTGGCTATAATGAAGTGGCTACATTTATTCGTGTTTTCAAGAAATACGAGGGAATAACGCCTGGGAAATATAAGGAAATGAACTGATGAGGATAGGATGATAAACAGATGCATGCGGAGAGGAGAACAGAATGAGCAGACGAGCTAGCAGCAAGACACTATTACTCCTAGGTATAATCACCCTTGGGCTGACAGCATGCTCATCTGAGAGCCCGACGCCGCTTACGACACCGTCAGGGCAGCCTACAGCTACGGTTAAGGATAAGGAGCCGTCTGTGACAGCGGCTACGAAGCTGACCTATTGGTCAGAGTTGAATGGGAATGCCGCGAGTGTGAAAGCGAAATTCAAGGATATCCCCTTTTTCCAAGAATGGCAGAAGAGGACTGGAGTCCAACTTTCCTTCATACAGCCGTCTGCGAATCAAGCCAAGGAAGCGATGAATGTCTTATTAGCCTCCGGCGACCTGCCTGATATGATGGAGTACGAGTGGGACAGCTTCCCTGGCGGACCTGAAAAGGCGATCAAAGATGGCTATATTTTGAGATTAAATGAGGTCATTGATAAGTATGCGCCTAATCTGAAGCAATACTTAAAGGAGCATCCCGAAATCGATAAGCAAATTCGGACCGATGACGGCAGCTATTACGTTTTCCCGTTCATCCGTGGTGATGATAAGCTTCGTACGTATCAAGGGCCCATTATCCGTCAGGATTGGCTTAACGAGCTTGGACTAGAGGTTCCAACCACGATAGAGGAATGGCATACGGTGCTTAAGGCATTCAAGGAGAAGAAAGGAATCGCAGCTCCGTTGACATTTCTAGGCGTGCCGAATCCGCTGTTCGGGATTGAAGGCGGCGCTTTTGTAGGCGCTTATGGGATTCGCAAAGGCTTCTATCAAGATCATGGTGAGGTCAAGTTTGGTCCCATGGAGAAGGGCTACCAAGATTTCTTGGCGACTTTCCGAGGGTGGTATGAGGAAGGATTAATTGATAAGAATATCGCTTCCGTGGATACCAAGACAATGGACTCCAATATGGTAACGGGGCGAAGTGGCGCAACGATTTGGAATGCGGGAGCAGGTATTGGGAAATGGCAGCCGCTTGTCGAGGAGAAAATCAAATCAGCTTTATTTGCTGCTGCCCCTTACCCCGTCTTGCATAAAGGCGATAAGCCTAAATTCGGGCAGAAAAGCTACGCTTATGTAGGTACCGGTGGGGTAGCTATTTCAAGTAATAGTCAACATGCGGCAGAGGCTGCGAAGCTGCTTGATTACGGCTATAGCGACGAAGGGCATATGCTCTTTAATTTCGGGATTGAAGGAACGAGCTATACGTTAAAAGACGGCTATCCGACATATACGGATTGGATCCTGCGGAATCCAGACAAGCTGGCACCATCGCAAGCCTTGTCGATGTATACGAGAGCAAGCTATTTTGGGCCTTTTGTTCAGGATGCTCGGTATGTTGAGCAATATTACACCTTGCCTGAGCAAAGGAAAGCCATTGGCATCTGGGCGGATACGCAAGTTGAAACATACACGTTACCGCAAATTCCGAAGACGGAGCTTGAGAGTGCTGAATTTTCTTCCATTATGATGGATGTGATGACACTCGTCGATGAGATGTCTCTGAAAATTATTCTCGGTGTCGAGCCGCTGGATGCGTTCGATAGCTACGTTAGTAAAATGAAAGCATCCAAAATTGATCGGGCGATTGAGATCCAGAAGTTAGCGTTGAATCGCTATGAGAAGCGTTGATGGCTTCTCTTTTTTTTGTTCATGTGAAGAAAAATTCATTGTTTTTCCATTTTCATGTAAAATAGTGTACGTAAGCAATTTCGTGAGGGAAGGCAGGTCAAGTGATGACATACCCTTTGATTGTACAAGACGTATCGAAGCAGTACGGGGATAAAACTGCCGTGAATCGCATTGGGCTGCAAGTCAAGCAGGGAGAGATTTATGGTTTGTTAGGCGCCAATGGGGCCGGTAAAACGACAACGATGCGAATGGTACTCGGGCTTATATACCCAGATGAAGGAAATATACAGTGGAACGGACAGGGGTATCGGGAAGAACTACGAAGCTTAATGGGCTATTTGCCTGAAGAGCGTGGCCTTTACCCCAAAGTGAAAATTAGTGATCAGATCGTTTACTTAGCCGAGCTTCGGGGAATGAAACGTAGCGAAGCAGATCGCAGTTTGAAGATGTGGTTGGAACGGTTCGATGTTCCGGATTATTACAACCGTAAGGTTGAGGAGTTGTCCAAAGGGAACCAGCAGAAGATTCAATTTATTGCCGCGGTTATTCACAATCCCGATATCCTAATTCTGGATGAAGCTTTCAGTGGACTCGATCCAGTGAATGTAGAACTGCTGAAGAAAACGGTGAAAAGCCTGCGCGATGAGGGGAAAACGATTTTATTTTCCAGCCATCGGATGGATCATGTGGAGGAACTCTGTGAGAATATCTGCATCTTGCATCGCTCGAACACCATTCTTCAAGGCAGTCTGAAGGATATTAAGGCGAGCTTTCCGAAGGAAAGAGTCATTTTGGAGACAGAGACGAGCATAACTGGTTTGGAGGAGATTTCAGGTGTGACCTCAGTGAACAAGGGACATAACGGGTACGAGCTTCGCATCGCGCATCCAGAAGCAGCGCAGGGCATTCTCCATTTTGCCATGGAACGGTCATCTGTTCAGCGGTTTCAAATCATGGAGCCAACCCTGAATGAAATATTTATCCAGAAGGTGGGGAACAGCCATGAATAGGATATTAACGGTGATCAAATTTACCTATATGACGCGTTTCCGCATGAAATCCTTCCGCATTATGACGCTGATATTGATGATTGTATTATCTGTCTTGTTTCATCTTCCCGCCATTATCAGTCAATTATCTTCAGATGAACCTACCAAAATTGGCGTTTTCGGAACAAGTCAAACTAGCATAGCTGGCAAACTGACCGCCTTTTACAATAATCAATCGAAACCAGATATTCTCATTGTGCCACTGCCGGATGGAGGCAGCGCAGCAGCGAATGAAGCCTATGGGAAGCAGCAAATCGCGGATAAGAAGATTAAAGGCTTCTTGGAGATTGCCGATGCGAAGCAAGGCGGATTTCCGAAGTTGATCTATAAATCCAAGGGTACCATGGAGTTTTCGTTGAAAAATAAGCTCCAAACGACGCTTCATCTCATCAAAACGGATGTCGTCTTGCAAGGTGCGGGCCTGTCGGATGCCGTAAAAACGGATCTTCAAACGCCAGTATCCTTGGAGACCGTGCAAATTTCAACCTCAGATCAAGCAGCCGCAGGTAAAACAGAGTCGCAAATCGCGATTTCTTATGCACTCGTGTATGTCATGTTATTTCTCTTATACATGGGCGTAATTGGCTTCGGAAACTTGGTGGCTACAGAAATTACGGCGGAGAAGAGCACGCGTGTCATGGAATTGCTAATAACAAGTGTCTCACCGCTTAAGCAGATGTTTGGCAAAATTATCGGGATTTGCTTGCTTGCGTTAACGCAAATTGGGCTGTTGATTGCGGTAGGTGCCGTTAATCTAAGCTTGAGTGGCAGCTCATCTATGATTGCTGATTTGCACTTAAGTTGGCATGATTTGCAGCTATCGCTCATTGTGTATTTCTTGATCTTTTATTTGCTCGGCTTCTTCATCTACGCCACTGTCTTCGCAGCTGTAGGCTCGCTTGTGAGTCGAACAGAGGATGTGGGGCAAGCGATTATGCCAGTTACCCTCGTCATTGTAGCGGCCTTCATGATCGCGATCTTCGGGTTGAACCAGCCGAATGCGGGCTTCGTGGTCACGATGTCCTTCGTGCCTTTCTTCTCACCGCTCATCATGTTCCTGCGGATTGGGATGAGTACGCCGCCATTCTGGCAAATCGCGATCTCGATTGCGATTCAGTTGTTGTC
The DNA here is from genome assembly GCF_964253335.1 of Paenibacillus sp. LjRoot56. Lineage (NCBI taxonomy): Bacteria > Bacillati > Bacillota > Bacilli > Caryophanales > Paenibacillaceae > Paenibacillus > Paenibacillus sp. LjRoot56. The sequence continues at coordinate 1,347,196 of NZ_CAXURV020000001.1, forward strand.
GATCGGCGCAATGGCTTGGCTTGCGGCGAAGATCTACCGCACCGGCGTGCTGATGTACGGCAAGCGGCCTACGTTAAAGGAGCTGCGCAAAGCGATGCGGGCTTATCGGTAGGGTTGAGAATTCAAAAAAGCGACCTTTAGCCAATATGGCTAGAGATCGCTTTTTTGTTTTAAAGAGAAAGCTTCAACAGCATCGACGCATGCGGATCAAGTGTAAAAGAAAGCTCATCTGGCGTACCGAGTTCTTCGCGATTCCATAGGTCACGCACACTACCGATTGCAGGAGCACCAAGTTGGAATGATGTTACTTGAACGGTCTGGATGTCGTCACCAGCATTAAACAGAGCGACATAACGGACGCCATCGGTCCCCTCCGAAGTCCACACAATCCGCTCTTCCTCCCGGTACAATTGACGGGCATCTCGTCCGTTACGAAGGACATCCAGCACTTCTTCATTCGTGAGTAGGGACAATGTCCACTCATCATTGTCTCTTAACTCTCCTCCAAACATAAGAGGCGAGCGGAAAATCGCCCAAAGTGTCATCATTGTTTTCTGCTCATCCTTTGTGAATCGCGTCCAGCGGTCGCTAGCCCCGCCGTCGACGGAACGAATGCCGATGTGACCGAGAGGCAGCATATCGCAATCCGGCCAACTTCCTGAGCCGACATGCGGTGCCCATTTCTCACACCGTTCGAACATGCCATAGAGCAGTCGCCAGATGTCCCAGAAATCATCGGTCATACGCCAGAGGTTGGCATTTGCCTTCAACTCTTCAGCGAACTCGAGCGGTGCCGGACCTGGAGAAAGGCTCAGCACCATTGGACGTCCACACGTATCAATCGCCTTCCGTATGAGTTGAATTTGGTCTAGTTGAATGCCGTAGAGTAGCGAATCGGCGATATCATCGACTTTTACATAGTCGACACCCCACGAGGCGTACAGCTGAAATAAGGAATCATAGTAGGCCTGTGCGCCTTCCTTTGATGGATCGACGCCGTACATATCTGTATTCCACTTGCAAATCGCGCCATTCCATGTTTTGGCAATGGACCGTGCGCTTGCGTTTGTCCCTAGTATCGGTGTATCAGCATGAACCGCTTGTCGTGGGATACCTCTCATGATATGAATACCAAACTTCAATCCCAGGCTGTGAATATAATCAGCCAAGGGCTTGAAACCTTGTCCATCTGTAGCGGATGGAAAACGGTTTGCAGCTGGTATGAGACGGGAAAAAGCATCCATCTCCAGGGGGACATAAGGACGGTAAGCCGAAGAAATGGCTCCAGGTTCGTACCATTGTATATCGACAACAACATATTCCCAGCCGTAAGGTTTTAGATGTTCAGCCATATATTGCGCGTTCCCACGTACCTCTTCTTCATTGACGGCTGCGCCATAACAGTCCCAGCTATTCCAGCCAAGCGGCGGTGTGGCGGCCCATTGGTGATGAATGCTCATTACATGAACTCGTCCCTTCTCGTTTAAAGTAATAGCCATATAATAAGACGAAGTTGTTAGGGAAGCTAGCGTAATGTTTTGCTGTCACATGTAAAATATTGCGGTATGTAACTAGTCAAACATGATCTGATCGATTGAAAGAAGTTCCTTTCCTTCACGAAACCTGCTTGGTGAGTAGCCGGTCCAACTGCGGAATACTTTGCTAAAATAGCTGCCATTTTGGTAGCCGACCTCTCTAGCAATCTCTTCAACGGTCAATGAGCTGCTCCGGAGTAATTTCACGGCTAGTTCGATTCGGAGCTTAGAGGTATAGGCCATCGGTGAGAAGTTAGTCGCTTGATGGAAGGTACGTGCCAGATGGTATTTTGAGCTGCCAGCTGCTTCCGCAATTTGGTCAAGTCCTTCCAGAATTTGAAAGTTAATCTCCATATAATCAGCTGCCCGACGAACGATCTCTGGCCAAGTACTTCGGTCCTGGTGCTGCGCACTGCTGCTTCGAAGAAGCTCCATCATGAAGCTATAAACAAGGGAGGATGCGTAATAGCCGTCTTTTATTGCTCCAATTCGGGCTTCTGAGTAGATGGCCTCGAGCCGACGAATGACTAAGCTGCGGGGTTCGAACTGCGGCAGGGGTCCAAGCACCTGACGTATTCCCTGCCACAGATGCTGCAAATGGCTCTGCCTAAATAAAACGAAATAGAACGTCCAATGCGAGCTGTCTTCAGGTAAGTAGTAGCGATGTGTGCCGGGTATTTCAACTAAAAAGGAAGTTCCCTCTGGCACAGCGTGATGATGGCCATCTAGCTCGATCTTCCCTCGTCCAGAAATCGTATATTGGAATAAATATAAGGGCCCGTCAATTCGTTTCATGCCGTCCCAGTCATATTCTTGCTGCCGAATATCCTGAAATCCGACGGCAAATAGCTGGTAAAGCGGAAGTACGAGGTTTTCTTGGAAGCGGTACCCGTAAACGCCGTAGTTGTCCTTTGCTACCATAATCGATGGTTCCCCTTGTATGAATAATTGAATGAATTTGGAAAAAGCACCCGTTTGGGTGCTTTTTAGTCTCAATTATAACCGTTACTTTTAGCTAAGTGCAGTCCCTACAATCCGAACGGAATATTCTGCCTCCGGAGTTTGAAGAATGAAGGTTTCACCTGTTGATTTCGATAACAATTGATTTCCAATTGGCGAAAACAGCGATATCCTATTTTGATCAGGATCTATTTCAGTTGGGAGGACCACTGTAAATACTTCATTAGATCCTTCCTCTTCGTAACAAATAGTAATGTTACTTCCTATTACCGTAACTTTGCTCAATGTTTTTACAAGATTAACATCATCAAGCTCAAGTAATCTCTCCAATATTTTTACATATTGTTTAATACTCTTATTCACTTGGATCTTCTGCTGTGAAGGATAACCGTCAAGGTACATCGTCATTTGCTCGTCAAGAAAAACAAGCTGATCAACAAGTCGACTACGGGTAGGGTTGGACATATGACTACGGTTCATCGTAGATTCCTCCCCACATGATTAGATTCCAATATCGATCTAATTGCCTCATTTACAAAACCTCCGGAAAATGATTTTTCTCAATAACTTTTTTCAATACTTCTGTAAGATTGAATAAAACAGGAATACAGCAAGAAGAACTGTAGAGATGACTGAGAGCAGTTTAAAGAAGGTCTCCATTTTAGTGTGAGCACCTCGTTTACTTGGGATTACTTTCTCCCGATTTATAAACTACAAGGATTGCACTACGTTGAAAACCTACCCCGCTTGCAGATGACTTCAAGATGGATCCATAGCAAACGTTTACAATTTGTTCATCTTTCAATTCGGCTAAAAACTGATTAGCTCTTGTCTCCGCATAAGACGCATCCGTATCTAAAAACTCTTTTACCTGAATCACTTAGAATTCCTCCCTAAATTGTCGATTGACTAGCATGTACAGCAGAATTACATAAGACCTCACCCTTTCGCAAAGTAAATACGTTAGATCTACAATATCCATAAAAGTACAACAAGACATCCCGCCAAAAAAAGCGGAACGTCTTGTTGCTTTGACCATATCACTTTATCTAATTGGTGTCAATTTGAATAAGCGGATCGAAGCTGGCCGTACGGCGGATCGCAAGGGACCGTCCATTATTTTGGCTACAGTTTCCGAGCTATCCTTAAGAGAGGAACTATAAGCTTGACTTGGAGTTAACTCCAGAGAGTAAACTAGACATGTGAGAAGTATGAGCTATTGGAAAGCGAGGAGTCGTCAAATGGATTATGTGAAGCTTGGAAATACAGGTTTGGACGTGTCGCGGATCAGTCTTGGTTGCATGAGCTTTGGAGTCGCAGAACGGTGGACACATCCTTGGGTGCTGAATGAAGAGAACAGTCGTCCTATTATTAAAAAAGCACTTGAGCTCGGAATCAATTTTTTTGATACGGCGAATATTTATTCAGATGGAACAAGCGAGGAGATTGTTGGACGAGCGCTGAAGGACTATGCGAATCGTGATGAAATTGTCCTTGCAACAAAAGTTCATTTCCGTATGCATCAAGGCCCAAATGGGGCAGGTCTTTCCCGAAAGGCCATCCTGAGTGAAATTGACAAGAGTCTTAAGCGATTGGGAACCGATTATGTTGATCTGTATCAAATCCATCGCTGGGATTATCATACGCCGATCGAAGAAACGATGGAAGCTCTGCATGATGTAGTGAAAGCGGGGAAGGCAAGATACATTGGCGCATCTGCGATGTACGCTTGGCAGTTCCTAAAGGCCCTGCATGTATCTGAGAAAAATGGCTGGTCACGATTTGTGTCGATGCAGAATCACTTAAACCTCATTTATCGTGAAGAGGAAAGGGAGATGATGCCGCTTTGCAAGGATCAAAAAATCGGCGTCATCCCATACAGTCCGCTGGCATCCGGAAGATTAACGCGTGATTGGTCGGAAACCACGCATCGTTCCGAAACGGACCAGGCTCAGCGAATGAAGTATGACGCATTTGCCAATGTGGATCGATTAATTGTAGATCGCCTTGCAGTAATCGCAGAGAAACGCGGCGTTCCTCGGGCGCAAGTCGCACTTGCCTGGTTGTTGCAGAAAGAACCTGTAACAGCTCCGATTATCGGTGTGACGAAAATGTCTCATCTGGATGATGCGGTAGACGCGCTTTCGCTTAAACTGACGCCTGAAGAAATTTCGTCACTGGAAGAACAATATGTTCCACATCGCGTAGTTGGTGCCGTCTAAATGTTGATCGCTGAAGTAAGTGAGAAATTTGAGTTATCGCAGGATACGTTGCGTTATTATGAACGAGTCGGACTTATTCCACGGGTGAACCGCAAAAACAACGGAATTAGGGACTATACAGAAGAAGACTGCAGGTGGGTTGAGTTTATTAAATGTATGCGAGGCGTAGGTCTACCAGTTGAAACATTGATTGACTATGTGCGACTGTTTCAACAAGGTGACGAAACGTTGGAGACGAGGAAAGAACTCTTAGTCGAGCAGCATAAAGAACTCCTAACAAGAATGGCAGATATGCAGAAGGTACTTGAGCGACTAGAGGGTAAAATAGATAGATATGACCAGATGATCGGCACTGCTCATCAGATAACTGGATTTTCTCCTGTTAATTTCGCCGAAAGTAAGGGGAAATAAGGAATAACTGTGTCTTATACAGTTAATTTCAGTGTTTTCTCGCGAATGCGCCCGTATCGGTCGAAATAACTGGAGGTTATCCAGTTATTAGCGATCGCGGGCCAGAAAGAGGGAGAATAGCTGTATGTTATACAGCTATTCTCCTACAACCAGGCCACCGTCTGCCGCGGTGACCTAGGCAAACCAGTTGCGCTCCGCTCGCGGCGCAACAGAAGGAAGGGTGTCCCGAAAACTGGCATGTTTCGGCGCTGTAACGGTGTTTTTCACCGTTACAGAGGGTAGGGCATTCGTAAGTGGCCGATGTCACCCCCCCTGAAGCTACAATGTAGGATACCTGAAGGTATCCGCAAAAAGAAAAAGGAGCTAAGCGCAAACATGCTTAGCTCCTTTTCCATTCCAATTATGGCTTTTTGATGACAGCTGCCTATCTGCCCGGCAGCAACTGCTTAATCCAACCGCCGAAGCTCTTCGGATTCCGCGTCTGAATGAGCACGACGCCTTCGCCGCGGAAGCGGCAGACGACGCCTTCACCACTGGTAAGGCTGGAAATCCAGCCTTTCGCGGCCTTTTCAATCGTATACTGTGTATAATCCGGCCAAGCAACAAGGTGTCCGTTATCGATGAGCACTTCCTCGCCTGGTTTTAAGTTAACCGCATGAATCGCGCCATAAGAAGAAAGGAACACAGTGCCTCTACCGCTGATCTCCACGATGAAGAAGCCTTCACCGGACATGAAGCCGCTCATCAGATTCTGCATCTTCGTATTCACCTGGATACCGGAGGTGCCGGCAAGGAAGCCGTCCTTCTGCACATAGAGCTTATACGAACCGTCTAGTTCGACGGCTTCAATGTCGCCGATCACGGCAGGGGCGAGCAGGACTTCACCTGATCCACGATTGGGGGTCAATTCTTGAAAGAAGAACTTCTCTCCGCTGAGCATGCGGCCGAGTCCTTTCATGATCCCGCCATCCACCGTTCCTTTGAGCTCGATATTCGGGGACATGGAGACCATCGCACCGGCTTCTGCTTTAATGTTCTCACCAGCTTCAAGCTGCACGCGCAGCATAGGAAATGCGCCTTTATATAAAATTTCGTGTTTCATCGTAACCCTCCATTTTAATTATTTTAGATGATCAAATACCCTTATTTCTCTACGCCTCTTTGGGCCGTATGGTTGCATCCAAGCTGCGATTCGCATACACGAACACCGCGCAGATTAGCAAAATACTCATCGTGACATAGAACACGGATGTAAAGCCGTACGCTGCTGCCAAATGACTGCCGAGCAGGGGGCCGATTAGATTGCCAAGGAATAGCGAAGAGGTATTGAATCCATAAGCGGTGCCTTGAATCTCTGGAGCTGCAAGCTTCATGACCAGTGCGTTCAACGAAGGAATCATGCCACCGATGAACAGCCCTAACAGGAATCTGCCGACCAACAGCATCGTGATATTAGTGGCAAAAGCCTGCGGGATAAAGGCGACTGCCGCCATAACGAGGGCAATGACTAGCGTCATCCGTTGACCGATTCGGTCACCTAACCTTCCCAATGTAGGAGCTCCGAATAAATTGGCGATACCGGTAATCGCGACGATAAGTCCGGCAAAAAAAGCCAAGTGCGCCCCTGTGTATAAGGTCTTGGCATACACCGTTACGATCGGTTCGATGCTCATCATTCCGATCTGAGTGATCAGCGATGCGGCAAAAACAGGCAATAAGGGGCGAAACAAACGCCACTGTGTCTTCTGTTTAACCTTTTTGTCTGAAGCGGGCTTCCGTTCCTCCTTGATGAACACCATGACGATGAGACTAGCGCATAGCATGAGTCCGCCTGTGAAGAAGAACACATGGTGGTACCCGAGAAAGCTTGCCAGCACACCGCCAATTAATGGGCCGATGAGTGTGCCTGCAATAGCGCCAGTTTGCAGCGTTCCAAGCGACTTCCCTGAATGCTCTCGCGGTGTCAGGGAGGCTTGTAACGAAACCGCCATCGAGATGAAGCCGGAGAAGAATCCGTTCAGCAACCTCAGCGATAATAGCTGCCAGGGCGATGTGACGATGCCCATCAGTGCTGTTACGATGGCCATCCCGAATCCGGCGCGAAGCAGCATAATTTTGCGCCCGCGTCGATCTGCAATGGCTCCCCATAGCGGCTGGGTCAAAAAGGAAGTGATGAATTGGGCAGCCACGATCCAGCCTGTCCAACGGACAATATCATCAAGGTCATGAACACCTAACTCCCCGATATAGAGAGGTAAGAAAGGAAGAACCAGATTCATGCCACACGTAATGGAGAAGTTCGCGCCCCAGAGTATCCATAATGACTTTTTCCAATGTAAGGGGGTTGCCATGATGAGGACTCCTTATCCTTTTTTTCTCAGTATAGCATAAATGAATCGATCCCCAAGCATCTAGATCCCTTGTGAAAACTGCTGCCGATAGCTGCGAGGCGACATGCCTTCCAGCTTGGTAAAGCTAGCGGCGAAATAAGCAGCCTGCTCAAAACCAACTTCCTGGGCAATATGAGCAATGGGTAATTCCGTTTGCAAGAGCAACAACTTGGCGTGTCCCACTCTTAATTTCAGGAGGTAGGTGATAGGGGAGCAGCCGTACTCTTTTTGCATACAGCGAGCTATGTATACAGGATGGAAATTGAGCTCGTCCCCCAGTTGTTTAGCTGAAACCGATTCACGAAAATGCTGCCTTAAGTACGAGGCCGCTTTCTCAGCGCAGGCTCTGGAGGCAGAGGCATGATCCGTTTCACCAGACGCGGCAAGCTGATACAGGATTTCTTGGAATAGCTGTTGTTGAGCAAAACGAACACTGCTCACATGTGCACGAGGCTGAAGCTGCAAAAGCTGGTCGAAGATCTCGTACATTTTCTCAGGGTGCTGCAGCGTCGTAAATTGCGGAATACGCATCGTGAAGGGTTCCACGGCGAAAGCTTCTACCGCAGCTTCTTCCGGAGCTGGATCCTCCAAGGAGACAGGAGCAACGGCAGCAGGATTAATCAACTCCCATGCACCGCCTACATGAAAATGCAGCCAATAGGTGTGAGTTATCTCGGAGCATACCTGTGTTGCGAAATGATAACGGTCAGGCCGCAAAATGACGGCTTGTCCTGACCCAACCTCGAATCTGGCATCATCCTCACCGATGTAGAAGGAGCCGGAAATGGTGATAAGAAGATCAAAGACTTGGATGTTGCTACGACTGGGGTGCTGCCCTCCCTTCGGAATAGCGTTCAATCCACTCGTGATATAGTGGGGCAGAGGAGGGATTGTGATCTCAAGAAATGCCATGAAAGTCACCTGCTTTAATCCATCATAAAAGTTGGAATTGTATAAGTTTCAGTTGCGATGTTGATACATGAACTCAACTATAACAGCTATAATTTGAACTGACTACAAAGTTTCATTTTTTATAATAAATAGAGAATCATACTGGATGGTGGCGTATACATGAAGGCTGAGAAAAATAAATATTCGTTATGGTTCCTAGCATGGCCTATATTCGTAGAATTACTGCTGCAACTGCTTTTGGGAGCTGTTGATACGCTCATGGTAAGCCGCGTATCAGACGATGCGGTTGCGGTAGTTGGCTTAGCGAATCAGATCTTTCAAGCGGTTATGATTTTATTCATGACCGTGGCAAGCGGTGCAGGTATTCTCATAGCGCAGAAAATTGGGGCCAAGCAGCAGGAATCTGCACGAACAGTCGGAATTATGGCAGTTACAATAAGCGGACTCATTGGTGGGATTCTCAGTGTGATCCTGTACGTAGAGGCAGTTCCACTTGCGAGGCTGTTTCAATTAGAAGAGCGGTTAATCCCACTGGCACACACCTATATTTCAATTGTTGGTAGTGGCATGGTATTGACGGCATTAACAGCTACACTCAGCACGGCGATTCGGAATACAGGAAACACGAAGGGACCGATGATTATCGCAATCGGGATGAATGTGATCCATGTTATGTTGAACTACGCTTGGATCAATGGTGCTTTCGGATTTCCACAGCTAGGCTTAACGGGGGTTGCGATCTCAACGTTACTGAGTCGGTTACTTGCGACTTGTTTGCTTCTCTACATGTTTGTTTCGATCTTTGAGCGAAGAATTAGATGGCGTGATCTTGGCGTTTTTAACCGGAAGCTGTTTAGTGAGATTATCCGAATTGGCTGGCCGCTCGGCGTCAATATGTCGTCTTGGGTGTTGTCGCAGCTTGCGATTTATAGTTTTTTGGCAACGATGGGTGCTGCAGCTTTGGCCGCTAGAACGTATATGAATACACTAGAATCCATCTGCTTCATGTTAGGATATTCGATTGCGTTATCCGCACAAATCCAGATTGCGCATCTATTCGGTTCTGGGCAAACGCAGGCGGCGTATAAAGCAGGCTACCGCGGAACGTGGATTGGGCTGGGCTTAGTTATGTGCAACAGCATTCTTCTTTTGATCATAGGGAAAAGCTTCTTAGGCTTCTTCAGTTCAGACAAAGTGATCATTGAGCTAGCCCTTTCTTGTTTAGTGCTAACAGCGGTACTGCAGCCAGGCCGAATGATCAATATGGGCTTTGGTAATGCACTCAATGCGATTGGTGATACCCGTTTTAATATGGTGATTTCGCTGTTCTCGATGTGGGGCGTTGCTGCGGGTCTCTCCTATGTGCTGGGTTTACATTACGGTTTAGGGCTAACCGGTATTTACATAGCGATGATGTGCGATGAGTATCTTCGTGGTATTCTGGTGGCTATCCGCTGGCGGCGAAAGAAGTATTTGCGTTTGGCAGAAGGACGGACGAATAGCATTGACCCTCTAGGAGCTACTGATGGAAAAGTTCGAAATGTTCATAGTGCTTAAACCAATCCAGTAATGGAGTCCGATTATGCCGAGTTTAGGAAGGGGAACAGAGTGATGGGTGTCACTCTGTTCCCCTTTCGTATACTCAGACATTCGCCATTTACCTCCGGTATGTGCGAAACCGAATATCCTGATTGTAGTTGCCGAAGCCTTCCCCATACAGCGTCAATCCACCGACATGCTCGGCTTCATCGGGTACTTCTAATCGTAAGGTCCACTCGTTTCGTGAGATAGGAAGGTCTTGAATTGTAACGGTGGAAAGCAGTTGTCCATCGAGAAATGTCCCCTCTTGGGTGATACGAAGTACCTTCAACCAACCATACTGATTCGTATAGTCCGACCACCAAGATGGGGTAAGAAGACCGCGGCCAGCGCCGGAATCGCCTGGGCTTGTCCAATAGCCAAGCAGTATATCATTGACATAAAAGTGAATATCGGACGGCCAATTGGCTGCGATACCCGGTGCCTCCGAACCGATTTCTAGCGTGATTTCGATTTCCTCCAAAGTCTGACCGGGAAGCATATAGTTGGGGACCCGATATTCAACGAAGCCCTTGGCGAACCAAAGGATTTTGGCATGCATGCGTTCTGGCTCGAAGAAAAATCGGGGGTCATCAAACTGACCAATCAATCGCTCAGCTGAAGCTAAACCGCAGGTCGGATGGACTTCATAGCGAGTATAGTGGCCTACTGGAATAGATACTTCATTGAATAATCGTTGTTGTTCTGTGGATTGTGGGAGTTGAATGTCGATGTGCGAGAGCGCCAATGTACATATTTTGTGCGTACCCCCTTGCTTACGAACGAGCTTCGTATGAATGAGACCGCCAGTCTCTAGCTTTTTGACATGCATCGTCACGATCGCACTGCTTAGGGAAAGACGCTGCGCCAAATCCTTCACATTCATCTCTTCCTCAGCCAATAATTCCAAAATGTGCAGCCGCACATCGCTAGCCAACGCTTCATAAAGGGGGAGCCATTTGCGGTCTGTTGTCGTGTGAATCATATCTTCAACGCCTACTTTCGTATCCTCTGATTAACATAAATATGAATGCAACAAAAACGGGTGAAAGGTCTTGATCTTCATCCTTTTTTGTTGTTTAATATGAGCTATACATAATAATTATATTAACTGATTTATATTTTTATTAATTATACGTTGAGGTGAGCTAAATGTCTATGAAAGCAAGCATGATTATTGACAAGGATTTCAAAGTAGGAGAAGTTGATCCACGGTTGTATGGTTCTTTTATTGAGCATTTGGGACGTGCGGTGTATGGTGGGATTTATGAGCCCGGACATCCACAAGCAGATGAACAAGGGTTTCGCGGAGATGTGCTGGAGTTAGTTAAAGGTCTGAATGTGCCGATTGTTCGTTATCCCGGTGGGAACTTTGTATCGGGTTATAACTGGGAGGATGGCATCGGACCTGTGGACCAGCGTAAAAGACGTCTTGATCTTGCTTGGCGCACGATTGAGCCGAATTTGATCGGCCTTAATGAGTTTATGGACTGGTGCCGCAAAGCGAACACGGATGCCATGATGGCTGTGAATCTAGGAACTCGCGGTCCTGATGAGGCAAGGGATATCATTGAATACAGCAACATCACTGGCGGTACCTATTGGAGCGATTTGCGAATTTCTCATGGCTACCGCACACCGCATAACATCAAAACGTGGTGCTTAGGCAACGAAATGGATGGCCCGTGGCAAACCGGAACTAAGACGGCAGTGGAATATGGCCGAATCGCCTGTGAGACAGCGAAAGTGATGAAGTGGGTCGACCCTTCGATCGAGCTTGTCGCTTGCGGCAGTTCGAGCTTGCTCATGCCTACCTTCCCAGATTGGGAAGCAACGGTTCTCGAACATACGTATGATCATGTTGATTATATTTCACTCCACCAGTACTATGGCAACCGCGATCAAGATTCTGCGAATTTCCTAGCGCAATCCCTAGGCATGGACAGCTTCATTCATACCGTGATTGCTACGGCTGACTACGTTCAGGCCAAAAAGCGCGGCAAGAAGAAGATCAATCTTTCCTTCGATGAATGGAATGTATGGTATCACTCCAATAATTCTGATCGTAAAATCGAGCCTTGGTCCATTGCACCGCCACAGCTGGAGGACGTCTATAATCATGAAGATGCGCTTCTTGTTGGCTGTATGCTAATTTCCATGCTGAAACGTGCGGATCGTGTCAAAATGGCTTGCTTGGCTCAATTGGTTAATGTGATTGCTCCAATTATGACCGCGAATGGCGGCGCCGCGTGGAAGCAAACGATTTACTACCCTTATTTGCATACGAGTGTGTTCGGCCGTGGAACGGTTCTCGTACCGCTCATTAAGTCTCCGAAGTATGACGCGAAGGACTATACGGACGTACCTTATCTTGAGGCTGTTGCCGTGCACAATGAGGAAGCATCGGAGTTGACTATTTTTGCAGTAAACCGCCATCTGGCAGAATCACTCCCTTTAGAGATGGACCTTCGCAGCTTCAGCGGCTTCCAAATCAAGGAGCATATCGTATTGGAGCATGAGGATCTCAAGGCTTCGAATACGTTGGAAGTGCCAGATCGTGTGAAGCCACATTCGGCAGGGAATGCGACGATCTCGACGAATGGACAAATTGAGGCTGTTCTTGGTAAGGCTTCTTGGAATGTGATTCGTCTTAAACTGGTGTAAAAATATCAGATAAACGATGTGATGCACCTATAAAAAGCCGCGATTTGGACCATAATAATCATATGAGAAGCCTTGTTGGTAGAGAAATCAAGGCTGCTTATGTGACGGTCCTCGCGGCTCTTCTTTCTTTTCCAATCCACGCTCTGGTATGATGAGAGAAAAGAGATTGAAGGAGTTTGCGCACATGAAAACGAGAGTAGGCCTAGTTGGTGGCTTCTTGCTGATTGCAGCATTAAGCTTAACGGCTTGTGGAAATAAACCATCGGAGACACCGAGTGCGAGTGTTTCCGCGAATGTAGACGTTCCAAAGCTGTATCAAAATTATTGTATCTCTTGTCATGGTAATCAATTACAAGGTGGACAAGGCCCCAATATTCAAAAAGTGGGAGAACGCCTCACGGAAGCTGAAATTGTAAAACGGATACAAAAGGGTGGGGGCGGGATGCCGCCGTTTCAGGTCACGATGAAGGAAGAGGAATTGAAAGCACTTGCAGCTTGGCTGGCCGGTTTGAAGTAATTTACAGGAACTGGAAGGATTAAGGTTCCCTTAAGGTTAGCTACATAATTCCTTCACAATTGACATTTACAATTAGGGGCATGAGGAGAGTGATGTAAGATGCACTTGAATTTGAAGCCCCGGAAGCGTCTTTCGAGTAAAAAGACCTCAAGTCGTCTGGGAGCATCGATTTCACTTGTTTTATTTATGATCGGTTTACCTATTCTGTCTGTTGTTGGTATGGAATTTCTTGAACGTGGTAATTTATCTGAAACCATGCAGTGGATTACAGGTAATCAACCATTATTTATGTTAAATGTAGGGTTAACCTTCTGTCTGTTGGCCTTCATTTATGCCCTTGTAGGGTCTTTGGCAATCTCTGGCTCCATTACGACCTTAATACTGGGTCTGATGGCAATTATCTCGTATATGAAAGTGAAAATGATCGGGGAGCCGTTCTTCCCTTGGGATATATTGCTGAACAAAGAGAGTATGGACATTGCTTCATTAGTAACGGGTAAAGCTGCTTTAATTCGAATATGTGCTGTAGCAGCTATGATTCTCATCGTTCTTGCGCTTCGATGGGTGATCCCGCGTGTTACCATACCAGTTATCGCTCGAATCGGTTTAGGGCTTTTTTCGCTCTATGCCTTGTATGCATTTGGGATCAAAACACCGTTAGCTGGTAAGATCTTAGACCACGCAGGTGTCAATGAGATTGTTTGGGATCAGCAGCAAAATTACGCAAACAATGGTCTCACGCTTGCCTTCACACTTAATGTGAAGAACTCGATCGTACAGAAGCCGGATACCTACAGTGAGCAAGCACTGGCTGCGGCAGCATCCAATATTCAACAAGCTACTGTGCAAGCTGCTTCTGTGCAACAGGATACAGGCGTCCGTAAAGCGAAAGCTACTCTTGCTGACGGGAAACAGCCCAATGTTATTTTCGTCATGAGCGAAGCATTCTGGGATCCTACCCTACTAGAGAATGTAACGTTCAGCGAAGACCCACTTCCGACAATTCACCGTTTGCAGCAGGAGTCAAGTTCTGGTTATTTGCTGTCTCCACAATATGGTGGCGGTACGAGCAACGTGGAATTTGAAGTATTGACTGGGAACTCGATGAGCTTCTTGCCTGGTGGATCCATTCCGTATCAGCAGTATATCTCGAAGCCAGTTCCAAGTTTGGCTAGCTATTTTGCTGATAAAGGGTATAAGAGCATGGGGATTCACTCGTATGAAGGATGGTTCTGGGATCGGAACAACGTTTATAAGCAACTTGGTTTTGAATCCTTTAAGAGTAGTGAACACTTCGACAATCCGGAAACGAAAGGTTACTTCATCTCCGATGCCGAGGTTGCAAGAAACGTGATTAGTGAAGTAGATAAAACAGAAAATCCGATGTTTATCTATACCGTAACAATGCAAAATCATGGACCTTATGATGAACCGCGCTACGGAGAAAATCAGTTCAAAGCAACTGGTGATCTTTCAGCGCAAGCCAAAAGTATTCTAGAAACGTATACGCAAGGTGCACATGACGCGGATCAAAGCTTGCAAATGATGATTGACCATTTCAAGGATTCAGATGAACCGACGATGATCGTCTTCTATGGTGACCATTTACCGATGCTTGGCATGGATTATCAGGTGTATAAAGAAGCAGGCTTCATTTCAACAAGTGATGCTAACAAATGGTCGTTGGAAGAAATCAAGAAGATGCACAGCATCCCACTTGTGACATGGTCCAACTTTGACATGCCGAAGCAAGACATTCCCCTGCTAAGTGATTCCTTCTTAGGAGCTCATGTCCTTGATATGCTTCATATGGAAAAGCCAGCGAATTTCGCTCTGAATGCCGAGTTGGCACAGCAAGTGCCAGGACTTCTTAGCAATTTGATTGTCGATCAAGAAGGACAGCTGCATGCAACGGTTCCGGAATCCGCGGCGCCTCTCATCGCCGATTATCGGAACGTGCAGTATGACTTGATGTTCGGCAAACAGTATCTGGCCACCTATTTGGATCATGATTATTTGACCAAAGGTACGCAAACAGACTACAATGCTGAATTTGGTGTTCCTGGCGCTGCTCCTCAGTCTGAAGCGCAAGGCAGCCAGGACGCAAAGCCGGCAAGTGCGCAGTAGTGAATAATAGGCCGTCTCTCAAGTGCAAGTTGGGAGGCGGCTTTTTTGCGTTTAAGTGCGATTAAGTCAACCTAACAATTAGAAATACCCCCGCACTACTTGGCATCCTCGCTATATTAACTGGAAAACCTCCATCTATTTTCGTGGAAAAGGAATGAATTAACAGATTAGATGGAAACTGTACAGTTAATTATCCCATTATCATCCGTTTCAGCGGAATCTAGCGAAATTAGCTACAGGAAATCCAGTTATTCTCTCGAAAGAGGGAAAAGTGGTTGAGTTAACTGTAGTTTTTACAGTTAAACATGTGGGGGTGATGGGGAGGAACCACCAAAACCCCCGCAAGAAATAATGGTTGCCAGGGGCAGGGTTATTTTGGTAATATGAGATTCCGTCTCTACGCGGCGACTGCACGAAAATCGAAAAGTCAAACGGATCTTGAATGACAAAACAGGAGGTGTTTTATGCTTTTCGCGGTTTTGGCGCGCAAGGCGTACGCAAGGAACTTGCAGTATCGTGGCTCGCATCTGCTGCATAATGCAGTGAGTGCGGTGTTCGGCTTTATTTATGCCAGCATCTGGACCAGCTTAGGCAGCGATGCATCGCTAGGCGAATACGGTGCCAAAGGCATCGTAAGTTACATTGCTTTTAACCAGGCAATTCTGTGGATTACACAGTTTACGACGAATGGACTCGGGCTCGAGCAATCGGTCAGGACGGGTCAAATAGCGGTCGATCTGATGCGGCCTGTGCATTTATTTTATCAAGCGATGAGCCGTGAATGGGGTCAAGTGTGGTATCAATTTTTATATAAAAGCATTCCGATTTATGTCCTCTATGTCTTCATCTTCTCCTTACAGCTTCCACAGATCGCCTCGGTGTATGGATGGACAGCTCTCTCACTCGTCACGGCCTCTTATATTTCCATCTGTTTGAACTACTTAATTGGTGTAGCCGCCCTATGGACGACGGAATCCCGTTGGTTTTACTGGGTTAACTATTCGTTCGCTATGCTGTTATCTGGCTTTTTTATCCCTGTGGAATGGCTGCCAGGCTGGCTTCGGACCATTAGCTTGTACACACCATATCCCTATCTACTCTATTACCCAACTCGAATCTACCTTGGACTTGAACACGGCACTGTTGTGCTAGGTGCAATTCTATGGGGCATCGGGTTTACTTGTGTCTGCTTGGCCGTTACCCAAGTGGTTCGCAAGAAGCTGGAGGTGCAGGGCGGATGATCTCGATTCGGCTGTTTCTGCTGCTCATTAGGGCAAGTTTCCGAAGTCGCATGCAGTATAAGTTTAATTTTGTGTTCTCGACCCTCATGTCTTCGTTCATTCAAATCTCTGAATTCATGATGGTGGCGCTGGTGTTGATGAAGTTTGGCCAAATTCATGGCTGGACACTGTATGAGGTGAGTTACTTGTACGGGGTGATGATGATTTCCAAAGCGATTTATCGCACGCTCGCCTCCGATGTACACCATCTAGAGAAGTATCTCGTGTCCGGCGATCTGGATGCGATTCTGATTCGTCCTGTCCCTGTGTTGCTTGCCTTAATGACCCAAAATTCAAGGATTCTCATTGCCGAAATCGGTCAAGGTTTGATCCTGTTGATCATTTCAATGAAAGCGCTTATCGGGAGCGGGCAAATCGGCTGGATCGCTATTCCATTAACGGGGTTTATCATCCTCACTGGTGCTGTGATTTTATTCGCCATTGGGCTGGCGACGGCGGCTGCAGGTTTCTGGCTCACGCGTATTGAGTCTTTGCAAAATATGACCGAGGACGCCTCCCAAACAGCAGCCCGCTATCCGCTTAGCATCTATCCCAAATGGTTGCAAGGCGCGCTGCTAGTACTCGTTCCAGTAGGCTTCGTCAACTACATTCCTGCCCTCTATGTATTGAGGAATGAAGGTGGCGTGGGCATGTTGTTAGGCACATTAATAGTCTCTGTAGCTGTGCTTTGGCTAGCCATGCGATTCTGGAAGCTAGGACTTTCTCGCTATCAAAGTACAGGTAGTTAATCATATTAACCAAAAGGGAGGGCAAGGCCTTAATGATAACGGTCAAGCATTTACGCAAAACCTTTCAATCCCCCGTCATCCAGGAGGGGAAGTTCTCGGGGATCCGAACTCTATTCTCTAGGGCGTATAAAGAGAAAGAAGCCGTGCGAGATGTGAGCTTCGAGATTGAAACCGGGGAGTTCGTCGGGTATATTGGTCCAAATGGGGCGGGGAAGTCGACGACGATCAAAATGCTCACAGGCATCCTGCACCCCACCTCTGGTGAGGTTTTGATTCATGGCAAAAGCCCGCAGAAACAACGGAAGCAGGTCGTTAGACAGCTTGGTGTTGTCTTTGGACAACGAAGCCAGCTATGGTGGGATCTCCCTGTGAAGGATTCCTACGAAATCCTCCTCGCGATGTATCGCGTAGAAGCGGCAGATGCGCACAGACGATTAGGTGAATTGACGGAGCTGCTCGATTTAAAAGAAATTCTAGATACGCCCGTTCGCAAACTCTCCCTCGGACAGCGAATGCGAGCCGACTTGGCAGCTTCGATGCTGCATGATCCGGATATTTTGTTTTTGGATGAGCCTACGATCGGCCTGGATGTGGTAGCCAAAAGAAATATCCGCGGTTTCCTACAGACACTGAATCGGGATTTCGGGAAAACGATCTTGTTAACGACGCATGACATGGACGATATTGAGCAGCTTTGCCCAAGAGTTATTGTCATTAATCATGGGCAAATTGGCTATGATGGTTCCATAGACGAGCTGAGAGATCGTATTGGGCTACCTACGATGATGAAGGTGTCCTATCGGGGTGCGATTCAAGTGCCGGATAGCTGGGAGCTGCCGTTTCGTTTGATCGCGCAAGAATCGAACAGGCTGACGATTGCTTGCAACCGACAAGAGCTGAAGGCGATGGACGTTCTACGGATTGTGAGCAGTTGGGGCGATATGGATGATGTACATATGGAAGAACCGGAATTTGAAGAAGTCATTCAGAACGTGTATCTTTAAAATATAGAAATCACTGGGAGTGGAGTGGAACTGAAACCATGGCGATAGGGAATGAAGAACGAGAGAAGGAAGCGCAGCGCGTCTCTGTGGTGCGATCTAATATTCAGCGGCGTATTATAGAACTGCGCCAAACGGTAGATGACCGGAGATCGGAAGCGACGGCGATTGGCCGTAGCTTCTGGGACGATATTTCCGTCAATGCCGACAATGACGATGATTTGATTGAAACGGCTGCGAGTATGGCTCAGCAGGAGCATGTGCTGCAAGGGCAGGAGCGCAGCTACCGGCTAGCGCAGGATGCTCTGCGTAAGCTAGAGCGTGTGGTCGATGCGCCTTATTTCAGCAGGATAGATTTTCAAGAGAAGGGCGAGCAGGAGCGGGAGAAAATCTATATCGGTTTGACGTCTTTCATCGATAGCAAAACAGATGAAATTCTCATCTATGACTGGCGGGCGCCGATCGCAAGCTTGTTCTATGACTATCCGCCGGGTCCAGCGACCTACCGTACACCAGAGATGGATGTAAGCGGCGAGCTATGGCTCAAGCGCCAATATATCATCAAAGCCGGCGAGCTGCAGGATGTGTTCGATACGGGCATCTCGATCGGTGATGAGATGCTGCAGAAGATGCTCAGCCGCAGCGCGGATGAGAAGATGAGCTCCATCGTGACCACGATTCAGCGTGAACAGAATCAGATTATCCGTGATGATCATCACAAGGTACTGGTCGTCCAAGGCGCGGCGGGCAGCGGTAAAACGTCCGTTGCGCTGCAGCGCATCGCGTATTTGCTCTATAAGTATCGGACGACACTTAGTGCCGATAATATGATCCTCTTTTCGCCGAACTCGCTGTTCAGCGATTACGTTTCTCGCGTTCTGCCAGAGCTGGGGGAAGCGACCATGCAGCAAACGACCTTCCAAGATTATTTAACACATAAATTAACAGATACCGGACTGAAGCTAGAGGATCCGTATGATCAGCTCGAATTTATTTTGACAGGTACCGAACAGGATCCTTTGTACGCTGCACGATTGCAGAGCATTACCTACAAGACTTCCGAGGCTTTCTTAAGTGTGATTGAAGCCTATGGGGATAAGCTCAAAGAAGGCGGGATCCGATTCGTTGACTTGGCTGTGGGTAAGAAGGTGTTGATCACCGCAGAGGAGTTGAGCGAACGATTCTACGGGAAGTCTTCGATTCTTGCTATCGGTGAGCGCATGGAGCAGCTGTCAGAATGGATATTGGAACAGCTGGACGTGTTTCAAGCGGATGTGCAGAAGCGGTTTTATCGCAAGCTTGTGCGTGAGCCGAAATACATGGGCTCAGAGCCCGAGATGAAGAAAATGAGCAGAGTCAAAGCGCACAAAGCGATCACGCCGCTCCGCGAAAAAGCACAGAAATTAGCCTATGTCGACGTGCTCGGCATGTACAAGGAGCTCTTTACAGACACATGCCTACAACAAGAGCTTGTTCAGCTAGCGGGTCAGTCGTTGCCTGAAGCATGGACGACGATCAGCACCTTTACAGTGGAAGCGCTAGAGCAAGGCCATCTGCGCTATGAGGATGCAACACCGCTTGTGTATTTGAAAGGACTCGTCGAAGGCCAACTGCGTGTGGGTACGATTCGTTATTGCTTGGTCGATGAAGCGCAAGATTATTCCCCGTTTCACTATGCCTATTTGAAGAAGCTGTTTCCACGCGCCCGCTTCACACTGCTCGGCGATTGGAATCAAGGGATCTTCACACACGCGAACGCGAATGTGAGCGAGCTCGTCAGTGCTGGTGGGGGATCAGACGCCACGCAGCAAGAACAATCCTACAGCTCGATTAGCGAGCTGATGGGGGAAGACGAGACGGAGACGATCCGTCTCGTCAAGAGTTACCGCTCAACACGCGAGATCACCGAATTCGCGTGTCAGGTCTTGCCGGGCGGCGAACCGGTGGAACCGTTCAGCCGCAGCGGCGAAGAACCTCGCTTGCTGCGCGCAGCAAGCGAGCAAGATCTGATCCGCCTCGTCGCAGAGGCGGCGGCACGGAGACGCGACGGCGGCGCAAGCTCCGTCGCGATCATTTGCAAGACCGAGCGCGAGACGGAGTCCGCGCACGGGCGCTTGAAGCCGCTGCTGCCAGAGCTCGCGCGGATCAGCAAAGACACGCTGCACTACGAAGCAGGCGTGATGATCCTGCCGGCGTACCTCGCCAAAGGGCTCGAGTTCGACGCGGTTATTCTCTACGACGCCGGGGCGGCTGTCTACGCGGAGGCGAAGGAACGCAAGCTGTTTTACACGGCTTGCACCCGGGCACTTCACTATCTGGATGTCTGTTATCTAGGTGAATTAACCCCTTTTCTTCCCGATAAATAGACATCCGTCCATACCCATCCGCCCTGCCTAACATAGAATATATGGAGCAACCAAGATCAGGTATAGCAGGCGGAAGGGGGAACTAACCATGTCAAACGTTGGATACTCCAGCACAGCAGTTGTACTAGTATTGTACATTTTGTTGGTTATCATATTGGCAACATTCTATTAATGTAATTGGCCGCATAAGCCGCCTTCCGACTCTTGGAAGGCGGCTTTGTTGCGTCTTTACGCATAATTTTCCAGATGAAGGAGAACTTAACGATAGCCGATGCCATCATTTCCACGTCATACCAATGCGGAGAACACTTATGTCTGTAAATAAACAAATTACTTCCATTCAATTATATGGGATCGTGATCATTGCCATCGCGATAACGAATCATGTTCTGCTCATCCCTGTTCTACTGCACTATGGAAAACGAGATTCCTGGTTAGGAGCTTCACTCGCCATTGTACCTATGCTTGTCTGGACTTTCTTGATCTACTTCTTGGTTAAACGAACCAAACAAGGTGACTTGATTGCATGGATAAGAATGAGGTTGGGAAAATGGGGGGCGTATCTCATTCAATCGTTCATTGTCTTAATCTGTTTAACGCATGCCTTAGTCACGATTAAAGATGTCACCATGTGGACACACGTCACCTACTTGCCTAGAACCCCCCTCATTATGATTTCGTTCTTGTTTATCCTATTTTGCTTTTTTGCAGCAAGAGAAGGTATTAAAGCGATTGCTATTGCATCTGGCCTCCTTTTGCCAGCAGTTGTTGCTCTCGGATACTTTGTGATGGGTGCTAATTTTCAATACAAGGATTACACGCTGCTAACACCGCTTTTCACACATGGATATGGTCCGACACTCATGTGTATGCTGTTAACTTGCAGCGCTTCCTTCGAAGTACTGAGTATTCTCGTTATGCAGCATCATGTCCGAACGCGTATCCGCCTACGAGGATTATTGATACTGACCACGTGTTTAATCGGGCTTACCATCGGTCCACTAACAGGAGCAATCGCCATATTCGGTCCCTTTGAAGCAGCGGATTTAAGGTATCCAGCCTTTGAACAATGGCGGATGGTGTCACTTGGGAAATATATTTCCCATCTAGATTTCTTATCCATTTTTCAATGGATTTCGGGGTCTAGCATGCGGACCTCGATATTGTTATTTATTAGTTTAGATATGATGAGAATAGAGAAGAAATCTACCAGAACCTACTTTCTTATTGGGATAAGCCTAGGTTTATTTGGAATTACCTTGTATCCCGTATCGGATAATCAAATGGTGATTTGGCTGCAGAGATATTACTATTCGTTGATGTTTGTAGTCGGTCTATCTCTACTGTTGTTTTTACTTGTAGTTGCTATGCTGCCTATTCGGCGAAAGGAGCAGGATGCTTAAGTGAATGAGCAGGATTTCCGTGAATGGTTTGCCCTTTCGGACGATGTTATTGTGAAAACGTACCCTGTCACGCAAGGAGGCAGGGTTGAGCGTGTAACGATGGTGTATTGTGAGGGCATGGTAAAAAAGGATATGATCGATGGTCTCGTGCTGCCTAATCTGCAGGCGTTTATAAATAGTGATTATTATCAAAATGAAGAAGCTCTCGATCTGAGAACATTACTTCAATTAGTCAAACTCACGGGTAAACATGTCGTAGATGAGATGAAATTATCTGTTTTTGCGGGTCAGTTAATTTTATTTTTTGAAAATAGCCAAGGTATATACTCACTGGATATTGCCGCTCCACCGAACCGTACACCTGAAGAATCTAGTACGGAAACGTCGATTAAAGGACCACGCGACGGATTTATTGAAGATGTCATCACGAATATCGCTTTAATTCGCAAACGCTTGGCCACATCGAGCTTATGTGTGGAAAAGATACTATTAGGGCGAAGAAGCAACACAGTAGTTGCTTTACTGTATCTCGGCGATATCATCAATGAGTCGGTCCTGCAAGAGGCTAAAGATCGACTACAATCGATTGATGTCGATGCGGTTATCAGCAGCGCACAGCTCGAGGAAGCCTTATCAGGGCGTAGTTATTCGATCTTTCCTATGCTGAATTATACGGGGAGACCTGATTTTGTGGCAGATAGCCTACTTCGCGGCCGATTTGCGATTATTGTGGATGGGTCTCCAATGGTTCTCGTTGCACCAGTCACCTTATCCTATATTTTAGACTCACCTGAAGATGTCCATAATCCCTACTATTATGTTGCATTCGAGAGATTGCTGAGAATAATCGG
Organism: Paenibacillus sp. LjRoot56; assembly: GCF_964253335.1. Lineage (NCBI taxonomy): Bacteria > Bacillati > Bacillota > Bacilli > Caryophanales > Paenibacillaceae > Paenibacillus > Paenibacillus sp. LjRoot56. Next base: position 1,370,162 of record NZ_CAXURV020000001.1, read on the forward strand.
TTTGCTCATATCGGTATTGTTGCCAGGTCTTTGGATTTCGGTGTCCAGCTTTAATTTGGACCAAATTCCGTATCAACTCGTAGCCACAATTTCTTCTTCACGATTAGGCTTGCCTTTATCAGGCCCAATGGATTTCATTATCATGCTGATGTTATTTGAATTGTTCCGTGAAGCGGGCGCTCGATTGCCCAAGGTAGTTGGACAAACGGTTACCGTAGTAGGCGGATTAATTGTTGGTGATGCGGCGATACGCTCTGGAATTACAAGCCCCACTACCTTGGTAGTTACTTCCCTATCTACGATATCGATGTATACGCTAGTTAATCAAAATCTCGCCGGAACCATTACGGTGTTACGTATTATTATTCTGCTGATCTCCACCATGTTCGGTATATACGGATTCATGATTTCGCTCATGGGCTTAGTTCTTTTGATGTCGACGCTAGAGTCATTTGGCGTACCTTATCTAGCACCAATTTCACCGCCTCTATTCGGGGAAATGATCGCTTCCTTATTTTCGAAGACTTGGAAGAAGCTTGCACGCAGGCCGATCGAGCTCAATACGCAGGATGATACAAGACAAGGCAGTGAATCTTCATGATGAAAATGTGGTTGAAACTAACGGTGGCAGCGCTAATATTAACTAGCTTGACGGGCTGTTGGGATTTAAAAACGATTCAAGACACAAACTACATGACAGCGATTGGTTTTGATTATAAAGATGGGAAATACATCGTCTACGGACAAATGTTGGATTTTGCAAGTGTGGCCAAACAAGAAGGGGGTCAATCGGCACAGTTACCTTTGATTTGGGTAGGTAAAGAAGAGGGCGCAACTGTTAGCGAGGCATTCAATAAGCTCTACCGGACGTCCCAGCAACGTGTATTCTGGGGACATGTCGGTGCTTACTTGTTTTCCAAAAATGCGTTAAATCAAGGAATAGGCAAATTTACAGACGGAAACGTTCGCTATAGTGAAACGAGATTCACTCAGTGGTTTTATAGTACAGACGAGTCGATTGAGGACATTTTCTCCGTTATTCCCTTTTTCAATGTCTCGCCGATGAGTTCCATCTTAATGCAGCCAGCGGATAGCTTTCGACAACGATCTTACATCTCTCCACATCGGCTGTATTGGGTGGCTTCGAGATTACGAGAGCCTGGGGATACGGTGATGTTGCCCACATTGGACATCGAAGATGAGGTATGGAGGAAAAACAAAAAGCCAGATCCCAAACTAAGGGTGAATGGCGTTTATGCCTTGAACAAGCATCGTAGTTTGCAATGGTTTTCGGAGGAAGAATTTGTTGGTGCAAGGTGGTTGAATACACATACAATTCGTACCCCAATGCTCGTTTATAGAGAGGGGAAACCGGTTCACAACGTGATGATCAAACCGAAGGCTCATATTAAGATACGAGCGGATGGTGAGAAAACCATTTTCGATGTGAAGGTGTTAGCTCCGTCTACCATAGCTGAAATATTCGAAGAGGTTGACGAGGCTGAATTGAAGAAACTGATTGCCAAACAAGTAAAGGAAGAAATTGAGATGACCTTTAAACTTGGCAAAAGTAGAGAAACTGATGTATATGCACTGGAGCATATCCTTTACAGGGATGATTTCGCCAGATGGGCCAAACTCACGAATTACGGTGAAAAGCCGCTAACCGACTATGAGCTCGGTACCATAAATGTAAAACCCAGTATTCTCCACTCAGGTATGTTGAAAACGAATATAAAACAAACACAATATTAGTCAGCAACGAATCAACAAGAAGCTACCCATCGCAGGAGGGGGGCTTCTTTTTCATTTGAGCTCGTTATTACCCAGTTTAGAAATATTTAAGAATTGTTTTAGGCCAGGTTAATAGGCGGTTTAGTGGCAATTAACTCTTGAGGGCTAAGATAGTCAGTATGGAAGCGCAAGTAGCGCAGCCAAATTAGAGAAAGCGTATGGATTACGCGGAGGCAGGACGAGATGAATAAGAAGTTAGCGATGTTGGGATTAGGTGTAGCGGTAGGCAGCATGATGCTAGTGACCTCAGTATATGCAGGTGTGGGAGAAGCTCCCGGGTATGAATCGTTCAAAACAGCGGTGAAACAAACAGCGACGATTACGAACGTAACACGCCAAGTAAATGTGTCATTACAGGACAACGGAGCTTCCTTGCTGCAAGTGAAATCAACGATCAAAACCGGCGGAGCCGATCACGCTGGGAGTGCACAAGTGAATGTACTTAATGGCACGAATGAGCAGCAAACGATTCAATTCTACAACCAAGATGGCAAGCAGATTATCAAAACAGCCGATTCTGATGTTTACAAAGTCATTGAAGGTGACAACGCGCCAGCGAAGTTCAAAGGACATAACAACGGCAACCATACCGCAGACCCAGAAGTCATCAGCGAAGTGGAAAATGTGGTGGATGCCCTAGTCGGCAACTTGAAAAATTATGTCACGATGGACGACGCAGCGGGTAACGGGAAGGAAATTCATTTCAAGCTTTCCGGCAGCCAGATCTCTCCGATTGTGAATACCGTGGGTTCACTAGTAATCAAACATGGCACAATGGCCAAAGATGAGCCAATGCCAACCAAAGCGAACACGCTGGGGATTGACCTCGCGACACTAAGGAATAGCCTGCCGCAGCTTTCTTCCGATATTTCTATGGATGAAGTGGAAGTGAATGCGAGCGTGGACGGGGACGACCACATTACGAGTCAATCGGCACAAATTCATTTGTCTGGTAAAGATGAGCAAGGTGCTGAGCACGATGTTGTGCTTCGCATTGATATGACACTATCCAGCTTGAACTCGACAACGCCGGATACGGTTGATTTGAGCGGGAAGCAAGTCGAGAACGTGAAATTCGATGACATGTCGGGCCACAAAAAATGGGGCGACAAGCACTAATAAGCACCAAAGAGGAGCGGTCAACCTTGGCCCTCCTCCTCATTTCCCTTTTGAAAGGCGGAACGGCATGAAACACGTTGTTGAACTTAGCAATGTAACGAAAATATTCAGTAACCTCCGCGGCATTCATCAAGTAAATATGACGGTGCAGCGTGGTGATATATATGGCTTCTTTGGGCCAAACGGAGCGGGGAAAACAACCGTCATGAAGATCATGACTGGCCTATCTCAGGCGCAGCAAGGTCAGGTAAAGCTGTTTGGCTACGACGTGAAAACACAGTATGAGCAAGCGATGGCGAAGGTCGGCGTGTTGATCGAAACGGCAGAAGCCTACACCTACATGAGCGGCAGAAGAAATCTGGAGCAAGCAGCGCGGTTGTATCCAGGTGTGAGCAAGCAGCGAATAGACGAAGTACTCGAGATCGTGGATTTAACCCCTTTTCAGCACGAAAAGGTAGCAGGTTACTCACTTGGCATGAAGCAAAGGCTCGGACTAGCGTCCGCGATGCTCTCAAAGCCGGAACTTCTCATTCTCGATGAACCAACGAATGGTCTCGACATCGAGGGGATGGTTCATATTCGTGAAATCATCCTACGGCTAGCACGAGAAGAACGGATCACGTTTTTAATCTCCTCTCACCTTATCCACGAAATGGAGCTTATGTGCAATCGCATTGGCATTATCCATCAAGGGAAGCTCGTCCGTGAGGGACTCGTTTCCGATCTGATCGAAGGTAGCCCATCCTTGGAAGCCGCTTACCTACGGGAAATTCAAGAAGTTAGGGGGCTTGCCGCTAATGCCTAGTATTTTAACAGCCAATGTATGGAATGAGACGCTGAAACTCGCCTACAAAAAGAAAACGATCTTCTTTCTAGCTGTCACCTTGCTGCTACCCATTCTAGCAGGTATTCTGCTCTCGAGGTTCCAAGATGGTATCGGAATCGGTGCGATCGCAGCGAAGGATTTCCCCATCGTTATGCTGGGCTTGTTTACGACGATTTTCCTGCCTCTGTTCGTGTTCATGGGAGCTGCGGATGTGTTCTCTGGGGAGATGGGGGATCGTACGATGAAAAATGTCCTAACCCGACCACTCTCCCGTTTTAAAGTATTTGCATCCAAACAATTAGCGCTGGCCATCTATATTGCTCTATATTTAGTCGTGGCCCTCGTCGCATCGATAGTCTCCGCATTATTATTTCAGCATTTCGGTGGGATAGGAACACTCGGCAATTGGTTGCTCGCCTACGGCGCTGCCTTTGTACCCCTGCTAGCATTGAGTGTCGCCGCGGTATGTTTGGCGCAGTTTTTCTTGAGCAGCAGCTCGGCGCTGACGGTCAGCATCCTGTTATACTTGGCATTCAAAGTAGCGGCGTTCTTCCTCCCACAAATCGCAACTTACTCACCAACAGCCTACATGGATTGGCATATGCTTTGGGTTGGCGGTTCGATGGTGACGAGCAAGATCTTCTCGATCTTTATGTTTTTGACAGCGTGCAGTATACTATTTTTTACAGCAGGTTATTATTTGTTTGATAAAAAGGAGCTCTGACCCGATGTCGATTCGCGTACGGCTAGTCCTATCCTATATTGCCATGCTGCTTGTACCGCTTGTGCTCTTTGGGCTAGCCGTCATTCTGATCAGCATCGCCACTTTCGGAAGCTTGAAATCCGGTTTTGATGTCGACTTTTCGCATGGCAATCCCATTAAGCGCGTCGTCGATCAGGAAGCGGAAAATGTCGCTTATATCAAGGCCAAGATTGAAACGGATCCCGATGCCTTTCTACAGGAAACGTTTGTGAAGGATTTGAACGAGCGTTTTCACAAAATCAATATGGGGCTGATCATTCGGAAGGATCAAAATATTACGTATTTATCTTCCTATCTCAAAGATAAAGAAGCTGGTGACACCTCGCTGCTCCCACTTTATGGTACACCACCAGGGAAATTTCAACGTAATCAGGGTTCCCTGTGGATAACTAGACAGCAGGATTTCTTATTTTCGGATAAGAGTAAAGGTACGGTATTCGTATTTCTAGACGGCGGGCCTTTTCAGAAATATTTACACCAATTCTCCAAAACGGTTTTCTTAACTTTTATATTCATCCTCATCGCGACTAATGGTGTGCTGACTTACTTCGTTTCACGCAGCATTATAAGGCCGTTACGCGCTTTGAAACGGGCGGCTGAAGACATTAAAGAAGGCAACTTGGACTTCGAAATCGTCCCACATCGCAAGGATGAGCTTGGCGAGCTTAGCGTTGCTTTTGAAGAAATGCGCCGAAAACTCAAGAAATCCGTGGAGCTTCAACTCCAATATGAGGAGAACCGCAAGGAGCTTATTTCGAATATTTCTCATGATTTAAAAACGCCAGTCACTGCGATCAAAGGTTATGTGGAAGGCATCATGGATGGCGTCTCGAATTCGCCAGATAAGCTGGATAAATATATTCGAACCATTTATAACAAAGCGGCGGATATGGATCGGCTGATTGATGAGCTATTTCTATTTTCCAAGTTGGATCTGGGGAAAGTTCCTTTTCAATTCGAGACCGTCGATCTAGGGAACTACGTGCAGGATTGTACGCAGGAACTGCAATTTGATATGGAGAAAAAAGGAGTCCAGTTTACACTTGCCGATCTGCCACAAGAGCCGATACTGGTTACTGCAGATCGCGATAAGCTTAGACGCGTGCTTCTAAACATAATAGAGAATGCAATTAAATACAGTGAAGAAGGCAACTGTCAGATTACGTTAAGTGTGTTGCGGCAGGATGAATTTGCCGTTATTCAAATCAAGGACAATGGTCAGGGTATCTCGGATGAGGCGCTTCCGCATATTTTCGATCGTTTCTACCGCGCAGATCCTTCGCGCAATACGGCAACAGGAGGCAGCGGACTAGGACTGGCAATTGCGAAGCAAATCATTGAAGAGCATAGCGGGCGCATTGGTGCGACTAGCGTGTTAGGGCTGGGCACTACCGTGTTTATGGCCTTACCACTTTATCAGGGGAAAGGAAGCGAAGCATGAGTCGGATTTTAATCGTAGAAGATGAACAAAGCATTGCCGAGCTAGAACGTGATTATTTGGAAATTAACGGGTATGAGGTTGATATTGAAACGAGTGGCGAACGTGGGTTGGAGCGCGCGCTGTCGATCGACTATGATCTCGTGATACTCGATCTTATGCTTCCGATTATGGATGGTTTTGAAATTTGCCGACGTATCCGGAGTGTGAAGGATATTCCCATCGTCATGGTTTCGGCTAAAAAGGAAGACATCGACAAAATACGCGGTCTCGGCCTTGGAGCCGATGATTACATGATCAAACCGTTCAGCCCAAGTGAGCTGGTAGCTAGAGTGAAGGCCCATTTGGCCCGGTACGAACGGTTGATGGGACGTCGTGAGACGAAGAATGATGAGGTTCGCATTCGCGGATTGATGATTGATAAAACAGCGCGGCGCGTGTTTGTGAATGAGCGGGAGGTTATGTTCACGACCAAAGAATTCGATCTGCTGACTCATCTAGCAATGAATCCCAATCGGGTATACAGCAAGGAGCAATTGTTTGATCTTCTGTGGGGCATGGATGCCATGGGGGAGATCGCCACAGTGACCGTGCATATCCGCAAGCTGCGAGAGAAAGTGGAGCAGGATCCTTCCAATCCACAGTATATTGAAACCATATGGGGAGCGGGCTATCGCTTCCGAATCTAATTAACTAAGCCTGGGAGAGTTGCCTAACTCTTCTCGGGCTTTTTGGTTTTGTGCATAAACATTTTCCCATTTGACAAATGGTTATTTACATCCTTAATTTGTTAAGATATTGTAAAGGTTACTTAACTAGGGGAGTCAACGATGATGGAATTTACTGTAGATTTGCATATTTTAATGAAACTTGGGATATCAGCAATATTTGGATTAATTATTGGATTGGAACGGGAAATTAGGAATAAACCGCTGGGATTGAAGACGTCACTTGTCATTTGCTTAAGCAGCTGCTTATTGACAATCGTATCGATTGAATCGGCGAATAAGTACGCTGTTGCTGGTTTGCATGTTATGGATCCCATGAGGCTCGCGGCGCAAGTGGTGAGCGGGATCGGTTTTCTTGGCGCAGGTGTTATTCTTCGCAAGCACAATGATGTCATTATTGGACTGACAACGGCTGCTATGATTTGGGGAGCTGCAGGCCTTGGAATTGCAGTTGGAGCTGGATTCTACGTTGAAGCCTTCTTCGGACTCATGCTCATTCTCATCAGCGTAATCGTGTTACCTTATTTTATTAAAAAAATGGGACCGAGACCGCTAATCATGAAAGATCTTCGCGTGCGTCTGATCGTTTCCCATGAGGGGAATTTAACGACGATTATCAAGGCGATTATTGCCAAAGGGTACAAAATGAAAAGTGTTCACATCAAAGAATTGAACCAAGAACTGCAGGAGCTAAATTTCATCGTATATGTGGATCGGAAATATGCTTCTGAAGTGTATGATGAGATGAAAAGTATGGAATATATCGAGATCGCCGAAGTAGAAACGTTGTAAGAAGGGAACCGGATCGTGGCCACAGGGGCCGCTTTCCGGTCTTTCATTTTAGGCATGGTCAGTTGCTTAGGCTAATGCTGCAGCAAATTTAAGACCTAACTCATGGCACAATTGTTTCTCATCCTTGGACGGATTAAGTTCCACTTTGAAGCCATCGAATACTTTTTCCCCGCCAATTTCAGCTAGCTTCTCTTCGAGTGTATCCACCGCTTTGCCAAAATACGTGTAAGAGGAATCAGCAGAACCGAATACGCCGAACTTGCGTCCCTCGAGATTAATGTCATCCATTTCGTCGTAGAAATCTTCGTACTCATCTGGTAAGTCGCCATCTCCCCACGTATAAGCTCCTAGTAAAACACCTTCATATTGCTCGAGCTCACTTGCGTTCGTATCCATAACGTTTTTGAGAACAGGCTCGATCCCTGCCTCTTGAATGCCGGCTGCAATCGCCTCGGCGAGTTCTTCTGTATTTCCAGACATGCTTGCGTATACGATGATAATTTTGGACATGATGGACCTCCTATTGGTTATATAAAAAAAGCAACCCATTAACTTCCACCATATTATTTGATAATGATTATCATTGTCAATATAAAAATTTCTGTAGGACGTACTGTGAAACGATACGACTATGCTTTTGATCATGCTACAATAGGGATATGAGGGGGGCTGCGCCATGGAGAATGTTCTACAGCATTTGAAAAACCTTGGCTTCACGGATTTGGAAGCGAAGTGTCTGCACGTACTAGCAGTGAGTGGCACGCAAACTGGCTATGAAATCGCCAAGGGGCTTGGCGTATCGCGTTCGAACGTATATGCAGCTTTACAAAAGCTCGCAGAAAAGGGCGCAGTGCTCACGAGTCATGGTGAACCCACCGTATATCAAAGTGTGCCGATTGAGGAAATCGGCGAGCGAATGGAAGCGGAGCTGCAAGCCTCCATCCGTTATGTGAAAGAGCATCTGCCCAAGCAAGAGACGCAGATGTCGGAGTATTTCAGCTTGGAAGGTGAAACCAAGGTTATCGAACGTATTCGTTCGGAGCTTAGGAAAGCGCACGAGGAAGCGTTCTGTGATCTGTCTCCAGAGGAAGCGAAGCTGCTGAGGGATGATATCCGCGAGGTGTCTGCACAAGGCGTGCGTGTCATTGTCATGCCGACGCGCGATGCCGGAACTGGATTCTACCCATTTGCACGTAAACGTGGAGAGGGTCTGAAAGGGCAGCAGGGGCGTAAATTCGCGATACTTATTGATCGTAAACTGGCGATTATTGGCACGCGAGGCGTCGAAGATCCCACGGTAGCGATGATAACCGAGCATCCTGCGATGGTGGAGTTGCTGTATAATCATTTTTGCAGTAGTGTCGTGTTACAGGAGCTTCAGCAAGATATGGGTACTAAGCTTGAGGATAAATACGGCAAAAATTTTAAGAAAATCATACAAAAACAGATAGATGGAAAAGTGCCTGAACCCAAGAAATCGGATGAGGGCAAAGTGGTTGCGCTTAAGCTCCATGCGGGCAATGAGATTGCCGGAGAGCTCGGACATCTTGATGAGGGCGTATCTGGCGGAGAGCTTTTGAGTGATGAGAGCGCTAGAGAAGATAACCGTGAAAAGTTGGAACCAGGAAAGTCTGGACTAGGGAAGTCTGAGCAAGAAAAGCCTGAACAAGAAAAGCTGGAACAAAGAAAGTCTGGACAAGGAAAGAGGAAAAAGAAGAAATGATGGAAAATGAAGTAGATCAAGAGAGGATACTACTCGCGGCGGAGACGCTCGTGAAGGAGAAGCTAGAGCGCGATAGCAGCGGCCACGATTGGTGGCATATTTATCGCGTGGTGCAGACGACGAAGCGCATTGCCGCCCAAGAGGGCGCTGATTGCTTCGTCTGCGAGCTTGCGGCGTTGCTTCACGACGTTGTCGACGAGAAGCTCAACGCCGATCCAGCTGCGGCGCAGCGCGAGCTGGATGCTTGGCTCGCCGCCAGCGGCACGCCGGCGGCGCAGGTAGAGCACGTGCTGGAGATTATCAGCACGATGTCGTTCAAGGGCGGCGCGCGTCCGCCAATGCGCACGCTGGAGGGCCAGGTCGTGCAGGATGCCGACCGGTTGGATGCCATTGGCGCGGTGGGCATCTCGCGCGTGTTTGCTTATTCGGGCTGGAAAGGCCGCCCGATTCATGATCCTTCCGTCATCGCGCGCGAGCAGATGACAGAGGCGGAGTATCGCGGGGGCAATGACACCGCGATAAATCACTTTTATGAGAAGCTCCTCAAGCTGAAGGAGCTTATGAATACGGCCTACGCGAGGCAGCTCGCGGAGGAGCGGCATCGCTTCATGGAGCTGTATCTGCAGCAGTTTTATGCAGAGTGGGAAGGCGAGCGATAAGATTGCTTATTGGGGGAGCCGACAATGGCTCTCTTTTTTTGTGGTTTCTTATAGTGGGCGTACAGAATGCAGTTGCATCCATCATATGGTTGCTGTCATTCCGCGTCCGTCACCATTACCCCGTAATCTGCCACCATCACCCGATCACCCCTTCACCCCAGCCACCACATTGGCGATTAAATGGATTTTCTCCAGTTATTTATGCAGGATTCTCCCATCTACAACAATTAACTGGATTTCCTACAGCTAATCCAAGCCAAATTCGATGGAAATTAGGAAATCTGGTGAAAATACCTACATATTTTCCATTTAAATTCCAAATCGAGCGAGAAAGTACAAAATTAGCTACGTAAAATCCAGTTATTTTGTGCGTGGGGGAGTGTGATTGTTACGGAAGAGGAGGAAAGGAGTTTGATTTGTTTGAAACAAACAGGAGTCACTGAGGCGGATAATTGTACATGTTGCGATGAACTGCAGCTAAAAGGGTTAAAACAGCATTTCTTTCTGTAATTGTTGTTGCTGCAACTGTCATTCCTAGAACTGCCGTTTCCAACAGCCAGTCTGACCCCAATTCCTCCCCCACCAACACCCCTCCCACCTTTCTTTCCAAAATGTGATAAAATAGAAAGAATGATTCATCAACCCCACGAGGAAAGAGATGTTATGACGATGAAAAAAGAAGCAAAGTATATAGCAACGGTTTCACTTGGTGTTATGGGCGCGGGCTTTCTGGCTACGCTGCCAACAGCCGTGTCCTCCACCGTATGGGGCACATTCCTGCAAGGTGGATTCGAGGCAGGGGTTGTCGGCGGCTTGGCTGACTGGTTCGCAGTTAGCGCCCTTTTCCGTCATCCGCTTGGCATTCCCATCCCACACACGGCGCTTCTGCCGAACAATCGGGAGAAGATTACGAAGGCGCTCGTCTCCACCGTACAGAATGAGCTGCTCTCCAAAGAAACCATTCGCGCACGTTTGCAGCAAATTCGATTCTTGGAGCGGGGCCTAGAGCTGGCAGACAAGCAGCTGGATAATGCGTCCTTGCACAAAGGACTCACGGCGCTAGCGAAACAAGCGCTTCAAGCGATTGACCTAGAGAAATTAACACCTCTCCTTGCAGAGGAAATACATAAAGCGCTCCAAGACGTTGATACTAGCCGACTCGTACGGACCATTGTGGAAAGCATCGAAGATGGCGGCTATGACGGCAAAACGTTCGATTTTGTCCTAGACAAAGTAGCGGCCTGGGCAATTAAAGCAGATACACGTGATCAGCTGGGGGCTATGGCGATCAAAGCGTTTGAAGGCTTGCAGTCGAATGGCTTCATGGCTTTTGCCGTGAACGCGTTTATTGGTATGGTGAACGAGGAGAAAATTGGCGGAATTATTCAGAATTTTGTACTCAGCTACATCGAGCAAATGCGCACGAAAAACCACCCGCGCAGGGAATCTGTGCTCACGTTTATCCGTAGCGAACTGCACAAGTTAGAGCGTAATCCACAGCTGTTAGCAGAGCTAGAAAAACTGAAAACGAAGCTTCCTGAGCTGTTCGACCTCGATGAGAAGTTAGCGCATTTACTAACTAAACTAAAAGAAAAAGCGGAAGCCTTCATCGATGAGCCCGACTTTGTTCCTCAGCATGTGGTGCCCATTATACGCAAAATGCTTACATCCATTCGCGAAAACCCTGATATGCTGCACAAGGGTGAAGACTGGATTCAAGAGCAGATCGCGTCCTATGTGGAACAAAATCACAGTAAAATTGGCCAACTGGTGAAAGAGAACCTAGACAAACTCGACAACGAGAAGTTGACGGTGCTCATGGAAGAGAAGATCGGTAGCGATCTACAATGGATTCGGGTAAATGGTGCGATTTGTGGATTCATCATTGGGTTAGGCTTGGCAGGCTTGAAAATGTTATTCTAAGCGACAACGTGGGGGATGAGGGAGCTTGATCGAGATTAAGGGAGTCAGCAAGACGTTCGTTCAGCGCATCGGGGGCAGCTATAAGGCGTTGGATGACATCACATTGACGATAAATAAAGGGGAGTTCGTCTCGCTGCTAGGCCCTTCAGGCTGTGGGAAATCGACGGTTCTGAACCTTGTAGCGGGGTTCGATACGCAATCCGAAGGCATCATTCAGGTCAATGGGAAAAAGGTAACAGGCGCTGGAGCAGATCGCGTCGTTGTTTTTCAAGAGCATGGGTTGTTCCCATGGCTGACGGTTCTAGACAATGTCGCCTTCGGCCTCAAGCAGAAGGGAATTGCGAAGAAAGAGCGTCACGAGATGGCGATGGAGCAGATCAAATCTGTGCATCTAAGCCGGTTCGCGGATCGATATCCGCATGAGCTTTCAGGCGGGATGAAACAGCGGGCAGCGATTGCCAGAGCGCTCGCGATGGATCCGGAAATTTTGCTGATGGACGAGCCCTTCGCGGCATTAGACGAGCAAACACGCCTTATTTTGCATAAAGAATTGGAAGAAATATGGATGCGTACGCGCAAAACGATTCTCTTCATTACCCACAATATTCGCGAAGCGGTCATCCTGTCGGATCGGGTTCTGGTGATGTCCACACGTCCTGGCACGATCAAGAAGGAGTTCTCTGTCAAAGCAGCGAGACCTCGAGACAGCGCAGATTCGGTGCTCCATCATATGGAGGCGTTGATTATGGACGCACTTGCGGATGAGCTGGAGAAGGTTGTGAGAGAGGAGACTGGCGATGAGTACAGCATTAAGAAGAACGATTTTTCTGGTACTGCTTCTGATAGCTTGGGAGGCGGGATATAGGATCTTCGGCTGGGGATGGAAATTCCCTTCGGTTTCCCAGACACTGCAAGCTTTCTATGACGGCATCGTGCATGGGGAGCTGCTGCAGGCTGCTGGAGCGAGTATGCTGCGGCTGCTCATTTCCTTTGCTTTATCACTCGCGATAGGGACGACGTTAGGCTTTCTATTTGCTAGATATCGCTTGCTCGATGACACGCTAGGCTTCTTAGTCGTTTCTTTGCAGACAATTCCGAGTATTGCTTGGTTGCCTTTTGCTATTATTTGGTTCGGATTAAACGAAACCTCCGTTATTTTCATCACGACACTTGGAGCTACTTGGACGATGGCATTGGCAAGCCGTACAGGGATCAAGAATATCCCGCCGATTTATTTGCGCGCCGCTCAGACGATGGGGACGGGGAATGGCTTTAACCTGTTCCTTCAGGTCATGATTCCGGCTGCTTTCCCTCATTTGATTAACGGTGTACGTACAGCATGGGCATTTGCTTGGCGGGCTCTTGTAGCGGGTGAGTTGATTGCCAAAGGCGCGGGGTTAGGTCAGCTTTTACAGGATGGGCGTAATCTCGGTGACACCTCGCTGATGCTCTGTATCGTCATTATTATCGCTGTACTAGGCACGGTTTCAGACCATTTCTGTTTCAAAAAACTAGAAGATAAAGTGCTAGAGCGCTACGGCCTCGCTGGCTCCAAGTCGTAGGGGAGTGGGCGTGATGACAAGGCGCATTAAAGTACTTCTGCTGTTACTCTTCGCTATAACACTCCTGAGTGCCTGTGAGGAAAAGCTGACAGCTTCGGGTAAGCCGCAAGTCGTTCGAGTTGGTGTGTTCAAAAATGTGACCCATGCCGCCGCCTACATCGCGCTGGAAAAAGGTTACTTTGCCCGCGAATGGGGCGACGAAGTCAAGATCGAAGTGACACCTTTCGATAACGGTTCCGATCTGTCCATCGCGATGGCGACGGGTGATATCGACGTAGGATTCGTAGGTCCAGGACCTGCGACGACTTTTTTTCTGAAAAGCGGTAATTTCCGCGTAGTCTCCGGATCCAATAACGGCGGTGCCGTGTTGGTTGCGAGATCGGATGCAGGTATCCAGACGACCGCAGACTTGCGAGATAAAACCGTCGCAATCCCGGCCAAAGGGAATACGAACGAAATTTCACTGCGTTTGCTGCTTCAGCAAGCAGGCATTTCGCTCGGAAGAGGCAAGGAGAACGCACATCTCATCGTCCGCTCACCAGCGGATACGCTGATCTCTTTCCGTCAGAAAGAAATCGATGCTGCCTTAGTCCCTGAACCATGGGGAACTCAGATTGAGAAGGCTGGGCTTGGTAAAGTCGTTGCTGATTGGCAGGCGATCCCGCCTAACAATGGCGACTATCCAACGGTTATTATGGTGGCCAGCGATACGTTTATCGCCAAGCATCGTGACATTGTGAAAGGCGCGATCAAAGCTAATCTGGACGGCATTACGTTCATTCAAAGCAGCCCTGACCAAGCATACGATCTGATTAATAACCAGCTGAAGAAATACAGCGGCAAGGGCATGGACAAAAGCTTGATTAAAGCCTCGCTTAGCCGCCTCAAGCTGACCACTGACGTTAATGTCAAAGTGATGGAAGAGATGGCGAAGGTGTCTATCGGCGCTAGATATATCAAAGGTATTAAGCCAGAGGAGCTGGATCTTAGCCGGTTTGTGGATCTCTCCATGCTTTCCGAAGTTAAGGCTGGGAAATAAGATCAGGGAAATGAGAAGAGCTCGTCACACCCGCCGCCAGCGGATGAAGACGAGCTCTTTGTATATAATGCTGCTCTAATTCCCACCAGAAGCAGCTTGTTGCTCACTTTTTTGCTGCTTGTGCGCCTTAGCATCGATGACCTTGCCGCCTCCGCTTTTATCATTTTGCACTGCAGCTGCATTCATCGCACTACTTCCCTGGAAGATGCCACCCTCCTCGATAATGAAGGACCGCACATCAATATTTCCAATCAAGACGCCAGAGCTTGTCACAATCAACTTGCCCTTCGTATAAACATTACCTTTTACTTTACCGGCCACAATGACATCACGCGCATGGATATTCGATTGGACGACAGCGTTTTCACCAATGGTGATGTCACCGGCACATTCAATGTCACCGTTCATTTGACCCTCAATGCGAAGGCTGGCTTCGGACATTATTTTGCCTTCACAGATCGTACTGGCGCCAATCAGCGTGTCTGTACTTTTCGTATCAATTCGTTTTAATTTCGAGCTTCCAATCATTTGCGTTCATCCTTTCGATCTGAAATGAGATAAGGTTTAGGGTCAATCTGGATACCGTTTTTATGAACTTCATAATGAAGATGGGAGCCCGTGCTGCGTCCAGTAGAACCAACGAGACCGATATGCTGACCTTTTGTTACAGATTCTCCGCGTTTTACCAATATTTTATTCAAATGCATATACTCTGTTTCAATACCTCTGCCGTGATCAACGATGATATAGTTGCCGAGCTCGCCATCAAAGCCCACTGCAATGACTTTTCCTGCGGCAGTTACATAGACTGGATCATTGTATTCACCATCGATATCATAGCCTGTATGCATGGAGGGCCTGAATGTAAAAGGATCTATACGGATGCCGAAGCCGGAAGTAATGCTGTGCGAAGCGATAGGCCATAGTGTAGGCGTAATACTGCGTAAGTGTTCAGCTTCTTTAATTTTGGCTTCGGATTCATTTAGGTTGACGAGGAGTTCATTAATATCGCCAACTAAAGAAAAAAGCCCTTGCTTCGTGTTGCTAACGAGGGTAGATACATCATCCGTAGTGATAGGTACATCGCTACCGCCAATATCAACATTCGTTCCATTCACGGGCTTAGAGCTCGGGGTGCTTGCTACTTTTTTGCTTGTCCCGTTTACGGTTTCTGGTTGACTCATAAGTTCTATCACATGATCTATTTTCTTAATTTCCTCTAGCTTTACCTTAAATTCATCGGCCTGCTGAGCGAGATCAATCAAATCAATTTGCAGCTGCTCAATTTCACTTGTTTTATGTGTAATTTGATCAACCAACTGACGTTCTTGTCCATCGAAAGCTTGCTGCATGCTGTTTTGAGTTTGATGAGATTGGGTATTCATGATATAAATCGTCAGGAAAAACCCGATCAGCACAAGTAGGATCACACTAGGCACAATATACAAAGAGCTGTGTGGAAGCTTGAACCTCACCGTACGGCGGTTGGCACCCGGAATGATCATGAAGGTGAGTTCTTTTTTGCCCCAAATAAATTTCAACAGATCCTCCTCCCTTTCCGTAACCTAACAATGTCCCCCTTCTTGTTTACGATTGTATTCCTCAGTCGGGTGAGTCATGCCTAATTTCTCTAGAATGGGGGATGATGGTAAGGAAGTGAGTTCAACTTTTCCCTCTTTAGTAACGTCTATGAAATATCAACTACACATGAAAGTGAAGGGAGTACGGATGATGTTAAAAAGAACGCTGCTGCTGATAGCCATATCAAGTCTTGCCTTAACAGGGTGTAAATCTTCCGGACAGACGAGTGGTCATGTGACCGTTTCAGAATCACCGATATCGAGTGCAGTGGGGGGGGCGGAGCCAACAACAACACCCGCGACACCTAGCGTAGAGCCGACAACCCTACCGACCAAAGGCAGTGAGGGGACGACTGCTCTTATGAAAGGGGTAACTGCGCTGAGACTAGCGGACGCTCAAAAGGGCTGGATTGGCGGCAAAGGCTGGATCGCTCATACCGATGACGGTGGTGGGAAGTGGAAGGTGCAATACACGGGTATTGGTGAAGTTGGGCAACTATTTGCGTTGAATGATCAGGATGCTTGGGCAACGGAAGAAGGTACAGGGAAGCTGTTCAGTACGCAGGATGGCGGGGCTCATTGGTCGACAGTCGGTACCGTTCCCAATCAAGCGTTCCTCCACTTCGTGTCGAAGCAGGAAGCCTTTAGCGGCAATGTGCAGACCTTAGATGGTGGTGTCAAATGGGCGAAGCTGCCAGTTCCAACAGGTATGCAAGGGGATGCTTATTTTCATGATAGCAAGAATGGTTGGGCCGTTAGACAAGTGGAAGACATGATCGAGGTCTTGAGGACGCAGGATGGCGGGCAAAATTGGAAACCCGTCATGTCACGCAAAACCGTGGCGACATTGACAGGCAACGTCATTCGCTCCGTTGGCGTGGATGACGCGTGGATCGAGCTGATTGGGGAATCTGGGATGACACAAACCTCCTATTCGCTGTTTCACACGAAAGACGGCGGGAAGACCTGGCAAACTGTGCTTGTGAACAGCACAGCTGGTGGAGGACCGGCCCCTGGATTCCCTATGGGGGATACGACGGGGCCGAAGAACACGGGCTCGAAGCCCGGCCCTCTCTACGTCGTGAATACCGACGTAGCGTTCATGGGCGGCACTTGCCCGGCATGCGACAAGCCGAACTCCGTCGGTTGGACGAAGGACGGCGGCAAGACCTGGGTGAACGGTACGGAGTCGTTCACGGGGTACGGCGAGCTGCTGCTTGGCATGGCAGACGCGAATAGCGGCTGGCTCATCACGAATGATAATGAGCAGCCGAGTGTGATGTACACCACCCGCAGCGGTGGTGTGAACTGGAATAAGGTGCATACCTTCGATGCACCTTGATAGAAAGCCACCGCGGCTGTCTTTGCGCGGTGGCTTTTTTATATGCAGCTAGCTACTCCTCACACCCATCGTACTCCGCACCACATGTCTATTCGCACGACACATCACGCACCACATGTCTACTTGCACGACACATCACGCACCACATGTCTACTTGCACGACACATCGCACTCCGGACCACACGCAGCTACTCCTCACACCCATCACACTCCGCACGAATTGCCATAACACGCTCCACCTTCACCGTCAGCAAACGCCAACCCAAATTCACCGCCGCAGCAGATTAAATGGATTTCCTCCATCTATTTCAGTCTAATTTGCGTGTTTTCTGCGCTTAGTTGGATTTCCTACAGTTAAATGAGCTGAACGTAGTGGGAATGCTCGAATTCGATGAAATTAGCTGTAGCTTATACATCTAAATCAAATTTCGAATGGATTTCGAAGGAAATAGCTGGAGGTTTTCCAGTTGTTTGCGCCACTCCCCCCACACAAACCTACTCACTTCGTAGGCGTATCACTCCCGTTTCCATTCCCATTCCCATTCGTTCCATTCGTATTCTTCCCATTGAAGAACGTCGATGTTAGATCACGCAGCTTCTCCATGAACTTTCCGTAGCCGTAACCGGTCAGAAAGGCTATGCTGATACGCGCTGACATCGAATCGCCAACTTCTAGCAGCATAATGCCGCTCGCGAATAGGATAATTGTGATAATCGCAGAACCGAAGCATAGGATTGGCCGCATGAGGTACCAGTAGATCCATTGTGTGGTGAGCTCTTGATAATGCTCATGAAACATGCGCAAACCATATAGCGCACCACCAAGCGCTCCTGCAAAGCCGAAGCATGCATACTCATGATAGAGGACGAAATCAATGCCCAGTATTTTGCGCTCAAAAGAACTGCTGCCAAGCACGGCCATCATCCATAGGCTGCCAACAAACCAGATCATTAAATAAGCAAAAATAGCTTGCTTGCCGAATCGGTTAATGGGATTCATAACAAAACACCGCCCTCACAATGGTTACTACCATTGTATGAGCGGTGTTTTTGATGATGCCTGAATATAGGAACGCTTATCCGATTGCTCCAGGTACGCAATGATCGCTGTTGCACAGCTTTGCTCTTCCTCATTCTGCTCTTCACGGATGTCCGTTCTCCGCTTTGCAAGCTCAGGATATTGCTCGAGCAGCAGTTTAAACCAGTGGTCAATCATCGCGACGGATGTGATGCGCTGTCCGTAGCCATTTTCCTGGAAATAGGTGCAATTTTTCTCTTCTTGCCCGGGAATCGGGCTATAGAACAGCATGGGGATACCTTTGGCCATTGCCTCTGTACAGGTCATCCCGCCTGGCTTCGTAATCAGCAAATCGGAGATATCCATCAGCTTGCTAATCTCGGTGGTATAGCCAATCAGATGGACATTTGGCTGACGGAAAGCTTCTTCATCTAGGAGTTGAAGACGTGCTTTTTCATTCGTGCCGAGACAGATAAGCAGTTGAATATCTTGGCTCCAACTTGCCAGATAGGTCAGTAGCTCTTCCTTTTCTTCCTTTTTAAAAACACCCCAACCGCCACCCATAACCATGACCGTAGGCATGGCTTTGAGTCCGAATTCCTGCCGAATCTGCTCCTTGCTATGAGCTTTGCGGAAATTAGGATGAACCGGAATACCGGTAACCTCAATACGCTTGTCCAGAACACCACAGTTCATGAGACGCTCTTTAACAAGGGGCGTGGATACCAAATATTTGTCTACCGCTGAGTCTATCCACGTTCCATGAACATCGTAATCAGTGATCACGGTAAAGAGAGGTACATTCAGCCCTGCGCGTTTCAATCTAGAGACAATAATACTTGGAAATGGGTGCGTACAGACGATCAAATCCGGTTTCAACTGCTTAATAACGGCTTTCGTTCGTGAATAGAAGATACGATGCAGCACGAGACTGGCTACACGACTCGGCCTTTTATCATAATGATTTCGATAGAGCATACCGTACAGTCTGGGTTGTGATGTTACCGTGCGGCGGTATGCCGAGAAGACCCAAGGTGCTAAGGTAGGATGCAAAAAAGCGCCAAGCTCAATCACGCGGGTAATCATGTCTGACGAGGATTGCCGAAGCTCGCCAGACAGCGCATGAGCAGCTTGTGTATGTCCTTTCCCGAAGCCCTCAGATAATAGCAAAATCCGTTTTTTACGCAAGGAACTCACCTTTCTTTGTAAATCATATCTATCCTAGGTGTGATCTGTTTTTTTCTTAGATGCATAGCATTTGCGACACACAGGAACGTAGCTTTCATTCCCGCCGATCTGGATCTGCTCACCATGGAAGATAGGAACGCCGTCTTTGCAACGCATGTTCATGATTGCCTTTTTATCACAATACCAACAAACGGTTTTAATTTCTTCGATCGTATCCGCCACAGCCAAAAGTGCATTGCTGCCTTCAAATAATTGTCCCATGAAATCAGCTCGAAGCCCGTAAGCGATAACGGGAATATCCAGTTCATCGACGACTTCAATCAATTGAGAGACTTGGGCTTTGTTCAAGAACTGAGCCTCGTCGACCAAAATGCAATTTGGACGTTCGGTCTGCGCTAAAGCGACCATATCCAAAAGTTCATCTACGACGATGGCACCTTTTTGCATACCGATGCGGGAAGCGACCTTACCAACACCGAAACGATCATCCATAACGGAAGTGAGGAGAAGTACTTTTTTGCCCTGTTCCTCATAATTATGAGCTACGCGTAAGACTTCAATCGATTTACCGCTATTCATCGTGCCATAACGAAAGTACAATTTTGCCAAGCTGGGACAGTCCCTTCTGCGGATGTTTATATGGTGAAAAAATAAGTTGCGGCCATGCTATCCAGTTCAGCCAGTTTCACAGCAGCTTGAAAGCTGACTTCAGAGGCGAGTTTTTCGCCAATTAGCGGTTGTTTTTTGTAAACCTTCCCGATCTTGACTTCAATGCTGCCTGGTACGGGTTCTTGGGTAATTTGAATGCGATGGGGCTCATACATGAGCACATGAATTGTTTCGCGAGCCGTCTCATTATTGCTCTGCAGCAGCTGCTGAATCAACTCATGATCCATGAGTGCGGGGATTCGATCCTTCATGCCAGGATTTGCCTCGCAATGATGTGCCGTTGCTTTGGCCAGCAGTGCATCCATTGCTAGAAATTGCGGGTGCAGGATGAGTCGATGTTCTTCAACAATCGCATCAATAAGCGCTGTGGCTGAAGCCTCATTCGCTTCTATGTAGGGTCCGCGTAAGCGAAGTCCTTTCACTACTTCCGAAGGCGGCAGCGTCTGACGACCAGCATAGTAAGTATCGCGCAGGAAGCTATCCAAGTGATCGAGTCCAAGAACTGTTGATTTGTTCGTTAGCGGTGTTTCTTGTTTCAAAAGATCAATAATTGCCCGCGGCGAAATGCCGTGCTTGACTAGAATATCCGCGATGATGCCTTGCCCGATTAATTGTTCGGTTTGACGGTGATGATTATACCCAAGTGTCCGCTCAACCGCATGGGAGAAAGGCAGGTGCCCGATATCATGGAGCAGTGCCGCAATGCGCAGATGAGATTCTTCTGGGCAAAAGTGAGCCATGAGTGACCAAACGCCAACCGTATGTTCGAAGCGTGAATGTGTAAGTGGTGAAAATAGAGCCGATGCTCCGAAATGATGTAAAAACTTCAGGCGGCGTACCGGCTTTGAGCGGAAAAGCTCAATTTCAACCGGATGAGCTTCTAGCTGCCATTGATAAAGAGGCTCCCTAATCATGCCGTCCCCAAAAGTATGCTGTATACTCAAACAGAGCTCCTCCTAAGATGTGGAATCTGGATGTATGTTCTAGCGGTATTAGCTATCATAGCATGAAACATAGAAAGTTTGCTATCACATGCACAGCCAGTTGTATTTATATAGGAAATGAGAACATTTATCGTGCCTATACAATATGATTCAACTGGCGATTCTATTAAAATGAAAACCTTTTCAATTTAAATATTTTTAAATTGAACTATAGGAATCCAAGTGTTAATATAATAGAAAAAATATTGAGAATATTTCCTCTACTTATTGCGGATGTAGTCGAAATATGAAGCATTGAATTCTTACTTTTTAGCACTTTAAAGCATGCGTTTAACAAAGTCCAGCGAAAAACGAGGGAAGAAAGGTTGCACAACATGACTATTAAAGGATTACCGCCCAAACAGGGACTGTACGATCCGAGGAATGAGCATGATGCTTGCGGTATAGGCTTTGTTGCCAATATCAAGGGTGTCAAATCTCATGCCATCGTCAAGCAAGCGCTTCGTGTACTTTGCAATTTGGATCATCGAGGCGGGCAAGGCAGTGACCCGAATACGGGGGATGGCGCAGGCATTTTGATGCAAATTCCAGACACGTATTTTCAATCCGCCTGTGAACAAGAGAACATTAAACTTCCAACTGCTGGCAGCTATGGCGTAGGTATGGTCTATTTGCCTCAAGAATTAGAGGCACGTCAAGCTTGTGAAAGTACCATTGAGCGAATAGTCAAACAAGAAGGGCAACAATTTCTTGGATGGAGAACCGTTCCAACAAATAACAGTTCGTTGGGGGATTCTGCAGTATCCGCTGAACCATATATTCGTCAGGTGTTTATCGGCCAAAGCGCAGATACTGCGACGAATCTTGATTTTGAGCGCAAGTTATACATTATTCGTAAATTATCTGAAAACGCTATCAAACTATCCCTTCCGGGATCGCAATTTTACTATTCTAGCTTGTCTAGCAGAACGATTGTATATAAAGGGATGCTAACACCTGAGCAAGTGGACGCTTATTACGTGGAATTGCAAGATGAGAAGGTAGAATCTGCCTTAGCGCTCGTTCACTCCCGTTTTAGTACCAATACGTTCCCGAGCTGGGAACGTGCGCATCCGTACCGTTATTTGATTCATAATGGTGAGATCAATACACTTCGTGGTAATGTCAACTGGATGCACGCGCGTCAAGCGATGTGTGACTCTGAATTATTTGGTGAAGATTTCAAACGTATTCTACCTGTTATTGATACGGATGGTTCCGATTCCCAAATGTTTGACAATACACTAGAGTTCCTAATGCTTTCAGGCCGTTCATTGCCGCATGCCGCCATGATGATGGTACCCGAGCCTTGGTCTAAGCATGAAGGTATGGATGATGATAAAAAGGCGTTCTACGAATATCACAGCACCTTGATGGAGCCGTGGGATGGTCCTGCAGCTATTGCTTTCACAGATGGCAGTCAGATCGGAGCGATACTCGATCGTAATGGCTTACGTCCTTCTCGTTACTATGTGACAACGGATGATTTGATTGTGCTTGCTTCTGAAGTAGGCGTGCTGGATATCGAGCCTGAGCGCATTTTGTACAAAGACCGTCTAAGACCGGGACGCATGCTGCTTGTGGATACGGTAGAAGGCCGCATCGTGACCGACGAAGAAATCAAGAGCGGCATCGCTAGCGAGCAGCCGTATCGGGATTGGTTGAATGAGCATCTCGTATCCCTAGAGGATCTGGAAGATGCGCCAATTGTACTTGGCTCTGACCAGGACACGATTCTTCAGCGTCAGCAAGCGTTTGGCTATACCTTCGAACAACTGCGTAAGACCCTTGAGCCTATGGGCAAAACAGGTGTGGATCCGATCGGTTCCATGGGTACGGATGCGCCGCTTGCGGTGCTTTCAGACCGTCCGCAGCTGCTTTATAACTATTTTAAACAATTGTTTGCACAAGTAACGAACCCGCCAATTGATGCGAACTTTGAAGAAATTATTACGGCGCAGGGCACCACGATTGGGCCAGAGCGCAACCTGATTAAGCCCGAGCCAGAGAGCTGCCGTCAAATTCGTTTGAAGTCGCCGTTTCTCTCCAATGAAGAACTGGCGAAGCTGCGTCATATTCAGCGTGATGGTTTCAAAACGGTCACGTTGTCGACGCTTTTCGAAGCATCGGCAGGTACTGTTGGGCTTGAGAGTGCGATGCAAGATTTGTACGTGGCTGCCGATCAAGCAATTATCGACGGCGCTACGCTGATTATTCTCTCAGACCGTGGTGTAGATAGTGCGAACGCGCCGATTCCGGCACTTCTCGCAACATCAGGCTTACATCACCACTTGATCCGTCAAGGCACACGGACGAAAGTGAGCTTGCTTGTCGAGTCTGGTGAGCCGCGTGAGGTGCACCATTTTGCCCTATTGCTCGGCTATGGCGCAGGTGCAATCAACCCATATCTGGCGTTAGAAACGCTTGATGACATGATTCAGCGTAAGCAGCTAGTTGGCGTTGATCACGAGAAGGCGATCTATAACTACATCAAAGCTGTCACGAAGGGTGTAGTCAAAGTGTTAGCAAAAATGGGGATTTCCACCATTCAGAGCTATCGCGGGGCGCAAATCTTTGAAGCGATCGGCTTGAGCCAAGAGCTGGTAGATAGCTACTTCACTTGGACGTATACCCCAGTTGGGGGTATCGGTATCGAAATGGTGGCGAAGGAAGCCCTAATGCGTCACAGTCGTGCGTTCTCTGAACAAGAGGGACGCGATCGTGTGCTGGATACAGGCGGCGACTTGCAATGGCGCAGAGACGGGGAAGATCACATCTACACCCCAGAAACTGTGCATGCTCTGCAATCAGCTGTTCGTACGAACAATTACGGCATGTATAAAAATTTTAGTAAGCTCGTCAAACGAGAAGACGAGAAATATATGGCTTTGCGAGGACTGCTGAGCTTCAAAGCAGGACGCACATCGATTCCGATCGAAGAGGTGGAACCGATCGAATCGATCTTCAAGCGCTTTAAGACGGGAGCCATGTCCTACGGCTCCATCTCCAAAGAAGCGCACGAAACGATCGCGATCGCGATGAACCGGATCGGCGGCAAGAGCAACACCGGCGAAGGCGGCGAGCATCCGGAGCGTTTCACGCCAGATGCGAACGGCGATCTTCGCCGCAGTGCCATCAAGCAGGTGGCGTCCGGCCGCTTTGGCGTCACGAGCCATTATCTCGTCAATGCTGACGAGATTCAGATCAAGATGGCGCAAGGCGCGAAGCCCGGCGAAGGCGGTCAGCTTCCGGGAACCAAGGTGTACCCTTGGGTTGCCGAGGTTCGCGGTGTTACGCCAGGCGTAGGCTTGATTTCACCGCCGCCGCATCATGATATTTATTCGATCGAGGATCTCGCAGAGTTGATCCACGATCTCAAGAATGCCAACCCACGGGCACGAATCAGCGTTAAGCTGGTATCCGAAGTCGGAGTTGGCACGATCGCTGCCGGTGTAGCCAAAGGGAAAGCGGACGTTGTCCTCATCTCCGGCTACGACGGAGGCACAGGCGCGTCACCGCAGACGAGTATTCGTCACGCGGGACTTCCGTGGGAACTTGGTCTGGCGGAGACGCATCAGACACTCGTGCTGAACAACCTGCGCAGCCGTATCGTCGTCGAGACGGATGGCAAGCTAATGACTGGGCGCGACGTTGTCGTAGCTGCCCTGCTCGGTGCCGAGGAGTTCGGCTTCGCAACGACACCACTAATCACAATCGGCTGCGTGATGATGCGCGTCTGCCACTTGGACACTTGTCCAGTTGGGGTTGCTACGCAAAATCCGGAGCTTCGTAAGAAATTTGCTGGAGATCCGCAGCATGTTGTGAACTTCATGACCTTCATCGCCAACGATGTGCGTGAGATGATGGCAGAGCTTGGCTTCCGCACGATCGAAGAGATGGTTGGACGTACCGATATCTTGGAGTCCAAGCCAGCGGTCGAGCATTGGAAAGCCAAAGGCGTGGATCTTACGCCACTGCTGCACCAACCGGACATGGGCGAAGAAGTCGGTCGCTTCTGCCAAATGGAGCAGGATCATGGCTTAGATCGCTCCTTGGATATGACGAAGCTGCTTGCTATTTGTGAGCCAGCGATTGAGCGCAAAGAGCATGTACACGCGATTCTGCCAATTACGAACGTGAACCGTGTTGTCGGAACGATCGTGGGTAGCGAAGTCACACGCCGTCACGGCGTAGATGGCTTGCCGCACGATACGATTCGTCTACATTTTGAAGGATCAGCAGGTCAAAGCTTTGGTGCTTTTGTACCGAAAGGGATCACACTCTCCCTCGAAGGAGATGCCAATGACTACGTAGGGAAAGGATTATCTGGCGGTAAGCTGGCGATTTTCCCATCCAGTAAGTCGACTTTTGTACCGGAAGATAACGTGATTATCGGCAATACAGCCTTATATGGAGCTACAGATGGAGATGTTTACATTCGTGGTATCGCTGGCGAACGCTTCTGCGTAAGAAATAGTGGTGTGCGTGCCGTCGTTGAGGGTGTCGGCGATCATGGTTGTGAGTACATGACAGGTGGTCGAGTCGTTGTTCTTGGTCCAACAGGGCGTAACTTCGCAGCGGGTATGTCAGGCGGTATTGCCTACGTACTGGATGTGAATGGTGACTTCCAAAGCAAAGTGAATAAAGAGATGGTTTACCTCGAGCAGCTGGAAGAAACGTATGAGATGAATGAATTGAAAACGATGATCCAGCATCATGCCACATTTACGGATAGCAGCGTTGCCCACCAGGTTATTCAGCACTGGGATGAGTACGTTTGGAAGTTCGTGAAGGTTATACCGAAGGACTACAAACGGATGTTTGATGCTATCGAGAAAGTGAAACGCTCCGGACTAAGCCAACAAGAAGCGGTCATGGTTGCTTTCGAGGCGAATATGAGAGATGTTTCCCGTGTCGGTGGAAATTAACGAAACTCAGGAGGGATTAAACGTAAATGGGTAAACCAACCGGTTTTATAGAACATGCTCGTGAAGTGGCATCTGAAGCTTCTCCGTTGGTCCGAATCGGCCATTGGAAAGAGTTTGCGACACCACTTACGCAAGATAAATTGCAGATACAAGGTTCTCGTTGTATGGATTGCGGGATTCCTTTCTGCCACACAGGGGCATTAATCAGCGGCATGGCCGCTGGTTGCCCAGTGAACAATCTCATTCCAGAATGGAATGATCTCGTGTATCGCGGTCAATGGCGTGAAGCCTTGGATCGTCTGCACAAGACGAATAATTTCCCGGAGTTTACAGGCCGTGTATGTCCGGCGCCTTGTGAAGGCTCTTGTACAGTAGGCTTGAAGGACACACCGGTTACGATCAAAAGCATTGAGAAAGCGATCATCGACAAAGGCTTCGATGAAGGCTGGATCAAGCCTGAACCGCCGGAGACGCGCACTGGGAAGAAGGTTGCGGTTGTGGGTTCAGGTCCATCCGGACTTGCGGCAGCAGCGCAGCTGAACAAAGCAGGGCATTGGGTTACCGTATTTGAACGGGCAGACCGCGTTGGCGGCTTGTTGATGTACGGTATCCCGAACATGAAGCTGGACAAAAAGTATGTCCAGCGTCGTGTAGATCTGCTTGAAGCCGAAGGCATTGCCTTCGTAACGGGCGCTCACGTCGGGGTGAACTACCCGATTGAGAAGCTGCAAGAGGAATTCGATGCGATCGTTCTGTGCGGCGGAGCTACGAAGGGCCGTGATCTACCGATCGAGGGTCGTGAGCTCGGTGGTGTGCATCTGGCGATGGAATTCCTGAGCAAGAACACGAAGAGCTTGCTTGATTCCGAGCATGCGGATCGTGAATTCATTTCCGCTGAGGGCAAAGACGTAATCGTTATCGGTGGTGGTGATACGGGAACCGACTGTGTAGGAACTTCCATTCGTCATAAATGTAAGAGCGTGACGCAGTTTGAGATCATGCCGAAGTCACCAGAGACACGTCCAGCGAACAACCCTTGGCCAGAATGGCCGAAGGTGTTGAAAGTGGACTACGGTCAGCAAGAGGCGGCTGCGCTTCAAGGTGAAGACCCGCGGACATACTTAATCAACACGAAGAAATTCGTGGGGGATGAGAACGGAAACTTGAAGGAGCTGCATACGGTTCTGATCGAGTGGCAGAAGAACGAGAAAGGCGCGTTCGTGCCTGTTGAAGTGCCTGGTAGCGAGAAGGTTTATCCGGCGCAGCTAGTATTGATTGCGATGGGTTTCACGGGACCAGAAAGCACCGTTTTAGATCAGCTCGGCGTAGCCAAAGACGAGCGCTCCAACGCGAAAGCGGATTACGGGAAGTTCGCTACGAACGTAGATGGCGTTTTCGCTGCTGGCGACATGCGTCGCGGACAAAGTCTCGTGGTATGGGCGATCAACGAAGGTCGTGCTGTAGCACGCGAAGTGGATCGCTTCTTGATGGGATCGTCGAATTTGCCATAAGCTTTGTTAGACTGCTTGCGGGTAGAGAGTTACCTGTGAGCAGTTTTTTCTTGTCTAGTGGATAAAGCGAGATTGTGCCCATCAGTTGGTTCGCCTCATTAGACTAATAAACGTGAACATTTCTGTAAACTCATGTACAATAGAAGAAAGAGCAGTCCAAGCATAGGCTGCAAGTTGTACGGAATGGAGGGAAGCGCATGAGGAAAGAAGATCTTCTTACAGCTGAGGAGTTAAAAGCATTAATGGTCGGGAATGAGGAATATTCTGATGAGGTTGGCAGCGATGAGCCAGTCAGGGCGCAGGATCTGCATTCTTTGCAAAAGACCGTCATGCTACTTTCCAAGCAGGTAGAAGAGCTCCAAGCGCAACTTCATGAGCAGTTTGAACTCCAGAATAGACAGCAAGAGCAATTTCTGCGACTATGCAGGCACCAGCTTGAGAACAAACTGCATGAGCAGCTGGTTAACACCATTGTTGTCCATCAGCATGCGGCGAATCAAGAAGATAAGATGGAGCTTCAACATACGCCAGCGATATCGGAAGAAGTCAGCCTTAGCGCTGGGCCAATCCATGATTCGTCAACGGAAGATACGCCCCTACAGTTTTCAAGAGTAAAGAGCTATAGTAAGATTCGGAAAAGAAAAAAGGGTTTTCTCGAGAAGCTCTTTGAATAGTCGTGTAACAGCAAAGACCGCTTCTTCTTAGATGAAGAGCGGTCTTTATTTATGGAAATTCCCCTCGATTACAGAATCCCCTCATCATGTGCTTTTTTCGAAGCTTGAACACGGTCTCGGACGTCCATTTTCGAGTAGATGTTGGAGATATAGTTTTTCACTGTACCCTCAGACAAGAATAGCTTCTCTGCGATCTCACGATTATTGAGGCCATCGGCGATGCTGTGAAGTACCTGTAACTCACGTTCGCTGAGGCCGTAAGTCTCTGTTCGAACGTTGCTCTCTTCCTTATCTTCTGTGGAAGCCCCGCTTCCGCCGTCACGAGCTTGCTGGACAAGCATTTTGGCAATATCATGCGGAATTAAGGTGCCGCCCTGATGAACCCATTTAATCCCTGTAGCAAGATCTTTGGGATGAATGGCTTTGAGCAAGTAGCCTTCAGCTCCAGCACTAAGTGCATCTACGACGTAACCAATTTCTTGGAAGGTAGTCAAAATGATGACACGAATATGCGGCCAGGTAGCTTTAATCTGACGTGTAGCCTCAACGCCATCCATAATCGGCATATGAATATCCATTAGAACGACATCGGGTTGCACTTCTTCACTCAGTTTTACAGCGACATGCCCGTTTTCAGCTAAGCCGACAACTTCAATATCGGGGTCCATGCCTAGTACAATGTGTAAGCTTTCACGAATCAAATCCTGATCATCGACCAGGAGAAGTTTGAGCGGAGCTTGGGTTACAGTCATAGCAAATCCTCCTCACAGCTATTAAAAGGGTTTATAGGTTTAAAAGGTTGGAAAACGTTTGACAGGAATAAAACAATGGACAACGGTCCCTTCTTCAGGCAAAGAACGTACTTGTAAAGTGCCTTGCAGCGCCGTTATCCGTTCTTGCATCGCGGCAATCCCGAAGCCCATTTTCAATTGATCGGTGCCTATACCATCATCTTCAATGCGTAGGGAGATTTGGTCATCGGCATAGGTTAGTACAATTTCGATAGAAGCTGCT
This sequence comes from Paenibacillus sp. LjRoot56, assembly GCF_964253335.1. Lineage (NCBI taxonomy): Bacteria > Bacillati > Bacillota > Bacilli > Caryophanales > Paenibacillaceae > Paenibacillus > Paenibacillus sp. LjRoot56. The sequence goes on from NZ_CAXURV020000001.1 coordinate 1,399,435, forward strand.
TTACCATGGCGCTTGGCATTCGTCAGTGATTCCTGTAGACAACGAATTAATGAAAGCTTGGTTTGTTTGGGAATTTCGAATTCGTCACTAACCGTCGTGAAGTGAATCTGTGTTCCTGTGTGCAAAGCAAATTCATTGGCAAGTCGTGACAGTTGCTGAGATAGCATCAGATCGCCCTCTTGGGGGACCATCTGATGGATGCTGCGGCGCACTTCTTCTAGACCACCTCTAGTCACATTGCGCAGGACGTCGAGCTTCTCCTTGGCTTTCTCGGGCGAAACTTCGATCAAATACGAGACGGCGTCCATTCCCATGATGACGGATGTGAATGTATGTCCTACCGTATCGTGAAGCTCACGGGCCATCCGATTGCGCTCTTCAACTAAAGTAAGCTGCTCAATTTGATTCGCGTACTGCTCAAGGACATTATTTTGCTCATGAATCAAATGGTATTGACGTTGGTTCTCGCCTAGAAGCTTCTCGGTCTTCTCGTTAGAAGTAACGGCGCGTTGTAAGCTTAATCCGATTGCGAAGAAGAGAACAGCATTCAGGATAAAGCTAAATAGTTGTCCGACTCCCATGCCGCTATGTAGAAGGAAAAAGTAAGTCATCGGCATGCCTAACATGAAAATAGGGGCGGTCCACCACGCATTTTTTCGATCGGTGAGGAATCCAATAACCATAATTGGGCAATTAATGGTAAGTAAGGCGTCTTGCTCCATCCAAGCCAAGTAAATTTGTAGGGGGATTCCAGTTAGTAGAACAGCAATTGGATAGCATGTCGGATTAATGTAGTGGGGTCGCCAGAATATAAAAGGAACCCCATAAGAGAGTAAAATGGCTAATATGGTTAACAGGATGTGGGAGAATGGTTGTTCATAGATGTGAAGGCAGCTATACAGTAAACCAAGTAGTGCAGCGCCGGTCAAGACGATAAACAGTGACCACTCTACACCGTGCCACGGTCTTCTTTGGATCATAGATGAGCTCCTTGTGCTAACAGTTCGTATCTTACTATTGTACATAAAATTAGTAAAAAGCCATAGTGAGCGCAGTCATATGACTGAAATATCTCCACATAGGAAAGATCAGTTTTCGGGAACCGAAAACCACTTTCATATTGGCGATAAAATCTACCTTTAAACGCGGTCGCACACCTATGAATGGCATCGATAGAGATTTTATCACTAGGCATGACAGCCGAAGTAAGCTAGGATTGGATTATATTGGTTAAAAAAGAGAGGAGATGTCGAATGTCAGTATCACAAGAGGTTGGTACGCCCATCGTACATGTGGATAATATTTCTAAACGCATTGGTTCCAAGACCATTATTGATAAGCTAAGTTTCGATGTGCCGCGTGGCGAGGTGTTCGGATTTCTCGGGCCCAATGGTGCGGGGAAAACGACTACCATCCGTATGATGGTAGGATTGATGTCGATTTCGGAGGGGGATATCCGTGTTGGCGGGTATTCGATTCGCACGCATTTTGAACAAGCGATTCGCCATATTGGCGCGATTGTAGAAAATCCGGAAATGTATAAATTTTTAAGTGGTTATAAGAATTTGGTTCATTATGCCAGGATGATTCCAGGAATTGGCGAGGAGCGAATTCAAGAGGTGATCGATCTTGTCGGGATGACGAATCGCATTCATGACAAGGTGAAAACCTACTCGCTGGGCATGCGACAACGACTAGGCATTGCGCAAGCTCTACTGCATAAGCCGTCAGTTCTTATTTTGGACGAGCCGACTAATGGGTTGGACCCAGCTGGCATACGAGAGCTTCGAGATCATTTGCGTAAGCTTACCCGTGATGAAGGGATTTCCGTTATTGTTTCTTCGCATCTGTTAGCGGAAATGGAACTGATGTGTGACCGTGTAGCCATTATTCAAAATGGGAAATTAGTTGATGTTAGACTTATCAAGGAATATGCTCAGGAGGACGGCAAACAGCGGGTCGTCTATGAGGTGGACGCGATAGAACAAGCCGTGAAGTTAGCTTCTGCTCAAGGGTATCCAGTGGAAGTTATCGATGCCGAACTTGTGATGGATCTCGACAAACAAGAGATAGCTTTGTTGAATAAGCGGTTCGTAGAGGCGGGGATTTCCGTTTATGGCATCCGCAAAACAATGAAGTCGCTGGAAGATCAATTTTTAGAAATGACGGGAAGTGATCCTATTGCTTAATCTCATCAAGAATGAGCATATGAAGATTTATAGTCGACTTCGAACATGGATTCTAGTGATCTTGTTAATTGTCATTGTCGTGCTCACTGGTGTGTTATCGCATTCCGATACGAACAACAATGATGATAGCTGGAAAATAAGGGCTTCAGAAACGATTGAACACAATAAGACAGAGCTTGCAAATGCGGATATTCCAGAGAATTTTAAGAAGCAGATGCGGGAACAAAGTGCGCTTCAGCAATACATGCTGGATCACAATTACCCGCCGATTGATAACACATTATGGGAAGGTATGCTCACTGCTTCTGGGTTAATTATTGTGGTTACGCTCTTCACAGTCATTATTGCTGGAGATATGGTAGCAGGGGAGTTTACTTGGGGAACCATCAAGCTGCTGCTCATTCGTCCTGCTAGCCGGTCGAAGATCTTATTGTCGAAGTATCTGACAACACTTATTTTCGCAGCTACATTGCTGGTCATTTTGTTCATTACTGCCCTGATTGTGAACGGCTTCTCCTATGGCTTTGAGCGACTGAGTCTCCCTCATTTAATTGTGAATGCCGCAGGGCAGGTGCAGGAGAAAAACATGCTGCTCTATGTGTTGGCGACCTATGGACTTAAATTGATCGAGCTGGTGATGATCGTTACACTGGCCTTCATGATTTCCACCGTGTTTCGCAGCGCTTCTCTTGCGATCGGCCTTAGCATTTTCATCATGTTCGCTGGTCAAGTGATTACCTTATTGTTCTTGCGGTATACGTGGGGCAAATACTTCCTATTCGCGAATACGGATCTCACTCAGTATCTAGAGGGACAGCCACTGGCGGAGGGAATGACGTTGGGATTCTCCATCACAATGCTTGTGTGCTACTTCTTGTTATTTAATGTTCTTTCCTGGGAAATATTTCGCAGACGTGACGTCGCGGCTTAATGAAAAAGAACGATCCTTCCGGTTCAGTTTTCACCGGGGGAGCGTTCTTTTTTTATTTCTTAATATACGATTGGATGGCCTCTGGTACTTCCAACAAGGAAGGCAGTTGGTAAAACGCGCCCTTCGGCGTGACGTCAATCGTCCCATTGTTAAATACCCAATCATCTGCAACGGGGATATGAATCGCATGGATACCTGCATGGAGCGCTGGTAGCACGTCTGTTGTGATGGAGTTGCCGATCATCCACGTGTGCTGTCGATCAAATTGCTTTTCCTGCATCAATGTATTCATAAACTCACGTGTCTTATGGACGGTTACGAAGATACGATCCTGAAAAAATTGATCTAGACCGACATCCTTGATTTTCTTCATTTGAATAGAAACATCTCCGCCTGTATACAGAAACAAGTTGTGACCAGCTTGTTGAAGGCTGTGAAGGGTTTCATTCATCAGTGGGTATGGCTCGACGGTGTAACTGTAAACCGTGTGACCGAGCTGCATGAGCCAGTCAACCTCTTTGCTACTCACAGGACGGTTGTAGTGCTGCGCGAACCATTGGTACGTCTCAACGAACGATTGCGGAAACCGCTCCGGCATAAAGCCGTGAATTTGGATACCAGCAAGGTCGATTTGCAATTGTTTTTGCCTGATATCCTGCTTAGTTAGACCATGGCCTGAATACCAAGTAAGCATCAAATCTACGAACTGGTCAATGACGAAGTCAAAATATTTATTGCAATGCACCAACGTGTCATCTAGGTCAAATAGGATGGCTTGTTCTCTCATAGTTCCGTGTCTCCTACATCAGTTAGAAATGAATTTCCAACTAGTATATCATGCGGAAAGCTTCTATCCTAGCAGGAAGGAATTACATGGCCACGGTGTTGCCTTTATACATTTGTTCAGGAGCAGCAACAGGTCGGTTCCCAGTTTCAGGCTCGTTGTTTGGCACGGATACCGGCACGGTCGATTTCGTTTCCATTTTACTGCTGCCTTGGAAGACGCCGCCTTCCTCAATAATGAAAGAAGCAGCGCTAATATTGCCATGAAGGGAACCTGTAGAGGTAATGGTCAGCTTACCCTTGGTTGTAATATTCCCTTGAACGCTTCCAGCCAGAACTACATCTCGCGCAGAAATATTGGATTTCACGACGCCGTGCTCGCCAATAATGACGTCGCCAGCGCAGTCGATATCCCCCGTAATTCCGCCTTCAATACGAATGCTAGCCTCTGATTTAATACGGCCTTCAAAGCTGGTTCCCTCACCTATCAGTGTATCGGTTGTATTTGGATTCATGAGGTTTTTTGTTTTTTTGAACATGTTAGTTATCATCCTTTCGAATCGATTTAAGATAAGGCTTGGGATCGACGCTTTCGCCGTTTTTGAGTACTTCATAGTGGAGATGTGCTCCTGTGCTTCGGCCTGTAGATCCGACTAAACCGATCTTACCGCCTTTATCTACAGAATCACCTTTGTTAACTAGAATTTTATTTAAATGCATGTACCAGGTGCGTAAGCCCTTGGAATGCTCAATCACAATGTTGTTGCCGTGGTAAATGTCCTTACCTGTACTGACGACTTTACCGGCAGCTGTTGCATATACCGGATCATTCTCGTGAGCACCGAAATCAATGCCGGAATGATAGCTCGGTATCTTGGTAAATGGATCGGATCGATAGCCAAAAGGGGAAGTAACAACCTTCGTGCTCGTTGGCCACAACGTTGGCGTGATGCGAAGCTGCTCCTGCTTGTCGGCCACTTTCTGCTTCGTTTGTACTAAATTCGTTTGCAGCTCTTGTACCTCACCATTCAGCGCAGAGAAGGAGGCGAGTGTGTCTTGACCTAGCTTAAGAATGATATCTTGTGAGACGGGATTGGGGCTGCCACCTACACCTGTTGAAGGGGGAGACTCGCCGACCGTCGGCTGATTGGCATCTTTCTTAGCTTTACCTTCGGAGGTTGAACTTGCAACGGCGACGTTACTTGGTTCGTGATCAATCCCTGCAATGGACTTGAGATCACTCTCGAGCTTCTTTACTTCCTCGACCTTCGTTTTCATCTGTTCAGCTTGCTGGGACAGTTGAATGACTTCATTTTGCAATTGTTCGATGGCCTCATTCTTAGAAGTTAGGGTTGCGCTCCATTGCTGGTTGACGCCGCTTAGCTTCGTTTGCAAATCACTTGCTTGTTTCACGGTATGTGCATGCATAATGTAAATCGTTATGGAAATCAGCATTAGCAAGGAAAAGCATGCTGCAGCGATATAGGCAGATAAATGGGAAATGCGAAATCTGACAACCGATTGCGTAGCATCTGGAATGATAACCAGTGTCAGTTTTTTGGGTTTCCACTTAAGCTTCATAAGGACTAAGTTATCTCCTGTCATGGTTGAATTTGGTAAAGTGAAGTTCTGTACATCATTCGTCATATTTTGCTAAAAACCTGCCTTCCTACCTACTAGTCCTAGGAAAATGAGTCTAAAGTAGGAAGGAATCCTGTCGTATATGATCGAATTTACTAATACAATTACAGAAAGCTGTAGATTTGGAGTGGAGGCACACATGATTAAGCTTGCAGGTATTGACATAGGGAACGATAGTATTAAGCTGGTGCTAGATGGGTCTAGAGAACCACTAGTAATTCCAAATATCATAGCGCCGGGCTACGAAAGACACATTTTGCAAGAAGAAGATTCACCTTGGAAAGCATTGGATGTCGTTATTTATAGTCCAAGCCTTTCACAGCGGAATCAACGTTATTTCGTAGGGCAGCTGGCCTTAGAGCACGAGGATAACCTAGAGCTAGAAGACACGGATAATAAAGCGCTATCGGATCAATCCCTCATTGTAGCACTGACTGCACTTGCTTATCAGGGTCTCACGAATCAAGCAGCGGGCCCTGGATACGGCAATGTTGACGAAGTTGAATATACATTGGGTACGGGTTTGCCTGTTCGTTCTTTCCCGAAATATAGTCAGACATTTGAACATCGACTTCTAGGTGAGCACGAAGTGACATTCCTTTCCACACCACAGTTCCATAATCGTAAAATTAAAGTTTCAATCCGCAAAGTGGCTGTCTCTATTGAAGGTGCTGCGGCCATGTTCCATATGGCAACACACGACAGCTTGCAGGTCAAAGACGAAGAAATATACAATGGCTGCATAGGCGTTTGTGAAATCGGTGCCTTGACGACAGATTTTCCTGTCATCAAACGCATGGCGATTGACAACCATTTTAGCCATGGCGAGCAGATCGGTATTGCAACGTATTTGGATGCGATTATTCGTGACGTGGAAGATGCCTACGGTCACTTGTTCCCAAGCCGAGCGAAGCTGGCGCAACGCGTGAAGAATCGTCAATTCACGATTCAACTTCCAGGAGAAGGCCAAGTAGATATTCGGCCCATCGTGGATTTGCATTTCCGCAGAGCTGCCGTACGCATGGTGGAAATGATCAAGAAGCGCTGGCGCAAATGCCCAGATATTCAATGCTTCTACGTGATTGGCGGCGGTGCGACTGCACTGAAGCCGTACATCCAAGACGCGGCAGGGGCAATGAAATTGCGTTTCACCAATGATAGTGAATACTTAAATGTACATGGCTACTTAAAGGTAGCTAAGAGTCGTCTAAATCAATCAGTTCCTGTTTAACTTACAAGGCCCCCGCTTAGGCGGGTGCTTTTTTATTTATTTATAAGCATTCCTCCAAATAGAATTTCACGGTATCCGTTCAAATTACTTACTGTCTTCGGCTTGTTTCAGCTTGGTAAGTTCCATATAGGTGCTTAAGTTTGCCAGGAGCAAACAACTGCCGAAGCCTATCGCGCAAATCATACCAACCATCGTAGATTTCTCGCCTAACATAAGACCAATTAGAACAAAAGCAACGCAACTGACCAAAACTAGATTTCCTCCCCAGAGCCATTGTGTGTAAGTCATACGTTGGCTAAGTTTGCCTGAATTTTGTTTGGGATCTTTATTTACATGAGTTCCTCCAGAGGAATCGGGAAAGTCATTCGGATATTTCTGTTTCTTCCGATACCCGATTCCAACAAGTAGGACCATAATGAAGGGCTGGTATGCCAGAACAATAACGGGTGAGCTAAAGTTGGAAAAGGAGAACAGCTCGGTGGTACTTTTGAAAGAAAGACATGTGCTTAGTGCTATTAGCAATGCGATAGGTTTGTTGATCATCGGATAGTTTCGCTCATTGAAAAGGGAGCTAATGCCGAGCAGGAGTGCCAAGTAAATGGCGATTATTTTACACACAACCGTTGGATACCAGATCATTAGCATGACAAGATCAAGTCGATCTAGAAAATCAGTGAGATGAATCGTTTGAACCAGATTATAGCTAGGGTATGAGAAGTTTGCAGGCATCTTAGGGCCGAGCACAGCAATAATAGAGAAGAGCATAAGTGTAAGTATAAAAAAACCAAGCAAGGAGCCATGTCGAATGGCCGATCGAACGTGATTGGCATTGGACAGCATATGAAGAAAGGCGCCGAGAATGAAAATATCACCAGCACTCCCGAGCGTCAGAATGGAACTTGCCGTCCAATTCTGAAGTGGCATCGTTAGTAAAGGCGTCGTGAGTCGCAGAAAGAATTCGCTTGATAAGAGCAGTGGCATGAACATCGTTGTTATAACGAAAAGGGGGTAGAACAGGTCATTTACACGTGCTATGACCTCTACACTTGTTTTTCCGAAATAAATAAGTAACAAGCAGTTAAGTAATATTAGAATTTCCAAAGGTGTTGTATGTAGTAAAAGTGTAGAACTAAATCTAGATACGGAGGAAATATCACGAACGACAATCTGCCAGAAATGAAACAAAATGAGTAGATTGATACAGGTGCCGAGCCATCGACCTACTATTTCTTTGGAAATTTCAAAAATGTTCTTATTAGGATATAGCTTTACGATATAACCAAAGAAACCAGCAACCAGGAATACATAAAGAATGGAAATTAAATAGCTGAACCAAGCATCCATTTGGTTAATGCGAATTAATTCATTTTGTAGCGTGAGGATGCCTCCGCTGGTGACTATGGAAGAAGCTAGCCATGAGAGCTGACGTTGGTTAATAACTTGCTTATTATCGATGATAAACACCACCTTTCTACTTATATGCCAAGAACTCGGATGAGCCATGGAGAAACCTTTTGGACGAAAAAATAGGCGGGCATCGGTATACTCATGTGGAAATATTTCATGGTGAGAAAAAGAAGAATTATTCCAATGGTTAGACCATAGGTTATTTTGTTCCCTTTTTTCGCCCGACGGAGCACTTTGCGATCCATGAGGAAGGACCCGATCAACATGATGAGAAAGCTGATGACAAAGATCCCATCCATCGACTAGATCCCTCCTTTGGCTACGTTGTGGTTAATCACACCGGTATCAGGAATAGAGGCTTTCACTACAATATTGAATTCGGCTTCTTTAAAATAGCGCTCCCAATCCTTACCGAATTGCTCGTTCCACTTCTGAGGATATGTTCGCCAGACCATGAGTCCAAGCTGAGCCGAGTCAGTGCCTTCCTTTTGCATCTGTTTAATCGTTGCGAGTATGGATAGTTTGATTTGTTCTGCGAACTTGGTTTCAATCTTGTGAAGGATATCGGAATTGAACAAATCCTCATCAGATAGGTCCTCTCGCACAGCTCCACGAGCATCTACGATAATGTCGAACGAAACTTTGTCCTCCAGGAGCTTAGGTGTTATGGCTGTCTTGCCGCCGATAACTGCAATGGAAATATTTTTGCCTTCCTCTATGGAGAACGTGAGCTGCTGCTCTTTCACTTGATTTCGGAGCCACAAAAGCCCAGATGCTTCTTTCTTTTTATAAATGCCAACCATTTTATCCCCTTTGAATTGCCCATATCCAATGAATTGGATTTCATGGGAAGGCTCTTTCGAGACTTGACTATCACGAGGTTCCAAATAGCTCATGATTGGATCACTATTAAAGCTTAAAGATATACCAACATCCTTCATTGTTGTAGGCATGGCATTGCGAGATTTGGTTAATTCACGAATGACTTCAGCAGGAAAACGCTCGAACTTCGGCTCCGTATTCAGAAGGTCATAGCCCTTGCCTTTGGTTACAATCAAGTAGCTCGTCATCCGATTCTCAGGTGAACGCGGAAGAACATCGAACAAGGAATTGATGCCAGCTTCCGCTAGTTTTTCGCCAATGACGATCGTTCTGCGGTGTGAGAGAAAGATGCGTCTAGACATACGCGTTTGAAGCTTGCTGACTGCATCGCGGAAGGTGGTCCCGACCTCGGAATCGATGTAATAGCTTTTACCTCCAGCGGTGCCGCCACCGCCGCCGCTAGCTCCACCCATGGAACCGGGGAGAGGGAACATATAAGTAACGCGATATCTACCGTCATCCTCTAAATCAGCTGATGAAGTAAGTACAAATGCGACGTCATTGGTCTCCGTACGATCCCAACAACCGGTTAGTAGAGTGGTGGAGAGTAGTAAGGTTAAGGTTACCACCATCCCAATGCGCTGCTTAGGATGTATCATTATTTGATTGCTCCTCCTTACTGGCTTTGTGTACATGATTTATGTTACTGCCATCTAAGCCTCCAGCTTTCTTGATCTGCGTGGACAGTTCACTGCTCTGACTCGTGTTATCTTGAACAGCCATAAACTCGGGACGCTTCTGTATTTGCCACCATGGCGCACGGATCAGAACATCTTTCAGATCCTTAGCGGATAAGGGGCCGACAGGTGATAAATAGGGAACGCCAAAGGAGCGGAGATTTGCCATGTGTCCGATCAGGATCATTAAAGAGAAAAAGATACCATAGAATCCGAAAATGGATGCGGCAATGAGAATAGGAAAACGCAGCATTCGAATTGCAATCGCACCATTAAATCGCGGAATGGTGAAGGATGCGATACCAGTGATTGAGACGACAATAACCATAGGTGCCGATACAATCCCAGCTTGGACGGCAGCTTGTCCTACAACGAGCGCACCTAAGATGGAGACAGCGGAGCCAACCGCTTTGGGAAGTCGGATGCCAGCTTCTCGCAGGGCTTCAAATGTGATTTCCATAATGAAGGCCTCAACGACGGATGGGAACGGAATAGCTTCCCGAGAGGCAGCTACGCTGAGCATCAATGCTGTTGGTAGTAGTGCTTGATGGTACGTTGTTATAGCGACATAAAGCGCTGGTGTCGTTAACGACAGAAACATAAAGACGTAACGAAGCAAGCGTAAGAGCGTGCTAATCTGGAATCGTTCATAGTAGTCCTCGCTCGTTTGCATGATTTGAATGAATACGAAAGGAACGATGAGAGCAAAGGGGGTGCCGTCTGTAAGGATGGCAATTCTTCCCTGGAGCAAGGCGGATGCGACCACGTCAGGGCGTTCTGTATATTGAATTTGCGGGAATGGCGAATAGGCGTCGTCCTGAATGAGTTCTTCAATCATGCCTGATTCGAGAATGGCATCAATCTTGATCTGTTCTAGACGTTTGACGACTTCTTCAACTAATGAAGGCATAGCTAAGTCATCCATATAGCAAACGACAAGATTCGTATTGCTTTCTTTGCCTACACACATCGATTTCATCTTGAGTTTAGGTGTCTTTAACTTGCGGCGTATCATGGAGGTGTTCGTACGGATACTTTCTACGAAACCTTCCTTAGGTCCGCGCACGACTGTTTCGGTCTCCGGTTCTCCAACGGAACGTTTCTCTGTCCCACGGATCCCGAGTAGAATGGCTTTCGCGTTCCCCTCAACGAGCAACGCAGCATCACCGCCAAGAACAGAGGTCAGCAAGTCTCCATAGTTATCGGAAATCTGCGTTTGTGACACCGGCAGAATGACATTAGCAATTCGCTCAATTGAGGTTTCACCGCCTCCGATCAGCATGAGTGATTTCATCGTATCGTTCAGAAGCTGTGTATTGGTTAGGCCATCTACGAAAAGAAGCAGGGCTGGGATATGAGGGTCAATCTCAAATTCTCTGACAACGACATCGGAGCATTCCTGAAACATGTCTTTAATAAATTTATGATTCTCATCGAGTAGCAGCGAGAGTTTAGTTTGTTTAAGGTCCTCAATAAACGGAATATCGAGAGCTTGATCCAAATCAGAAGGAGGGGTACCTTCACTGGAAGGTGTCGTTTTACGACTTTGCAGGATGCTTTTCATCAAATAGTTAGGTGTTTTGGCCAAGCGAGAGGCACCTCCTGCCACGATCAAGTTGAAGAAATTAGAATGCGTAGATTATGTTCTGCGAAACAGCAGGATTTTATTACGAAAGTTGGAAAGTTTTATTTGTAGAGGTTTTGTTGGAAAGTAAAGGTATAGCGGCGAAGGCCTTGGCAAAAGCTATCTCAGCATGCAGATGTAGGGATAGGAGCTGGTGTTGTTGATATGGATCATTCTATTACTGGTGTTATTTGTTTTTCAGGCAGCTACGATTTTAATTTGTGAATATAAAAGGCCTGCCAAGTCAGTAGCATGGCTAAGCATTCTATTTATTTTACCAATTATTGGATTTCTAATGTATTATTTCATTGCAAGGGAATACGTACGGCGGAAGAAAGTTCATGGTCATAGCAGTGATAGTACGGATAAACAAAAGCTCCAGGGTGCTCCGTATAGTGGCAGTATAGATTCCAAAAAAGGAGAAGACAGCTTCTTGCTGGGAGAACAGCGTCTGCGAGATTGGCTGCGTCATGTGCCTCATGCACCGATTACCGTATTAAACCGGGTTGACGTACTGACGAATGCCGACGTGACATACGAAGCGATGCTTGAGGCGATAGGGAAGGCCAGAGATCATATTCACTTCGAATTTTATACGATTCGCGATGATGCAATAGGCAGGAGATTTCAAGATGCATTGATTTCGAAAGCGAAGGAAGGGGTAGTTATAAGGGTTATTTACGATGGTGTTGGGAGTCACGCGCTTTCTAAAGCTTACATTACTTCATTGAAGCGGGCGGGTATTGCTGTTGAACCTTTCCTAAAGCCATTGATTGCTTTCTTTGAAAAACGGTTGAATTATCGGAACCATCGCAAAATTGTGGTTGTTGATGGCTTGGTTGGTTTCGTTGGAGGCATTAATATTGGGGATGAATACGTTGGCGGGGACCCTAAGCTTGGTTTCTGGCGAGATACGCACATCATGCTGCATGGAGACTCGGTATATGATTTACAACGCACCTTTCTGACAGACTGGTTTTTCGTTAGTGGAGAAAGATTGGGGGAAAAGCGATACTATCCAGCTCATTCCGAACAGGAGCCTTCGATCGTTCAAGTCATTTCTAGTGGTCCTGACGCCAGCTGGGATGCCATTCAGGAAATGTATTTTGCGGGCTTGATCGCAGCGAAGAATCGAATTTGGATAACAACGCCTTATTTCATTCCCGATCCGAGCATCACGATGGCTCTTAAATCTGCAGCAATCAGTGGTGTAGATGTACGCATCATTCTTCCTTTCAAAGCGGATTCTGTCATTGTCCAATATGCGTCAAAGTCCTATCTACAGGAATTATTGCAGGTAGGCGTTCGATTCTATATGTTTCGGAAAGGGTTTATTCATGCCAAAGTTATTATCGTGGATGACATCATGGCGACGGTGGGTACAGCCAACGTGGATATGCGTAGTTTTTTCAGTAACTTCGAATTGAATGCCGTGATGTTTGATAGGCATGTAATTTCCCGGTTAGAGAGTGATTTTGAGATGGACTTAAAGGAAAGTACGGAAGTTACATTAACTGAATTTGAGCTGAGGTCGTCTGGTGAAAAAAGAAAAGAAAGAATTGCGCGATTGTTATCCCCTTTATTTTGATGAAAAAGAGTAGTTCTAATTAGAACTACTCTTTTAATTTAGCTAAAATAGCATTCAAATTTTGAGGTGGAACACGATCGATGAGATCCCCGTATGTTCGTAATCGACTCATGATGGTTAGTTGATTGAACTCGCTAATGCTTGGACGAAGCTCTACTTCTTTCCAAAGTAAAGGAGTTGAGATCGTTGCGTCTTTTCTGGCACGCGGCGTATAGGGAGCAGATAGTGTTTTTCCATACCAATGCTGGAGGTAGTCGATATAAATCTTATCACCGCGATTTTTCTTGAAGCGCTCGATGGTAAACAGCTTCGGGTACATGTTAACGGTGTAGGTTGCGATGAAATGTCCAACTCTTCGGAGCTCTTCGAACGTATAGCCAGGTTGAATTGGAATGTAAATTTGTACGCCTGTTGCGCCAGATGTTTTGGGAACCGACTGAATACGCAGCGAATCGAGCACTTCCCCAATGATAAGAGCAGCCTCCATGATACGAGGTTCTTCCTCCAAAGTTGGATCGATATCAATCAGCCATTCTGCAGGATTTGTCTTCCCGATGTAATGGAAGGAAGGATGAAATTCCAAACAAGTCAGATTCCCGAGCCAAATGAGGGTAGACAAGGAGTCCAAATTGACATAGTTAATGCCATCTAGCGGGGCTAGCTTAACGAAGCTAGGCACAGGATCGGGGGCGTTTTTCTGATAAAAAGACTTATCATCATACCCATGTGGAAATCGAATCGTCGTTAGATGGCGATTACGGCAGTAACGTAGGAGGTAGGGCGAGAGCTCACTTAATGTCGTCAAATAATCCGCTTTTGTGATGCCTAAATCAGGCCATAGCGGCTTATTCGGATTCGTGATCGTCAACTCGTTGCCTTCCACGAGAAGCTTGGCTTTCTCTGCTTTAAACGCCATAGGCTTGGAATCGCTCCTTCTAAGCTTTTATTCACAATTATTTCCTAGGCGAGTGGTTCTCAAACGGAGTCACTACAAAAGCCAGACTGCGAATTAGGAGATAACCTGCAACCAGAGGTACAAACCGATTAGCGTGATGAGTAAGGTAGGGATCGTCAGAATTACGCCAGCTTTCATATAACCGCCCCACGTGATTTTTACTCCTTTTTTGGCAAGCACATGAAGCCAGATCAGGGTGGCTAGCGAGCCGATAGGCGTCATTTTAGGCCCCAGATCGGTCCCGATGACATTGGCATAAATCAAGGCTTCTCGGAGGATACCCTCGGTTTGAGTGCCTTGAATCGCTAAAGCATCAATCAGCACAGTCGGCAAATTGTTCATAATCGAGGAAAGGAACGCGGCAAGGAAGCCCATACCTATCGTGGCAACAAAGAGCCCTTCACCAGAAATGATATCGATAAGTTCTCCAAGCGCATCCGTAAGTCCGACATTTTTAAGCCCATAGACGACCACATACATCCCGATGGAGAAGATAACGACTGCCCATGGAGCTTCTCTCAAAATCTTTCTCGTATTCACCGCGTCGCTCGTTCTGGCAATGAGGAGGAAGGCAATAGCGGCTGTCCCAACGAGTATGGAAACAGGCACTTGGATAAATCCACTGCAGATATAGGTAACTAATAAGATGCCGAGAATCCACCAAGACAAACGGAACAAATTCATATCCTTTATCGCTTCCGAAGGGCGTTTCAGCTCCGCGATATCATAGCTTTTAGGGATTTGCTTGCGATAAAAAAGGTAGAGAACCAGCAAGCTTGCGCCTAACGAGAACAGACTGGTTACGAACATACGACTTGCATAGGTGACAAAATCGATTCCGAAAAAATCAGCAGAAAGAATATTTACCAAATTGCTGATGATGAATGGAAGTGACGTGGTGTCCGCGATAAAGCCGCTTGCCATAATAAAAGGGAGAATGGCGGCATCCGGCAATTTCATAGCTCTGACCATAGCCAATACGATGGGCGTAAGAATCAAGGCCGCACCATCGTTCGCAAAAAAGGCGGAAACCGCTGCCCCGAGCAGGATTACGTAGACGAACATGCGCTTTCCATTTCCTTTGGCCAAGCGTGCCATGTGGAGCGCAGACCATTCAAAGAAACCGATCCCGTCTAAGATAATGGAGATCAAAATAATACCAACAAAAGTGAGCGTGGCGTTCCACACGATGCCAGTAACTGTGGCGACATCCTGCAGCGAAACGACTTGGAAAGCGAGGGCAAGCAAAGCTCCTGCTGATGCTGACCAACCAATGCTTAAGCCTTTGGGCTGCCAAATGACGAAGGTAATCGTAAGTAAAAAGATGATAATAGCTAAATAAATCATGAGAGCCTCCAGATCGACTGATAAATAAACGACGCTGTAAATATCTCAAATTTATGGATGTCTGTATATAGATAAAAATTTGACAATGAATAAAAAACTTAAAATAGTATTACATAGAGGAACCGAGGGACTCCCTATTGAGGGGGTTCTTCTTCCTTACATAAAATATCTAACATACATATAAATATTGGCTAACCCAACGGAGACTAGCATAAGTGGAAAACCATATTTCATAAAAGCAATAAATTTGATGGGGTGTCCTTCTTTTGCAGCCAAGCCGGCGACGATCAAGTTAGCACTTGCTCCTATAAGTGTTCCATTACCTCCAAGACAAGCACCTAATGCCAGGCTCCACCAAAGCGGTTCTAAATTCTCCACGCCCATCGTACCCATTTCCTGAATCATAGGAATCATAGTTGCCACAAAAGGGATATTGTCTAGAAATGCTGAGGCGATCGCACTGAGCCATAAGATTAACATCGACGTTGCAATCGGATTACCTCCCGTCAATTCTACGGCCCTAGCAGCTAATTTAGAAATTACGCCTGTTTCTACCAAGCCGGACACCAAGATGAAAAGTCCAACAAAGAAAAAAATCGTCGACCATTCAACTTTGTTGAAAGCTTTTTCCATCGAATGTTCCCCAGTCAGTAGCAGTAACAGAAATGCCCCTGCTAAGGCTACTGTCGCGGATTCAAGGTGCAGCAGCTGGTGAAGAAAGAACCCGATTATGGTAAGTGCTAGAATGGAAAGACTTTTGGTTAGCAGTTTACGGTCTGTAATTACTTTTTTTTCGTCAATTTGCATCATACTCATCTTTAGCTCAGGCGTAGTTTGTATGTGCTTGCGGAAAATGATAACGAAGATCGGAATTGTGACCGCCATGATGATGACGACAACAGGTGCAAGATTAGTTATAAAGGCCATGAAAGTTAACTCTTTAACCGCACTTCCAATCATGATGTTGGGTGGGTCCCCGATCAGCGTTGCAGTACCGCCGATATTAGATGCCAAAATTTGTGTAATGAGGTAGGGGACGGGATTAACGCGCAATTGGCGGGTGATGCTGAAGGTGACAGGTACCATGAGCAATACGGTTGTCACATTATCAAGGAAAGCAGAACCAATAGCTGTAATAAGTACGAGTGATACCAGAATTCTGACAGGATCACCCTTTGCTTTCTTTGCTGCTAATAATGCGATATACGTAAACAATCCTGTTTCTGCCGTAATACTTACAATAATCATCATGCCAATTAAGAGTCCCAGTGTATTGAAATCAATATGATGCAAAGCGGAACCTTGATCAACAACTCCAATAACGACCATTAGGACACCGCCAATCATTGCTACGATAGTGCGATGTATTTTTTCGGTGATGATCATGCCATACGTAAGTGAAAAAA
Organism: Paenibacillus sp. LjRoot56; assembly: GCF_964253335.1. Classification (NCBI taxonomy): domain Bacteria; kingdom Bacillati; phylum Bacillota; class Bacilli; order Caryophanales; family Paenibacillaceae; genus Paenibacillus; species Paenibacillus sp. LjRoot56. The sequence continues at coordinate 1,416,096 of NZ_CAXURV020000001.1, forward strand.
TGCCAATTGCCAAGATTGCTTGCTGTTCCATAGTTCTAGATCCTCCTGAATGTCGGTATTTGTTTGTTTTTTTGCATAAAAAAAGAGCCCTACCAAGGACTCCTTATGTCGAAAAAGAACATAAGGAGCCCTTGGTGACAGGCTCCTCCATAACGCAACTAAATATAAGATTAGTTTCAAGTATAACCGATTCGCTTCAACAAAACTAATTTTGATTGAAGTTACACAAGCTTACATCCATTTTCATGAAAGATTGTATGCTCGGGTGTCTCAATGTTTTGTTGTGTGTCCATTCCATAAAGCTAACTTTCACAACGAGTTGTGGGGTTATCCATACCGCTTCTTTCGACCTTTCAGGTTCGTTGATGAAGGGACGCTCTTGCGTTGTCATGCTTTGAACCAGATCGGTGACATGTTGCCAGTCCTTCACGGTGAGTTTGCCAGTACCCGCATGGCCAATATACCATAGCTGCCCCTGATCATCATACAAGCCTAATAAAAGGGAATTCACGATTTTGCCTCTATAGGTAACACCGCTTACGACGGCATAGAGATCCTTGAAAATTTTTTTCTTCAGCCATCGCTTATCCTTACCGTTGATGACATAACTGCTTGTCAGGTCCTTTATCACAATGCCTTCTAATTCATGCTGCTCCACAATGGCAAATAGTGCTTCCATATCATCATGATTGGTGACGAGTTGGACTAGGTGGTTCGGCTTCATGATGGATGCTAACCTATTTTGTCTTTCTTTCAGGCTCAAATGTAGTAACCAATCTCCGTTCAAATAAAGGATATCGAAGACCATGTATGTGATGGAGACTTGCTGCATGGCTCGAGTCACTGTGCTGGATTTCCTAGCGCTGTCACGTTTCATGATTTCGTTGTATAACGATAATTGGATGTTAATATATAAAATTAGTAGATTAGAACAATGGAACTTAATAAACAAAGGATTTTATATTATGACCATAAATACCTATCTTGGATTTAATTAATACACATGGAAGGAAAGTCAGATGAAGTATTTAGCGAATATTAAATTTGTTGTTAGGGAATTTGAAGCTATTGAGTTCTACAATGGGAGATCATTTAAAAAGAGTTCTATAGGGATTGGTATAGAGAACTGCACAACAGGTGAAGTATTTCCTAGCTCACTTACACACTTTGTTACCTCAACCTATCGTAGGAAGCATGGGTCTATAAGTTCCCAAAGAAATCCTGCTTATGAAATTGTGAAGTTTTTAAATTTCATTGTTTCTCAGATTAATAATGGAGCCCAGGATTATATTTCATTACAGTCAGAGGGACTATTTGGACTAAGACTTTTACATGGGGCTGGTTATATAAGTTACTTATCTTTAATAGCAGCCGAAGGTGAACTAGATGATCAGTATGTACTTAGAATAGAAAGATATTTAATTCAGTTTTATAAGTGGTTACAAAAGCAAGGAATTATTAATAAACCCTTCGACTATGAAGAAGGTGATAAATCACCATTTGATGACATTGAACTGGGGACGATTTATCCCAAAAAACAAAAAAGACCATCAAATAAACTTGTTGATTTCGGGGATAACCGTCTGGAACTTGTCCTTAAGTTTATCAAGATAGCAGAACAAATCGCTCCGGAAATAACGCTTGGTATTGCTTTTCAATTTTTTGGAGGCCTTAGATTAGGGGAAGCAGTTAACTTAACGAAGAGAAGTCTGGAAACCCCTAACTATTTCTCGGAAAACATCGGAATCCCTCAATTTGTTTTACAAGTTCGAGATAACCAAACAATTCTATTTAGTCATCGCAAAACCTCAATTCATGAACAAGTTAAAAGACCACGAAACCAGAGTTTACTAGTCCATCCTTTATTATCTTCAATATATAAGCGACATAAAAATAGACTCCTGCACTTAAAAAATGAAGGGAAAATAAAGAATGATAATGCATTATTTGTTTCCACAAGAACAGGACTAGCTATTTCGGGGAAAAGCTATCATGAAAAGTTTATGGCAGTTAAAAATGCCTTTTTAATGCAGATAAGCAGAGAAGAACGAATTGAAGATTTTGATTTCCTTACCAAGAAACATTGGTCTACACATATATGCCGCGGTGTTTTCACTAATTTTTTACTGGAAATAGGTGCAACTGTTACACAAGTGGCTATCGCCCGTGGTGATAAGAGTATAACGGCGGTACTTCAATATGTTGAAGAAGCAAATGCTATTAAAATTACACAAGAAGCATTAAATAGGATTCGATCAGCCTATGACATGGAAAAAGCTGAAATTACTAACGAATGTCAAGAAGTATGGACAAAAGGAGCTATTACATAATGGATTATAAGCTGTACTCGGTTAGAGAAATTCTTTTACAACTTGGACATTTGGAGAAAGATTTACAAGCATCTGAAGATACCATGGACGTGTACGTTACGATAAGCCAATTAAATGGAGGTATTGAGGGAATTCAGCTAGCATCAGTTGTCACTTACCGTCTAGCAAAATTAAAGAGAATCAAAACAAAAACGGTGGTAAACGGAAAAATGAAATATGATATCTATCATCTAAATGATGCTGCACAATATATCCTAGAGAGGAATTTGTTCCTTGATGAAGTGAAAAAAGGAAATTTGCTGACTTTTGACAAAATCTTGCGATATTTCGGTAATACTGGTAAAGATTATCTAGGTTCAAAATATATTGAGCACTTTAAGAAATTTGATAAGAAAAATCTTTTGAAACTGATTCTACTGGGCGAACGAATTTATCCATTTCCTAAAACCTTCTTTTTTGTAACAGGAGAATCATTTAATAAATTTATTGAGGAATATATGTCAATTCAAGAAGCAATGAATGAACTTGGCGTAAGCCGTAATATTTTCTTTCGCGATTTTCCTGGTGAGATAATTAATCTTTTTAATGAAAGATATAACTATAGATTTATTAAACGAAACGACCTTTCGTTATTTCAAAGAAAAGTCCGAGTTTACACTAGTGGCTATAAGAGAAAGACTGTTTCCAATAATTCTACTGTAAGCTACCGTGTAGTGACCACTACAAAATCACATATAAACAACAAACTTAACATTGCTTGTGTAAGCAAGAAAGTAACCAAAACGACGCTAAGTATATCTATAGAAAACTTGGAAAAGACCTTGAAAAATTATCATATAGTGCCTATTTCTAGTGCTAACTATATAGCCCAAATTGATTTAGATTTCTTAGTAACTGAGCAAAGTAAACAGATTGATGATTACAGCGCTCTTTATATCTTATCAAATGAGATTAAAGAAAAATATAATATTAGTCATGCTGGGAAGAAATTTAAATGGATCCTTCCCCCACCATTGATTTGTGTGAAAAGAGCAAATCTGGATTGGTCAGGTACAAAATTTTTATATTTGAAGACAGATATTACTCAATATTTGGAATATAAACAAAATAAAAAAGCAATTAGGCTTGACTCGAATCAAACAGGTCTAATATATTCTACGGTCGATTCTCAACTATTCCATAGTTTCCTAACCATAATCGATCAATTAAATATCAGTTTCTCTAATGATTCACAAGAAACAAAGGCATTCTGGTATAAATACGTTGAACGTAAATTGGCAAAGTCTTCAGCTAATGCCGAAACAAAAAGTGCAGACGTTTCAAAACTCTTAAAAATTACTGAGTTATTCATTCGACATACGGCAGACAAAGAAATTTTTTCATATTCAATAAACGAATTAAATTTACTTTTCTTTAATGACATGATTCAAATTTCTTATCAACAGGAGATAAGATTTTTCTTAAGTACAATAAAGAAAGCATTATTAAAAAAAGGCATTGATTTAAAAATAAGCAATTTAAGATACGATCCTAGTACTGTAAATGATAAAAGTACTGATAAGGATATCTATTCCATCGAAAATTATATTCAATTACTTGATTATGTTGGAAATATTAAATTGCATAAACTCAATGCGATAAATGATATCAGGAATTTTAAGTCCAATTATTATCATTACTCTTCCTCTTGGTTGTATGTATTACTGCATCTAAATAATGCTTGGCGACATTATGATGTCACTTTATTCCCGAGGATCGATTTAAATCATACCAAAATATCAAGTTTAGAGTGGTTACAGGCAAATGAAATCTCAAGGGAAGATGCACAAAGGATTGTCGCTCAAATCAAATCAATGAATTTGATTCATTCAAAAACCGGTAAAATTAGGTACTTTTTTTGCTCAGACGAACTATTATTACCTTTTGCGAATGCTGCAGCTATTTGTGAACTGAGATGTAGATTATACGAGCCCTTCTCAGACTGCTTGATAGATTTTAAATCAAATGCTAATGCAAGTAGAATATTCAAAATAAGAAGTAAAAAAAGATTCTTCTTCAATATGATAGAAAATTTAAATTTTGAATCCTTAAAGATGAACAGAACTATCATCAGTTATATGTACAACGTAATCAAAAAAGTTACAAACCGAAACCCTCTAGAAATAACAAAATTTATAAGAAGTCACTCTGATGAAGAGGTCAACAATATATATTTAATATTAACTCAAGAACATTTAGATTTTCTGACGAGACAATTATTCAATACAGGACATTTTGGATATATTTATGATTTGTTAGGAGAAATTTTATTTAATGATTCCCCACTTGAGTTAGAGGAAAAAGCGAGTCGTTCGTTAATACTGAAAGACACATTTGGAGATATTTTTCATGTGGAGAGAATGGCAGGGCTTCTTCGAGCATTATTGAACGAACGGACGTCTGTTTCAAATATTCTTAATGAACTTCACCCAGAAAAGACCAAAAGTCTCCTGAATTTAATAAAACTAGGACAGCAGCCTGCAAAAGAAGATGGTTACCAATGTATTTTCACTAAATGCAAATACCCTGAGAAGAGTTGTGGTAAGTGTCAATGTTCAATTCCCAACATATATGCCCTGTCTAAATTAGGTATTGTTCTAAATAAGAGAATTGAAGAGTATAAACAAAAATTTGACACTGGATTAATTGGTGATAGAACTCGGATTGCCAACCTGCTCTATTCTGAACTATCTCAACTTAAAGAAGCCATAAATAAGTTTGGAGAACACGTTGTATCAGAATTTTTAGAGGGTGGTATAGAAACGTTAAGGGAAAAACTTAGTTTATTACCTAGTGGAATTCAAAATTTAACGATGAAATGAGATTATAAAATATGGAAGATATAAAATTTTTCGATGATTTAGAGGATATTGAAGAATTTAATGAGGATAGTTTCAACGTGGATCATAGCATTAGGGATGCCTCGTTACTACTGGAAGAACTGAATGAAAGACCACTCTCAATGTTGGAATTTGATGATAACATATGGATAATAGAAGATGATTTTAATGATAAAAGGATAATATTTGATTTTAGTGAAATAGTTGAAAGTCTTAATTTTCTTAACAAAAAGCAAAGCAAATATCTAATAATCGTTATTAAATGTTGGACCACTACTTTTTTATCTAAATACGTGGTTCGTACTGCACAGAGATATTTTTCCAATCTAAAGGAATTTATTATTATTAGTCATTGCTTTAATCAAGAGCAACTCTATGAAGTCGAACGTTTTCTTAAATTCGAATTAGATGACTTACAAAGATATAATTCATTACTATCCGTTTTGAATTTTTTGGATTATTACGACTTAATAGATCCAGAGGGATTATATAGCAGACTGGCTTTAGAATTAAAAATAGATTTGAAATTACTTGTCGAGAATCGAAATATAAGAAGCTTACCACCTTCACATGAAGTAATGATTTTTGCATGGGTCCTTCAAGATTATTGGTCAACCGTTCTCATTGGAAGTGCCGATTATTTACGTTACCTCCCTGTATATTTTTGGTGGATACTTACCAATCTGATTCCACTTCGCCCTTCAGAGTTTTGCCATATAGAAAAGAACTGTTTATCGATGGAGAATGGGAGATATTACATACGTTTGCCTAGAAAAAAACAAAAAAAAAGATCGAAGAAACATATTCAAATTGTTGATAAAATCAGTATCCCAGAGGATCTTTATAACGAAATTAATTTATACCTTTCAAATACAGAGCAATATGAAATGCGGAGCAGCCTACTCTCCTACGAAGCAATCCCGAGCATTAGGCATGACAGTTACACTATCTCCAAGGGCTTAAAAAGAAAAATAAATCCACACGTGTTTTCACGTAACACATTATCGAATTTAGTGAACTATTTTTATTATAGAGTAGTATATGGAATTTACGGATTTACGCTAAATTCAGATGATAAGTGGAAAATAGTTGATGAAGATGACTTAGATCTATATCCCTTATCCGATTCAATAAAGAACACAGGAACGACGGACATTTCCAGAAAAATTAGACCTGGTGACACTCGACACTTTGCTTTTCTTAATTTAATGAGACAAGGTTATCATCCAATGGAGATTGCTAGGTTAGGTGGTCATACAAATATTGGTTCACAGTATCATTACCACCAACATGCGGAGTATTGGGTAGACACGGAAGTACTACAACTTATGACCCAATTGAAAGTTCAGTTAAAACGAGACAATCAAGATGTACACCTGGGAGAGGAGTATAAAAATTCTTATATCTTTGCTCCTGGTAAAGATCTCAATACCAAAATACCTTTAGAAATAGGTTTCTGTACAGATCCTGATCAGTTTTGTCAGGTTTCAGATTGTTGTTTATGCAACGCTTGGAGGATATCCCCAGAAGAATTCGTTTTAAAGGCAGCGGAGATTGAAAAAAGAATTATTGAAAGTGAGCTCGAGGTTAATAATCTAATAAAGGTCTTAAAGCATTTACATGGTCTTGCTTTAGGAGCTACAGCAGAAGAATTTAGCGAAGAAGATCATTTTTTCAACCTCGATTTAACACAAACTTCTAAACAATTAGACTTTGCATTGTCTAAACATGTTAGGTACATCTCTATTAAAAACGCAACAAGGGGGGAACATCGTTGGAAAAGAAGAACGTAGGAAAACCAAAAATAGTCTTGCCTAAAGAGTTGATAAATGAAATAATTCATCTTTTTATTAAAGATAAAAAAGTATCAGGATTAATATCTTATATGGACGTATTAAGATTCTCAATAGAACTTGAGAATAATGGTACGTTAGAATCTTTAAGATTAAAATATAAGGATAAAATCGTGAATGAAGAGAAAATAAAACAAAACCTTGAACTGAGGGAACATTTTTGGAGAAAAGGCGATGGTAGAAAGGCCATTGATGAAGCTAATAAAGTACTACTATTCCAAATCCCTGGCGGAACCGAGAATATTGAACAAGTTGTAGACACGTCGGATGCAATTGAGAAGTTCTTTTTAGGCAAGTCTGCTGATAAATATAAGCTACTTGGGGCGTTACAAATTAATGAGCAAAAATTAAAACGTTACATTAAGGAAAATAGAAACCTAATGGAAAAAATTTCGAAGCTAGAAAGGAAAAACGAAGAATTACTCTCCCGACTTTCCAAGTCGGAATCTAAATGTAACTCTTATGAACAAGTTATGTTCACTTGGTTAGATGCCAGCATGAGTTCCGAATCATCATTAGTAAATTTAATGACAACCGGGAAATCAAGACACCCAATTGTAAAACTATTCTTTGAAAAGATTTTCTCGGATGATCCTTTGATGGGTTACCGCGCTTTTGATGAATTCAGATCTAACCGTTCTAATCCTGAAACTCCGTCTAAGGTGATTAACATTGAACAACGTAGGAGTGTCCTAGACGATATTCGCATTTAGTTTAAGGGCTATTACAAACTATACATAGTTATTACTTCTTATTTAAATTTTTTCTACCTCTAGCACGGAAAATGAGCATGTGGGCACGGCACATGCTCATTAAAATTATGTTAATTCAATTTTCAATTTGCTGAATTGTACATTCTTTTGCCTGTACACCAACTAATGATTGTATACTAGGATGTCTCATTGTTCCATTTGATGTCCACTCTAAAAATTGTACCTTTACTGTATACTCAGGCTTAATCCAAATAGCATCTTTCTCCCTTGCTGGTTCATTAGCAAAGGGGCGATCCACAGTAATCATTGGCCGAATTAATTCAGTTAAATTTCGCCAATCCTCGTTACTTAACTTACCAGTGCCTGCGTGGCCTATATAGACAAATTTCCCGTTATCAAATAAACCTAATAATAAAGCATTAACAATTCCGTTCCGCATTGTTACTCCACCTATTACTGCAAATAAATCACGAAATATCTTTTTCTTTTGCCAACGTTTATCTTTCCCTCCAATAAGATAAGTTCCTCGAAGGTCCTTACTTATAACGCCTTCCATACTATGTTCTTTCATAACCTCAAATAGTTTATTTCCATCAGTAAAATTTTGAGTTATTTGCAGGTTGGGATAGGGAATAATGACCTCTTCAAGAATCTTCTGCCGATCAAACAGTGGTTTATCTACTAGCCATATGTCGTTGTACATTATGATATCAAAAATCATATAGGTAATTGGTGTCCGACTTACTGCAAGTTCAATGCTTTGTCTATTTCTTAACGACTCCCTTTTCATTACCTCATGAAACGCTGGCCTCTTTTGATCGAATGCGATTATTTCCCCGTCTATAATACAGGAAGTTGCTGAGCAATATTTTTGTATTTCTAATAATTCTGGGTATTGGTTAGTTCGATCATTTTGTTTGCGATTCATTAAGCGAACTTCATGCCCATCAAAATACGTTAACATTCGCACTCCATCCCATTTTATTTGTGTTACCCAGTCACTAGATGTAGGTACCGATTCCGTACTTATTGGTTCGAAGGGAATTATAGGATTAAGTTTCATGAATTTCTCCAGTTTTTTATTCCCCATTATTTCCATTATTTAAAAAACGAAACAGGTTGAAGAGAACAAAAAAACCGTTTATTAAGCCGTACAATCGGCTATAAACGGTCATTAAGTCTATCTTGTAATTTAAGGCGTTTGCTGTACGATCTAAGGCATTAAACATCTTTAAGCAACCTTCGGTCAAGTTAGTAGCATTTGATCCTTTAAATCCTCTGCTAGGGACTTAGCGCCCCCCATACCTTTTAGGTATTTCATTGGCCCCTCGGTCGTCCAATTTATATCTTTTAACTCTTTTATTGATTTTTGAATTCCACTGTAGTCAATTTGCTTTTTGTTTGGCTGAATACATCTAGTTAATACAGCAGCACCAGCTATCGAAAGTGCATCCAAACAAACAATGTGAGTTAAACGACTTCCTTTATAATCAATCCATTCCATCGGAAAAGTTTCCTTCAAAGTTTGGAAGTAAGTTAGGGCCAGTAATAGTTTGTCTTGTTTATTTAATGATGTCACTTTAGGATCTTTTATTAATAAATGAAGAGTTCGATAAAGATTTTGAAGTGTAATGTGACGACCTTTATTACGCTTTCCAATTATGCTGCCAATATGATAAAAAGGGCTATCGCTTCGAATTAAAAGTTCCGTTGCAATCCAACTAATATCATCTGAATCCCTCCTTAGAAACTTACTTAATGAAGGGCCTATGCCTTTAGCCTTTGTGTTAATTACATCAAAAAGCTTAATTTCTTCATCTTCATCTAATGAATGGAAAGCAAGAAACGGGACATTTAGATCTGAATGAGTTTCTTGAATGTAACGCTCAATACCACCCATTCTGTGTTGGCCGTCCATTAAGGATGCTTTACCTTTACAAAACAACCGACCGTAACTAGGACGCTGCTTGTCATAGCTCGAATACTCCCAATTTGATCCGGCGTTAAGAACAATAGGTGTAAAAAGTGCATCATCCCCTTTGGAAAGATATACGGCGAAATCATTGCATCTTTTAGCATCCACTGGACGTTGATATCCCTTTCCTGAAGGATGATCATATGGTTTTACGTATGTTAAATTTACAGCAATCGTGGCTGGTACATAGCTTTGATAAATAATTTTACCGCGCATTTTGGACTGTACCACATTTTCAATAACAATTTGTGATGGTAACAGAGTCATAGTTGTCTTCCCCTCAATATAAGAATGATTTAATTAAAATAATAGATCTTATAAGAGCTAAAATCAAATGGATATATATAGAATGAGTATCTTCATTATGAATGATAACTTCTCTAACCTTACATTAGGGAGGGTTATCACTATGATAAACATCACGAAACTAGTTGGAGAAAGAGTCCGTTATTTAAGGAAAAACCGTGGGCTTACCCAAGAACAATTAGGAGAAATAGTACAGTTACCCCAATCATATATAGGTGGAATTGAACGAGGGGAAAAGAATATTTCCTTGGAAACATTGGAGAGAATCATCTATGCGTTAGATGTACATCCTAAGGAGATGTTTGAGGATTTTGGGATCCTAGAATCAAGAGATGAGTTAGATAAAGAAAAAACGATTGATTCGTTAAAACTACTTCTTAAGTTCAGAAGTTTGGACGAGATTAATATTATTCATAGATTAGCTAAAGATGTACTTTTAGCAATCGATTCTAAAAATAAGACCGGTCACAATTAAATACTTGATAATTCTAGTCATGTAGAAAACAAATGCCCTAACTCATTAAATGAATTAGGGCATTTGTTTTCTAATGTTCAATGCACCATATCTTAGTGAAGTGTAGTTCTATGACTAAAATCTTGCCCATCACTGTAGCAGTGAACGCCAGCTTCATACCGCTTTAGCCGCCCTCTACAGCGCTATCTACATCTTAATTGAGGGGTGAAAAGCCAGCTATAATACTAGAGGCCACGAGAAGGCCTTATATGTCACTTAGTCACCTATTTAAGTCCCTAAAATAAAGGGAAAACCAATAGTTTGTCGAATATAAATTACATAGTATTCTTTTGAAAGGAGTCGAATGAATATGTCCAAAGATGGTCCTAGTAATAATCGCACTACTAATGACTCTGTATATAAACCAACATTATCAAGTATGAAAAAGGAAGAACGTTCTATTGATAAGCCTACAATTAGCAGTATTACGAAAAAAACAACTGGAAAGTAAATGGTATAGGTTATGTTATCAGTTATTTTTATAAACCTTTAGAATATCGTCCGCATCTTCTTGAGATAAATACCCTTCTCTAGCAAGTCTTTCTATAGTGATTTCTACATCATAAAGTTTTACATATGAACCAGATTTCACATCGTAAAAACTATGTGTAACAGGAATTGAATGGTCTTCAATAAATTTCTTATTAAACCCCTGAATTGACTCAAGAAACAAGTGGCGTTCTGACTCAAACGGTCTGGACGCTTTATCTATACATCCATATAGACCTGGATTATCCGGTTTATCGATTCGACCAATTTCAGCTATCTGCAGTTCATTTTTCAAAAATACCTCATCCCAAACTGATGGGTATTCTGAGTATGGTGCTACATTTCTCTTCTTACGCACCTTATTAATAAGTACTTCTCGAAGGAACTTATTTCCCCACACAGACCAGTATACTCCGAACAAATAACTTACAATCACACTTAATAATATGTATGAAATAATAAACCTAAAGTCATTGGTTGCAATCTTCAGATCATCAATACTCACTACATAGAAATTACTTGTTGTAAATACCCTGGTAAGTGCTACAAGGCAATTAAATATCAACAAGGTTATCATTGAAACAGGGAACCATAATAAAACAACATATGCTGTGAATTCAGATGGATTATGTTTTACGACTGCATTTACACCAAACGACTGCAACCAAAAATATAAAAGCAATCCAGGTAGTAAAAAAACAATAGTCCCGATTAAGTTATCCAATGTCCACACACTCCTTCTAAGGGTTTAATTATTCGTTGCTACCCTTGTATTCCCTTCCAAAGCATGTATTTACGTGATTGATTTATTAGTGCTATAAAACTCACAGAACAAAAGGGGATAAATAATCAAATGATATTAAATAACATGAATTCAAAAACGCACAATTTGTTTATTAGTCATTCCTGGGCGTATGGAGATGCCTATGAAAAACTAGTTGGAATGTTAAATAATTCGGATCTGAAATATAAAAATTATTCAGTTCCTAAAAACGATCCCATCCATAACGCAGCAAATGATAAGCAACTTCATGAAGCAATAAAAAATCAGATTAGGTCTTGCAATGTTGTATTAATAATGTGTGGTGTATACGCTTCATATAGTACATGGATAAACAAGGAGATATATATTTGCAAGCAAGAGTTTAGCAAACCGCTAATCGCCATAGAACCATGGGGAGCAGAAAGAACATCTGCCGAAGTCAAAAAGCATGCTGATATAGTAGTAAGTTGGCGTACTGATTCAATTGTAAGCGCGATAAAAAAATTAGGATGAGAGGAAATTTATAATGAGAAAAGCACTAATTGTTGGAATTGATGACTATCCCAATGCAGAATTATCTGGCTGCGTTAGTGATGCAACATCTATTTCAAACTTATTAGAACGTGATGGTGATGGCTCTCCTAACTTTTCCATTCTAGCTATGACTAGTCCTCCACATCAAATCACCAGATCCCAATTGCGTGAAGCAATATCTAAGCTATTCGATGGTGAAAATGATGTAGCATTATTTTATTTTGCAGGACACGGAATGGTAAATTCAGCAGGAGGCTGGATTGTAACTAATGATTTCAAACAATATGACGAAGGAATTTCGATGGATGAAATTCTTGCGTTAGCAAACAAGTCCAAATCAAAAGATAAAGTTATTATTCTCGACTGTTGCCATGCAGGCGCATTTGGTAATCCAGCTGTAAGTGGTTCAACCTTTACTCAATTAAGTGATGGAGTTACCATATTAACTGCATGTAGACCGACCGAGAAATCTGCCGAACAATATGGTCAAGGACTATTCACTTCTTTATTAATTGATGCATTGTATGGAGGCGCCTCCGACATTAGAGGTTACATCACTCCAGGTAGTTTGTATTCCTATGTAGATGAAGCCCTGGGACCTTGGGATCAAAGGCCAGTATTCAAAACAAACGTATCCCGTTTCACAAAGTTAAGAAAGGTTCCTCCTAAAATACCTTCAGAAACTTTGAGGATGTTAACTGAATATTTCCTACATCCAGAGGAAGAGCATCACTTAGATCCAGAATATGAGGATACTGTTTTAGAGCATAAGCCCGACAAAGTGAAAATATTTAAGCATTTACAAAAATTCGTCTCTGAAGGTCTTGTAAAACCAGTTGATGAAGAATATATGTACTTTGCAGCAATTAATTCAAAGTCGTGCAGATTAACAGCACTTGGATATCAATATTGGCGGTTAGTAAAAGAAGGGAAAATATAATAGTCATGATGATTAAGTCACGACTATCTTTAGTGTAGTTCCATAAAAACAAGGAACAGATCTGCCGCGGCAGCTGCTCCTTGTTCCTACTTGTTTGTAAATTTGTTTTTAACCGAAATCTTATAAGAGATTATAAATTGAGTTATCAATAATTGAATGAGGTTGTGGTGCATTAATGAATCAAGAAATATGCTATTGGTGTGGAAAAATTGCAACTTCAATGGAACACGTACCGCCGAAGTGCCTGTTTCCTGAAGAAAAAGATATTAAGGATTTATTTGAAAAGTCATTTAGGGATAATTTGATTAGAGTTCCATCATGTGAAGTACATAATATGCAAAAATCAAATTTGGATGAATATTTAATGGCTAACTTGAGCGGTAAAGTAGGTAATAATTTAGTGGGGTATATTCACACTGCTACAAAGGTTAGTCGTAGTAGATTAAGAAACTCAAAGATTATAAATATTAATAAGGAAGATATACTGAAGGTAAAAAACAAAGAACTTCCAGTCCTTTGGATTACTGTTGATACTAAAAAATTAATTTACTCTTTTGAATCAATAGCTAGGGCCTTATACTATCATGAGAATAAGAAAATATATCAAGGAAAATGTTTTGTTGTTTCAAAATTATTCAATCATCCTGCTGATTCTAATGGTTCAGAATATAACAGTAAGTGTTCAGAATTATTGAGTCTTGACCAGAAACATTGGAAGTCCGAATTAAAAGGAAACAACCCTGATGTATTCACATATCAATTTAGTGAAATTGATGGGTTTAAGTGTCAAACTTTAGCTTTAAACTTTTATGGTGGCACAAAAGTATTTGTAATACTAAATGGGATGACAGATGATGAATTTAATAAAAACAAGCCTTTATTTACTCCTATTACTGATTCGATTTTTAGTAACTTAATTAATTAGTTTGAGTGCTATAAAACTGAGTTGCCTTGAGAAATCAGTGGCACCAAAAACACTGTTTTCCAGTATATTTCTTTATTGGGTATCATCTATATTTCTTATTCAAACAATGTAAACTTTAAAGCTCTATTAAATTCATCAAAAATTAAAAAGCGAGCTGATGTCAGCTTCGGTCGCTTCGTAAAAATTATACCCTGAAACACTGGTGATCAAGCCAGAGGGGAAGCATCTTTAGGCTTGTTTTTTCAGTTCCACTGTTATGCTGGAATTTATTTGATTCGTTTGATAGAGATAATACGTACTCTATTTGTTAAATAACTTCTCAAGCGCCTCACGTTGTGGCTGCCTAATGCTTATAACTGGGCGAATGCTTTTTGCCAAACTTTCAGCATCCTCAATATTCTCGCTCTTTCCTAAAGCTATCAAAGTGCCAACGGCCACAGCGCCAGTACGACCTTTTCCACCGCCACAATGGAATCCAAGCTTCTTACCGCTCTTATAAGCCTCTACAACGTGATTTATAGCTTGTTGGAATAGTTGGTCTTGTGGTTCTTCTGCATTGTCACCAAGCGGCACATGGAGCCATTCTACGCCATCTGCAGGATAGGCACTCTCCGTAGCCTCACCGCGCAAATCGACAACAACCTCAACATTCTCGTTTTTTATCATGTCCTCGACGTCTGAAGCTCCGCCGAAAAATATTTTGTCTTCAACCAAAGCTTGATAATTTTTCTTCATAATGAGCTCCTTACTTTTTCTTAAAGGGTGTGAATTCAATTGTTACTGGCGAGGATGGTGCTGAAGGAGGGGCACAACATAGAGACATATCCTGCAAGTCCCCTGCAGATTCAAACTCCGAATCCTCTTTGGTATAAAAAATCTCCCATGCATTACCGTCAGGATCATAAACCCAGACTTTATCTTGAACCGCATAACAGCATGTTGTGTTCATTTCATCAATGAGGAGAAGTCCACTTTGTCTTAAACGTTCGCCCATAGCCAGAACGTCTTCCGTGTTATCTACCTGGAATCCCAAATGATTTAGGACGCCTTTTTTCTCAAAAGGGCGAACATTTAAGGAAAAATGAAGGGCTGGATCATCCAACTCGAATTTAGCGTAGTTTTCTTTGACTTTAGAAGGCTCCGTACCAAAGAAAGCACGGTAGAAATCTAGAGACTTCTGAAGGTTTGAACAATTCACCGCAACGTGCATTCTTTTGATCATCTTACTTGCCTTCTTTCACGAATTGCTCGATCCGGCTTTTAATGGAGTCACGAACTTCGCGGAATTTAGCTGTAATTTCTTCTTCCGTGCCGGTTGCTTTGGCAGGATCATCAAAGCCCCAGTGCCATCTTTGGGCCTTATCATTACGGACAACAGGGCAGTGCTCGTCAGCATGACCGCACAATGTAATAATGTAATCAGCGCGGCCTAGAATATCAGTATCAATCACATCGGAAGTATTGTTTGAGATGTCGATACCATCTTCTTTCATTGTTGCAACTGCACGTGGATTTAATCCGTGGGCTTCTAAACCAGCACTTTTTACTTCGTATTTATCCCCGCCCAATGCTTTCAAATATCCATCCGCGATTTGGCTGCGGCAAGAGTTTCCTGTGCAAAGAAAATATACTAACGGTTTTTTGTTCTCCATGGTTTTATTCTCCTTTTTGTATGAGGACATCCAGGTTTAAGCGCCTTGATGCTCTTTCTTCATTTGTTTTGTGCCTAAAATAGCTTTTATGATTAGCGCGGCGATCACCAAAATTACTGCAATCGCAACAATTAACAACCAAATATTCACACTTGTTGTATTAATAACGTGAAGCCATAAATAAAGCCCAGTGAGGGTAATCAAGAGCGTTGGGACAGTAAGAATGATACCTGTCTTAAAATAATTGCCCCATGTTATTTTTACACCTTTCGTAGATAGAACATGAAGCCATAAAAGGGTTGCGAGTGAACCGATCGGTGTTATCTTAGGTCCAAGATCGCTTCCAACAACATTAGCGTAAATCAGTGCTTCTCGTATAATACCGTCTGTATTTGTACCTTTAATGGCAAGAGCATCAATCATAACCGTCGGCATGTTATTCATAATGGAGGACAAAATAGCCGACAAGAAGCCCATTCCTACTGTTGCAACAAATAATCCTTGCCCTGCTAAGTTCTCAACCACCGTTCCTAGGGCATCGGTGAGACCGACGTTTTTAAGACCATAAACGACGACATACATGCCGATAGAGAATATGACAACAGCCCAAGGAGCATCTTTAATCACCCGTTTTGTTTCGATTACTTTGCTGGATCTAGCCATTAAAATGAAGATCAGTGCTACGACGCCTGCAATGATGGAAACAGGAATATTAATGAATCCGCTGCTTACATACGCGACGAGAAGGATAGCCAGGATAACCCATGACATTTTGAAAAGCTTAAGATCTTTGATCGCATGTGAAGGTTGCTTTAATTGTTTCATATCGTAACTCGTTGGGATGTCCTTTTTGAAGAAAACGTACAAGACTACCAAACTTGCTGCTAATGAAAACAGGCTCGTGACAATCATGCGGCTTGCATAGGTGACAAAGTCGATACCGAAGAAGTCCGCAGAGACGATGTTCACTAAATTGCTGACAATCAAAGGCAAAGAAGTTGTATCTGCAATGAAACCACTTGCCATGATGAAAGGCAAAATCATTTTATCGGGCAGCTTCAACGCTCGAACCATCGCCAATACAATTGGCGTTAGAATTAACGCTGCGCCATCATTTGCGAAAAAGGCAGCCACTGCCGCGCCTAATAAAATGACGTATACAAACATGAGCCGTCCGTTTCCTTTTGCAATCCTTGCCATATGCAAGGCAGCCCATTCAAAAAAACCGATATTGTCTAAGATTAAGGAAATGAGAATAATTGCGACAAAAGCGAGCGTGGCATTCCAAACGATGGATGTAACTGTCAATACATCGTGGAGAGACACGACTTGGAAGATAAGAGCTAGGATAGCGCCAGCAGAAGCAGACCATCCGATGTTGAGGCCCTTAGGCTGCCAAATAACAAAAGTTAATGTAATAAGAAAAATAAGTACCGCAATGTAAGTCATGGTTCCTCCTAATCACAACAATTTAGATCTTCACAAGATATGGCATCCACTTTTTCTTTTTGGGATGGCAGGTGTTGAAAAAACTCATTCAGAAAGGGTTTATCATGAATATTTAAAGAATAAAAAACCCATTGGCTCTTTTTGGCCTCTTTTACTAAACCGCCAGCCTTCAGTTTTCGCATATGCTGACTTACATTGGGCTGACTGGTTTGTAAGAGTTCAACAAGTTCATATACACATAGCTCACGTTCTTTGAGCAGAGAGAGAATCGTCAATCTCATTTTGTCTCCTAGCAGCTTACACACTTCAGATAATTGTTCAATTTCGGACAAAATTACACGCTCCTTTAAATCGGCACATTCAAGCCTTTTAAGAGTTCAATCACTTTCTTTTCTATGGTGTCACGTGTTTGTCGAACTGACTGGATGTCATTTGAAAGTAATGGATCCTCAATATCCCAATCGACGCTCGTGATGCCAAAGGAGACAATGGGACAACGTTCCGCAACTTGTTGGCAGAGCTTAACAATGACATTCGACGCGATGAAGTACTTCATATCGATTTTCTTAGAAGTATTCCCTGATAACTCAATCCCAACTTCCCTCATGACTTCTAGAGTTAAAGGATGAATATCATGTGGCTCTAGCCCTGCACTTTCGACGATAACGTTTTCCCCACCGTAATGTTTAGCAAATGCTTCTGCTATTTGACTTCGGCAACGATTTTGAATACATAAAAAGTAAATGCGAACTGGTTTCTTCATCATTATCTCAGCTCCAATATCATTTGTAAATGATTATATAATTATTCAGTTATATATAAAAGTTAAGGTTTTGTAAATCACAAGTAATTGAATGTGATAGGAATGTCAGTAACTATGGAAAATGAAAAAGTGGTACCTTTGGGCTTAACTTTTGTTGCCCCTGGTGCCACTTTTATATTTCTGCAGAATTATTATGAATTTATCTACTTAATGATCCCAGTTCTTCACTTTGGAGAGAAAGAACGGATTGATTTTTATCATTCGGTTTAACAATCTTTATATTATGTACTAGGCGGTACTTCCCATTTTCTAACTTTTCAATCTCTTCGAAGATATACGAGTCTTGATATGTATTAATGAGAACCACTTTTTTAGAATCAATTGTGGATGTCAGGTAAATCGTTTCTCTGTAGGCACTCGTTTGTCCCATATAGCTAAAAACAAAACATAAACAAGTGATAATTACACCTAAAAGTGCTAAAACAACTGTAATTAGTAAAGGCTTATTGCTTTTTGCATGATCAGCAGCAATTTCCATGCCCTTGTCGATTTCGCGAAAAATCCATCTAAATAATAGAAGTATGGTTGTCATGGAAGCTGTTCCAATACAGTAAACTAAAAATTTATTCCACTCCTTTTCGCCATCCGTAAAATAGAATGAAAATATCATAGATATCCATAGCAGAACAATACCTAGAACAAACTTTAGTTTATTAGCCCAAAAGATAGCTTTACGAATAAATTCTCTCCTTTTAATACTGAGAAGGAGGAAGGCGAAAAAGGTAATGACAGTTGAAATAACACCGATAGCAAAAATATTTTCTAATATACTGGTAACATTTATCTCAATAAACATACTTGGAATAGAATAATAGGAATAAATGCCTTCTTGGTAGTTATACGTAAATAGATACGATAAAAAAGTAAAAATAGGTACAAATATAATTGTTATTTCACCAAGTGTTCTTCCGAAATGATTCGAATTCGAAGAATCTGCTTGGTTATCAGTAATTATGGGCTCAGTAGATTCGATTTCCATATGTTCTATTCCCCTCCATAAAATGTATACGGAGTCTATTAGTTTTAGTTTCAAAGTTATACATGGTAAAAGTTGATCATAGATCGGTGTGGGTGGTATCATTTGGTAAAAGAGGGAGCTGGTGTTTTTGGAAATCATAGAAAAAGAATCATTAATTTATCAAAAAAAGTTAGGATACCTTGATTTTATGAATGGAATGGTTTCTCTTTTTGTATTACCAAACATTCATAAAAGTACGATTAATGGTATTGATAAAGTAAAGTTACCTGAGAATAAAGTTAAAATATTACAACATGAACTAAAGGATAAAAATTTTTATCCTCAAGAAACCATATCTTATTTGTCTAATATGACAACTTACTTTCATGAATTAAAACACTGGCATGAGTATGTAGGGACTACCCTCGGCTATGAAATATTTAAGATAAATTTAGAGTATTATTCGCGAGCATTAATGATTCTAAGGCATATGGGTAATAATCTAAAAAATATTAAATTACCCTTAGGTAATCATTCATTTTATCGTAAGGCAACTAGTAAACACACAATGGAATACCGAGAGTTTTTAACAAGATACCAGTCAATTATAAAGAATAGAGTTTTTGTAGTAGATAATATTTTTGAGGATGTAAGCAAACTTAAAGCTAAGAATCTCAAGTGTAAGCTCTTAAAAGACATTCCATTTTTTAAGGGAATAACGAAACTGGAAGATGTAGCTTTTTTTGATGTACCAATAACGGGAATAACGTTACTAGAAGCTTCTGCTGTACTAACACAAGTATTTGCAATTCATGATGTTTATGGTTTAGAAGAGGCAGAGTTGTTTCTAAAGTGGGGGTTTGAAAACACGAAATTCTGGGCGTATAATTCAGTGATAAAATCTATGGTGTGTGCCAACTCAAATGTTCCGGTAGAAATGATGCAAGCCATAATATCAAACTCAATTATCTATCCGCTAACAACAAAAAATAAACAAGAGAAAGATCCAATTGAACGATTCATTACTTTCTTGGGAGAGTTAAGGGAAACCAAGGAAATGCCATCATCATTAGATGAAATTAGGGAATGGTTGCTCAATATTTATGTTAAGTATTCATGGATAAAGCCCAAAGATTTCATTAATATGCAAATTGAAGAGTCTCGAAAGATAGTATCTTTACATCAAGAGGAACAAAAAAGGACTGATAATTTAACCGACGCAATTGAGGACTATCTTGCTTCATACCACAAGGATAGGTTATTCTTTCTTCAAAAAACATACGATGATATCATGTTTTGGTCGCATGACTATTATTTTACCGAAAACCCCAGTCCACATTTGATGAATATTTCTACCAAGCATAATGAGTCTATGAAATTTAAAAGTAATAATGAAAATTCAAGCTTGAGATGGTTTTTATCAACCGAAATTGTTAATCAGTTAATTACTAAAGAAAAAGAAGAGTTTGAATGTCCATTTAAAGGTAAAGGTAAATGCACTGAAGAAACAACTAATTGTGGAAAATTGCCCTTAACTATGCCTCCGGAACATCCCGAATGTGAATTTTTAGTAACCGCCTGCGAAGTTGTACTGCCGAATTGGGATCTAGTTTAAAGTTGACAGTGGTAATACTCCAAAAATTATCAGTGTACTTAAGGAGCAGGATGCATTGTGCACTTGCTCCTCAAGTATTGATAAATGTAGAATTTTGAATAAGAAGAATAGTAGTAATAACAATAAACCAATTACGAATTTAAATGTAACCCTGCTTGCGAATATACATCAAAAATTTTTGATTAAGCATTGCAATATGGTTTAATCTGGTATACACTTTTAATAAATCAAAAATAATTGATAAAAGAATCAGGTGAGAATAAATGAAAACCATAATTCCTTTACAAGAAGTAAAAACAAATACAACACCAAATGACTCATTTTTCATTTCATACGAGTCAAAATTTAAAGCCCTAGCTGATAGCAAGCGACTGCAGATTATGTATGAGCTAACCCAACGTGGTAAAACATGCGTTTGTGACCTATGTGATACCTTCGATATGGCTCAATCCAAACTGTCGTACCACTTAAAGATCTTGTTAGATGCAAACCTAATTACTAAAGAAATCATTGGTACTTGGAGTTATTATGAGATTAATCAATCTGAAGTAAACGGATTATTATCTGAACAGCTTTGCTGCGTTTTTAGACCAAGCGGAAAGTGATTTTTTTAAATGAATAATCAATTTTTTTTGATTAATATATCAATATTATTTGATTAAAGGAGGTGTTTTGTAATGTTACTTCACGATGTGAATCCACAGCTTATGTATGTATCTCAGTTAGGCAACCAAGTTGACCAATTGGAGTTGAAAGAGCCTCAAAGTAATAAAAAAATTATCATCAGCTTCGACAAAATTACTAACTTGTTAAAAACAAAACAAACTCAAGTCGCTTGCTGTGCACCTGCTTGCTGCTAAGAAACAACAAAATTGCGTCCTTTGAAAGTACTGTTCGTCATAATTGAAAAATATATTACTTGGAGGTTCCACAATGCCTGAAAATAACTTTTTTGCTCAACCCAAATTGCCTGTAGCTATTATCGGTGCCGGTCCTGTTGGCCTTGCCGCTGCTGCGCACTTAGTAACTCGGGGGGAGGCTTTTGTACTGTTTGAAGTCGGAATCGAGGTTGGTTCAAATATTGCTTCATGGTCTCATGTCAGACTCTTTTCTCCATGGGAATATAATATCGACAAAGCTGCTCGCCAGTTACTCTCCATACACGGTTGGAAAGCTCCGAATAACTCTGATATCCCTACTGGCCATGAGATGATTGAAAACTATTTCAAACCTTTGGCCAACCTGCCTGAAATTAAACCTTACCTTCACTTCAATGCAAAAGTGGTTGCTGCGAGTCGCAAAGGTCTTAACAAGGTAAAAACACAGGGCCGCGACGAACTTCCTTTTGTTTTGCATGTTGAGAAAAATGGTGAGCGAATAGTTGTTGAAGCTAAAGCTGTTATTGATGCCACGGGCACTTGGACGAACCCGAACCCTGTTCTTTCAGAAGGGGTTTGGACGACAGAGGAGAGTTCTCTAAGCAACCACATTTTCTACGGCATACCAGATGTACTAGGCAAACATAAAGAGCGTTATAGTGGTAAGAAGGTGCTTGTTGTAGGAAGTGGTCATTCCGCTATTAATACGCTTTTAGAACTTGGAGAACTCAAAGATCAAGTACAAGCAACAACTGAGATTGTTTGGGTACTCCGAAAATCTAAGCTTAAAGATGTATATGGTGGGCAAGATCAAGATCAGTTGGCTGCTAGAGGAGAGCTTGGTACGCGAATTCAGAGGCTTGTCGAATCAGGTAAAGTCAAGGTTCTAACGCCATTTCATATTCAAGAGTTAAAAAAAAATGGTGGAAAAATTCAAGTCACTGGTTCATTTGAGAACGAGTTGCTTTATATTGATGGCATTGATGAGATTGTTTCAAATACTGGTTCCCGTCCGGATCTATCTTTCTTAAGAGAAGTCCGCGTGATCACGGATCCAAGCCTGGAGAGTACTTTGGAATTGGCTCCTCTCATCGACCCTAATGTGCATAGTTGCGGCACAGTAAGACCACACGGGGAAAAAGAGTTAAGACAACCAGAGAAAAACTTTTATATTGTGGGTTCCAAAAGCTATGGTAGAGCGCCTACTTTCTTGATGGCTACAGGATATGAACAAGTAAGATCTGTTGTAGCAGCTTTAGTTGGCGATTATGCAGCAGCTGAGAGAGTGGAGCTTGAACTTCCTGAAACAGGGGTGTGCAGTATTCAGACCGGATCATGTTGCAATTCAGAGCAAAGTAATGAAACCCTTGCCAAAGTAGAGGAAGCAAGTTCTTGCTGTACAAAAATAAACATATCGGTAGTATCAAAGTCTACATGCTGCAGCTAAAATCAATTTTGGTATTGCCCTTCAGGTTACTATAATAATAGCAATGGAGTCACTCGAATAGTCGAGTTGACTCCATTTATTTTTAACTGATTAAAGTTACAAAGAATAAATCCCTTAAGTTTTTCCTCAGTGGAATGTTTGTTTTAAATTGAAGCCGATAATCATTTTTTAAGGGTCATAGTATTTTTACATTATAAAGATCAATATTGCCGGAATTTTTCTTCATTTTAATGTCTTCATTCTCAATGTGTATAAGAGTTTCATCCAAATGATATGGATATAATTCTTACAACGCCTTTGTAGAAAAGATTTTTAATTATATCCATGATTTTTCGTTATACAAGCATCTTAAAATGAAGGTTTGCCATCGGATAGTGCAATAATCTCTCCATCCAAAATGACTGAATTTGCTGTACAGAACGCCTGCGGATTCGTTAATTCCGGGTATTGCAGGGTTCGATCATTGGCTCTGCGATTGATTAATTTGGTCGTACTTCCATCGAAGTACAGCAACATTCTTACCCCATCCCACTTGATTTGACTCGTAAAATGAGTGCCAACTGGCCATTCATTTGTGCTAACTGGCTCAAATGGGAGGATCGGTTTAAAATCCAACGGTCATAACCCCTTTACATTGTCGTTATCCTACCATTCTTCACCAATTTAGGTTCTTTCAAGCAAGATGCTATGGACGGTCTGTTAAAATGCTCCTGCTTTGGTAACAACTGAATAACCGTGTGATTTTGAGAGCATAACAATACGTAAATGAAAGTGAGTATTAAAGGGGAGTTGTGTATGAATCAACCTTTTCCTGAGGATCCGAGTATAGACAAGGAAGTATTCCATACTCTGGTGTCGACTGAGCTTTCCTCGAATATCCTTCATTTGCAAACCGTATTGACAGCTTGTGATGATGTCGTGTTCGCGTCGATACATCTGGCGAGTGGCCTTCAAGCATCCGTTCTCTATTTACGGGGAATGGTGAATGTAGAGTTGCTTGATGGTCATGTCCTCGAACCTCTTAAGCAAGCTAGCACAGAAACCGTGGCATCCATGGACAAGGTGATGAGCTGCATTTCGGTATCACAATATAAAGAACTCCGCATGATTGGTGAAGTTATCAATGAAGTGCTTGGAGGCAAGGCGGTTCTACTTGTAGACACGATCGAAGGGGCTTTATCCATTGAGTTATCGCAATCTGAAGGTAGGTCGGTAGAAGAGCCATTAGCAGAGTCTGTCGTTCGTGGTCCACGCGAGGGCTTTGTAGAATCCCTAGTCGTGAATACGTCATTAATTCGAAAAAGGTTAAAGACACCCGCTTTGAAATTCGTTTCCTTCACTCTCGGCAATTATTCGAAGACAGATGTCACAATGGCCTACATGCAGGGGATTGCCAAACCAGAAATCATAAGCAAGGTTTCAGAGCGAATCTCCCAAATTAAGCTGGATGGGGTACTTGAGAGCGGCTACATCGAGGAAATGATCGAGAGTAATATCTATTCGCCCTTTCCCCAAGTACAAACAACGGAACGCCCTGATGTGGCCGTATCAAGCTTGTTAGAAGGCCGTGTTGTTATTATTACGGATAATACGCCTATTGCTCTCATTGCTCCAACTACATTTTGGTCCCTCATGCAGTCTCCTGAAGATTACTATCAGCGCTTCCTGATTGGCAGTCTCATTCGTTGGCTTCGTTATACTTTTTTCCTTATTGCCATGTTGGCTCCGGCGATCTATGTGGCTGTGTTAACGTTTCATCATGAAATGGTTCCTACAACGCTGTTGCTTCGTGTTGCTAAATCTCGGGAGGAAATCCCTTTCCCTGCCTTGGTCGAAGCGTTAATTATGGAAGTTACTTTCGAAGCTTTGCGTGAAGCGGGAGTTCGTCTGCCTAGACAAGTTGGTTCTGCCGTCAGTATCGTTGGCGCACTCGTCATTGGTCAAGCGGCTATCCAAGCGGGCTTAGTATCTGCTCCTATGGTTATGGTTGTAGCCATTACGGGTATTTCCTCGTTCATGATGCCGCAATATTCGGCGGGTATCTCCTTACGTATGCTTCGGTTTCCAATTATGATTCTATCCGGTATTCTAGGATTGTTTGGTCTCGTTCTTGGGTTGCTGTTAATCATAAGTCATTTGTGTATTCTTCGATCTTTCGGTGTACCTTACTTGGCTCCATTTGCCCCGATATATCCCAAAGGAATCAAAGATGTTTTGTTTCGTGCTCCCATTAGCAAAATGAATACACGTCCTGCCTTCTATGCTGACAAAGAAAATTTGAAAAGGCAGCCTGAGCATTCGGATGAACGGAATAAGAATTAAGCCGTTAGGAGGGGCTAGCTATGAGGTTATACGTATCCGTACCTGTCATTTCACTGTGCGTTCTGCTCATAACTGGTTGTTGGGATCGTGTCGAGGTGAACGATATGGCTTTTATCATAGCTGCAGGAGTCGACAAGCTCACGGAGGATGAAATTGAAGTGACGGTTCAAGTGTTCATACCCAATCCGGCTGCTTCTTCGGGAGAAGGAGGTACAGGGCAGGGTAATGTGTACACGGTGTCGACCAAAGGAAGCTCCATGCCAGATGCGTTAACGGAATTGCAAAAGAAGTTTCCCCGCTATTTCTCATGGGGACATGCCAAAGCATATTTTTTTGGAGAAGAACTGGCTCGCAGCGGGATGTTTGACAACTTTGATTTCTTATTCAGGGATATCCAACCACGGGAACAGGCTAATTTCTTCGTGTGCAGAGGAACAGCCAAGGAGCTGTTAGAGTCGCAAAATGATCCTAATACCTATGAAACCTTAATTAAACTTTCGCAAAAGCCATTGATTCAATCGGCTACCATGCATGATATTGAGGAAGTGTTAAATGGGGAATCGGGGGCATTCTTACTACCGGTTGCGAATAAAAGCAAGTTGATATCGAATCAAACTAAGAAGACTATTCTGACCATAGAAGGACTGTCGGTGATTAAAGAAGGTAAACTAGCCTGTTTTCTGACACAAGAAGAACAAATGGGGATTCGTTTGTTTATTCATGAAAATCTTGGTCGGAATATTACAATTACCGAGGAGGAAGCGGGTGGGAAAGTGGTGATCAAAATCATTACCACGCATCTCCATCTCCATCCTTTGATTGAGAACGGTATTTGGAAGATGACCGTGGAATTGGAACTAGAGGCGGATGTCGTTCAAAATTCTACCCATATCATTCTCGCCGACGGTACGGACACGATGAAAAAGTTAGAAGAACCCTTTGATAAGAAGATTAAGAAAATTTTGAGGGACACGTTGCAGCAATTACAAACAAATCAGAAAGCTGACGTTCTGGGCTTTGCCCGCGCATTTCACAAAAAATATCCTCAGGAATGGAAGCAAGCCAAGGGGAATTGGAACGCCATCTTTCCAACAATGGATGTTCAACTGGAAGTGAAAACTATTATCAAAAGACCGGGGATATCAAATTTTCCTTATACCAACATGCAATCGAGATAGAGAATAGGGGTAGTCAATGAGCGACATGGCGTTATCGAACCGGCAAATATTCTGGTTAATGGTTAGTACGCAAATTATTATGACCATACTTCTCACGATTGCTCCTGCTGCTCAAATCGCTAAGCAAGATGCGTGGATATCGATCTTAATGGCGACAGGAATCGGGATATTCGTTGCCTATATATGTGGGAAGTTAAGTGTGATGTTTCCTGGTCTGACCGTAGTTGAATATAATCGCATTCTGTTAGGTAAATGGGTTGGTGGCTTGATTTCAGCCCTCTACATTCTTGTTTGGTTTGTTATCCTAACCGTGATTTTGAGACAATTCAGCTTATTTATTACGGGGACCATTATGCCAAAGACTCCCCTCTATGTGATTCAGGTGCCGATGCTTCTCATCGTAGTGTATCCTACGGTACATGGGGTGGGCGTCTTGGCACGTATTTGTGAAATTACAGGGCCAATCATCTTACTCTGTGTGCTAGGCCCAATGTTTCTAAGTATTAATCAAATGAATTGGGATCGACTGCTTCCGATTTTTGGAGATAATGACATGATGACATTAATGAATGGCGCGCTTCCTACAGCGGCTTTCTTAGGCGATTGCATCATGATCATGATGTTAATCGCTTTTGTGAGCAAGCGGAAGAACACTATTCGATTTGCTATATGCGGTGTTATGCTCTCAGGCATACTTACTGTGCTATCGATGATCGTTAGCATCCTGATGTTCGGTCCGCATGTCTCAGCTGGTTATCCCTATCCGATGCTCATGATCGTACGTTCCATTTCCATTGGTGGCATTATTGAGAATCTAGACGCCATTGTTGTTACGATCTGGATGATGAGTATATTCACCAAATTAGGGCTGTATTTATTTGTTGCTAGTTATGGAACGACACAGCTGTTGGGCTTGCGTAATTGGAAAATAGTCACTTGGATTACTGCTTTTGTTGTACTGCTCCTATCTTTCATCCCTGTGAACTATGAGGAGATTTCGGTTATTTTCCCACGGAAAATAGCTGTTCAGTTCATTCTTCCAATTTCTATGGTTGCATTGCCTGTGATTCTGCTTATGCTGGCGCTACTGCGGAGTAGGAGGTTGAAATTGGCTTCTCGGGGATGAGTTGGAGAACGGGAGATATGCAAGGAATTGATCCAAACAGCCAGAATCAAAAGAAGTGCCCTATCTTGGAATCCAAGACAGGGCACTTTTATATTGTTATTACGTAACCGGCTCTTTCGTTTTTCTTGCGCGGGGTTTCGCCGCGGGCTTCTTCTCGGTCGTGGGTTCGATTGTAACCGAAGCATCCGCGCCAAGCGTTACTTTAGCCTCAGATGGTTTCGTCGCGTTCAAGCTGGCTTGAAGCGCGGCCATGAGGTCGATGACACTCGTTTTTTGCACTTCAGGTGCAGACTGAATTTCTTCACCTGCCACTTTATGCTCAATCGCATCCAGTAAGCGAGCGCGGTACTCGTCTTTATACTTTTCTGGTTCGAAAGGGGTGGAGAGCTGATTGATCAGCATTTTCGCCATTTCCATCTCCCGTTCATTCACGGTAACCTTCTCAGGAAGGTTGGGCACTTGCGAAATCGGACGAATTTCATCCGGATAGAAGATGGTTTCCATGGCAAGGCAATTGTCGATGACACGGATAGCGGCTAGCGAGCTTTTGGAGCGGATCGACACCTTGGCGATTCCGATTTTACCCGTCTGGCGCATGGAATCGAGCAGCAGCATGTAAGCACCAGCGCCCGTATCGCCGGGACCGAGGTAGTACGTCTTTTGAAAATAAACAGGGTCAATATCAGTTAAATTTACGAAGTCCAAAATCTTAATTTCCTTATTCGCTTCGCCGGAGATTTCCTCCAGCTCATCTTTTTCAAAAAGAATAAAACGCCCTGGCTCAAACTCGTAGCCTTTCGAAATTTCCTCCCACTCAACTTCCTTCTCGCAAGTCTGACACTTTCGGACGTAGGATAGCGGGGTAATACACGTTTTGTGAATATAGCGCATAGAGATATCCTTATCCTCTGTGGCCGAAAACATTTTAACAGGAACATGTACAAGCCCGAAGCTGATTGCGCCTTTCCACACGGTATGCATCGATGTAATTCCTCCCCAACACACGTAATTGTACTAGTATTCTCTTGATGGGTTACCTTTATACGGCAGTTATTTAAGAGAATGGTTAGAGGCGAGTTTGGAGAGTTTATAAATGCAACATGATAACCCAAATAGCGACCTAAGGAGGGATTACGGATGGCATCAGAATCAAATCTGTCGCAAGACACGAACAATGAAGATAGGGACGATTGTTATATGGACATTGATCGTATGATTAATGAGGGGCTTGGAGGCGGTAACGTCACCATGCAGGGTGGGTTAATTGAACACTCAACCACGGATACGATGGATTATCCGGAATCCGTACTGGATGAACCATGAATGTTCACCGTGCTCAGGAAATTTTAGCTGCAGATGAGAAAATTGAAGTGGATCTGAACGGTCTGGCTGTATGGATTGACAGTGTAGACTCCGGGAAAGGTCTAGTCAAAGTGCATGCGGAAGGCAATCCCGCAGATGCTCGGGTCGTCCCAGCTAGGGAGCTTGAAGAGGTACACTAAAGGTCCGCATGGGCAAAACAAGCCTTCTCCGATAGGGTATCGGGGAGGGCTTTTCATAATTTCGCATGTCCTCGCATGAGGATTTTACATACAGGTTGCTGTCACCTGCTAGCGAGGACTATAATAGAAGCAGCACGCGCACGCGGAAGAAAGGGATGAGATATTTGGCTCAATCCACATATAAGTTCTATTCTGAGCATGAAGCAGATACGGATAAGCTGGGAACCCTATTATCAACGTATCTACAGCCAGGGACGGTCTTAACATTAGACGGAGATTTGGGTGCTGGCAAAACGAGATTCTCGCAAGGATTCGCTAGAGCGATGGGGATTTCGGAGCACGTAAACTCACCTACATTTACCATTATCAAAGAATACGAGGGAGCTGGGCTCCCCTTCTACCATATGGATATGTATCGCATTTCGCAAGAGGAAGCAGATGAATTGGGATTAGAGGACTATTTCTATGGATCAGGTGTTACTCTGATTGAATGGTCGAGTTTAATTGAGGATCTGCTGCCACCTGATAGATTAAGTATTACGATCACCCAAGAGGTTGATCAAACCCGCGTATTTCACTTGATTCCGCACGGTTCGCCGTATGAGAGCTGGTGTATACAGATGAAGGAGAACGGACATTTACATGACGGAACGGATAACTAATACGGGGCGATGCTTAGCGATCGATACCTCTACATCGGCAATGACAGTTGCTATATTGGAAAATGGACACTTGCTCGGGGAGATTAGTTCCCATGCAGAAAGGAACCATTCTCTAGGATTGCTTCCCCACATTCAAGATTTATTAGCTCGCTTAGGTATGAAGCCGAGAGATCTGCGCTCGGTTGCCGCTGGCCAAGGGCCAGGCTCGTATACAGGCGTGCGGATTGCTGTTTCTGTAGCCAAAACATTTGCATGGTCGTTAGGACTAGACTTGATTGGTATTTCTAGTTTAGAGGCTATGGCCATTGGTGGTTCTGTACAGAACGACTATGAAGGAAACGGTGTGACATGGGTTGTTCCGCTTATGGATGGAAGGCGTAAACAAGCCTTTACAGCTGTGTATGCTTATGAAGGGGCAACTGCTATTACTGCTGCACGAGAGCCTGATGAGACTTGGCGTGAAGTATTGTCCGATGGTATTCGGGTCATCGGTGCGTGGACGGAGGAGATTCTCTCGCAAGCTGGTCGTTTAGCGCCTGATCACATCCTGTTCGTCGGTGAGACAGCTGGCTTTGCAGCTGAGCTGGCGCAGTTTGCGGAAGATTTTGCAGGACATGTGAGCGTTGTCCCTTATGGCATTGAAGCGGAGTATATTGGCCTGCTGGCTAATCCAAGATTAGCGCGAGGCGAGAAGGCAGACGTTCATTCATTTGTACCGAATTACACAAGGCTTCCAGAAGCAGAAGCTAATTTGCTGGCTGGTCTGCAGACGAAGAAAGGGGAACAGTAATCATGGAACAGAGACAGCCGCATGCCATAGAAAATTCATTGGTATTCCGCTCAATGACCATGGAAGACATTCCTTTTATTGTCGAGATCGAGCAGGAAGCGTTCACGACACCTTGGACACGAGGTGCGTTTGAGAATGAGCTGACGAATAACCAATTTGCGCATTATATGATTATGGACATCGATGGGGAAGTTGCGGGTTATGGCGGCATGTGGCTCATTATGGAGGAAGCGCATGTCACGAATATCGCTGTAAAAGATACCTATCGTGGACGCAAGCTTGGAGAAAGACTCCTGCGCGAGTTGATGAAAACATCCGCTTTCCTTGGTGCGATCCGCATCACTCTGGAAGTGAGAACTTCGAACTATGTGGCGCAAAATTTATACGAAAAACTAGGCTTCCGCTCCGTTGGTGTGCGTAGAGGCTATTATACAGATAATCGCGAGGACGCTGTCGTTATGTGGGCAGATCTGCCCAATCGTAGAAAGGATAGTCTCAGTGACTGAGGCTTTCAAATAGGTGAATAGTGTGGGTAATGAACAAATGCAACAAGATAGACAAGAGGAAAGTATGCGAGATCAAGATAAAGACATAACATCAAAGCCGGTGTATATTCTCGCCATCGAAACGAGCTGTGACGAGACTTCCGTGGCCATTGTTGAAAATGGGAAAATCATTCGCTCGAATGTGATTTCCAGCCAGATCGAAACGCATCAACGCTATGGCGGCGTTGTGCCGGAGGTGGCTTCCCGAAAGCATGTGGAGTCGATCACCTGGATGCTGGAGGAAGCTGTTACGGAAGCGGGCGTATCGCTCCATGAGCTTTCCGCCATTGCCGTGACCGAAGGCCCCGGATTAATCGGGGCACTGCTCGTTGGCGTCGTCGCGGGCAAAGCCCTCGCTTGCGCTCTAGACCTCCCGCTGATTGGTGTCCACCATATCGCGGGACATATCTACGCCAACCAGCTCGTGCATGAGCTGGTGTATCCTTCGATTTCGCTCGTCGTGTCCGGCGGACACACCGAGCTCATTCTGCTCGAAGGCCCCGGCCAGTTCCGTATCATCGGGCGCACACGCGATGATGCGGCCGGCGAGGCCTACGATAAAATTGCCCGGGCAATGGGATTGCCTTACCCGGGCGGCCCGCACGTGGATCGGCTTGCTCAGGAAGCCGATTCTGAGATCAAAATGCCTCGCAGCTGGCTCGAGGCAGACTCCTACGACTTCAGCTTTAGCGGATTGAAATCCGCGGTGCTGAACGTCGTCAACCAAAGCAAGATGCGCGGCGAGACCGTTCAGGTCGCGCAGATTGCCAAGGGCTTCCAAGCATCCGTCATCGACGTGCTTGTGGAGAAGGCAAGTCGCGCCGTGAAGGAATACGGCGCGAAACAGCTCTTGCTCGCGGGCGGAGTCGCCGCGAACAAGGGGCTGCGCAGCAGGCTCACCGAGCGCTGCGAGCAGCTGGGTGTGCCGCTGCTGGTGCCGCCGCACCGGCTCTGTACGGATAATGCGGCGATGATTGGAGCCGCCGCTTTCTTGAAGTGGGACAAGCAGGAGTTCGACTCGATGGAGTTGAAAGCCGAGCCACAGCTGAAGCTGGAAGAGTGGTAATGTTGTCGCTCACCCCGGCTTGAGATTATTCTATGAGTTCTATACGTTCGTTGTTGGGGCAGTCGAGAACTTCTTGAAGTGATTAGTTAAAATCGGTCTAAATCGACTTCTGCGTCCATAGAGGTTTTGTAATTTAGTTACTTCTTGCGCATTCGTGACAGGTAATCGAATAAAATTAATTTTCAGATAAGTGTATTGACTTTGAAAAAAGTGCATATTATAATCACAATCAATACTTTCAAACGCAACGAACGGGAATAGTAAGGCATGATTAGTTTCGCTCAGAGAGCTGTGCATGTGGTGAAAGCACAGACGAAACGTCACCTGAACTCGCCCGGGAGCGGTAGGACTGATAAGGATGCCAAGGATCCAGCACCCAAGTAGGTCTTGACGGTTGACCCCCGTGATCAGGTACATGAGTGGTTTCGAGTGTAATAGCTCGGATCAATTAGAGTGGTACCGCGGAAGGTTCAAGCCTGTCGTCTCTTTTATAGAGATGGCAGGCTTTTTTGGTTGTTCTGAAACAAATGTAAACTTGGCAAACACATATAAATAACGCGATGAACAAGAGTAGTAAGGGCTCATGTCTCTGGTACAGAAAGCTGCGGGTTGATGCGACGCAGACCGAGAACGCCCCGAACTCGCTTGGAAGCGGTCATCTTGATCGGCTGGCAACGGCTGTTAGGGATGAACGGATGACCTCCGTGATCGGGTGATGTAGCGAGCAATTTGCTGGTTATATCTGAGGTGGGTTCCTTGATGGAGTCAACAAGAGTGGTACCGCGCTGGGTGAAGACCCGTCGTCTCTTATGTGGAGATGACGGGTCTTTTTGTCGTCTGTGGAAAGTGCGCTGCAGCCACTTTTATAACTGACTACACGTCGCTCCCTCCAAATTCAGGATTGTAGTGATGAAAAACATCACTACAGCATAGAAACCCCGCCGGATCCGGGCCAGTGCACCGCTGTAGTGATGAAAAACATCACTACAGCATAGATACCTCGCCGGATCCGGGCGAATGCACCGCAGTAGTGATGAAAAACATCACTACAGCATAGAAACCCCGCCGGATCCGGGCGAATGCACCGCTGTAGTGATGAAAAACATGACTACAGCATAGATACCTCGCCGGATCCAGGCGAATGCACTGCTGTAGTGATGAAAAACATCACTACAGCATAGAAATCCCGCCGAATCCGGGCGAATGCATCTCTGTAAGCATGAAAAACACGCTTCCAGCAACTCAGTCACTCAATATCTAATCCGAACGCCACATAAACACAGCCCACGGGCATACCTTAGGAGGAATTAACCATGGAAAACAACACAACTACTAATCGACGTATTCGCATTTTTGATACAACACTTCGTGATGGCGAGCAAGCGCCGGGCGCATCGCTATACCCGGAAGAGAAAATTCGCATCGCCAGACAGCTTGCCATCATGGGCATCGACACCATTGAGCCGGGCTTCCCGATCTCAAGTCCTGGCGATTTCCAAGCCGTGCAGCAGATTTCACGCGAGCTGCAAGGCATTGAGATCTGCGGCTTCGCCCGCGCCGTCAAAGCCGACATCGATGCAGCGGTCAAAGCTACGCAGGATGCGGCATCCAGACGTATTCATATGTTCCTGTCCTCGTCGGACATCCACCTGGATTTCCAGCTGCGCAAATCGCGTCAGCAGGTTGTCGAGATGGCTCGCGCCATGGTCGGCTATGCGAAGCAATTCGTCGATCGGATCGAGTTTTCGCCGATGGATGCGACGCGTACGGGAGATGAATTCCTTTTTGAAGTGCTGGAAGCTGTCATAGCGGAAGGCGCAACGATACTCAACATCCCCGACACAGTGGGCTATGCGCTTCCTGAAGAGTATGGTGCGATGTTCCGCAGAGTGCGCCAAAGTGTAAGAGGCGGCGATACGGTCGAGTATAGCGCTCACTGTCATAATGATCTGGGCCTTGCTGTTGCCAACAGCCTTGCTGCTATTGCGGCAGGTGTCACGCATGTGGAGGTAACGGTGAACGGCGTCGGCGAGCGTGCTGGTAACTGTTCACTTGAAGAGCTAGTCATGGCGATTGAGACGCGGAAGCATTCGATGGGCGTGGAAACAGGCATCGTGACGAGTGAGATTTTTAACACGTCCAAAATGGTCAGCCGCATCATGGGCTTCCCAATTGCCTACAACAAACCGATTGTCGGCCGCAATGCCTTCCAGCATGAAGCGGGCATTCATCAGGATGGACTTCTGAAAAACCGCAATACGTACGAGATTATGGATCCAGAAAAGCTGGGCATCCCACGCTCCATGATTATCCTTGGCAAGCACTCGGGCCGCCATGCGCTGAAACATCGTGTTGGACAATTCGGTATTGAACTTACAGGCGAGGAACTAGATTCACTTTATACGCGTTTCAAAGAAAAAGCCGATGAGCAGAAAATGGTCACAGACGACCAATTGATGGAGCTTGTAGGGAGCACAGTCGATGGGCAAATGGAGCCATTCACGCTGTCGCATATGCAGGTGATTTCGAGCAGTGATCGCAATCGTGTTGCTTCCGTATCCGTTAGAAATAATCAGACGGGCACAGAGAGTGTCTACTCGGGCACAGGAGAAGGTCCGATTGAGGCTATCGTGCATTGTCTGCAGCAAGCTATTCCGATGGATGTAGAGTTCTCAGATCTTGAGCTGCACTCGTTGTCCACAGGCGAGAAAGCAACGGGAGAAGCTGAGGTTACAATCTCAGTAGGCGGTCAGACTTACAAAAACACAGGGATCGACCAAGATGTCCTTGTCGCGGTTGCCAAAGCGTTCATATCGGCTTGTAATCAAGCGATTCGTATGCAAAATAGCGTGACCTCTGATGGTGCGGAGACGGTCATAACAGCTTCGTAATCGACAGTTTCCGTCTAATGTACCTAAATTGTAAGAAAACTTAGATATATACACACCGTGTGAGCAAGGTTATGCACACCCCCTGTGTACAATGTGTATAACTCGAAGAAAACCCGACATATCAACCTTTTTGGAGGGCATGTAAGAGGAATAACTTTTTCACAAAAAAATGTGGGTAATGTGGATAACCTTGTGGAAAAATAATAGAAAGCGAGATAGGGGGCGGAAAACGCCTCCTTTTTTCTGTGGATAACGTTGTGTATAACAAAATAGGGTTCCACAAAGAACGTTTTAAATTATCGGAACAATTCGTCATTATTTTTTTGTGTATAAGAGGGCTCTAGTAGGTGATAAAGTACGATTAGGAAGGGGACTCTAGGACATTTCAAGACAAAGTAGAGGATATCTGCTGTTCCTGTGGGTAACTTTGAACATTTTGTGAACTTGTCCACAGGGCTGCAGTCTAACCTGCTCGATAACGTATCGAACAACAAAAAAAGTCCACGTCAACGGACGTGAACTCCTGCTATTTTAAGCTAATAAAACTTCCCATTCCTCATAACAAGCCGCAAGTGAACTCTTACGCTTATCAACCTCAGCCGTTTTCTCCTGAACAAGCATATAGTCGTTATACACAGCAGGATCAGCAAGCTGGGCTTCAAGCGCTGTAACTTCTTCTTCAAGTCGAGCAATATCCAGCTCTAGCTGTTCTAGTTTCCGCTGACGACTGCGTTCTTCACGCTTAGCCAACTTGTCCGCCTCGTAACTGCCACCACCAGCAGCCTCAGCTTTCACCGCAGCAACGGAAGAGGAACTTCCGGCAGATTTCTTTTCCGCCTCTTTGGCTAGACGCTTGGCTTCCATTTCAGCAAGCTCCGCTTTTTTCTCCACATAGTCGTCATAGTTGCCGAGATAGCTCGTTAAGCCATCCTTTTGCAGATCAAGCATGCTCTCAGCCATTTTATTGAGGAAATAACGGTCATGGGAGATGAATAGCAGAGTACCCTCGTAATCCATCAAAGCGGACTCCAACACTTCTTTACTATATAAATCCAGATGGTTGGTAGGCTCATCGAGAATCAATACATTGGCCTTCTGAAGCATGAGCTTAGCTAGGGAGACACGGGCTTTTTCCCCTCCGCTTAATGCAGCAATCTTCTTGAATACGTCCTCGCCGCTGAAAAGAAAGCTGCCAAGCACCGTGCGAATACGCGCTTCTTCCAAATGGGGATATGTGTTCCACACTTCCTCCAACACGCTGTTGGACGGGTTCAAGCCTTTCTGCTCTTGATCGTAGTAGCCGATCGTGACGCCAGCCCCCCATTTGAATGTACCGGCGTCTTGCTTGTGCTGACCGATTAAGGTTTTGAGCAGGGTGGATTTCCCGACCCCGTTAGGTCCAATAAGCGCAGCGGTTTCGGAACGTCGAAGCTGGAATGAGACCCCGTCGAGAAGACGGTTTCGGCCATCATAGGAAAGGGAAAGTCGGTCAACTTGCAATACTTCTTTCCCGGAAGTTTGCTCAATTTCAAAAGAGAAGGAAGCCCGTTTCAAATCGCCCATCGGCTTATCCAAACGGTCCATTTTCTCCAACTGCTTACGGCGGGACTGCGCTCTCTTCGTCGTCGAGGCACGCACAATGTTACGCTGCACGAAATCCTCCAGTTTTGAGATCTCTTCTTGCTGTTTTTCAAACTGTTTCAATTCAATTTCATAATTCGCTTCTTTAATCTCGATAAAACGGGAATAATTGCCCGTATACCGTTTGGACGCATGGCGTTCAATTTCATAGATCGACGTTACCAGCGCGTCAAGGAAATACCGGTCATGTGAGACGACAAGAATAGCGCCAGGATAGCCGCGCAGATAGCCTTCGAGCCACGTTAATGTGGCGATGTCCAAATGGTTGGTAGGCTCATCGAGCATGAGCAGATCGGGTTCTTCCAGCAGCATTTTAGCTAGAGCCAATCTGGTCTTCTGCCCTCCGCTGAGGGTGTTGACCAAGGTCTCTGGTGCGAACTGTCCGAAGCCCATTCCGTGCAAAATACCGCGAATCTTGGCCTCGATTTCATAGCCGCCATGTTCACGAAACCATTCGGAGCGCAGCGCATACCGATTCATGGTGGTTTCATACTTTTTCTCATCGGAGATGAGGTCAGGGTCAGCCATCAAGGCTTCGAGCTCACGAAGCTCGCGCTCTGTCTCCAATAAAGAACTGAATACGCTCAGCAGCTCATTCCAAATGGATTTGTCGGTGTTAAGTCCGCTGTTTTGCTTGAGATAGCCGATCTTGGTTTCTTTTGCTTTGAAAAGATCACCGCTGTCATACGACATCTCGCCCGCGATGATTTGAAGAAGGGTAGACTTCCCTGCGCCATTAACCCCGACGAGCCCGATGCGTTCCCGATTTTCAATTTGAAGCGTTATATTAGAGAGTACGGAGCGTACCCCATAGCTTTTGGATATGTTAGAAACTTGTAATAGCATGTTGCTGCTACCTCCTGCGTTTTAGATACATATTAATGTAAGAACCTAGTTAAGTTGGCCTTCAGTCGCTGTTTCAATCCCATCAAATCATTAGTATACACGAAGAATGAGGGCAACGCCTGCTTAATTTAGACATGAAATATAGGCCATTCGGCGGGGTCTCTGGTACGAGTATAGTTTTTTACTTTATTTATGTTAAAATGGGGGAAACCACTCCTCGCTAGGAAGGGCTGTAACTTATGATGAACATCCGAGAGCGGAAAATAGAATTACGCAAGGAAATGGAAATACGACGTGCTTCGATTGTTGCTGAGATACGTGATGAGAAGCAACAACTAATCAACCAAAGAATGGTGAAGCTATGTTCGGATAAGCTGTTTGAACAGGGACAAATACCGTCCAATTCTCAGCCTACGCTGATGAGCTATATGCCTTTTCGTTCTGAACCCGACGTTACCCCATTAATGGAATGGTGTTGGCAGCAGGGAATTCGTGTGCTGATACCGAAGGTAGTAGCAGATACGAAAACGATGAACTTGCACATCATAAGCCGCTATGAGGACCTCGAAAGTGGTGCTTATGGGATTAGAGAGCCGCGAAGTGATGTTCCCATTGAACATGATTTGGGCACGATATCTATGATTGTGGTGCCAGGTTTAGCCTTTGATCTGGATTTCGGTCGCTTAGGTTATGGCGGAGGCTTCTATGATCGCTTTATGCAGTTATTCGCTGCGCGCGGTTTGAAAAGACCTTTTGCCGTTGCAGCTGCTTTCGATAATCAATTGATTCCTGCTGTGCCTTCTTCTTGGCATGACTTCCGAGTGGATGGCATCGTAACTGAAAGTAAGATGGTGTTCAAAACAGAATCCTAATATAGAGGTGATTGCAGTGCCCGATTCTTCACCATTGACGCATTTTAATGAGCAAGGACGAGCGCGAATGGTCGACATATCGGATAAAGAAGAGACGAAGCGCACAGCCACTGCTCGCTCTACCTTATTAATGAAGACAGAGACGCTTGAATTAATCCTGCAGGGTAAAATGAAAAAAGGCGACGTCCTCGCCGTGGCTCAAGTGGCTGGCATTATGGCCGCCAAGAAAACGTCAGACTGGATACCGATGTGCCATCCTATTGCTTTAACTGGGGTAGATATTCAGTTCTCGAATAATGGCATCAATGAACTATACATAGAAGCAACTGTACGTACAACTGGTCCTACAGGGGTAGAAATGGAAGCCCTAACGGCTGTTTCTGCCGCGGCATTAACCGTGTATGACATGTGCAAAGCTGTAGAAAAAGACATGATGATTAACTCGACCCTGCTTGTTATGAAAACAGGCGGTAAAAACGGGGATTTTCACAGGCAAGACAACAAAGCGTGAGGGACTAAGACCCAGTGCGAACATACCGTTAATTGGGTGAGGTTCTGTTCTGCGTATCACGCCGGTTAGTGGGTTGATCTCATTCAGTGAACAAGGGAGAGGTGACGAAGGATGCACTGGAAAGTTGCGATTTTGACAGCCAGTGACCGCGGTTACCGAGGAGAACGAGAAGACACTAGCGCTCAGGTAATCCGCGAGCTGATTGAAGAGGAAATTCAAGGCGAGATCATCGAGTATCGGGTGGTTCCGGACGAGATGGACGAAATTATGGCTTCCTTAATAGAAATGACTGATTACTATCAAGCTGATTTAATTTTAACAACTGGTGGAACAGGTTTGGCTCCGCGAGATGTTACACCGGAAGCAACGCTCAATGTGATTGATCGTGTAGCACCTGGTTTTGCAGAAGCGATGCGCATGATCTCGATGCAAAAAACGAAGAAAGCGATGCTCTCCCGAGCAGTCTCTGGCATTCGCGGACGCACGCTGATTATTAATTTGCCAGGCAGTCCAAAGGGTGTTCAAGAGAATCTCATGGCGATCATAGATCAACTTCCTCATGCGCTTGGTATTCTAACAGGCAAAGAAGGCGATCACGGGTGAAGAGTAGAAGTGAGTGCATGACCATGGTGAAGAGCAGAGCGATGAACGTAAGACAGGGCAAGAGGGTGACTCATGATGAGTAAAGACAGTTCCATGCTGCGCGAGGTCAAAGTGGAAGATGCGATCGGCATGATTCTTCCACATGATCTCACGCAGATTTTGCCAGGTGAGTTCAAAGGCCGGCTGTTCCGCAAAGGTCATCAAGTGACGGAAGCGGATATTCCTGCCTTGCTCAGTATCGGCAAGGAACATATTTATGTGATGGAGCTGCAGCCCGGCTATCTCCATGAGGATGAGGCTGCTTTGCGCATGGCCCGCGCCATTGCGGGAACAGATAAATGCTCGGATCTCAGACTTACTGAGCCACATGAGGGCAAAGTGAACGTGAAGTCGGAGATTCACGGCTTGGTGAAGATCGATAAAGCGTTCGTGGACAGCGTGAACGCCATCGATGAGGTCGTGTTGTCGACGATTCGCAGCAACACGGTCGTTCAGGGCGGCGCTTCGCTGGTTGGTACGCGGGTGATCCCGCTGATCGTGGACGAAGCGAAGGTTGTCGAGGTCGAGCGGCTAGCCGCAGCTCGACGTGCGGAGGGCTTCACCTTGCTCGAGGTGAAGCCGTTTCGGAAGCTGCGCGTCGGCGTAATTACGACGGGCAGCGAGGTCTTCAAGGGCCGAATCAAGGATAAATTCGGCCCGGTTGTGAAAGAGAAAGTCGCGCAGCTCGGCTCCGAGGTTGTGGACCAACGCTTCGTGTCGGACGACAGCGAAGCGATTGTGGGTGAGATCCACGCGCTGCAGGCGCTGGGCGTGGATCTGGTGTTGGTCACGGGCGGCATGTCCGTGGACCCGGATGATCGCACGCCGGGTGCGATCAGGGCGGCCGGCGCCCGCGTGGTCAGCTACGGCACGCCGATGCTGCCGGGCTCGATGCTGATGATCGCCTATCTGGGCGATCTGCCGATCATGGGCCTGCCGGGTTGTGTGATGCACGACCCGTACACGTCCTTTGACGTGCTGCTGCCGCGCATCTGCGCAGGCGAAGAAATCGTGCGTAGTGACATCACGGAGATGGGCTACGGCGGATTTTATCAATGCTAGAAGAGCATTACTTTACTTTCTTTGATTCATAAGGCATTACATAATGGAGATGAAGTCCATGTTTCAAAATATAGGATTTACCGAGCTCTTATTGATTGCGGTCGTTGCACTTGTCATCTTCGGTCCACAAAAGCTGCCGGAGATTGGCAGAATGCTTGGTAAGACGTTAAGAGATTTCAAACAAGCGACGAATGAACTGATGAGTGACGAGCCTAAAGCACCGTTAGCATCCAAAACACCCGTTGTACCTGACCCGGTTTCACCTGTGGAGGCTGCTAGCGTGGTTGCAACCGATGACGTTACTGAGCCTTCCCCTACACCGTCGCGGTCAGAACAAGGCACGATGGACGCTGTAGCTGAGATGAAAGTGGAGGTCGAATCGACCAGCTCACCTACAGTGAAGCCTGCTGTGACTTTCGTCTCTAACAAGTCTTCAGAGGTTGTCCATGTTACTGGGACGGCCGTTGATGCGGTAGCTCCACAAGCAGACAGGGCTGTGTTGTCCTCCGCTCCTGCACAAGCCTCGGCCCCTACCCCGGCGCCAGCGCAGCAGTCAGGCAATACAGGCAATTCCCGACGGTTACCGGATTAGTTTTTTGTCAGCAGATTAAGAAGTGGTTCAGCCTGCGGGCGGGATGCACTAGATTAGGTAGGTGAAATCGGTTGAAGAATGAAGAAATGTCTCTTGTAGAGCACCTTGGCGAGTTACGCAAGCGAATCATGTGGATATTAGTTGTTCTCGTTATTGGTATGGTGGGCGGGCTCGTTGCTGCTAAACCTATCATTCGGTATCTCAAAAGTATCCCGCCAGCAGATGGCATCGGTTGGAACGTGTTCTCCCCTTGGGACGCCTTGCGTTTGTATATGAATTTTGGTTTAGCTGTCGGTCTTCTTATCACATTACCCGTTATTCTGTACCATATATGGGCTTTCGTTAAGCCAGGTCTACGAGAGACGGAGCAGAAGGCTTCGCTCCTCTACGTACCCTACGCATTTTTGCTCTTTCTATTGGGACTGTCTTTCGGGTATTGGGTTGTCTTCCCAATGGCGTTTTATTTTACTTCGTCGATTAGTAAGAGTCTAGAAATTACGGAGATGTACGGTGCTGCGCAGTATTTTACCTTTATGTTTAACATCATTCTTCCGCTGGCCTGTGTGTTTGAGATGCCGATCGTGGTGATGTTTCTCACGAAGATTAAGCTCCTGAACCCGAAGCGTCTGCATAAGTTTAGAAGATATGCTTACATGCTGATGGTCATTCTTGCGACCGTTATTACGCCGCCGGATGCGATTTCAGCGATTTTAGTTGCGGTGCCGCTCATTATTTTATATGAATTCAGTGTCTTCATGTCGGGCTTTATTTATCGCAAACAGCTTGCGAATGATGCCGCTTGGGAACTGGAGTTTGGTCCAAAATGAGGAAATGGTTGAACACAGTCCGCCTTCATGGTGGGCTATTTTTTTTCATTCATAGAGGGAATATTTGGTTATCATTTGGGTAGAATGAGGGGGGTGTCCATAAGAATGAAAAATGTGTAAAAGGACTTGCAAATTACTCCCAGAATGAGTATCATAAGAGGTGTTGTTAGCACTAAACACATTCGAGTGCTAATAACAAAAGAAATATACCCAAGACCAATTTTCTAAAGGAGGCTATT
This sequence comes from Paenibacillus sp. LjRoot56, assembly GCF_964253335.1. Taxonomy (NCBI): domain Bacteria; kingdom Bacillati; phylum Bacillota; class Bacilli; order Caryophanales; family Paenibacillaceae; genus Paenibacillus; species Paenibacillus sp. LjRoot56. The sequence continues at coordinate 1,458,453 of NZ_CAXURV020000001.1, forward strand.
TTTCCATGATCAGACCGTTAGGTGATCGAGTTATCATTGAAGCCGTTGCGAAAGAGGAGACTACAGCAAGTGGCATCGTGCTGCCAGATACAGCTAAAGAAAAACCACAAGAAGGTAAAGTTGTAGCCGTTGGCGCTGGCGCGTTGAAAGATGGCGTACGTGTTCCGCTTGAAGTAAGCGAAGGCGACCGCATCATTTTCTCCAAATACGCTGGAACTGAAGTGAAATACGAAGGCCGCGAACTGTTGATCTTGCGCGAAAGCGACATCCTCGCTGTATTAGCCTAAGTTAGAGCAGCATATAGATCGGCTTTACGTTATTACCAATTTATCTAGGTTTTTAATTAGAGGAGGTTTCCTATCGTGGCAAAAGAAATTAAGTTCAGTGAAGACGCACGCCGCGCGATGCTTCGCGGGGTAGATGCTTTGGCGAATGCCGTTAAAGTAACACTAGGTCCAAAAGGCCGTAACGTAGTTCTTGAGAAAAAATTTGGTAGCCCGTTGATCACTAACGATGGTGTTACTATCGCGAAAGAAATCGAGCTTGAAGATGCTTTCGAAAACATGGGAGCACAACTTGTTAAAGAAGTTGCTACCAAAACAAACGATGTTGCTGGTGACGGTACAACAACTGCAACGGTTCTTGCACAAGCTATGATCCGTGAAGGTCTGAAAAACGTTACTGCAGGCGCTAACCCAATGGTTATCCGCAAAGGTATCGAGAAAGCTGTTAAAGCGGCTGTAGAAGAGCTTCAAGCTATCGCCAAGCCAATCGAAGGCAAACAATCCATCGCACAAGTAGCGGCAATCTCTGCTGCTGACGAAGAAGTAGGCGAATTGATCGCTGAAGCTATGGAAAAAGTAGGTAAAGACGGTGTTATCACAGTTGAAGAATCCAAAGGCTTCTTGACGGAGCTTGAGGTTGTAGAAGGTATGCAATTCGACCGTGGGTACACATCCCCATACATGATCACTGATACGGATAAAATGGAAGCAGTTCTAGACAACCCGTACATCTTGATTACTGACAAAAAAATCTCGAACATCCAAGAAATCTTGCCTGTTCTTGAAAAAGTGGTTCAATCCGGTAAACAACTTCTGATCATCGCTGAAGATGTTGAAGGCGAAGCGCAAGCTACGCTTGTAGTTAACAGACTTCGTGGTACATTCACTTGCGTAGCTGTTAAAGCTCCAGGTTTCGGTGACCGTCGTAAAGCGATGTTGGGTGATATCGCTGCTCTAACAGGTGGCCAAGTGATTACAGAAGAGCTTGGATTGGATCTGAAATCCACTACTCCTGATCAATTAGGTAGCGCTCGTCAAATCCGTGTTACCAAAGAAAACACAATCATCGTTGATGGTGCTGGTAACCCACAAGATATCAAGGCTCGCGTTACACAAATTCGTTCCCAATTGGAAGAAACAACTTCCGACTTCGATAAAGAAAAATTGCAAGAGCGTTTGGCTAAACTTTCTGGCGGCGTAGCTGTTATCAAAGTTGGCGCAGCGACTGAAACTGAATTGAAAGAGCGCAAACTTCGCATCGAAGATGCTTTGAACGCGACTCGTGCAGCAGTTGAAGAAGGTATCGTTTCTGGTGGTGGTACTGCCCTAGTTAACGTATACAACGCAGTAGCGAAGGTAGTAGCAACTGGTGATGAGCAAACGGGTGTTAACATCATCCTTCGTTCCCTTGAAGAGCCAGTTCGCACAATCGCAGCTAACGCTGGTCAAGAAGGCTCCGTTATCGTTGAGCGCTTGAAAAACGAAAAAGTAGGCATCGGCTATAATGCAGCAACTGGACAATGGGTAAACATGTTCGAAGCTGGTATCGTTGACCCTGCGAAAGTAACACGTTCCGCACTTCAAAACGCAGCATCTGTTGCAGCTATGTTCTTGACAACAGAAGCGGTTATCGCTGATAAACCAGAAGCAAGCAAACCAGGTATGCCTGATATGGGCGGCATGGGTGGAATGGGTGGCATGATGTAAGAAGCTCTTTAGAGCTTCTGCACATGCAGAGAGAAAGACTCCTTCGGGGGTCTTTTTTTTGTTTACTTAAATTATAATTCTAGCATTTAACCACTGATTAGGAACGTGCGTTCTATTTTTGGGTGAAATTAAAAAGCCCAAAGGGCTACGAATGTTATCTGTTTTTTAACTTGTTTACTCCTAGGTACTCGTCATATAGCCTGGCTCTTTTCTATTTGCTTGGACCCCATGCCTGCTTGGCCCACGATTGTTAGCCCATTTATGTGAAAGATAGGCATTGGTACACTCTCTGGACTAGGGTTAGGCGTATACTATCTCATACTAACAGAGGAGTTGACGCATTCATGGCTTTACAACCAAATCAAGGAAACCAATTTCAGTGTCCACCTGCTGACCCTATAATGACAGATCCAGAAAGAGTAGTTAGAGATTTTTATCACCCACAAAAGGTTCAAGTCATTCATCCAATCCAAATTGTAAATCGCCATCACTGCGTACCGGTTTATGAGCACGTGTATACATGTACAGAAACCGACGAGTATTGCGGAACTCACCCACATCCACATCAAGGTATGCTCAGGAAGTAACAGATAAGCACTTCTCGCTAAGAATCATTCGATGATTCTGGCGGGGGGTGTTTTTTTGTTAGGGGAGTTAATTATATAATAAGGGAAGGATGTTGACTGGTAACGGGGGAAAGGCACATGCAAGAGTTAGAAATTGATTGGTCGTTTTGGATAGAACGGATACGTCCTAAATTTGATAAAGTGATCATCGCGAGAGGTTGGGCCTATTTCAATGAAGGTGTTGTAAGGGATATTCAAGTTGAAGGTACCTCGATTATAAAAGCTAGAGTGGACGGAACCAAAAGGTACAAGGTTACGTTGGATCTCGAGAGCTTCACAAAGAGTGGCTGCACGTGTCCCTACGGTTATTATTGTAAGCATATGGCTGCGGTGCTGTTTGAAGTGGCGAAGCAAGCGGGATATGATCCGGAGGAATTTCGGTTTGGTAAAATGAAGATGGTGCAGGTAGATCGGAAAATTCCACAGAAATCTAAGTCTACAACTAGGCTGCCAGATTCGACGGATAGCTGTGAGAAATGGCTGACTTATTTTCATAAACAATATGGCAATGCCAAGATTTATAATGCATTTAGTCTTGAGGAAGTTTGTATGCGAGCGTGGCGTGAGCTCAATAAGCTTGCTGATACGTGGGAGCCGACCATTCGAGGTGTGTATGATATTCAAGTTGCGCTGTATGTTATACAGTTATGCGATACGATGGCGGGATCGAAGGCGATCACCTATGATTTTTATCAAAATACGAACTATTATGTCAAACGTGTCTTGAAGCATGCTCTCGAGCAACTGGAAGTGACGCTTAAGGTGCTGGATGTTAACAGGGCATACAAAAAATACGGTGAACATTTAAAGGAATTATCAGCTTATCTGGCTGACATTTGCGATAATGGCTCAGGCTTGTACCTCTATGATTGGCTCGATTTGTATAAGCTGTTATGGTCACAGTTATTTCAGGATAAGGACATGCTGGAGGCAGAAAAGGCTAGGCTTAGGCAGGTGCTTACGGATCCGCGAGCGAGTCAACAAGCACATCAAGTCGCTACTCTCGGTTCTATTCATTTGGATATTAGCCGAAGTGAGGATGAAAATGCCTGGGAACGAGCAGACAGTGGGATGTTTGACATTGAGCCAGACTATTGGTTCGATTATTTGAATGGATTTGTTTTTGAGAGTCAGTGGGATCGTTTGTTGACCTGGTTGCGGTGGTTAAAACCGAAGATGGCGTGGAACGAGCGAGTATATGCGGATGAATTTTTGCATTATTGGCGTTTGGCAGCGGAACAGCGAGATGTTGAGAAAGAGCAGCGGGCCGTCATGATTTCGCTTTTACCTGCAAGCTACGATCACTATGCGAAATTCCTACTTTCAAAAGGCGAGTACCAGGAATGGGCAGATCTCTGTCTTCTTCTGAGTCTAACTACGGAACACATTGATGGAGCGCAGCTAAAACTCGTCGAGAAGGCAAATGTTCGCTTCCTCCTGCCGATCTATCATCACGCTATTGAAGCATTCATTCAAGGGAAAAATCGTCCCGATTATATACAAGCTATAAAGCTGTTGAAGAAATTAGCGGCTGCTTATAAAAAGCTGAAGCTAACCCCTCGTTTCGAAGCGTACTTGGAGCAAATCGTGAAACAATACGCTCGGTATCGCGCCTTCACGGAGGAATTGCGGAAAGGGAATTTGATACCATGATGACTTTGGCACCGATTCATATGAGAATTCAAAGGCTGCCTTCGGGGAGTTTTGCCCTGTATGGAGAAACAGAGCAAGCGAATGCGGTTCCTGGATATATGCTGCGCAAGCTGCTATTTGCTTGGCATGAGCGATCATTCTATGGGACTGGGCTAGAAGTGACTCGGATTCCTTATGGGGATGCGATTGTGCTGTCTCCTGCTATGGCTTTGGATTATTTGCGTACACCAGGAGTACTCCTACATAGCAGTTTAACTTGGGAAGATGGTTTTATGGAGCTGCAAAAAGGGGCGAACTTTCTAAGTGAAGCGATCGATGCTGGCTGGTATTTGCCTTCCTATGAACTTTGGCGCGAGGGGAAAAATGGCTGGAAGTTTAAGGGGCCTGTGGGACAGGCTGAGAGGTTTAGAGAGTTGTGCGACGGGGCTTTCCCGGAAAGTTTTTGGCAGAGCTGGTTTAGCCAAATCGTTGAAGAGCTGCTAGAGACTGAAGCGGATTTCGAGCTAACTTCGTTGTGGAATGGATTAGTTCAAGAGCATGAGCTGCTGCAGGTTAACGCGCGGGGTTTCGAGGCTTTGCTGTCTGAATCGTCTTGGATGCAGGAAGAGGATTGGCTCTTAGCGATTGGTTGGACTCATGACGATGATGCGCCATACCGCATCTGTGTACAGCTCGTGGAACCATATGCTGAGACATATGTCGACGGGACGACAACGGCTAAGGATAACGCAGCGGATTGGCGTCTACGTTTCATTGCACAGGATCGTCGGGATGCGAACCGATTCGTTGAATTTAGTTCCACAGGAAATGTGCTAGTTGGTGATATACCGCTTGCTTGGCAATCAGATATTGCTGATCATCTTCAGGAACAAACGAAACGTATTTTGCGGATGCTGCCAGAGCTTGAGAGCGCCTATCAACCAGGCAAAATCATCGAGCAATTGTCAGATGAAGCAGCGTGGACGTTCCTAACCGAATCGAGTCTGCAGCTTGTGGCTGCGGGAATTTCCGTCTTTTTACCATCATGGTGGGAAGAGATTCAGAAGAAGGGTCGTCCTCAGTTAAAGGCGAAAATCAAAAGCTCCGTGGGCTCAACACGTAAAGCCATGTTTGGCATGGATCAAATCATACAGTTTGATTGGCGTGTGGCGCTAGGCGGCGTAGATTTGTCTGAGGAAGAATTTGGGCAGTTGGCATTGGAAAAGAAGCGCTTGATTTATATCCGAGGCAAATGGGTGCAGCTGGATCCTGCGTATTTGGAACAAATTCGCGATGCTATGAAGCAGGTTGAGCGAAAGAAAGGTCTGTCTTTCCGGGATGTGTTGGAAATGCATCTGTCAGAAGGCGAGGAGACTCTCGCGGCGGATAGCGATGAGAAGGACAAGGCGGTAGATGTTAAAGTAGAGCTAAATAGTCATCTGCGTGGTTTGATGAAACAATTGGGTCAGACCAAGTCTATTCCACTTGTTGAGCGGATTGATGGTTTACACGCTGAACTTAGGCCTTATCAGGTGCAAGGGGTGTCGTGGCTCCTTTTCCTACGTAATATGGGGCTAGGTGGCTGTCTGGCGGATGATATGGGGCTGGGGAAGACCATTCAGTTTATTGCTTATTTGTTGAAGGTGAGGGAGCAGGGGGAGACAGAGGAGAAATTAAAATCAAAACCCTCCTTGCTCATATGTCCGACCTCTGTGCTTGGTAACTGGCAGAAGGAGCTCGCGCGTTTCGCACCAACCCTCCAGATTCAACTTCATTATGGTGCGCAGCGGGCAAAAGGGGAAGCATTCGAAGCATCTATTGGTGATGCTGATTTGGTGATAACGTCCTATACTCTCGCACAGTTGGATGAAGAGGAACTGTCGAGCGTTACGTGGGATACGCTTTGCTTGGATGAGGCACAGAATATCAAGAATGCATATACGAAGCAATCACAGACCATTCGTAAACTAGAAGCGGGTCAGCGAATTGCGTTGACTGGCACGCCGATTGAGAATCGATTGACCGAGTTGTGGTCGATTTTTGATTTTGTGAATCCAGGGTACCTGGGGACGTTGACTCATTTTAATAGACAATATGTAGGTCCGATCGAGAAAAATGGGGATGGCGCGAAGGAGCTGACGGCTCGTGTTCAGCGTTTGATAAGGCCGTTCCTGTTGAGACGCCTGAAGAAGGATCCAGCGATTCAGCTGGATTTACCAGATAAGTACGAGGGAAAGGCATTTGTGCGTCTTACTACAGAGCAAGGGGCGTTGTATGAGAATGTTGTGCAAAGCTTGATGGAGAAGATTGAGGAATCCAGTGGGATAGAGAAGAAGGGACTTATTCTTACTTCGCTGATGAAGTTGAAGCAGATTTGCGATCATCCGGGTTTGTTTTTAAAGGAGATTGGTGGAGCGGGCGCGAGAGCAGGTGTGAAAGCAGGCGTAAGTGCAGGCACGAAAGCAGGTGCGAAAGCAAAAGGGGGGCGCGGCGCACTCGTCGCCGCGGCTGATGTGAGAACACGCTCAGCGAAGCTCGAGCGGTTGGTTGAAATGATAGACGAACTCAGGAGCGAAGGAGGCAGCTGCCTCATCTTCACCCAGTTCGTCGAGATGGGCCACCTGCTGCAGGCTACGCTTGCGCAGGCGTTGGGAGAGCCCGTGCAGTTCTTGCACGGGGGGATAAGTGCGGTGAAGCGCGATGCGATGATCGCGCGCTTCCAGGACGCGACGCTCCCTGCGGAGGAGCGTTGCCACATCTTCATCCTCTCGCTGAAAGCAGGAGGAACAGGGTTGAACCTGACAGCGGCGAATCACGTGTTCCACTACGACCGCTGGTGGAATCCGGCCGTGGAGAATCAGGCCACGGACCGGGCTTTCCGCATTGGGCAAACGCGCAACGTGCAGGTGCACAAGTTTGTTACGCTCGGCACGCTCGAAGAGCGAATCGACGAGATGATCGAGCGTAAGCAAGGCCTCAGTGACCAAATCGTCGGCACCGGCGAGAACTGGGTCACGGAGATGTCGACAAGCGAGCTGCGCGTGCTTTTTGCTTTAAGGCGGGAGTGGCTTGAGAAGTAGGCGGGGGCGTATTTGAGAGAGGCTATTCCATTTTTGATGGTTGTAGCCTCTTTGCTTTTTAGAAACAAAAAAGGCGCCACATCTCTGTGGCACCCTCTCTATTTAGCTGGAAAAACAGCTGCAACAATCGCATCAACACTTTGCTTCTCAGTCGGATCCTTCGCAATTAACTTGTTCATTAATGCTTGATCTGGAGTACCTTGTTTCTGCAAGATGGCCAGATACCAGCGGATTAATAAGCGGTTAACTTGATCGTCCAGATTATCAGTCATACGCGGTTGAATTAGTGCAATAGCACCTTTATAATCTCCACGCATATAGCTGATTTGGCCAATGTTGAGCGCCATAGATGGTGTAACGGCGAATTCACGTCCTTGTGCTTGTTCTTTAGGCAAGTTCTTCAAGGAGTCAATACGAGTGAGAACATCTTTATAAGTGGCTAGTGCACTGTCTAATCTCGTATTGAACTCCTGTGCGTTGCCTTTGGCATTTGCTTCTCCTGCTAGCTCAATATTCAGTGAGATGCTCTTCTCATACATATCCATATACCAAGGGTAGTTTGGAGTTTGAGCGTTTGACCATTCCAAAGCCCCTTGTTTATTCCCTTTGATGAGAAGCATGTTTAGCTGCTGCATGGCCACTACGCGGTTATGGGGCTCTTTTTTCAAAAGCTGTGTCATCAGATCCTGAGCCTGATTGAAGAAAGGCTCACTCTTCTTAGGATCATTCGGATTTTCCTTTTGCATTTGATTATAAACTTGAAGAAGAATTCCAATTCGACTGACCTGACCAGTTAACAAGTAATCCGGATGAGCAGGATGCAATGAAATGGCTTTATCAAGAGGTTTCACTACCTGATTGTAATCTTGACTCGTTTTCACGACTTCAAGAGTTTGCTTGTAGGAACCGTTGGCTGAAAGAAGCTGAGCTGAGATGAAAAACATCACAAGCGACAGTACCGCAATACTTGCAGGGAATATCTTATGAATAAGAGCTAATTTCGACTTTAACCGTAGCTCACCAGAGGAGCTGTTGCTCAACATCCCACCTAAAGCAAGGAAGAGAATCGCGCCTAAGTACACATAACTCAAATCAAAGTCGATCATACTGTGGACCAATAGGGAAATCATGATAATGAAAAATAGGAAGTGCAGATCTCGTTTTTCTTGAGAGCTTCTAATGTAACTTCGGATATAGAACCAACCAACGGCAATGACAAATCCGATAAAAGCTAGGAAACCAAGCGCACCGGCTTCAACCAAATATTGTAGAGCAAAGTTATGAGCCTGACGACTTGTGTAAGGATTGTTTTGATACTTTTCATAAAGGGAAGCCCAAGCTCCGCCACCAGCACCTATGATCGGATAGTCTGACCACAGTTTTACTGCATCTTTATAAAATGTCCCACGCTCCAATACGCTGTGTTGTTGGAAGTTAATATTCTCTACACGTGTTTTTACGTTATCAGGAAGAATGTTTTTAAATCCAGTGTCACTTAGGATAAGAATGGCACCAACCACACCAATCAGGACAGCTGCGATCGGAAGAATAAATGTTGCATATTTTTTTGCATCAAATCGAGCTGTTATGCGCTCCAACCATGGCTCACCAAAGCGTTGAATAGCGACGGACAGTCCGGCGAAAACTAACGAAGCAAGTAGTAGAATCCACCAGCCATGCCAAGATTCTGAAGCACTAGGTTGCTTTTGTAGCCCGATGCCAATATCCGTTACTTTTTCTAAAATAATAAGGGAAGTGCAGAACGCTAGTCCCAGTTGAACTAGAGCTAAGATCTGGCGACTCATTCGGAAGAAGAACATCATAATGAGGAATACCACTGGGATTACGACAATGGCACCACGAGATAATGTCAGCCAGAAAGATACGATGGTTGGAATAAGTAAAAACGCATGAATGAGAACTACATACCATTTACGAGATTTGATGATGAAGAATAGCGAACTAAGCGTTATCGTAATTAAAAAAGCTGCATATGTGTTTGCATATTGGAAAACCGAAGTTAAACGTAAACCGTTTGAATCTGTCATGATCGCATCGCGGTACAGATTTGTAACTGTTCCATCCATGAGTGCAAACCATCCGACAAGGTGACCTGCGAAGGTTTTGTTCCCTAACCAGTACAAAAGTCCGAATAACACGATGAAATATCCTGAGATCATGAACAGTTGGGAAACAATCGACACACCGAGCTTGTTTTTTGTCAAAAATACACCTAAAATGAAGAAAGTTGCATACAGCATTTGGATGTAAACCATATTTGTTGCCAAATAGTGAGATGCCGAATTCGACAAAGAGATAACATAAGTAAGCGGCATAATGAAGACGAGAATGGTAAGGAGATCTTTCCTTTCTTGAAGCTTAAACACAAATAACGCTAGAATCGCAACAAGCAAAAGGATGATGGAGGACCACACAGAAGCGGAGTAAATGCTTCTCTCAAACTCTGATGTACCGCCATTAAACAGTGCCCTTTGAAAAGGCGCCCAGAACATAAACAAGCCTGTAAACACAGCTAATACCCAAAAGATGACAGAGCTTTTATCCGTCGTTATCGTTCCATTCGATTTTGCACGCGAAGCCGCGTAGGCATTCTTACTTGCACTCATTCCAGATAGTCTCCTTCTTCGCTAAAGTTCGACTTTATTTTAGCATACTGGAAGATGGTTTCCAAATAATTTTGAGCCAACCAATTTATTTTTACTGCATTCATTATTTAACGCAAAATTTTAATGGCAAATGTCTTTGCTTAAAATAGTTAGAAGTTCATTTTAACGAATTTGCAATCCCCACAATCCAAGAATTTGGTTGTTGAAACTCGTTTAGATGTGAATGATAGTAGTTAATTTATTGATTGCAAATAGGAGGTTTTGAGTTTTTATGAAGTACACGGGTGAGAGGTTTATTCCCAATTGTGATGGACCGGAAATAGAAGCTGAACATGTTCACCGATATAGAATTATTTCAGGGTGTTCGAGCATAAAAGGGATGAAGGTTTTAGATGCAGGCTGTGGAACAGGCTATGGTTCTTTTATTCTAGCTCAGTCGGCAGAAAGCGTAATTGGAATTGATATTTCACATGAAACTATTGAATGGTGTAAAGAACATTACGAGGTTCAGGATAACCTGACATTCAAACAAGCATCATTAGAGGAGCTTCCGTTTATTGATGCAGAGTTTGATTGTATCATTAACTTTGAAGTAATTGAGCATGTTGATAAGAATATCCAGAGAGCATTTTTAAAGGAAGCAAAGAGGGTTTTGAAATCAACGGGTGTGATAATCATGTCTACGCCAAACAAAAGGATTTATACAGATAAAAGTGGATATCACAATCCTTTTCATGTTAGTGAGTTTTATGAGGATGAATTTATTAATTATTTGGCAGAAGAGTTTGAAGCCATAAAAATGTATAATCAATCAATATTTACAGTTTCTTCAATTTTAAATGAGACAGAAGCAAGTGAGAACGTGCGAATTATTAAAAATAATGATATTGACTCTAATGAGAAATACATGATTGCATTATGTGGGAGTAACCAAGAGGCGATTTCTGTATTCGATTTGAATTCAGTCTACAAATTTAATAATCCAATCGGAGTATCAATTGCCTCGCTCTACTCAGGAACAGTTGACAAGCCATACTCTCAACTCTCTAAGGAAAGTAAATCACTGAATGCTAGTGAGAATAATGAATTTTCAATTACATTTGATATATCTCAACTATCTGGGGTAACTCAGTTTAGATTTGATCCTATTGAAGATCATTTTTGCGTTTGTAATATTCAGGAAACATTAACTGATGGATCAATAACTTCCATTTTGCCTTTAAACGCACTAGAATATCATAAAATAGGCTTTGTGTTTATGAATATTGACCCACAATTTGAAATTAAAGGGGACTTTTCTGACGCTACTTATCTAACACTTAAGGGATATTTTAAGCCTATGAGTCAAGTGGAGATAAGTGAGTTTGTAGATGCATTTTACATAAAAATGATGAGTCAGAATAAAGAAGAAAAGTTACTTGAAGGAGTTTCTGGGCTAATAAGTGAGACAAATAAATTAATAGTTGATCAAACTGACTCTTTCCTAAATTTCCAGAAAGAGCTAGTAGAGCAACAAAAAGAATTAATTATGAATAGTAAACTAATTTTTGACCAACAGACCCAAATCTATAATAACACGCAGCTGTTGATTCGTAGTGAAGAAGAAATACTTGAAAATATAATATCGAAATTTTCCGATCAAAATGAATTCCTTCTTTCAACAAGTGAATTGCTACTAAAGAGAAAAAACCTATTTCGTAAAATCTACAAATATTTCTTTAAACCAAAAAGTAAATAGTTGTAATCTATTTAAAAGTTATCAGAAATGAAATAAGTTGAAACGAAAAAACAATGGATCATAATTTAGGAGGTAACTAATGAAGAATACATTAATCACTGGAGTTGCTGGATTTCTTGGCTCCCATCTTGCAAGTAAATTAGTAGAGAAGGGCTATAAAGTTATTGGGATTGATAACTTATCTTCGGGTAAGAAAGAAAATATTAGTCAATTAATTCAAAATATGAACTTTGAATTTATTAATATGGACGCGGCAGATGAGTTAAGTATAAACGATTTGAAATTCGAGCAATTAAACGAAATCTATCACCTAGCCTCACCTGCCTCACCGAAGTTTTATCAGGAAGCCCCTTTTGAAACAATTGCTGTTAATACAATTGGAACTTATAATATGCTTCGAATTGCTAGGCGTTATGGTGCTAAACTATTATTTGCAAGTACAAGCGAGGCTTATGGGGATCCAGAAATTCATCCACAGCCAGAAGAATATAAAGGGAATGTAAATACATGGGGACCAAGAGCTTGTTATGATGAGGCAAAAAGATTAGGTGAAGTATATTGTTATGAATTTTATACTAAATACAAAGTAGATGTAAAAGTTGTACGTTTGTTTAATACTTACTCTGCTGGTTTGCGCAATGATGACGGAAGAGTTATTTCGAATTTTGTTACTCAAGCTTTACTAGGAGAAGATATAACTGTATATGGCGATGGAAGTCAGACACGATCCTTTTGTTATGTTGATGATACAATTCAAGCATTACAGCTAGTAATGGAAAAAGATACTGCAACAGGTGAGATCATTAATATTGGTAATCCAAAGGAACATACAGTCCTTGAGGTTGCACATTTAGTTAAAGAGTTAACAAATAGTAACAGTCTTATTACCTTCCATGAATTACCAAAGGATGATCCAAAGGTTCGTAGGCCAGTTATTGAAAAAGCGAAAAGTATCCTAAGCTGGGAACCACAGATTGACTTAAAAGATGGTTTGGAACGTACAATAACGGCGTATCAAAAGAGAATTGAAAAAGGGGAACTAAAATAAATGAACATTGCTTGTATTGGAGCAGGATATGTGGGGTCTGTAACTGGCGCTGCTCTTGCAGTATTGGGTTATAAGACCACAATCATTGATATTGATGCAGAAAAAATCAATCTAATCACGACAGGAAAAAGTCCAATATTTGAACCGGGATTAAATGAACTAATAAATGTATACTATGATAAGACGTTATTTGCGAGCACCTCATTTGATGAGGTATTCAATGCTGACGTAGTTTTTTTATGTGTAGGTACCCCTCAAAATTCTGATGGTAGTGCTGACTTGAAATATATAGAAATGGCATCGGAGACCATTGCTAAACATTTAAATCCCAATAAATTTACGGTTATCATTAATAAATCTACTGTTCCGTTAGGTACGACTGATTTGGTTACCTCAATTGTTGAAAAGATTACAGGTTTAAAAAGTGAATTGAATTTTTCAGTCGTTAGTAATCCGGAATTTTTACGTGAAGGATATGCATTGGAAGATGTCTTTTATCCAGATCGGATAGTGGTTGGAGTAGATAGTGAAAAAGCAAAAAATCTTATGCGAGATCTTTATTCAAAAATACTGAATAGAGAAAATTACGAATTTGTATTGAAAAATATTAATTATGGAAAATTTAGTGACCCCAAACCTGTATATTTTGAAACCGATATTAAGAGTTCAGAATTAATTAAGTATGCTTCTAATGCTTTTTTAGCAGTTAAAATAAGCTATATCAATGAAATTGCTAGGCTTTGCGATAGTTTAGGTGCAAACGTATTGGATGTGTCTCAAGGTATTGGCCTAGATAGCCGTATTGGAGAAAAGTTTCTTCAAGTGTCGAGCGGCTGGAGCGGTAGTTGCTTCCCTAAAGATACATCTGAATTGCTCTCTACATCTGAAAATTATGGAAGTCCACTAACTATTGTTAAAGCAGCAATCGAATCAAATGAGAAAATGCATTTATATTGTGTTGAAAAAATACAACGCAGATTAAAAACATTAAACGGAAAAATAATTAGTGTGTTGGGATTGACATTTAAACCTAATACGGATGACGCTCGGAAAACTCAAGCAACTACGATAATAAAAAAATTAATTAGTCTTGGTGCTACCGTTAAAGTACATGACCCAAAAGGGATGGATATGTTTAAGTCATTAAATCCAGATATATCTGTTGAATATTTTAATAACCCTGAGGATTTATGTAGAAATTCAGATGCCGTGATATTATTAACGCATTGGGATGAGTATTTAAATTTGGACTGGAAATATATATGTAATATCATGAGAACTCCTTATATCTTAGATACACGAAACTTTTTATTAGGTCAAAAATTAGGTGAAATTGGATATGATTATGAGGGGTTTGGAATTGGAACTACAGATAAGCTTGAAGCTAAGTTATATAAGGTGTAAATAAAATAATTTTAAGTGGGAGTGTTGAAATGCAAGTCAGTGTAATTATGGCTGTTTATAATAGAGCACCACTGTTGCCTGCTTTATTAGAACATTGGAGAGAAGTAAATAAAGTCACAAAGTACTCATACGAATTAATATTTTCGGATGATGCTTCCAATGATGATTCTGTAAATATATTGGAAAATTGTAATTTTCTCCCCATTAAAGTGTTGAGAAATAAACATGGTGGAGCTGCCAAAGCGAGAAATCATGCATACCAATATGCAACTGGGGAAATCATATTATTTACAGGTGATGATATATTTCCTACTCCCAATTTTCTGAATGAACATTATGAATCGTATTTAAAAAATGGGAAAATGCATGCAACTTTAGGTAGGATCGACTGGCGAGAAGGCATTCAGATGAATCATTTGATGACTCACATTACGGATATAGGCTGCGAACAATTCGGTTTTGTTGGAATGAAACCTTATGACATAGTTGATTTCCGGCATTTTTATACATCGAATATTAGTGTTTATCGGGAGCATCTTATACAATTAGGATATTTATTTAATGAGGATTTTAAAAAGTGTAACTTTGAAGATATAGAACTTGGATACCGTTTATCCAAAATAGGAGTAAATATATATTATAATCCTAACGCTTTAGCGCACCACGATCATGTTTATTCAAGCGTAGATAAATATTGTAAACGCCAATTTACTGCTGGCGAAGAATTGAACACTTTTAAACGTATCCAACCGGGATTAACTAGTGACGAAATAAAGGTCGATATTGATGAGTTTAATGGAAAGTATGCAAAATATGTTTCTTCAAACAGAAATATTGATGTAGTCGGGGATGCCGGACGTCTGATGATTTATATTTTCAAACAGTTAACCAAGCTATTTGAAAAAGTGTTATTGAAGGCAGATTCGCACTTAATTAGAAAAATTTGTTCTCGCATGTATGCGATCGTATTTAGTTATTATATGTATCTTGGACTTGCCTTTGGTTATGACAATGCTAAATTTACTAAACAGGCAAAGAGGTATGTTTTTAGGTATTTATATTTTGGAAAATCACAATTATTTTTCGATAAAAATAATGACTTTACGGAAATTAATTCAATCCAGTTTCATACAGTCGGCGAGAGAACGGTAACCCTCCACCTAGATATGAGAAATAGGCAAATAGGAAAATTAAGATTTGATCCTCTAAATAATTTTTGTGAAATAAAACTGAATTATGCAAGTGCTTATTTGGAAAATGGAAAAATTAAAGAAATCGAATTTATCTTTACAAATGGCAAAACTAATAATGGGAATCAGTATGATTTCTCTAATGAAATAGATCCGATTTTAATTAGTGATTATTTGCCGAAAGATACAAAGTCAGTAGAAATTCAATTTCAAATCAATTATTTATTAACAAAACATACTTGGAATTATTTGAAAACAATATGTAATAAAATAACTCCACTTATAAAGAAATCTATGAAGTATTTAGTGAAAGCTAGTAAAAAAAATAATGATACACAAATAATTACAACGTCTACGCAAGAAAAAAAAAGAAAAGTTTGGATCACTATTAAAGAATACAATTTAAAAAAAAGCATTTCTTCTTTAGTTCAAGAATATCAAGACATTTGTTCTATTTTCCCAGACATTCAGATTCAATCATCTGATTGTACATCAATGGAATATGAAGAATACGTCTATGAGATTTTAGATTCTAGTCGCGCTCTAGAAAAAACACAATTTTTAAATGCAGTTTTAACAATATTACAATATGACTATGATTTTGTTATCGTTTCTGATAACTTAGAATATTTTCCGTCAG
This sequence comes from Paenibacillus sp. LjRoot56, assembly GCF_964253335.1. Taxonomy (NCBI): domain Bacteria; kingdom Bacillati; phylum Bacillota; class Bacilli; order Caryophanales; family Paenibacillaceae; genus Paenibacillus; species Paenibacillus sp. LjRoot56. The sequence continues at coordinate 1,474,429 of NZ_CAXURV020000001.1, forward strand.
TTTATGCTTTCACTGTCCAAGAATCAACAATATTCGCGAAGAAGCTTGTCTCATTTGAGAAATTTCAAAATAGTTTAGATGAATATACAGGCATATTTATAAAGATTCCTGGAAGTCGCCAGCTTAGTAATATTATAGATATATCTGATCAATTAAAAGAAATAAAAACATTGGATGGTAAAGTTTTATATTCTCACCAACCTAAGGAAATTAATTGGTATAATCAAATCGAAGTTATTACTCTAGAAAAACAAAAACCAATTGTTTTTATATTTCCTGCATTTATGGCCGTTGGAGGCGTAGAACGTAACACTGTCGAAGTTATGAGCCGATTAAAAAGCGAATTTGATTTTGTAGTAATCACATTTGAATCTTTACGTCCAGAGCAGGGTAGTCTTTTTTATCAAATTACAGATTTGTGCTTGTCCTACTATGATCTCTCGGAAATTTCAACATTTGATAAGTATTTGAATTTATTAGAGAAGTTTAAGAGAGCTTATAATCCAGATTTAGTATGGATCTGTAATAGTTCACCTTGGTCGATGGAGAAAGCCGCGGATATACGTAGGATATATAGTGATATCCCAGTTGTTGCACAGGATGTATATGATTATAAGTATGGATGGATTGAATATTACGATAGACCAGCAATCCGTTCGTATGATCGCTTTATTGCAATTAATAAAAAAATCGAGAATAAATTTGTTACTACCTATGGAATTAATTCTGAAGATATCGACTTAGTTTATCCTGCAACAGATATGGATAATATCAATAAATTAACAACTGGAAACTATTCAAGAGTTGATGTATTGAAAGATCATAATCTTAACCCTGACAAATTACATTTTGCATTCATAGGACGGTTTACAGAACAAAAGCAACCCAAAAAAGTGTTTGAATTAGCAAAATATATTATAAACACGTATGAAAATGTTGACTTTGTCATGGTAGGAGACGGTGAACTATCTCCAGAAATTGAATTATTAATTGAGAAATATGATTTGCAAAGTCGTATACATCGAATTAAATATATTGCCAATGTTCCTGAATTTACAAAATCTATGAATGGTTTAGTGATTGCTTCCATATTTGAGGGTTTACCAATCGTAACTATTGAAGCCATGTGCGTTGGAACACCAATTTTTTCAACAGATGTCGGTGATGTAGCACTATTCGTTAAACAATTTAATATTGGCATAATAACTGAGAATCACGAAATTGATACAATTAAAAAAGAGTTTGATACATTTTTTGTTAATCTTGATTTATATAAGAAAAATACAGAACAGTCTATTGAGATAAATATGCACTTCTTTTCATCGCTAAGGGCAGCTGAACTTATGAAAGATTCCTTTTATAAGGCAATTTCAAAGTACCAAGCGAAAGCAGTAGTTCAAAAAGGATGGGTTGAAACATGAAAAGCACTATACTAGACATGTGGAGAAGCAGAAGTTTACTATTAAACATGTCGAAAAGTGATTTTAATAGTCGATTTTCAGGTTCGTATTTTGGGATTTTGTGGGCGGTTATTCAACCAATTATGACAATTATTATTTTTTGGTTTGTTTTTCAGATTGGGTTTCGAGCCCAACCCATTTCAAATGTGCCATTCATTTTGTGGTTGTGCGCAGCAATGATCCCTTGGAATTTTTTTGCGGATGCTATTATTAATGCCACAGGTGCATTTACAAGTTATTCATTTGTTGTAAAGAAGCTTGTATTTAAAGTTGCTTTATTACCCTTGGTGAAAGTTACTTCCTCATTTTTTCTAAATATTGCTTTTAATGTTTTGCTTATTTTACTTTTCACGATTTATGGGAGATTCCCAGGAATTCATTTAATAAGTATCTTGTATTATAACATTTGTTTAGTAGCCTTAATTATTGCAATTTCTTATTTCATTTCTACTTTAAATGTATTTTTCAAAGATGCAACACAAATAGTAGGAATATTGCTGCAATTTGGGATATGGCTTACACCAATTATGTGGGTTGAAACGGTTGTTCCAGAGCAATTTAGATGGATATTAAAAATAAATCCGGTTTATTATATTGTGAATGGTTATAGAGAATCCTTAATTAATGGAAATTGGTTTTTCCAAAATCCGAGACTAACAATTTATTTTTGGGTTTTTACAATTGTTTTATCAATTATCGGCGCTGTTTTTTACAAAAAGATGAAACCTCAATTTGCTGATGTTTTATAATAATTCCATTGTAAATAAGGCCGTGATTGAGTTTGAAGTGGGAGGTCTATTAACTTGTCCGATTTATTAATTCAAATTAATAATTTATCCAAAGTCTATAAACTTTATTCGAGCCCGATGGACCGAGTTAAAGAAGTTTTAACAAAAAAAAAATATCATAAAAATTTTCATGCTCTTGATAATGTTTCTTTTAATGTAGAGCGTGGAGAAACTGTTGGGATTATTGGGAAAAATGGATCTGGAAAATCAACACTTTTGAAAATGATCGCCGGAATAGTTGCTCCATCTGCTGGTGAAATTAGTGTTGAAGGAAAGATTTCCGCATTATTGGAATTAGGAGCAGGATTTAATGGGGATTTGTCAGGATTAGAAAATATACATCTTAATGGCACGCTTCTGGGATATTCAAAAGAATATGTGCGAAACAGTGTTGAGTCCATCTTGGAGTTTGCCGATATTGGTGATTTTATACATCAACCAGTAAAAACATACTCAAGTGGAATGTTTGTACGTTTGGCATTTGCTATTGCAATCAATATTAATCCAGAGATTCTTATTGTTGATGAAGCACTCAGTGTTGGAGATATGCGCTTTCAACAGAAATGTTATAGAAAGATAAGAGAAATAAAAAAGACAGGAACAGTGCTTTTTGTTACTCATGACACAGGAGCATTAGCAAATTTTTGTGATCGAATTATTTGGCTGGATGGTGGAAGGATTTTTAAAGAAGGTCGTCCAGATAAAATATTAGATGAATATCAAGCCTATATGAGCTACGATATTAAGGAAATGCAAGCAGTCACGCTATATAATAGCGATAAAATAAACGAAGATGTCGAAACACATGATACGAGTACTTCACGACCGCAAGCATTTGGAAATGGAGATGGATATTTCGAATCCGTACGGTTAATAAATCAAGAAACTGAGAAAGAGTGTAGTGTAATTTCAGGTGGCGATATCATATATATTGATTTCACCCTAAAAATAGACAATGATATTGATTTACCTATCCTGGGATTTACTTTAAAAGACGCTTTGGGAAATAGTGTGGTTGTCACCAATACACATTTTGAAAAAGTGTCTATGAACCCTTTAAAGAAAGGTCAGCGATATAACTATCGTTTTGTTTGGGAATTCCCATTTTTACGTAGTGGGAAATATTCCCTTGACATTGCTTTAGCCAATGGAACCTACCAGGCGCATGAGCAGATTCAGTGGATAAATGATGTACTTATAATTGTTGTAAGAGATTCCAGACCATACCAAGAAGGACGCGGGTTTTTAGTACCTACTGGAATTAAATTAGTGATTCCACATTAAAGGAGATATATTATGTTCTTCAAATCAAGATCGCCGAAAGATCAAGATGCAAGAGTTTCCGTGATAATTCCACTTTACAATCACGAAAAATTCATTAGTGAAGCAATATCGAGTGTATTAAATCAATCCTATGCTAACCTTGAATTGATTATCATCGATGATGGTTCAAAAGATAGTTCATATAGCATCGCAGAATCTTTCAAAGATAGTAGGATCATACTCCTCAAACATGAGAATAGGGGAGCTCATCATACAATTAACCGTGGACTGGAAATGGCAAGTGGTGAATATCTGACTATACTAAATTCAGATGATTCATTTGAAAAGGATCGTTTAGAAAAATGTTTAAATTATTTACGAACAAATACAGATACCCATTTAGTATGTTCATATATTAAATTAATTAACGAAGTGGGGAGTGGCTTGGGTGTAAAAAAGGGATGGGAGAACATGGAACCATGGCCCATTGCTCATAAAGATAAATCTTTTGCTAAAAACAAAGACTTTATAAGAAATCTTCTTATGTCGAATTTTATCTCCACAACAAGTAATATGGTATTTACCAAGGAATTATACCGCCATATTGGCGGAATGCGTAATTTGCGTTTTGCACATGACTGGGATTTTGCGCTAAGAGCAGCAGAGTATGGGAAGTGTGCGATCATTGAATCAGCTCTCATGCGTTATCGCTTACATGGTACCAATACAATTAATACTAATAGGAAACATATGCTATTTGAAATATGTTGGATTTATGCTGCAAATCTTCATAGATTTGAGGGAATTCATATATTTAATAATGATCCTTTAATTGGATTAGAGGAAATGGCAGAATCATTGAATTTCCAAGGGAATGATAAATTAGTTTGGCTCTTGCGCTCATATTTCAATTCAGAAATCAAGCGAGGTGTAAAAGAGCCAGAGTTAGAAATACTAAATAATACAATTTTAAGAGAATCATTGTTCAAATATATTGTAGAATAAAGAATAGATATTTATGGAAATTTTGTTGAAATAGGTGAAAAAATTGAAAAAAGAACTGGCGATATTAATGGCAACCTATAATGGTGAAAATTATATTGAAGAAATGCTAGATTCTTTACTGAAAACTCAAAATCGTATTTCTCTTGTTGTTTTTGTGAGAGATGATGGTTCTAAGGATCGAACAGAATCCATATTAAAGAGATATTCAATTCAATATCCCGAAAATATAGTACTGTTTTTTGGTGAAAACATGGGCCCAATTCAGGGATTTGATTTTTTGATAAAGAAAGCTCTTGATGAGGGTTATGAATATTTTATGTTCGCGGATCAAGATGATATTTGGTCAGAAGAAAAAGTAGATATTTTATATGAACGACTTAAACAGGCTGGTAACAGTAATCCTTTTTTAATTCATCATGATCTAGCTGTGGTTAATGAGAAATTAGAAATGATGGATCCATCATTCTGGCACTACCAGAACCTTAATCCATGCAATGTTGGTTTAAATAGATTATTGATCCAAAATGTGGTTACTGGATGCACAATAGGAATCAATCGGAAATTAGCTTTATTAGCTTCTCCTATACCTAAAGAAGCAATAATGCATGATTGGTGGATAGCCCTAGTAGCGAGTGCTTTTGGAAAGATTGATGTCATAAAAAAACCACTTGTTTTTTATCGTCAACATAGTACAAATACAATTGGTGCCCAAAAAAATAAAATTCAAATTAATAAAATTAAGGCTCAACTAAATTTATCGAAATATACCAATCAAGCAAATGCTTTCTATCGGAGATATGTTGATATTATGAATGAGAAGCAAAGTAGGGAAATAATTTCGTTTGTAAATTTTTTCACGGCTAGCAGATTGAAAGTCATTTTTATGATATTTATTTTTTCCTTCTATAAGTCAGGTGTTTTAAGAAATGTTGGTTTCATACTTAAAATTTTGTTCCAAAAAAGAGTGTGAGAATTATCAACAAGTACTGAAAAAATTATAGAATAGGAGGTTTTTCAATGAAAGGGATTATCCTAGCTGGTGGGACGGGTTCAAGATTGTATCCGCTAACCAAAGTAACAAATAAGCATTTACTTCCAGTTGGTAAATATCCGATGATATTCCACTCAGTTTTCAAACTTAAACAAGCAGATATCACGGATATTTTGATTGTCACAGGTAAAGAACATATGGGTGATGTGGTTAACCTACTAGGAAGCGGTAGAGAAATGGGAGTATCTTTTACTTTTAAAGTTCAAGATGAAGCTGGAGGAATTGCTCAAGCACTTGATTTAGCAGAGCAGTTTGTAGGAAACGATCAAATGGTTGTTGTATTAGGTGATAATGTTTTTGAAGAAAGCATTGTTCCATTTGTCAATAACTTTAGGGCTCAACGTACTGGAGCTAAGATTTTAATTCAAGAGGTTCTTGACCCTCAGCGATACGGGGTTCCAGAATTGCAAGGTGATAGAATCATATCTATTGAAGAGAAGCCTAAACTGCCAAAAAGTAACTATGCAGTTACTGGTATATATATGTATGACAATTCAGTATTTGAAATTGTTAAGGATCTCAAACCTTCAGATAGAGGCGAACTAGAAATCACAGACGTAAATAATGCTTATATCCAAAGACATAGTTTAACATACGATATCCTTAAAGGTTGGTGGACCGATGCAGGTACACATGCCTCATTAGCAAAAGCGAATGAATTGGCTAGAAATTTGTTTTTTGGAGAGGAATTTGGGAAATTTAAATTATAAGAGGTGCTACACTGATGAAATTAATTTCTACGAATATAAAAGGACTGTGTATTGTTGAGCCCGATGTCCATGGAGATAATCGGGGCTTTTTTTTGGAGAGTTATAGCAGTCTTAAGTTTAAAGAGATCGGAATAGATCAAGTATTTGTTCAAGATAATCATTCATTATCTGCGGAAGCAGGAGTTTTACGAGGACTCCACTATCAGTTAAAACCTAAAGCCCAAACAAAGCTAGTAAGAGTGGCATCTGGAGCTATTTATGATGTAGCAGTTGATATTCGAACAAATTCAGCTACTTTTGGACAATGGGTAGGTGTAATACTTAGCGAGGCCAATAAACGCCAACTCCTAGTTCCGCAGGGCTTTGCTCATGGCTTTTGTACTCTTGTAGCTAACACGCAAGTGCTTTATAAAGTGGATGAGTACTACTCACCTGAACATGATAGAGGCATTCTTTGGAGTGACCCTGCATTAGGTATTGATTGGCCAACTTCTTACCCTATTCTCTCTGATAAAGATCAAAGACACCCATTACTTAAAGATGCAGAAACGAATTTCTAAATTAGGAGAACTTAATGAGAATAAAAAAAGCTATAATACCAGCAGCAGGTCTCGGGACAAGATTTCTTCCTGCAACGAAAGCAATGCCAAAAGAAATGCTGCCAATTGTAGATAAGCCAACTATCCAATATATTGTTGAAGAAGCTGTTGCTTCCGGAATTGAAGATATTATTATTGTGACCGGCAGAGGGAAAAGAGCAATTGAAGATCATTTCGATAACTATTTCGAGTTGGAACAAAATTTGTTTGATAAGGGTAAATTTGAACTTTTGGATGAAGTACAAAAGTCTTCAAAACTTGTAGATATTCATTATATTAGACAAAAGGAAGCAAAAGGACTCGGTCATGCGATTTGGTGTGCACGTAAGTTTATAGGTAATGAACCATTTGCTGTTCTTCTTGGGGACGATATCGTCGTTTCTGAAACACCTTGTTTAAAACAAATGATTGATCTCCATAGTGACTATAAGTCATCAATTATTGGTGTAAAGCAAGTAACTAATGAAGAACGTTCGCGTTACGGTATTGTTGAAGCGGATAAATTAAGTGAAAGGATTTATAAAACGAATAAACTGTTTGAAAAACCTATAAATGATGTCACTCAATCTAATCTAGCTATCATGGGAAGATATATTCTTACTCCTAAAATCTTTGAAATCTTGGAAAACACTAAAATTGGTCGAGGTGGAGAAATTCAGTTAACCGATGCGATTGCTGAATTAAATCTTTCCGAAAGTGTTTACGCATATGATTTTCTTGGGACAAGATATGACGTGGGAGAAAAGTTAGGATTTATTAAGACAACTATAGACTTTGCTCTGGAGCGAAATGACTTAAAAAAGGATTTGCTAGAGTACTTAGAGCAGGTTATTGCTAAAAATCAAAGTAGGGAGTCATAGTCATATGAAAATACTAATAACTGGCGGTGCCGGTTTTATCGGCAGCAATTTCGTTCACTATATGCTTGATCGCTATCCCAGCTATGGAATCATTAATTTGGATGCACTAACGTACGCAGGAAACTTAGAGAATTTGACATCCATCCAAGAGAATAGTCAATACACCTTCGTCAAAGGTGATATTACGAATCCAGAGCTCGTGAACAGTTTATTCGAGCAAGGCGTTGATACAGTCGTTCATTTCGCCGCGGAATCGCATGTGGATCGTAGTATTCTTGAACCGGACATTTTCGTGAAAACGAATGTGTTGGGTACTCAAGTCCTGCTGGAAGCTGCTCGTAAGCATGTGGTTAAAAAATTTGTTCATGTCTCGACAGATGAAGTATACGGATCTCTTGGTGAAACAGGACTCTTCACGGAGGAAACGCCGATTGCTCCGAATAGTCCCTATTCTGCGAGTAAAGCAGGTTCTGATTTAATGGTTCGCTCTTATCATGAGACCTTTGGACTAGATGTGAATATCACTCGCTGCTCCAATAATTATGGTCCCTACCAGTTCCCTGAAAAGCTAATTCCATTGATGATTGCCAACGCCTTAAGCGACAAGGTTCTGCCTGTATATGGTGACGGTCTTAATATTAGAGACTGGCTTTATGTTGAGGATCACTGTAGTGCGATCGATTTGGTTCTACATAAGGGAGTTAGTGGTGAGGTTTATAATATCGGTGGAAATAACGAACGAACAAACATTCAAATTATCCAAACGATCCTTCGCGAGCTTGGCAAGTCTGAGTCTCTGATGCAATTTGTTAAAGATCGCCCAGGACATGATCGACGTTATGGGATTGACGCAACCAAAATTACAACTGAACTTGGCTGGAAGCCGAAGCACAATTTTGAGACAGGTATTCATGAGACGATTCATTGGTATCTGAACAATCAAGATTGGTGGAAACGAATACAGACAGGTGAATATCAAAAGTATTTTAATGAGCAATATGGTTCGCGTTTAGGTGAAAACGCATGAAAATTGTTGTAACTGGCGCGAATGGGCAGCTTGGCCAAGATATTGTTAAGCTGCTAGAAGCTCGGCATGAGGTTCATGGGTTAACAAGAGAACAGCTCGATATTACGAATGAGGATCAATGTTTAGAGGTAATTCAACGTCTAAAGCCAGAGGTTGTTATCCATAGTGCTGCTTATACGGCTGTTGATCTTGCGGAGACTAATGAAGCGGACGCCTTTCGAGTAAATTCGGATGGGACCAGAAATCTAGCGATTGCCGCTGAGAGTATCGGGGCGAAGTTTGTATATATAAGCACGGATTATGTCTTCGATGGGATGGCTACGCAATCCTACAGTGAAAACGATCCCACGAATCCACAGAGTGTATATGGAAAGTCGAAAAGAGCTGGAGAACTCCATGTTCAAGCGATTTCGTCAAGATATTTTATTGTAAGAACGTCATGGGTATATGGCGCGTACGGAAAGAATTTCGTGAAAACGATGCTGGAATTAGCAAAAACACGAGATTCATTAAAGGTTGTCAGTGATCAATTTGGATCACCTACGTACACAGTAGATCTTGCCCTTTTTCTTAAAAAACTCATTGATACTGATCGTTACGGCATTTATCATGCCTCTAACTCGGGTGTTTGTTCATGGTATGACTTCGCATGTGCTATTTTTGAAGAAAGTGGTATAACAATGAACGTAGAGCCATGTACAACGGAAGAATTCCCGCGACCTGCTCCAAGACCTCGAAATTCAGCGATGGAACATGAGGCAATCCGAGTGAACGGATTTGAAGATTTACGTGCGTGGCGGGAAGGTCTTAAGGCTTTTTTAAAAGAATTAGAGGAAGCTTAGCAGTCTGGGAGAGCTATCATTATGCTTTATGTGCATAGTGATGGCTTTTTTGTTTTCGAATTTCCTGGTGGAAAATGTCGTTTGTTTCGGCTTCCAATTCCGTATAATGAATAGGAAGAGGAGGCTGATTTAGTTTGGAAGCTAGCAAACGGACAGTCAGTGTCCATGTCGTCACGTATAATAGCGCGGAACATATCGAAGATTGTTTAGAAGCTGTTCTGAAACAGTCCCATCCAATTGACCAAATCATTGTCGTAGATAATGCATCCAAGGATCATACACTTCATTCGTTGACAAAATGGCAAGAGAAATGCACGATCATCCAAAACAATCAAAACAACGGCTTCGCCGGTGCTCACAATCAAGCGATCCGGCTGACAGAAACGGATTACTGTTTAATCCTCAATCCTGACGTCGTCCTTGAACCGGATTATGTGCTCAACACAGTCCTTGCACTTCAGAATAGCCCTCGAGTAGGCAGTGCAACGGGCAAACTACTTTTCAAGGCGTCACCTCATCATATAGACAGCACCGGACTAATTATTAATAAAGCTCGTAGGGCTTGACCGCGGTGCACACCAGACCAACGATCAGTATCAACAAACCGAAGAAGTCTTCGGTGTTTCCGGCGCCGCTGCAATGTACTCACGCAATATGATTAACGATATTAGTCTCAATGGCGAATTTTTTGACGAGGACTTTTTTGCCTATAAAGAAGATGTAGATGTGGCATGGCGTGCGCAATTATTAGGCTGGAAGGCACTTTATGAGCCAACAGCAATCGTCTATCATGAACGGGGCTGGAAAGAGGGCGGCAGGAGCAGCAAAGCGCTTTTTGTAAGAAGATTATCCTATATTAATCGCTATAAAATGATGATTAAGAACGATAACATCAAAGCCGTTATGAAGCATTTCTTCCCACTTTTGGTATATGAATGCCTTAGACTTGTGTATGCACTCATCCGTGAACCCAAATTATTAGGCGCTTGGATGGATTTTTATCGCAAGTACCCGGAGTTGAGAGACAAGAGAAGTCTAATTCGTTCGAAACAAAAACAAGCATCGTCCGAAGTGTATAAATGGTTTATCAAATGACTACCTAAGATTAGCAGACGCTAGTCTTATTTTTTTAGGCGAAAAATAATATTCCCATGCTATACTAGGGGTAATCAATTAATAAATGAGGTCATATCTTGGATTTATCCATTATCATCGTGAACTACAAAACGAAGGATCTAACGCTTGCCTGCATTGAATCGGTTTTTACGTCAACTACATCATACAAATATGAGATCATCCTTATTGATAACGCATCTAACGACGGCACTATTCAATCTGTGAATGAAGAATTCCCACAGGTAGTCACTATTGCCAATACAGAAAATGTAGGTTTCTCAAAAGCTAACAACCAAGGTATTCGCATCGCTAAAGGTCGCTACGTCCTGCTCCTGAACTCCGACACAATCGTACAACTGGACACATTAGACATCATGCTGTGTTTCATGGACGAAAACCCTATTGTAGGGGCCAGTGGATGCAAAATCGTGCTATCAGATGGTTCTCTCGATAAAGCCTGTAAGCGTGGATTCCCAACGCCTTCGGCATCGTTTTACTATGCATTCGGATTTGCCAAGCTATTCCCGAAAATCCACAGATTCAATCAATATCAGCTTGGTTATCTAAATCCTGACCAACAATATCCCATCGACTCCCTCGTAGGTGCCTTCATGCTTGTCCGCCGTGAGACGATAGAGCATGTCGGCATGCTGGATGAGGAATTTTTTATGTATGGTGAAGATATTGATTGGTGTTATAGAATTAAAGAAGCTGGTTGGGTGAATTATTATTACCCTAAGACTCAGATCGTTCATCACAAAGGGGCTAGCAGCCGAAGAAAACCATATAAGATTATTTATGAATTTCATAGAGCGATGATTTTGTTCCATAATAAGCACTATCGCACAAAGTATTCTTGGCTTACGAATGCGATGGTATACATAGGTGTAGGCTTGAAGTTCGGCCTGTCTCTAGCTCGAAATAAACTACGTCCAACGAGGTGATTCTGTTTGATTCGTCAGAGTCAAGGTTTCTTAACCCAATTATACGCTTTGGCTGATTTCATATGTATCCAGCTCGTGTTTCTCTTATCATGGTGGTTAAAATTTAAAAGCGGTTGGATTCCATATGGCTCACCGCTCCCTTTTAAACACTATCTGATGTGGAGTATTACTTACGCAATCATCGCGATTTTTATCAGTTATTTGGTGAATTTTTATACGCCGAAGCGGAGAAAACGGTTTTCTTTTGAGGTTTTGAAAATCATTCAAGTACATGCGTTCAGCTTACTAATGCTTCTAAGTGTGCTTTTTATCTTAAAAGAAGTCGACGTTTCACGTTCGTATCTATTACTTTTCCTAGTGAATAACATCCTTGTCATTAGCTTTTATCGTTATATGATCAAAATCTCGCTCAAACGCGCTCGCCAAAAAGGCTATAACAAACAATTCATTCTCATTCTGGGTGCAGGCTCACTGGGTCGCAAATTCTATACGAAGCTGAAGCAGCATCCTGAGTTGGGCTATGAAGTCGTAGGTTTCCTTGATGATTACCAAGAGAAACACGAGGTGACTTATCAGAATTACAAGCCAATCATTGGGAAAATTGATGAGTTGGAGTCGATTCTGAATGATCGCATCGTGGATGAGGTTATTATTGCTCTTCCTTTGGATGCACATCAGAAATTCGGCAGCATTATTAATGTTTGCGAAAAAATAGGTGTTAAAACGCTGATTATCCCTGACTTTTATGACTTCCTGCCATCGCGGCCTTATTTTGATAATTTTGCGGATATGCCGTTGATTAATGTGCGTGATATTCCTTTGGATGAATTCCGCAATAGATTGTTTAAACGTGCATTTGATATCATTTTTGCAACAGCAGCAATCCTAGTAACATCTCCTGTTATGCTCGCGGCGGCAATAGCCATCAAACTCACCTCCGAAGGCCCCATCATTTTCAAGCAAGAGCGGGTTGGTCTGAACCGCAGACGGTTTATGATGTACAAGTTTCGCAGTATGAAGAACCTTGGAGACAAGGTTTCAAATACAGAGTGGACGGTTGAGAATGACCCGCGGCGAACGAGGGTTGGTACATTTTTGCGTAAAACGAGTCTCGATGAGCTTCCACAGTTTTTCAATGTGCTCTTTGGGCATATGAGTGTGGTTGGTCCAAGGCCGGAGCGTCCTTATTTCGTGGAACAATTTAAAGAAGAAGTACCGAAGTATATGGTGAAGCATCACATTAGGCCAGGGATTACAGGTTGGGCGCAGAGCAACGGCTTGCGCGGCGATACATCAATCGAGGAACGAATTAAGCATGATATTTTTTACATCGAAAATTGGACTTTTTTATTTGATATCAAGATTATTTGGAGAACCGTCGTTAATGGCTTTATAAATAAAAATGCCTATTAAACTAAAAAATATTGAAACGACCGCATGATTCGCCAACATTTTCCCCATACTATTGCATATACTGAGTAGGCGGGGAGGTTTTGGGTATGATTGATCATGAAGACGCTTATCAGGACGAACATATGTCCATCGGCAAAGGTTTGATTGTCGGTGTGGCCTTCGGTTCCCTGATTTGGGCAGGTATAATCGCAGGTATCGTATATATATGGTAAATGCATCTCATACATGGAAAAGGCTGCTGGGGCTGTGAAGCTCTTGGCGGCCTTTTTACGCTTGCTTAGATCCAGAACGATAAAGGATAGGTCACCTGCCTATAAACGGTTGTCTGAGGCTTTCAACGATCCTCTTGCATATGTTAGTTAAAGAGGTGAGAGGACGTATGAAAATAACGCCGACTGTTTTAGCTGGGCTTGTGATTATTGAACCTGAGGTCCATGCGGACCATCGGGGATTTTTTATGGAAAGCTATCATGCGGCAAAGCTAGCCATGCAGGGAGTTACGATAGATTTTGTGCAAGATAATCATTCACTTTCGGAAGAGGTAGGCGTGCTGCGCGGGCTGCACTATCAATTGAACCCACAAGCGCAAACGAAGTTAGTGCGAGTCGTCGCGGGCTCGATCTTCGATGTAGCTGTAGATATTCGTCCTAGCTCACCGACTTTTGGTGAGTGGGTGGGTGTTACTCTTAGCGCCGACAATAAGCGGCAGTTGCTCGTTCCTCAGGGCTTTGCACACGGCTTCTGTACATTAGAACCGAAGACACAGGTGCTGTACAAGGTGGATTCATATTATTCGCCTCAGCATGACCGCGGGATACGGTGGAATGATCCAGCAATCGGCATAGCTTGGCCGACTACGTCCCCGATTTTATCAGCGAAGGATGAGAAGCATCCTGTATTGAGGGATGCGGAGATTAATTTTTAACGGAGTTGAAGTACTATTTTGGAAGTCGAAAGATGGTACTTTTTAATATCAATCTGAGTTATAATGAGATAAGGAATCTGATTGTGACAAGGAGCGAATGTCGTGGCTGAGATGACGGATCGTGAGTTTTTAAGTGCAATGCTGGGTAGAATCAATGAAATTGGTGCAGATGTAACTGCGATTAAAGATCGAGTTGAGAGTATGGATAGAAGACTGGGCCGTGTTGAAGATCGGTTAGATTCAATGGATATTAGATTAGACTCTATGGATTCCAGATTAAACTCAATGGAGGACTCTTTTAAAGAAGTCAAACAAGTCCAAATTCAACAAGGCGAGCAAATTGCCGGAATTGCTGTGACAATGATGGAACACGCGGCAAGTATTCGAACTTTAAAATTAGTCAAATAAGAGCAGGATTAGAATATTCTAATTCTGCTCTTTTTGCTATTTAAAATACGATAGAACCCGACTGTAATTCTCTTTTCCGGCCAAGCCCCAACTCGTCTGCATAATCGAACAAGTCCCCTCATATGCATGTACTATGTTGATGTTAATCATGAGTGAGGGGATGATCGAATGCGCCGGGTCACATGGATGGTAGCAGTGGTAATGTGCGTAGCATTGGTTCTCGCAGGATGCGGGATGGGTAAAAAGGATGCAGGATCTATCGTAAAGGACTTGGATCATGTGATGGGCAAGTCGAGCAGCTATCAAGCATCAGGCAGCATGATTCTTAATACAGGGCAGCAGCCGCAGGAGTATCAGGTTGAGGTGGCGTTCTCGCCTGAGCATTTCTATCGGATATCCCTGACGAATGCTACGAAGGATGTTACTCAAATCGTTTTGCGTAATGAAGAAGGCGTGTTTGTCTTGACGCCGCATTTGAAGAAGAGCTTCCGCTTCCAAAGCGATTGGCCAGAGAATCAAGGTCAAGTGTATCTGTTCCAATCTTTAGCGAAAAGCATCATTGCGGATAATGACCGTCAATTTACGACGGACAAGGATGCTTACGTCTTCGATGTCGCCGCGAACTACCAGAATGAGCAACTTTCTCGCCAGAAAATCTGGCTGAATAAGAAAACTCTCGCACCTGCGCAAGTACAAGTGTCAGATGCGAATCAAAATGTGTTGGTGCAAGTGAATTTCACGAATTTTGAATTCGATACAAAGTTCGATAAGGACTATTTCCAAATGGAGCGCAACATGACTAGTTGGAATTTACAGCAAACAATGCCTACGTCAGCTGACGTTGCGGTTACAGATGCGGATCACCCGGCAGCAACTGGGGACAAATCGGTAACGGACAAAAACCTGTCCGCGACAGGTGGTCAATCCGATCAATCCAAAGCCACGGGTACTACGACGAAACCAGATGCGACGAAAACCGCGCCAGCAGCTGCCAAAGCACAAAGTATTGGTATTGTTGAGCCATACTACTTGCCGAAGGATGTTGTGAAGCAGGATATCAGTGATATGAAGCTTGGTGAGGATGCTGCTGTACTTTTACGATATAAAGGGAAATACAACTTCAATTTGATTGAGGTTAGACCTCAAGCCAAATCGGTTTCATTGCCACCAGGAGACATCGTTGATCTCGGATTCACGGTTGGTGTGATGACGGGGAATGGCTCGAAGGATGAGCCTAGAACACTGACTTGGACGAACGATGGTGTTGAATTCCGGATGTTTACGGGCGATATGCCAGTGAATGAAATGATTCAAGTTGCAATGGCAACGGATGGACAGTCCGGGAAATAAGTTCGATTTTATTTAAAAAAGAGAAAGGCTCTGCATCCTATGGTGCAGGGTTTTTTCTCATGTATAACAGGAGAATTCGGAAGAAAATTTACAAGAAGATTTAACCAACTCCCACGAACGGTCGTTTTTTTGGTATAATGCAACTTTGGAGCGAATAGATAATTGGAGTGTTTAAGATGAATACAATTGATAATTTGACTTTGGAAGAGATGCAGCTGTTCTGGGAAAACGAGACGAAGGCATTTGCAACGTTTCTGAATGATGAGGGAAAGTTGAAGGAAGAAACGGCTAGCAAACATGTGGATCGCATGGGCTTTGTGATGACCGAATATTTCGTGCGTTATGGAATCAGCTATGAAGATGTACAAGGTGAAACGATTGTCGATTTTGCAGGTCGTTTCTTAATCAGCCATGTACTTAGCACAAAAGAATCCGATATCGGTGCTTATTTGACTTCTTTTAAAAAATGGATTCAATTCCTACAGGTGACATCTAGAATTTCAAAAGAACAGTCCACTTCATTGAATGAAGTATGTAAGCATAAAACTTATTTCGAAGAGCGCTTCGAGCAGTACATGGAAGCAGATAATGACTATGCGCTGGAACGTTGGCTGAACTCGAATGATATAGAAGCATACATTGAAGAGCATACGCCTCCTTCCAAGCGCAAGCTGAAGCCACTTGTAGTTGACCAGAAGCTGCTTCAGCTTTGGATGGATGGGCGGACACCAGTACCACAAATCGTTCAGGAATTCAGAGCTTTTCTTGAGGCCGTACAGACTGGAAAGAACGTCAAGTTGTCCGCTGCGCGCAAACATTTGCCGCGGAAATTCTGGAGCGAGTTCGATGAACAGCTGGACCTGCAGCTTTTTCGCAAACCGACATTGAATCAAGATCAGGAGCCGGTGTACCAATTCTTTTTCTATGCAGCGGTAGTGTTAGGACTGACGGAAGAAGAAACACAACTTACGGTAAATACGAAGCAATTAGCCTTTTACTTGGCGCTTACAGAGCAGGAACAAGCCGCTGTACTCTTGGATACACTTTGGAATCGAGTAAACTGGGGAATTCTCGAGGAAGTGAACGAAGGTGGTCGCCCAGAAGATATTCAAGCCTGGAGAAGAGCCATCGCAAGTGTGTTAGCCAGCTGGCCAGTAGGATCCCCGCACAATGTGAAAAAAGAATGGGATAAGCATCGCCAATCCGGCATTTTGTTGGATACAAGTGCTGATGTGTTTTTACATGCGGTAGCAACCATATTGGTTCGTTTCGGTGTGATACAGGCACAATTCTTGCCAGATTCAGAGATGAAATATGGGTTTGAGCGAAAACCTGTCACCATGACGGTACTTGAACCTGGAAACCGCGTATTCCGTTATTTCGTCAACGAGGCAGCCTATGTGATTAATCATACACCTATGATTGCTGCCGAACCTAAAATCGGACGTAACGAACCATGCCCATGCGGCAGCGGTAAGAAATACAAAAAATGTTGTTTGTAACAGGATAGAAGAGGTGAACGCTGGTGGATGCTTTTTATCGGCCCACGTGGGTGGAAATATCGTTAGATGCACTGCGAAGCAACATTGAACAATTTCAGAAGGTACTGCCTGCAGGCATGAAGCAGATGGCAGTCGTAAAAGCGGATGCTTACGGACACGGGGCTGTAGAAGTATCCAAAGAAGTTCTCGCTGCGGGTGTGGATTATTTGGGTGTGGCGTTCTTTGATGAAGCGCTGGAGCTCCGAAATGCAGGGATTACTGCACCTATTCTCGTACTCGGCTACACGCCTCCAGAGGGGATTAGTCGAGCACGAGAGCTGGATGTAACGATTGCGGTGTACAGCCGTGACGTACTCGAAGCACTGCGTGAGCAAGGACGTAAGCAGGGGCACAAGGCTCAGAAGAAATTGAAAATCCATATCAAATTAGATACTGGCATGGGGAGACTAGGTTTGCACACGGAAGCAGATGCGATTCCCTTTATAGAGGAAGCCTTACTGCTGCCTAATGTGGATGTAGAAGGTCTCTTTACACATTACGCAAGCGCAGATGAAGTCGATAAGAGCTATACGCTGGAGCAATACGGCAGGTTTGAGCGGATCGTGAGCTATTTTACGGATAAAGGGGAAACGTTCCCTTATATTCACGCGGGAAATAGCGCGGCAGCCATTGATTTGCCAGGGTTGACTTATTCGATGGTACGTCTGGGGATCTCGATGTACGGCCTGTATCCTTCTGAGGATGTAGATCAAACGAAAATTGAGCTAAAGCCAGTCCTGAGTCTCAAAACAGGGATTGTGCATCTCAAAACGCTGCCTGAGGGTTCAGGTGTTAGCTATGGAACGATTTATCACACCAAGGGTGATGAGCAAATCGGGACCTTGCCGATCGGCTACGCGGATGGATATTCCCGTATGCTTTCAGGTAAAGCAGAGGTGCTGGTTCGTGGCAAAAGAGTGCCAATCGTCGGCAGAATCTGCATGGATCAATGTATGATCAATGTATCCGATGTGCCTGATGTAAGTGCACTTGATGAGGTTGTCCTCATCGGCGAGCAAGGCGAAGAACGAATTACCGCGGAAGATGTGGCCCGTCAGCTTGGGACGATCAATTATGAAATCATATGTATGATTTCACACCGTGTTGCGCGCGTGTACGTGCGTAATGGGGAGCGGGTTGAGGCTTTAAATCCTCTCATGCGGCATCGTTATTAGAACGGTGAAAAAAAACTTCATGAATTTACCATGTAAATTATGCAGGCATTGGAGAGGATTTTCAGAATAGGGTATAGAATACTATGTATTAACAATCTTATATCTTTAGGTGTAACATAATTGATATACCGGAGGCATATATTCTATTGTATAATTTGGTTTTTGGAATGACATACTGGTAATATTGTCTTTGTATCGTTTCTGGGGGTGCGAGAGTGTGAGCAATGCGCATAATACGAAAAGGATCATGATTAGCTTGCCTGACAATCTGTTGCAAGAAGTGGACGGGATTGTTGAGAAGGAAAACTCCAATCGGAGTGAATTCATTCGTCAGGCAATGAAGCTGTATTTAATTGAACGCAAAAAGCGCAGTCTACGCGAATCCATGCAGCGTGGGTATATGGAAATGGCGAAAATAAATCTCAGCATGGCATCTGAAGCTTTTCAAGCGGAGGAAGAAGCGGACGGAACGCTTGATCGCTTAGTAAGCGGGGTGTAAGACGTGATTGTGAAACGTGGCGATGTATTTTTCGCAGATCTTTCGCCGGTCGTAGGATCGGAGCAGGGAGGAGTCCGTCCTGTTCTAGTGATCCAAAATGATATCGGCAACCGCTTTAGCCCCACTGTGATTGTTGCAGCGATTACAGCTCAAATCCAAAAGGCAAAGCTTCCCACGCATGTGGAAATCGACGCGGAGACGCACGGTTTCGATCGAGATTCGGTCATTCTGCTTGAGCAAATCAGAACAATCGACAAGCAAAGATTGACGGACAAAATTACGCATTTGGATGAAGAAACCATGCGAAAGGTTGACGACGCTTTGCAAATTAGTGTGGGACTGATAGAATTTTGAATAAGGTCTGGAACGGACGAGGGAGATAGTACCCTCGTTTTTTGGTTTGTACATACATATACATACGATTAATAGAAGAGAGGTATGACTGTGGCAAATGTGGAGACGGATGGCCAAGTAACGGAGAACGAAGGAAAACCAAAAGCAAGTGAGTTTGAGGAACCGAAGGCGAAGATACAGATTCCTGCGGAGAAGAAAGCGGAGATTCAGGAACGGATCCTGAAGCAAATCTCCGCCGAGCTGCAGTTGCCTTCCGGAAAAGTGAAGACGACGATGGAGCTGTTGGATGAGGGCAATACGATTCCGTTTATCGCGCGATACCGGAAAGAGATGACCGGTGAGCTTGACGAGAATCAACTGCGGGATATCGAGGAGCGTTTGCAATATTTGCGTAATCTCGAGGATCGCAAAATCGAGGTTGTTCGTCTGATCGATGAGCAGGGCAAGCTCACGGACGAGCTGCGCACATCGATTGAGAGAGCTGTGAAGCTGCAGGAAATCGAGGATCTCTACAGGCCTTATCGCCAGAAGCGGAAAACGAGAGCTAGCGTTGCCAAGGAACGCGGTTTGGAGCCGCTTGCGGCGTGGATTTGGAAGCAGCCTCGTCAAGGCTCGCTGGAGCAAGAAGCTTCGCGTTACATCAACGCGGACAAGCAGGTTGGTAGCGCTGCAGAGGCGATTCAAGGCGCGATGGATATCCTGGCGGAGAATATCGCAGATGATGCGAAAATACGGGCCTGGGTGCGTCGATTCACGCAGGATAACGGCATTATGCGGACAGAGGCTAAGGATGCGAAGGCAGAATCTGTCTATGAGATGTATTATGCCTATCAAGAGCCTGTGAAGCGCCTGCCGCCTCACCGTATTCTCGCGATTAATCGCGGGGAGCGGGAAGAGATTCTGAAGGTTGGACTAGATGTTCAACCAGATAAAATTCACGACTACATGTTGCGTCAAATCGTGAGAGGCGATTCGGTCGTAAAAGACGTGCTGCGTAACATTGTTGAAGACGCATATAAAAGGCTGCTTGCACCATCCGTTGAGCGTGAGGTGCGCGGTGAAATGACGGAAGCGGGCGAAGAGCAGGCGATTAAGATTTTCGCGGAAAATCTGCGCAATCTCCTGCTGCAAGCGCCGATTAAGGGTCATGTGGTGCTCGGTGTCGATCCGGCCTACCGGACAGGCTGTAAGCTGGCCGTCATCGACGACACCGGTAAAATGCTTGAAATCGCCGTCACCTACCCAACACCACCGAATAATAAGGTGGCGGAAGCGAAGGCGAAGTTCAAGCAGTTGATCAGCACATACAGCGTGGAGCTGATTGTGATCGGGAATGGGACGGCGTCCCGTGAAACGGAGCAGTTCGTTGCGGAGCTGATCGGTGAGATCAAAGAGCGGAAGCTCAAGTACTTGATCGTCAGCGAAGCGGGGGCGAGCGTGTATTCCGCGTCGAAGCTGGCGCAGACGGAATTCCCAGAGCTCGACGTGGCCGAGCGCAGCGCGATTTCGATCGCGCGGAGGCTGCAGGACCCGCTCGCAGAGCTTGTGAAAATCGAGCCGAAAGCGATCGGCGTCGGTCAGTACCAGCATGACGTTTCGCAGAAACGTCTGGACGAGAACTTGAAGGCCGTCGTAGAATCGGCCGTTAACCATGTCGGGGTGGACTTGAACACGGCGTCCCCGTCCTTGCTGTCGTACGTGTCGGGGGTCAACGCGACACTTGCGAAGAACATCGTGAAGTATCGCGAGGAGAATGGCAAGTTCAGCTCCCGACAGGAGCTGTCGAAGGTTCCTCGCCTTGGTGCGAAATCCTTCGAGCAGTGTGTCGGGTTCATGCGGATTGCGGGCGGCCGGAACCCGCTCGACAACACCCCGATCCATCCGGAGTCTTACGACGTGGTGGATCGGTTGTTCAAGGAGCTGCGCATCGAGCTTGCGCAGCTAGGCTCTCAGCAGCTGCTAGCGCTGCTGCAGACGCTGGAGCCAGAGGAGCTGGCTCCTAAGCTTGGCGTCGGTGTCCCGACGATGCGGGACATCCTAGACAGCCTGCAGCGGCCTGGGCGGGATCCGCGGGACGAAGTCCCTGCGCCGATCTTCCGCACAGACGTGCTGCAGCTGGAAGACCTTGTGCCGGGCATGGAATTGACCGGCACGGTGCGTAACGTGATCGACTTCGGCGCCTTCGTCGATATCGGCATTAAGAACGATGGGCTGGTGCACATCTCCCAGCTGAAGAACGGGTTCGTGAAACATCCGATGGATGTGGTTTCTGTTGGAGACATCGTCCAAGTATGGGTACTCAATGTGGACCAGAAAAAAGGCCGCGTAGGCTTAACGATGAAGAAGCCGCAATAGCAGGTTTAGGAAATCAGTTGATGATGAATAAGTGGCAGTTGGGAGTTCGCTCCCAACTGCTTTTTGTGCGTCTAGCATTTTAACTGGATTTCCTCCATCTATATTTCCTGTTCACCTCCACATTTACTGATTTAACTGGATTTCATGTAGTTACTTTCAGCGTATTTCTTTCAAATCGCCAATTTGTTTGTAAATAGATGGAGGTTTTCCAGTTAATCTCTGCAAAACGCCGAATTCGCCAAAATTAACTGTAGGTTATACAGTAAAACGAGGGGGAACGAGTCAACTTATTATGTTCGAAGCATCCCCTACTTCTGAGCACCTCCCACCTCCTTCACCAAATAAGTCATCGTATATCGCTGACCGGCGACTAGGGAAAGCATTCCTTCCATCGAAAGACGGATGAGCCACTCAGCCGCGATACGAATGTTCACATTGCACTCAGCTGCGACTTCTTGAAGCCGAACTTTACCATTACGCCGTTTGGCGATCTGGAGGATAAACTGCTTTCGAAGTTCCCACACGTCCGCCTCAAGCTCAGCTATGGTGGGGGGATGTGGTTTGCTGCTAGAAACGATCCTTCTATGTTCCAAAGGAATAACGTTGTTATTTCGATGTCCGTTTTTTTGCACTTTACTTTCTTGTTCTCCAGTCTGGCGCACTCGATCTACTTGCTTTCCAGACTGTATCACTTGGTTCTTTCTCTTCACGTTATTTTGCAGTCGATCTATTCTCTTCCCGCTCACTTGCTCTCGACCTACTCGTTCTCCTTCCTGCAACACCTGAAACCGATCCTCCAATCCCCTTTTCCAAAATAACCTACGATGCTTCTCGCGCATTCTGCGCAGCCACTGACTACTATTTGTCTCCATGTAAATAAGCCCCCTTTTTCAAAATAAATACGCAAAAAAGCACAAACGAACTGCAGATAAATCTGCAAGCTCGAGTGTGCTTCACTCAGGTATTTATATTTAATTCTCTAATTCATCTTTACTTTTTGTTACATTTATTTACAGTATAGAGGGCACATTTCAAATATGCAACTGTTTTTTCTTGCTCTTGATGGCGTCAGGTTCGTATGTTTTTTATCGCATGTTTACTCTTTCTATCTGGTTTTTATGTACCGAATGGCAAAAAGCCAGCACTTGTAGCACAAGTACTAGCTTTCTCATTAAAATTTACGTTTGCTCGGTCCGTCCGTCGATTGGCTGTCAGGCCACTCCTCTTGTGAGCGGCGAGTGCGGTAAAAGTACCAGCTATCGTTCAATAATCGAATTTGTCTGCGGTTTTTGTTCTGGAAGGCACGCATTAATTGATTACAAAGCCATTGCGGCATATGCCCATCCCCTTCTTCGCCATGTACTTATAGCATATGAAGAATGAGGGAAATGGGTGCAGGTCCCGATTGTTTAGAGATCAAATTCCTCTTCGTACCATTGCTCAAGCTGAGCTTGCAGCGCACGAATTTCAGTCAACAGTGAGATCAACGGATAGGATTTCTCTTGGATACCAGCGAACGTTTTTTCTAAACCATTGATGTAATCCAAGCCTTGGATAAGCGTATACGTCGTACCGATCAATTCCAAGTCGTCACACTCCGCAATTACGCGTGGAAGCTGTGGCACATGGTCAGCGGTTAATTTCTCTAATTCTTTGTGTAAACGTTGGTTCAAAGCCGTTAATTGATAGGAATAGGAGGAAGGCATTTCGACGAATTCCAATTGTTGGTCAAGCTTCAATATGGCATAGCGCATTTGTGGCATGAGGTGGTTCAAATCCTTTCTGTATAGAGCGTTCGTTCTTCTTTTCTACTTGACAGTATAGCCGTACATACGGTACAAATTCAAGTAAGAACTTGTCATTGGAGTGTTCGTAGATGGAAGATCAAGAGCTGCAGCAATGGATCGAGCAGATTTCTATGGAATCGTTTGGGAGACCCTTCGTTCACCAAGCGCGTTTTAACCGGAGATTGCGATCGACGGGTGGACGTTATTTTATGAAATCACATGATATTGAGATCAGTTGGAGCCAGTGGGAGACCTATGGGCGGGATGAAATCGAGAAGATCATCAAGCACGAGCTCTGCCACTATCATTTACATATTATGAAGCGAGGCTATCAGCATCGGGATCAGGATTTCAAAACCTTACTAGCCCAAGTAGGCGGTACCCGATATTGCCAATCCTTACCGCGGCCCCGGGCGAAACAAGCCTATAAATATAGGTTAGAGTGTGTGAATTGCAAGACGGAGTATTATCGGAAACGTAAAATGGATGTGCGTAAATTTGCTTGTGGAAATTGCAGGGGAAAATTGAAATCGTATACACTTGACTTAACGGCGCCTTCATAATAAAATAAAACTTGTTCATTCCCTGATAGCTCAGTTGGTAGAGCACTCGACTGTTAATCGAGTTGTCACAGGTTCGAGTCCTGTTCGGGGAGCCATATATGGAGAGATACCCAAGTGGCTATAAGGGGACCCTCTGCTAAGGGGTTAGACTGCGTAAGCGGTGCGAGGGTTCGAATCCCTCTCTCTCCGTCACGAAATAAGTTCAATGGCGTTCATGCCGTTGGGCTTATTTTTGTTCATACGAATCTCACTCCATGCTAACAATTTTCTAATAAATGTTAAACGTTTGTCCTCTATAGTGAATAAAAAAAGCTTCACGATGGGGGAACTTCCAGTGACTAAATTATTCTCGATACGTGTGCGTCTTCTCTTATTGTTGTTAATTCCTTCTCTGTTGTATTTAGGCACGAGTGTATATCTCCTTCAGGTAAACAAGTCCAATACGGATACGCTGACCTCCTCCTTGTATGAGACGACAGAGAAGAGTGTGTCACTTATTTTGAATGCGGACCGGGATATGTATCAAGCTATGAATGCTTATCAGTTGTTAGTGTCGGGTACTTTGACTGCGGAGGAGAAAACGAGCCAGTTGAAGGTGCTTAAAGACAATATTGATCAAACGAATACAAGAGTCGGACAAGCGGTTACTATTTTCAAATCACAGGAATTACTGCAAACGGCACATGCGGAGACGAAAGTGACGATTGAGCAAAGTGCATCGAGCTTCCAAACTTCCTTTGATCAGTGGGTTAAAGAAGCGAATGCCGTAGTTCAAGCGGGGAGTGTTGGCAAAGGCGTTTTGAATGAAGCGAAGCTGATGGCCACCTTTGAGAAGGGTCGCGAAGGGCTGAATGTCATTGGTGAAATTCTAGACGTGCATGCTAATCAAAGCATTATCGATATTAAGCAGGACAATAATGAAACAGCCAAAGGCGTTTACATCGGCGTGGCGGTTATCGTCTTCATTTTGTTTGGAGCTGGCGGATTTGTGATCAGGAAAATCATGTCAGTGGTACGTAGAATTTTAACCATTACGGGTGAGGTTGCTGCAGGAGATTTGCGCCATGAGGCGCAATTGACGTATTCAAAGGATGAGCTGGGTCAGATTTCAGAGTCGGTTGATCATATGGTTGCCAAAATGAGAGGCTTAATCGGCACGATTGCACACAATACGCAATTCGTGCACGATGCTTCCGTGGAGCTGTCGGACAGCTCCAAAGAGTCTGCCCACGCTGCTGAACATGTGGCTTCGAATATTCAAGAAATGACACAGGAAGTCGAAGTGCAAGCAAGAAGCAGTGAGGAGACGAGCCGGGCAATCGAGGAAATGGCGATTGGGATTCAACGTGTCGCAGAGAACTCAAGCGTCATGGCGGATCACTCCTCATTAACCTCTCAGCATGCAACACTCGGTAATGAGCTGCTTTCGAAACTGCAGCACCAAATCGTGAATATGCTGAGCTCGGTCGAACAGCTGTCTGTGACGGTACAGTCGCTGACCCGTAAGTCGGATGAGATTGGGCAGATTGCCTCAAGTATCACGAGCTTCGCCAACCAGACCAATCTCTTGTCGCTGAATGCGTCCATTGAGGCGGCTAGAGCAGGTGAGCATGGCAAAGGGTTTAATGTCGTTGCCCAAGAAATCCGCAAGCTCGCATCACAATCGATCGAATCTGCCGACGGTATCAATCAGTTGATCCACGAAACGAGAGTCGAGATTGCTAGTGTATCCCAGTCGATGAATGCGACGAAGCAGGAAGCAAGCGCCGGCTCACAAATGATGCAGGAAGTAAACCAGAGCTTCGAAACGATCATGCAGTCTGTGACACACATCGTCACTCAGATTCATGAGACATCGGCGATAACGCAGCAAATGTCGGCTAGCTCGGAAGAAATTTCAGCTACGATGGATCAGTCAGCGTCAAGCTCATCTCAGATTTTGACGAGATCGCAAACGGTAGCAGCGGCCACAGAGGAACAGCTTGCCATGATGCAGAATATTGCTGCTGCGTCGGAACAGCTGAAGTCCGTTGTGGATACCTTGAACGAGTCTGTGTCCTATTTTAAAATCAAATAGTTGGTTGCAAAAGGGGAGTTCTCATGGTTTTAGAAGCATGGCTATGGGGACTCCTCGCTTGTTTGCTTCGACTGGTTCATTACCAATAATTAGGCTTGTCAAAGAGCCCGGAATCCTTTATAATAACACTTGTCGTCCATAACGGGCTGAAATGTTCAATGACTTTTGTATGGCCCGTTGGTCAAGTGGTTAAGACACCTCCCTTTCACGGAGGTAACAGGGGTTCGAGTCCCCTACGGGTCATTGTTTTATTCTCTCATGCGGTCGTGGTGGAACGGCAGACACACCATCTTGAGGGGGTGGCGCTCACAAGGCGTGAGGGTTCAAATCCCTCCGACCGCATCCCATAAAAACCCTTGATAATCAAGGGTTTTTGTTATGTTTATGGAAGTACACGCCTACCGAACGTACGAAAAATGATTATAAATATAGACCAGTTCCTATTTTTGGGAAGTGGTCTTTTTTTTGTTCGAAGCTGGGCTGTTGCCTGTTTTAAAGATATGTGCCATAAAATAGCAGGATTGTGCAGGAAGTTAGCTATTGTCTGCATTAAATCTCTTGTATTTTCACGTTATAATGAGGAACGAAATGAAATGTAAGCGCAATCAATAGACTGATGATCCATACGATCGTAGGAGGTGAAACGGGAGGTTCGCAGATGTCCCGAGGCAAATTGAATGTAGATCTAAATTGACTACCTGGAGGTTGTAGAAATGTTTAAACATGCTAAGCAACTGATTAAAGCAACTTGCTTCATTACATTAAGCTCACTCCTCATTTCCTCTTTCGGTATCCAAACACCTTCCGCACACGCAGCGGTTGCTAGGCAAATGGAGAAATTAGACCGCGGTCTAGTGGCAGTTAAGGTCAGCACGGGCGTCCTCGTCAGTTGGCGACTTCTCGGGACGGAGGCAGCAAGTACTTCCTTCAACGTCTATCGAAATGGCGTTAAGCTTAATGCTACACCGATCACGACAAGCACGAATTATCAAGATAATTCGGGTACCACGAGCTCCAGTTACACGGTTAAAGCCGTTGTTGGTGGCGTGGAGCAGACCGCGTCAACTGCGGTTACGCCATGGGCGAACAACTATTTGGATGTACCGCTACAGAAACCTGCGGGCGGGACGACACCAGACGGTGTCAGCTATACCTATAACGCCAATGATGCAAGTGTTGGCGATGTGGACGGTGACGGGCAATATGAAATCATTTTGAAATGGGATCCTACGAATTCCAAAGATAATTCACAAGATGGATATACGGGTGAAGTATTTGTCGATGCTTATAAACTGAATGGTACGCGGTTATGGCGGATTAGTATGGGTAAAAATATTCGAGCTGGTGCTCATTATACGCAATTCATGGTTTACGATTTAGATGGGGATGGTAAAGCGGAAATCGCCATGAAAACAGCCGATGGAACGAAGGACGGCACTGGCATAGTCATTGGCAACTCAACGGTGGACTATCGCAACAGTGTGGGGAGAGTTCTGAGTGGGCCAGAATTTTTAACCATCTTTGAAGGGGCGACAGGAAAGGCGTTGACCTCAACGAGCTATGATCCACCGCGTGGCACAGTCGGCGATTGGGGCGATACGTATGGCAACCGCGTAGATCGTTTCTTAGCGACGGTCGCTTATCTGGATGGTCAGAAGCCCAGCATTGTCATGGCACGCGGCTATTACACAAGAACGGTTCTGGTAGCCTACAATTGGCGTGGTGGAACACTATCTAAATTGTGGACATTTGACAGCAACACCTCAGGCAACTCGGCTTATGCAGGGCAAGGGAACCACAACTTAACAGCTGCCGACGTTGATGGTGATGGCAAGGATGAAATTGTCTATGGCGCGATGACGATTGATGATAACGGAGCTAAGAAATATAACACAGCGTTAGGGCATGGCGATGCCCTTCATGTCGGCGATTTGGATCCGAACAGCGCGGGACTCGAAGTATTCAAAGTGATGGAAAGTACGAGCGCTACCTATGGCGCAGCCGTGTGGAACGCGGGAACTGGGGCCATCAAGTGGGGAGTGAATACAGGCGCTGATACGGGAAGAGGTATGGCAGCTGATATTGACCCACGGTATGCTGGTGAAGAAGTATGGGCAAGCAATGGTGTTGGGCTTTATCAAATCAATGGTACCAAAATCAGCTCCACGACTCCTTCATCCATTAACTTTGGTATTTGGTGGGATGGCGACGTTTCCCGTGAGCTTCTTGACCATAATTGGGATGGCACGAATGGGGTTGGACGTATTGATAAGTGGAATTACACAAGTCTCAATACAACGACCTTATTAACCGCAACAGGAACCAATTCGAATAACTCCACGAAAGGGAATCCTAGCTTGCAAGCCGATTTATTCGGCGATTGGCGTGAAGAGGTCATTTGGCGGAAATCAGACAGTTCAGCTTTACGCATCTATGCAACGCCTTATGAAACAACGACACGCCTGTGGACTTTAATGCATGATCCGCTTTACCGTCTGGATATCGCTTGGCAAAATGTAGCTTACAACCAGCCGCCTCACACGAGTTACTATCTCGGGACAGGTATGGCTACACCGACGCAGCCGAATATCTATACCACGCCCTAAACTGAGAATAAGAGAAGCGTTCGGGTCACTCCGGCGCTTTTTTCTCATTCCATTCTTAGTTGTTGAATGCGTTTTCTACACACAGCAGGGGATGTCCCATAGAAAGCGGAAAACTGGCGAGAGAAATAAAAGGGATGATTGAACCCGACTTCCTCCGCAATTTCGGCCATCGTTAATGAAGTCGTTTCTATGAGTTTTCTAGCTTGGCGAAGTCGAATTTTATTTAACATGTCCATCACGGATTCACCGGTCTGTTTTTTAAAGAGATGGGCGAACCTGGAAGCAGATAAGTTAACGACAGCAGCCAGTTCAGCAACCGTATAAGGTTGACTATAATGCTGTGTAATCAGCGCTAACGTATGCACTATGCGTGAATCCAACGGATATTCGGTTTGCATGGCACTTTTGGACAGGAGAAGGAGGAGTTTTTCAAGTGCGTTGATAGCGAATCTTTCTGAGTAGAAATCCGTTTCATCATTGTATTGAATTAAATTGTAAAAAGCGTTAGTTACCTGAAGCGACTCGTTTTCAGAATGAAAGCGAGCAAATCGTATGCCTTTAATCACCTCTGGCAGCTGTAAAAGCGGTAACCATTCTTCCTTCGGGACAAAATGACACCAATAAAACTCCCATAGCGTGTTCTCTGGCGTTCCGTAAAAATGGGGGGTGCCTGGTGTGATTAAGGTAACCTCATCCTGGTGGCATTCATAGGTCTCTTTACCGTTGTTAAATAAACCTGTCCCCTTTAATGTCAAGGTTAAATAATAATCTTTCGTACCATTGGACCGTTTCACCTTGTAGCCAAATGATTGGCGATAATGGCCGGAAATTAGCTTTCCGGGGATCGTAGTTAAATTCTCAGTGGCAGAAAAAGACATGAACTCAGTCATAATCGCTTTGCCCCCATTTCCCATTTAGTTACTAGTATATAGGATTTTATGGAAAAATAAATCGGGTACAGCGTGTAGCTCGAATACAAAAATTGATCTTACATGCACCAGCCATTACAATGGAAATAAGTAGTTAGGCAAATTTTCGGAGGTGCAGGAATGGCAGATCAAGCAGGAATTCAACCACTTATTTTGGATATGGACGTTAATGGGAATCCATTCACCGTACATGCAGCATTAATTTGGGACGAGCAGGATGTCATCCTTGTTGATACGGGTATCCCTGGCCAGTTAAGACTTATTCGCGACCAACTTGCTGCAGCATCCTTTCCTTTTGAAAAGCTGACGAAAATCATGATTACGCACCAAGACATGGATCACATTGGCAGCTTGCCAGAACTGGTGGGCGCTGCTGAGGGACGGATCGAAGTGCTGGCGCATGAACTTGGCAAGCCTTATATTCAAGGGGAAGTGCCCTTGATTAAACGCAAGATTTTGGCTACTCCGACGAAAGTGGATGTGACGCTTCAGGATGGGGATGAACTTCCTTTCGGCGGGGGCATTCAAGTCATTTATACACCTGGCCATACACCAGATCATATCAGTCTGTACCACCCAAAAAGTAAAACATTAATTTCCGGGGACGCGCTTACGTCGCAAGAAGGTGTGCTTATGCCTCCGAATCCTCAGTTCACGCCTGATATGCCGTTAGCGCTTAATTCCGTAGCAAAGCTACTGGACTATGACATTGAAACTGTCATCACATATCATGGTGGTGTTTGTACGGAAAATATTAAAGAACGTCTCGCTGAAATTGCGCAAGGTCAGGCATAAGGAGCTCCTATGGATCCCAAAGTCAAACAAGCTTTAGACATAACACTTCAGAACTGGCGGACCATGACCTCCTATCAAAGTGATGAGAAAGAAGCAGTGGCCGATCAATTCCAATCTTCGTTCTATGTATTTATTGATACCGTCCGCGATTGGGTACTCCGTCAAGATCCCATGCCTCTAACGCTGGATGATATGCTTGCAATTGATATGATCCAAGATATTTTTGACGTATTGCCTGCTCCTTTGCATCTGAATTTGGAGACGGAATTAGAATTAATGATAGACGGGGTAGAACGCGAGGATGAAGATAAATACGATTGAGAATTGGCTCAACCCATGTTATATATGGCGTTGGGTCCTTTTTTATTGGAGCATCGAGCAATCGAAGAAGCTGCTGCGCGACAGTCGGATGAAAATATATGAAATCGCGAGCAAGTGGGGATTAGGGATTTGCGGTATTTCGGCAAGCTGTTTAAAAAGCGGACAGGGCAGACCCCGAAGGAGTTTCGATACGGAAAATGAACTTATTTCAAAAGCTGCTTCTGCACCTGTAAGTCGAAAAAATCGACTTAGAGAGCTCCGAAGGCCAAGCAGCGCTCCCGTAAGTAGAAAAAATCGACTTAGAGAGCTCCGAAGGCCGAGCAGCGCTCCCGTAAGTAGAAAAAATCGACTTAGAAGCTCCGGCGGGCCAAGCAGCGCTCCCGTAAGTCGAAAAAATCGACTTAGAGAGCTCCGGCGGAGCTATTTTCACTTGCGCGATACATCGTGTGTCCGCACTAAACCCGACTAAAACACTCAGTCCAAGAGGTTATATTGGTATTTAGCAAATATTAAAATATAACATAATCATTTAGCTAAAAGCAATATTTTTTTTGAAAAAGACTTGATAAAATCAGTCAAATGGGTTAATCTTCTAATTGTTGGAAAACAATAAAGTTGAGAGAAAGGAGTGGAACAAATGGAAATGATGAGCATGAAAATGATGATGTCGATGTGTATGGAAGAAATGATGTGTAAAATGAACAACATGAAGATGATGATGGATTGCATGCAAGGTATGGAAATGGCGGACATGATGGATATGGATATGATGATGTCCAAGATGCAGTCTTGCGATGAGATGATGACAATGATGATGGGTATGATGCGTGAAATGAAACAAACCGCTGTGTAAGATTCGTCCTTATACAAGGAGTTATCGAACACACACGGTTATCATTGGATTCATACGATGAAATTTTTATTGCCAGTACATATCAATCTGCAAATTGATGCGTACCGTTTAAAGCAATTCTGCAGAGCAGATGACTGCATGCATGGAAATGATGAATAGACATGAACCCGATGTCCGGTAGAGCGGTAATCCGCATACGGGATTTTTTGCATTTCTAGCGTTGGTAAGTCGCGTTCAACTGTTTACCAATTTCAACCCGCTGTAGTTTCAATCCCCAAACTTCCTCGATCAACCGAGAAGAGACATACACGTTATCTGTTTCCCTCAGCTGTCTGTATAGCTCCAGCATCTTCTTATTGACGGCATCGAACTGGTGCCATAGTTGGCTTATTTGATATTCAAGTGTCGTTTGTTGCATATATAAGGCTGATTTACTCAGCGTCTGTATAATTTCGTTTTGCCATTGGGCGTCCCCGATTTGCTTCGCATAATTCAACAAATCCAGATAATCATCTTTCCAGCGTTGCTCTAATTTCACGGTTTCTAGCATGGCGGTTACCTCATTTCGGCTTTATACCTAGTATTATACTCGGAATTAACGGAATTGCAAGTGTGAAAATTATTTATTTCAAAAGTTATTAAAATCGTAGTTCATGCTTAAACAATAAATCCACTATTCCGATGTTATTCCCGATAATATGTTTCTTCCCTTCGCCTAAGAAAGCGCGCCGCAATCGATGAAATAAGGGATAGGTGGAGAGTTGAACTGTAAAATTGGAGAGCTCATTTGGGATATTATTAATATTTTCTATTGGTTGTAATTTCTAAAAAAGTGGTTGTAAATCTTTAATTAATACCAGGCTATCCCATGTATTATAATTAGTAGCGCTTTCATTAAGAAGGCGAAATTTAAAAAAGGGGCACACCTGATGAGTATTATATCTATCTCAACACCCGTTCAATTGAAGAATGTGATAATCCAGGATGACTTCTGGTCCCCTTATATTTCATTAATTCGCGATGTTGTAGTTCCTTACCAGTGGGAGGCGCTGAATGACCGAATCGAAGGCAACGAGCCGAGTCACGCCATCCAGAATTTCAAAATCGCTGCCGGATTGGAGCATGGCGACTTCTACGGCATGGTGTTCCAAGATAGCGATGTGGCCAAGTGGCTCGAAGCCGTTGGATATCTTTTGGAGCAAATGCCTGATCCCGATTTGGAAAAGGTAGCGGACGAAGTCGTCGATCTGATCTCTAAGGCGCAGCATGCGGATGGATACTTAAATACGTATTTTACACTCAAAGAAAAGGCAGGCAGATGGACGAATCTCGCGGAGTGCCACGAGCTCTACTGTGCGGGTCATCTGATCGAAGCGGCGGTCGCCTATGAGAAGGCAACGGGGAAGGGCAAGATTCTGGAAGTAGCTTGCAAGCTGGCTGACTGCATCGATGCGACGTTCGGGCCAGAGGATGGAAAGATCAAAGGTTATGATGGGCACCAAGAGATCGAGCTGGCGCTAATGAAGCTCTACAGAGTCACTTCCAACGATCGCTATGTGAAGCTGGCAAAGTTCTTCTTGGATGAGAGAGGGCAGAGTCCCCACTTCTACGATTTAGAGTTCGATCGCCGGAATGGCGAGACTCATTTCCAAGCGCTGAAGATAGCCAAGGACAAATCTTACAGCCAAGCGCACATCCCGATTCGCATGCAGCAGACAGCCGAAGGTCACGCGGTGCGGGTCGTATATATGTGTACGGGTATGGCCGACGTAGCGGCAGCAACTGGAGACGAGGAGTTGTTGAAGGCATGCCGGGCGCTCTGGCATAACATCGTGAACAAGCGGATGTACATTACGGGATCGATCGGCTCAATGTCTTACGGCGAGTCGTTCACGCTCGATTACGATTTGCCGAACGATACGGCTTACGCCGAGACGTGCGCATCGATCGGTCTCATCTTCTTCGCCCAGCGCATGCTTCAGATCGAGCAGAGAAGCGAATACGCGGACGTCTTGGAGCGAGCGCTCTATAACACCGTTATCGGCGGAATGTCTCGCGACGGACAGCATTTCTTCTATGTGAATCCGTTGGAAGCTTGGCCTGAAGCGAGCGGTAAGAATCAGAATTTCGATCACGTGAAGATGGAAAGGCAGCGATGGTTTGGCTGCGCTTGTTGCCCACCTAATATCGCTAGGCTGCTCGCCTCTCTCGGCAGCTATATCTACTCGTTCCATGGGCATACCCTTTATGCTCACTTATATATTGGGAGTCAAGTCACGGTGGAGGTGGATGGCGGCGCCGTTGGGCTCATCCAGCATTCCGAGCTGCCTTGGAACGGTAACATTAAATTCGAGCTGAAGATGGATGAACCCAAAATTTTCTCCTTGGCTCTACGGATACCAAGCTGGTGTAGGTCTTGGGATGTCAGGGTTAACGGGCAACCGGTAGTGGAATCGGCTATGCGCCTGCTTAACGGATATCTTCATCTCGAACGGAAATGGAGTACCGGCGATATCGTCGATCTGGTTCTTGCAATGAACGTTAGTCCGATGAAAGGAAATCCGGAAATTCGAGAGACCGTAGGCATGGTCGCCATCCAGCGAGGGCCGATGGTGTACTGCCTGGAGGAAGCCGACAATGGCAAAGGTCTACATAAGCTGATTATCCATCCGGGCTTCGAAGATCAAGTTAGCTTTGATAGCAGCTTGTTAGGCGGACTGCTTACCATTGACTTAACCGCTTATCGGCTCCAAGACGAGGGCTGGAAGGATCAACTGTACCGCGTGAAAGACGAGGATCACTTAGAAGCGACTACGGCCAGATTTATCCCTTACTTTGCTTGGGCGAACCGGGGAAGCGGCGAGATGAGAGTGTGGATTAGAGAAAATACGGTTTTACCCTCATGAGGTGCAAGGATAGATCACGCTTGTTAACTCTGGTCAAGGAGGGAAGGGAGCAATCGACAATATAACAGTCTTAATAGACAGATGAAATATTCCCCGCCCACGCGGGAGGAATCAAGGAGTGACGGCGAATTATATATGATGGAGGGGTTAATATGAAAACAATGAAAAAGGGATTCGTGGTTAGCGTATCAATGGTCTTGATCTTAAGCATGATGGCTGGATGCTCCACGAATAACGATAAACCAAGCGCATCGCCAACGGGAGAAGCAGCTACAAAATCACCAGAGAAGACGGCAGCTCCTTCCACGGAGAAGGTTAAGATTACCTATTCGATGTGGGGAAGTGAGGCTGAAGGAAGCGCAACCCAGGCAGCGGCGGATAAGTTTAATGCTTCTCAAAACAGAATCGAAGTCAAAGTGCAAGCGATTCCTTGGGAAAACTACATGACCAAACTGAATACGCAGGCTACGGCAGGTCAATTACCAGATACGGGAATATTGAAGGAGGATGGCGTCATCCAGTGGTCCTCCGATGGTATGTTGAATGATGTAAGTGCCATGTACTCGGGAAGTGACAGCAAGCCGCTGGATAGCCTAGCTTACAAATATCAAGGCAAAACCGTAGCCTATGCCGCTGCGAATGAAATCCTACTCCTTTATTACAACAAAGACATGTTCGACAAAGCGAAAGTACCTTATCCGCCATCCGCATTGGATAAAGCATGGACATGGGATGAATTCGTAGCAACAGCCAAAAAGCTGACGGTCGATAAGAATGGCAAACATGCTGACGAGGCTGGCTTTAATCCGCAGAGCATCGTTCAGTATGGTGCATCCGTCGAAAATCTGGCATGGCAGTTGGAAGCTTGGGTGCTCAGCAATGGCGGCGGTTTCTATTCGGGTGACGGTACATCGGTGAGAATCGGGGAAGACGCCAGTATCGAAGCGATTCAGAAAGTCGCGGACCTGTACTTGAAAGATCATGTTGCCCCGTTGTCTGTTGGACAGACCGATGATGGCATTCAGCGTACCATCATCGCAGGAACGGTCGCCATGGCCACGAACGGCCAGTGGAACATAGGAACTAGCTTGAATGCAGCCAAGGATGCAGGACTGAAATATGGCGTTGCCGTATTACCATACTTTAAGGAAAAGGTTACTCTCAACACGGGCGGTGCCAATGTCGTATTCTCCCAAACCAAGCATCCGAAAGAAGCGATGGAATGGCTCAAATGGTACACAGCTGAAGAAAACAATTGGGGACTTATCTCATCGGGTATTTGGATGCCAACACTGAAAAAGTGGTATACGGATGAAACGCTTACCCATAAATGGGTCGACAATAAGAACTTCCCTCCGTACAACGAATACAAGTCCGCTGTAGTCGATTATGCACAATCCTCAGCCGCCAGACCCGCTGCCTGGTTCTATACGAATCATACGACGGACTTTAACACCTTGCTGGGATCGACCTTGGGGGATGTTTGGACCGGAAAAGCTACCGCCAAGGATGCCATTACCAAAAATCTCGAAGCTTTGAAAGCAGCCAATAAAGGCAAAAAATAACGTATAGGAAGGATGACCGCTAAGAACAAGCAAGCGGCGGTCATCCTTCACATATGAGGTGGGGGGCAAGATATGGAAACCTTTAATAAACCTCAGCAACGCCGTTCCCGCTTTCATTCAAGCGAGGCAAGTGTTGCTTACATATGCTTGATTCCAGCAATACTCGGATTAATCTTCCTGACCTATCTACCTCTTCTCGGCGTGTTGGGAATAAGTATGACGAATTGGACGGGGCTAAAAAACCCCGAATTCATCGGCATCAGCAATTACATCACGCTATTTACCACCGATCCTTATATTAAAGATTCAATTATAGCAACGCTCTACTTCGCATTTTTATCCGTAGCCGGAAGCATGGTTTATTCACTTTTCATCGCGATGCTGTTGAATCGTAAAATTCCGGCAAGAGGATTCTTCAGAGCCGTATTCTATGTGCCTTTCGTTTTGCCTGCTGCCGCTATATATGTAGGATGGTCCTGGCTTTACGAGGCGAATTTTGGTTTCTTCAACTATCTTCTCTCCGAAATTGGTTTGAACAAAGTTCTCTTTATCGCGGATTCCAATTACGTAATCCCATCTCTTTCATTGATTGCGGTCTGGCTGTCGGGGAACTTAATCGTTATTTTTTTGGCAGGGCTTCAGAGCGTTCCGAGCGTCTATCATGAGGCGGCTGAAATGGATGGCGCCAACGGATGGAATCGCTTCCGGCATATCACCTTACCTTGTATGACGCCGATCATCTTTTACAACCTGTTGCTAAGCCTGATTGCCAATCTCCAAGTCGTTACGCCGGCCCTTGCACTGACCAATGGTGGTCCGGGCAACTCTTCCCGATTCATGACTTATCTGATGTATGATCAGGCTTTCGTCAATTACAAGCTGGGCTATGCCTGCGCGACGACCTTTATTATTTTCGCCATTCTTGCCGCTTTTACTGCCGTTTTGTTCAAGACGTCGAAACGGTGGATCTTTTCCGAAGGAGACGACGATAAATGAGCGAAGTCGCATACGCCAGATTGAAGAGCAAGAAACGCAGTGAACGAACGATGAACGTGCTTACACTTATAGTCGTCATTGTATTTGCCCTCATCGTACTCTTCCCGATTTGGTGGATATTCCGTACGTCACTGATGACGAATCCCGAGATCTACAAATATCCGCCGTCTCTTATACCGAAAAATTGGTTGTTTTCCAATTATGAAAAAACATTGAATATATTTAAATTTTGGAAGTATCTGTGGAATACAATGATCATTATCGTTCCTTCCTGTTTGGGGGGGACGTTCACGGCTACCTTGTGCGGATATGCCTTTGCGAGGTTGCGGTTTAGAGGCAAACAATTGATCTGGATTCTTTGCGTCGGTTCAATGCT
The DNA here is from genome assembly GCF_964253335.1 of Paenibacillus sp. LjRoot56. Lineage (NCBI taxonomy): Bacteria > Bacillati > Bacillota > Bacilli > Caryophanales > Paenibacillaceae > Paenibacillus > Paenibacillus sp. LjRoot56. The sequence continues at coordinate 1,511,888 of NZ_CAXURV020000001.1, forward strand.
CTTGCCTGCCATGGTTACGCTCATTCCCCTCTACATTGGATGGACACGGGGGTTGGGACTCCATGACAGCTATCTGCCATTGATTTTGCCCTATTTTTGCGGGGGCGGCGCTTTTAATATCTTTTTGATCAGGCAGTTCATTCTCTCCATACCGAGAGAACTCGACCAAGCAGCAACGATAGACGGCGCCGGGTACTTCCGGATTTTGTTCAGCATTATTATGCCGGCGATCAAGCCCGCTATGATCGTCGTTGCCTTGTTTATTTTCATCGGATTATGGAATGATTTGCTCCAACAGATGATCTACATTAATTCGAGCGATAAATTCACCATAGCGTTGGGGCTTACCAATTTTAAAGGTCAATTAAAGCAAGATTGGTCGTTGACGATGGCAGCCACGTGCCTGTCTTTTGCGCCAGGCGTCATTTTCTACCTGATTGGTCAAAAGTATTTTGTAGAGGGAATCACGTTGACCGGTATGAAAAGTTAATCTGGAATGAGCAAAAAGAACCCCCTTGAAGGATAATCCTTTAGGGGGTTTTTAGGTTGATATTTTTAAAGAAAATTCCTGCGACATTAGTTCATATAGTGTAAAAATAGGTTGTGAAACTTAAAGTAAATCGCACAAATTTTAGATATGATAGAAAATGTAAGCGCTACAAATTCAACAAATAAGGAGGTGTGCCGCAAAGGATGATAGCACGATACAGCCAGGATTTAAACCTAATGGTAAGAGAAATCCCCGCTAAATGTCGAAGAAATCTAAGATGAGAAAGAGAGGCTACTTAATGAAGCAAATACTTAGTAAGTATTGGAGTAAGATGTCAAAATCACAACGTATGCAACTGTTTGCAGCATCTACGTTTACTGCAGCAGCCATTCTGTTGGTACCGCAACTCGCTTCAGCGAATACAATTACGAACAGTAATTTTACGGTTCAGACGGGTACGAATGGCGAAATTACTTCTCTACAGATTGGCGGGGATACATATCCAACCAATTATGTCATGAATGCAACGAATGCCCCGAATCAGAATACAGCTGATCATCAATGGGTTGGGGAGCTTATGTTTACGTATAAGCTTGGAACAGGGGCTTGGACACAAGCGCTTTCGAGTAAATCAGCGGATGGCAGAACCACTTCCCAGACGGGCAATACCGTCAATATTACGTATCAGAATTCAACCAACAGTGCAGGGATTAAAAACTTCAAAGTGGATGAATCGTATTCCCTCGTGAGTGACTATTTGAAATGGCAAATTACCGTTACCAATACGAGCACGCAAACTTTGGAAATCGGAGATTTCGGCCTCCCGCTCCCCTTCAATGAATTCTTCACTGCCGGCAATAATGACGAAATCTATGAGACACGTGTCATTACACATGCTTTTATCGGTAACAATAGTTCGTATATCGTGGCGCAGCGCCCTAGCGGTATTGGCCCTTCTCTGCTTATGGTACCTGACACGACGACGGGAGCGGGACTTGAGTATCAAGACAATTGGCGCGTTGAGGAGCATCCAGGCAGCATGTGGGCAGCGGATCAAGGCGGCTATGCGAAGGGTCTGAATGTGTACTATATCCACTCCAATGTGATTAAAAGCAATGGTCGTGGATATTTGCCCAACACGAGCCTAACGTTAGCACCAGGCGCAAGTAAAACGTATGCCTTCAAATTTTTCAAAGCTGCAGATGAGTATGCCGTTCAAGATAGGCTGTATAGCGAAGGTATGGTTGATTTCAATGTGGTTCCTGGCATGATTGTACCAACGAATCAGACGGCTAAGTTCGATTTGCACACATCCAAAACGATTACTGCCGTTACGCCGCAATACCCATCCGAGACGACAATTACGTCTTTAGGTACAACGGGAACGGATCACAAATTGTATCAGATGACGATGACCCATTTGGGACAGAACAATATTACGGTTACGTACGGCTCAGGGGAGAAGACAGTTCTCCAATTCTATGCCATTGAACCTATTGATGCGGCATTACAGCGACATTCGACGTTCATGGTGAACAATCAACAATGGAATGTGCCAGGGGATATTCGCGATAAAGTGTTCGACGACTGGATGATGCAGACCAAAGCCAAGCGGAACAATTTTGCTGGATACTGGGGTTGGGGAGATGATTGGGGGCTTACACATGGTCAATTCCTTGCAGAAAAAAATGCGATTACGCCTATCGCTTCTGAAGTAACAGCCGTAGATAATTATTTGGAAACGGCCGTATGGACGAATTTGATGAATGGCCATCATACCGATTATCTTGTTCCAGATTTTCTAATGGCACAGCCGAATACAACGCCAACCTATCGGGGCTATGCGTATCCGCATATTTATAATACGTACTTCAGTATGTATAAAATTGCTAAGCTGTACCCAAATCTTGTGACATATAAGAATCCCAAAAATACGTATTTGCTTCGCGCATATAATGTGTTCAAAGCCTTGTATGACGGGCCTGTTGCCTACAACTGGGAGACCGGATTAATGGGTGAGTTAACGACACCTGACATCATTAAAGCACTTCAAGATGAGGGCTATACGACACAAGCGAACGATATCATCAGCAAAATGGCAACGAAATATAGCAATTTTTCAGCAAATTCCTATCCATACGGATCAGAATACAGCTATGACAATACTGGTGAAGAATCGGTTTACATGCTGGCTAAGATGAATAACAACACGACAATCAGAGGTAAAATCAATGCAAAGACCAGAGCAGCACGTGGTCATATGCCGGTATGGTATTACTACACGGATCCTGTAACCATAACGGGGGACAATTGGTGGAATTTCCAATACAGTACGTCACTTGCAGGCTATGCGATGGATGACTGGATTCGTACGAATTCTACGAAACCTGAGCAAGAGCAACGGTTATCCTATGCGGCTAAAATAGCGAATATCGGTGCGATCAATTCTGGTCAAATCAGTAGTGATGCAGCGAATATCGGTGCTGTTTCTTGGACTTACCAGGCAAGTAAGGGAAATAATGGCGCTCTAGGCCTTGACGGCGGTCCTCTATTTAATGGATGGCGCGGGATGAGCGGAGAAGCTGATCTTGGGCTGTTCGGTGCTTTGAAAATTCTAAGTGCGGATGTGGCCGTTGATCCCATCTTTGGCTTGTATGGCTATGGGGCGGACGTTACCTTGAGCAGCGGGAAATATACGATTACGCCGAAGGACGGATTGTTTAAACGTTTGCATCTCATTACAGAGAAATTCTCCATGGAGCTTGAGCGCGACCAGTATACATCGGCTATCGTGGCTACAGCTAAGAATGATGTGAACTTTACTTTAAAAAATTCCACCACAACAGCAGCCCATGTTACGAAAGTCACGTTCACGGGTCTTGCAGCAGGTACCTATAATGTGCTTGTGAACAACGTGCAAACAGGCACGGTGACGGCGACGTCAGGTGCTAAAACCATCGTTAATCTTAGCATTGGAACGAATGCTACGTACGATGTGAAACTGCAAGTAGGCACACCGTCAGGGCCTCAAGACGTTGCACCGCAAGGAACAGCGACGACTTCGTTCGTATCAGCTTGGGAAAGCCTTGCAGGTCTGAACGATGGTTATGCACCAACAAGTTCAAATGATAGAGGACATTCTGTGTATGGAAACTGGGATAATCCAGGTACGACACAATGGGTGCAATACGACTTTGCATCAGCGAAAACAGTATCCAGTACAGCGATCTATTGGTTTGACGATAATCAAGGTATCGATCTCCCCGCTTCCTATACCATACAGTATTGGAATGGAACCGCATGGGTTAATGTAGCAAGCCCATCAGGACTAGGGGTTGTCGCCAATCAATACAACACGACGACATTCACGCCTGTTTCTACCACCAAAATCCGTGTCAACATAACAGCCAAAGCAACCACATCAACAGGAATTGAATCGTGGAGAGTATTCGGAACATAATCCATTTAATAGAGGCTGCCTCTAGGATCTTTGTAGATCTGAAGGGCAGCTTTCCTATGAAAAATAGCACAATGGCTTGGTAACTGAAATAAGGAGGAAGAGAGAGATGACGACTGTGTTAAAAGCGAGCATAAAGTTGGACAAAGATTTTCGAATTGCTGAAGTCGATGAGCGCATTTACGGATCTTTCATTGAACACTTGGGGCGTGCTGTTTATGGCGGCATTTATGAGCCTGGACACCCTGCAGCAGATGAGCAAGGTTTTAGGCAGGATGTTAGTGAGATGATTAATGAAATCGGTGTCCCTATCGTTCGTTATCCAGGGGGCAATTTCGTCTCGGGCTACAACTGGGAGGATGGTGTCGGACCGATTAGTGGTAGACCTGCCAAGCTGGAGTTGGCATGGCGTGTACTAGAACCGAATTTATTTGGCACAAATGAATTTCTCGCATGGACCAAACAAGTTAGAGCACAAGCAATGATGGCTGTAAACTTAGGGACTAGAGGGATCGATGATGCCAGAAACTTGGTGGAGTATTGCAATCATCCTGCGGGATCGTATTGGAGCAATTTAAGAATTGCTCACGGTTATCCAGAGGCTTACGGGATCAAGACGTGGTGTTTAGGCAATGAGATGGATGGACCCTGGCAAATTGGTGCCAAAACGGCAGACGAGTATGGTCGATTGGCGAATGAAACAGCGAAAGCGATGAAATTGGTTGATCCGACGATCGAGTTAGTGGTATGTGGAAGTTCTTTCCGAAATATGCCAACCTATGCGGAGTGGGAAGCCACCGTACTGGACCGTACGTATGATAATGTGGACTACCTATCCTTACATACGTACTATGGAAACGCAGATAATGACACCGCGAACTACTTGGCTAAATCGCTGGATATGACAGCCTTTATACAAGAGATTATTGCGGTATGTGATTATATAAAAGCTAAAAAGAGAAGTAAAAAAACCATGATGCTTTCTTTCGATGAATGGAATGTATGGTTTCATACTTTGGAGTCAGACAAGAAGATAGAACCGTGGCAATTTGCGCCTCCACAGCTTGAAGATGTGTATACCTTGGAGGACGCACTGATGGTAGGCACGATGCTGATCACACTATTAAAACATGCGGATCGCGTGAAAATTGCCTGCTTAGCGCAGTTAGTGAATGTCATAGCCCCTATTATGACGCAAACAGGTGGACCTGCTTGGCGCCAAACGATTTTTTATCCATATATGCACGCCTCTGTTTATGGGAGAGGATCCGTGCTGCATGCGTTTATAGACTCTCCTAAATATGATACGAAGGACTACACGGATATCCCCTATCTGGATAGCGTTGTTGTTCATCAGGAAGAGAAGGACGAACTTACGATATTTGCAGTTAATAAGAGTCTTGATTCCTCATTAGTTGTTTCATGCGATTTGCGCAGCTTTGAGGGATACCGCGTGGTAGAACACATCGTATTGGAAAACAGGGATGTCAAAGCTGTGAATACGATGAATCATCCTAATCGAGTGACACCGCATAGTGATGGCGATGCTGCCATTCAAGACGATATGCTAATCGGAACATTGCCAAGGTTATCTTGGAATGTGATACGACTGCGCAAGTAAGTGAACGAGAGATGATGAAATGAATAGGATTGAGGGGGAGTTCCTTACTATGCGTGGGGGAACCGCGGGTGGAGAAATGATGGTTTGGGTCAAAGCGTTTCAATAAAAGTTCAATATCTGATAAGTAGCCAGTAACCTTGAGCAATTTAGGTTGCTGGCTATTTATTTAAGTAAGCGAAGTTACCCTTCTGTGCACCAGATGAATAGATGGAAAACTGCTCTTCTGTCAAGAAAGTGGACGTCACTAAGTTATGCGACCTGCTGGTAGTATAGCTGCTCAAATTGCTCAGGTGACATGTAACCAATTGTGCTATTCGACCTTGTCCTGTTGTAAAAGAACTCAAGATACCGATACAACTTCTGCTGAGCTTCTTGTTTGGTCTTGAATTTTGGGTTGCTGTAGATGAATTCACGCTTCAAAATGCTATGAAATGCCTCAATACAGGCATTGTCATAACAGTTTCCTTTTCGACTCATACTTGACGTTATCCCGTAGTTTTCGAGCTGTTTGCGGTACTCTTTGGACGCATATTGAGAACCTCGGTCGGAATGGTGAATCAGGTCTTCTCCAGGCTTCTTCACGCTATAAGCCTTCTTAAGTGCATCTAAGACGAGATCCGTTGTCATTCGGTCACACAGTTTCCATCCAACAATTTGCTTTGTGTAAAGATCTAATATGCTTGCAAGGTAGAGCTTTCCTTGACGGCATGGAATGTAAGTAATATCTGCTACCCATTTTTCATTTGGCTTCGTTGCAGCAAAATCTTGCTGAAGGAGATTGGGAGCAATCGGCTGATCGTGGTTCGAATCTGTTGTTTGAACTCTAAATTTCCGTGCCATACAAGAGCGTAGACCTTGTTCACGCATAATGAGGCCGACCGTCCGTTCCGATACACACAAGCCTTCCTTCAAAAGTTCTTTGTGTATTCGTGGGCTGCCATAGATTTCATGCTTGAGTTGAAAGTAATACTTAATACGATCTGCTAGTTCCTCCTTACGCTTGCACTGCTCAGAGACGTCAGCTGTTTTCCATTTGTAATATCCGCTCTTGGACACTTTTAGAACGTTGCACATCTTCTCCAATCGAAACTCAGAGCGGTGATCTTCAATAAACTGAAATCTCAGTTCCTTTCTTTGCTGAAGATGTGCATGGCCTTTTTTAGAATCGCGATCTCTTCCTTTAGATCTTCGATTTCCCGTTTCTGATCATCAATGAGTTGAGACTGCTCACGGAGGTTTTCCACTTTGTTCACAGGCTCATGATCAAACTCACGGTATTTCCCCAGCCAATTTCGAAGAGTACCAGGATTAATATTCAACTCGTCCGCGATATGCTCTAAGGATTTAGTCTGCTCTTGTACATACTTTACAGCTTCACGTTTAAAAGTTTCATTATATCGTTGTCTTGATTCGCTCATGGACAGACACCTCTTAGTTAGTTGTTAAGATTATTATTACTTCTACACTAAGAGACGTCCACTTCTTATTCTAAGTGCAAATATACAGTTAAAAATTGGGGGTTTGTGATCGAACGCCGAGTAGATGGAAAACCTGCAGTTAATTTTGATCATTTTACTCCATCTGAACAAAAAAGGCAGTTTTAACTACATGTTTTACAGTTAAATCGAATTGTCGAGGAAATTCCTCGAAAATAGCTGTATATATTCCAGTTAATCAAATGTGTGAATTACAAGGCCACGCCAAACCTACAAATGAACTCGACCAACAAGGTCCTCCGGCGGAGATCCCGTGTTCGCGTCTCATGCTGGGCATGACGGTCATGAATGGCCTGTATAGTTTTTACGAAAATTTAAAGGAGAGATCCCTTCTTTGGTAGAGAAGCAGTGTGAGAAGTAGGAGGCGTGTTGAAAGCCGCTCTCTTCCGCAACTCTCGCCATGGTCCAATTGGTCTGAATCAGCAACTTCTTGGACTGTTCGATACGAAATTGAAGCAAATAATCATTAGGTGTCATCCCGAACACCTTCAACATACATTTGGCAATGTAATTAGGATGATAATTAAGATGCTCTTGCAAGAGGGCATTGGATATTTTCTTCGTATAATTTTGGCGAATAAATAGCTCCACTTTCTCAGCTAAATGAAACGCAGTCATGTCGGTTGTTGAAATTAATTCACGGTTAATATGCTGCATAAACAATTGAAAGGTATTCTGTTTCCTCCAATTGCGTTGGGAGCGCGACTCCTGTTCCAAATCGAAGAAATATTCTAAGATTTCTAAGGCTTTGTGATTCAGTTTCATATATTTGGGGATAAATATGGAATTCACTTCCGCATGATTTAGGAAAGCCTTCTGTTTGTGATCCTCAATGAGAGCATTCTGATTCGCTAAACACGCATCCATATCCATGTACTCATCCCAAGCGCCATACGTATGGAAATGGATCCAAAGGATTTCAGCTTCTTGCTCACAAGGAGCCGTTCCGAAATGCGAGAGATCGGGTCTTAGAATGATGGCATCATTAGGCTGAAGTGTCCATTCATTCGTACCTTCTCCGATGAATATAGTCCCTTTCTTAACGACGATGAGGTCGAAGGCACCGATGTTTGTCCTACTTATATGACTCTCCCCAATTTCATAGTAAGCGCTTCCGCAATCTAAGAAATAAGGAATCGGTGGAGCAATGAAGTGAAGAACGGTTGGTTTCATGGCCTACCTCGTTAAGATCGAATTTGTATCCAACATCTGTGATGGATATGCTTATTTATATTTTACGTGAAGTGCCATGCGAAAGAAAGTGATTTTGGCGAAATATAGCGAGAATATGAGTCCTTTTACAGAAGGACATAGTCAAACGGGCTAAAGCCCACTTGACATCCAATTTAAATATGTCATAATGATAATATCAAATTGACATTAAAGTTACGAAAGCAGGTGCCACAATGGACACGAACGAAAAAGAGTCGAACTACTCCTCCCAGAAGTATCGGACACCGGACGGTGCACCGAGTGATATTGTCATTTTCACCATTAACGCAACGGAAAAGAACACAACCAAAAAGGCGCTGCCTATTAGGGAACTAAAGGTTCTACTCATTCAAAGAAAACAATGGCCATTCGAAGGCCATTGGGCATTACCTGGTGGGTTTTGCCAAGAGTCAGAGAGTATGTATGCATGTGCACGGAGGGAGCTTCAAGAGGAGACTGGCGTCGCGGATGTTCATATGGAATATTTTAACGTCTATAGTGAACCGGGACGTGATCCGAGAGGATGGATTATCTCTCATGCTTTCTATGCCTTAGTTAACGAGAAAATGTTGGCTGAAAGACGCGCCGACACAGATGCTTCGGATGTGCAATTATTTACGGTTGAGGAAGCACTAAAGTTAGAGTTGGCTTTTGATCATAGGCAGATATTGACGGACGCCTTGCATCAGATTCAGAAAAAGATGCTAACGACAACCATTGCCAAGGAATTTCTTCCCGAAGAGTTCACCATCGGTGAGCTGTACCAAGTGATTCAAACGGTCGTGCCGCATTTTGAGGAAAGCAACTTCATTCGTAAAATCACATCTACCCAAAGCCGCAAAGGTATTATTGAAGAAGCGGTGGATCGTAATGGAGAGCCGAAGCTTTCCAATCGCTACTCGCAAAGAGCCGCACAGCTCTATCGCTTTACTGATTTGACGCCTCAGCTGTCGATTTACAGCTAGGCGCTTCTCTATTACCTTTTGATAATGTCATAATGATAGTATTGTTAGCTTGGAGTTAAACTTAAGGAGGCGTTACGTATGAGAAAAGCATGGTCATTCTTGGCATTATTCGTCTGTATGGTCGCCATTGCGATATACACCTCATCAACAGCAATCGAAATCATTGCGACTACGACAGGTTTGTTGTGCGTATGGTTAACAGCGAAGGAACATATATGGTCTTGGCCAGTTGGACTGGTCAATGTGGGTTGTTTCTTCGTGATGTTTTGGGAAGCGAAATTATATGCGGATACGATGCTGCAAGTGTTCTTTTTCATATTAAGCGTGTATGGTTGGATCATTTGGCTGACGAAAAGAGAGGATACCAAGGTGCGTCCGACTAGAAAAATAACATTACGACTCACGTTCCTATTAAGTATATTCTTGGTGGTGATGACCCTGCTCTGGGGCTATGTTCTACAAACATACACAGATGCCTCGATTCCCTATGCGGATGCTTTCATTGCTACTTTAAGCCTCATAGCACAGTATCTACTTTCGTCAAAAGTGCTAGAGAATTGGCTCATCTGGATTGCTGTCGATGTGCTGTCGGTAGCGATGTATGCCTACAAAGATTTGTATGCAGTTGCCTTCCTTTACCTTATTTTCTTGTTTATCGCTATTGCTGGCTATGTGGGATGGAAACGGGCGTTACACATGGAAGATCGGAGGGGGTTCCTATGTCACAACACAGAACAGGCTTAACACTTGGGAAGTTTGCACCTTTGCATGCGGGTCATCAATACATGATCGAGACTGCGATCAAGGAGATGGATGAGGTGATCGTTGTCATCTACGATTGTCCCGAAACGACGGATATCCCTTTGCGAGTGCGATCCAATTGGATACGTACCCTCTATCCGCAGGTGCAGGTTATCGAAGCGTGGGACGGTCCCCTTGAAATAGGCGATACGCCAGCGATTAAAAGGATGCATGAGGCCTATATCCTGCAGAAGTTGGAGGGGCGGAAGATCACACATTTCTATTCCAGTGAGTTTTATGGTGATCACATGAGCATGGCTTTAGGGGCAGTGAATCGCCAGGTTGATTCAGATCGGAACACGTTTCCAGTTTCGGGCACGCAAGTGAGGGGGAACCCTTTTGACAATAGAAAGTTTCTGAGTCCGGTTGTTTATAAAGATCTGATTACGAAAGTCGTATTTCTTGGCGCTCCCTCGACGGGCAAATCCACACTTACCGCTTATATGGCGAAACAGATGAATACAAGCTGGATGGTGGAGTATGGACGGGAATATTGGGAGAAGCACCAGGTAGATCGCAGATTATCGTTAGAGCAGTTGGAGGAGATTGCGGAGGGGCATTTGGAAAGGGAGGAGCTTATGTTGAAGGAGGCGCGGGATATTCTCTTCGTGGATACCAATGCGATTACAACGTATATGTTCTCTCATTATTATCACGGTAAGGCTACACCACGTTTGACTCAACTGGCAGTGGATGCGGCGTCGCGGTATGAGCTGGTTTTTGTTTGCGATACCGATATTCCTTATGCAGATACGTGGGATCGTTCGGGGGAGGTTCAGCGGTTTGTGTTCCAGAAGCAGATCATCGCCGATCTCAAAATGAGGCAGATCCCGTATTTCCTATTACAAGGAACTCTTGAGGAGAGAGCGGAGCAAGTAAGTAAGATTTTGAAGACATATCATAAATATCATAGTTTGAGTGAATGTCTGATGACGCAAGCAGGTAGTGGGGGAAGGGAGTAATAAGCATGAACAAACACGACTTGTTGGATAAAATCAAAGGAGGGATCTACGGTGTCGCGATCGGTGATGCGTTGGGCGGCACGACTGAGTTCATGAGTGTCAGAGAAATCCAAGCAAGATACGGATATTTGAAGGAGATCATTGGCGGGGGCGTTTGGCGATTGGAGCCTGGTGAAGTGACGGACGACACGATGATGACGTTGTGTGTGGCGGAGGGGATATTGGAAAATCCAGCGCACCCTTTGGATGCTATCGGTGATCAGTTCATGAAATGGTATCAAACGAGGCCGAAAGATATCGGTAACATCATCCGACATACGTTTGAAAATGTGGAGGACAGTTGGTTCGAGGCGGCATACGTAACGCATATTGAAATGGGCCAAAGTGCTGGGAATGGTTCACTGATGCGTTGTTTGCCAGTAGCGTTGGCGTACACCGAGTGGAAAGATATCGAGCGGATTTCCCATATGCAATCGAAAATGACTCACTATGACGAAAGATGCAATGAAGCTTGCATCCTCTACAATCGCATTGCTTTTCGTCTGCTGCAGGGAGAAGAATTGAAAGATGTGATTCAGCAGGAGCTGATAGGAACGGAGTATGAACGTATACTCACATCCGAACCAAATTGCGAAGCAACCGGCTTTGTTGTGCATACGTTCCGCTGGGTACTTCACATTTTGCTGGAAGCTTCAGACTTTAGTGAAGTTGTTCAAAAGGCGGCTAATCTAGGCGGAGACTCGGATACGATAGGTGCCATTGCTGGCGGGTTGGCAGGTATTTATTATGGCTATGAGGGGATTCCGGCAAAGTATGCCGAGGTGATCCTGATTAGAGAGCGGTTGGATGAGCTAGCGGTGAGGTTGGTTGGTGTGAGGGATGGGTTAAAGTAGTTGTGAAAATAACTTACGGACAAAGTGAAAGCACCAGAAAATGGTCGCGCTCACTCTGTCTGTTTTTTATTTCTGGGGTTTGGGTAAGCGAAGTGCTCCTGGCGCTGGTGCAGGCACAAGTATCGGCGCTAGCAACAGGGCGCAACAGGGCATCCCCATCCTGGCCAAGTGAATAACTGGATTTTCTGCAGCTAATTCAAGCGAAATCACGGCATTTCGCAAAATAACTGGATTTCCTCCCGTTATTTCAGGCCAATTTCGTCAAACGGGATATTTCAAGCATAATTAGATGTAGAAAATCCAGTTAAAATCCCCAAAGGTTTGTTTTGACCGAAAATAGATGTAGGATATCCAGTTAATCCCCAAAAGCTAGGCTACTTAATATCTTGTAAGAAATTCTAGAAATCACAGAAATTTATCCGACAGGCGGATGCTATTATACAAATATAAATAAAGACGAGGTGATGATATGCAAGCAAAACTGGCAACGGACGCCATTCCCACCCCCAAAAAGCAGGATTCATGGATAAGAACGATAAGCAGATATAAAGTGATGTATGCGCTCTTATTTCCGGCATTAGTGTACTTTGCCGTATTCAAATATATTCCTATGGCAGGAATCATTATTGCTTTTAAAAACTATAACCTCGCCTTGGGACTATGGGATAGCCCGTGGGTGGGATTGAAAAATTTCAAAGATTTTATCAATGGCGTTTATTTCTGGGACATTATGAGAAATACGATTATCATATCGCTGTATAAGCTATTGTTCGGTTTCTCTGCTCCTATCGTACTTGCTTTGCTTCTCAATGAAGTGTATACCCAATGGTTTAAGAAAATCGTGCAAACGATCACGTATTTGCCCCATTTTCTGTCATGGGTCATTGTTTATGGACTGATGGTGGCGTTATTAGCACCAGGGGATGGCCTTTTTAACATGATTTTTAAGCAAAATGGGATTCAACCTATCTCCTTTCTAACGGAACCTGCCTGGGGTAGACTGTTGATCATCCTATCTGAAATATGGAAGGATATTGGCTGGGGAGCGATATTATACCTTGCCGCATTAGCAGGCATTGATCCAAGTTTGTATGAAGCAGCTAGAATTGATGGGGCTTCCAAGTCAAGACAGCTATGGCATGTCACATTACCCGGCATTCGAGGCGTCATTATTCTGATGCTGATCCTCAAATTAAGTCATATTCTGGACGCAGGCTTTGACCAAATATTCATGTTTGCCAACAGCTTTAACCAGGAGAAGATCGACATTATCGACACATGGGTATACCGTGAAGGGTTGGAGCGTCTTAAGATTGGCTTAGCTACTGCTGTGGGGTTGTTTAAAGCTATCATCGGATTTGCTTTAGTTTTGGCAGCGAACAAGATTGCCAAAAAATTCGATGGGCAAATTTGGTGAGGTGGTTTTATACATGATTAATTTAACAGTCGGGGAAAAAGTATGGCAAGTAGTCGTATATTCTATTCTTATAATACTAGCCCTACTTTGCTTACTTCCCTTTTTATATGTGGTTGCTGTTTCAGTGACGCCAGAATCGGAAGTAGTAAGAAAAGGAATTGTGATTATTCCAGAATCCTTTACGTTCCTAGCCTATAAAGAAGTGTTCATTTCTCATGGTATAGGGCAGGCGTATAAAATTACGTTGTTTCGAACGATCGTAGGCACGGCGCTAAATGTGCTTTTTACGGTACTAGCTGCTTATCCGTTGTCCAAAAAATATTTGCCGGGGCGCAGCACATTTTTAATATTCATTGTGTTTACCATGATGTTCAGCGGAGGTTTAATTCCGACATATTTGTTAATCCGCTCTCTAGGATTGCTAAACAGTCCGTGGGTATTGATTATCCCGCATCTCATTAGTGCATTTAATCTGGTCATTATTAAAGGCTTTTTCGAGCAATTGCCTGCTGAAATCGAGGAATCGGCGAGGGTCGACGGCGCAAGTGAACTTCAAGCGCTTTGGAGGATCATTTTACCACTCTCTATGCCCGTGCTTGCTACGATTTCCTTATTTTACGCCGTGGGGCATTGGAACAGTTATTTCGATGCCATTGTTTACTTGAATGATGCGAACTTAATGCCGCTTCAAGTTGTCTTGCGCAACATTCTGCTTAACATTGCATCAGAAAGCGCTGAATCGATGGCCAATTCCGGAACGGTTAGCAAGTTCGCTGTGCAAATGGCTGCTGTCGTCGTAACGACGGTTCCGATTTTGATTGTTTATCCATTTATGCAGAAACATTTTACTAAAGGTGTACTTATGGGATCGATTAAAGGTTAAAAGGCAATTCCTACCTAGGTTGTTACGGGGACACCGTGATAATATATATACAAGCAAAAGGAGAGGTCAATATGGAACGTAAAAAGATTACATTTACTGTTCTGGCTGCTATCGTAGGGCTGGGAACGCTATTGTCAGCATGTGGGAACCAAGAAGAAGTTAAGCAGACAGCTTCGAGCAGCCCTCAATCCGAGGCTAACAAGTTTGCTACCAAAATGAAAATCTCGATGTTTAACCAAGGTACGTTCAATGCTGCCGCTCCGATACCTCCACGTGAGGAAGATATTCAACGCCAAATGTTGGAAAAGGCGATGAACATCGACTTGGATATGACGATTCCACAAGCTGGGCAAGCCACTACCAAACTGAATACCCTCATTGCTGGTGGGGATATTCCAGATTTGCTCTTCTTGAAGAGTCGATCCGATCTTGCGCAATATTATGACCAAGGCGTTCTTGCGGATTTGACGCCATACTTGGATCAATTTCCTGAATTGAAGAAGCGTTTTGCTAAAGACTCCTGGGAGGCGACATCCTATCTGGGCAAAACGATTGGGGTTCCCGGTTATGATAATGTAAACGGTATCAGTCGAAGTTACTTTATCCGCAACGATTGGTTAAAAAAGCTAGGTATGAAAGTGCCGACAACCCCTGACGAGTTGTTCGAAGTGATGAAAGCCTTTACGGAGAAAGACCCTGATGGAAACGGCAAGAATGATACGTACGGATTCATAGGCGGTATGAATAAAGAAGGCAATCTGCAAACCTACGGCTTCGATAGCTTGATGTGGATGTTTGGCGTCAATCCTCCCTCCGCCATTGATGTGAAAGATAACAAACCGGTGTACTTATTTATTGATCCTAAAATGAAGGAAGCGCTCGCTTACATCAATAAAATGATGACAGCGAAAGTTGTGGATCCAGATTGGGTGACGATGAATACGCCTGATTTGTTGGACCAAAAGTTATTTAAAGGTAAAGTTGGCTTCATGATCAGAGATGCCCGCAGACTAGAACCGGATTATCAGCAGAAAATGAAAGAAATCGGCGGAGAAGTACCGGAATGGATCGTTATTCCTCCAATGAAAGGGCCATACGGCGATCAAATCGTAGAGAGAAAATCGTTCCAAGGCAATTCATGGGCCATTTCCAAGAAAGCGGATAAGGACAAAATCATTCGAATCCTGTCTATGCTGGAATATATGTTTACGGACAAAGAAGCCTACCCGAATTTCGCATACGGAATTAAAGGAATTCATTGGGATGTCGTAGACGGCAAGATAAAAAATAAAAACTCTGAATTATCCAAGGAAGTGAAAGAAAAGTACTTATGGGTAGATCATTATAGAATGCCGCGTCGTGGCGATGATGCCGAGTACTTCAGCTTCCAGAATCCGAAGACGGCAGAAGCTTTCAACAACAATCAGCAATATGTAGGTCTTACTTTGCCTGGGAATTTGTTGACGGCAGACCCGAGCGATACTTTGGCAGCAGACCGCACACGTTTCATTAATGAAAGCTTAGTCAAATTTATGTCTGGGAAAGACCCGCTTACCAACTGGGACACTTTCCTCAAAACATTGGATACCAAGTTTGACATGCAAAAATATAAAGAAACAGCCGTTAAGCAATTTAAAGAAGCAGGTCTAATCAAGTAATAGACGAAGAGAGTGGCGATAAATCGCCCCTCTCTTTGTTGTCCTATGCTATGCTTAGTTTAATCCAGATTTAAAAGGAAGATGACCGATGCGAAGAAGAATCAGCTTGCCTATAAAACTATTTATGATTGTGTTTGCGTTCGTGTTAAGCTGCATCATATTGATAAGCCAATTGTCCTATCGCTATGTCCAGAAGGAAATAAGAACCAACGACATTTATTACACGAACCAAATATTGGACAAAGTTGACCAGTATCTAACGGTTAATTTTTCTTCCTTCCAGACGATCTTGTTCTCGGTCGAAACTTCGGTGAAAGCAAACATTGCCAATACGGAAGTGATTAAAAAGCAATTAAGAGAGCTCTATGAACTCAACAGTAATTACGTGAGTAACATTTACTTGATCAATAGTGATTTATCTATTCTAGGCGGAAGTACGACTACGCGAATTTTCGATGAACCTTTATCGGACAGAAAACCCTTATTTGATGCGGCCGACAAGAACAAACGGACTACATTTGTCAGTGATCCTTATAAATCGAAGTATTCCGGTTGGACCGTTACGATGGTGCGATATCTGAACGGCACTCCGACTCCTATGGCCATTGCTGTAGATTTGGATCTAAATGCGATTGAAGAAACTTTGTTTAAGATTAATAAAAAAGAACGAATGAATCTAGCTTTGATTACCACATCGGGTAAAATTATTGCTGGATTTTCGGAAAATAGAGGACCCCTAAGTATTCAAGATCATACGTTTTCAATCGGGGAAATGTCGGCAGAACAAATTCTGGATACGACGGGAACAAGCCTACAACTCCATACCAAAGATGGCTTACCGGTCTCCATTCTGAAGAAACCGACGGAGAAATTCAATTGGTTCCTCATCTCGATGAATGATGAATCTCGCATGGAAGCTGCGTTGTCCAGATTGGAAAACTATTATCTTGGACTTCTCGTTGCAGGCTTGCTACTAAGTTTGTTCATTTCCTTCTTTATTGCCAAATATATAAGGAATCCGCTCTATGCACTCAAAACAAAAATGAAGCGGGTAGAGCAAGGTGATTTGACAACGACAGTTACCATTAACCGAAACGATGAATTCGGTGACCTTTCCCTAGCCTTCGACCGTATGCTGCAGCAAATTGTGGAACTGATACGGCGAGCAGAGCTTCATAATGAACTGGAGCGGAAACTGGAAATCCAAGTGCTGCAATCTCAAATAAACCCTCATTTTCTCTATAATACGCTTGGATCAATCAGCAATGTCATACGTCTCGGACAAATAGAGAAAGTAGATGTAGTCATCGGGTCTCTCATTGCCATATTGGAATACGGGATCGCCGACGCTTCGGAGAAGGTTTCACTACGTCAGGAGTTGCGCAATGTATCGGACTATATCGCGATCCAGAACATCCGTTATAATAGGCACTTCCACTTGATTGAGCATATTGAAGAGGGGTTAATGGATTTTCCGGTTTTTCGTATGCTGCTGCAGCCCATTGTGGAAAATAGTATCTTCCATGGCTATAACGGAGGTGGAATCGAAGGTTCGATTACGATTCATGCGTACAGGAAGGGCGGCTTCGTTATGATCGAAGTCATTGATCAAGGCGAAGGCATTCCAGCGGATCGCATACAGCATATTTTAATCGCAGACCCGAATGATCTGGAAGTAAAAAGGAAAAGAATCGGGTTAAACAATATTCATGGTCGAATAAGACTTCACTACGGGGAGCAGTTCGGGCTCCAAATCATAAGCACACCTCAGGAGATGACCTGTGTTCGCGCCGTATTCCCAGTAGGTTCTTTTAAAGGAGATGTATGACGGTGAGAGACTACACCTGCTTCATTGTTGACGATGAAGATTTAATCATTCAACGCTTGGAATTATATTTTAGTGAGCTCTCCCATAAGGAAACGCGATTCCATTTAGTCGGGAAAGCGAATAATGGGCTGAAGGGGATCGAGGAGATTTTAAAGCTCAAACCGGACATCGTCATCTCCGATATCGTTATGCCGCGAATGGATGGGATTGCCATGATTGAGCAGTTAAAGCTGGAGCTGCCTCATACCCAATTCATTCTACTGACCGCCTATTCGACGTTTGAATATGCACAGCGAGCTATCCATGCCAACGTCATGGAGTACATTGTTAAGGTTCCCTTGAATGAAGCAGATTTGGATCGAGCTTTGGGTAAGGCAGCCGGCATTTTGGATGAGGTTAAGAAAAAAGAAGAGGAATTTCAATCTTTAAACGTATCTGTCCTTGAAAATAAATACAGGGTTCGCAAGCAATTTTTTAACGAACTGATCAGAGGGGAAATTCCTCCTCATCGGGCGTCGAATTTCGCCAATCGCATGGATTCCCAGTTCTTTCAAGCCAATTATTGCTGCTTTATTGTTGAAATGAATCTGTATGAAAGTTTCCGAAATGAATATTCAGCGGTTGACCAAAACATCTTAAAATATGCGATTACGAATGTTATCGAAGAAACGGTGATGAATAGTGGCAGGGGTGTAGCTACGGATCTATCCGATAATCGTTTTATTGGTTTTCTTTCCTGGGAAAATAATCGCAGTGAAATGGATACTGAATTTGCTTGCCAGGAATTAGGAAGTCAGATCGTCACCCATTTGCAGCAGTATTTGAATCAAAGGGTATCCGTAGCTTTTGGCGGTCCGCATCGAGGTTGGGAATCCATCAAACAAGCTTACACGGAGGCTCAAAATGTGAGTGAGGATTTCTATTATCATGCAGAAAAAGTAGTCAAAACACCCGCACATCGGTTCCAATACCGGAATGACAAAAGAGAGGAATTCCAGCAGAAACTGGCTGATTTTCTTGTAGGAGTGCAAAGACAAGTTTCCAAGGGTGAGCTGGAGAAAGAATTTGCTGAGTTAAACCAATTTGCTACTGATCATAAAATTCACAGGTCCATCATGGCACCTATGCTTCGAGATTTGTACAGAGACATCATTATGAAATTTAAATCGGGGAACACGTCGACCACGGAAATAGCCGAGTTTCCTATAGAATTTATGGCATTTCGAGAGCAACTTGCCTATATCAGTGACTTCACATTCGAATATGTACACGCCGGCCAACTTTTACATCGGGCAGAAATCATGAGAGCCATGCGCTTTATTGAGAAAAATCTGAAACAGCGTTTAACCTTGGAGGCTATTGCTGAGGATGTAAACTTAGCGCCATCGTATTTTAGCAGCCTATTTAAGAAAACAATGAACGAAGGTGTAATCAGCTACATCAACCGTAAAAAAATCCAACTGGCACTCGAACTGTTAAATGTTCAAGATTATTCGTTATTGGAATTGTGTGAGGAAGTAGGCATTGTCAATGAAGGGTATTTTTGCAAACTATTTAAAGAATATACCGGTGACACACCTAAGCAATATCGGATCAAAATGACACGGTATGAATCTAAATAAAATATGATTTTTTCTTGAAATCATGTAAATAAACGGCGAACAAAAGGCTTACCATGATAGATGTATCTAATCATGGAGGTTATCAAAATGGAGCTTATTAAAGCGGATGTAACCGTCGTAGGCGGAGGTATTGCTGGGCTATGTGCTGCCATTGCTGCCGCTCGTCAAGGGCTGCAAGTGTCACTTATTAATGATCGGCCAGTTCTTGGGGGGAATGCCAGCAGCGAGGTTAGGGTTCATATCAATGGGTCTGCCTACCTTGGCAAAAGTCCATCCTATTATGCACGTGAGGGCGGATTAATAGAAGAGCTCAAATTGAAGATTTTCCACTATAATCCGTTATATAACAAAAAGCTTATGCTTTCACTTTCGGATACGGTCTTGTTGGATATGGTCTATGCTGAGCCTAACATTTCGCTATTTCTGAATACATGCGTGCATGAAACGGGGATGGAGAATGGCAGAATCAAATGGGTGGAGGGCCTCCAATTGGCTTCCGAAAAGAAATTCCGGTTTGAAAGCCGAACCTACATCGATTGCTCCGGAGACGGGGTTGTCGGATTTCAGGCTGGCGCTCTCTTTCGATGGGGGAGAGAAGCGAAGCATGAATACAACGAAAACTTGGCCCCAGAAGTGGCAGACCACTACACCATGGGAGACACGATCCTTTTCCAAGCACGCGACGTAGAATATGCCGTTCCGTACAGGAGGCCGGGCTTTGCGTATGATATTACGAAGTTGCCCTTTTTTGAAAGTATCAGAAAAGGTTTGAACCATCGTGCTTTTCCTAGAAAAATCAACGGACTCGGCGGCTTGTGGTGGCTGGAATACGGCGGGCATATGGATGTTATCGCAAATAATGAAGACATCGCATTGGAACTGCGGAAATTGGTTTACGGGATTTGGGATTATATCAAAAATAGCGGCGAATTTGATGATGTGGACAATCTCATCTTGGATTATGTTTGTCCCATTCCGGGAAAACGGGAATCGAGGCGATTTATTGGGAATCACATGTTGTCTCAGAACGATCTTACCGCAAAGCCGCATTTCGATGATGCTGTATCCGTCGGGGGATGGTATATGGACTTACATGCTGCGAAGGGCATTTACGATGAGGGACCGGCTACAGCCTGGAATTTCGTGCCTGGCTTATACAATATTCCTTTTCGGAGTTTGTTCTCCCAAAATGTACCTAACCTCATGTTCGCTGGTCGCAATATAAGTGCTACGCATGTTGCTTTCGGATCGACAAGGGTAATGGCAACCTGCGGTTGTATGGGGCAGGCAGTCGGAACAGCCGCTTCGTTATGTCTGAAATATGACGTAGACCCCGCTGACATCGCCCAAGCTCATATGAGAGAGCTGCAGTCGCTGCTGCTTCGAGACGGGCAAACGATTGTAGGGCTTAAAGAAGAATTGGATCCTTACTTCGCTGACGGATTACACATTCATGCTTCGTCTCAACGCAGCTATGAGAATCTTCATCCGACCGAAGAGATTCCCTTGGAGAAAGGGTTATGTTTGGTTTTGCCGATCGAGACATCCGTGGCGGAAAGCGTACGGGTCAAAATTAAAAATAGCTCCGAGCATTCGGAAACGCTGCATGTGAAGTTGTTTGGTGGGGATCGGAAGGAAAACTATATTCCAACCAGCCAGTTGAAAGACTATAACTTAGCTATTGCAGCTGGTCATGACGACTGGATTACGTTGGACTTGGGCTTGGAGAAGCCGGCAGACGATAAAATTTACATCGTACTGGAAGGAACGGAGAGCCTTGCCGTATACGGTAATGAAGAGAAACTGACAGGAGCGGTCAGCTTCCATTATAGGCCGGAAGAGCCGTCCAAGCTGAAGAAATGGGGTAAGAGCATCTGCTTTAAGGACCTGCTGCCACACCAGAATATGTACAATCCTGAGAATGTCGTCAACGGTTACTCCAGACCTTATGGTCTGCCGAACGGCTGGATTTCCGAACGTACGGAAGGACAGGAGTGGTTGGAGCTTTGTTTTGCAAGCCCTAAAAGTCTGGATGAAATTCATCTCGTATTCAATTCACAGCTGGATTTAGAGCATTTCGACGATCCGATCGAGCCGCTTATCCAAGATTATGATGTGACCTTGACCCTAGAAGACGGAACCGAGAGTGAAATCAGTATCCGTGGAAATTATCTCACGTTGAATAAACATAAGGTGGATGCGAAATGTGTAACTCGAATCCGGATTCATTTCTGCGCGACATACGGTTCGCCTTATCATGAAGTGTTTGCTGTGAAATTGTTTGCTCCAAAAACGATTAGTGAGGTCAGGTGAAGTCACGATGCAGGAATTCTTCCCTCGAAGAGGGTTACCTAATGTTATTCAGAAGTTGGAAAATGGGGAAACGGTGACAATCGTCTATTTTGGCGGCAGTAATACGCGTTCTGCAGGGTATCGGGTCATGACGGCGGACTGGCTTCGTGAGCAATATCCTGAGGCGGATATCCGCAGTGTGAATGCAGGCATTGACGGAACTGGCTCGGATTTGGGCTGTGCCCGTTTGGAGACGGATGTGCTTCGTCATCAGCCTGATCTCGTGTTTGTTGAGTTTGTCGGCAACGATGGGGGAGTGCCCGAGTCCAAGGCGCGGATTGAAGGTATTGTCCGTCAGATCCGCAAGATGAGCCGGTTTACTGATATCCTGTTCGTTTATACGCTGAAAGAGCGAGATGTGGCCGGATTTCAGTCCGGGGAATACCAGAAAGGGGCTCTTATGCAAGAGGAAGTAGCCGATTATTATGGTATTCCTTCGATTCATCTGGGGGTAGCGGTCAGTCAATTAGTGACGGAAGGAAAGCTTGTTTTCACTTCAAAGGCAGGAGAGTCTTTTCCTGGGGCTGTTGTTTTTACGCATGATTCGATCCATCCACTAATCCCTGAAGGACACCAGATTTACACGGATACGATCACCCGGTCATTTGAGAGGATTCGTGAACTTAGGGCTAGTTCGGGACGTGTTGAACATAACCTGCCTCAAGCCACCTTGGTCCCGTCCAATCCGTGGGAGTACGCATCCATGCAGCCGCTGGATGGTCTTGCCCATTTATCGGCAGGATGGTCTTACGTGACGCCCGATGATTTTGAGCTGGCCCGTAAGTACGATTGGTTGTTCCCCGGCCTATGGCGGGCAGTCGATCCTGGAGAGGCGATCACGGTGCAGTTCGAAGGCACGCACATCGGGCTGTTCGATATCGGGGGACCTGATTCCGGTAGATTGAAGGTTACGGTGGATGGTGGAGAGCCCTTCCTTGTCGACCGATTCACATCCTACAACGATCACAATCGAAATCAATTTGTTTTCTTGCCAGAGCTTCCGAATGGAAGACATACGGTTCGCTTCGAAATCGATAACGAGAAGACAGACAAAGCGGCTGTGTTTGAGGCATCCGGTAACGAGCGAAGCAGGCAGCATGTCCAGGAGCATCCGGATTGGTATGATCAAACGGTGATCCAGCTTGGGAAGTTGTTGTTGGTGCAGCCGCCCGTATAATGGAGAGGCTTAGCTTCTTGGAAAACCTGCATGGTACCTGACTGCTGCCCAGCAGTCTATTACCATGTAGGTTTTTTCACTTAAAATCTTATAAAAAATTCTAGAAATCGAAGAAATTTCACGGTTAGGTTACATGCTATGCTACAAAAGACGAAGGAGATTACCAGAAGGATATGGTTAATCGCTTCGTAACGATCATTCTAACAAAGGGGGGTATTATTGTTTATGTTGAAAGCGTTGTCAATAAATGGAGAGGATGTGAGTTATATGATAAAAAGGAAGCTGCTTTTAATCGTTTTAATGATGACAATGATAGTGCCATTAAGTTTTTTCGGAGTAAGCCCCGCTAATGCGGATTCCTTACCGAATAAGACGATCATCATCGATGATGGGAGCATCACGATTGATGGTGTTGTGACCTCGGATGCCGATAACATGAATAACGGATACTCGGCTCCGAATTGGACCACAAGTACAGGTGTGAAGGGGTATGATAACTCCAGTTCCAAATATACAAGTACAGTAGGCAGAACCATAACGTGGAATCCACGATTGGACGCAGGGACGGCGAGAATATCATTCTACAAGCTGGATTGGGCGGATAAAGCAGATAGCAATGTAAAAATCGAAATCGTTCATAATGGCACGACGGATGTTCAATTTATAGATTTGAGACCTTCATTCGGGGCGGCTGTGGGTTGGGTTGATTTGGGAGAATACTATTTTTCGGGGATTGGTGAAGAATTCGTTAGATTGACCCGGTCTACCAGCAGCACCAGCACGATACTAACGCGTGCGGACGCGGTTAAGTTCGAAGGGAATATTCAGCAAAAAGAGCCCCATAAGACGATCATTATTGATAATGGAAGCATCACGACGGATGGTGTTGTCACCGTTGATGTGGATAACAAGAATAACGGATATTCAGCTCCTTATTGGAGCACTAGCACGGGGGTAAAGGGTTACAATAATTCCAGTTCCAACTTTACAGATGCTGTGGGAAGAACCATCACCTGGAATCCGCGATTGGAAGCAGGAACGGCGAAAATATCGTTCTACAAGCTGGACTGGGCGGATAAAGCGGATAGTAATGTGAAAATCGAAATTGTTCACAATGGGATTACGGATGTCATGTTTATGGATTTAAGGCCATCATCAGGTCCATCCGTCGGTTGGGTTGATTTGGGGAACTATTATTTTAGTGGTGATGATACTGAGTTTGTCAGGTTGACACGAACACAACCTACAACTGGAACAATCATTACGCGTGCGGATGCGGTAAAGTTCGAAGGGAACATCCGGCAGCAAGCGCCACCTTTGCCTCCGCTGCGCAGCCGCACATTGGCGAATCTCAATTATACGGAAAAAGGCAGCATTGAAAACGCAAACTATAAGGCGACTTTCTATGAAGCCGCTTGGGATGGCGGCAAGTCCATCGTTCGTGATCTGTTCTACAAGGACACGGGGACAGGGAACTGGGTGCCAATTAATACTGTGCCGGAAAGACTTGAAGAACAATGGGTCTTATTGGATGGGAATGCGGGAAGTCGAACCAATTACTACGATACGATGAACAAACGCTGGATTACATTCGACGGGATCCATTTCCCTGATAGCCATACGGCCGTATTAACCGATTCTTTGCATGGAAGCGATTACGATTTACAAGTAAACTGGTCCTTGGCAGGGGACAAACCTGATGTTTCCTTTGCTTTTACACCTCGCCGGAACGGCAATTATGTGATTGGCTATCAATCTTTCACAACAGAGCTAGTTTCTGGCATCAATGAAGTGTTAAGTGGTTTCAGGTCGCATGCGAAAATGGTAGGATCAGTTGAATCAACTAGCTTGAGGGAGTTAAGTGCTCCGATGAGTCTAGTTGAGAAGAATGATGGAGCTGGGAATGCTATATCGTATGGCATATTTGCACCATCTGAGGAGCTGCCGGTCGAGTTTGAACCGACGGGTGGCGTTTCCCAGCAACGGCTTGGCATGAGTCTTGTCAACAACGAAGGCAGCGTGCAGCCGATCCTTTATGCGCCTCAACTAGGGACTTATTCACAAATGACCGCTGAAAGCACCTATCAGTTTCATATGGGGCTAATTGCTCAGAGAAGCAAACTGTATGAAGCCTACGAGGATATTCTCCGCAGTGAATACGACTATTCGGCATACCGGGAAAATGTCGCGGATCAGTCACTTACTGATGCGATGTTTAATATGATCGATCTGCTCAAGATCGAACCGCAGGGGGATGACTCTGTTAATTATGTCCCATCACCAAGCGGGTGGTGGAACCGGGCCAAGGGCTTCATTGATATCGAGAACGAGGATAGCGTTCGAACAACATCGAATGCGGCTCTTCTGGGGGCTTATTATTTGACTGGGGACGACCAGCTTTACAATACGAGGGCGTTGCCGTTAATTCAGTACGGGGTATCGCGAAATGGTATCGGTTGGTCGCCTACACAGAAGCCCGTATACAGCGTACCATCGTTATGGAAAATGGCAACCTTGCCGTTCGACGTTTCAAGCGTAGCCGCTGTCAATCAGATGCTGGGCACTTCGGCAGGGATTGGGGCGCTGGGGCAGGAAGAGTACCTTGTACGAGATCCTGATCAGAAAGATCGAGGGCCTGTCATTCAACCACTCATGATGTATCGTATGACGGGGGATGCGCAGTATCTGCAGGATGCCAAGGATGCAGCTGACAGCTATATCGCTCAGAATATTGATACACCTGCAACCACGAATGTGAGTAAAAATGAGTTTATCTATTATTATAGCAAGCTGTGGATGGAGATCTTGGAGCTGTACGAGGAAACGCAAGATCCCAAATACTTGAATGCCGCGTACAAGGAAGCCAAACAGTACGCTACCATGTTCGTAGCTCGTCCGGTTCCTGAAGGCTCCGTTACGATTCCACAGCCGGAGACGTATAATTACGCGGAGTCGTTCCATTGGCCGGAAAGCGGGAAATACGACTATCCTAGAAGCAAGCTTCCTGAAGATGTAGCTGGGGGCGTACAAGCGGACAGTTGGCTTGTTTCTCCCAATGGGCTGACGTTTGAAGCGGGAAGTACAACTGGCTATTACCGGATGAATGCGCAGGAGGCGCCATTCATGATGAGATTATCGCTCTATACAGGCGATAAATTATTGCAGGATATCGCTCATAATGCGGTCATCGGACGATATTCCAACTATCCAGGGTATTACTATAAGGGTTTTGCCGTTAGTCAACTGGAACCAGATTTTCCACTGGAGGGCCCAAGCGGGGCTACATCCATTTATTATCACCATATGCCGGCACAGCTCGGGCAAACGATGGATTATTTGATCACCGAACAATCACTGAAATCGAACGGAAGTATCTCCTTCCCTTCCGTATTTGAAACTAATTTTTTATGGTTCAAATATCATCTCTATGGGAATAAGCCAGGTCAATTCTACGGCAATTCCAACGTTTGGCTCTGGATGCCCAAGGGGATTATTCAGACCAACCATCCGCAATTGAACTGGATAACGGGAGAAAGCGGAAATAAATTCTACATCAGTTTAAGTAACGAATCGACGTCTGAGGTACAGACTCCGATCGCATTGAATGCGCAAATGATCGGGTTCAATCCAGCACAAAATTATAACGTAACCATCATTCGCGATAATGGCACACCAGAACAAACGATTATGAGTGGCGGAATCATTCAGGCCACGGTTTCAAGCAAAGGAATAACAGCTATCATTGTGGAGGGACTTAACATTGATGTGCCGCTGCATCAAGTTAGAACGGCCGATACATCGGATGCAAGCTATTTCTTCGATGTCCACAGTCCAATAGATGCTGTGAAAGGCATGCTCATCGTCAAGCCCGACGAAACGTCCTACGATGCTTACGTGGAGGCAAAAACGACAAAGCCAGCGACGATTCATTACTCCTTGGATGGCGGGGCCACGTACACGACCGTTCCAGATACGATATATCCGATGGAATGGTCGATACGGGTAAACGATTTATCCCGAACGTTCACTTATTATGTGGAATCGGACGGCAAACAGACCCGCAAGCGGACGCTATATTTGCCTGATCACGTAGCAGTAACGCCAGTCCAACCGGAATGGCAGGATGGATCATCCATCATTGTGGATAATACGGAGGCGGATACTGAAGGGGTATGGATTCGAGATACAACGGCCAATGACTACTACTACGATAACTATGTATATGCCAAATCAACTACAGGCACAGCAACGAGCACAATTAAATGGCGGCCAGAGCTGCCGGAAAGTGTCACTTATAGCGTGTATTACAAACTGCCGCAAATAACCGCTACAAGTGAAAATTGGGCAACAAATGCTACTTTTACCGTTTATTATAGCGGGGGCTCCGAGACGGTTACCGTTGATGAATCCATAGCCAATGGGACGTGGGTATTCCTAGGAGCTTATCCTTTTGCAGCAGGGGATAGTGGGTATGTCGAATTAACGAATAAAGCCAACAAGTCACGGGTAGTTGCCGATGCCATGATGTGGGTGGACCCTAATAGGGCGCTCCAATTGGAGTCGGTGGTCATCCAGTCGAATCAGGATGAATTGCAGATGACTCAAGCTGCTCAACTGAATGTAACCGGTTATTTGGATAACGGACTGATCGGTGATCTGACCCAGGCCAATGTGCAGTATTTCGTTGATAGAACCGATCTAGCTGAAGTGGACAGCAACGGTGTGTTGACCCTTCAAAGCTTGGATGGAGTAACAGATCATATCTCGGTGTGGGCCACGGTAACGATGGACGGAGTGACCTTATCAACACCACATTTGACCATAGCAATCAGGGATCTAACGGTTATCGTCGACAGCACGAATACGGCTGGGTTATACACGACGGAAGGGTCTTGGAGCCAAAGTAATTTAGCCGGCTACAAAATTGGAGTTAAGTCCCGTTACTCGACTGTTCAAGGATCGTCGGCGACATGGAAGGCCCAATTTCCAGAGGGGAGATATGCGGTCTCTATTTACAAGCTTGTCCATACGACGGCAAATGATAATCATGTCAAAGTGGAAGTGAAGCATCAGTCGGTTACCGAGGTCACGTATCTCGATGCGACAGTAGGCTCGTCGGGTTGGGTTAATCTTGGCACGTTCGACTTTACAGGAGACGGCAGTGAGTATGTTCGTTTGACCAGGGAGACTGCGACTACAATAGATCCGCCAACCCTTCCTGCGGATATGATTTATACGAGGGCTGATGCAGTCAAGTTTGAACGGCAATCCTTCAGCGCAGCATTGTTAGCGAACAACGCACCAGATAAACCGATACTATCGAATAATAGTGGTTATGCGTCAGGCTTACATGATGGCAATTATGAGGTTACGATGAATATGTGGTGGGGGAATAATGGCTCACTGTATAAGTTGTATGAGAATGGCCAATTGATTCAAACGAAGTCACTGGCCGATGCATCACCAGCAGCCCAGACTTCTATTATTCCGATTCAAGGGAAGCCAAACGGAACCTATGTGTATACATGTGAGTTATCGAATTCGTACGGAACGACTTCATGTGATCCACATACCGTCATCGTGAGTGATGCGAATCCCGGCAAACCTGTGTTGTCCAGTGACAACTGGGATCAAGATGGGAACTATCACATTACTGCTAATATGTGGTGGGGGACGAACGGAACAACGTATCATTTATATGAAAACGGCGTTCTTATCGATACGCAATCTTTATCTTCACACACACCAAGTGCCCAATCGGCAATTACACAAATTTCAGGCAAAGCTCCTGGCACTTATCAATATCGCGGCGAGTTTATGAATGGAAGTGGAACAACGGTAAGTGATGTTATACAAATTGTTGTAAAATAACCCTAAGAGCTGAGTGGATGAGAACGATCCATTCGGCTCTTTTATTTCTTTTGGTCCTCATAGGGCAGTCATTGATTACATTTTCCCGAGCTTTAATGAGTGGGAAGGTGGATGCCCGACGATTTTCTTATACATGTAGTTGAAATAGGTCTGGTCGCAGTATCCGAGTGAATCCGATATTTCCCCGATAGTCATATTCGTCGTCAGAAGCAGCTCCCTTGCGGCGGAGATACGTATCTCATGCATATATGCTACCGGCGTTCGCCCGGTCACTTCCTTGAACACATTCGAAACATAATTCGGGCTTCGGTCGACATGCTGGGCTAGATCGTGTATCCGCAGAGGTTCCCGATAATGCTGAACGATATATTGCTGGAGCCGCAGCGCTAGACTTCGACGCGAGGAGGAGAACGTTCCGTTCGTTAATTCTCGCTGCACAAGTCCAAGTATCTCCGTCAATATGCCTTCGGATATCATCTCGTAAAAAGGCATCTTGCCGATCCAAGATTCGTTGAGAACGGAGAAGCGCTGCTTGATGTAGTCAAAACCGATCGGGCGGTATAACAAGTAGGGCTCCTTGCTGAATCCGGTTAGCTTATCGAGAGGTAAATCACTAAAATGGGCGGAGTACATATGGTGGGGCTCGCTCTCATCGGCTTCCGCAGCACGCCATGTACCTTGGGTCAGGAACAGCCCCTCCCCTTTTGAAATGCATAATGTCCTGTCGCCAATTGTATAGCGTACTTTTCCCTTCACGACGAGCAGCAGAATATGATGACGAGTCGGGCCCAGGTCCACATGCCAATTCGATCCGGCCGGCTGTTGGTCGAATATGATATGTTCGATCTTCATCAGAAACGTCTCCCCTCGGTCGTTTAAAAATCGTAGAATCCTTAAAAAAATTGTATGATTACCAATCGTAAACGCTATCCAAAGAAAATACAATAAGGACAGACGAAGGAAAGGGGTTTGATGTATGAACAAGGAAATGAAATGCATTGATGTCGATGTCCATAACGACCTGAAGAGTCCGCAAGAATTGCTGCCGTATTTGCCAGAGCCGTGGAGATCTAGAGTAGCGAGCTCGGGGCTCGGCTTACCTGGACACGGATATTGGTCTCCGGTCGGGGTCGTCCGCAAGGATTGCATTCCGCCTTCCGGAGGACCGTCTGCTTCCGATCCGGATTATCTCGTTAAGGATCTTGTCGAGCAGTTCAACATGGATAAAGTGATCCTAACGGGCAACTTGACAAACTCCTCGACGATCCATGATCCGGATTACGCAGCAGTGCTCGTCTCGGCCTACAACGATCATATTGTCGCCGACTGGCTGCCGAAGCACGAATCATTCCGGGGTTCGATCACCATCGCTCCGCAGGATCCGTCGCTCGCTGTGAGGGAGATCGATCGGCTGGCCGATCATCCGGCAATGGTACAAGTTCTCATGGGCAGCGCGCAGCGTGCAGGGCTCGGACAGCGCCAGTTCCATCCGATTTACGAAGCAGCCGAGCGGCATGGTCTGCCCATTGCCATTCATCCGGGGGGCGAAGGCTCAGCAGGGATGCCAGCCCCGACGCCAGCAGGTTATCCAACCCGTTACCTGGAGTGGCATACCTGCCTTTCGCAAAATTATATGGCACATCTGACCAGTCTCGTCTGCGAAGGCGTATTCGAGAAATTTCCGAAGCTGAAGTTCGTGATGCTGGAGGGCGGCATCGCTTGGCTTCCGCATCTCATGTGGCGGCTGGATAAAAACTACAAGGCATTGCGTTCCTCGGTGCCATGGCTGAAGCGGCTGCCGAGCGAATATATCAGGGATCACTGCATGTTCTCCACACAGCCGATCGAGGAACCAGATGACCCTAAGCAGCTGATCTCGATCTTCGATATGATCGATGCCGAGAATATATTGATGTTCTCCAGCGACTATCCACATTGGGACAACGATATGCCGACGGAGATTTTGAAGCGGCTTAGCTCCGAAGCGCGGCAAAAAATATTTTACGATAACGCCAAAGCGTTGTATCGCATATAGGAGGGGAGATGAACAATGGCAATCCATTATGTAGCTGAAGCGGATGATATTTGGGAAGGCAAGAGCAAGATCGTGGATGTCGAGGGCCGGTCTATCGGAATCTACTGCGTAGGAGGCGAATATTACGCGCTGCATAACAGGTGTCCGCATGAAGGCGCTCCGTTGTGCAAAGGTCCGGTTTGCGGAACAACGCTGCCGTCCAAGGTATACGAATACGAATTCGGCCGCAATGGCGAGCTGGTGCGTTGTCCTTGGCATGGCTGGGAATTCGAGATCAAGACTGGGAAATCGATCTTCGACGAGAAAGTTCGAACGAGAAGCTATAAGGTTCAGGTCGATAACGGCAAAATTGGGATCATCATTTAGAGGAATTCTTCCTGTCGTCCAAGAGGATTTTATCTCGCGAATATTGCTCGGGGAATATCGGGATGACTTGTCGATCGCGTATTATTCCAAAGAAATCGCGTTTGCCTGTGAGCTTGAGGGTGCGCGCGCCGTGCTTGTGGTCGAGTATCAATATCTGGCAACTATACCTTCAGCATGTCATACTTGGGCACCTATCAGGAGAAAACGGGAATCTTGACAAAACAACCTCTCACGGGCTGTCTAGCCTTTGGGAGGTTGTTTTTGTCGATATTGCGTCGGCGTGATGCCGACCGCTTTCTTGAAGAGCATATAGAAATACCCGGCGCTCAGAAATTCACAGCAGTGATTTTGAGAGGAGAGGACTATATCATTTAACCTAACGGGGTCCAGAATTTCTCCAGTTATGTGCAGTATATATAAAGTTTAAGGGGGGGATTGTCGAAAAGGGTGGTGCTATAATGGCGTTACCAATACAAAGAAGGGGGCAATACCCATGAATACTAGCGTGAAGCATTGGATTTCCTCGTTGGGGCTACGAGGCCTTCTGCCAGCAGATGGAATAAAGGAGGTCGGAAGGGATGACTGATTTATCCGTAAAGTCTGACATCACTCCGGCTGTAAGTGTGAGAGCCCTAAACCCCTTTCGACTCTTTTGGAGAAAGTATGGCGCCGCGTACCTCATGCTGCTGATTCCTGTTTGCTGCTTTGTTATTTTTTCCTTATACCCGATTGCTTGGGCGGTTAAATACGTTTTTTATTACTATGATGGAGTTAGGCCGGAGCGGTTTACGGGGCTGGCAAATTTCCGAGGACTGATGGATGATCAAATTTACTGGTCTAGCCTCTGGAAGCAGGCTCTTTTCTCCCTGAAAATCATCCTTGAGCTTCCTCTGGCCTTTATGCTGGCTCTGTTCCTCAGTTCGCAAATGAAAGGAAAAAATGTGTTTCGGGCCATGTTTGTTATGCCTTACATTCTGCCGGCCTCAACGATGGCCTTGGTGGTTTATATCCTGCTGAACCCGTATAACGGGGGGCTTAATCAGCTGCTGCTCGCCTTAAACCTGATCGATCAACCCATTGCATTCCTGTCAGGCGGGTGGACAGCTTTTGTTAGCGGGATGGTTTTAGACGCCTGGCAGAATTTCGGGATCAATATGCTGCTTTTACTTGTAGGTCTGACCAGCATTCCGAAGGATGTCTATGAAAGCGCTGATATCGACGGAGCTACGGGGTGGACCAGGGTGCGTTATATCTCCCTTCCAATGATGGGGCGGATTCTGCAGATGATTTTGTTCCTGTCTATTCTAGGGACACTCAAGTCGATGGGCCCCTTTCTCGTCCTTACTGATGGTGGACCGAACTATGCTACCGAGCTGACCTTCTTGTATATTTTTCATCAGTTTTTCGGAGGAGATACAGGCACCAATTATGGCTACGGGGCAACGGTCGCGGTGTTTACCGCACTTATCCTGGTCGTGATATCGATAGGCTACTTCAAGTTGACTAAGAAAATGGATTATCATAATTAAGGAGGACAGCAAAGTGAAACATCTGTTAAAGTGGTTAAAGTATGTAATTTTGTCTGTCGTCGCCATCCTAACATTGATTCCGGTGCTTTACGTCTTGTTTTATTCCTTCAAATCCAATCAGGAACTGATTACAGGTGGCGGCTTGCTACCTAGGAAGTGGATATTCTCCAACTATTCGGAGGTATGGGAAGAGCTGAATTTCTCCCTGTATTTCTATAACTCGGTGGTTTTTGCTACGGTTAGCTCTGGGCTGAGTGTGTTTATGGGGGCGATGTCTGGGTATGTTTTTGCCAGAACCCAATTCCCTGGAAAACGACTACTCTCTCTGTTGGTTATCGGGGTGATGTTCGTCAGCCTAGGTCCGATGACTTTGTTTCCAAAGTTCAAGCTCGCCGTGGATTGGGGATTGACGAACAGTATTTTTACGATCCCACTTGCTGCCTTGTATGGTTTGGGGGCTAGTGTTTTCCTGTACGAAGGCTTCGTTAAATCGCTCGGCAAGGAGATGGATGAGGCGGCAATTGTTGATGGGGCATCCTATTTCAAGCGTTTTTATCGACTGACACTGCCGTTGATGGCTCCGATTACCGCTACTTTTTTCCTGTTGGAATTTATTGCGGAATGGAACACTTATATTTTCCCATTAGTCATGAGTATCGGTAATCCGGATACCAAAACACTGACTGTAGGTGTGGTTGAACTGCGGAATATGGGTTCTGGAGCAGCAGCCTGGAACTTGTTGCTGGCGGGCTCGATGATTTCGGTTATTCCCGTACTTGTCGTATTTATTGTTTTAAACCGGCAAATTGTAGGTGGACTTGCGCAAGGTGCTGTGAAGGGTTGACAGATCGGAGGATGCAGCATGTATAAAGTGTTGATTGTGGATGATGAGCATTTTATTCGGGAAAGACTAGTCACAATTATTCCTTGGGAAGAATACGATCTCGTGGTTGCCAGTGTAGCAGAGGATGGAGAGAGTGCCCTGGAGAAAATCCGGGCCGTTTCTCCGGATATTGTCATTACGGACATCAGAATGCCGGACATGACAGGACTAGAGATGATAGCCCGGGCTGAGGCCTATCGGCCGAACACCCAGTTTATCATTCTCAGTGCTTACAGTGAATTCGATTATGCCCGCAGGGCACTCCAGTTGGGTGTAACGGATTATCTTCTCAAGCCGACGAAGCCTGAAGAATTACTGCAGGTTCTTCTTAAGCAGGTGGATAGGCTGGAGCAACTGAAGGTGCTAAGAGAACGTGACCGCCGCAATCGCTATTATGAGGAATCCATCCGCTCCCAGTATATTCAAGAGCTCATATTAGGAGATCAGCCTGGCTATGAGTGGAAAGAGGAGTGTGTTCAGGTAGGGCTGAAATGGCTGCTAGATGGCGAGTTGAGACTGCACCTGATTACGTTGGATGGGGCTGATCAACACGGTCATATAGAGACTGCTAAGATTGACCAGTTTGCCGTGCAGAATGTCATGTTCGAGCTTATAGCTGAATACGAGGCTATTTGCCCGATTCGCCTATCCTTCGGTAAATGGCTGCTGGTTACGGGAGGCATCAGCTCCCAAGAGGAGCTCCTCGTCTTTGCCTGGCGATTATACGATTGTATAGACCGATTCACCAAAAAGAAAGTACACATTATGATTTCAGAGCCTGGACAAAGTCCGCTCCAACTGTCGAGATTATTTTGGGAAACAGAGAAAATGATGGAATATATGGGAGCGAATCCGGAGGAGCCGGTTCGCTTTCTTTTGCCGTCTCGAGACGAAATGGCCTATGTGCAATGGACGAAGCCTATGGCGGAGCTCGTCGGGTGGATGCTGCAGGGGGATACAGACCGAGTGATAGAGTGGCTCAACCAACTGGCTCCTGCCTTTGTAGAATGGGATCTGAATGCGGCTCAGCGTTGGTGCTTTGAATGGCTGTCCACGATCCGGGAGCATGCTGGGGCCCAGGGTGAAGGACTTTTGCCGAGTACAGATGACTTAAGGATGCGCATCTCCGGTCATTCGAAAATCAAGGAACTTCTGTATTTCTTTACCCATGAGATCCATCATTTGCTCCGTCAGCGGCATGGCAAAGGCCTTCATCGGTTGATTCGTCTTGCCCTGGAGCGGATTGGCAGGGAATACGAACAGGATCTCCAATTGACCACCATTGCCGAGGATTTAGGCCTTTCCCCGGTTTACTTAAGTGAGCTGTTCAAGCAGCAAACGGGAGTCACCTTCCGTGTACACCTGCTTCGGGCCCGCATGGGCGCAGCCATTAGGCTGCTGAAAGATCCCACGCTTAAGGTTTATGAGGTGTCCTATAAAGTCGGGTACAACAAGGTAGAGCATTTTGTGAAGTTGTTCAAAAGGGAATATGGCATGACACCCTCGGAGTATCGGGGGGCTCTAGTATGAAGAAACGCCGCCCGCCTTTCCGTCGGTTTCACCAAAAGCTGTTCTTGCTTATGCTCGCATTGGCGCTCCTCCCACTTTTGGTTGTCGGCCTTGTTAATATCCTTGTGACCTCCAATTTATTTACCCGGCAATTGGAAGAAAGCGCGGACTTGATCCTGTCCCGCACAGCTGCCCCTCTAGGGCAGCTATATCAGGAATTCCAAACAGCAGAGGGGCTGTTTCTTCAGGATGAAGAGCTGATGCAGGCTTTTGCAAATCCGCAAGCTCCTATTCTCAGGCAGGTAGAGGTGGCCAACCGGCTATCACAGTACCTGACCAATATCAAGTATATTAACGCGGACTTTCGCGTTTCCTTTCTCTTGCCTCGAAATCACTATCTTTCCAGCTACGGCCTTCCTGTAAAAAATGATCCCGCACGTATTGAGAGCTTTTCCCTGGATAAACGAACACTTGAGCACGTTTACTGGCTGTCTGACGATAAAACAGCAGGGGAATTCACCTGGGTCGTTCCTTTAGGAAGTGTTGCCGCTCAGCAATTGCACGGTTGTCTGCTGATTACCATCCCGTACAGCTCAATGAGCGCAATGCTGGAGGGGCCGCAGCATCTTGGCCAAAGCCAATATCTTATTGTTGATGCCGGTAATGGAAGATTAATCCGTTCTCCGGGAACGGTGGAGAATGCGGCTCTCCAGTCGAGAATCCTTCATCTTCCTGAAGAGAAGAGTATGGACAAGTCGGAATACAGCTTTACAGAAGGGGACAGTTATTTTTCCATACGAACGATTGGGGCGGAATGGATGCTGCTCGGCATTGTACCACGGCATCAAGTGCTGCTGCCGCTCTATAAGGTATATCAATGGACCATCGGCCTGGTGGGGCTATTGCTGTTGGGTATGACGCTGCTCTCCATCAGGCTGGCACGGAATTTCTCCCGGCCGATTGAACGGTTGGCCTCGCTGGTTGTCCGAAAGAAAAGCGAGGGGGCCAACATGCACATCCCGCCTTTGGTGCGGGCGGATGAAATCGGCGTCCTCTATGACGGGATTCGTGAACTGTTAATGGAAATCCGTCAGGAGCAGGTACTGAAGAAGGAGTACCGACTGAGGCTGTTGCAGTATCAGATTAACCCGCATTTTCTCTACAACAGCCTGGATACCATCCAGTGGAAAGCGCTGGAACACAAGGATCGGGAGCTCACTAATATGATTGAATATCTAAGCGGCTTTCTTCGAGGAGGCCTGGATCAGATCGATGTCGTGACCGTTGAGCAGGAGCTAAGGCACCTGAATAACTATATTGGCATGCAGCAAATCCGCTACAAGGGGCAGTTTACGATTGCAATCCAGATCCCTGAGGAATTCATGCAGCAGGAGATTGTGAAAATCTCGCTTCAGCCGCTGGTGGAGAACGCCATCATGTACGGAATGAGCCGCCAGGCGGGTGGAAGTCTTATCAAGGTTGAAGGCTGGCGCGTAGCAGAGGATGCTTTTTGCATTAGTGTCTTTGATGATGGACAAATTCTGGACGAGGAGCGGGTACAGCGGCTGCTCAGCGAGCAGGTTCCCGATCCGGACTCCTTTGGCATCCGTAATGTTCATGAGCGGATCCGACTCTATTTTGGTGAAGATAGTGGCCTGCGGATGCAGAAGTTGGAGCAGGGAAAATGCTTTGAGCTGCTGCTTCCCTTTGTGGAAAGGCTTCCATAATCGTGGCTGGTTTGTCAGTAAATACGAGTTTTGAGGGGTTAACTGCGGGTGGATTCCTTTCTATAATGAGGGTGTAATTCAAATCAAGATGAGGGGTTGAAGCAATTGAGTAGAAGTAAATGGGGAAGCCGCAGTTTGATTACGATAGCTACCGTGGCGCTGGCTTTGTCTGCCGGGTGCTCGTCAGGTACAAACAATGGCAAGGTTGCCAGCAGCACCGCGGGGGTAGAGAAAGAAAAGCCTAAGGAAAAAGTGACGATCAAGGTTTGGACCAACACGCGGCATGATCTTGAGGTTCGTGAGGGCTTAATCAAAAAGTTCAATGAAACGAATCCTGACAATATCCAGATTGACTATAAGGTTTACTCGGACAACTATAACGAGCAGTTGAAGCTTGCGCTGAATGCGGGTAAACTTCCGGATATTGCTTATTATACGCCCGATCTGTCCACTGCGGATTATCCACTGGATTTGAATCCCTTGATCACACCGGAAATTCGCAAACGCTTTGATAAATCCGCTCTTACAGCTCCACCAACCTCCAAGAATGGTGAACTGGACCGTGTCTTTGAAAACGTCACCACTTTTAAATTAGTTTACAATAAGGATTTGTTCAAAGCATCCGGACTTGATCCAGAGAAACCTCCAACGACCTGGCAGGAAATGCAGCAATATGCGAAACAGATAACAGCCAGTGGAGGCGGCAAGAAGTTCGGTCTCGGTCTGCCGATCAAGCAGTCGGCATTCTGGCGGTATTATGTGACTTATCCGGCAGTTGTTTCGGGAGACATTTATGGCAGGGATGGCTGGAATGCCGTAACTGGAAAATATGACTTTTCGCCTTTTGCTAAATATGTGAAGTGGTGGATTGATGTGAATAAGGAAGGCAGCGTCTTTCCTGGCGTAGGCAATTATGACAACGATATGATCCGCGCCCAGTTTTCCGAGGGCAATATCGGCATGCTGTCCGCCGCAACCTGGGATATCGGGGTATTCAACGATCAGTTTCCAGCAAAAATCGACTGGGCCGTGGCAGATTTCCCTACTTGGGCAGGGAAAGTTCTGGGGGGCCCTGGCTACGAGACAGCGGGCGGATTCAGCATCAACAAAAAAACGGAGCATCTTAAAGAAGCAAAGAAGGTATGGGAATTCATGATCTCCGATGAAATGTTTGTGACGCTGGCCAAAAAGGGTCTCGGTTCCTTTACAAACCTTGCCGCTCAGGAAAAATCGATTCAACCAGTGGATCGCAAGGGATCAGCAGGTTTTGTCATCAACGGGAAGTCAACGAATTATCCGGTGGCGCCACTGCTGGATTATTCCGTTTTAAACCCTCCGCTTAAAGTGGGCTCAATCGATGTCAAAAAAGCGGCCGTTGTAAATGACGTCATGTCGGAGCTGTTTATCAGGGGCAAGGAGCTTCCGGAAATTGAGAAGGGACTGCAAGAGCTGGGAGATGCGTTCAACAAACTGACGGCTGCCAATGTGGAAGCGAAAACGGTTGATTTAAACAAGTATCTGCAGCCGGACTTCAAGCCGCTGAAGTAACGGCTGATAGCAGCGATTAACGTACCGGAACTATACTTCGTTGAAAAGCTTATCTTTCGCACCCCCCAGAACACTTTGCATAGCAAACAGCTCTGGGGGGTGTTATCTATCGAGTGCATGGGGCGGCGATTCAGTCCGTGAGAATAAATATGACATGTTTCTTAGGGGTGTGGAGATGAAAATTACTGGCGTGAATACGTTTGTCGTCGATTGTTACCGGACAAACTTCGTATTCGTCAAAATTTACACAGATGAAGGTATTTCAGGGGTTGGCGAAGCAACGCTGGAGTATAAAGAGAATGCTGTAACTGGGGCAATAGAAGATATAAAACGTTACCTAATCGGTAAAAGCCCGCTTGATATCGAAGCGCACTATCACAATATATATCGTGATGCCTACTGGCGGGGTGGAGCCGTTCTGATGTCTGCGCTTAGTGCAGTGGAAATGGCATTGTGGGACATTAACGGTAAATCACTGGGCGTTCCGGTTCACAGGCTGCTTGGGGGCAAGGTTCACGATAAGGTGAAGGTGTATGCCAATGGATGGTTTGCCGGCGCCACTTGCGTAGAGGATTTTGGTGTAAAAGCCAAGGAAGCGATGGAGCGAGGATTCAAAGGGCTCAAGTGGGATCCGTTCGGCAAAGCGTACATGACCCTCTCGAATGAGGAAATGGATAAGGCTCTCGCATGCATAGGCATTGTGAGAGATGCCGTCGGTTATGACATGGATCTGTTTATTGAAGGGCATGGCCGGTTTAATGTACCTACAGCGATTAAGATCGCTAAGGAAATTGAAGCTTTCAAGCCAGTGTGGTTCGAAGAACCAGTTCCACCAGATAACTTGGATGCCATGGTAGATGTAAGGCGGAAATCTCCGGTGGCTATCGCAGGCGGAGAACGATTGTTTACGCGACAAGGAT
The DNA here is from genome assembly GCF_964253335.1 of Paenibacillus sp. LjRoot56. Taxonomy (NCBI): domain Bacteria; kingdom Bacillati; phylum Bacillota; class Bacilli; order Caryophanales; family Paenibacillaceae; genus Paenibacillus; species Paenibacillus sp. LjRoot56. The sequence continues at coordinate 1,551,110 of NZ_CAXURV020000001.1, forward strand.
TCAGCGAGGTGTTCAAAAGAAGAGCGCTGGACTATGTGCAACCGGATATCAGCCATGCTGGCGGCATTATGGAATGCCGCAAAATTGCAGCAATGGCGGAAGCGAACTATATTCCATTCGCCCCGCACAATCCAAGCGGCCCCGTAGCTAACGCAGCTACACTGCAATTGGCTGCCTGTACGCCTAACTTTTTCTATCTGGAAATTATGGCAAGTGATGTGCCTTGGCGCAAAGAGATAACGGACGAACAACTGCATTTCGAGGATGGCTACATGACAATCCCGGATAAACCGGGGTTAGGCATTGAACTGTATGAAGACTCAGCCATTAAATATCCTTTTGTCCCGCACGATTTAAGGCATTATAACGGGCAACTTATTCAAATTCGACCACCGGCTGCCGAGCATTACTTTTAAGTCATTTTAGAAACTGAGGTGAGCATCGTTATGTTTGATTTATCTGGCAAAGTGGTCATGGTAACGGGGGCATCGCAAGGTCTCGGACGCGGGATGATCTTAGGAATGGCTGAAGCGGGAGCTAATGTGATTATTAACGCTCTGGAGATCACGGAAAGCGCACTTCAACTTGTTGAGCAGGTCAAGGCGGTGGGGCGGGATGCCATTGCGATTCAAGCTAATGTCAGCCAAGAAGAGGATGTCCAGAAATTGTTTCATGTGGCGGTAGAGAAGTATGGACGCCTCGATATATTGGTCAACAATGCCGGCACTTCCAGGGCGGAAACGATAGGCGAAACGTCGCTGCAAAGTTGGAATGAAATCATCAACAACAACTTGACGAGCACCTTTTTATGCTCGAAGTATGCCATGGACATCATGATGCCGCAAAAAAGCGGAAGGATTATTTCCATCAGTTCGGTCGTTGGACATCAGGGTGCCTTGTATGGCCATGTTCACTACGCTGCTAGTAAAAGTGGACAGATCGGCTTCACAAAAACGCTCGCTCGCACGGCCGCTCCTTATGGCATTACCGTTAACGCGATCGCTCCGGGCATCATCGAAACCGAATTATTGCTTCAAACGCATGGGGATGAGAAGGTAAAGAGTTTAACGGAATCCGTCCCCTTAGGCTTAGGAAAGCTTGAAGACGTTGCGGCTGCGGCGGTATTCCTAGCCAGCGATGAGGCTAGGTACATTACCGGAATTATTCTGGATGTGAACGGCGGTCTTTATTTACGATAAGGAAAGGACAGATTGGGAAAATGACTTTTTCACTTAAGGCAGGACAATTACAGTTTGCTGTAGATCCGCAGGGACGATCCGTACGATGGTCGGCGGAGGGACTTCTATTACAAGAGAGTGCAGGAGCGGATTTCTGGAGAATTCAACTGGACGACGGCGAGTTTCGCGACATGTCCGTTCGTTCAAGTCTTCAGAGCGGGACGGTAACCGAAATTGAGGGTGGATTGGCTGTCCAATACAATCAGCTCGAAGCAGAGGACGGGAATACCTATCCCGTATTGTTTTGGGTGCAGGTCCTCGTAGAAGGAGAGCAATTGCACTTCTCATACAAGGTAACCAATCAGAGCGAAGTAAGGGTTAATGAGATCAAACTTCCGTTCGTAGATGTATCCGTCGTTGCGGATGAAGTGCGCAGCCGTGATGTCTTGTACCGCAGTGAGGGGCATGGACACCGACTTGCAGATCCTTGGACAGCAATTGACAGAGCTCACAGTGAATACATGTCCAGCGATAACCATGAGATTTGGCTCGACATGACCTATCCGAGTTTCGGCAGTATGGCTTGGTTCGGTGTGCAGAGCGGTTCGCATTTCCTTTATGTAGGAAGGCATGATGACAACTTCACTACGTGTGTGTTGGCCGCAGGAATAGGCCCGCGCAACAGCGATCCGCGTCTCGTTCTAGCCGTTTCTCAGTTTCCTTTGGTGCAAGGAGGAGAAGAAGTTTCCTCCCCGACCTCTGTAGTCGCCTTTGTTCCCGGGGATTGGCGGCAAGGCTCGGCCATTTACCGGCAATGGGCGGACGGTTGGTTTAGTGAACCGCAGAAACCCGATTGGGTACAGAAGCTCCCGGGTTGGCAGCGAATCATTATGAAGCATCAGTTCGGCAAAATTCACTTCCGTTATGAAGATTTACCCCGAGTCTACGAGGAAGGCAAGGCAGTCGGGGTGGAAATGATTCTGCTCTTCGGTTGGTGGAAAGGCGGCTTCGATAACGGTTATCCGGTTTATGAACCTGATCCTGCTCTTGGCGGGGAAGAAGGGTTTAAAGCAGCGATTGCGGAAGTGCAGCGTCGTGGGGGACGTGTTGCGCTTTACACAAATGGTGTATTGATCGATGTAAAATCAGACTATTACAAGGAAACCGGACATCGGATTTGCCGCAAAAATATTGATGGCATGGAGTACAGGGAGCATTATAAATTCAACAATGACGGCATGCTGCTGCGCAATTTTGGCTACAAAAGCTTTGTGTCTGCCTGTCAGGCGACCGATGAATGGAATAAGCATCTTACCCAGATCGGTCAACAAAAACTAAGCTACAACCCGGACTCCATTTTCTACGATCAGATCGCTGGACATTTTCCACATCTCTGTTTCGATGCTTCGCATGATCATGGAAACCGGGGGGATAACGAGACGGTTTATCGGCGGCGCAATTTGCAGCAAATGCGTGAATTATGCACAGGGGATAAAGCTTTCGGCTCTGAATTCGTTGTCGACTGCTATGCGCCTCTCCTGGATTTCCATCATAGTTGCCAATACGCGAGTTTTAAAGACGAAGAGTCGTTCCCTGAGCTTTATCGGCAAACGTTCCCCGAGACGATTATGTCCAATCGATACATGCATGATGAGAGAAGCGATTTTAAACAGCAGCTTCACTTCGCTTTTGTGTATGGATACCGCTTTGACATTGCTATTTACCGCTCTCGGGCAACAGTGACTGCGGCTCCGGCCTATGCGAGCCACGTTAAGGTACTGATCGCCTTACGCGATCGCTACGCCGAATTTTTCTATCACGGCACTTTTTCACTGGATACTGATATGGAGCTGCCTGAGGGAATCATCAAAACGGAATACGTTCATCATGCGAGAAGACTCTTCGTATTTTGGAATGATACCGCTGAGGAGAAGCAGATTTCTTTCCAAAACCGAGTGATTCGTTTGGGAGCCAATGAATTCCAATGTGAGATTGTGGAATAAAGTAGTTTGTAAGAGGGGGCAGCAAGGCTGCTCTGTGTTCAAGTCGGCACGGAACAACCTTGTTGTTTTCTTTTTAGATTGAAAGTGAAACGCTTACATTTTTGAATTATATAATGAAGAAAGGGTGGATGCATGATGTATAAAAAGATAATGTCGGGGCTCATTTTATGTACTCTTCTAATTTCGTTGTTACTCCCGCTACCTAAAGGATTTGCCGCTGGAAGTACAGGCGTCCTTCAATTCCAGGATGATTTCAGTGCAGGGATGTCACTGTGGAATGGAATTAACGGGTCATGGGTCGTCGATAACGGCGCACTTCGCGTTACATCGTCCAGCTCGAACAATATTGAGATGAAAGGGACGAATTCGGTTTGGCAGGATCAAATCGTTGATTTTAGGCTGAAAATCTTGGAAACGCCAGGAGGTGGATTTACAAGAGTATATACGAGGTATAGTAGCAATACCAGCAATTTGAGCTTGATGATCCGGCCTATCGGGTTAAGTTATACCATTAATGGGTCTAGCGAGGTGTCCCTTTCCGGCTATAAATTTACCGTTGGCAGTAACTACGACATCAAGATGAATATATCGGGAAGCACGGCAACCGTATATGCAAAAACTGAATCGGAAACCAATTATACGAGTGTAGGAACGATTACGGGTGTACCCGTTCAAAGCGGAAAGGTCAGATTTTCAACCTTCAACGATAAAGTGCAGCTCGATAATGTAAGCGTTGTCAATTTGCGTGATTCGGCTTTTATGGCTAACGGAAACATATTGTCTTCTTTGAACGTGGGAAGTCAATCCAATTTGCAAGTAATAAATACGACTGGAAATTCGGTTATATGGACTTCTGGCGATGCGGGGAAGGCAACTGTTGATGGAAACGGTGTGGTTACCGGGTTAACCAGAGGACTAGTTACGATTACTGCCGTTACGGCAGACAATTTGTCGCAAGTGAAATTCGATATCTATGTGAAAGATCCGGTGGATTCCATAGGGGTATTGCAGTTCCAGGACGATTTCAGCAATGGTATGAATCTATGGAATCCTGTACAGGGCACTTGGATGGTTGATAATTCCCGCTTATCTTCGACAACAACCGCTTCCTCCCTGATTGAACTCAAAGGGGCGAATGCACAATGGAGAAATCAGACGATTTCGATGCGGTTTAATCGTGGAGACAATTTGGCCGGAAACTTCATATCCATTAAGCTTAGATATGTGAGCGAATCCGATTACACACGGCTGCTGATCAGGGGGACCGGATTAAGCTATATTAAAGCAGGCGGTACAGAGCAGTCCTTTTATTCCGCAGCATTTAATCAAGGGATAGATTACGATATCAAACTGGCTGCTTTGGACGATTCGGTTCAAGTATATGTAAAAAGCGCAGCGGATGCTGATTATACGTTTGCGGGAGCCATTTCCAACGTTGCGTATTCATTTGGCAAGGTGCAGTTGACTACTTACAATTTAAAGGCGACTATTGATGATATTAAAATTTGGAACCATGAAAGCTCGAAGTTAGTCATGGGCACCAAGCTAGCCGCTTACGCCAGAGGAAATAGCGCGCCTATTCCGATCACCAATAAAACTGGCAAGAACGTCGTATTAAACTCAAGCAACCATGCTGTAGCAACAGTCGATCAAACTGGTGTTGTCACAGCCGTCGCAAAGGGGCAGGCTACTATTACCGCTGCAACGTATGACGGTTCTTATCAAGATAAGAGTGATGTTGTCGTCTATGTCCGGCCAACAGGCGTTTCCCTAAATAAGGCCAGTACTTCGCTATATGCAGGGGAATCCGAGGAACTCACAGCGACGATCGCTCCAACTGATGCCGATAACTTGTTCACCGTATGGTCAATCAGCGACCCATCCGTGGCAAGCTTGGTCGGCGGAGCAAGCAAGTCCAGAGCCATCAAAGCGTTGTCCGCCGGGACGACGACGGTTACTGTTACTACGGTAGACGGCGGATTTTCGGCCACAACCCAGGTTACGGTGAATCCTATACCGGGTCCAACCGTTTCATCTGCGGAATTCCAGATCGATACGACTCCGTATGCTTTGTCGCCCTATCTATTAGGGGTGCATAACGAACAAGTTTTAAAAATCGGCAGGGTGACCGATTTTCAACCTGCAAGTCATGATAATCTCGGCATGGAACTCAAGCTGCAAAACGTGCGTGGTCCGGATGGAACAGGTGCTGATTTCTACATGTACAACGAAGGTACCCTTATTAATTCGAAGGATCCGCGTTATCAGCAATTTTACGGAAATAAAACGATCGGGGCTATTGAAAATGTAAGCTTAAAGCCGGGTTTTCCTGGGCTATCCCTTGCGAATTCGTACCATCTGGCCAATACTTTGGGTGTGCCGTACGTATATGACTTGAACGTCATCTCACAGTCGGTAGATGAAATTATGACTCAAATTCGGCAGATGAAGCAGCTGACAACCCAGCCTATTTATGTGGAAATGGGGAATGAGCTATATTCCATTTTCTTTGATAAAGCATTTCCATCGGTAAACGAGTACATTGCAAAATGCAAATTGATTTATCAGGGCATCAAAAACATCGACCCAACCATAAAAGTTGGTATTGTCGCGGTCGCGAAAGACCTTGAAGACAGGATCGCGGCTGACCCCAATAATCAGCCAGATCCTAATGTCGACTGGGGAGCAACGCAAGGGGGGCGGGTTGCTGCTTGGAACCAGAGTCTGGCGCAAGATACCAGTTTCTACGATGCGATCATAGTCCATGTGTATTCCCCTATTCCGTATCTGAATGATTTGACGAACAGCAAGATGATGGACTATTTGTATACGTATAACCAAAGCGCATTAGAAGGGCTCATCATTCAAAAAAATCAATTCCCGGGCAAGGAAATGTGGGTAACGGAATGGTCCTCGCTTCCGACGGTCATTTTCGGAGAGACGGACTTAAACGAGAAGGCACGCAAACAGTTCATGAAAACACCAGGATTTGCGATCCACAGTATGGAACGAGTGCTGCAAATGATCGAGTCAGGCGAAGTGACGATTACCGACGTGCACGCGATGGTGGATACTCAGGGGTTTGGAATCGTACAGCAGGCATCGAATGGCGATCTCGTCAAATTACCGAATTTTCATGTATTTAAAGCATTGGGCGATTTGCTTGACGCAAACAGCAGTTTCTACAAGATCAATCTCGCACAGGGCAATGTTCAAAATGAAAAACTTCGCTTTATAGCAACGAATGTATATTATAATGTCGCGGATGTTGGGGCATGGGGATTCGGCGATGCAAGCGGCATTAAGAAGGTCGTATTTGCCAACCGCACGATGAACCCAGTTAACGTATCCGTACCAGGAGCGGCGCTCAAGACGAATTGGATATACGGGGGAGAAAATCCTTTGCCGGATTACCTCACCAATCCGAATGCGAGCTGGCTGGACGCTCCTCAGGTCAATCCGTTGCCAGAGGCACCTGTCTCAAGTTTTGCCGGACAGATTCAATTGAAGCCTTATTCGATGACGATCGTAGACATTGCAGACATGACAGTGCCAACTGCATCGGTCGCATATAGCAGCACAACACCGACCAATGATATTGTAGTAGCGTCCATTACGCCAAGCGAACATGTAACGATCACGAACAACGGGGGGGCAAACAGCTACTCGTTCCTCATGAACGGCAGCTTTACTTTTGAATTTGTTGATGATGCAGGCAATCAGGGTACTGCGACCGCAACCGTAAACAACATGATTACGAAAAGCAAAGGAGTGCCGGGAAAACCTGATCTGTCTAATGACAATGGATATGATACTGGCATTCAAGATGGCAACTACAGGGTGAAAATGGATATGTGGTGGGGAGATAACGGTAGAATCTATAAGCTATATGAAAATGATGTGCTCATCGAGACCCAAATTCTTGTGGATAATTCACCGAGTGCCCAATCTACCGTAACGTCAGTTACCTACAAGATGAATGGGACCTACCGGTACTACGCTGAACTCACCAATACTTTTGGCACAACGAGAAGTGACATTATGACCGTTATCGTTACTCAGGCAACACCGGCTAAACCGGTCCTTTCCAATGACAACTGGGATAGCGACGGGAATTTCAAAGTCAGCATGAACATGTGGTGGGGAACCAATGGCGGTGTGTATTATTTATATGAGAACGGTGTTCTCATTTATACACAAGCACTGACGAGTAATTCACCGTACGCCCAAGGGGGAGTAACGACCATAACGAATAAAGCAATAGGCACCTATCAATATCGTGGTGAGCTCGTCAACTATGCGGGAACCACTTCCAGTGATACGATGATAGTAAATGTAACCAAGTAGTAAGATCAAATTAAGGTGTTTTTTCATAAGCACGTTAAAATTCTAATGATGGCGAGACTCATTTAACCCCAATCTGAAAACAGGTCGCAATTACAAAAATCCATCCCTGAGGGATGGATTTTTGCTTTATTTCATTTTCATAATTGGTGATTGTCCAAATACGTTTGCAGGAACTAATTGTGTTTTTGCTGGAAAACCATCAATCTACGCGATCTGCGCGGCAGTACGACACTTCCGAGAGCAGATTCGTGAAGAAATCACGATAGCAAAATATTGATGATAGACAGACCGTCGCCTTACGGTTATAGTATCTGAATCTCTTTCGTAGATAGAGGAGGGTTCCCGTGATCAAAAAAAGATTTTTTCTCAAGCTGCTGTCCGCCTATCTGGTGCTGGTGATTCTCTATACACTGATTGCGGCAGGCTTATTCATTTACCAGAGCAACGAGCACGTCAACCGGGAACTGTACCGCAAGCAGGCGGTCTATCTGGAACAAATGCGCGATCAGGCGGATATGAAATTGCGCTTCGCACTTACGCTGTCGGACCAGATGAAGGAACAGGAGACGATTGTCGCGTACGCGCGCAATCCGCAGCGGGACTATGCGAACATTACGAGCATCTATAATGAGCTTCAGAAGAGCAGCAATGCGTTCCGTGACTTCGGCTACCGGATAGACATTACCAAGGACAATGACGATCTGGTCATCACGCCCAGCTACACGATTACAAAGGACCGGTACTGGAACGAAATGGGCTTGACGCCCGATTCGAACGAGGCCGAAGACATGGGGGTGCGGCGGACTCCGAAGCCATACGAAGCCGATACTCTGATTACACTTACGAAAAAAGTGGAAGTGCTCTCGGGCAGCGCTTTGTACTTCTATTTATCCTTCCACGAACGTTATCTACTACCGGTACTCGGGCTTGACGGCGAAAGTGCCATCGCCATTCTGGATGGGGAGCGGCTGCTCGCCTACAAGTCCGCTTTCCAGCCCGAGCGGAAAGATGAGGTTCGCGATAACGTGCTGCCGACGGTTCAGTCAGGAAAAGACGGCCTTTCGTTCCGAGACGGTTTGTCCGTGCATACGCTGCGCTCCCAGGTGTTGCCAACTTGGACGTTTGTCTACGTGGCGGAACGGTTCGCCCCCTGGTCGGCGATGAAGGAACAGTTAACGGTAACGGGTTTTGTCTATGTACTGCTGCTGCTGCTCGGCGGGGGCCTGGCCTACTGGATTTCCCGCCGGATGTACCTACCGATCGGCCATGTTGTCAGCTTGCTGCGCTCGGATGAAGACCTAGAGGAGAAGGATTCGGAGGAAAGGGATGAATTTACGTTTATACGTGATACGACAGCCCGGATGAAGAGGGCTAACGTACAGATGCGGGAAGCGATGATGCAAAGCAAGGTTTCGCTCAAGGACAAGCTGCTGCGGGACATGCTCCATGGCTTGCTGCCGCAGGAACGGGCGGCCGCTGAGCTGGAGAAGCACGGCCTCGTCTGGCTAGCCTCGCCTAGCCTGGTATGCGTGGTTGAATTCGCCAGCTACTCGGAGGTGGCGAGCCACTACACGAAGGAAGCGCTCGTTACGTTTAAGTCGCAGCTCCAATTGCTGCTCTCGGAGCGGCTGAGTAAGGAAGGCTTGTGCGAAGTATTCGATTTCGACTACCGTCGCATGGGCATCATGCTGCAGGGGGACGATAGCGAACGGGCGAAGCGGATCGTAAGTTCAGTACTGATGGAGATCGAGGCGAGCGTCGGCTTGCGTCTGGTCGCTGCGCTGGGCGACCCGGTTCTAGCGGGCGGCGAGTGGGAACGGGCTTACCGGCAGGCGGTGCAGTGGCTGGATTATGGGGTACTGCGCACCTCCCGTCTCGTCATCGTGCGAAGCGATCTGGACGGACAGATGAATGACCGGTTTTATTATCCGCTCGATGGGGAGCGCGAGCTGATCGGGAGTGTCATTCGCGGACAACGGGAGAACGTTTTCCTCCTGCTGCAGCGGTTGTTGGATGAGAATCGGAGCAGGGAGGCGATCGGCGGAACAGGCTGGACGCATTTCGTATACGCTCTACAAAACACGGTAAACCGGATTCTCCAGCAGTTGAACAAAGTACTGGATACGGATGAGGGCGAAGTGGCGGAGGCACTCCGGAAGCTTCATCATGCGGCTGAGGATGTCGAGGCAAGGTCAGCCTTGTTTGAGCTGTTCGAGCGGTTGATCGGACTCATTCATTCGGAGCAGACGATGCTGGATCAGACACAGATGCAGGGCATCGTCGACTACGTGCATGAGCATTACACTCGCGACCTGTCTTTGTCGGAGATTGCGGAAATGCATCGATTCTCACTTGGCTATATTAGCGGAGCCTTCAAGAAGCATACGGGTGAAAACTTCAAGGATTACCTAAACCTGTATCGGGTGAAGAAGGCCAAAGAAATTATGGACACGGAGAAGGTGAAAATCGCTGAGCTGGCTTTGCGGGTGGGCTGCAATAACGTTAACACCTTCATCCGCATGTTCCGTAAATATGAGGGTATCTCTCCCGGTCAATATGCGAAGAAATAGCGGGTCTGAACGAAGCTCGATAGCTAAAATACGTCGATTTTCCTCCTTTTCGTGAAATGATGGTGATACCAAAATCATGGTGATAGACGCCTCCAACCCTGTTCGTTAAAGTGAGAACTGTATCCGGGATACGACAAATGATCCTAGAAGTAGGGGGAGTTGAAAGCGCTTTTGGTGGTAACGATCAGAAAGCATGTTGTACAGGAATGGCGGCTGTATTTACTGCTGATACCATTCTTGGCTTGGTATGCGTTATTTATGTACAAACCGATGTATGGACTGCAGATCGCCTTCAAGGATTTCAGCCTGTTCAAAGGCATCGAGGGCAGCGCCTGGGTCGGGCTGGAGCATTTTAAACAATTTTTTAATGGCCCGTATTTCGGGAGAACGCTGAAAAACACGCTGCTGCTCAGCTTATATCAGCTGATCTTCGCCTTCCCAGCGCCGATCGTGCTGGCGCTGCTGCTGAACGAAGTGAGAAACCGGCTTTTCCAGAAATTCGTCCAGACGTTTACGTATTTGCCGCATTTTATTTCCATCGTGGTGGTGGCAGGCATCGTCACGAACTTTCTCGCCCCTTCGACAGGTGTCGTCAATTCCATCCTCCAGCTGTTCGGCGGGGAGAAGCTGTATTTCCTGACGAAGCCGGAGTACTTCCGGATCATCTATATTATTTCCATGGATATATGGAAGGAGATGGGCTTCGGCGCCATCGTGTACATTGCGGCATTGGCCGGGGTGAACCCGGCGCTGTACGAGGCGGCGAAGATCGACGGGGCTGGCCGCTTCCAGCTAATATGGAATGTCACGCTGCCTTCGATCATTCCGACGATTGCGATCATGCTGATCCTCAAGATCGGACAGCTGATGGAAGTTGGCTACGAAGCGATTATACTGCTTTATCAGCCCGCAACATATGAGACGGCGGACGTGATCAGCACCTATGTGTACAGGTCCGGTCTGCAGGAAGGGCAGTACGATCTGGCGACAGCCGCTGGGTTGTTCAACGCCAGCGTCAGTCTGCTGCTCGTTATTATGGCTAACCGGCTCAGCAAGAAGCTGACCGAGACTGGACTTTGGTAGGTGAATGGAATGAGAACCTCGTTAGGTGATAAATGCTTCAATGCGGTCAATACGCTCTTGTTATCAATGATTGGACTTGCCGCACTGTATCCGTTCGTGTATGTGCTGTCGGCCTCGCTGAGCTCTGGCGATGCGGTCGTATCCGGTAAGGTGCTGCTGCTGCCGGTGAACATCAATCTGGAGGCTTATGTCAAGGTCCTGATGCAGAAAAGCATCTGGGTGGCTTACGCAAACACGCTCTATTACACGGTCGTGGGCACGTTGGTAAGCTTGTTTCTGACGATTTGTGGGGCTTACCCACTATCCAAGAAAAGGTTGAAGGGGAAGGGAGTCATCAACTTTCTGATCGCGCTGACGATGTGGTTTCACGCCGGGATGATTCCTTTCTATCTGAATTTGCGGGATATGGGCATGCTGAATGAGCGCTTTACCATCATTATCGCGTTCGCGGTGACGACCTTCTATGTGTTCCTGCTGCGTACGTTTTTCCAAAGCGTGCCCGTGGAACTGGAGGAGGCGGCGAAGATTGACGGTGCAGGCGATTACCGGATTTTATGGACGGTGTACTTGCCGTTGTCCCGGGCTTCGCTGATGACGGTCGGGTTGTTCTATGCCGTTACACGCTGGAATGGGTACTTCTGGGCGATGATCGTCCTGAAGGATAAAGATAAAATTCCGCTGCAGGTGCTGCTGAAGAAGTTGATTGTGGAAAACAACCTGAGCGAGCAGTTGGTCGATTTCGGCTCCTCGACACTCGTTTCCCAGGAGACGGTCATTTACGCCACTATTATTGTTTCCATCATCCCGATGATGGTCGTCTATCCGCTAATTCAGAAATATTTTGCCAAAGGGGCCTTGGTCGGTTCGGTGAAAGGGTAAGTTGGCTCCATTACACATAAGGGGGACGTATAAATATGAAGCAACAGGTATGGAAAAAAGGAGTAGGGGCTGCGCTGACGTTGGTTATGGCTTTATCGGCGGCAGGATGCGGTCAGGATGCCAAGGAAGCGGTGCCTTCGTCTGCACCGGACCAAGGCCGGGAGTTGGGCAAGCCGGTGGAGTTGACGATGCATATGCATTACGGTGACCGGTATATTTACGACAATAATTTCCCGGTGTTCAAGGAAGCGGCTCAGCGTACGAATGTGACGTTGAAGGGAACCGCTTCGCAGACGGCGACCAACAGCAAGGAAATGTTCAATCTGATGATGGTATCCGGCGACATTCCCGACATTGTGCATTACAACGTGAAGGGGGATTTCAACAAATACGGCTCCGAAGGCGCGTTCGCTCCATTAAATGAGCTGATCGACAAGCATGCGCCCAATATTAAGGCGTTCCTGGAGCAGCGGCCGGATGTGAAGAAATTCGCTACGGCACCTGACGGCAAGATGTATTTCCTTTCGTTCGTCCCGGATGGACTGGTCGCGAAGGGCTGGTTTATCCGCCAGGATTGGTTGAAAGCGCTTAATATGCAGCAGCCGAAAACGGTTGACGAGCTGTACCAGGTACTAAAGGCGTTCAAGGAGAAGGACCCCAATAAAAATGGCAAGGCTGATGAAATTCCGTACTTCAACCGTGTGAACAAAGGAGGAGCACAAGATCTGCTGCTGTTCTGGAATTCATACCGCGGCATATATGCGGACCAGGGCAAGGTGAAGTATGGCCCTTATGAGGCAAACTACGAGACGGCGGTCGCGAATATTGCCAAGTGGTATAAGGAAGGTTTGATTGATCCAGAAATTTTCACCCGCGGGGCGAAGTCGCGCGAGGTGCTGCTCGGCGATAACGTCGGTGGCGTTTCACATGACTGGTTCTCCAGTACGGCGGGCTATAATGATACTCTCAAGGATAAAGTACCCGGCATTCTGTTCGCACCGATGGCCCCCCCGGCCAGCAGCGACGGGGTCATCCGTGAAGAGACGAAGCGGGCTACGGTAAGCGAAAGTGGGTGGGCTATTTCCAGCTCTAACAAGCATCAGGTCGAAACGATCAAATATTTCGATTTCTGGTTTACTCCGGAAGGACGGAGACTGATGAACTTTGGGATCGAAGGCGTGCACTACGATCTCGTAGACGGAAAGCCGAAATTCAAGAACAGTCTGCTGACAGGCAGTAAGCCGGTGCTTGAGGCGCTGCAGGCGGATGGGGCGCAGATGGAAGTTGGCTTCCATCAGGATTTTGCCTATGAGGAGCAATGGACGAACAAGACGGCGTTGGCCGGAGTGAAGGAATACAACGAGAAGAAATACCCGATCGAGCAGTTTCCGGTGCTGACGTTTACGGATGGGGAGAAGAAAAAGCTTGATTCGATCATGAAGAGCATCCAGACGTTCACCGACGAGAAATTCCAGAAGTGGGTGCTGGGCTCTGAGCCGGTAGCTGGCAACTTCGAGAAGTTCCGTCAGCAGCTCAAGGAGATGGGACTGGATGAAGTGATCAGTATTCAGCAGGCCGCTTATGACCGGTATATGAAATAGGCTTAGCGATACGGAAAACGGTTGATCGTTCGCCCGGATGACCGGGCGGACGGATCGGCTTATCCTAACGAGAAAGAGGGACATAGGATGAAGAGGATAAAACGGATTTGGAGCACGGGAGTGGCGGGGCTGCTTCTGTTTTCTTCGCTGGCATGGGCACCGGCTCAGGGAGCAGGAGCAAACGGAGGCGGACAAGAGCTTGGGGCAGGCGAGACAGTGGTTGTTCAGGCTGCTTCTGCAACTGAAGTAGTGAAAGCGCTTACTGTCGTGGCAGCTAGCGCGAGTATGAGTGATGAGAATATCCCTGACAATGCGATCGATCATGATCTGACGACCCGTTGGTCGGCTAGTGGCGTCGGTCAATGGCTGCAGCTCGACTTGGGGGCGATACAGCCGATCGGCTATATCGGCATGGCCTTTTATCGGGGCGACCAGCGTAGTCTGAAGTTCGATATTCAGGTGTCCGCCGATGCCGACTCCTGGACGACCGTGTTCTCGGGCAGCGGTAGCGGCACCTCGGTGCAACTGGAGGCGTTCGGTTTCACCCCAACGACGGGCAGATATGTGCGGATTGTGGGGCTCGGCGCCGGATCGACGGACTGGAACAGTATTACTGAGGTCCAGGTATATAAGCCGCATCCGGACGGCTTCGTACTGAGTCCGCTTGAGCTTCCCCCGACCGGTCCCGATCCGGCGGCGCTGCCTCATACGAGACCGGGGCTGTATGAGCCGGACGGGACGTCCCATTCGGTGCCCGAGCTTCCTGTGGTGACGGGGCGGACGCTTAATGTCGTGGATTTCGGTGCGACGACGGCGGATACCGGGACGGAAGACGCCGCTGCGATCCGGGCAGCGATCGCAGCGGCGCAGCCCGGGGACGAGGTGTACTTTCCCAATGGGCATTACCAGTTAACCAGCACGGCGAGTGACAGCGCTTCGCACCTGCTGCTGCACTCAGGCATTCAGCTTCGTGGGGAAAGCGAGGAAGGAGTGCTGCTCGTCTCCGACCATGCCAAGAACATCGGCGACTATGCGACGAATGAAGGCATCATCTTGCGTATCGCGGGTCAGCAGGGCATTGCCGTTCGGAGCATGACGCTGACGGCAAGCTGGCAGGGTGCGTATCCGACGAGCACGACGGTAGCCAATCCCGAGCGGGGTGGTCCGAAGACCGCTGTCTTGATTACGGCGGCCAACGGGAATCCGTCGCGCGACATCATTCTCGACCATGTGACGATCGAGAAGTTCCAGCGCGTTGGCGTGCTCGTCCGCAGCAGCCGCGATGTCGTTATCCAGTATGCCACGCTACGCAATGCGACTGATACCGCCGAGGGGGGAGCGGGCTACGGGGTGTCGTTGGAGGGGTTGTCAAAGGAAAGCCGGTTGGGCCGGGCCAACGATTCGCTATTTAACGTGGTGCGCAACAGCCGCTTCTATGGGCCGTCCCTTCGCCATGGCATCCTGTTGAGCAATTGGACGCATAATAATCTGATTGCGGACAATGAGCTGTACCAGACGAAACTGGACTCGATCGACATGCACGGCGAGGATGAATATATGAATGAATTCGTTGGTAACACTGTGATCAGCAGCGGCGAAGCAGGCTTCGGCGTCGGCAATCCGGGGGCGACGCATGACGCAGCCGGACCGGGCAACTACATCCATCACAACCGTATTGAGAATTCGGCCCTGTATGGGATTCAGGTTTATCTGGGGTCACCAGATACGGTGATTGCCCATAATGTCATCGCCAACTTCATGAAGCCCAGTACGACGGGAATCCGATTGAAAAATGCTCCGGGAACCCAGGTTCGGGATAATGTGATTGAGAACAATACGGGGCCGGGCTTCTGGGCAATTCATACGTTGTACGATATCGGGAATCCAAGCGACGGGGGCAACGGCGCAGGTGAGCCCCGCGACATCAGGATTGAAGGCAATCGGATCGTGAGCAATACGAACGGAATTTTCATCGAGGCGGGCACGGGGATTGTGCTGTCCGGCAATGAATTGTCGGGCAATACGGGCATCGACTATGACAACCGGACGGTGACAGTGCGCGATTTTGTACCAGTGGCCGATGTGTCGGTCCGACAAGGGACATCGACCAATACGGGGACGGATAGATCATTGATCGTCCAGGGAGGTAATAACCTCTCCACGCGCCAGTCGTTTTTGAAGTTTGATCTGGGCACCCTCACCGCATCTGTCAGCTCGGCTAAGCTACTGGTATACGGTAGGGCCTCGGCCTCGGGCAGCGATACAGTGAACAGCCTGTATGGTGTGGACAGCGACGACTGGATCGAGTCCGGTAGCTCCGGCATGGTCTGGGCGAATAAGCCTGCGTTGGGCGGTAAGCTGTCGACTGCGCCCTTCACCAAGGACGATTATGCGTGGCGGGTTTTCGATGCTACAGATTATGTGAGGGCGCAGCTGAACGCCGGTGGTGATCACGAAGCGGCCGGGGGGATCGTGTCGCTCGCAGTTGTGCAGGATACTTCTCTGGGTGTGTACACACTGTTCAACAGCCGGGAGACGAGCGACCATCAGCCTTACTTACGGATTGAGATGTCCGCAACGCGTGAGCTGGAGAGCGTCACACTTACGTCCGACAAGCAGCTTCTAGGCATAGGCCAGCAGGCACAGTTGCAAACGGCTGGAGTGATGAACTCGGGTTTCGCGGCACAGCTTGGGAGTGCGATGATCCGGTATGAGAGCCTTACGCCCAGCTTGGCGGAGGTCAATACCATTGGACAGGTCACGGCGCTGGGTGAAGGCACAGCGGTCATTCGCGTTACGGTAACGCTGAACGGCGTTTCGCGTAGCGCAGAAAGCTTTATCCAGGTGATCGACGGCAACGTGACGAAACTGCTGCCAACCGATGATGCTTATGTGCGTGGAGGCAGCTATGCTAACTCGAATTACCGGACGAGTAATCTCGAGATTAAGAAGGACGGCAGCGAGAGCTTTACCCGTGAAAGCTTCATCAAGTTTGATGTGAGCGGTCTGGATGGCGAAATTACGAATGCTAGGCTGATGATGTACGGCATTGGAAGCCCTTCTGCGGTCACAGCGGACGTGTACCGGACTAACGCGGCTTGGTCGGAAGGGACGGTGACGTGGAATACGAAGCCCGCCCGGCTGGACCGGTTGGCCGGACTAGGACTCGCCGCCGATTGGGGATGGAGTGAGACCGATCTGACAGAGGCTATACGTCTGGTAAAAGCCGATGGCTCCAATGGGCAGATCAGCCTAGGCCTGACGCTGCCTGTAGCAAGCATCAATGCTGTCATCGAGAGCAAGGGAAAGGCGAATGAGCCTTATCTGCTGATCACAACCAAGCGGGCTGAGCCCGATATGGAGCCGCCTGTGGCGACCGTGGGCCAGCCGCTCGATGGAGCAGCCCTGTCGGCTCAAGCGATCAGGATTCATTGGGAGCCATACATCGACAATAGATCGGTAAAGGGCTATTGGATTTACCGGAATGAGCTGCCGTTGGAGACAGTGGCCGCTGATGTATATGCATATACCGATCAGTTTCTTACTCCGTCAACGTCGTATGTCTATTCGCTCAGGGCGTTTGATGACAGCGGTAATCTCTCGGGGCTGAGTAACATCGTTAGCATAGCGACCTGGCAGTCGGATCAGCCGGGAGGCCCTCTAGTTCAGTCTATAAGCTTATCCCATGTTGTGCCATATGTGGAAGCGGGCAAGACTGCGCAATTGCAGCTTAGCGGGAAGATGGAGGACGGTTCCTCTGTGGATATGAGCGTAGCTACTGTGGTTTATAGCAGCGATAACACGTCCGTAATGACCGTGGACGCGCTCGGATTAGTGACAGCGATCAAGCCAGGCAGCTCTAAGATCACGGTGACCGCGAGCATTGGATCCACAGTCAAGACGGCGTCCCTCACGTTGACGGTCCATGAAACGATTGCACCCGTTTCAACAGCTGCGGTGACGCCTGCGCAGCCGGATGGACAAAATGGTTGGTATGTGAATCCGGTAGTAATCACCTTAAGCGCAGCCGACAATCTCTCCGGTGTGGCTACAATGAATTACAGTCTGAACGGTGGCAGCACATGGCAAAGCTACAATGCGCCCGTAACATTGGGCCAAGACGGCAAGTATACGGTAAAATACCGTTCGACGGACAACGCCGGCAATGTGGAAGTTTCCAAAACGATCAGCTTCAATTTGGACGCGACTGCACCGACGATTACGGTATCCGGTCTGGTATACGGTACGTACAGCGATTCTGTGGATATTACATCCTTTATCGAGTTGGACGATCAGTTGTCGGGCGTTGATCCTGTCAAGGTAACGGTAACGCTGGATTCGAATGTAGTACAACAAGGTACGCCGATTGCCCTATATACGCTGCCGCTTGGTATGCATACGTATGTTGTGAGAGCAAGCGATATGGCCGGAAACGAAAAGAGTCAAATTATTACTTTCGAAACTTCAACAAGCATCAATGCCTTAAAGTCACTAGTCACACGTTTTACAAGTGATCATCAAATCGATAATGCTGGAATTGCCAATAGTTTGCTTCAAAAATTGGGGAAAAATAATCTGGAGTCGTTTGTTCACGAAGTGCATGCACAAAACGGAAAACATATTTCGAGTAAAGCTGCATCTTACCTGCTGCGAGACGCTCAATATTTGATTGATCAGCATTAATTTGTTAGTTGCCCTTTCCCTTGTCTATGGGGGAAGGGCATTTTCATATATTTGTAAGAGCTAAGTCGCCTCAAGTTGTTGTAACAAATCGAATATAGTGTGATAACGGCGTCAGACATTCACTGTAGCGAGGAAGCATAAATTTCCCTCTGACAATTCAAGGAGCGTATCCAGCGAGAGGACAACTAGCTGCAATATGGGAATGTTGCGCTTGCCTTAAATCAAGTACAGCACTAGGATTATGGTAAAGAAAGGCAAGGGAATCAGTGGGATGCTGCAGAGAGAAATTTAAGTTTTAACTTTTGTTTGAGAATATTGTTGATCGAGGGAAAATGAACGATTGTTCTACCTTACCTTTCAATTGTACAGTTGGATCGCAGGAGAATTGTAGTTCTCCTGTTAAACTACAAATATTCGAATTCAACTTTAGGGGAGAGATAAGATTTGTCTAAACATTGGCAAGCACGTTGGATAACGGATACCCCGTTTAGATCGATGGAACCATTGGATTTATTTCATAAAGAGATGGATGCAGCTGAATCAGAGGCGCATCGCGAGGATTTGCAGCATCATCATTGGCTTGTAAGGACCACATTTAATCTGGCGTCTGCTGATCTTGAAGCCGTTTCCTTATATATGGATATCACAGCGGATGATTACTACAAGCTGTATCTGAACGGCCGTTTTGTTGCTCAGGGACCGGCTCAGAACGATGCCGGCCACTATTATTACAATCGGATCGAAGTTGGTTCCTTTCTCCAAGAGGGGAACAATGTCATCGCTGTCCACGTGTATTACCAAGGGCTAGTTAATCGGGCATATAACAGCGGCGATTATAGGCAGGGGCTTATCGCAGAGCTGACAACGGGCGACCGTGTTCTCGTGAAAACCGATGAGACTTGGCGAGCTAAACGGGCAGAAGAATACATGAAAGGGGAGGCATTCGGTTATTCCACTCAATTTGTAGAACATATCGATGCCCGAAAGTCGGAGCAAGGCTGGAAGGATCTTTCCTTTGATGATTCCGCTTGGCTTCCCGTCCACACGAACGATCAAGCGGACTATACGCTCGTGGAGCAGCCGACACCTGTTTTATCGGTTTATGAGAAGAAGCCGTATCGCGTAGAAAGAAGGGCTCCCGGTCATTACTGGATTGATTTCGGCGAAGAAATCACGGGGCAGTTTACCATGGAGGCGGAAGGGGAAGCAGGCGAAGAAATCGAAATCCGCTGCGGGGAAGAACTGGAAGCGGACGAACAAGCGGTCAGATTTAGCATGCGCTGCAACTGTACGTATCAAGAGCAATGGACGCTATCCGGGGATTGCGATAGACTGGACTTTTACGATTACAAAGGCTTTCGATACGTGGAAGTGTTCGGCCCCGAACAAGCGATTCGCCCTGACTCGTTCCAAGCGATCGTCAGACACTATCCCTTTAATGAAGAAAGCTGCCGTTTTCAAAGCTCGGATGAATTGATGAACCAAATTTTTCAAATATGTAAAAACGGCGTCAAATATGGCTCCCAAGAAAACTTTGTAGATTGTCCGACCCGTGAGAAAGGACAATACTTGGGCGATAATACGGTGATCGGGCATGCTCACATGCTCCTCAGCGGCGATTTACGATTGTATAAGAAGGCAATTGAGCAATTTGCACTTAGTTCCTCTACGTGCCCAGGTCTCATGTCAGTCGTTCCAGGGAACTTTATGCAGGAGATTGCTGACTTTTCACTTCAATGGCCGCTGCAGCTGCTAGAATATTATCGTTACAGCGGAGATCTGACCTTTTTGCGGGATATGTATCCTTATGCGGAGCAACTGCTCCGTCATTTTCAAGCCTACGATCGAGGCGACGGATTGTTACACGAAATCACCGATAAATGGAATTTGGTTGATTGGCCGAAGGAGCTGCGCGATGAATACGATTTTGAGCTATCGAAGCCGATAGGTCCCGGTAGCCATAACGTGGTTAACGCGTTTTATCTTGGTTGCATCCAAGCAGTGAATGAGATTCGTGATTTGCTTGGTATTTCTTATGAGGAGGATCTTCCACGGTTAAAAAAACGCTTCATCGAAGTTTTTTATGATCCGACTCACCGTTTATTTACAGATGCGGAGGGAAGCAGACATCACGCGCTGCATGCCAATGTACTGCCCTTGCTGTTTGATCTGGCTCCGAAGGAATCCGTTCCATCGATTGTAGATCAAATTCGCGAGAAAAGATTTTCGTGCGGCGTGTACTTTTCCTATTTTGTCCTAAAAGCTTTGGCGAGATTTGGAGAGCATACGTTGATTTACGAGCTTATGAGCTCTGAAGAAGAACATTCTTGGGGAAATATGCTGAAAGAAGGGGCAACGACTTGTTTTGAGGCCTGGGGGAAAGATCAAAAGTGGAATACCAGTCTTTGTCACCCTTGGGCAAGCGCCCCTGTACCCTTGCTGATTGAGGAAATCATCGGACTGAAACCGTCCAAACCGGGGTGGAAGGAGATTTCATTTTCACCAAAAATTCCGGCACACTGGGAGCATTTTACGCTTGAAGTCCGCGTCCCATCTGGTATGATTCGGCTTGCATACAACCATGGACAGTGGGCACAGGATTTCCCGCAACAGGTTCGGGTGATTAGACACTGACCATAATAAATATTTGTAAAAAAGGAGAGTAAACGATGATGAAGAACATCTCGCTGAACAAGACATGGTTTCGTCGTCTCCTGTTTTCCTATGTAACGATTTTCCTTTTTATTGTGCCTCTACTTATGTTTATCCTGTTGATGGCATTCAGTGAGCTATCTCGAAAAACCGCGGTCGAATCCAATAAAATTTTCACCAAACAAGTGCTCCAGTCCATTGACAATCAAATGAAGTTGATCGATAACACGATTACGAACGAGATCGCCAGCGATGATGATATGCTGTCTGCTTTTTTTAATCCTGCTTTACGCGACGACCGATTTTATTCAGGCTATTTGTCGTCTGTCAAAGTAAAAAGTCTCATGGCAACGATGCCTCTCATCGACTCGATCTATTTATATAGGCTGTCAGACGATACGGTGCAGACACCATACTCCGTTTCCAAGCTAGCTACATTTAATGATAAACAATTGATTGTAGAAGCTTTGAAGCAATCCGGACTAAATCAGCAATGGACAGATGTGCGGAAAGGTTACACGGAGCAAGGAGAACCCACCGAATTTGTATCTTTAGTGCGATATGTCCCATTGAATTCTGGTAATGACGGACTAATCGTTGTCAATGTGCAGATTCAAGCGGTTGCCCGTTTCGTTCAAACACTGACGACGGAAAATTCCAATCATCTCAGCCTTTATGACCGCGAGGGGACGCCTATTTATGGTAGTATTCATGGGAACGGTTCCCTAATGACGAAGATGCACTCTGATTATTCCGAATGGGCTATTTTCAGCAGTGTGGCGAATGGTAATTTGTTTCGTCTTGTCTCTGCAATATCCAAATATTGGATATTTATTTGTGCAATTTTCTTTAGTATGGGTGTGATATGGATTGTTGTGGTTACCCGACGAAACTATAAGCCTGTAGAAACGATCATACAGCGTATCCAATTATTCTCCCAGCAAAAAAGCGCCGAATTGTTCCGTAAAGGCAATCAAGACGAATTTAAGTTCATCGATACGGCGTTGGTAAATTTGATGGAACGGTCAAATGCCTATCAGAAGCAGCACGAGGAAGATTTAGTTTTTAAGCGAAAACACTTCTTTTTCGAATGGGTGGATGGGAATCGTCCCTTGAAGGTCGAAGAGTGGCAACAGGAGATGGAGAGCCTCGGAATGCCATGCAATTTTGACTCGCTATGTGTTAGTGTGCTGGAAATTAATAAATATAGTAAATTCGCAAATCTTTATTCAGATCATGATCAAAATTTGCTTAAATTCGTTTTGTGTAGTGTAGTAAAGGAAATCGCTTTTGGTCGAAATGTAACCATATGGACCGAGTGGACGTCCAAAGATCAATTGACTTTGCTGCACCTGGTCCAGAACGATTCTTCGGAAAGTAAGCCCGAGCAGATCGCGAGTGATATAGCGAATGACATGATGCAGTGGGTTAAGACCTACCTTGATTTTAATATTACAATGGGCATAGGATCAGGAGTAGATCGCATAGAACTTGTACATTATGCATACGTCGAAGCGTTGGAAGCACTTCAATATAGACCTACGTTAGGTGAGGATAGTGTGATCTGTTATTGGCAGATTAAACCCGAGGGTAAGCAACAGTCACTCGATCTTCTCGAATATATCCGCGCGATTGCATTTTCATTACGAACGGGGGAAGGCGATTGGCAGGAAAGCTTCACACAACTTTTCGATGGCATTCGAGCCGGTCTGTATGCGCGTAAGGAATTGGACAACCTAATGAGCTACATGATATTTTTCCTTGATAAGGAGTTTACGGACCTACCAGCGGGTGTGCAAAAAATAGGGGCAGACGGTTTGAAGGATAAACTGCAAAAGGCAGTAGACGACTGGGATACGGTGGACGAACTACAACATATGTTGAGAAATGTTCTTACAGAAACAACAGAAGCGATGGCGACGTTGCGTGAGATGAGCAGCAATCATATGCTTATTCGCAAAATTAAATTGTATATGGAGGAACATTACCAAAATCCGGATTTATCATTGCTTCATTTAAGCGATGTGTTTCATGTGCATATGAAAAGTATTAGTCGTACGTTTAAAGAAGAAATTGGTGAGAATTTTATTGATTATTTGACGCGAATTCGTACAGAACATGCAAAAGAGCTTTTGGTTCAAACCGAACACTCCATACAAGAGATTACGGTCAGAATCGGATATCTGCATCCGAACACGTTCATTCGATCATTCAAAAAGCTGGTTGGTCAAACACCAGGCGACTTTCGGAAGACTGCTCAAGTGAAATCATAAAGATGAACTTTGTTGATTGGTGTTTTTTTGTTGATGAATAGGATTTGGATGGCCATAGGATCGGATTCACTGGTGAAAAAGCCAGGGATGACGGTTCTTTTTTTATTTGCGAATATTGTTGATCGAGGGAAAATGAACGATTGTTCCAACTTACCTTTCAGTTGTACAGTTGGATCGCAGGCAACTACAAAGAAAGAGGGAACAATATGAAAGCAATAGACCGAAGGGGAATCAACATGAAGAGATTAAGGGAGAATATACCATTGCTCCTGATGTTCATACCCGTCATTTTATTTTACTTAATTTTCAAATACGCACCAATGGCTGGACTGATCATTGCTTTTAAAGATTATAACTTTTTTGATGGCGTATTCCACAGTCCTTGGGTTGGATTTGAACAGTTCCAAAAGCTGTTCAGTGACCCAAATTCGTTAAAAATTATCCGAAACACACTTCTACTTAGCTCTCTAAATATATTCGTGGGATTTCCGTTTCCGATCCTATTAGCTATTCTTTTGAACGAAGCGAGAAAAATGTGGTTCAAGAAGATCGTTCAAACACTTGTATATTTACCTTACTTTTATTCATGGATTATTGTCGGTGGGATCGTCTTTAGTATTTTTGGAATCGAAGGAAGCTGGTTAAGTCATTGGATGACCCTTTTTAAACTTGAACCATTTCCATTCTTATACAATATCAAATCATGGATCACCATCTTTGTTAGTGCAGGAATATGGAAAGATATGGGTTTTAACGCCATCATCTATTTGGCGGCAATGACGACAATCGACCCGTCGTTGTACGAATCAGCAAGTATGGATGGTGCTAATAAAGGGAAACAGATTATTCATATTACGATTCCCGGAATTGCGCCAACTATCATTTTGGTCTTTATTCTTTCTATGGGGCGGGTGATGGAAGTCGGATTTGACCCCATTTACGTCTTGAAAAATGCTGCGGTGAACGACGTTTCGGATGTCATCAGCACGTATATTTATCGCGTTGGACTGCAAGGCGCGCAATTTAGCTTAACTACAGCAATGGGCATGTTTGAATCAGTCGTTGCTTTAATTCTACTGCTCTCTGTCAATTGGATTGCACGTCGCTTTCAGCAGGGTCTATTTTAGAAAGGAGGAATCGAGATGCGTGCATCCAATGGAGATAAAATCTTTTACATCATAAATTATATCGTATTAGCCTTAATTGCCTGCACTAGCTTGTTTCCACTTCTTCATTTGATTGCGCTTTCCATTAGTAGTTCATCCGCCATCGAAACTGGGAAAGTAAATCTGTGGCCTATCGGCTTCTCCTGGGAAACGTTTAACGTTTTGATCAAGGGAACACCGCTCATCCGATCTTTCAGCAACAGTGCTTTGATCACGTTCGTAGGTGTTACGTTAAGTTTGGTCACCACGATTATGGCTGCATATCCCTTATCACGTCCCAATTTTTATGCACGGCGCTTCTTTACGCTTTCGATGATCTTCACGATGATCTTTACGGGAGGAATTATCCCTACTTTCCTGGTCATCCAAAATTTAGGATTGGTTAACTCCTATTGGGCGCTATGGTTACCGGGTTTAGTAAGTACCTATAACATGTTGCTTCTACGCACGTACTTCGAGAACATCCCGTCTGAAATTGACGATGCGGCACGAATGGATGGTTGCAGCGAAGTACGGCTTCTACTTCAAGTTGTATTGCCCATTTCTATGCCTGTTCTCGCGACATTAACGCTTTTCTATGGTGTTGCGTACTGGAATATTTTTATGAGTATGCTGATTTACATCAACGATACCGATAAGCACAACTTAACCGTTCTCGTACAACAAATGATTCAAAGCCAAAGCGTGCTGCAGCAAACCATGATGGTGCAGCCTGACGACCAGGTTCATGTGGTGGAAGAAGGCATTAAAGCTGCAGGCGTGATCGTCATGATTACCCCGATGCTGGTGGTATATCCATTTTTGCAAAAATACTTTGTCAAAGGTGTCATGCTTGGTTCCGTGAAAGGCTAATGTAGGCAAAATGAATGCGTTAAGGAGGTGGTGCTGCAAAGGAGAATCTGGTTCTCAAAGATCCGATGAGGTAAGCTTAGGCAAACAAATAATGAATTCAAAAGGGGTTATCAAACATGAGAAAATGGTTTGCGACATCACTAACGATGGCATTATCCACTTCAATGGTTCTAACGGCATGCAGTACGAAATCTACCGAACAGCCGAGTTCCTCTACTAATTCAACAACGCCAACTGCATCAACAGCGCCAGCTGCATCAACGGCGCCAGTTAAGAAAGGGGATATATCCGTATCGGTTTATGATCGTGGAAATATTCCTGCTGCAGAAGGCACATTGGAAGATAATCGTTGGACAAAATTCATAAACGAGAATGGCCCTGCGAATGTCAAATATGTGCCAATTCCGCGCAACGATTCCGCACAAAAATTCAATGTACTGTTTGCATCGGGTTCGGCGCCTGACATTATTAACGAGTTTGATCCGAATATACTGAACCCGCTCATCGATCAGAAGCAGCTTATGCCGCTAAACGACCTGATCGAGAAGAACAGCGTTGAATATAAGAAGATTCTTCAGGATTATCCCGCATTGAAGAAAGTCGGGACCAGTCCTGACGGGAAAATGTACAAAGTTGGACGGGTGCTGGAGTCATTTCCAAGTTATGCGGTCTTCGTCCGTGAAGATTGGTTGAAAAAATTAAAACTCGACGTACCGAAAACGACCGAGGAGCTGTATAAAGTAGCCAAAGCGTTTGCGGAGCAAGACCCTGACGGTAACGGAAAGAATGACACATACGGAATGGCATTGAGTTATCGTTCGGAGTATGCAATCGATATGATGTTCGGAAATCCTGTGGAGCAATACGGTCTTGTGAATGATCAACCGACCCGTGCATTTGAAAATGCGAAATTGGCGACAGAGTTCAAAAAGCGCTTGTTTGATGAGGGACTAATCGATAAAGACTTTGTGAATGACAAAAATGGGGCAAAAGCCAAACAAGACTTTTTGAATGGCAAACTGGGCATTTATCCAACTTTTGTAGGAAGTTGGTTTGATTCGACAGTAACGGATATACAAACCTTGAAGAAGGCTGTCCCAGATGCCAGTGTCATCCCTATCGCACTGCCAAAAAGTCCAGTTGGCGAATTTATTCCGGATGTACAAAGTCCAGTGCAAATGACAACTGCGATTAATGCAAAGACGAAAGATCCAGTTGCAGCGATCAAATATCTCGACTTTATGAATCGTGTCTCGACGGGTACCAGCATCCTATTCGGATTGGAAGGTACGCATTATAAGAAGGATGTAAACGGATGTCCGCAAATCATCGATCCTAATAAAACGAAAGCAGAAATTAGCTGGGCGGGCGACTATGCGCAATCCTATTCCCGTTTGCTGCTAGGCAAGTGTTCGTTCTTCCAAAATCAATTCAATCCCGACATTCCAGAACAAAAAGCAGGACTGGATATGTTCAACAAAGCCGAGTCCTTATATCTCGATTCGACTAAAAAATATCGTTTCATCACCTTGCAAGAGCTGATACCGTCTTTCCCCAAAGATATGCAAACGTCATTTAACACTGTCAAAAAGCAAATTACCGATACGTGGTTGAAATCAGTCTTGAGCGGGGATAAATACTCGGTTGAACAAGCCTACAAGGACGTTCAGACTTCATGGGATAAAGCGGGCGGCAAACAAATGGATGACTTCATAATTGAGTGGTATAAAACCAATAAGGACAGCAGTTTCATGATGAAAGATTTATGGGAGACCGTGGCCAAACAAGCGCAAATGAAGAAGTAAGCAACGCGTATTTAACAAAGGATGGGGGCCGTTATACGAATCTGCGGTCCTCAGCTTTTCTTTATCCATGCATGAATACGAGGAGGGGGATTATGAGGAAGTTTAAGAAATTTGTTTGTGTCATGGGGCTATTATTTTTTATGGTCATTGGAGCACGTGCCGCACATGCGGCGGTTATACAGCAGTTGCCAGTCTCGAACCCGGGGTTTGAAACGCTGACCATAAACAACGGTATCAGCAGTCCGAAAGACTGGAAAACGTGGTGGTGGAGCGGGCCCGTAAGCAATCCGTCGATTTCGGCTGCGAGTTATACGGAGGATGAAAAAAGCGGCGGCCAGCGCTCCGTATTTATCAACAGTGTCAGCACGGGATATGCCGGGTGGGTATCGAATCCCATAACGCTTCCTTCAGATATGATGTCGTTTCGAATTTCTGCCAAACTGAAGACATCCCAAGATTATTCTGGAAACAAACCACGCTTTTGGGTTTCGTTCCAGAACAACGGGACCTTTTTGGGCTCTTACACGACGGATCAGACGGAGGGGGTGTCACTTGGAGATTGGACGGAAGTTTCCTTTACTGTTGATCGAAGTCAATTTCCGGCAGGCACCAACACGCTTGTATTGAATCTGTCGACAACCAGCATCAATTCGGCGACACCAGTAAGCGGCAAAATGTACTACGATGATGTGATGGTGGAAGCGTCGGAAGAACCGATCCATGTTATTCAGCAACTGCCGGTTTCGAACCCGAGCTTCGAGACATTGACCGTGACGAATGGCGTAAGCAGTCCAAAAGATTGGAAAACGTGGTGGTGGAACGGGTCCGCAAACAATCCGCCCGTTTCGGCAGCGAATTATACAGAGAATGAAAAAAGCAGCGGTCTGCGCTCGGTGTTTATAGGCAGTGTCAGCAGTGGATATGCGGGGTGGGTTTCGAGTCCCATAACGCTCCCATCGAATATGACATCGTTTCGAATAACAGCCAAGCTGAAGGCATCGCCAGATTATTCGGGGAATAAACCGCGGTTTTGGGTTTCGTTTCAGAACAATGGGACTTTCTTAGGCTCCTACACGACGGATAAGACGGATGGTTTGTCCCTTGCGGATTGGACGGAAGTGTCGTTTACCGTTGATCGAAGCCAATTTCCGGCCGGGACGAACACGCTTGTGCTGAATTTGACGACTACCAGCATAAATGCTGCGACACCGGCAAGCGGAAAACTATACTACGATGATGTGAAAGCGGAAGCGCCGAACCAATCGCTGGGGCCGGTTGTTTTTACGTTGAAAAGCAATAAATTTGCTAGCTGGTGGAATCTGGGGGACCCCGTCGTATATCAATTGAACGCCGGAGCAGTAGCGAGTTCCATTAACACCATTATTGGTAGCGTTTACAATTCTGACAATGAGTTGGTAGTACAAGTGCCTGTATCTAGACAGACATTTCTCGATACAGGCTGGAGCTGGACGCCTCCAGAGCCGGGGTATTACGAAATTGCTTTTTCCTATCAGCAGAACGGTAGTACGGATTTAACGGATCTGCCCGTCAAATATACGTATTCACAGACGGATCTGACTACGTTTGCTCGTGAGCGGTATTCCTTGGTAGTGAGTCAGGGGCCAACAAAACCAGTCTCGCAAAGATGGCCGACGATGGGCTTTAGCTATCAGCTTTCGGAAGGCGAGAATGCTATGAAACTGGCTGATTTAGTGGGATTTCGCTTTGCACGAATTCATTCAGTGCCATGGGGATCGCAGTTCCGCGATACGAGCTGGGCGATTGAACCGTCACGAGGTGTTTATGAGTGGTCGAGATTCGATGACCAAATCAACAAGCTGTCAAGTTACGGCTTTGATATGATTGGAAATCTGTTATACACGCCGCAGTGGGCATCACCGCATCCGGAGCAAACGCAGACGAATATTAGTGTGCCAGCCTATTCCGCTTATGCTCCTGTGGATATGAAGGACTGGGAAGATTTTGTTCGTGCCGTCGTTACTCGGTACGATACTCGTATTAAGACGTGGGAGGTATGGAATGAGCCAAACTTGCCGGGGTTGAGCGTTTTTTGGCTGGATTCAACGGAGCGTTTCGTTGAGCTGTTGAAAACTGCGTATCAGACAATTAAAGAGGAACAGCCGGATTCAGATGTATGGATTGGCGGACTTGCAGGACGCAACTATTTGTCATTTTATAAAGAGCTGCTCAGCTTGGGCGGAGCTTCCTATTTTGATAAGCTCTCGCTGCATGGTTACCTGCCAGATCCTCGCGAATTCCATCGTATAGATCAGGCTTTTGGGATCGCATCCAAGCCGTGGGCCGATTCGGAAAGTCATGCGATTCTGGTCAATTCCAATTCAGTAACAGGCACAGTGCCTACGGAATCTGAGATCGCCAAGCGCATGATTGTTGACTTCCTGTCGCAGCTCAAATGGGGAACGCAAAAAATTGCCCTATTTCATATGCTGAATTTATCGGAGATGGAAACGTTATCTTATGCAAAGAGTACCGGTACTGTTACGCATGCATCGGGTTTATTCCGCTCTAAGCCGCGAGTGGAACCGAGACTCGCAGCGTCAGTAGCCCATCATTTTCTCGATCTTGCTGGCCAATCGCTCGTTTATAAAGGGGAGTATGTTCTCGAGGGAGGACAAAAAGCAGTTGTACTTGACAATGACGGAGCCCGGCTCATAGGGTTGTGGTCTGACGCATCTTCAGAAGCTCCGATCGATTCGCGTCTAGCGGCTGCTTTCACGGGTGAGACTTTCGTTACGGACTGGGAGGGGAAAGTGCAAAGTGCCAATAACCTACTTAGCGTACATCCTGGCAAGGTTTATTGGATAAGTAATGCGGATAGCGCAGCATTAGCGCTACTACCGATCTCAGAGCCGTTTTTGATCTCGGATTTCGACCGTAATACGAATCAAATCGCTGTCCCTGAGTCGAAGGGAACTAGCGGAGAACTGTTCAATCCTGCCACCTTAGAAGTCGCTGACGATGCTGTATGGACTACCGATAATTGGGCGTATAAAGCAGCTGCCCAGTCGACGAAACCAGCGGATTTTGACGCTTCGTTTGCGGCGGGGTATTCAGAAAGCGGGCTAGACCTGATCGTTCGTGTGAAGGATGGGACATTTGTTCAGGATAATCCACTCGGAAGCTACTGGAAAGGTGACAGTGTACAGTTCGCGATTGACACATTCGGACAGGGATTTACGGGAGATCAGGTGGAATTCCAGGCAGCACTGACACCGGAGGGCCTAGTGCTCTATAAACAATCGGTTCCTTATGTTGGCGGTAATTTACCAACCAATTGGACACCGGGCAACAGCGTAGCACAGTATGCGTCCCTCAAGGTAGATCAAACAGTCCCCAATGAAACGACTTATTATATCCATGTGAATTCTTCTGAATTGTATCCTTATGTACATGATCCGAAAAGTCCACTTCGACTGTCTGTTCTGGTCAACGACAATAACGGCAGCGGTCGGCTTGGATGGCTTGAGTGGAGTAGCGGGATTGGCAGTGATAAAAATCCGGCGAAATATGGGAAAGTGTGGATGTTGAATGGGCTAGTTGTTGAAGCAGCTCAAACGAGTATGCCGGAGGGAGAAACCCAGTCTCTGGGTGCCCATGGACTGACGGCAAGCGGGTTTATAGATGTATCTGGCAAAGCTGTTTGGCATTCATCTGATCCATCAAGCGTAACTGTGGATACGTATGGCACAGTGAAGGCGATTGGGGAAGGCAATGCGATTATTCAAGCATCGTACGGTCCCTTTGTCGGGAGCATAGCGATAACGGTAACGGCAGATAAAACGCCACCCTTTACGAGTGCGGACGTCTCACCTGGCCAGCCAGATGGACAAAATGGCTGGTACGTGAGTCCAGTTACAGTAAGCCTCTCCGCGGTCGACAATTTGTCCGAGGTAGCGAAAATAGAATACAGTCTCGATGGAGGAGTAACATGGCAGTTGTATTCAGCGCCGGTTACCTTTGAACAAGATGGCAATTATACCTTGAGCTATCGCTCGACAAACCATGCAGGCAATGAGGAGGTTGCGAAAACGATCAGTTTTAAGATTGACAAGACTACACCGACCGCAACTTTTGCATACAGCCAAATAACGCCCACAACACAAGAAGTTGTCGCAACGATGACACCGAGTGAACCGGTAACGATCACGAACAACGGGGGTTCAAGCAGCTATACGTTCTACTTTAATAGCAGTTCTACCTTTGAAATTGTCGATGCAGCAGGAAATCATGGCACGGTAATGGCGATTGTGAACAATATCGTATTGAAGAGTAAAGCCATACCGGGTATGCCGATCCTTTCAGATGACAATGGGTACGATACAGGTCTTCAAGACGGTAATTACAATGTTACGATGAATATGTGGCACGGAGAAAATGGTAGAATTTACAAGCTTTACGAGAATGATGTTTTAATCGATACGAAAATCCTTACTGACAATTCACCAAACGCACAAACGGTAGTAACCGCAGTTTACGGCAATAAGAATGGGACCTATCGTTACTTTGCGGAGCTTACCAATGCATTCGGCACAACGACGAGCAGTACGCACGTTATAACAGTCACGAAAGCAGCGCCGAACAAACCAGTTTTATCCAACGATAACTGGGATGGTGACGGAAATTTCAAAGTCAGCATGAACATGTGGTGGGGAACCAATGGCGGGGTGTATCATTTATATGAGAACGGTGTTCTTATCTATACACAAGCACTGACAAATCATACACCGTATGCCCAAGCGGAAGTAACGACCGTAACGAATAAAGCAATAGGCACCTATCAATATCGCGGTGAGCTTGTCAATTATGCTGGAGCCACATCCAGTGATACGATGATAGTAAATGTAACTAAGTAAGCTTGGTATAGGAAAACTAAAAACGGAGAACGCGTAGTATACGCGGCTCCGTTTTTTAGTGATTTCAGTCTTTTGTCATTTTAGGTGCTATGATCCGGTAATAATGAGCTGACAATCAAAGATAACGTTTGCTTATATACCGCATAGGCTGCTTGTACATCTCCCAAGTGCCCACCCATGTACAGATGTATAGCCCCGTGGAGCGAGGCCCAGCATATACGCACAACAGATTCGGCATCATAATGGGCTGGAATCAGTCCTTGCTCTTGCGCTTTGCTAATCGCCATCACAAATTGCCTCATGGCCGTTAAGGTGCCATGCATGCTTTCTTCATCCGGTTTGAAATCGGCAAAGGCTCCTCCGAACATCAATTTATAATAGCCGGAGTAATGCTGCCCGAATTGCCAAAAGGCTTCGCCTAAATTCAGTAAGTGCTGTACGGGATCATTCGTCTGCGGCGTCCCCTCGAATTCGTAAGCAAGAAGCTTACAACCTTCCAAATACAACTGCTGTGCCAAACCCTCTTTATTGACAAACAAGCTATAAATAATCTTTGTAGAGCAATCCATTTCCTGGGCTACTCGGCGTACCGTAACGGCTTCCGGGCCCTCTTCTTGCAGAAGCGTTGCCGCCACATCAACAACCAGTTTGCGGAGATTTTCATTATTTTGCAAGCGAGCTTCTTTGTAGGTTTTCAAAATTCGTGTGTTCGTATTGGAAGGGATATCTTGGTCGCTCATAATCATCACCTTAGGTTCTCGTGTTTTTGTCAGGAAACAAAGTTTCTGACTCTCTTACCAGAAATTCTAAACAGTTGTTAGAGAGATGTCAATGAGACCGAGAATGTGGGAAAGCGCAGGTTGACTTTCCCAAAAAGGCGGGTTACAATGAATCTCAAATGAAACACTGTTACCAAAAAGGATATGGCGATTCTTGACTTAACTTGGGAATTGGGGATTACTTCTGACTAACAGGTAACATTGTTTCTAAATTATAACGTAGTAACTAAAAGGAGAGTAGAGTTATGACAATTCAAGGGAAATGGGCGCTTGTCACGGGAGCTTCTTCCGGTATTGGAGAGCAATTCGCTAGACAACTGGCCAAACAAGGCAGCCACTTGGTACTCGTGGCTCGATCAACGAGTAAGCTCGAGAGTCTGGCAGATGAGCTTAGAAAGATGTATGGCATCAAAGCCGAGGTTATCTCGATGGATCTTGCGAAAGAGGGCGCACCCAGCGAGTTATATCGGCAATGTGAACTTTTGAAAGTGGATATCGAACTGCTAATCAATAATGCTGGCTTTGCTACACATGGTTTGTTCGAGCAAGTGTCAGGTGAGCGTCAACATGAAGAAGTTATGCTCAATGTCGCTGCTGTTGTAGATATGACGCACTTGTTCTTGCCAAACATGTTGCGCAAAAACTCAGGAGCAGTTATTAATGTGGCTTCAACCGCCGGATTTCAACCGCTTCCCTTTATGGCCGTATATGGGGCGACGAAAGCTTTCGTCCTGTCGTTTACGCAAGCGTTATGGTGGGAAAATCGCGACCGCGGTATCAAATTCTTCGCACTTTGTCCCGGTTCGACGGACACCAGCTTCTTTAATGTTGTAGGAACGGAAGAAGCCTCTGTCGGAAAGAAAGATACACCGGAAAGAGTCGTAGAGGTTGCACTTCGTGCGTTGAAGGAAGGGAAAATATACGTCGTTCCGGGTGTGCAGAATTATATCGGGGCGCAGTTATCGCGATTCATAACACGCAAGCAAGGTCTTCGACTTGTTGGAGGCATGCTTCGTCCACGCGGAGGATCCGGCAATACTAATAATTATAAGAATACAGGTAATCAATCTGATCTTGCAGGGAGGACAATTCGATGAAAGCTATACAACTGACAAACGGCTTCGGCTTTGAGGAATTAAACTTAACGGAACTCGACATACCAACGCCAGGCCCCCGTGAGGTGCTGATCCGCATGAAGGCAGCTTCTCTCAATTACCGGGATCTAGTGATCCTCAGCGGATTAATGCCAATTGAAATCAAATTCCCCTTCATTCCATTATCAGACGGAGCGGGAGAAATTGCAGCCGTTGGCCAAGGAGTAACAAGGTTTCAGGTCGGACACCGAGTAGCGGGTAATTTGCAACAGCGATTTACTGCAGGCAACCCAAGACCGGGGGTATTAGAAGACAGTCTGGGAGGTCCGCTGAACGGAGTAGCGGCGGAGTACGTCGTTCTACATGAAGACGGAATTGTCCATATTCCCGATCACCTCTCTTATGAGGAGGCCGCCACCTTGCCAATCGCGGCATTAACCGCGTGGAGCATGCTAATCGAATACGGTGGTTTGCAAGCGGGGGATACCGTGCTGCTGCAAGGAACAGGCGGGGTTTCTATCTTCGGGCTTCAATTTGCTCTTATGGCTGGAGCACGAGCGATCATCACATCGAGCAGCTACGACAAGCTGGAACGAGCAAAAGCTCTCGGTGCATGGCAAACGATCAATTATTCGGAAGTTCCCGATTGGGATAAAGCAGTGTTAGAACTGACTGGCGGCGTCGATCATGTTCTAGATGTTGGAGGAGCGGCAACGATGGCCAAATCCATAAATGCGCTTCGCATTGGAGGGACCTTGAGTATGGTCGGGTTCTTATCGGGCTTGACCATTCCGGAATATGATGTCACGGGCATCTTGCAGAAAGCCGCAACGGTTCGCGGCAGTCAAGTCGGCAACCGGGATCACTTTGAAAAGATGAATCGAGCGATTGCCCATCATCGTTTACATCCCGTCGTCGACCGTGTATTCCCTCTGGATCGAATTGGCGAAGCATTCGCGCTCTTGGCTGAAGGAAAGCAATATTTCGGAAAAATCGTAGTCCAAATTTAAATCTCGCTTAAAAGACATAGGAGGCACTCTAATGCCAAATACACAAGTTCGTTCCGTTAAATCTCCTGAAGGCGTGAATCGCCCTAAACGCTCACCACGTAAAGTGCGCAGATTGGGGCTATCGCTGCTTGCAGTGCTCCTTCTTGGAGTCATTATTTTCTTGCTTATTCCTTCACCGATCGAACCGGCAAAATGGTCCGCGCCGACGGCCCCCTCTTTTGAGGAAGCGGGCCCTTGGAAACAGAACAACAAACTCAGCTCTGCTCAGCTTGTTACTGATGCCCCTAAATCCCCGGAATTCATTACCTTCGATAAGGAAGGCCAGCTATACACAGGAGATTCAGACGGGAAAATTTACAAGGTTGCTTTTGATGCAGAGGGCAATCCACAAAAGGCCCAAGTGTTTGCAGACACCAAAGGAACGCCTAATGGGCTTATATTCGATGCCAATGGCAATTTGATCGTTACTGATGTCAAGAAGGGACTGCTATCTATAAACCCATCGGGGAGCATAGAGGTATTGGCCAATCAAGTAGACGGCAAGCCGATCTATTTAGCTAACGAGCTTGATATTGCCAAGGATGGTTCGATTTATTTTTCCGACACCTCGAACTATGGCCGTGTGACTTTCAGAGAAATTGCCGAGAACAAACCGCATGGACGTTTGCTGAAGTACGATCCATTGACCAAACAGACGACAGTTCTGTTAGAAGGCCTCTATTTTGCGAACGGGGTTGCCTTGTCTGCGGATGAAGATTTTGTGCTTGTGGCAGAATCATATCATTATCAGTTGACCAGATACTGGCTCAAGGGTTCCAAGAAGGGGACATCTGATATTTTCGCAGACAATCTCGCAGGCTTTCCCGACAATATTACACGTGATGAACAAGGTCATTTCTGGGTCGGGATCTTCACGACTCGTATTTCTTTCGTAGATCAGATGCATCGTAGCCCATGGTTGGCCGGTATTATGGCCAAATTACCGGAGTCGCTGCTAAGCGGTGCAAGCGCACCGGCGAAGCATGGGCTTGCTGTGGAGCTCAATCCGCAAGGGCAGCTTATTGAAAGTTGGCACGATCCTGAAGGCTCACTGTATGGTGTAACTACGGCTGCGAGCGATAACGGATATTTATATATAGGAACAGCACCTGGAGGTAGTCGAGGTGTTCATCGCGTGCTTCTAACCAAATGACTAATGGCCAAGAGCATATAACAAAGGAAGTCAACAAGTGGTACAGTCCGTATCCCAATGGAATACCAAAAACGGTAGAAGAATTCTTTCTACCGTTTTTTATATGATCCTTTATATTTTTGATATTTGATCAAATATCAAAAATGACGTTTACATGCTTAGCTCAGATATGACATTATACCAAATATCAAATGAATACATTTAAGAGGAGAAAAAATGATGAATATAACGCCAGAATCAGCATTAAATGAAACGACTTATTCACGGGTTCGCGATAAATTGCGCCAAGATATTTTATCAGGTGAATTTAAACCTGGCGTAAGCTTGCGGATCGTCGATTTATCCAATCGTTACGGCGTTAGTCAGATGCTGATTCGGGAAGCTTGCAAAAAATCCAAGGAGGTTGAATGGACTTGGTTAAAAAGAAAATAATTAAGTAAATTGTAAGCGCAATCACGGCGTTGAGCCTGGTGTTGCCTATTACAACTTTTTCCACTGATTTTCGAAATATTGCCCATACCAGCATAAATGCTGCGACACCAGCAAGCGGAAAACTATACTACGATGATGTGAAAGCGGAAGCGTCGAACCAATCGCTGGGACCGGTTGTTTTTACGTTGAAAAGCAATAAATTTGCTAGCTGGTGGAATCTGGGGGACCCCGTAGTGTATCAATTGAACGCCGGAGCAGTAGCGAGTTCCGTTAATACCATTATTGGCGGCGCTTACAATTCTGACAATAAATTGGTAGCACAAGTACCTGTATCGAGACAGGCTGGAGCTGGACGCCTCCAGAGCCGGGGTATTACGAAATTGCTTTTGCGTATCAACAGAACGGTTCTACAGAATTAACTGATCTGCCCGTCAAATATACGTATTCACAGACGGATCTTACTACGTTTTCACGTGAGCGATATTACCTTCGAATTCGTCGATGCAGCAGGAAATCATGGAACGGCAACGGCAACTGTTAGCAATATTACAGCAAAAAGTAAAGCTAAACCGGGTACAGTGGTACTATCCGATGACAACGGGTACGATACAGCTCTACAAGACGGTAAGTACAATGTTACGATGAACATGTGGTACGGAGAAAACGGTAGAATTTATAAGCTTTACGAGAATGATGTTTTAATCGATACGAAAATCCTCACTGACAATTCACCAAACGCACAAACGGTAGTAAGCGCAGTTTACGGCAAAAAGAATGGGACCTATCGTTACTTTGCGGAGCTTACTAATGCATTCGGCACAACGACGAGCGGTACGCACGTTGTAACAGTCTCGAAAGCAGCGCCGGATAAACCAGTTCTATCTAACGATAACTGGGATGGTGATGGAAATTTCAAAGTCAGCATGAATATGTGGTGGGGAACCAATGGCGGGACGTACAATTTATATGAGAACGGTATTCTCATCTATACAGAAGTACTGACCAATCATACGCCGAATGCCCAATCATCAGTAATGACCGTGACAAATAGAGCAATAGGAAACTATGAGTATCGAGCTGAGATTGTTAACTATGCGGGAGCCACGTCTAGCGATAAGATGATTGTAAAAGTAACGAAGTAAGCTTGGTATAGGAAAACTAAAAACGGAGAACGCGTAGCGTACGCGGCTCCGTTTTTTTGACCGGTTAATCAATCTGATCTTACATTAAATATAACCATGTATAAACATTAAACAGCACCTAGTTATAAAAGTAATCTGTGAGTTATAATACTACCTATATAAATCATTATGGCAACCGTTCAGTGGACGGTTGCCATTGCACATTGTTTTCGAAGGGGAGAGAGGAATGACAGTAAACAAAAGGCAGTTATTTTTCTCGCTTCGACTCAAGTTTTTACTTGTATTTACGTTGTTTATTGTGATTCCTATTTTATTAATGTTGTATCTTTACTTCGTTCAATCTGACAAAATATTTATGAGACAAATGACAGACACACAAACTCAGGTTCTAAAGCGGGTTACGGATCGAGCCGACGATATGCTGAATCGGACGTTAAATGTTTCGAATTTGCTCATGAACGACTATGATGTTTTGCAATTACTAAGAAGTTCGGGGCAGTCGGATTTAGATGATTATCCAACCTTCCAGAGGGTAATTGGTCTACAGAGCAAGATGGACAACCTGATCTCCTATATTTTGGACAACCATGCTATTGTTGCGGTTTATGGATTTAATGGCAGTATCTATGCGACCAATCAAGATGAAGAGATTCTTAAAGTGATGCCGGATTACGTGAAACAAGCCAAAGAAAAAAATGGTGCTCCTGCTTGGGATGTGAACCCTTCTTTGAAAGTGAAAGGCCTTGAAGGGAACCAAGAAGGGGGCTTTATTACCATGACCCGGTTAATTAAGGGAGAGACGACAAAGGGGTACGGTTTAGTCTTTATCGCATTTCCAATCAAGGAAATGTTTCTGGTTTCCAATGGCTTAGAGGAGGATTCCCCTGCCCAATTCCTGATATCCGATAAAAACCGCCTGCTTTGGGGACAGGATGAATTGTGGAACAAGACTGAATCGGGAGAGGAACGATCCACATTTGCACAAACGTTAAAAGCAACAGGTTGGCAATTGCGATGGATCCCCATGCAAGAACAATGGATGCAGCAGTTGAAGAACGTACGTTCCACAACGACATGGAGTGTCATCGTTTTATTCGCATTCTTTCTTCTCATCTATGTCTTCTTTACCCTTCGTTTGATGAAGCCAATTCGTTCGCTTGTGCAGGCAATGGGTAAAGCATCATCCGGAAATTTCGAAAAGCCTGCGTTGGCGGGAGGAAACGATGAAATTGGGCTGCTGAGCCATCACTTCAACCGTATGCTGTCAAGCTTGAAGGAGATGGTTAAGACGCTTCGAGAAGAGCAGCAGCTTAAAGAGGAAGCAAGATTTCATGCTCTCCAGGCCCAAATTTCGCCCCATTTCTTGTTTAATGCACTCAATTCTATTAAGTGGCTGGCTTTATTCTCGGG
The DNA here is from genome assembly GCF_964253335.1 of Paenibacillus sp. LjRoot56. Lineage (NCBI taxonomy): Bacteria > Bacillati > Bacillota > Bacilli > Caryophanales > Paenibacillaceae > Paenibacillus > Paenibacillus sp. LjRoot56. The sequence continues at coordinate 1,590,156 of NZ_CAXURV020000001.1, forward strand.
TGCCAAAAACGTTGGGGATATGATTACTTCCTTAGGTATTATGCTCAGCTACAGTATGAAGCAGGAGAGCGAAGTTGTCACACTGCGAGATGAGCTTGATTTTATAGAGCACTATTTTTCACTGCAAAAAATTCGGTTTAACGATAATATAGATTTGTTCATTAAGGTCGATGAAAGTTTGTTGTCTGCGCGCATGCTTAAATTCACCCTTCAACCTATTGTGGAAAACAGCATTATCCATGGGAACCGTATGCCTTTAATCATCCTTATTGGGGCTTATCAGGAAGACGGTTTGTTGTTTGTCACGATTTCAGATAATGGTCAAGGGCTGTCTGAGAGAAAGCTTGCAGACGATGCTCTTGAGAAATCCGATCCCATCAGGCAAGGGAAATATAGTGGAATCGGACTTGAAAATGTTCAAAGTCGAATTCGCATGCATTTCGGGGAACCTCATGGGCTATTTATGCACAATGGCATGGATGCCGGCGTGGAGACGGTTATCAAGCTGCCTTGGAACAGGATGGAGGATCCAGCATGACCAAGCTTTTATTAGTGGAAGATGAATTTCTGGTGAGGCTCGGACTCAAGACGTTTATTCCTTGGGAGGAATTCGGTTTTGAACTAATCGGTGAGGCGGTGGATGGAGTAGATGCTCTTTCCATTCTTGCTGAAAAGTCATGTGACCTCTTGATTACGGACATTTCCATGCCGAACATGGATGGAATCTCGCTAATGGAACGGGTGAAGGAACTATATCCGCACATCAAAACTTTAATTTTATCCAATTATAATGATTTCGGGTATGTAAGGCGGGCCTTACAGCTTGGCGCTTCCGACTATATATTGAAGCTGACCATGAGACCGGAAGATCTTCAATCCAAGCTGCAGCAAATGCAAGCGGAAATCGAGAACGAGCGTAAAAAGCAGGAGGAAACATTACAACTGAATCGGACTGCGTTCCAATACCATCAAGAAATAACGATTGAGAAGCAATTGCGTGATCTCATGACCATGCAATACTCGAAGCGGGAAGCGGATGAACTCAAACAGGAATATGAAAGTTTGCTTCCTCCATTTCCTTGGACGGTATCGATGATGAAGATTGATCGATACGAGTCTGTTGTAGATGAGAATCGCTTTCAGAGTGAAAAGTTGCTGCGCTTTTCTGTGATGAATGTACTTCGGGAAATCATGCGCAAATATAAGACAGGACACATTGTGGAAATGGATGGAGGGCGGTTTGGTATGATATCCGGCATGGGGGCCGAGCCGATGCTTGAGGAGATGACGGAATGTATACAACGTTATCTCAAATTGCCTGTCTATTTCGGTACGTATTCCCCTGTTGAACGAGCATACGACCTGCATGAAGCATGTAAGTTTGCTGAAGAAGCGCTTTTGGAGAGATTTTACAATGACTCGAATCGTGTCATCCGCTATAGAGAACAAATGTTCGCTGATCATGCGTTGCCCATTTCGTCACAGGATGAATGGCTCGATTTGATGGCTCGGCAAGACAAAGAAGCGCTTCAGAATGCTGTAAGGAATTTGGCTGACGCCTATTTAGAAAATGGAGTACCCAGACCTTATCCAGATCTAGCAAGAGAACGTTGGCTGCATATTGTGCATCAATTCGAGGTGTTCCTTCAACATAAAGGTGGGGACCTTTACTCGATTGAGCCCTACGAAGGGAAGTATCCTCATCATGTCGTGAGGACATCGGAGTCCATACAAGAAATAAGCGAGTGGTTGATTGGTTGGATTTCCGTCTTCTTCGAGCATTTGCGCGCAAGCACGGTTCATCAGCCTCGACCCGAAATTAGAGCTGTTCAAAGAATGATCGAAGAAAAGTACAGCACTTCCTTTAAAATGTCCGACTTGGCCAAAGAAGTTAATTTTACGGAACCGTATTTAAGCTCCTTATTTAAGAAAGAAACGGGCGAAACGATGATCGATTACATGATCCGTATACGAATGAAGAAAGCCAGGGAACTGCTCAAGGATCCCAATGTTAAAATTTATGAAGTCGCGGACGCGATCGGCTATTCGGACCCTAATTATTTCGCTAAGTTGTTTAAAAAAATTGAAGGCATATACCCGCAAGAATATCGTAAACGCTATATTCACTAAAAGTGGATAAAACAAGACAGGTAAGATCTTAAATGAGTTCATTACGCAGGAATAGTCACTTTGCTATGCTAATGATGTTCCAACGGATGATAACAAGTAAGAGAGGGGTTTTACCTGTATGAAGAAATCGATTTATTCCGCACTATCACTCACAATGGCATTTAGTTTGATGCTTTCCGGCTGTGCAAAAGGCGACAACCAAACAAGCTCATCTCCCACTGCAGCGACTACTGCCAGCTCCGCAGTTCCGAAGAAAGCCGTCAAACTTAAGATGTGGGGCGGCATTCCTGAAGAGAACGGACCCAAGGATGTGGTCACGAAATGGAACAGCACACATCCTGATATCCAAGTGGAATATACACGTTACGTGAACGACGATAGTGGCAACACGAAGCTCGATACGGCTCTTATCAGCAACACCGATGCTCCGGACATTTTTTTCAGTTATGGAGAAACGAATTACAATCGCCGGGCGAACGCGGGGGTCACCTTTCCGTTGGATGATTTGATTAGCAAATATAAGCTTAATGTGGATGATATCATCGGCAAAGATAATGTCGTCCCGTATAAAGGGAAAACGCACTATTTACCGGCTATGAAGCTATTATCTTCCGTTATGATTAATCAAACGGCCTTGGAGAAAGCGGGAGAGAAGATTCCGGCTCAAGGATGGACATGGGATGACTACATGGCGCTTGCCGAGAAGCTGCATACACCTGACCAGAAGGGCAGCTTTATCAAGGTTCCAGATGATAATATGGTGCGTTTTGCCATTCTTGAGAATAAGCCGGTAGATTCCTATTATACTGCGGATGGATTGTCCACCTTCGACAGTCCTGCCGTTAAGAAGGGCTTGGAATATCAAAAAGCGCTGCAGGACAAAGGATTATCGGTTAAGTGGCCGGAAATAATCGCCAACAAACTGCTTCCTCCAAATGAGCTTCTGACCGGTAAAGCGGCGATGATCTTCGGAGGGACACATCTGCTAAGGAATGTGAAAGATACGAAAAGCTTCCCGCATGAGTTCAAAACCATTTTTGCACCGGTACCTCAGTTGGAGAAAGGCGGCAAAGTGAATACGGCAGGCTTCAACGACTTTATGTCGATAAACAATACGTCCTCGAACAAAGACGAAGCCTTTCAATTTATCTCGTGGTACCTAACCGAAGGGAATCTTCTCATGATTCCGGGTGGACGTTTGCCATCTTCCAAGAAAATCGATGTGGATAAAGTGGCTGAGCTTATGGTCGGAGATGCAGCAAACCTGATTAATGTGGATTCTCTGAAATCTCTAATCAAGGGCGATTATACGTTCCCGGTTCAAACGATTTCCACCGCTTTACCGGAAATGACCAAAATTATTAATGAAGAAACAGAGAAATATGTCATGGGTGTGCAGCCTTTGGACAAAGCCATTCAGAATATGAAGACAAGAGCAGATCAAGCGATTAAGGCTGAAAAAAAATAACGGTTGCAGGGACCTGGCGGACTTCAATTTGAAGTCTGCTAGGTCTTTTTCTAAGTCAGAACGTAATACGTCGATGCAGAATCTCCTTGAACGGAAATAACGGCTATGTGAGGTATGCTCCAACTCCTAAGAATTGTTATATGAATGTACAAGTTTTGAATCTACTGGCACCGTCTCTTCGTGTGATACAGTTAAATTCAATAACCCAAAACCGGTAGTGGTTATGGGCAAAGCGCCTCTTGCACATGACAGAGGCTTTTTTGCTTATTCGAGAAATTCGGCGAATCTTTCGGAGAACGTATACATGCCTCCGTCATGTTTTGTATATTGAAGACATCCGACTACGTTTGGGAGTGAATCACTACGATGAAAATTTGGCGCCTCTTGCTACCGAACACCTTGAAGATTAGGCTTATCATGGCTTACATTACCCTCCTGATGGTTCCTTTGTGCTTCGCTATTTTTTATTTGTTTCAGCATTTCGAATCCATTCGCCAGAAGGACATGATAGACCAAATGTCCGAGCGTATGCAGCAGGTTCATTTGTCCTTGACGGATATGATGGCATTCGCCTATAAGGCGAACATTATGCTGAGCCAGGATGAGAGTCTGATCCAGATTATGGACAATCCGGATAAGTATGATCCCCTTGAGCGAAAGAAAGTGATTGAAAGCAAAATGTTCGGAATCAACAACAGCTTTTTCTTCCACCAGACTGAGCTGTATTTTAGATTCATTGACCGTAAGGGCAATGTATACACCTCCTATGCTCCCAACGGCAAGTTGTCCAATGGGCTGAAAGAAATGCAAGATTGGCAGAATAAACTGGATAGCGGATCTCATCCATACCGCTGGGTGGCGGATGATTGGAATGATGTGAATGGTAGCCAAGGGAGCAAGCTTCTGAGCCTGTATACCATTCTGGATGACCAGCTACGAGGAAATTATGGACTAGCGCGCATCAGCATCAACATTCAAGAATGGTTCCGCAGTACGTTAAAGGATAGTCCGGCAAACAAGGATTTGACCATCTTTTCCGGCCAAGGTGAGATCGTTCTGCAAAGCAAGGAAACGGCTTTCAGCAACGTTATGATGCAAAGGATCATGTCTGCACAGGCGAAAGAAGGACATTTCGAGGACGAACGCGCCTTGTCTCTTGTCAATTACAGCTATCTGGAGGAATTGGACTGGTATGTGGTCAGTCAAATGCCATTAAGCGAGCTGCAGCAGGAGATCCAGCGGTTAAGGCTGATCGCTTTCCTCTTTCTGACGATTCTGGTCATCGCCTTCGTGCTTGTTACCATCTTCCTGTCGGCTCGCATGACGGGGCCGCTGTATGTCCTGGAGCGGAGCATGGAGGAAGCATCGGACAAGAAGCTGAATGTCAAAATATCCGTCGGCAAGGGTGCAACGGACGAGGTGCGCTCCCTTGGCGAAAGCTTCAACCGGATGATTGATGATGTCGTCGTACTTATAAACAAGCTTAAGCTGGAGGAGCGGCAAAAGCAGGCGGTTCGATTCCAAATGCTGCTCTCCCAAATGAACCCGCATTTTCTGTTGAACACCTTGAACACGGTCAAATGGATGGCCAGAAAAGAAAAACAGGAAGCGATCGCGGGCATCTGTACCTCTTTGGGGTTCATTCTAGAGGCAAGCCTCAGCTCGGAAATTGAGCTGGTCACCCTTAAAGAAGAAATAAAACTATTGCGCTCCTACGAATCCATACAGGCGTTTCGCTTCAGGGATCATTTCACCATCCTTTATGAAATGGATGATTCGGTTCAATACGCTCTGGTTCCCAGGTTTAGTCTTCAGCCTCTGGTGGAGAACTCCATCGTCCATGGCTTTGACGCAGCCAAAGGCTGCTGCACCATCTGGGTCAGGGCCAAGGCGGAGGGAAGCGAACTTATTCTGGAGGTGGAAGATAACGGCATCGGCATGGAAGAGGCTGCCCGCAGGCCGGTAAGGCGAAGCGGACACGGGATCGGACTAAGCAATCTGAAAGAGAGGCTGCAGTTGCTTTTTAAGCGGGAGGGTGCCATAGAATTTGTATCCGGCGCGGAAGGGACCCTGGTCCGGGTCCAGTTGCCTTTGCTGATTGCGACACCTTATTCACAGGAAGGAGATAGTGGGCATGTGGACGGTTTTGCTGGTGGAAGATGAAGGTTTCGTCCGGGAGGCCATCCGGGAAACGGTGGACTGGGAACGCCACGGCTTTTGTGTTGCAGGTGAGGCGGGTAACGGAAGGGAGGCTTTGGCGGCTATCCTGGAGTTTAGGCCCGATGTCGTGATTACTGATATTGTCATGCCGGGCATGGACGGGATTGAACTGCTGAAGGAAACGCGGAAGGCGGGAATCCGCAGCCGGTTTATTATGCTGACGGCCATGAGCCACTTTGATTACGCTCGGGACGCCCTTCAATACGGCGCCTTCAATTATCTATTAAAGCTGTCTTTAAATGATGATGTTCTGTTGGAAAACCTGGCGCGGATCAAGGGGGAATTGCTTGAAGAGCTTCGAGATGCGGGAGAGGCGCTTTATCCTCTTTATCACCGCACCTGGTCGGGCATCCGGGGAACAGGCGCATCGGCTCATGAGGATCAGGCCGGAACGGCTGCGGCAGCGGAGAAATTCCGTAGTCTGAGGCTTGATATTATTGCCGTGCTGAGTGGAGCCGTTCCCGCTGCCGCGGATCAGTCGGGTATCCGGACGGAAGCGTATCTGTTGGTCCAATCCTTCTATGAAGGGGGACAGACAACCTTCTTTTGCTGGAGCTTTCAGAAGAAGGCAGACTATGCCCGTTGGAACAAGCCGAACTGTCCGGCTGGACTGGCAGCCGGCAGCAGTCTGGCCCGTCTGTCCCAGGATTGGCGCTCTGCGCTGAATCAGTTGAATGGCGATTGGTACGGCCGTGAGGCAAGCCTGATGAAGGAGCGGAATGAGATGCCGCCAATCGCGGAGCTGGAAGCCGAGCTGATCCGCTTCTTTGAAGAACGCAATGAAACCAAATGCGCCGAGGTGGCAACCCATATATGGGAGTGCATGGAAGCCTCGTCGTTCTCCCATTTGGAAGTGAAAATGCTGGCGTCCCATCTTCTTCATATCCTGGCGATGCTGGCTGGACGAAAATCGGAGGATCGCGAGGGAATCAACTCGGCTTTAAGCCATGAATCGCTATTGGCGCATGTACTGCAAACCATTCGGGAGTTTATCCGGAACCTGAATGAGGAACGGGTCAGCTTTACGGACCATCCCGTGGTGAACCGGGTGATTCAATATATGCTGGAGCATTACAAGGAAAATATCAAGGTTACGGATTTAGCCAAGCTGGTAGCCATCAATGTGGACTATTTAAGCACCGTGTTCGGCAAAAAAACCGGATTGACGCCTATCGCCTATTTGCAAAACATCCGGATCGAACAGGCGAAACGATTGCTCCTGCATGCCAAGCTGAGTGTGGAGGAGATCGCCTTTCAAACAGGCTTTGCCGACGATGCATACTTCATCAAGGTATTCAAGCGTTTGGTTGGACAAACGCCAAGCTCCTTCAGGCGGGAGAACAATATCTAAGTTTTGTACAATCAACCTACAAGTTTCAACTCTAAGAAGATAAGGTGCAGATTGATATAGTTGGGAAGAATCAAACATTAGATTGCAGGGAGGTTACAGGTAAGATGAGTAACAGAAAATGGATGAGAGCAGGGATGGCAGCGCTGATAGCTATACCCTTGGCGCTTACCGGCTGCGGTGCACAGGGTGGCAGCAACCAAGCGGAGGGAACGGCTTCCCCTTCCGCAGGCTCGAGCACGGCGCCTAGCGCCGTGCCAAATAAGAATCCGATCAAACTTACGATGTGGGGAGGCGTGCCGCCCGAGAATGGTCCTCAAGCTGTTGTGGACAACTGGAATAAGTTAAATCCGGATATCCAGGTGGAGTATGTTAGGTTCGTCAATGACGATGCGGGAAATCTAAAGCTGGATACGGCCCTTATTTCCAGCCAGCCCGTGGACATGTACATGAGCTATGATTTCAGCCTCTACGAGAAGCGAATCAAAGCGGGCAACGCACTTGATCTGAGCAAGTTCACCGACTTCAATGTGGACCAAAAAATGGGTATAGGCGCCTCCTTGTGGAAGGTAGACAATAAGTATTACGGCGTTCCCACCCAGAAGGGCATGTCCTTTGTCTGGTTGAACAAGGACATGCTGGATGCCAAGGGTCTTAAGGTTCCCACGGACTGGGGGATGGACGAATTCAGGGATTATGCCAACAAGCTGAAGGGAGATAAGGTGTGGGGAGCGGCGCAATCTGATTATTACTTCAATGTGCCCATCAATGGCTCCATGCTGAAGGGAAGTCTGTTGTTGACGAAACCGGACGGCACGTCGGCTTTCGATAATCCGCTGACGGTCAAGGACCTTCAGGTGTATTCGGACATGATGTTCAAAGACAAGAGCATTATGCCCCATACGGAGCAGATCACCTCGAAGCCGGCCCTGGACCAGATGTTTGTGAAGGGGGAAACGGCGATGCTCTTCTCCACTAACCAGATTTTCAGGACCACCAACAATGTGAAGGATTATCCCCGCACCTTCAAGGTGGCTGCAGCGCCGGCTCCCAAGGTAAACAAGGATCAGACCGATTACATCAATGCCGGTGGATTGGGCGATGTGCTCTCCATCAATCCCCGCACCAAGAATCCGGAAGCAGCCTGGAAATTTATCAAGTGGTATTCGGATACTGGGATGCTGCCGATGGCGGCAGGCGGAAGAGTGCCATCCTCCAAGGACTTCCCCGTTGATGAGGCTATCGCTCTAATGTTCAAGGGCGTGGAGAATACCTATGACATTGATTCCATCAAGCGGGTTATGTTCGGCAGCCTTCCGCTCGGATTAAGCCGTTTGGACAAGAAAACGGGAATCGAGCAGCAGGTCATCTATGACAAGGTTTTCACTCAGAAGCTGAATCCCGAAGAAGGTGCGAAGGAACTGGCCCGGGTGCATAACGAGAACTTACAAGCGGCCAAAAAATAGGAAATGGGAAAGCTAAAGGAGAAGTAGGGATCAACGGTGCCGGTCTTCTCCTTTGGCGTAAACCCATATTAGAGAGAAAGGTGGTGGCCGATCGTGAACTGGATGAAAAGACAGAGGTTGCTTGGCTATGTATTCATCGCCCCTAATCTTATCGGAATGATGATTTTCATGCTGATTCCAGCCCTGTTTTCCTTTTATTTGATGTTTACAGATTGGGTATTCGCTAGCGGGGAATCCCCGCATTTTATCGGATTGGATAATTTCAAGATGATGGTGAGAGACGATTTGTTTGCTGTATCGGTCAAAAACACGCTATTGGTGTTAATTCCTGTACCGATTTCGATTATGCTGGGTTTTCTGATCGCAGTTATGTTAAACAATCGCGTCTATCTCCAGAAGACGCTGCGAGCCTTCTTCTTCGCCCCTTATTTTACCAGTGGCATCGCAATTGCGTTCGTCTGGATGGTGCTGTTCCAGCCTGCAAACGGTCCCATTAATGCCTTCTTAAGATCCGTCGGTATAGCGGAGCCTCCCAAATGGTTTGCTTCACCCGATACGGCCATGTATGCGGTGCTCGTCATGATGATCGCAGGTGGCATCGGTTACAACATGATTATTTATTTGGCTGCCTTGCAGGAAATATCCTCGGAGCAGTTGGAAGCTGCCAAGATGGACGGAGCGACGTTTGGGCAGTTGCTGCGTCTTATTATTTTACCATTGGTCAGCCCGACGACATTTTTTCTGATGATTACTGGCTGTATCGGCTCCATCAAAGGCTTTGGCATGATCTATGCCATTACTCAGGGAGGGCCCGCCAACAGTACGACGGTATTCTCCATTTTCGCCTACAAGAAAGCATTCAACTTTTATGAAATGGGGTATGCGTCCGCCGTTTCGTGGAGCATGTTTCTGCTTATCCTATTCATTACACTTATTCAGTGGGCAGGTCAGAAAAAATGGGTCCATTATTAGGGAAGGGGGAAAGACGCAACATGAATGCAAGAAGTACCAGAATGATCAAGGAGCGGCTGGGCAAAGGCTTGAATACCATCATCATGGCACTCGTCAGCCTACTTTTGCTGTTGCCCATGATCTGGATGATCAGCACTTCGTTTAAGAAACCTAAGGATGTCTTCACCTACCCCATTCAGTGGATTCCATTTGACCCGGTGTTGATCAACCACATCAAGGTCTGGACATCCGGAGACGGATTTGCCCTCTTTTATCTGAACTCTCTGAAGATATCCGTGTTTCTGATGATTGGAGCGCCTCTGCTCGCCGCACTGGCCGCATATGGATTCAGCCGCATTGAGTTCAAGGGCAGGAACGCCATTTTCCTGCTGTACCTGTGTCTGATGATGATACCGCAGCAAGTGCTGTTTGTCCCAAAATTCATCATGTTTGAGTGGATGCATATTTACAATACCCATTGGGCGCTGATTCTCCCGGGCTTGTTTACGGTATTCGGCGTATTTATGATCCGGCAATTTTTTATGAGCATTCCGCATGAAATATCCGAAGCGGCCTTCATTGACGGGGCGGGGCATTTCCGGATTTTCGTGCAATTGTTCCTGCCACTCTCCAAACCCGTATTGGCCACCTTCGCGATCATTGATTTTACATGGACGTGGAACGATTATGAGAATGCGCTGATTTTCCTGCTGGACAAGAAGCTTTACACGGTTCCGCTTGGCATGCAGAACTTCATGCTGGAAGCGGGTGTAGACTACAACTTGATGATGGCTGCCGCCACAGCAGGCGTCGTGCCGCTGCTCATCGTATTTTTCTTAGGTCAGAAGTATATTATTCAAGGCTTTTCAAGCTCGGCAGTCAAGGGATAATAGCGGTTACAAAATAGAATAAGGAGGAATGAACGGCGTATGATTAAAAAGTTGGGTGTAATCCTTCTGGCAATTTGTTTGTCTGGCATTTGGAACGGCGTTGGTCAATTAAACGCGGACCGAGTGTATGCAGCTGAAGAAACGGAATCTGTACAAGAAGTGACCGTGAATGCGGAACAACCCGTTCTTGCAGCAGCGGATTTTAACTACTTAATCAGTGATTTCGAGCAAGGAAAGGATGAATGGATTTTTAGTCTCGGCGATACGCCTGCCGTAAAGGGAAGCCTCAATGTAATCGAATCGGTTTATAGTTACCAAGGGAGCCATACGGGGCAATTACTAGCAGATTTCAGTCAAAGGCCTACGGGTTCGCCGTATGTGTTAATAAAAAAAGATTTGGAAGACCTAGACATTACCCAATTTGCGTTCTGGGTCAAAACCTCGGATCTGAAGTCAGTGCGCATACGAACAACAGATTCGACGGGACAGACGTTCCAGCAGCGCATTACTTTGCAAGACAAATCCGATTGGCAGCAGGTAGTCGTCAGTCAAATGGGATCGAAGTCGTTTACGTATTGGAACGGCGCCAACGACGGGATATGGCATAAACCGGCCAAAAACATATCGATATTCTTCGATCGCTTTGACATTAAGAATGGCGCGTTAACTGCTGCGGTGCTGGTAGACAAGATTACGGCTCAAGTAACGGTTCCGCCGAAGGATTTTGATCATATAATTAGTGACTTTGAGCAAGAAAATGATGAATGGCTCTTTAGCTTCGGTGATACGCCTGCCGTCAAGAGCAGCTACAAGGTGATCGAATCACCTGAGAGCTATAAAGGGAACTATACGGGGCAAATACTAGCAGATTTCAGCAAAAGCCCTACAGGTTCGCCATATGCGTCCATGAAAAAAAGGGTGGATGACCTGGACATTGAACAACTTGCGTTCTGGGTCAAAACCTCGGATCTGAAGTCAGTGCGCATACGAACAACAGATTCGACGGGGCAGACGTTCGAGCAGCGAATTACCTTGCAAGATACATCCAATTGGCAGCAAGTAGTACTCAGTCAGATGGGATCGAAGTCGTTTACGCATTGGAACGGCGCCAACGATGGGATTTGGCACGAGCCGGCTGGAGCCATTACTATACTCTTCGATCGTTTTGATATTAAGAATGGCGCGTTAACGGCTTCTATTCTGGTTGATCAGATTACGGCTCAGCTCGGCGGCTGGCTGCCGGAGCTGAAAATTCAACAAACCGTGCTTGGCAATATTTTCTTGGATCATGAGCCGAATGCTTTTATCGTAAGATCAGGCAGGCCGATAATAAATTGGACCGCTTATGATATTTATGGGGCGCGAGTCGCTTCGGGAAGCGAGAGGACGAACGCCGGGGAGGCCCGGATAACGGTGCCTTTCACCAAATTGGGCTATTTTACGCTGGAGGTTTCTGCTGAGCAGCCTGGTAGTGGACCGCTAGTCCGAAAAACAGCTTACGCGGTCATTTCTTCCGCTTTGCCGACCGGTAATGGCAACTCGCCATTTGGCGTCAGTACTCATATGGGCTGGACTGCCTCTGGATGGAGTAAAGAGCTGAGCAAGCTTGTCCGATATATGGGCGCATCTTATGTCAGGGATGGCATAGAATGGTCCAGCATTGAGAAGGAAAAGGGCCTCTATACCTTTGCTCCTACACCGGATGACTATATGAAGAAGCTTGCGGAGAATGATATTAAGGTACTCTTAGTGGCGGCGTTCAATAATCCGTTCTATGATAACAACGGCACGCCCTACACGGATGCGGGAAGAAGGGGGCTTGCCGAATACGCCAAGGCATATGTGGGGCGTTACAAAGATCAACTTATCGGGTTCAACGTCTACAATGAATTCAATGGCGGTTTTGGCAAGAGGGGCAACAGTCCTGCCAATTCACAGCCGGACTATTACTTCAAACTGATGAAGGAGACCTATAATGTAGTCAAGCCGGCATACCCCGATGTGCCTGTTGTCGGCATCGTTTCAGGGGGTGTCGACTTGAACTGGATTGAAGGTGTACTGAAGGGTGTGGGAGAAGGCGAGGACAAAAATGCCGGTCTGAAATATCTGGATGCGGTGTCCGTACAGACCTATATGGATCCGAGCGCTCCTGACGAAGTATTCACAAAACTGGAAGACCTGAAAACCTTGATTAAGAAATACAATGACGGCAATCTTGTGCCGATCTGGGTGACGGAATTCGGTTCGCCGACACATCAATCCACCAAAGGAGTCGATGAGAAGACGCAGGCCAATTATTTGCCACGCGGATTTGTTAAGGGACTGGAACTCGGACTTGAACGGATGAACTGGTATGATTTCATGAATGACGGACTTAAAGCTGATTATAATGAAGACAATTTCGGTTTGGTCCGGCATAGGGATGACCGGATGGGGGCTTATACACCAAAGCCTGCCTATGCGAGCTATGCTGCAATGAGCAGGCAGTTGGACGGCGCAGCATTCGAGAGGATCGAGCAATTCGGCGGACCGATTAAAAGTAATTTGTTCACAAAAGCCGGCGAAGCTCTCAGAGTCGTCTGGGCGCTGGAGGAAACCCAAGCCGTGATTGAAACGGGCAACATGTTGGAAGTTACGGATTTTATGGGGAACACAGAAGTTTACACACCGCATAATGGCAAGATCTATATGACGCTGACAGGAGAACCTGTTTATATAAAAGGAGTCATAAGCCGGATCGTGAAGGAAGACACTTTTGCTGTCTTCGGGGAGCAAGGGGCAGTAGGCGATCCGCATATGTTCACATTAACAGTGAAAAACGAGACTGGGCCTCAGCTCGCTATAACAGCGCAGATGGAGGAAAGCAGCTATCCAATTGTAGCTATGCAAGGGCAAATGACAGCGCTTTCCCTTACTGTCAGCGAGACGCGGGAAGGTTTCCGCTCGGTAGCGATTCACTTGTTGGACGAAGCAGGTAACAAAATAGGCAAGCTACAGCATGAAGTTGATACGGGTATGCCACACAAGGTTACTGTCAGACCTGTGATGCAGCAGACTGAAGAGCCATACAGCCAAATGCTGAATGTGGATGTAGAAAACTTTAGAAAGGCCGCAGGTCTTACTGTTAACCGTATAACCTGGCGGATTGGTGGACAGTCTGGCCAAGAGCTAGTCAACACGAACGTGCTCCCGGGCAGTAAACAGCAATTCAGCATTCCACTTAGCTCGATCGCTCTTGGAGGGGATCAGCCGACATCCATACGTGTCGAGTTTGCGGAGCAGGAGCCATATGTTTATGAAGGAAATCTCAGTTTTAATCCGGTCTACCGGGGGACGATTGCGGTCAATGACCATTTAGAGCCGGAAATTGACGCTTTAGCGCCTACCATCGATTTGTCACAGGGCAAGTCTGTCTTACTCTCCGGTCATAGTGGCAAGATTGAAGTGAGCGGGCAAGCCTGGCTCCACTATGATCAGGATCATTTGTACCTGACTGCAAAAGTAAAGGACGATGTTCATGCGGCAGCGGCCTCCGGGGCTAATATATGGAATAATGACGGCATTCAGTTTGCCTTGTCACCTGGAATTCCTGGCGAAAGCCTGGGATGGTATGAGTATGGTGTATCGGATACGCCTAATGGTCCGCAAATATATCGCTGGACGACGATGGGGGGATTGCCGGCAGGGCCGGTGCATAATGGTGAAGCAGCGGTAACAAGGGATGAGGAGCAGAAGCTGACGATCTATAAGCTTGCTCTGCCTTGGTCGGAGCTGACGCCGATTCAGCCCCAGAGCGGAGACGTTATGAGCTTCTCGCTGCTTGTGAATGAGAATGACGGCAACGGAAGAAAAGGTTGGATGGAATGGGGCTCCGGAATTGGCAATGAGAAGAGGCCAAGTCTGTTCCGTTCCATGCAATGGATAATACCGACCTATAAGCCTTTGATCCAGATCGATGACATTACGGAAGGTGAAGTGTATACGGATAAAGTGACGCCTGCCGTACGTCTTCTAGATGAGTCGGGGGACTGGACGATTACGCGAATGGAATTGGATGGAGAAGCGTGGACAACGGGATCTGCCGTGACGGAGAAAGGAAATCACTCATTTAGCGTGTGGGCCGAGAGCGCTTACGGCCAACAAATGAGCGAAACCGTTTCGTTTCAGCTGTTTCATAGCACGGCTGTCGAAGTAAGAGACAGCTCGGGAGCATACGGTAATGAAGTTCTGTTGGAAGCTGAACTAAAGGATGCGAGCAGTCAATCGGTAGCCGGTGGACAGGTCAAATTCGAAGTGAATGGCCTTCCTGCTGGAATGGCGCTTACGGATGTGAATGGCAAAGCTTCATTGCCGTACACAATCGAAATCGGAGCAACCGCCGAGACGGATAGCCGTTTGATTGAAGTAAAGGCGATTTATGCAGGAAATGAAGAGGCCTATATCAGGGGAACCGAAGCAAACGGCATACTGACCGTAACGAAAGATGAGGTGGCTATTCAATATACGGGCATCCTTGCGGCCCGCACAGATGAGAACCTTGTATTGTCGGCACATGTTATGCGCGTCGGAGAAGGACATGGGTCGGTGAAAGGACTTCCGGTCGAATTCGTTCTTTCGGCGATAAATCCGGATGGTACGGCAACGCCTTTAAATGCAAGCGTTGTTCAGCAAGTATATATGACGGATGCGGTCGGGAACGTATTCCTTGGCGTCGATCTGCCCGCCGGTTTATACAAGGTGAGGACGAAATTATTGGCTAACGATTATTACAAGGCTTCTGAAAAGGTTTCTCACTTGGCCGTTTACGATCCCGAAGCGGGTTCGATTGAACTAAATGGACATTTTGATTTAACCGGCAATTCTTCCTTCCTAGGGAATAAAGCGAAGAAAGCACACCTGAACCTTGAATCGAATCATGTCCGCATTCATGCTGAACCTCAGGGTATTGACTGGACCTTCGATACGTTAGATTGGGTGATTACGGCAGAAGACAGGGCTTACTTGCAGGGCTCGGAGAGCTCAAACGGCCAGACGTATACCGTTCGTATGATGTTCCGAACGACGCCGGACAGCCATGGGAAGGCCACCGTATCGATGCTAATCTGGAATGGAAGCGACACGACCGCAGACCCTGTGTTTCAAGTTATCGGCGCCGATCTGAAGGGAAGTTATCAGATCAAGCTTACCCGTTAATAAGAAGAGGGACCAAAAGAAATCCGGTTGTCATCTGCAGAGGCAGATGACAGCCGGATTTCTTTTTTTGTTTGCTCATATTTTTTTTAATTTGTTTACCTACATCTTAAAATCAACGCTGTAACAACCTAAATCACGCCATTCCACTCTGATTCGCTACTGTTTATGATACGGGTATGGGTTGAATATAGCTAAATGAGGTGGCATCATGCGACGAGTGTCCAAACATAACATGAAGGAACAATTGGCGGGTTATTTGTTTATTTTGCCGAACTTTCTCGGCGTTTTTTTCTTCGTCATTCTACCTCTGCTTTTCAGTTTTATGCTGATATTTGCAGATTGGGATTACTTAAAGGGGTTTGCTGGGCTGAGTTTTGCTGGATTAGGAAATCTTGAAAAATTAGTAAATGACGTTTACTTATGGCACGCACTGGGGAACAATTTTATTTTGACAGGCGTAACGGTGCCCAGTGCAATGGCGATTGGTTTGGTTGTAGCTGTGCTGCTGAATCGACATGTTTATGCCAAAGGTTTATTGCGAACTTTGTTTTTCCTGCCCTATGTCAGCAGTTTGGTGGCTGTTTCTGTGGTATGGAGCGTGCTTTACAATGCCCAAGATGGCCCGATCAACGCCTTCCTAAGATCGCTGGGGGTTGCCAATCCTCCTGAGTGGTTGGGGAGTACAGCGTGGGCATTGCCGGCTATCATCATTATGGTCGTGTGGACTTACATCGGATACACGATGGTGCTGTATATGGCGGGATTGCAAGGGATTCCGAAAGATTTATATGAAGCGGCTTCGATTGACGGGGCCACAGGGATGAGACAGTTTTTCAAAATCACGGTCCCTATGTTGAAGCCTACGACCTTTTTAATTGCTATTACACTGATTATTTCCACCTTCCAGGTTTTTGCGGTTGTGAATGTGATGACACAAGGCGGACCGGTCAACTCTACGATGGTTATTGCTTATCATATTTATCTCACTGCCTTCCAGAATTATAAAATGGGTTATGCGGCAGCAATGTCATGGGTTTTGTTCGTCATCATCTTTTCGATTACTTTGATTCAATGGCGCAGTCAGAAGAAGTGGCAGCAGCACTTTTAATGGAGGAGTGGGTTCGTAGTGGTATCTTTGCGAAAATTAAGCGTAACGCTTGTCATGTTGGTTTTGGGTGTATTGGTCTTGATCCCGTTTATCTGGATGATTTCTTCGTCTTTCAAAATCCAAGCTGATTTATTCAAATACCCGATCAATTGGATTCCCAAAAATCCGATTCTCTCGAATTATGAAGAGGTTTGGGGTGGCAAATATAAATTTGCTTTGTTTTATTGGAACTCGGCCAAAATCACTTTCTTTACAGTTATTGGCTCCATCATCACCAGCTCGTTGGCTGGGTTCGCGTTCGCTAAATTGAACTTTAAGGGAAGAGATCTAATCTTCCTGATGTACTTGGCCACGATGATCATACCTGCTCAGGTACTGCTTGTCCCTAGGTTTATCCTGTTCGATCGCATTGGGTTGGTGAATACCCATTGGGCTGTCATTTTACCGGGAATTTTCACCGTATTCGGAACGTTCCTGATGCGGCAATTTTTCAGTACAATTCCGAACGAGCTGCTTGAAGCGGCAAAAGCGGATGGAGCGGGATTCTTCCGGATCTATTGGCAAATTTGCTTGCCATTAACGAAGCCCGCCATCGTGACACTTCTCATACTGACCTTTACATGGCACTGGAATGAATATGAGAATCCGTTGATCTTTCTGCGTTCGAGTGAATTGTTCACACTACCGATAGGTCTTTCCAGTTTTGTAGATGAGTACGGTGCAAATTATTCGCTGATTATGGCTGCTTCGGTATCGGCGCTGCTTCCTCTCATTATCGTCGTAGCCATCTTCCAAAGATTCTTTGTTGAAGGCATTGCCAGCAGCGGCCTGAAAGGGTAACAGCAGCGAAATTTAATAAAGGAGTGATATCCGTGAATGATTTTACAAACGATTTTGATATTGTGATTGTTGGGGCAGGCGTAGGCGGCATTTGTGCAGCTTTAGCTGCTTCTAGATTAAACAGTAAAGTGCTGCTTATTGAAAAAATGAGTGAGATTGGCGGAACAGGCGTCCATGCCGCTATAGCTTTAGTATGTAAGTTTCGTGATCATGATGGAAGATGTGTGAACACGGGGATTCATAAGGAATTATTCCCGCAGGCCTACCAGAATACGGGCTTGACCTTTGACGAGGAAACGGTATCCAGCTATGACGAACAGGAATTAAAAGAAACCTATCATCGATTAATTCAAAAAGAGAAAAATCTGACCGTATGGACGAACTGCGAAGTGGATGCTGTACAGGTGGAAGATGGGAATATTCGTTCAGTGACGATCACTGGATCTAAGCATACGCGTGTATTTGGTCACGTGTTCCTGGACGGGACGGCTGATGGGAATTTATCTGCATTGGCAGGAGCTGAGTTTCAAAAGGGGCGAGATAAAGATGGAAAGATGCAGATGGCGACGGTTACTTTCAAGCTGACTGGATTCGACCCCTCGCTATTCAAAGTAAAGGATGTCACAAGCTGGGGCTGCTTTTTTTGGCTGGAAGAGACGCTCAAGCCCTATTATGTTGCGATGAAACAGAGAAAGAACAGTACAAATATGCGTCAGGGCGTATTAGCATTTCCTTATCCAGATGGGAAAGCATTCCTATTTAATTCGACTGCGATAAGCGATGTTGATCCCACCATTCCAGGATCAGTTGAACGTGCGTTTGAAATCGGCAAAGTTCAAGTGTATGAATTAGTTGAAGCGATCAGGGAGCACCCAGCATTTCGGGATGCGAAGATTGAGACTATTTTTACGAAGCTAGGGGTACGTGAAGGCCGCAGAGTTATCGGCGACTATATGTTAACCGGAGAAGACTGTCTGCAAGTACGCAAGTTTGATGATATGGTGGCTGCTTGTGCTTATGATGTGGATGTCCATGATCCGGATGGGAATAAAAATCACCAGGAGTATATGACGATTTTGCCAAGCCCGGGATATTATCATATTCCTTATCGCAGCCTTATCGCCAAAGGATTTAATAATCTGCTGTTAAGCTCACGCTGCATTAGTGGTACTTTTGAGGCCCACGCTTCTTACCGTGTCATGTCAGGAATTAGCGCTATTGGCGAAGCAGCAGGCACTGCAGCAGCCTTAACCGTCAAATCTGGCTTCAGCGATGTTCGTATGATTTCTGCCGAAGAGATACGTTATATCCTGCAAACGCGAGGCCAATTCGTAGAAGGTCCTGTTAAGGAAACACATGTGTTGAACCAGTAGTGAAAAAAGGTATATACGTGGCGCTAAATGAGGAAGGAGGTGACTTTATAGACGAGGTGTCGAGTGTTTTTGAAAACGATTTACATTTGAAGGGAGATGTAAGGCAATGAAAAGAGTGATAAGTCGTCTAAGTACTGCATTTGTGGTATTTGCTCTACTAGCAACGTATGGGTTCACCCTAATCTCAGGAAACCAAGTGGCTTATGCGGCAGCATTAACCATCGAGCAAAACACAGTAGGTAACATTTTCTATGAAAATGACACTAAGAGCTTCAAAATCAATACGGATGGGGACTCGATTGATTGGGTTTATTCCGATTATTGGAATAACACCGTACAGTCTGGAAGCCAAGCGGTAAGCGATGGAACGACCCTGCTAACCGTTAATCCTGGGAAAAAGGGATGGTTCAACTTAGTTATTACGGCCAAGCAGAACGGGAACGTTATTGCCTCCAAAGATACATCTTTTGCGGTCGTTTCCAGTTTCGATCTGAGCCAAGTGGCGGATTCACATTTTTCTGTACAAACGCATGCTGCTCGAACCGATCTTATTGCTCAAGATTCTGCTGCGCTGATACCGATTGCTAAAAAAATGGGAGTTAAGTATGTCAGGGATGCCTTGCGCTGGGGGGACATCGAGGATACGACGAAGGGGGTTTATAGCTTCAAATCCTTCCATGACGACTTCATGTCGCGTGTGGCGGCGAACGATCTCAAGCCCTATATGACTCTGGCGTTATATAATAATTTATACGATGAGGGAAATGCGCCGACGAGTCCGGAGGCAAGGGCGGCATTTGCTGAATACGGCAAGCAAGTATTGAGCAGATATCCCCAGATCGGACAGGTGGAGATTTGGAACGAACCGGACATTCCTTCGTTTGGGAAGGGACTTAGCACTGAGGCAGAGAAAGCGGATTTTTACTTCAATTTGTTAAAAACCTCCTACGAACAAATTCATCCCCTTTTTCCGAATGTGAAAATAACAGGATTTGTCTTTGGTGAACTGGGTTCAGACTCATTTTTGGAAGCGCTTTATCAAAAGGGTGCGCTGAATTATATGGATGAATATTCGTTTCATTCGTATACGAGGATTCCAGAGGATTTCGTTAAAGATATCAACAGGCACAAAAATATAATGAAAACCTATAACAACAATCAAACCATTCCGATCAATCTTTCGGAGACAGGATTCAGCAATTTTAATTTCGACGAGCATGTCCAAGCCAACTATGTGGCTCGAAGAATTGTCACTGCTTTGGCCAATGGGGTCAAAAAAATCAATATTTATAATTTGCAAAATAAATCTACAGTTCCGAATGAATTTGAGGGAACGTTCGGTTTGATTCGCAATCCTGACGATGCCAAAGGTGCTTATGTTCCTAAGCCGGCCTACGCTGCTTATGCGACAATGACCCGTGAATTAACGGGAGCGGATTTTCAAACCACGGAGGATGTTTTCCCCGGAATTTATATTCATAAGTTTATTAAAGCAGCGGAAGATATCCGAGTTATGTACGCTCCTGCGGGAGCCGACCTCAAGCTGTATACTCACAGCCCCCTACAAGTCACAGACATTATGGGGAATATGTTAACTTATATGCCAACGAATGGCTATGTGCGGCTGCTGCTCGATGAGAATCCGATTTATGTAAAGGGTGGGTTGGAGGCTCCTTATATCGAAGAGATACCACCGACCATTACCAATCCGATCACCCTATATAGTGGTTACAGTATGGGGGGCTATGCGGAAGTCAATGGACCGCTTGGAACGGCTACTAATAAATGGGTAACGTCATCCGTGCTCAAAGGCTACAACGGTGGTATTTCGCGAGCGATTACGAACCCAACAGGCGCAACGGCCAAATGGACACCGAATGTGTCCGCATCCGGACGATATCGAGTTTCAGCGTATCTTCCAGGAACGCCCGCCACTCCAGTGAATACAACGAAAATGGCTGCGTATTCGGTCTATATCAACGGAGTCAAACAGGAAACGAAGGTTATTGATCAATTCTCTCTACAGGGATCATGGCAGGTATTGGGTACCTATGAGTTTCCAAGGGGAACAAGCAGCAATATCCTGCTCGAAGACACGAGCCCCACTCACGATCGTCCGCTTCGGGCGGATGTCATCAAGTTAGAGGCAATCCCTTCGACCGGGATTGCTCTAGATACTGATGCACTTGATCTGCGGGTTGGAGATACGCATGCCTTCACGGCTGTGTTTACACCTGCTGAGGCCACTGACCAGACGTTGGTTTGGAGCAGTTCGAACAGTCAAGTTGTGACTGTCGATGCCGAGGGACATGCGAATGCGACGGGGGTAGGAGATGCGGTGATTCGTGCTGTGAATCCGTTAACTTCCCTCTATGCGGAGGCGAGGATTCAGGTAACGATGCCTGCTATTCATCCGGTTACGATCTATCATAGTTATGGCATTAACGGGGGTTACACGGAAATCAATGGGCCGCTAGGAACCGCTACGAATAAGTGGGTGACTTCTACGGTTCTCCAAGGTTATAACGGCGGCATCTCGCGAGCAATTACGAATCCAACGGGCGCATCGGCCAGATGGACGCCGACAATCACCCAGCCCGGACGATATAGGGTATCGGTTTATTTGCCAGGAACGCCTGCGACTCCGGTGTATACGACGAAAGCTGCCGAATACTCGATTTATACGGATGGCGTAAAGAGCAATTCTAAGATCGTCGATCAGTCCACATTGCAAGGCTCATGGCAGGTACTGGGTATCTATGATTTGCCGCGAGGAAGTGCGAGCTACATCACGGTCGAGGATGCGAATTCGGCTCATGACAGACCGCTTCGTGCGGATGTGGCCAAGTTCGAGTTTATCCCCCCTACGGGCATCAGCTTGAATACCCAGGCGCTTGATTTGCAACTAGGAGATACGCATCTATTTACGGCGGGGATAACTCCGAGCGATGCAACGGATCAAAATCTGCTTTGGAGCAGCACGAACACCGATGTGGCAGCCATTGATGCCCAAGGCCAGCTACATGCTCTGACTGTTGGCAGTACCGTGATCCGTGTCACGAATCCATTGACGTCCCTGTATGCCGAGACTGAGGTGAAAGTGACGTCGAATGATAAGACAGCTCCAATGACCACAGATGATGCTCCGACAAGTTGGGTAAACCATGATGTAACCGTAAGCTTGAACGCAAGTGATAGTGAATCAGGGATCGCAGCTATAAACTACACGGTAGATGGCGGTCCGCAACAAACCGGTACTACGGTTACATTGACAGTGGAAGGTATTCATACACTTGTTTATTGGAGTGTTGACAATGCGGGGAATATCGAAGCCCATCACACGATAATCATTAGGATCGATAAAGCACCTCCACCAGAAGCAACCTTATCGGCAGATGTGATGTCACCAACCAACACCGATGTCATCGTAACGATCAGTTATCCGGCTGATGCAGTGGCAAAGGAATACAAATTAGGAACAAACGGCACATGGACAGTGTACACAGACCCTGTTGTTGTTTCCGCAAATAACACGGTGTACGCAAGAGGAACCGATGCCGCAGGCAACGTATCCAATGTAACTCATTATGTAGTCAGTAATATCGATCATGCATCACCAACTGCAACAGTGGCATATAGCGTGGTAAACGCACAGAGTGTGATTGCCACAATCACATCGAGCGAAGCGGTAACGATTACGAATAATGGGGGTTCAAACAGCTATACGTTCATCATTAACGGCAGCTTTACCTTCGAATTCGTCGATGCAGCAGGAAATCATGGAACGGCAACGGCAACTGTTAGCAATATTGCAGCAAAAAGTAAAGCTAAACCGGGTACAGTGGTACTATCCGATGACAATGGGTATGATACCGGACTTCTGGACGGTACATACAATGTTACGATGAACATGCGGTATGGAGAAAATGGTAGAATTTACAATCTTTATGAAAATGGTGTTTTAATCGATACGAAAATCCTTACTGACAATTCACCAAATGCACAAACGGTAGTAACCGCAGTTTACGGCAAAAAGAATGGGACCTATCGTTACTTTGCGGAGCTTATTAATGCATTCGGCACAACGACGAGCAGTACGCACATTGTAACAGTCACGAAAGCAGCGCCGGACAAACCAGTTCTATCCAACGATAACTGGGATGGTGATGGAAATTTCAAAGTCAGCATGAATATGTGGTGGGGAACCAATGGCGGAACGTACAATTTATATGAGAACGGTGCTCTTATCTATACACAAGCACTTATGAATCATACACCGTATGCCCAAGCGGAAGTAATGACCGTAACGAATAAAGCAATTGGCACCTATCAATATCGCGGTGAACTCGTTAACTATGCCGGAGCCACATCCAGTGATACGATGATTGTAAAAGTAACGAAGTAAGCTTGGTATAGGAACCTAAGAGCTGAGTGGATGAGAACGATCCATTCGGCTCTTTTATTTCTTTTCGCTAAGAAAATATTGACAATCGCGAAGCGGGTGGTATTATATACCAGCTAGTACCAATTGTATAAATCTGGGAGGTATGTATTTGCAAAAACAACTGTCAGCTGCGAACAAAATGGCATGGGAAACGAAAGCTTATCAGGCATGGGTTCATTATTATGGAACACCAGAAGAACTTGCAGAGAAACTGAAACTAGAACACAAACATCATTTGCGCTACTGGCTAAAGTACATGGGTGATCCAGCGGGCAAGCGAGTTATTAATTTACTCGGCTCACACGGTCGTAAGGCAATTTCTCTTGCATTGTTAGGTGCAGAAGTGACGGTGGTGGACATATCGGAAGAAAATCGATTGTACGCGATGCAGGTTGCTGCTGCTACTGGTGTCAAAATTGACTATATCTGTTCTGATGTTTTGGATATCCCAAATGAAGAAGCATTAGGCCAATTTGACATCGTGTTGATGGAGTTTGGTATTTTGCATTATTTTACAGACCTCCATGCTATTTTCAGCGTTGTTCGTCGTAGACTTGGGAGCAATGGTCGGTTTATTTTGACTGACTTTCATCCTTTCGCACGAGTATGGCTGAACACATACAACTTGCCGCAGCCAACTGGTAACTACTTCGATGATCGTATTAAAGAGGGGCAAGTAGCCTTTGCTAAGTTGCTCCCCGAGGAAGAACGTACTGAGTTAAGTGAGGTGTTAGTTCGAAGTTGGACAGTCGGAGAAATCATAACTGCTATTGGAGCAACAGGATTATGTATAAGAACATTTGAAGAGATTGCAAGTAAGGCAGATCCAAGATTTCCAGAGTTCTATACGCTAATTGCTGATAAATTGGATGTGGAGTTATCTCCATTATATCCTTGATTGGAAGATGTGCTTTAATAAGGGGGTGCTTCGCGGCAGCTCCTTTTTGATTTTCATAATTTTCAATGACAAAGTATTAAATTCAACCTATTTTTATAATTAAATACATTTTAATAACCAATTTAATATATAAATGGAACTAGAAATGTTTTACAATTACTTGGTAAAGCGCTTACACAAACAGGAAAGGAGATTCGAATCGTCGTCTTCCTAGTCAATGAAACAAGCATTGAGTTCATCAATAATAAATAGCGGAGGAGTTATTTTAATGAGTAAAAGGATTAAAATCTCAAGTATTGCGGTATTTGCTATTGTTATTTTTCTCATGATGATGTCGTCGGCAAGTGCGTTCGGTCCCTCAACTCTGTATACATCGCCAAGCACAGATCCGAGCCCAGGAACCTTGTATCCAAGGGCACTTACACTAAAGTACAGCGGTTCCTATAATGGACGGATGCTGGCAACTTTTGAACATTATGTGAGTGGTACTCCGTCTTTCCCTATCTATCAAAGCACAGATGGAGGGGTAACCTGGTCACACCTGTCGGAGGTTACGGACCAAGTAAATGGATGGGGATTACGGTACCAGCCGTTCTTATATGAACTGCCTCAAGCCATTGGCAATATGCCAGCGGGAACTCTCCTGATTGCAGGCAATTCGATTCCATCCAACCTGGCCACAACGAAGTTAGATATGTATAAAAGTACAGATCATGGTGTGACATGGACGTTTGTTAGTACGCAAGCAACCGGTGGGAAAGCTGATCCATCTGGGGCTTATGATCCGGTTTGGGAACCGTTTCTTCTTGTAGCGAACAATAAGCTCATTTACTATTATTCCGATGAAAGAGATCCTCTTCATAATCAAAAGCTGGTACATATTACTTCAACAGATGGCATTAACTGGAGTTCAGCTGTCGAAGATATTTCGCTCGCCGATTCGACCAAACGACCAGGTATGACGACCGTGGCCAAATTGGGCAATGGCAGCTATATCATGACGTATGAATATGGCGGAGCGAGTCCTGGGTTTGCTGTTTATTACAAAATCTCTACGAACCCCGAGAATTTTGGGGCAGCTACGGATCCCGGAACACAACTCATCACGCAGGATGGTGTCAAACCTTCAAGTTCACCGTATGTGACGTGGCTTTCGGGCACAGGTCCTAACGGGACAATTGCCGTTCGGGCAAATTCAAGTTCAGAGTTATATTTGAATACTGAAAATGGCGCATCGAACACATGGACGAGAGTAAGTACGGCTGTTGCGGGTGGCTACAGCCCTGCCTTAGTTCCTCTTGCGGATAATCACAACGTGTTAATTCTTAATGGTGGCCCTCTTGGCAGCACGAACCATAATGCCGTCACGTATGGAAGTATCGATTTGGGAGATGCTGCCTTGTTGCACCAATGGGAATCGTTTAGTGTACCCGGTTCTTATATGAGGCATTATAACTTTGCCGGGCGCATAGATCCGACTCCTCTTAGTAATGTGGATGACTCCAAATTCCGGATGGTACCGGGACTTGCGAATTCGTCAGGTGTTTCATTCGAATCGCTGAACTTCCCAGGCTATTATTTAAGACACTACAACTATGTCCTTCAAGTAGCCCGAAATGACGGGTCTGCAGCATTTAAGAGTGATGCGACATTCACCAAAGTGGCTGGATTGGGTGACGCTACGAAGGTATCCTTCCAATCCTACAATTACCCAACACGCTACATACGCACATTAAGTAGTATTCTTAGAATTGATCCGATCAGTACGACGCAGGAGAAAAATGATGCGACTTGGATTCAGCACTAATCGAACATAAAAAAAAGATCGCCTTACCTTCGTAAGAAGGCTGGGTGATCTCTTTTTTTTGTAAAGAAGTCCCTATTCAAATGTAACTAAACTCACTGGAATAACTTCTTGTTCAGGCGCGTACTCACCGTCTATTTGTAACTTCAACAATTTAACAGCGGTTTTCGCCATTTGTATTTCATTTTGCTGGATGAAAGGTACATTCGGAATCTCAGGATCATCAAAAGAGATCAATTCCAAGTCTTGATTGGAACGGAAGGTGAGATTCGCCATCTCAGCCGTTAAGGTAAACGCCACTTCAATATGGGGACGAGCCGTCAAGAAATCCGTGATATATTGTATAACCTGTTCCGTTCTTAGAATGTCTAATGGAACATGGCACCACAAATTTTTATCAATCAATACATTATTATCAATAAAGGCTTTTTCAAAACCAGAAGTACGATCTTCAATCGCTGTATTCGCATTCTCAGGTGAGATCAATGCAATTTGCCGATGCCCTTTATTTAATAAGTAGGAAGCCGCTTCAAACGCCCCGTTAAAATTATCAGACGTAATGCGATACGTATCAATATTTCTTAAATAACGGTCAATGAAGACGAACGGGAACTTGTCTAGCGATAAGCGAAGCAGGGATTCGTTATATTTTTCATCCTCAGTTGGGAAAACGATGATGCCCTTCACGCCCGCTTGGATTAACTCTTTAATAGATCGAGACTCTTCTGTTAAAGACTCGCGCGTGATATGTAAAATAAGTTGATACCCAGCCTCTTTTGAAAAATACTCCAAGTAATCTAACAGTTTTTGAATCACTCTCGTCTTCATGGTAGGTATAATCAGACCTATTAAATTATTCGATTGCAAAGGTGGAATAACGACGGGCTTCGTTGTGTCAGAATGGAAGGGCCCCGCTGCTACGAAAGTGCCTTTCCCTTGAATACGAGTGACGAGCCCCTCATCCGCAAGGCCGATTAGTGCATTTTTAGCCGTAATTTTACTCACTTTAAACGTTTCAGAAATTTCTTGTTCAGATGCAATCAAATCTTTGGGGCGAAGAATGCCAGAAACAATTTTATCCCTAATGTCTTGTTGAATCTGTTTATAAAGAGGTATTTTGCTCATTTGGTCCACTCCAATGAACTGGATTTTTAATAGGATTACAGTATAACTCTATTATAGCAGAATTTATGAAAAATTAGATATAAAAAATATAAAGGAATATGTTTTATAATATTTTATAACCAATTGAGTATATATTATATTATTTCTATATATTATAATACTGTTATTGAAGCGCTTTCAATCAGATATTGGACTTCACATCATGGGATAACAAACGTTTAGGAGATCAAATTGCATGGAAGGCAGACTGGATTGTTGAGAGAAACTTAAAAAAGTGGAGGTTAACAAAAATGAAAAAGATTCTGGCGTTATGCTTCTCTTCTACCCTTGTTGTTACAGCACTATCTGGTTGTTCATCAAATGAAACGACTTCATCGACCACTAGTCCTGCAGCTACGGCAGCAGCAGTAGCTGCAACTGCAGCACCAGCTACCCCAGCGCCAAAAGATGACGGCAAGAAAGTGAAATTAACTGTCGTGCATTATATGGTTGAAAAACCGAAGGTGGATACATTCAAGAAAGTGACAGACAAATTTACAGAGAAGAATCCTAATATTACATTCGATATTCAAGTCATGCCTGTAGATAAATTCAACGATAATATCAAATTGAAAATTGCAGCAAACGATCAGCCGGATATCATCTTTGGCCGTCCAGCGGGCATGGTTGAAATGACACAAGCGGGGAACTTCCTCGATCTTACGAATGAGCCATTTACACAGCAAATTGATGATAAATTTAAGCCGAATGTCACCTATGACAACAAGGTATACGGTTTACCAATTGACTTAATGACGAATGGTGTCATGTACAATAAGGATATCTTTAAGGATGCTGGCATTTCCATTCCAAAAACATATTCGGAGTTGCTAAAAGCGGCTGAAACATTGAAGGCGAAAGGGATTCCTGCTTTTGCAGCATCATGGAAAGACGGCGCTTCTTATATGAGCTTCATGTGGCCGGATATGTGGGGCGGACCGTTAGTGAAAATGCCGGATTATGCGGGCTCGATTACGTCTGGTCAAAAGAAATTCGCTGATCTTCCGGAATACAAAGGTTTCCTTACACGCGTAGGTCAATTATCGCAATACGCCAATGCGGACGCGAAGGATATTACATATGACAGAGCCTCCCAATTATTTGCACAAGGCAAAGCGGCAATGGATATTATGGGTAGCTTTGCAATCGGAACGATTCGCAGCTACAATCCAGCAGGTAACTTCGGTGTATTCATGTTCCCTTCCTATGATAATGCAGCGGATAACTATATGACATTGTCCACGGATAATACTTGGATGATCGGCAGTAAATCGAAAAATGTGGATGCAGCAAAAAAATTCTTTGCTTACATGGCATCGGATGAAGGCGCGCAAATTTGGGCGGATGGCGTACAAACGATCAGCGCTTTGAAGAACAACGTGAAACCAAGCACACAAGATTCGATGGCTAGTGATTTCTTAGACATTTACAAGACAGGCAAAGTTGTTAACAATCAGCTGAAACCGCTGTGGTATGGACAATTTGATGATTCATGGCAAAAAACGATGTTGAAATTCATCTATGCCGATCCAAAGACAAGAAGTGTAGATGCTTTGGTTCAAGAATTAGATACGACATTCGCGAAAATCATCGCTAATAAATAAAGCGTACACATGTATGACAACTCCCGGCTGCTTGTATGGGGCCGGGAGAACCATTATAAATTTGGGAGGGGTGATTGGATGAAGAGAAAATACAGAGATGAATTCGTTAAGTTTACATTTCTGATTCCAGCGCTCCTTTTCTTCTCGCTGGTTGTTCTCATTCCATTTTTTCGAGGGCTGAATATCGCCTTTACGAACTGGGATGGGATTGCAGATCATTATAAATATGTGGGGCTTCGCAATCTTGTTCAGCTGTTCAAGGATAACGATGTTTTACCCCCGTTGAAGAATACGTTGTTCTTCGCGCTTGTCACAACATTCTTTGTTAATGTATTTGGCTTGCTGCTTGCCGTATTGTTGGATGTTAAATTCAAAGGCGTAAATGTACTGAAAACGGTTATTTTCATGCCGATGGTCATTAGTTTAGTTCTTGCTGCCATCATCTGGCAGTATGTGTACAGTGATATTTTCCCTATATTGTTCCACACCAGCGGAGGGTTGCTCGGAAGCCCATCGACTGTCATGTGGGGGCTAGCCATTATCTGTATTTGGAAGGAAACAGGGCTGGCCATGGTCATTTATTTTGCAGGCCTCCAAACAATTCCGAAAGATATGTACGAATCCGCTCGCATTGATGGAGCC
Organism: Paenibacillus sp. LjRoot56; assembly: GCF_964253335.1. Taxonomy (NCBI): domain Bacteria; kingdom Bacillati; phylum Bacillota; class Bacilli; order Caryophanales; family Paenibacillaceae; genus Paenibacillus; species Paenibacillus sp. LjRoot56. The sequence goes on from NZ_CAXURV020000001.1 coordinate 1,619,699, forward strand.
AGTAGTACACAACAATTTTTCAAAATTACGATACCTTTGCTCATGCCTGCTTTCACCTATTGTATCCCCTTATGGCTAGGTACTGGATTGAGGCAATTCGATTATTCCGTTGTTGCGACAAAAGGTGGCCCGGGTCGAGCGTCCGAAACAATGGCCATGTATGTATATAATTATGAGTTTCCTTATTTTAAAGCTGGTTATGGTCAAATGGCTGCCTTAGTCCTGTTTGTGATGATCCTCATCATTACGGTTATTGTTACACAGTTTTTAAGAAGGAGGGAGGTGGAATATTGAACAACGAACATACTCGCCTTCGTAAATGGCCAAGAATTATTAGGATCATTGCACTGTACCTCATCACACTTGTATTTTTGTTCCCGTTCTATATCGCCATCGTGTACTCGCTGAAAACACGTGTAGAGACGGCACAGTCACCACTAGCTCTTCCTAAACACATTGCCTGGGAAAATTATTCGAATGCGATACAGTCCTCTAATTTCTTCTTAGCATTAAAAAATAGTCTAATTGTTACTTCGTTAACTGTATTCCTTGCTGTATTTGTTTGTTCCATGGCCGCCTATGTGATCTCTAGAAGTAATAATAAATTTTACAATTTTTTCTATTATCTGTTCATGTCGTCGATTATGCTTCCCTTCCAGGTGATTATGTTTCCTTTATATAAAACTTGGGTCGATTTAGGTATTTTGAATACGCTGCATGGACTGACCATTTCGTTGGTAGGTGTGCAGGTTGGTTATTTTTGCTTTCTATATGTCGGGTTTATCAAATCGGTTCCGCGTGAGATGGAAGAGTCAGCCATGATCGATGGTGCTTCGCGATATCGTACTTTTTTTAGTATTATTTTTCCGTTATTAAAGCCGATCAACATGACCATTATCGTATTGAGCGCCCTTGGGGCATGGAATGATTTTGTTGTTTCGATGGTTATTGTTCAAAAGAAAGCAGTCTCGACCTTACCACTCGTTCAATTTAACTTTTTTGGTCAATATTCGTCCGAAGTCAATATGGCTTTTGCCGCGATTATTATGTCGATGGTTCCTATTATGCTTTTCTATTTGATTGCTCAGAAATATATTATCGGCGGTGTAACAGCTGGTGCGGTCAAGGGGTAGGCAGTAGGAGCCTCGGCACTGGATTGAGATTAGGAGAGAAGGGCTTACACATATGAATAATAACTTGGAGAAACCAACTATTTCAGAGGTATTTATGAATCCGCTTGTGGAACAACGTGCGGATCCTTGGGTGTACAAGCATACGGATGGTTATTATTATTTCACTGCCTCTGTGCCAGAATTTGATCGGATTGAACTTAGACGCGCACGGCGCATACAAGAGTTAAACGCCTCAGATGTAGCAGTGGCTTGGACTAAGCACAAGGAAGGTCCGATGAGCTCGCATATTTGGGCGCCGGAGATCCATTTTATTCATGGCAAATGGTATATCTATTTCGCGGCGGCACGCTCGGGCGATACGGATAACGGAATGTTTGATCATCGTATGTTCGTTCTAGAAAATGATTCTAGCAATCCTTTAGAAGGAACGTGGATCGAGAAAGGGCAAATCGTGACGAAGTGGGATAGCTTTTCGCTCGATGCCACAACTTTTGAACACCGAGATATCAGATATTTGGTTTGGGCGCAGAAAGATCCTGCCATCGCTGGTAATTCAAATTTATATATCTCAGCGATGGCCAATCCATGGACGCTTCAAGGAAAGCAAGTCATGTTGTCGAAGCCTGAATTTGCTTGGGAAACGATAGGCTTCCTAGTGAACGAAGGACCGGCGGTCATTCGGAAAAATGGTAGGATTTTTATCAGTTATTCCGCTAGTGCGACGGACTATAATTATTGCATGGGACTTTTGAGCGCAGACGAAAATAGTGATTTATTGGATCCAGCATCATGGACCAAAGCTGGGCATGCGGTGTTCCAAACGAATGACGAGACAGGTCAGTATGGTCCAGGGCATAACTGTTTTACAATTTCGGAGGATGAAACGGAAGATATCTTTATTTATCATGCGCGTAATTATAAGGAAATTAACGGTGATCCTCTCTATGATCCGAATCGTCATGCACGTGCGCAGGTATTGAAATGGTCTCATGATGGTGCACCTCTTTTTGGAATCCCTGTTAGGGATTCCAAGGATGATACGGTGCAAATCTGAAATGATGCCGGAAATAAAGAATCAGGCTCGCGAACGTGATTGCGGACTTGGAGGAATAACCGACGGAAAGCTCGAAAAAACAGCGATAGTCTGGACTTTATTTTCGTCCAAGGCTATCGCTGTTTTATTTTTACCACTAAACATGGTTGCTATTCGCAAAATATTCACGCGTATCTTTGCGGGATTGAGGGGTTAATACCCGATCAAGCTCTTCATTTAACCAAGTAAGAGACTTATTACGTAGAACATTGCGCATACTATCTTCAGCTTCGCGCATGGTTAAGTTAATCACACAGGGAGAAGCTTTAGCGCATGCGGCATAGTCTTCATCACGGCACAGATAGCTATTATTTTTGATGTTTTTACATTGGAAAATGGGGGTAGCACCTTCAACGGCTTGAACGACATCCCAAAAAGAAATATCCGCAGGCGACTTGGCTAATTTGTAGCCTCCTTTGACACCAGGGACAGAGGTTACGATTCCAGCTTTGGTTAATTTACTAAAAATCTTCGAAAGATAGGTTTCCGAAACGCCTTGAAAAGCGGAAAGCTCTTTAATCCCAATGGTTGAATCGGGAGGAATATCAATTAAATATACCAAGCAATGCAGTCCATATTCTACGCCAATACTATACTGCATCCCAACACCTGCTTTCCGATCTATATAAAGGTTGCTATTAAACATCTTAGGTTGATTTAAACCCCTTGTCAAATAGGGGGTTTTGGTGTTTTCAGCCAAAAGACCCATGTTTTTTCGTTGACAGTGATAAACGAAATGGCTATATTATAGATATAGTTAATCGACGATTGATATTATCGACGATATGACGAAGCTGTATTTTATCAATTAAAAATAAAGGAGTGTACTCACACATGGAAATTAGATTCGATTATACGAAAGCACAACCTGAAGCTTTTCAAACACTTTTAAAATTAGAAGGGTATGTAAGGAAGAGCGGTATTGACCACAAACTGTTGGAGCTAATTAAAATCCGCGCTTCGCAAATTAATGGATGTGCCTACTGTCTTGATATGCATACGAAAGATGCGCGTGCGATGGGGGAGACAGAGCAACGATTGTATATGCTCAACGCATGGCGTGAGGCTCCTTTCTATACAGAAGCAGAGCGGGCCGCGATAGCATTAACGGAAGCTGTAACCAAAATTTCGGATGCTGGTGTTCCGCAGGAATTATATACGCAAGTTCGCAACCATTTCGATGAAGGCCAATTTGTTAACTTAATTATGGCGATTAATGCGATCAACAGTTGGAATCGAATTGCGATTTCAACGGGCATGGTACCAGGAGATTATCAACCAGCGGCTCATAAATAATGAGTTATCACATACTACTATTTGATTTAGATGATACCTTGTTAGATGTGCGTTAGAATTATGTCAGAGCTTATCTGCATCCAACAGTTTAGTGGAGCAAAATGATTGCTTACACTTCATAGATTAAAAAAGAAGCTTCCAAAACCACACGTTCTGTGGCTTTGGAAGCTTTTGCAATGTTTCGATATAAAAATTGTGGATTATCTATCAAAAATAATTTGGTTGAAATTGGTACAGGTACGTAAAAAGTCAATTGGTGGTCCAATGCATGCTCTACCACCCAAGACAAGTCTAAAATGACCATGAGCAAGGTCTCCAAATTCCCCTCTGAAAGTCAATTCTAAAACGAAAAGACCAAATTCTCCGCCTAAGCTAAATGTTGGATTTCTCAAACTTATCGTTCCAGATAAAACAGGTGCACCGAACACTCTCACAGTGATTTTAATACTTGGGTCACTGGGATCAACATCTAAGTCTAGACCTAACCCATCGATTAATCGTACAGAAACACAAGTATGACCCGGAGGGCATGAGGTAATTGGTGGCTGAATTAAATTATCAACAATACGTTCACTAAGGAGAACGTTCTTGCTGATTGTTTTAAGTTGTTTATTGATCTTTCTCAAACTCTTTTTAATCTCATCATTGTATTTTTTGCACGCTAAGAGATGAGCAATCATTTTTTGATTAATAAGAACATTTCGGTTGATTGTTTTAAGTTGTTTTTGTATTTTTAGCAAGGAATCTTTATCAAATTGTTTGCCTGAGAGAACTAGTTTAGTTCCAATCGTGTGCTGATTAATGAGAACTATTCTATTGATGGCCCTCAGTTGTTTTCTAATCTGTAATAAGATAACTTTTTCATCTTTTTTGCAAGTCTGTCTAAATTCAATTATTTTCTTTCTATTGAGAAGAACAGCATTGTTAATAGCAATCAGTTGTTTTTGAATTCTTACTAAAATATCATTCTTATTATTTCCTGACATTGACTTGCACCTCCTTTGCAGTACAATAATATATGTGCTGTTTGATATTTTGATATAGGACAAATCCTCAAATTGAGGTATATAGTGAAAAAACAAACACCAGTCTAACACTTTATGTTCGTGTTTACTGGTGTTTGTTTTTTGAATTATATATTTTCTTATGTTCCTAATACTTGAACTAACAATGAGTGATCTCACAAATCTGTGTTAAAAAATGTTCAATAGAGAGCCACATCAGGAATAGTCCACCTGTAATAATAAACACGGCTCCAGCAATCGCAATCCAAATATGCGACTTGTTTCTTCCGATTTTGTTTGTATTACCATTATCCCATTCATCTGTAGGTTTTATATAGCTCCCTCCCTTTCCTCATCGAGCGAATTTACGCCATACCGAGCCAAAGCTTTCGTCGCCGACTCCAGCATACGTCTTTTCAAAAAATCTCCCTCAATAACACGAACACGCTTTCCGAGAAAACGGACCTTGGAGAGAAGATACTCCGTTTCGTCGCCAAGAATAGTTACCCTGACTCTATAGATATCCTTCTCTGTATCATATGCAACGTCTTTTTCAAAACTGGAAAGGGCATATAGAATTCGCGACAGCTCTCTATTGTAATCACGAACGACTTCAAGGACGGCTTCGCCTTTCCGCGCGTCTAGAGCTTTTTTACTCTTCACCAGGATGCTATCTGCATCCTCTGTTTTCAATGCCTCAGCAGTGACACTTATAATCTTATCTAATTTAGTACGCATAATTGTGTGATGCCGAAAATCATACCAGAGCAGGTACCATTCCCTTTTGACCATGGAGTATTCTAATTTATAGGGCAGCCCGGATTGGTCTGATTGCATGCGTCCGCTTTTAATCTCATAGGTTAAGCGTATTCCACTTCTCTCCGTAATAAGCCTACGTAAAGTTCGCAGGAGCGGGTGGTAGACCTGTTTCTCCCTACTGCGGGCTTTCTCAATGAGATGGTCTGAGGTGTCCATGATCTGATCTTGACCTAGGATTACTCGTAGTTTATCCAACGTTTCGGTAGTGAAAGCCTCATCCGCAGCAGGATGCCCGAGCATCGTTTTGAGCCACGCCCTTTCGTGCGAAGTGACCATGAACGTACCTGAGTCTTCAAGCCGGGAAATAATTCGGTAATTAAAAATCTTCTCAAACAGATTCATAATAAGCCTGAATCTCCTTCCATTCGGCGATCATTTCCCTGCGGAACTGAACCGGCTCAAGAATTTCACAGCTAGACCCGAAACTGCGCAGCCAAGGCTTAATTTCTGTCGTCCCGTTAACCAGGATCTCATAAATAAATGAATGCTCATCCTCCTGCACGATTTGCCCCCATTGACCTTGCAGCCATACACGCTCCCTAACAAAGTTAGGCGCAGAACCTTCTGGATTGTAAAATCGAGCACGAACCGTCACAGGTTGCCCCGTGTCTATCAGCCAGCTATACTGAATTTTCGCATGAAGCTCGTTGATCCTGTTCTCAAAGACATCTTCGTCAACGGATTCATCTTCTTCGATTTGCGTGATCCCTTCCAAACGGTATTTCCGAACACCTTCTCTGCTATTTGAGAGTAGATACCAGCGCCCGTATTGATGATCGTAGACGACCTTCAAGGGGAGCGCTTTCTCCACTTTTCCATTCGTATCCCTCTCGAATAGAGGGTTGGTGTTCTTGGAGGCGTAGCTTTTTTCGGACTTTGGTGAAAAATATAAGAAACGAACCTTACGACGGTTGCGGATCGCACTCAGGATCGTGAACAAATGGGCCTCATCTAAGATGCGTGAATAATAGTGATATTTATATAAAAAAGGCTCAATGGCGTGCCTCTCAGCATGTTGGCGAGTCAAATGCTTCTTCAAGCCATCGCGCAGCAAATAGCCTTGAACAGAAGGGACCTGCGTGTTCGCCATGACATCTACGAAATCATAGAGATCATAAAGCTCCTCGTTCGATAATCCGTGGATCAAATCGTTTTGGATGCGGTAGCGATAGGGACGAGCACCTGCTTGCCTTGAAATGACACCAACTTCTTCCAGATACTTAAGATCAGAACGGATCGTCTTCTCATCGGGCAAGGATAGATCGGAAGATTGACTGGTGCAACAGATGTCTAACAGTTCCATGGCAGTCAAAGCTTGTTCGTTCATCGCGGCTAAAAGTAACGAGATTCTCTGAGATTCCGATTCCTTTAGGGATTTGGCTCGAAATAAGAACAGGAGCATCGGATCGGTGGACTCGTAATAGCTGAAGCGAATCGTTTCGGCGAATTCCTTGCGCTCCTCCTGCGGTAAGTGCTGATACGTGGAGCTTACGATTTCTTTTAACCGTCGGATCGTCTTGTCAAAAGTATGGATAGAAATGCCCAGTCGTTCTGAGAACTGCTGTCTGTTGTAGGCACCACTCGTCAGCACGAGCATACGCAGAAACTGGATTTCTTTATCAAAGCTTTCCTTAGCCACGCTACTCCTCCGTTCAATCTACATCTTATTTCCATTGTAACAGGGGATGGAATTGGGCGAAATGGTAAACTTTCTCTGTCATCGTAATACTTTCGCCATGTTCGACGGGACAGAAATGAGTGAAAATAGGGTCATAAGGCCGACACGATAATGTCTTGGGGATACTAATCATCGAGGCGCCTGGAAGGGCAACATGTACCAAAGGAGGAAAGTCATATGTTCGAAATTCATCAACAAATCCTAGAAGAATTGAAACGGATCGAGAAGGAAGAAGGCGTCTGCATCGTGTATGCCTGTGAATCAGGCAGTCGTGCATGGGGCTTCCCCTCCAAAGATAGCGATTATGACGTAAGATTTATATATATCAGACCGGTGGATTGGTACCTTTCGATTTATGATAAACGGGATGTCATCGAGCGACCGATCAGCGATATGTTGGATATCAATGGCTGGGACTTGAGGAAGGCTTTGAATTTGTTCCGTAAATCGAATCCGCCTTTACTAGAGTGGTTACAGTCTCCCATACTGTATTTGGAGAATTTCACGATTGCTGATCAAATCCGTCGTATTTCGCCACTCACGTTTTCGCCAAAATCTTGTATGCACCACTATTTGCACATGGCAAAGGGGAATTATCGGGAATACTTGCAGGGTGATCATGTCAAAATCAAAAAGTATTTCTATGTCCTGCGCCCGATCTTGGCCTGTGAATGGATCGAGCGAAATAACACGATGCCACCTATCGAGTTTCAAGATCTAGTCGATCGTTTAGTACCAGAGGGCAGTCCGCTGAAGGCAGCTATTCAAGAGCTGCTTGCTCGTAAAATAGCCGGTGACGAAATGGATTATGAGCCAAGAATCAATCCGATTAATGAGTTTTTAGAGGCGAGAATCGCCTATTATGATCAAGCCGCATCCGCCATGCAGGTTGGTGAGGGTGGTCAGGATCGGCAGCTTGACGAGTTGTTTCGTTCGGCATTGAAGGAAGTATGGGGATAGGTGTTACAATTTTCACTTACAGGAGCTGAGCTACATGACCTATCAAAATATTAACGGCGTACGCGTCTGGGGGCAACCCGAGGAGGGCGCTTTGTCACAAGCAAGAACATGTTCAGAAACAGGAAGAGTCGTTCAGACACTCCTCATGGCTGATCATCATAAAGGGTACAGCCAGCCGATAGGCGGGGTTGTTGTATACGACGGTCAATTATCGCCATCAGGCGTGGGCTATGATATCGCTTGTGGAAATAAAGCCGTAAGAACGAATTTAATGGCTGCTGATATCAAGCCTCGCATGGCAGGCATGATGGATCAAATTGCACGCAAAATTTCCTTTGGTATCGGGCGTGTAAACAATGAGAAGGTTGATCATGATTTGTTCGATGACCCGGATTGGGATGTATATAAAGCAATCGGTAAACAAGAGCACGACAAGTTAAAGGCACTTGCTCGTGATCAGCTTGGAACCGTAGGTAGCGGGAATCATTTTGTGGATGTGTTTGAGGAAGTGAGCACGGGGCGAGTGTGGGTGGCGAATCATTTTGGCAGCCGCGGGTTCGGTCATAAGACAGCGAGCGGTTTCATTAATCTGACGGCTGGCCGCGACTTTCTGGGCAACGCACCAGGTGAAAAGATGGATCAACCGCCGATTCTTCTGGATTTGTCGAGCGAAATGGGAGACATGTACTTCAGGGCCATGAAGCTGGCAGGGCGGTATGCCTATGCGGGGCGAGATTATGTGATGGAGCAAGTGCTTACTATTTTAGGAGCAGAAGCGGATTTCGCGGTGCATAATCATCATAATTTTGCTTGGAAAGAAGAGCATGATGGTCAAGAGACTATAGTAGTCCGTAAAGGGGCTACGCCTTCTGCGCCGGGGCAACTTGGTTTTATCGGGGGCAGCATGTGCGATATCTCCGTGATCGCAAGAGGGAAAGACACTGATGAGAATCGAGATGCTTACTACAGCACGGTGCATGGCGCCGGCAGGGTGATGAGTCGGACGCAAGCGGCAGGCAAAATGAACTGGAGAAACCGCACCCGAAGTGGCGGTCAAATTTCACTAGATCGCATGATGAATGCGGTCAAAGATTACGGCGTGGAGCTTCGCGGAGCGGGTACGGACGAGAGTCCTTTTGTCTATCGGAAGCTGGAAGATGTGCTCCATGCGCATGAGGAGACGATTGAGGTTCTGCACGTGTTGAAGCCAATCGGTGTTTGTATGGCAGGGGCGGATGAGTTCGATCCGTATAAGGATTAGGAGGGGAAACAGGTAAAATCTATGCTGTTAGTGATGAAAAACATCACTACAGCAGATGGAACGATACGAATTCGACACAAGTGGTGCTGTTAGTGATGAAAAACATCACTACAGCAGATGGAATGATACGAATTCGACACAAGTGGTGCTGTTAGTGATGAAAAACATCACTACAGCAGGTGGAATGATACGAATTCGACACAAGTGGTGCTGTTAGTGATGAAAAACATCACTACAGCAGGTGGAATGGGACGAATTCGACACAAGTGGTGCTGTTAGTGATGAAAAACATCACTATAGCAGGTGGAATGGGACGAAGCCCCTCTCACTAACGAAAAAAGGCAGTCCCCCAAGTAGAATTCTACTTCGGGGACTGCCTTTACTCATTCAACGCATCCTCTAATTCCCACGTATCGCCAATACCGCTTACCTTGTAGCAAGAACCTTCCAACGAAATGCAAGCTTCCAGCTGGAGCTGCGGAAAGGTTAACAACCAGCTCTCCTCATTGTTCTCATACTTTATAGGGAGCACCTCATGCAGGTGCCGGATAAAATCGAAAACATTCGTGTCATCGCCTGCCCCTCGCTTGAAATCAACCCAATGACCTGTGACCTTTCGATCGTTCACCGCGGTGAGGAGATCAATAAGCCAAGAAGGAGCAGCCCCTGCTTCATCAAGCTCGTTCTCTGCAATGTGCTCCGCTAGAGCTTGCTTATTTATCTGCTGAGACCCGTCCGCAGTTAAGGCTATAGCCAGCTCATTTAACACCTGACTTAATTTGTTCACTGCTGATGACTCCATGCCCTACACCTCCTAACTTACTGGAAACATCGTATTGATTTTCAATTTGCCGTTGTCTGGCTGAATATCTAATTGGACCTGATCGCAAGTGACCTCTGTACCATCGCGGAGATAACCGACCCCTGCCCCTGGTACGCTGATTATGGTACCCATGCCGACGAGCTTCTGCTTCGGTGCGTTTTTGGACACCAAAGTGCTGTAAGCGCTGGTGAAGGCCGCCTTATGCTTATCATCCGAGACGAATTTCGAAGCGGCTTTGCCCGTTGGCACTTTACTCACCCGACCTGAAGGCGCGGTACCGCTTTTCAATCGTTCGCGTTGCTGTTCTTCCGTAGTATGCGCCCCGTGATCGGCATAGGAATGTCCACCACCGACATCATATGTACTTGGATCATTGGCATCCAATCCGTCGTATAGGGTGGCAGCCACCTTTTGAATCGTATCCGATGAGGTTGATGCTTCTCCACTTACTAAACTATCGTTGTCCGATCTCTTCATTTGCATACGCTCGCCGCCCAAATCAGATGCTTTTGCTCCCATACGATCGGCTTCGGATTCTAATCCGTGATCATCATTAATGGCGACCCCACCAGCTTGCTGCGTAGGTGCTACTCTGCCTTGACGCTGTTGGACGACATGCCAAGCCTCATGCGGCAAATGCTGCTCTTGACCAGGTCCTACATGGATGTCATTCCCTTGTGCATAAGCCAAGGCTTGCAACTGAGCAGGTTTATCGGAATTGTAATGCACTTTAACGGAATCCATGGACATACCGGATAAGTTTTCTACACCAGATTTCAAATTATCGGGCATGCCCGTGTTATTCTTTTTGGTCTGAATAGGCTTCTCGGATGGTGCTGGAGATTGAGATCTAAATAATTGAGCGACGGCGCGATTTCCGATGGTTCTCTGTAGTTGTGCGATATGTGAAGTGGAAAAAGGGGACATGCGATCCGCTGTTCCAGTTTGTTTGGCTGAGCTGTTAGAGGGTTTCTGCTTATCGTATTGTTCTGACGATTGGTTATTTTTCACATGTGATTGATAACTCATGAATACAATTCACCGCCTAAGTAAATTACCGAACTTTCAACAAAATTCCTTTCGTTTCCTTATTTATTTTAAGGTAAAAGTTACCATTGGACAACAGTTCTAAAGTTGCGTTTATTATGATTGACGATGTTCTGCTATTCTCCCGAAAACAAAAAAGGCTGTCCCTTGGGGAAAGCCAATTTCATTCATCTGAAGGTAGGTCAGAATTTATCAGTAAGGAAAGTAAGGAATCTGAACGTGTTCGATTTTTACACCTACGGGTTTAATAATGATATCCTTGGATTCTGGCGTTGACTGTGGCAATTGAATCGTACCGCTTCCATCGTAATACATAGGCTTTTCTTGTTCAGTTTTCATCCTTACGCCTCCTTGTAATATTAATATTACGAAATACAGCGTAGCATTTTTTTTCGGATTACACAATAAAGAAAAGGCAGGGGATGCTCTGCTTTTCCCTGCTTCATCTGCAAGCGAATATACTCTTTCCGATCCTGTACTTTACTTGTCTGATGCTCCGATTCCTGTGCATCTATAGTTTCGAACATCTTTACGATAATCGGCAATTAGTTGTGTTTTTTCGGCAAAATCAGACAGCGGTCCTTTAGGGGGAGGGCACAATGGTAGATATCTCAGAATTTTCGGAGCTGAGCAAATACTCCCAGGAGCGCCGCCCCAAACTAGCTTATATAAATATATTTTGAATTAGTCCATAAGAAGCAGGAATTTATGAAGGAATGTCGAAAATTCTAAGATGTTTTCACATATACATCACACTTTTTTTACAATTCGTTCACAATTATGTTTACAGATATGGAGTTGTTTGCGGAGTGTATCTTATCGAGCGAATTAATCAAATTTATCAGCGATACAAGAATTACGAATGGATCTATATTCTCCCCCTTGTCGTGCTTTCACTAAAGAGGAAATTAGAGTACTTTTTCTTTATCCTGCACTCAGAGAAGGGACTCCCGAAATCGGAAGATTCGCAGTGGTATCTGAATTACGCCCACTCCCTGTTAACAGATTTCAAGCTTGGCTTACATATGAATGATCTTCTTTACTTGGGCTATAACCTCATTCTCGCCATATTGATAGGTGTGTTTAAGGAAGAATATATCGTTGTATTTATACAGGCTGTAACAACTGCATCGTGTGTGATCTTGGTTTACCTCATCACTCGTCGATTATTCAACCGAATTACCGCAATAGTAGCCTCGTATTTCTATGCAACATCTTGGCATATTACGGTTTGGTCGATGTACATTCTTTCAGATAGTTTATTTATGAATCTAGTATTGTTGAATGTCTTCCTTCTTCTTAAAACGCTTGAGAATAACAATAAAGGTATGGGTTCGTTATTTCTCATTTCTTCGCTCCTCATGCTGGTATTCCGCCCAACGGGAGTCCTGACACTAGCATTTATTTTCATTTACATCGCCTTGCAAATTAATCGATATCCATTATTCGCTTTCTTCAAGAAGCATAGATATAAGTTTGTATGCGCTTTACTATTCGTTTTCGCAGCTGGTGGTTTTCTTATATTTGGGCACAAATTGAATCCACTTCTTACCTCTCTACAATATAATGCGAAGTTGGTTTTATACAATATATATGCCAAAGGCTGGATTTATGATAACCCTTCAGGTCATGACTATGCCTATCGTCCCGATTATCGCATTGATATTTTCGGCAGTTTGATCCTGAGCTTTCTGATTCATAATTGGGATCATGTACTGTTGTTATATGGCAGAAGGGCTCTTGCGTTTATCGGCTGGTGGGTATGGAAGACGGATATACGGAGTCTGGCTGGGGTAATTAAATTGTGCAAGGATGTCGTCCCGTCACTTCTATTTCTATTCGGAACTTACGCTGCCATAAAGAACAACATATTCAGAAAAACATCGATTGTTTGGTTAGTTATTGTGTCGATATTCCTATTTTGTATGGTGTTGTTCATGGATAGTATGTATCGCTATAAACTGCCTGCTTTACCCTTTATTTGTATCGTCTGCGGGTATGGTGTCGAGAGATTGATCCGCATAATGCTATTCTTCATTACCAAATTTGGGGGGGAGTTGCTTCAATGGAACAGAAACAAGCACTCATTGTGATCCCGGCCTATAATGAGCAGAACAATATTCTAAAAGTTATCAAGGATGTTCGTGAGAATCTTCCTAGTTACGATATTCTCGTTGTTAATGATTGCTCGAAGGACAACACGTCTGCGATAGCCAAGCAAGCAGGAGATGGCGTCAAAGTTGTGGACCTCTCCTATAATCTAGGGATTGGCGGCGCGGTGCAAACGGGCTTCAAATATGCCGAGAAGAACGGTTATTCCTATATGGTGCAAATTGACGGCGATGGTCAACACCTTCCCAGTGAGGTGGATAAATTATTTGCCTATATGATGGAAACGGGGGCTGATATGGTCATCGGCTCAAGGTTTCTAGATATTAAATCGTTCCAAACGACGTGGACGAGGCGACTTGGCATTAAAGTGTTCTATTATTTATTTCGCTTATTAATCCAGACGAAGATTACCGACGGAACCTCAGGGTTTCGGATGTATAATCGCAAGAGCATAGAGCTGTTAAGCCAATTTTATCCAGACGATTACCCAGAGCCAGACGCCATTATTTTGATTAGCAAACATGGACTTCGCATCGGGGAAATCGGCGTTGAGATGAGAGAGCGTGAACACGGTGTCTCCTCCATAACCCCGATCCAAAGTCCCTATTATATGACTAAAGTGATTATGTCGATCTTATTCTCTTTTACAAGGACAAGGACGAGGTGGTAGGGATGCTAACGAGTGAACATCATTTGTATAGTGTGCAATTAATGGGCGTCGTCTTTAGTTTAATTCTCATGAGTACCGTATTTATGATGGTAAGGGCTAGAAGACTTCGGGAGAAATATGCACTTGTATGGTTTGTGATTGGTATCTTTACGTTAATCATGTCCATGTTCACGAATTTGATGGAGTGGTTCTCTAAACTACTCGGCATCGACTATGCACCATCTGCATTTTTTGCCATTCTGATTGCATCTGCCTATCTGCTCCTGCTGAATGCGAGTATAAGTATCTCAGGTTTAAAACTACATAACAAAGCGCTTACGCAGGAACTGGGATTGACGAAGCTAAGGCTAGAAGAGCTTGAGAAGAAAAGCAATGAGGAGGAAAAATCATCAAATATATCATGCTAGTTGCCAGTGTACTCATGACCGTTGTGGCGAGTACCCTGCTTAAAATAGGTGGTCGAACCGTCAATTTCGAGGGCGGAATTATGGCTATCGCGATAGGTTACATGACGACACCGTTAATTATAACCGGCTTTGCCTTTTACGCGCTGGCGGCCTTCATCTGGATTTATTGCTTGTCTCAATTTGACCTCAGTTATGTGACCTTTGTGTCGAGTATTCAATATATTTTTATGATTCTCGTTTCGATTATGATTTTCCATGAACAAATTAGCGCCATGAAGTGGGCAGGATGCGTGTTTATTATGATTGGTGTCATTTTATGGTTGAGAGGATAGTCTGCATGTACCGTTGTGTGCCCTATACCGAAGACATGAAGGAAGACTGGGACAGGCTGGCATGGTCTCAGGGGACCATTTTTCATACGTTGTCATTTAGACAGATTCTGCTCGAGACGTTTGGCTATCAATGCTTGTATCATGCTGTGGTTAATCAAAGTGGCCAGATTTGCGCATTAATTCCATTAACGAGTGGTCGCAACTTAGGACTCAAGCGGGTAGGCGTTTCGCTCCCCTTTGTCAATTATACAGATGTGTGTGCCCTGAATGAGGAAGCCTCGCAATTTGCTATGGATGCCATCGTTCAGCTAAAGGAGAAATACCGTCTCCGTTACATCGAGTTGAGATTTAAGAATGGTATGATGCTGAGCGAAGGCAAGCAGTTGTCTCCGGTGCTTAAGCAATTGGATACAGCTCATAGGCAAATAAACGACATCAATCACACGTTCGTACTGCCATTAACCAATGAAGATGAGGTTCTATCCCTCTCCACTCGCAATAATCGAAACCATATCCGGAAGGTCTACAAGAACAACTGGTTTCAGGTTTCTTATGACATAGGGAATCTGGCACGGTTTCATAAGGTCTATGTTCGGCGAATGAAGCAGTTGGGTTCACCAGCGCAAGATATCCGATTTTTCCAAAGATTCTTTGACTATTTTCCTGAGCACGCGGTGCTGCAAACCGTCCTAGATGCAGAGACAGGTGAGGTAGCTGGTGGGATGCTGCTATTAATAAGTCCGGGGGACTCCACACTTTATTATCCCTATGGTGCGAATTTGACGGCGTATAATCACAAATATCTCAATAACTTTATGTACTGGGAAGCCGTGAAATTCGGGATAAGAAGCGGGCTAAAGCAGCTTGATCTCGGTCGTTCACAAACCGGTTCAGGCACGTATAAGTACAAAGAACAATGGGGGGCTGCTGCCGAGCAACTCACATATTTCGTGATGGGCAGCACCAATAAAGAGGCGGGGCCTCCAGATAAAGAAAAGCTGCGTTTCTTCATCGAACTCTGGAAGAGAATGCCTAACATGGTGACAGAACCAGTAGGTAAGCAGCTCATTAAGTATCTAATGCCGTAACCAACCAACAATATGTGACATGACAAACGGGGGAAATAGAGCATGGCTAATCTTAGCTGGAAGCAGTATTTTGACAAGAGGGCAGAGGTTCATGGCGCTTCCGTACAATCCTCTGACTACTATAATGAGGAAAGTTTCTTTCTGCAGCGAAATCATACATTAGGTTGGCTCGGAGAGCTTCACAACAAAGAGATATTGGATGCCGGCTGTGGCGTAGGTGCATTTAGTGAACCTCTCGTTGGGTCAAACACGGTTTACGGGGTGGATTTTTCGGAGAGAAGCCTTGCCTTTGCCGCGGAAAGAGGCCTTCGGACATCGTCAGATGATCTAACGGCTCTACACTTTGAAGAGGGTAAGTTTGACCTCGTGCTGTGTATTGGCGTTATTCAACTAATCGAACGGTATCGAGCGGTTATTGCGGAATTGGCTAGGGTGACCAAGCCGGGAGGGACTCTGCTTATTGAAACTTTGCACCGCAGGTCCTGGCAGAGGAAAGTGCTCCGATTGTTCGAGAAAACCAAAAAATTCGATCGCATGTACGCTATGGATGAATTAAAGAAAGTGCTCATAGAGCACGGATTTGAGCATATAGAGTTCTTAAAGATCTATCATCCTTTCTCTTACGTTTCGAAAGGAAGTGCAGAGTGGAACGTGCACGATCGGTTATGCACATCATTCGCCATCAAGGGGAGTAAGAAGCATGTCTAATTCTTCCAAACAGATCACGAATCTACTCACATTTGATATTGAAGAATGGTTTCATGCGAATTACGACCAGGTGACGCCGGATCGCACGAAGGGTTCTAGTTTCCGAGCCCATATGGATACCTTGCTTCAGATGTGCAGCGATGCGAAATGTAAAGCGACGTTTTTCACACTAGGCTGTATTGGAGAGGATTACCCGGATATCGTGAAGGCTATTGCGCGTGAAGGTCATGATGTCGCCTCTCATGGGTATGCCCACGAATTAGCCTACAAGCAAACCAGAGAAGAGTTTCGTGCGGATGTCCAAAAATCAGTTGATATTCTTGAAGATCTAACCGGAACGAAAGTACTCGGGTATCGGGCGCCGTCATGGTCGATCGTTGAAAGCAACCTCCACTACCTTGAAGTATTAGAAGAGCTTGGCCTCGTGTATGACGCTAGTATTTTTCCAGTGAAAACTTTTCTTTATGGGATTCCTACAGCAAAGACGGAGATTCATAAGCCAATAGTGAACGGTAGAGAACTTAATCTCTTCGAGGTTCCGATGTCTGTCATGCGAGTTGCTGGGAGAAATGTGGGTTATTCCGGCGGTTTTTACTTTAGGTTTTTCCCCGAATTCATTATTCGAAAAGCCATTCAATCTGCTAATCGCCGAGGGAAGCGTT
Source organism: Paenibacillus sp. LjRoot56 (assembly GCF_964253335.1). NCBI lineage: Bacteria > Bacillati > Bacillota > Bacilli > Caryophanales > Paenibacillaceae > Paenibacillus > Paenibacillus sp. LjRoot56. The sequence continues at coordinate 1,636,792 of NZ_CAXURV020000001.1, forward strand.
CCATTGTTTATCTGCATCCGCGTGAAATTGATGCGAGAGAACATAAGCTGGAGCTTCCCAGCAAGGAGCATTTTATTCATTACTACAATATTAAAGGTACCAAGGCTAAGCTTGCAAACATGTTGGAGGCATTCTCTTTTACGTCAGTTTCGGAGCATTTGAAAAATAAGTATACATGATGAATGTATAGGGTATCCGTTAGAAGAAATAGTTACAAGTTGCTCAGACATACATTAAGGAGTACATTTATGTATTGAAATGGATGCTCATGTAGGAGTAAAGGAGAACGAAATCTATGACGTATACCTCAAATCGAAATAAATTAACTGACGTCAGCCACATACTGGCTAAAGTTGCAATAGGAGCAGAAGCTGCTGATCTTGTTATTCAAAATGGTACCTTAGTCAATGTGCATTCTGGTGAGCTGATTGCCCATATGGATGTCGCGATTGCTGCTGGACGAATTGCTTTCATAGGAAGGGCTGGTCATACGATCGGGGAGAAGACGGTCGTGATCGATGCGAAAGGGAAATACATGGTGCCAGGCCTGCTGGACGGCCACATGCATGTGGAAAGCACGATGCTTTCCGTGACGGAATTTGCCAAAGCGGCGATTGTCAAAGGGACGACGGGGATTTTCATGGACCCACATGAGATTGCGAATGTGTTCGGCTCAGAAGGGGTCAGACTCATGCATGAAGAGGGACAGCAGTTGCCGCTCAAAGTATTCACGACCTTCCCTTCCTGTGTGCCAGCAACGAATGATTTGGAAGATGGCGGCGCTGTCTTAGAGGTAGCCGATATTCAAGCAGGACTGCAATGGGACAATGTAGTAGGTCTGGGTGAAGTGATGAATTTCCCAGGTGTTGTGTTCGGAGATCCCAAAATGTGCGGAGAAATCGAAGCTACACTGCAAAGCGGGAAGACAGTTACGGGACATTTCCCGAGTGACGATGATCGTATGCTGCAAGCTTATCTCGCATCTGGCGTTACATCGGATCACGAGACGGTTACCCGCGAGCAAGGCTTGCATAAAGTTCGCATGGGGATGCACCTCATGATTCGGGAAGGCTCTGCATGGCATGATGTCAAAGAGGTCATCAAGATTGTCACCGAGGATGGCGTCAATACGTCCAATATCTCACTCGTTACCGATGACGTGAACCCGCAAACGCTCGTGGAGAAAGGGCATCTCAATCATGTAGCACGACGCGCGATAGAAGAAGGCGTTCAACCAGTTACCGCAATCCAAATGGTCACGATCAATGTGGCACGTTATTTTAAGCTGGAGCATGATGTGGGATCGATCACTCCGGGGAAATGTGCTGACATTCTGTTAATGGAAGATCTGCAGAAGATGGAGCCTTCCATGGTTATAACAGATGGTCAAATCATTGCGGAGCAAGGCGAGCTGGCTGTCGAATTCCCTGTGTTTACGTACCCGGCTCATATTCGCAATTCGATGAACGTGAAGCGGGAGCTGACGGCGGAGGACTTTAAGCTTAGGGCGGCTAACGAGCAGGAGAAAACGAAAGTCAATGTGATCCGCGTGATCGAAAATAGTGCCAGAACCGAGAAGATGACGGCAGAGCTCGACATTCTACAAGGCATCATCCTGCCGGATGTGGAGCAAGACATTATTCGCCTGGCCTGTATCGAGCGGCATCATGGCACAGGTCAAATTTCACTTGCTTTTGCCCATGGCTTTGGCGTGAAGTCTGGCGCGGTAGCCTCTACGGTGGCCCATGACAGTCACAATCTGCTTGTGATGGGGATTGATGAAGCGGATATGGCGTTCGCTGCGAATGAACTGGTGAAGCTTGGCGGCGGGATGATTGTTGTGGAGAATGGCAAAGTGCTGGCTCAGGTCCAGATGACCATTGCAGGCCTGATGTCAGAGAAAACATTGCCTGAAGTCGTCAAGGAAGTCGCGCAGATGGACAAAGCATGGCAGCACATCGGCTGTGCTATGAACGCGCCGTTCATGACGTTTTCCCTCATTGCTCTGCCTGTGATTCCCGAAATTCGCATTTCGAATCGCGGGTTGGTGGATGTGACTCAATTTAAGCTGATTGATGTGGAAATCGTCTAACCAATCAATAAAATTCGAACCTTTTCTGAACATTAGAGCATTATTCTAATGTTCTTTTTTCTATGGCGTTTCCAGTATTTATAATGGATTTCAAGAAATAGGGCAAACTGAGACGAACTTATCACATCAAGGTGGTGTACGCACATTGTTGACTGTTTTGAAGCGTTTGTTAATAGGCCAGCCCTTGAAGTCCCATGAATTAGGCGAGCAGAAGTTAAATAAAAAGAAAGCGTTGGCGATTCTTTCCTCCGATGCACTCTCCTCGGTAGCCTATGGCCCAGAGCAGATTCTAATTGTCTTAATAACGATTAGCGCAGCGGCGTTCTGGTATACAATCCCTATTGCTTGCGGTGTTCTGTTTCTCTTAGTAGCTCTTATTTTGTCCTATCGACAAATCATCTTCGCTTACCCGCAAGGGGGAGGTGCTTATGTCGTCTCGAAGGAGAACCTGGGGATGAACGCAGGGTTGTTTGCGGGCGGATCCTTACTGGTCGATTACATCCTGACGGTAGCGGTTAGTATATCCGCGGGTACCGATGCGATCACCTCAGCTTTTCCAAGCTTACACAGCTACACCGTACCGATTGCTCTGGCACTCGTATTGTTTATCACGATCCTCAATCTGCGCGGAATCACGGAATCGGCCTCCATCTTGGCGTATCCCGTGTATTTGTTTGTGATCGCATTGTTAGTCCTGATAGGTATTGGTTTATTTAAGATCCTTACAGGTGAAATTTCTCCTGATTTGCATACGCCCTTGGGGACACCAGTTGCGGGCATTTCCTTATTCATCTTGTTAAGAGCCTTCTCCTCAGGCAGCTCGGCATTAACAGGGGTTGAGGCGATATCCAATGCCATTCCGAACTTTAAGACGCCTGCCCCGAACAATGCTTCCAAAACATTAATGGCCATGGGCTTGCTATTGGCGATTTTGTTCGCCGGCATCATCTACTTGGCCTACTACTACGGCATTGCCCCGGCCGAGAAGGAAACTGTTGTTTCTCAGATTGCGACGGTGACATTTGGCCGAGGACTGATGTATTATATCGTCCAAGGTACAACCGCGATGATTCTTGTGCTCGCCGCGAATACGGGCTATTCCGCATTTCCTTTGCTCGCGGTGAATTTGGCCAAAGATAAATTTATCGCTAGAATGTTTACGATGCGCGGCGACAGATTGGGCTATTCGAACGGGATTATCTTCCTAGCTGTGACCTCTATGCTATTAATTATCGTGTTCAAAGGGCAGACCGAACAGTTAATCCCGCTCTATGCTGTCGGGGTGTTCATCCCCTTTACGCTCGCACAGACAGGCATGCTGGTGAAATGGTTTAGGGAGAAGCCGAGAGGTTGGCTGCTCAAATTAACGGTCAACTTGGTAGGGGCATTCATGAGCTTCATCGTCATGATGATTTTCTTTATCACCAAGTTTGGACAAGTTTGGAGTGTGCTCATTTTCCTGCCGCTCATCGTTTTCATTTTTCATCAAATCAAAAAGCATTACGATGCGATCGCTGAACAATTGCGACTCTCTTCTTGTGAACCTGCCATAAAGATTGAAGGGAATGTCATGATTGTACCTGTAGCCGGCTTCACACATGTGGTGGAGAATTCGTTGAACTATGCCAAGTCGCTGTCACCCGATCAAATTATTGCGGTGTATGTGGCTTTTGAACGGGACGATGAGAAAAAGTTCGAGGAGAAATGGCAAAAGTGGCAGCCCGATGTGCGTTTGGTCACGCTGCACTCCCATTATCGAAGCATTGTTCACCCGCTGACCAAATTCATCGACACGGTTGAACACAAGGCCTCGGAATCGAACTTCCGGGTGACCGTGATCATTCCACAGTTTATTCCTAAGAAGAATTGGCATAACATCCTCCATAATCAGTCCAGTTTACTGATAAGGGCGTTCCTGCTGTATAAGCGGAATTTGGTTGTGACGACCGTGCCATATCATTTGAAAAAGTAGCGTGAATGCTCGATAGTTCGGGTGGGGGTGCACTGGCGGCAGGTGTGCAAGTCGATTTTATCGACTTGGTACGGGTTGGACTCCGCCCTCAGCATCAATTAGTCTGAAATTATCGAATTAATTCCTGAGATAAACTGGAAAAGGTAGCCCTTACTTCAGAGTAGGGCTACCTTTTTTCATTCATGTTTCCATCTGATGCTCCTCACTTACCCGTTGCATAAACCCACGAAGCTCTGCCTCGGTTTCACAGACGGCGGCATGTTCCAACCATACAAAGAATTTCTTCTTGAGAATGGCTGAAACATGAAGGGGGTACGTCTCCCGCGATTTGATGATATACAATCCAGAGGAAACTTCACTCCAGGGTGATTTGAAAATCGTACGGATGGATAAGCGAGTCCGCCTCTCCCAATCCTGTTTTTTCTGTTTGTTTCTTATGGACTCATACATTCTCATTATGGTTTGATGATCGGATATTTCGGTCCATGTTGAAAACCCTGACTGGATAGCATCATGTATAATCTCGGACTTTTCTTTAGAAAACCAGTAACCAACAATGATAGGAAAATGATGTTCCTCTTCTAGCCATAAGACACCGAACCACTCGTAATCTAAATCGATTGGATTCAACAAATGCGGTAGGGTTCCTAAATAGTATCGGGAGGTGGAAGTCATGACATTTCTCCTTCTGACGCTTTGTTTGAAACAGTAGAATTGCAAAAAGTCACTTTGCTTGATGAGCGCCATCTGATAGGTATAATTGTATGATTGAACCTTATAAAAAGGGGGTAAAGAATCCATAGCTAACGTATAAAAATACAATAAAAATGCAAATCCACTGATAGTCTCGAAGCCGTGGGATTAGAGGTTGATGGCTACGAATCGCCAAAAACGGAAGCAAGCTGAAGCATTTATATCGAAAATGAATGTTTGGATAGTTTGGATCCAATTTTATTTGCTGAATTAGCTGAAAAATAAGAAATAGAGTCCCTACACGCCGTTTTACTTTCTTGGCTATGAGGCGTAATATTCGGATCAACAACAGATCATTTAAAGCAAAACGCTGAATTCCCGTAAGGGAAACGGGGGAACCAGAAGAACCGATAGGATACAGCATCGGTTTCTCGGGGTGAATCTTTAGCAAGCGCAGCTTGCTAGGGTAGGGCACTTCCAAGCCCGAATCCGACAGCTAACCTCGTAGGCGCATTGGGAGAGAACGACCTTCTTTTCGTGCCGTCCACAGCGCGTTTATTCACGCTGTTTCGAAGCCCGATAGTAGAGATTCTCTGCTCTTTGGCTTCTTTTTGTTGTTCATATTTTGAGGAGAGTGAATCTATTATGTATCCCGAACCCCTGACTCTAGTGAGAGAATCTGACGAATGTACCGAACTTATCAAGGAATGCAAGATTATCCGTATTGAATGTTTTCGATTTGATTGTGAATTATCCGATAAACTGCAGCCTGGGCATGGCACCGACTGTCATTGCGGTATACTGACGATTTCAACGAATCTCGGAACATGCGGTTTAGGGCAATTCGTGATTCCATGCGGCAATCTGAAAGGGGATTTCGTTCAATGGGCGTCAGTATTTCAGAAGCTCAAAGGTCTTCCTCTTCAAGATGGTTTACAATATGTTCATCAGAAACAAGAGGCATGGGGAGAAGTACGATCTCATTTAATGGCAACTGCACTAACGAATTTATCGGAAAAGCTAGAGAACTTATCAACTGCAAGTGAACAAGAACTAAGTTATCTATCCAATCGCACTTATTTATTTGAGCATTCTGGGGCGTATATCTCTTTCTAAGAGAGAAAGCTAGATTACAATTCAAAGAGCACCTCCAACCACTAGTCATTGAGTGGGGAGGTGCTTTTTTGATTTAACTTGGATAGGTGGATAAGAGAATCCATATTTTTATACTTTTTTTATACCGATGCCATAGTTTCTTTACCCCCTTTTTATATGGATCGGCGTTACAATGTTTCAGGAAAGGGGGCGGTGATCGTCATGCAAAGTGATTTTTTGCTGATAGCTGCGCCAACCAAGGCAGGCGAGGCGTTTATGAAACATACGAAATTGGTAGGAATTCCTTTTGTTGCATTAACAAACAACAAGATGGAGAGAATCAAGTTAAAGGGTCTAGGGGCGAAGCGAATTATCCAAGTAGATACAACAGACTCAGGAGCATCCATCAAGGAGGTGTGTCCGTGTACAACGATGTAACAATGATCTTATTATTTGCAGTAACTTTTCTAGGCTTTTGGGGATTTGCAAAATATTGTGAGAAAGCATAAGCGTAAGTTTACGAAGTCGTTTTTCAAGAAAAACGTTAGGAGGCAATCAGATGATTGTTATCGGACTTATTGCATGTGCCATTATGGTGTATCTTGGTTTTGTTTTAGTGAAGCCAGAGAAATTTTAATTGTAGAATATGAGATTACGTAAGCAAGGGGAGAACCTACTATGGGTATGGGATTATTACAAGTAGTTATTACACTGGGGATTATCATGCTTTTGGTAAAGCCTGTGGGCATCTACTTGGTAAAAGTGTTTGGCTATGAGAAGAGTGGCCTTGATCGTGTTTTTGGTCCTTTCGAGCGTGTATTTTATCGCATCATGGGTGTTAAAGAAGACGAAGCCATGGGGTGGAAAAAGTATGTAGGAGCTGTCCTGTTAGTTAACTTTGTGATGATGCTTCTTATGTACGCTGTATTTCGGCTTCAGAAATACTTACCGCTTAATCCTGATGGTATAGGTAATATGCCTCCGGCACTCGCTTTCAATACAGCTGTTTCTTTCATTACCAATACGAACTGGCAAGCTTACAGCGGTGAAAATGCCATGTCCTATTTGTCACAAATGGTGGGGCTTACGTTCCCGATGTTTACTTCGGCAGCAACTGGATTTGCTATTGCGGTTGCCTTCACGCGCGGTTTAGTTGGCCGTCAAGATAATCTAGGGAATTTCTATGTGGACATAACTAGGGCGATTACACGCGTATTCCTGCCACTTAGCTTCATTGTTGCTTTGGTCCTAGTTTTTCAAGGTGTTCCACAAACTCTACTGGGTGCCGTACATGCTACAACCATTGAAGGTGCTGGGCAAACCATTACTCGTGGTTTAGTTGCTTCTTTTGAATCTATTAAACACATAGGCACCAACGGTGGTGGTTGGTTCGGCACGAATGCCGCGCATCCTTTTGAAAATCCAACACCTGTTGCCAACTTGATCCACATTATTTGTATGATGCTTCTACCTACCTCACTGGTGTACGCATTTGGACTCATGATCAAGAACAAGAAGCAAGGCTGGACGATCTTTGCAGCGATGGGGATTATTTTCGTAGTTATGGTTGCTACGGTTTTCTATGCTGAATACAAAGGTGTGCCTGCAGTAGATGCGTTAGGCGTACATGGGAATATGGAAGGCAAAGAAGTACGATTCGGAGCGTCCGAATCTGCGTTATTTACAGCCGTGACCACAGCTGCAACAACAGGCAGTGTCAACAATATGCATGAGTCGCTTACGCCTCTCGGAAGCATTGTTCCTTTTGCCCAAATGATGTTGAACAATGTGTTCGGCGGTAAAGGAGTAGGCTTGTTAAACGGCTTGCTTTACTTGATTTTATCCGTGTTTATCTGCGGGTTAATGGTAGGGCGTACGCCAGAGTTTTTAGGTAAAAAGATTGAAGGGAAAGAGATTAAATTAGCGGCCATCGCGATTCTTACCCATCCGCTGATCATTCTCGCACCGACAGCTTGGGCGCTGATTCGCCCTGAATCTATTCATTCTATCGCTAACCAGGGCACGCATGGTCTCTCAGAGGTGTTGTATGCCTTCACATCGGGTGCAGCTAATAATGGCTCGGCCTTTGGCGGCCTGACCGCGAACACGAACTTCTACAATTTGGGCATTGGTATGGTGATGCTGTTTGGTCGTTACATTTCGATTATCGCGATGCTGGCCATTGCGGGATCACTTGCTACGAAGCGAGTCGTACCTGTTACGACGGGAACACTTCGGACGAATACGCCTTTATTTATGGGCATTATGATCATGATTATTCTAGTTATTGGTGCTCTAACGTTCTTCCCGGCGCTGGCACTGGGGCCGATTGCTGAACATTTGGCGGCGCGTTAAACGGATAGACGTAATAGAGATGGAGGATTGATTGGACTGTGGAACGTAAAAAAACATTAACTAAAGATATTGTGAATCAAGCTATCGTGGATTCGTTCAAAAAATTAAATCCTTGGATCATGATGAAGAATCCGGTCATGTTCGTGGTGGAAATCGGCACGGTGATTACCCTTCTGCTTTCTCTTGCACCCGAGTTGTTTGGCAGCTCGGAAGTAGGGCGGGGGTATAACATCGCAGTGTTCTTGATCTTGCTGTTTACCTTACTATTCGCTAACTTTGCTGAAGCGTTGGCGGAAGGTCGAGGTAAGGCGCAGGCTGATTCCCTCAGGAAGACGAAATCCGATACGATGGCTCGCTTAGTTCAAAAGGATGGCACTTATAAGCAAGTGTCTTCGACTTCGCTTCGCAAAGGTGATGTAGTACGCATTGAAATTGGAGAGCTTATCCCCTCCGATGGTGAAATTATTGAGGGTTTGGCCTCTATTGATGAATCAGCGATTACTGGGGAATCTGCTCCGGTAATTAAGGAAGCAGGCGGCGATTTCTCATCTGTGACAGGCGGTACACGGGTAGCCTCTGACTATATCGTTGTCAAAGTGTTGACGGATCCCGGCGAATCATTCTTGGATCGTATGATTGCGCTCGTCGAAGGTGCCAAACGGCAGAAAACGCCGAACGAAATTGCTTTAACAACGCTGCTTGCTGTACTGACATTGATCTTCTTAATTGTCATTATGACGATGGTTCCAATGGCATCGTATTTGAACGTAAAATTAGAGATCTCCACGCTGATTGCGCTGCTCGTATGTCTCATTCCGACCACAATCGGCGGGCTCCTATCCGCGATTGGTATCGCTGGGATGGATCGTGTGACGCAGTTTAACGTGCTGGCGATGTCGGGTAAGGCTGTTGAAGCGGCTGGTGATATCGATACGATGATTCTGGATAAAACGGGGACGATTACTTTCGGGAATCGTATGGCTGCCGAGTTTGTGCCCGTGGGTGGTAAATCTGTGAAAGACATTACGTTTGCAGCGCTGCAAGCCTCAGTGAAGGATGAAACACCAGAAGGACGTTCCATTGTTGAGCTTGCCAATAAACTTGGCGAGTCTTGGCAAGCGGATCACTACTCGGATGCAGAAGTCGTGGAGTTCACCGCAGAAACGAGGATGTCGGGACTTGATCTAGCAGACGGTGTGAAATTCCGCAAAGGTGCGGTTGATGCGATCAAGAACTATGTTACTGCGCATGGTGGTAAAATTCCAGCTGATTTAGAAGCGATAACGAACCGAATCGCGAAAGCAGGAGGCACGCCACTCGCAGTTGCGATTAACGAGCGAATCTATGGTGTTATTTACCTTAAGGATACGGTAAAACCGGGCTTGAAGGAACGTTTTGCGGAACTTCGCGCAATGGGTATCAAAACTGTGATGTGTACAGGGGATAACCCACTTACGGCTGCAACGATTGCACTCGAGGCTGGTGTAGATGAGTTTATTGCTGAAGCGAAGCCGGAAGATAAAATTGCCGCAATCAAGAAAGAACAGCAGGAAGGCAAACTCGTTGCCATGACAGGCGACGGCACGAATGATGCGCCTGCACTTGCACAAGCGGATGTAGGACTCGCGATGAATTCAGGGACGATGGCTGCCAAAGAGGCGGCTAATATGATCGATCTGGATTCCGATCCGACCAAGCTGCTATCGGTGATCTCTATTGGTAAACAATTACTGATCACTCGTGGGGCTTTGACGACGTTCTCGATCGCCAACGACATTGCTAAATACTTCGCGATCATTCCTGCGATGTTCATTCTAGCTATGCCGCAGCTGCAGGCCTTGAATATTATGAATCTGGCATCACCAGAATCGGCCATTCTATCTGCTTTAATTTTCAATGCTATCATCATCCCGCTGTTGATTCCCATTGCAATGAAGGGTGTTAAGTACCGGGCGATGTCGGCTGATAGGCTGTTGTCACGTAATATTTTGCTCTACGGTATCGGTGGTGTGGTTGTACCTTTTATCGGGATTAAAATCATTGATATGGTACTTCATGGCTTAAACATCGTGTAAAGAGATAGAGAAACGAGGAGATCATTTTATGAAATCGGTTATGATAGCTGTTCGTGTATCGTTATTGTTCATGATCGTCTGTGGACTTATTTATCCACTTGCTACGACAGGGGTGGCTCAAGTTTTATTTCCCAAACAAGCAAATGGCAGTCTCATAGAATCAGGCGGTACGGTTATTGGATCGGAATTGCTGGCTCAAAACTTCGAGTCTCCAAAGCTGTTCCATCCAAGAGAATCGGCAGCCAAGTATGACCCTACAGCATCATCTGGCTCCAATACAGTGGTAGCTTCCAGCGATTATGCAGCGGCAATGGCAGAGAAAATTGCCGCGTTAAAGGCTGAAAATCCTACGCTAACTGAAATTCCGGCAGATTTAGTTACTGTTTCTGGCTCAGGCTTTGATCCGGACTTGTCACCAGAAGGAGCGAAAGCCCAAGTTCCAAGAATTAGTAAGGAAACCGGGATCACCGCGAACGAGCTTAATGATTTAATTGACCGCATGTCAAAAGAGCGGCAGCTTGGCATTTTTGGGGAACCAAGAGTCAATGTGACTGAATTAAATAGTGAACTGCTTAAACAAGTGAAATTGTAAAGTAAGCAGGGTGCCACTCTCGATATGAGAGTGGTTTCTGCACTTTTTAGAGAGAGGGAAGGAGGCCACCATGATGGATGGTTTCAAAAGAAAAACACCAGAAGAGATTCTATTATCCATCTCCAAACTGCACCGCGGCAGCTTGAAAATTTATATCGGGGCGGTTAGCGGATCTGGTAAAACATATCACATGCTGCGTGAAGGTCATAATCTCAAGGGGCAAGGGATCGATGTGGTTATTTGTGCGGTTTCGACGCTCCAACGACCGGAAACCGTGGAACAATTAGGGGATTTGGAGAGAGTACCAAGCATTCATTGGATGAAAGACGGCGTGGAACAAAAGGATCTGAACTTGGATGCCTTACTCGAAAGAAACCCTGAAGTTGTTCTCGTTGATGGGCTTGCTCATCAGAACCGAGAGGGTGCTCAATTCCCAACTAGGCTCGAAGATATTAAATATTTACTCTCGCACGATATAAGCGTGATCAGCACGGTGAATGTCTATGAGCTAGAAGGGACGATGGAGGTTGCTCATAAACTGACAGGTATTGAAGTGGGTCACTGCGTTCCCTCTGATACCTTAGAACTGGCCGATGAGGTGAGACTCATAGATGCAACGCCGGAAACGATTTTAACGCGGCTAGAAGAGGGGCATCTAAAGGGAAACAAAGATGCAGCCTTATTTAAACGCGGTAATTTAGGTGTGCTGCGAGAATTAGCTCTCCGTCTAGTTGCCGAGGATGTCAATGATTCTTTGGAAGCACATCGTGAACAAATGGGGTTTCAAGGGCCATCCGGAGCGACGGAACGTATACTAGTTACAACGCAATATCATTGGAATGGATCCATTTATGTACGTCGTGGTCAACAAATCGCGAAGCGATTGAATGGCGATCTGCATGTAGTCACGCTGCGTAAACAAGGTAAAACACTTACCAAAGAAGCGGCTGCATTTCGAAGGTCCATTATGAAGCTTGTAGAGAAAGTAGGAGGTAAATTTGAAGAGCTGCCGCTTACTTATCGCCGCTGCATTCCTCGGATTTTAGTGGACTATGCGAACGCCAATCATGTTACACGTATTGTGTTAGGGCATTCCAAACAAACGAGATGGCAAACTTTTTTACAAGGCTCCGTTATCAATGGTGTGTTAGAAAGAACCAAAAATATCGATGTGTTTTTGATAGCCGATCGTGCTTCTCAAGAGGGAGAGCGTATTCTGCCTGCTCATATTCACACGCCCAAGGAGCCTTACAAATATAGACGTCTGAGCACACAAGAAGTGGAGGCGAAAATCGAAAAAATCAGACGAGGCAGATTCAAGGTGTACATTGGCGCTGCGCCTGGTGTCGGTAAAACGTACACGATGCTGCGGGAAGGCAATGATCTGCTTAAGAAGGGGATTGATGTGAAGATAGGTTTGCTTGAAACCCATGGAAGAAAAGAGACGACCCAGCAAGTGGGTGATCTTGACATTGTGCCGCGAGCAGTAAACCAATATCAAGGCGTAAGACTGGAGGAGATGGATACAGAAGCCATTATTCGTCTGCGACCTGAAGTAGTCTTAGTGGATGAGCTTGCACATACGAACGTACCAGGAAGTAAGAATAAGAAACGTTATGAAGATGTGCTGGAAATTCTGGAAGCTGGCATCTCGGTTATCTCGACTGTCAACGTTCAGCACTTGGAGAGTCTGAATGATGCCGTTGAGCATATAACGGGTATTCGCGTGAGGGAAACCGTACCAGATAGTCTGCTGCGTATTGCAGATGAAGTTCAGTTAATTGACGTGTCCCCAGAAGCGCTGCAGCTGCGGATGAAAGACGGCAAGATTTATGCGATGGTCAAAGTAGATCAGGCGTTAAATAACTTTTTTAAGACGGGAAATCTGATCGCTTTGCGTGAATTGGCGCTGCGTGAAATTGCGGATGATGTTGATGAACGCTTGGAGTCGATGGAGCGTAAGAGCTCTCTGCGTGGTCCATGGCGGCGGAAAGAAGTCATTTACGTGTGTGTGACGGAAATTTCGCAGGCGGATCGCTTAATTCGGCGGGGGTTTCGCATTGCGCATCGGCTTAAAGCAGCTTGGCATGTAACCTTAATAGCGGCTCGGCCTACCTATGAAGATTGGAAGCCAAAGCAAGAAGCGTTAGAAAAGCTGACCATTCGCTTGGGAGGCGAATTCTCCTATCAAGAGGTAGTGAATCGCAACCAAATTCCCCGTGTTTTTGCGACGAAAGCAAGTAACGCCGGAGCTACACAAATCATCGTTTGGAAAGATGCTATCGTCCAAAAGCTTTTGCCGCATGCAAGCACAATGGATGTACTCATTGTTGCCGATTATGATTCGTGTCAAATTTCGAGAAATAAGGTAAACTAAACCTTATGGAAACTCCAAAAAAAGAACATGCAAACTGGCAATCGTATGCTGTAACTGCACTTTTTATCGTCCTGTTGACGATATTTTTAAAAGGTTTTGATTTTTTCTTTGATCTCGTCAATATATCGCTTCTCTACTTATTTCCAGTTCTGTTTAGTGCTGTTCGATGGGGGAGAGGACCTTCTTTTTTTGCTGCGGCATTAGGTGTTTTAGCCTTTGATTTCTTCTTTGTTCCACCGCGACTCAGTCTTACAGTCGCTGATTTGCGTTATATCCTAACCTTTGTAGTGTTCTTATGTGTGGCTGGCCTTACGTCAAGCCTTGCTTCAAAGCTTAGAAATCAATTCCAACAGGCGCAGCAGAAAGAAGCGAATACCGCTGCGCTGTATGCATTAAGCCGCAAGATTACTGCGATTTCAGACCTAGACATTTTGCTAAAGCAGATTCTACAGCATGTTGCCGATACACTTGATGCGAAGGCTGCTATCATTTTGCCAAATCAACATGGCGAACAGCAGGTAGAAGCTTCTTCGAAGGATAGTGGAGATTGGTCCAATGATGAAGCCCACCTAACTATCGCTGGCTGGGTGAACCGTAACAATACGATTGCGGGTAGAGGGACTCGTACATTGAGTGAATCATCGGATCTGTATGTCCCCTTAGCGACAGATCAGCAGGTACATGGCGTGCTCGCTGTACAAGTTCGCGATCGATTAATGTCCGAGATGCCAGAGCTTATTCGGATCATCGAGGCTCTCTCGGATCTAATGGCTGTTGCGATCTCGCGAGTCAAACTGGCGGATGAGGCCAAAGTGGCGCAATTGACTGTTGAGTCGGAGAAGCTACGCACAGCTTTGTTGGATTCGCTCTCCCATGAATTGCGTACGCCACTGGCAACAATTATTGGGTCCGTAACAGGATTGCTCGAGGGAGAGGACGTCTTTAGTCCCGATGATCGGCGAGAATTATTGCTGACGACGCGTGAGGGTGCTACGCGCATGAATAGACTTGTGGGGAATTTGCTCGGCATGGTTCGGATTGAAAGCGGTATGCTGCGCTTAAATAAAATGTGGTGTGGGATCGAAGATGTAGTCGGCGTCGCCTTAACACAGTTGAAGGATGCTCTGCACAATAGAGTTGTGAACATAGCTATTGATCCGGATCTGCCTTCCGTTCCGCTGGATGAAGTTCTTATGGAACAAGTGCTGATGAATGTAATCAGCAATGCCATCAAGTACTCGCCTGAAGGAAGCGAAATTTGTATTGAAGCGGAGAAGGACGGCGATATGCTGAGTTTGACGATTGCAGATGAAGGGGCGGGCATTCTTCCAGCTGATAGGGAACGGGTATTCGAGAAATTCTATCGAGGTGATCGTACGAAGCATATTCCTGGCACGGGGCTTGGGCTTGCGATCTGTAGAAGTATTGTGGAAGCACATGGCGGTTCAATTCGCGCTAGCGCGAGGAAGGATGGTCATCAGGGTACAGTTATTGAACTGAGCTTGTCTTTATTACAGTAGCGCAGGTAAGTTTCTGACTATATGTCTGCAATTCGCTAAGAGGGACGGAGAGAAACATGACAACAATGGGCGCGAAAATTTTAGTTATTGATGATGAGGCGCAAATACGAAAATTATTGCGTGTCACCTTAACCGCCCACGGATTTGAAACGGCAGAAGCTGCAACTGGGCAGGAAGGCTTGCTGCAGGCGGCAATGTTCCGGCCGGATCTCATCGTGTTAGATTTGGGGCTGCCGGATATGACCGGTATGGAGGTTCTGGATGGCATTCGAGAGTGGTCGAATGTGCCCATCATTATTTTAACGGCGCAGGATCAAGAGCATGATAAGGTCGCTGCCTTAGATCGCGGCGCAGACGATTATGTGACGAAGCCATTCGGCATGGGCGAATTCATGGCCCGCATGCGTGTGGCTCTTCGGCATATAGCCAAAGCACCCGATGAGCCTGTGCTGAAGCTCGACCAGCTTGTCATTGATTTGGCCAAACGCAGCGTCGAGCTCAACGGGGAGAAGCTGAAGCTAACGCCAACCGAGTATGACTTGCTCAAGGTGCTTGGGGTTAATGCTGGCCGTGTCATGACGCATAAGCAGCTGCTCAAGCAAGTGTGGGGCGGTCAGCAGTATGAATCTGACAGTCAGTACCTACGGGTATATGTAGGACATTTGCGGAAGAAGATCGAAACAGATCCGGCAAGACCTCGGTATATATTGACGGAGCCGGGGATTGGGTATCGGTTTGCTTGGCAAGAGAGCTAACGAAGTGGTGCTCAAGGAAAAAAGCTTCTACCCCCACGATGGTGTGGTGTTGGAAGCTTTTTTAGATATAAGAATCTAGATCTTTGAGGCGAATAGTTGGATTTTCTACAGTTAAATCGAATTTGCGAGGCAATTCCTAGAAAATAGCTGTATATTTTCCTGTTCATACAAATGTAGCAACGGGATGCACCAGCAAAAAACCAGTTAACATCCGGAAAACTCGATGTTAACTGGTTTAATTTGTCGTGATGAATTAACAAGTAAAGGCGTCAATAAAGCGCAAATCAATCCCAAAGAACATCCAAGAGAATCCGGTCCAACGGAATCCAGAAACCGATGTCCGTCCAACGAACACTGGGAAATACCAGTATTGTTGTCCGTTGCTTTGCCAGATATATGTGAATCTGAACAAGCAGCGGGAGATGCCGCCTGGATCTACGGCGTAAACACCAGGTGCTTTAAGCGGCTTTTGCGGTACATGGGACGGTGGCGCAGAGGTTGGCGGTTGATATCCGCCTTGCCCTTGCCCAGGTCCAGGGCCGCCAGGGAAACCGCCCGGACCGCCAGGGAATCCGCCTGGACCGCCAGGGAATCCTCCTGGTCCACCTGGGAAACCGCCAGGTCCGCCAGGGAATCCACCAGGTCCACCCGGGAAACCGCCCGGACCGCCAGGGAACCCTGGCCCACCTGGGAAACCACCAGGTCCACCGAAGCCGCCTTGCCCACCTGGGAATCCAGGTAGCATGCCGCCAGTCCCTGGGAAGCCAGGGATGCCGAAGCCTCCTAGGCCGCGTGGATCATAGGCTGGTACCCAGCCGTAGTATTGGGGTACGGGATAGCCGTATGGGTACGGCGTATTTTGTGTTTGTGGATAGTAGGCTGTTGGATAGTCTGATTCCGTGGCTGCGCTTTTTGAAATCTCCGTTTCAAGCTCTACGTCGCGCAGTTCTTGTTTTTTGTTCGATGCCATTCGTGAAGTCCTCCTTAGGTAAAAGCGGATTGTCGATACTTACTATATGCAGGGGGATAGACGGATGTCACGGATAGCAAATAACAAAAGTAAAGGATCGCTAGTCCTATATGGAATGCAATAATATAACGAACTGGGAAAATTAACCTAGATTAATTTGTCGAAATATAGGTTGTTTCTCCCATATATGCGAAGGGGCATGTCGTATATAATAGAAATTGGTATGATTTTGAAATAATGGAGCGGGATATCTTGAGAGACCTACTGGGTAAAAGATTAAGATATGATGTGACAACAAGTTATGGGCTAGTCTTAGTTCCTATCCATACCGTTCTCAATCAAGAGCATTTGGACTTATTTAAGCAGCATCGCATTGACGCGATGGATATCGTAACCACGACTATGCCTGATGGCCAGACGCAATCTGCACCTGCTCATGACGCGAACCGTCTTGTTCAAAAAGCGACGGAATATGCCAAAGACTTATTCGAACGTATTCAGACAAAAAAGAAAATACCACTGCTTGAGATTAAGTCAGAATTAATTCCTATCGTCCAGCAAGCAGCCGACAATCCGGATCTCTTTCAATTATTCCAAGCCGTTAAGGCCAAGGATGAATACACCCATCAACACAATATTGGCGTGGGCATTCTTTCGACACTTATTGGCAAATGGATGGAGCTCGCAGAGACAGAAGTGGCGCTTTTATCTTTAGCAGCAACCATGCATGATGTGGGTAAAATCAAAGTTTCTCAAGAAATTTTAATGAAACCGGGCAAATTAACGACGGCAGAATATGAAGAAATTAAAAAACACACCATTCTTGGCTACAATATGCTGCGAGAAACGGTAGGCATTAACTATCGAGTAGCTTTGGTTGCCCTTCAGCATCATGAGCGAGCAGATGGCACGGGATATCCCCTGCAGCTGCAAGATAGTCAACTCGATAAAATGAGCCGTATCGTAGCTGTTGCAGATGTATTCCATGCGATGTCATCGAAGAGGCCCTATCACGAAATGATGCCTTTTCACGAGGTCGTCAGCCGCTTAAGGAAAGGATTCTTCGGTGAATTAGATCCGCATATTGTTTCCGTTTTTTTACAGAATATCATCTACAATCTAGTGGGCCGGCAAGTGCTTCTCACGGATGGCCGTTGGGGCGAAGTCGTCTATATTAATCCAACGGATGATACGAATCCACTCGTGAAAATCGAAAATACCTTTCTTGATCTTAGTCGAGAAAGACACATTCATATAAAGGAAGTTGTCATATGAAGCCAATAAATCCAGAAAAGTCAGACGTTTTACTTCAATTTTATTCCAACTATGGTCTAACTCAACGTGAAACCGAAATCCTTTCTTTACTTGCTACATATGGATATACCAACAAAGAAATTGCCGAAAATTGCTGTATCAGTGAGAAAACAGTGAAAATTCACCTTGCCAATATTATGGGTAAAATCGGCATTGGCTCCATGCGGAAGCTGCTAGCGTTACTGCTGCAGCAAGCTCTGCTAGTTTCAAGATTAGGTGCGGGTGAGTCAGTCCGCGTAGCATCGATGGGAATGAGATAAATAAGGGAGTTTTACCTAGTAAAAGCAGCCTATCCTCTAGGGGGAAAGTGCTGCTTTTTGCATTCTATAGCTCGCTTAATTTCGATACGATTTGGAACTAAAAATCAATAATATTGTGTTGACATGATACGAAAAGTATCTTAAAGTAAGAGTAACAATTAAGATACAAATAGTATCATAGGAAATCGAAATAGACTTCTATGGAGGGGAATTATGGAAATTAATTTGAAGGAATATTTGATGGTTATATTAAAACGCTGGTGGATCATAGTTCTAGTTGTAGGTACTTGTACCATTTTTACAGCTATGTATTCGACATCAAACTATGTTCCAATCTATCAAGCTTCTACAAAACTAATAGTGAATAAGACTTCAGAGCAAGATCAACTGGGCAAAGAACAAATTGATTATGGAGCCATTGGTGTCAATATGTCCCTCATTAATACCTACAAGGAAATTATTAGAACACCAGCAATTATGGATAAAGTTGTTCAACGCTACCCCGATTTACACGTCTCCACAGACCAATTAATCTCGATAATCAATGTAACCAATATCAATGAAACGCAGGTTATGTCGATTGTTGCACGACATCTCTCACACGAACGAGCAGTGCGCATTGCGAACGCGGTATCTGATGTGTTCCAGTCAGAAATTCCTAACATTATGAAGGTTGATAATATTACGATTCTGAATCGAGCTAAGGTTCAAGATAATCCAACGCCTATAAATCAGAAATCGAATCAGTATATCATCCTAGGGTTTCTTGTCTCCTTTGCTGCTACAGTTGGTATCATTCTTCTATGGGATGCTTTGGACGATACGTTGAAAACAGAAGAGGACATTCGTGAGGTTTTTGAACTCTCGACCTTGGCTTACATACCTAAAGTAAAAAAGAACATGCAACGCGTAAAGCGGAAAAATAAAATTAGCAAAAAAGCAGAGGACATCTCATATGCCAAAACTAGCTACTAATTCTAATTCCCCCGTTATGATGCACATTCATCCCAACTCCTCAACTTCAGAAGCTTATAGATCGTTGAGGTTTAATATCGAGTGCTCTACTTTTGGTCGAGAGGCAAAATCGATTACAATCACGTCTTCAAGCCGAGGTGAGGGGAAGACTACAACAGCAGTTCATTTGGCTGTGGCCTACGCGCAAATCGGAAAGAAAGTGTTGCTGCTGGATGCGGATCTACGAAATCCATCCATTCATCAAGCTTTCAGTGATGAGAATAGACGGGGACTTACCAATTATTTGGAGGGTCAGGCACATGTAAGCGAACTCGTTCGGGAGACAATTGTGGAGAACCTTTCAATTATTACTTCAGGACCAAGCTCGCAGAATCCTTCTGGCTTACTAGCCTCGAAGCAAATGGATGCCCTATTAGCCACACTAAGGGAAATGTACGATATTGTGATCGTGGACACGCCATCTCTACTAACGATTACGGATGCTAAGATTATAGCGACGAAGTGTGACGGAGTACTTCTCATCGTTGAATATGGAAAGGTCAAACGTGATGTAGCTAAGAAAGTGAAAGAAGAGCTATTGCTTGCAAATGTAAAATTGATTGGGGTCGTTTTGAACGAAGTACGAAATCATGAGGCCAATGCTTACCTCTAATCCGTTATGTTGAAAAATCAAAGTAAGGGGAGCGAGTTTATAGCTAATGAGACAAAAAAGACGAAAGCCGAATCTACGAACCGGAAGAATCGTGTGCATATTGACGCTAAGCATTGGTATTTTGGCAGGCTGCTCAGACACAGCTGTCACTAGTAATGACGCAAAGTCTGTGTATAAAGATCAAGCCATCCCATCTGTGAAAGCATTTAAGGTAATCAAGCAAAAAATTGGAGATCCGCTGGAGCGTGCCGCCGAAGTGCAATCCTCCGCTCAATTTACTGTAGTCGCCAAGGCATCAGGCGATATTGAGCAAATTTTGAAAAAGCGTGGAGATATGGTTCAAGAAGGGGACGTTATCTTTCGGCTCAAATCGAGTGAGGCTCTTGTCCAAAGAGATTCGGCTGCGGCTGCAATAACGGCTATTCAGGAATCCATTGAGAAAGCGAAAATAAAGGCTCAACGAGAAACGGAAAATCAGAGACTAGAGATGAGCAATGCGATTCAAAAAATGGAGTTAAATATGACTACACTCCTACGGAGCTATAACAAAATGAAAAATGACTATGATATAGGACTAGCAACCAAAGCACAGTTGTTTCAGATGGAAACTCAAATGATGAATGCTCGTATGGATTTGGATCAATTGAAGAAAAAGCAAAGCCAATTAGAGCCTGTTGACGCTACCTCAGCACTTGAGTCACAGCTCAAAGGAGCCCAAGTTGCTTTGCAACAGCTAAATCAATCTATGCAAAACTTAGAAGTGAAAGCTACAGTTAGCGGATTACTAACCGAGATGCCACTAGAAACTGGGATGCCAGTGCTTTCAGGGTCTCAGGTTGGAATTATTCAAAGATTGGATCCTATCAAAATTAAAGCGCAGCTTACTGAAGATGAAACGAAACTAGTTAGTGGTAAGACTGAAATGGGTTATTTACTGACTGGCAATAAAACAAAATTTAAGGGACCTATCAGTTATCTCGCAAAGGTCATGGACCCTGAGAGCAAATCCTATGAAATCAATTTAGAGGTACCGAATAAAGATATACTCTTGAAGCCAGGGATGAAGCTCAAACTTCAAATGTCAGATGATGCAGACCAGATTGTTGTAACAGTGCCGACGTATAGCATCGTTAAAGAAGGCGAAAAAGCATTTGTCTTTGTACTTGTAGGTGATTCCGTTGAGAAACGCGGCATTACATTGGGCAGATTGAATGAACCCAATCAAGAAGTGACCTCAGGCCTTAAAGAAGGGGAACTTGTTGTTAAGACGAACCCTGGTGCGTTAGTCGATAAAACGAAAGTTCAAATGACGGCCGTGGAAGAGCAATAATTAAAAATGGAGTGACTCGACTTGAAAATAAATTGGAAAAAAACGACGATTATGTTCATCTTAGCGGCCTCCTTAGTCATTCCATCTGCCTCCTTTCATGTAGCAGCGGATGCGAAATACACACAAACCTCAACAGAATTGAGCTATCAACTTACAGATGCTATTAACGTGGAAGTGAAAAGTATTCTGAATGAACCAAGCCCAAATGGCGCTAGAATAGGTGCTGTTGTTCGCCTTTATAATGCTGGAGATCGCTTAATCGGTGTTCCAGAATATGAAGTTCGTGCGAAGACACAAGAGGGTTTGGAATATATTATGCGTCCGAGTCAAGCAAATCCTAGAAATGTACAACCGAAAGAGACGGTTGAACTAAGCTATATGAATGTTGTAGATCGATACGATGACTTCGCTTTAACTGAACTGTCTTGGTTGGATGTTGATGAATTCGTCTATCCCAAGCATGAAACAAGGATCATCTCGGTTCCGATTTCTGACATGGAGTGGAAAGGGGAAAAGGCTGCTATCTCTGATCCAGCGTTGATAAAGCAATGGGATAATACGTTTAAAATCCCTGTGTTATCAAGCAGTGTCGAATACAAGCCTGTGAGCTTGAATGAACAGATTACACCAGATGGCCCCGTTACAGTTGTTGGTTTTCTAGCTACCAATGTGGGTGACAAGGCAACTACGATAGCTGATTTTCGAGTCAACGGGAAAACATTGAATAAGACCGTTAACGGAAAACGTATAGATATAGACACGATCACATTGGATCCAGGTGAGAAGAATTATGTGTACTATGCGATTCCTGTAAAAAACAAAGCAGATTTAAGGAGTTTAGTCATATTAACGCCTGAAGATTTTGTAGGTGAGGATAAATCACATATCTCTTATCTAATCGGAAGATTGATGATCAATCTTTCTGGAGCTACCAGCACACAGCGTTTTATGAATCAACTGTCCATGTATGAGTTGAACAAGCCTATCAAGTTTGATCCATTAAGTGGTCTCATTCGCCCAGAGGTGGAAGTATCCATGATTGACTTGCAAATGAATGAGAGTACGGGTGGCGGGTTTAAAGCAGTTGTTGCTAAGTTTAAATTGCTTAATAAGAGTGAGGGACCTGTTCAAGTTCCGAAATTTCAAACCAGTTTGACAAGTAGTAGTGGAAATAAGTACTTGGGTAATAGGCAAGATACGAAAGTCGAAACTCTGATTCCTAATATCAGCTATGTTATCTACTACTCCTATATTGTTCCGAATACAGAAACCGGTGCTCGATTAGCAATGGAAATTCTGGATACGAAAAGAGTGGAGCCCTATAATTTCCCTGTGGCTGCTTTTCAAACCAAAGTGGCGGACGATTCCTCTGATAAGGCGTTCTATCCTTTTAAGACGACATTAAATAGTTGGTCGTTAACGGCCTATTATAATATGGGCCCAGGAAACTCGTATTCCTATAAGTTAAATGTTGATTTTGACATTAAACTCCAAGATGAGGTTGTAGCGGATCAAGGATCGTCTAAATTGAGACTGGAGCTTGTGGATTCATCGAATAAGATTATGACCTCCAAGGTGCTTTCATTCACAGGTGAGAATAAGATTGTTAGCGGCCCGCAGACACTGAACTTTGATTATGATAGACAAGAAACCACGGTAAAGTTGAACATGTATGAAATTATTGATACACCATTTGGTGAGGTAAGAAGACTCATTCAATCATGGAACCGATAGGAGAGATGAACGATGGAAAATGAAACAGCAATGAAACCAAGAAGATATTCGCGTCCCCGCGTTTTAAGCCAACAGCCAGTTCGCTTTGAAACAGCTCAAAGCTGGAATAAAGGCCAAGGCAATACCAATCACAATGGGAATGGAAATGGTGGCATTCATTATCCTAACCCACCATATAGTGGACCTCATCATAATGGGAATCATTAATTAGAAGTTGATGGAGGTCAATATTCTGTATACTTGACCTCCATGATTGCTTTATATAGAAGTCCGAGGTGATGAACATGGAACTCATTTACACGAGAATTGGTGAGCATACGATTGAAGTGCAATGTCAATCAACTATGATTCTAAATTGGATGTGCAACAATTTCTTGATCACCCAACCTCCTAAGGTTACGCCTCATATCAGGCTTCAATTAAGTGATGGCTATGGGGAAGCATTTGTTGACTATGAGGTAAAGATATCAACAGAAGCAAATAAGATTTGCTATCGTAGGGCGGACTACTTCATTGAAGCCGAACATGATTATCGTAGTGCTACAATTGCTGTTTATAACGAACTGGCGTTGAAGCATGCATGGATGAACTTATATAGCTCTTATTTGGTGCATGTTGGATGGGGGTTATTAATCCATTCTTCCTGTGTGGTCGATCATGATAAAGCTTATTTGTTCGCCGGGTACTCTGGCGCTGGTAAATCAACTGCTGCCAAGCTGTCATATCCTCGCGAGCTTCTATCCGATGAAGCTACAATTGTCAAAATAACTTCCAGTCATGTGACTGTGTTTGATTCTCCGTTTCGAAGTGAACTTTCCCGAACTGGATCCAAAGAAATCAGTCCGCTTGCCGGTATTTACTTATTGAAGCAGGCACGTACGAATCATGTTGCTTCTCTTAGTCAATCAGATGCTTTTCTACATCTCATGGACAAAGTTTTTTATTGGACGCATAGCCCAGATGAAACAATTCGTATCCTCCAAATGTTACGACAAATGGTTCGTTCTATTTCGATCAGTGAGTTACAGTTTCAAAAAAATAATACATTTTGGGAGCTGATTTCGTAATGTCCCAGTACCTCCGGATGAATGACTATGAGTCCATTGAATTGGATGTGGAATGGATAATTTTGAACACAGATGAATACACCTTAACGAAACTAAATGGCGTGGGCGGATTTTGCTGGTCATTGCTAGGGGTAGCACAAACGGTGAGTTCGATCAGTGAAGCTGTGCGAAAGGAGTATGAATTGGTGGATGAACCAGTTGAAGCTGACATTGAAGCCTTTTTGCAGGATATGATCAGACGAGGTCTGGTACAACATGCAATTTCCTAAGGAATATAGGCAGCTAATTGTACAAACTATGGATAAAAACGGTTGGATTGAGCTTCCGGCTCAAGGTACAAGTATGTATCCTTTTATTCAAATGGGGGATATATGCAGGTTTGTACCCGCCCAAGCTGATCATATCAAGAAAGGCGATGTCATACTATTTTTTACGCGATATGGAAGTTTAGTTGCTCATCGCTTGTTACGGAAGGCATGGCTAGAACAGGGGATCATCCTGCATTGTAAGGGAGATACGAATTTGGCATGTGATGAAGGCATTGATCAGGAGCTGTTGATAGGTAGAATGGACTGGATACAGCGGAATGAACGAATTATTCATGTAGATGGTTGGGCAGCTCAAGCCTGGGGATACATCGTGTTAGGAGTTCCTCCAATATCATTAGTTCTAAATCACTACTTAGCACGCAGGAAGCGTATACAAGGATAGATTCTGCAATGGAGCGTCGATGATATGACCGAAATAGTTAGAAGCTTCTTATCTACGATTAGAGAGTATTTGACGTTTAGAGATATTCGGAGAACACTCACCTTGTTAACTCCCTATATGCTGAAATACTGGCAGGTATATGTTGTTCTTATTATTTTATTATTCGCTGATATCTTGCTAACCTTGGCTTTTTCATGGTTCTTTGGGAGTTTAACGGATGCTGCTATTCAAAGTGAATTTAAACGTATGCAGCTATTAATTCCTATTGGCATCATCTTGCTAATTGTAAGTTTAATTTCGACGTATCTGAATACGGTTTATGAAACAAAGGCGACGATCGGTGTGAAGAGGGATTTTTCATTGCAGCTCTATAAGCACATTTTGCTAGTACCACACAGTGATATTTCTAAACATCACTCGGGTGAATTAATGTCGCACTTTACGAATGATATTCATAGTATTGACGGTGTGATAGGCAGAAGCTTAATGAATCTCATTAAACTCCCATTGATCTATACAGCTGTCTTTGTCTATCTGCTGCAGATTCATTGGAAATTAGCACTTCTCTGTGTCGCGTTAGCTCCTTTAGCGCTTGGATTTGGTATTGTTTTCGGTGTTATACTTCGCAATAACGGTAGAATGGTGTATCAACTTATGGGGCAGATGAGTACACATCTGAATGAGACTTTCCAAGGGTTATCGACTATTCATTCTTTTATCATGGAGAGAATCATGCTTGGACGCTATACTCGTAAAAATCAAGAGATCTACTCGTTGGAAATGCGCAACGCTAAATTACGTGGATGGTTTTACGTAGGTGGTCAAGCTGCTTCGACGATAACATTTCTATTGAGTTTGAGTATGGGTTCCTATTATGTTTCAATCGGCGTATTAACGGTAGGGTCCTTGCTGACTTTTGTAAATTTGGTTAATCATTTGGTGTATCCGCTGACAGAGCTGGCAGGTCAATGGGCAGGCTTCCAACGGTCTGCAGCCGCGGTAGAAAGAATTCACAATATCTTGACACTCCCGCTGGAAGCTAAGGAGCTACCGATCGCCAATGTGCCTAAACGGCTACATACATCCATTCGATTTCAAGACATTACGTTCAGTTACGACGGGGGTCCCCCTATATTTGAACATTTGAATTTGCAGATTCCGGCCGGTAAGGTCGTTGCGATAGTCGGTTTAAGTGGAGCAGGTAAAACAACGTTATTTCATTTGCTTCAAGCCATATATAAACCACAAAAAGGTGAAATTTATATCGATGGCCGATCTAGTAAAGAGCTGCTTCCCTCCGAGCTACGGAGTTTGTTTGCTCATGTCTCCCAAGATACTTTTTTATTTGATCGAACCATTAGAGAAAATCTATTGCTTGCTCGAGAAGGTATTACGGAAACAGAAATGAGACAAGCGGCAACAATAGCCAACATTCATTCCTATATTGAGAGTCTTCCGAATGGGTACGATACTGAAATTGGGGAAAGAGGCGTTCGATTATCTGGTGGACAGAAGCAACGACTGGCTATTGCCCGAGCTGTGCTAAAGAATGCGCCTATCCTCTTGTTAGATGAAGCAACTTCATCTTTAGATAATGAAACGGAGCAACAGGTCCAAGGAGCTTTACACAAGTTGATGGTAGGGCGCACGACAATCGTCATAGCGCATAGACTGTCAACGATCCAACATGCAGATGTCATCTATGTTTTAGATAAAGG
Source organism: Paenibacillus sp. LjRoot56 (assembly GCF_964253335.1). Lineage (NCBI taxonomy): Bacteria > Bacillati > Bacillota > Bacilli > Caryophanales > Paenibacillaceae > Paenibacillus > Paenibacillus sp. LjRoot56. The sequence goes on from NZ_CAXURV020000001.1 coordinate 1,663,049, forward strand.
GAGCATTGTCCAGATTGGACAGCATCATGATCTCATGCAGGTAAATGGCAAATATCAAAGTTTAACTAGGCAAGCATTTCAGAAAAGGGGGGACCGCGTTGATTATCTCTTTGATACAAGCGTTATATGATCGACGTGTGGCGATACCCCAGGATCGCTCCTATTATGAACAAGTTCTTGCCGATATTGAGTTTTTTGATATATCACCACAAATGTATTGGCTATTGAAGCAAGCGGGGCAGTTAGAGAAAATGCCTGATTTTTTTCGAAGTAAAATTGAAGAAAAGTATCGTGATGCGCTATATCAAAATATGTTTATTCGTAATCAAATGAATATTGTGTTGGAACATTTCGATGCAGCTGAAATTGCTGCTATTCCGCTTAAAGGTACAAGGTTTGCCGAAAAATACTTCGGGCATTTGGGAGCACGTGCAACTTCCGATATTGATCTTTTAGTTCAGCCATCTGACCTCCAACGGGCAATTGCGTGTGTGAAAGCACTTGGATATTCCTTTGAGCAAGAGCGAATCCCATCTCATTTTCATTGGAGCTTTAGCAAAGAAATACCAGGATCGCCTATTCCACTGACCATAGAGATCCATTGGGATTTGTTAAAAGAGAATACCTCCAATTTAAGTATGGAGCAATTTTGGAAGCAGGCTACTCCTATGGGGACGTATCGGTATATAAAGGAATTATCCGACTACCATACGTTCTATATGATTTGTTTGCATGGCTGGAGGCATAATTTAAGCTCGTTGAAATACTTTATTGATATTATTCAGTTGATACATGTTGTGCAAGATAGCTGCCGTTATGAGACCTTATTTAAGGATGCGCATGTTCATAAAACATTAAAAAGAATCACAAGGACACTTGCGATTGTTTATCATCAGTTTCCTCATTTGAAAGAAATCAAGGAGCTCTCTCTGCCAAATCGAACCAAGCTTTGGTGGGATTATAGTACGATCAGGAACCTTCATCAACGCACGATTCGTCAGTATATCAATTGGGTTTATTACCAGTTGTTTGACTATGACAATGGCAAACAAAGTATTCAAGTACTACTAAACTGGAAGAAATAGAAAAGTTTAGAGAAATGGTTGACAGGTAGAAAATAAGATGATATTCTAAAAATGTTCTTTATAAAGAACAAACAAACGAAAATGTTTCTTTAAGAGAACGATAGTTAGGATTAAAAGAAATTTAATAGAATGAATGCTGGAGGCACTAAATGAGCGCTATTACTGGTATTTTCCAAATGAATAATCAACCTGTTTCTTTAGCGCATGGGGCCCTCCTAATGAAGGTGCTAGAAAAATTCCCAGCGGATGACAGTCAAGTTTGGAGTAATGATTGCGTACTCTTTGGATGCCACGCGCAGTGGATTACACCTGAATCGGTTGGCGAGCGGGTTCCCTACTACGATCACGAAAGGCAGCTGGCGATAACGGCAGATGCCATAATTGATAATCGTGATGAGTTATTCGATCACTTGCAGGTCGAGCAGTCACGAAGGGCTGAGATACCTGATAGTACACTCATTCTTCTTGCCTATCGCAAATGGGGGGAAGATGTTCCAAAGTACTTAATTGGCGATTTTGCCTTTATGATATGGGATGTCCAAAAGCATCAGTTATTTGGCGCAAGAGACTTTACCGGAAGCAGAACCTTGTATTACTACCAGAATCCCGTGAACTTTGTATTCTCTACCATTATAGAACCGCTGCATGCGTTACCTTATATTGAAAAAAAGTTAAATGAAGAGTGGCTTGCTGAATTTCTAGCCATTACCAGTGTTATTGATACGGTTGATGTGGAATCAACGGTGTACAAGAATATCCAGCAAGTACCTCCTTCGCACAGTATTTCAGTTAAGGATGGTAAAGTAACACTTACCAAGTACTTCACGTTCTCTGCTGGAAAACAACTGAAGTTAAAATCGAATGAAGAATACGAAGAAGCATTTCGCGATGTTTTCCAAAAGGCAGTGACAGCCAGGCTGCGAACGCATCGCAACGTTGGTTCCCAATTGAGCGGAGGCTTGGATTCGGGATCCGTAGTAAGCTTTGCGGCAAGAGCGCTGCAAAAGCAGAAAAAACAATTATATACGTACAGTTCAATTCCCGAGGAGAATTTCTCTGATTGGACCAAGAGAAACACTATCGCTGATGAAAGACCGCTTATTAAATCCACCGTTGCCTATGTAGGTAATATCCATGACCAATATTTCGATTTTGCTGGGAAAAGTGCTTTGTCGGAAGTAGATGAATGGCTCGATATTATGGAAATGCCTTACAAATTTTTTGAGAATTCCGTCTGGATTAAAGGGATATATGAAAAGGCTCACCAGCAAGATATCGGGGTTCTCTTAAATGGAGGAAGGGGAAATTTCACAATCTCTTGGGGACCTGCTATGCAGTACTATGCCTCACTCATGAGGAAATTGAGCTTGGTCCATCTGTATGATGAGGTATGCAAATTCAGTGTGAGAATGGAATCTGGTAGAGCCCATATTCTCAAGTTAGCTGCTCAAAAGGCATTTCCAGGGATCCATCAATTGTTCTCAAAAGGAACCCAACAGGAGCCTCCTCCACAGCTATTAAATCCAGAATTAGCAAGGAAGACAAATATTATTCAAAAGTTGGAAGCGAAAGGCATGTTAGCTGGTGTTCAGCTTACTAAAAATTTGGATAAAGAAAGAATCATGCATTTTCAACAGTTAAATTTATGGAGCACAAGCAATACAAGCACATCCAAGCTATCGCTTCGATATAAGTTGCAGGGACGAGACCCAACGAATGATTTAAGGGTCATCAGATTCTGCCTATCCTTACCGATGGAACAGTATATACAGAAGGGTCAGGATCGAGCGCTAATCCGAAGATCGATGCATAATCTTTTGCCAGACGATATTCGGTTAAATCAACGTCTTAGAGGGATCCAGGGAACAGATGTGATTCATCGTATGACGCCTTCCTGGTCATCTTTTATTGAAGAGGTCCAGCAATTAAGCAAGGATCCAATGGCTTCTCAGCTGCTGAATGTACCTGTGCTACAGTCAGCAATTTCAAATATTCGCAATGCCCCTCAAGCGAATGCTGCATTTAGTCCTGATTTTAGGATACTCATGAGAAGTCTTATTGTTTATAGGTTTCTCAAGAAACTTTCATAAGGAGGTGATATTATGCAAAAACAGTGGAATAAACCTGAATTACAAACACTTGATCTAAGTATGACATTGGCTGGTCCAACCTCTGATTATATCGATGCTACTTACTCTGATCAAAATGAAACTGTTCATCTTCATAGCTAATTTAGGAAAAGTCGTAGGCAACCAACCCTTATATGCAGTTCGTATAAGGGTTGCTTTAAAAATTTTGAAGCATATCTGGAGTGAATGAGATGATAAAAACGCAAGAGAGAGTGATTTTTCAAGCATTTGGCTTAAGCATTCGCAGCGACCTTCATCTGCCCGAACTAAGCCTAATAAGTGATATACAAGGAGATGCTGATGTAGAGGTTGTGATAGCTGACTTATCCAAACTGTGGTCAGAACTAGTACCTGATAATCAAAGTATCCTCTTTCATGAAGATAAGGTCATATTTCGGGTATACGATACAGCCATTTTCTTAATTCAGGATGGGAATAGGATTACAATCTCACCGGTTAATCATGCTGAGGAATCCAAAATTCGCCTTTATCTACTTGGGACTTGTATGGGTGCGATATTGATGCAGAGGCGCATATTGCCTTTACATGGCAGTGCAATCGCAATTGATGGTAAGGCCTACGCGATTGTTGGGCATTCAGGTGCTGGGAAATCGACGCTCGCCTCAGCGTTTATCAATCATGGTTACTCCCTGTTAAGTGATGATGTCATTCCAATCACGTTTGATTCTTCAGACAAGCCAATGGTGACACCAGCATATCCACAGCAGAAACTTTGGCAGGAAAGTTTAACTCATTTTGGGATGGAAGCAAGTCATTACGATCCAATATTCCAAAGAGAAACGAAATATACGATTCCGGTGCCTGCAAATTTTACAACGGAAACACTTCCATTAGCCGCAGTATTTGAGCTTGTGAAGTATGACGGTGAGCAGGTAAGTATTCAACAAATTCCGAAACTTACAGGCTTATCTAGGCTGTTCTATCATACTTATCGTCAATCTTTTCTAGCGCCGCTTGGCTTGATGGACTGGCACTTCACGACATCGGCCCGCATGGTAGAACACATGGATATTTATCAGTTAAATCGCCCGACTAATGGCTTTACCGCTCATCAACTTGTCTCATTAATTTTAGATACAATCCATTAGGAGGCGTACACACATGATTAAACAAGCTACGATGACAATCAGTGATATTGTTGAGCAAGGTAAAGGGAACATTGTTAGTAATATGGGCGAAGATAAGGTCATGCTCAATGTGCAGCATAATAAATATTATAATTTAGGCGAAGTAGGCGGCAGGATCTGGGAGCTTATTGCATCACCAGTTGTCGTTGCAGATGTTATTCTTACTTTAATCTCGGAGTATCAGGTAGATAAAGAGCAATGTGAAGAACACGTTATTGGCTTTTTGGAACATTTACTGAAAGAAGAGCTTATTCATGTTCGTGAAAAATAAGATAGTCCCCATGCGATTCGTTCGCATCTTCAAACTCATTTGTTCCTTGGATATGAAAACAATGCTTTTATTTATGGAAGCTTATATGTATCTGGGCTGGGCCCGTGTTCTTAAATCAATACGTTTCACAAAAGTGATTCAAATGTTTGACCTTCAGATGGGTGAGACGAGCACAGATCCACTCCATATGAATAGAAGGAAGGTTTCAAATGTTGCTGGAGCTATTCAAACCATGAGCCGCTATACCCCATGGGATAGCAAATGCCTGGTGAGAGCACTTGCGGCGATGAAAATGCTGGAAAGGCGTAAGATCGATAGTACACTTTATCTTGGAACTGCGAAGGACGAAACAGGGAGCATGGTCGCCCATGCTTGGCTGCGTAGCGGCCCCTATTATGTCTCCGGAGCAGAAGAAATGAAAAGGTTTACTGTTGTTGGTACTTTTGCTAAAAAGTCTAAACCAGAGGTGCATGGAGGGAGGTGATTCTATGCAAAAACAATGGCAAAAACCGGAGTTGGAAGCCCTTGATCTTAGTATGACGATGGCTGGAGAGCCAGACGAGCGTGTTGACCTATCTTTTTTCGGTATTCCTCTTGCACTTGGGCCTAGCTAGGATCTGAATACTACATAAAGATTTAAAGCCCTTATACGAGACTGTGTATAAGGGCTTTGCTACACATTCGCATAAGGGGAGATCAGGTTATTTAGGGGGATTTGTGGTGAAGCAACTCTTATATTTTGCAAGAAAACTACACGTATTTGCTGGAAAGATTTTATATATCAATGTGATAGGTATGGTTCTGGTTAGTTTGCTGGAAGGGGCAGGAGTTTTACTCTTAATCCCGTTGATCAGTCTAAGTGGTGTACTTAGCATAAGTTCAGGTTCCAGTACGTTACAGCATATTTTTGGCTTTCTGCAGGATTTGCCTGCGAAATGGAGTTTACTCCTGCTGTTAGGTGCTTACGCGGGGATGATCATCTCACAAACGCTCATTCAGCAAAATTTAAATCAACGAAACTTGCGTATTATTATGGGCTTCACCAACCAGATTCGTATGGAAACCTATCGCACTTTAATGCAGGCGAATTGGGCCTTTTTTGTTAGTAAGAGAAAATCAGATCTCATTAATTCCTTAACGGAAGAAATTTCACATCTTGTGAGAGGGACGAATCTCTTGCTTCAGCTACTAACATCTGTAATTTTCACAGCTATTCAACTGGGTATAGCTTTTTGGCTTTCACCAAAGATTACAGTATTCGTCTTAGCTGCTGGTTTTATTATAGCTTTGTTCTCAAGGCGTTTTATTAAGAAGTCAAGAGTGGTTGGTAATGAGACCATCGAAATTGCACAAAGCTATCTAGGTGGAATTACCGACCAATTTAACGGAATTAAAGATATTAAAAGCAATTCTTTAGAAGCATCCCGCTATGCTTGGTTGCGGACTTGGTGTGAACGCGTTGTGGCAGAACAACTCAAAATGAACAAATTAAAAAACACTTCACAAACCTTCTACAAAATTACATCCACCTTGTTGATTGCCTCTCTTATTTACGTTTCGATCCAATTATTTAAAGCACAGCCTAGTCAACTCTTATTAATAGTTTTGATTTTCTCGAGATTATGGCCGCGATTTACAGGGATTCAATCTAGTTTGGAGCAAATTGCTTCTTGCGTCCCAGCTTTCCAATCGATTCTTCGCTTGCAAGAGGATAGTAAGAATGCTAAGGAGTTTGAAGATGCGGAGAAGTCGGCAAAGTACATCGTACCCATGTCGGTTAATCAGGGCATAGAATGTAAGCAAATCTACTTCCGCTATAATAAGCAAGAATCTACCTATCAGCTTGAAAATATCCAAGTGCATATTCCGGCTAACCAAACAACAGCCATTGTGGGACGTTCTGGTGCAGGGAAAAGCACATTGATTGATATCGTCATGGGGCTCCTTCAGCCAGAGAAAGGTCAAATCTGTATCGACGGGGTACCACTCACCAGCGAAAACTTACTCTCCTTCCGGCAAGCCATTAGTTATGTTCCGCAGGATCCATTTCTGTTTAATGGCAGTATCAGAGAGAACTTATTGATGATTAAACCGCAAGCAACGGAAGAAGAAATCTGGGAGGCGTTAGAATTTTCAATTTCTGCAGAATTTGTGAAACGTCTACCGCAAGGATTGGATACGCTGATCGGAGACCGCGGTGTTAGACTTTCTGGTGGAGAGCGGCAACGTCTTGTTCTGGCGAGAGCCATCCTGCGTAAAACGTCCATCCTAGTTTTGGATGAAGCTTCCAGTGCGCTCGATACGGAGAATGAAGCGAAAATTCTAGCAGCGTTAGATCAATTAAAGGGTAAAATGACGATCATAGTCATCGCGCATCGCTTGTCGACAATCCGTAATGCCGATCAAGTCATTGTTGTCGATCAAGGAACTGTTGTTCAGAAAGGTAAGTTTAATCAACTGGCCAATGAAAAGAAGAGCTTGCTGAATCATTTGCTAGAGCAACAAGTTGTCGTTATGCCTCATGGTTAGCGTGAGGGGATCGCATGCGGGTATGAGAGGAATAGGGGGCTAAGGTGAGTCATATGGTGGATACCGATTTTCAATTAGAAGTGTCACAGTTTCCTAAAGAATTAAAGGTACTTCTCATGCTTCTAACTAGTAGACAAAATGAAGGGGGATGTACCGCCATCCCAGAAGATTGGCTTGAGGAGCTGGACTGGGATTTGTTCCTTCAGCTAACCTTGCATCATCGGGTGTATCCTGATCTGTACAGGAGACTCCAGGATAAAAAAGAAATCGGGGTTCCGGTCTTTGTCTTAGAAGCTTTGCGTAAGCAATATCAGATAAATGCCTTTCAAATGCTGCATTTAAGTGCAGAGATGGAGCAATTGAGCAAATCTTTTGCAGCTCAAATGATTCGCTCACTCGTGCTGAAGGGGCCCGTTCTTGCTGCGGACTTGTATGGTGATCTGTCCCTTCGAACCTCGCGCGATCTTGACATTATGGTACCTATGGACGATTTAGAGCGAGTAGAAGAACTACTCTGTAAGCTTAATTATGTGAAAATTGAATACCCACTAACCATACTTAATGATTGGAAGTGGCGGCATCATCACATCACATTTTACCATGCGGAGAAACGCACTACGGTAGAAGTACATTGGCGACTAGGTCCTGGCCCAGCGAAAGAGCCAAGCTTTAATGAACTATGGGAAAGGAAAAGGATAAGCACGATCACGAGCAGTCCTGTCCATTATCTAGGGAGAGAGGATTTATTTTCGTTTCTGGCCACCCACGGCGCACGACATGGCTGGTCACGACTTCGATGGTTAGTCGATATGGATCGTATGCTGAGGCAAGATATAGATACGGCCATCCTGTTCAAGCAACTCCAGACCAATGGTATCCTTCAAATAGGGGCTCAAGCACTAACGTTAGCAGCGCAGTTGTTGCAAACACCGCTAACCGAAGAACAGGGAGTGCTCACCAAAGGAAATCGCGGAAGGCGTTTAGCCCAAGGGGCTATCTTCTACATTCGCCAGATGATCAATCTCCATACCGATCCTGTACCCGAGGATGTGTCTAAATATCATAAACGCCATTTATTCGCGCTTATGTCGAATTGGAATAAAGTATTGTTCGTTCTGAGCTTTATGTATCCCTATCCAGAGGACGTAGAAACCTTACCGTTGCCTAAGTATGCGCAGTTCCTGTACTTCCCTTTGCGTCCCTTCCTATGGGCCTGGAGAAGAACGAAGAAGCAAACGGCGCCGACGTAAATAGGAAGAAAGTCTTATGTTGACATGTTCTCTATAAAGAACTATTATTAGAATTAAGAGCGAATAATTTCGAATTACTTCGCCTTTGTTGTTCTTTATAAAGAAAATTTGTGATTATTCTTTCTATAACTAAGGAGCTTGCGATATGGGCATTCCTAAAATTATTCATTATTGTTGGTTTGGCGGAAAGGAAAAACCGGAAATCGTGAAGCGATGTTTAGCGAGTTGGCAATTGCATCTTGCGGACTATCAGATCATAGAGTGGAATGAACGAAATTTTGACATTTACCGGCATCCATATACCAAAGAGGCGTATGCTGCTGGCAAATTCGCGTTCGTAAGTGATTATGCGCGCGTGCATGCTCTGTATCATATGGGGGGAATTTATCTGGATACAGATGTGGAAGTATTTCGACCCTTCGATGATTTGTTGCATCATGAATCCTTCTGGGGTTTTGAACAGGCGAACTTTATTGCTACAAGCACGATTGGCGCGATGAAGGGGAATAAGCTTATCCAGTTGTTCTTAGAATCTTATGAACAGAAAACATTTATTCGTGCCAATGGGGGTTTCGATTCTCTGACCAACGTAGCCGTGATCACGCGACTATTAACGGAGAGGGGATTAAAGCCTGATGGACTGTTTCAGGAGCTACCGAATCTAGGCACATTTTACCCTCAAACGTACTTCTCCCCCTACGATTATATTAACTGTCAAACATTCAAAACATCAATTACCTATGCTATGCATCACTTCTACAAAAGCTGGCTTCCTCCTAAGGAAAGACGAAAAGGCCAGTTGAAAATGTTGCTGGCTAGACTTATCGGCGGACATAATATTGCCAGGATAAGAGGGTACCTCAAATGAGTCTATTGAAAAAAGTAGTGAACACGCTTATAGCAGAGTGTCGCGGCCGAGGGGTGTATCATACGTTTCTCATGTATGCTTCACATCTCATGGGTATCCTAAGAGCTGTTGTGAACACAGTTCTCTATTGGAATAATATGAAAGTTTCCATCTTCGTCTTGCAATCTAATAGTCGAATTGAGGCGTACAGTAAGCATGCTAAGATCCATATTGGCAAATTCGTCTTTATTCGAAAGCATACGAGCATACGAGTTGACCATCATGGTGAGCTTCACATAGGCGAAAAGGTGTTTATCAATGATAGCTGTCATATCAACTGCGCGAGTCGTATAACCATTGGCAGATTCTCTAAGATTGCTCCTCATGTGAGTATTAACGATCATGATCACAATTATAGGCATCTCGGTGGAGAGCATCTTTTGAAAGGCGAGGTTATTATTGGGGAAAATGTGTGGATTGGCTCGAATGTCGTGATTTTGAGAGATACATATATTGGTGATAACGCGGTAATTGCTGCAGGAAGTGTTGTGAAAGGGCGAGTACCCGCGAATACCGTTTTCTTAAATAAAAGAGAAAAGAGCTACATTCCCTATGCGAACTAAAATTTTTATTTCATTGTTTGATATGGAAATTGGTGGTGTTGAGCGCAGCTTAATCAATATGCTGGAAAGCTTTAATTATGAGAAATATGAGGTTGATGTCTTCATCTGTCACCATTCCGGTGATTTGTTAAAACTAATACCACCTGAGGTTCATGTACTGCCAGAAGTACCGGCCTATACAGTGTTTAGGAAATCCGTTAAACAATGCATGAAGGAAGGTCATTTCTCCGCATTGCTGATTAGGGCGCTGAGCAAAACAGTGGCTGGTCTAAAGGCGAGAAGGAGAAAGCTGAAGGAAGGACCAGGGTACATCCAAATGCAGTTAGATTTGAAATATACAACTTTCGTGTTACCCCCCATTCAGAAGCACTATGACCTAGCCATCAGCTATGCTTGGCCTCATGATATTGTAGCCACGAAAGTCATTGCTGCGAAAAAGTTAGCTTGGATCCACACAGATTATAGCGAGCTTGAAATTGATAATCACATCGACCTTGCTGTATGGAATAAGTTTGATGCGATCGCCTCCATCTCAGATGCCTGTACAGCTGCATTCCTCAAAACTTATCCTACATTATATGACAAGGTTACCTTGATCGAGAATATTACTTCTCCTGACTTCATCAAGAAAATGGCCGATGCTTCATTGCCAGCATTTGAAGCTGACCAAGCGGCGTTCACCCTCGTATCTGTAGGAAGATTATCCTACGTAAAGGGATTCGACATGGCGATTCAAGCTTTACGCCAATTACATGATAAAGGCCTCACGAATATTCGCTGGTTTGTAGTCGGATATGGTGGATATGAGGCAGAGCTGCGGAAGCTGATATCCGAGAATAGGCTGGAAGAAAGCTTTCTTCTACTAGGTAAGCAAACAAACCCTTATCCGTATATCAAAGCGTGTGATGTGTATGTGCAACCTTCACGCTATGAAGGAAAAGCGGTCACAGTGACGGAGGCCAAGATTCTCGGTAAACCGATATTAATAACAAGCTATGCGACAGCTAGCAGTCAAATAGAGGATGGTACGGAAGGATTAATGTGTGAGCTGAGCATAAAAGGAATCGCTGCTGGTATTGAGACGATGTATCGTAATTCGGAGCTCAGAGAGCGATTCGCGAATCACTTGCTTGAAAAAAATTTCAGTAATTCATATGAGCTGGAGAAGCTATACGGGGTGATTTAAGAATGGCCAACCATAAGATAAGTGTCATAATTCCTGTGTATAACGCGGAGAATTATATTATTTCTTGCTTAGAGTCTGTAATGAATCAGAGCTTCTCAGATATTGAGGTTATCTGTGTAAATGATGGTTCCAAGGATGGCAGTAAAGAGTTAATTGAAGCTTATATGAGATCAAATCCTCGAATAATGCTGATTAATCAAGCTAATCAAGGTGTAAGTATGGCTAGGAATATTGGGCTGCAAGCAGCATCTGGTGACTACATCGGATTCGTTGATGCGGATGATACGATAGATGCAACCATGTATGACACGTTATATCGTGCAGCTGTTGAAGGTGATTGTGATGCGGTGATCACTAACTTTGAGTGTGAGCTCGAAGGTTGTAAAGTGACAACGAAGTTTCCTTTTCCTCTAGGAATTGTACTCATGAGAGATTATATCGAGAGAGAAATTATGACCTATTTCTTGAAGTCAGATCAGCTGAATACGGTTTGGAATAAGCTATACAAGCGCAGTGCCATCATTGATTTCGGAGTAAAGTTTCCAAGGAATGTTGCATTAGGCGAAGATGGCATGTTTAATATGCAATTCTTTAAACATGCAGAACGGGTAACCTATCTCGACTATTCCGGTTATAACTATCGTGCAGTAATCGGAAGTGCAACTCGGAATATGAAGGAGAAAGATTACTTCCAGAGAGCACTTGATGTATATAGGTTAGATTTAACAGGTGTTTACACGAATGAGATCGACCCGCTAAAGCTAAAACAATTACGTTCATTTAAGCTTATCACGAATGTAATAGCTACGATAAATATGTATTTAAGAGCATCCAAGGACGTAGGTCTTGCTGAAAGGTTACGTTATGTGAATAGAATGATTAAAAATCCTGATGTGAGGGAAGCTTTGCCCTACTACTATCATGAGGCTTCCGGAACATTAAGCCGCTACGAGCGGTTTATTGCGGAGATGATTCGGAGGAAATCCATACTAGGCTTATATTGTGCTACAACGTATAGCAAGTTGAGAAATACATAATGGAGGAGCATGAATAATGAGAATAATGATGTTTGCACACAATGGCAGCTTGAATCGTGGTTGCGAGGCTATCGTCCGTTCCTCGACGAGTTTAATCAAGGAGAAAATCAACGGTGCTCAGGTGTACCTAGCTTCAGCAAAACCAGAGACGGATCAGCTTATTACGAAATTAGATGGGATTTATGATGGTTCTTCCCGAAGAATCAAGAAGTATTCCTTCACATGGCTGCGCTCCTCTCTCCATGTCAAGTTGTTCAACGATGAGTCCTACGCGCTGGGTAAAATGAATAATAACATCGTGAAACATATTCCTTCGATGGATATATGCCTATCCATCGGTGGAGATAACTATTGTTATGGCGAACAGCCAGGCTGGTATGAAATTAATCGAAGAGTGAAAGCACAAGGGAAAAAGCTAGTGCTTTGGGGCTGCTCCATAGGTGCAGAGGACATGTCAGAGCGAAAATTGGCAGATTTGAAGTTGTTTGATCTGATACTGGCAAGAGAAACATTAACGTATGAAATGTTAAAGAGCAAGGGGTTGAATAATGTTAAATTGTGCGCTGATCCGGCTTTTACTATGGAAAAAGAAGAATTAACCTTACCAGACGGTTGGCAGGCGGGGAACACAGTAGGGCTTAATTTTAGTCCATTGGTTTCAGACAAGAACCCACAATCACAACAAGCGGTACGAGACCTAATCCGCCACATTATTGAGACTACTGACATGACGATTGCACTGACTCCCCATGTTATTGAAGGGGGAAATAATGATTTCGAGATTTTACAGAAGTATTACGAGGAATTTAAACAAACAGGTCGAGTCATCCTATTGCCGAATTATCTTAACGCTACGCAATACAAGGGATATATCGCAAGAATGAGGTTCTTTATTGGAGCAAGAACCCATGCAACAATTGCGGCCTACTCCAATTATGTACCTACACTTGTTCTAGGTTACAGCATTAAATCAAAAGGGATTGCCAAAGATCTTTTTGGAGAAGAAAAGCTGGTTCTGAATCTTCAGGAACTATCAAACAGTACGAAGTTGATTAGCGGATTTAAAGAGATGGTTGCTGAAGAAGATGAAATTAAGCGGAAATTGCAGGTTGCCATCCCCCATATGAAGCAAATGTCTTATAAAGCGGTGGAGCACTTAGATGAATTATTCCAATAATGCTGGCCTATATGAGGGATACGATGAAGAAAAAGTTATTATTTGTTATACCCAGCTTATTGGCTGGAGGCGGGCAGAAAAGTCTAATCAATTTGCTTTCGCAAATCGATTACCAACGGTTTGAGGTAGATTTATTGTTATTTAGCCAAACGGGTGCCTTTATGAATGCAATACCCAAAGAAGTGCAGGTTGTGGCGCTTACTTATCATCACCCAGCTTTTGCTGAGCATCTTGCGAAATCAGTAACAACCTTGATAGCGCATCGCCAGTTCAAGCTTGCTTACGCCAGGATCATGTTTGCAGCACTTAACCGTTTTGTGAGAAATACGGCAAGCTCCGAACAATATTCTTGGGAATATCTGAAAAGATCATTCGGTACGCTGGATCGAGAATATGACGTTGCTATCGGTTACTTAGAGAAGTCATCCATTTATTACATCGTTGATCGTGTGAAGGCTGCTAAGAAAATTGGCTGGATTCATACGAATTATGCAGACTCTGGGATGATCGCAAGTATGGATGAGCCCTACTTTAAGCAGTTAGACAAGCTTGTCACGGTATCAGAAGAATGCGCAAGGTCACTGAAAGAAACTTTCACGAAGTTAACTGATAATATCACGGTGATTCAAAATATAGTTTCTCCACGGATTATCAAAAGCGAATCTAATCGTGAGCCATCTGCCTTACAAAAATTCGATGGTGAATTCACGAATATTATTACTATCGCTAGATTAAGCCATGAAAAAGGGATCGATATGGCCATAAATGCTTGTGCCTTGCTAGTAAAAAAGGGCTACAAGGTGAGATGGTACATTTTGGGCGATGGTGCGGAAAGAGAAGCGTTGGAGAAGCAGATTGTGGCGCTGCAGCTTCAAGATACTTTTATTCTGCTTGGTATCCAAGAGAATCCTTATCCCTTCATCAAAAATGCAGATATGTATGTTCAACCATCTAGATACGAAGGGAAATCGATTGCTATCGATGAGGCTAAGATTCTGAATAAGCCCATTGTAGTAACAAATTATGAATCTGCTAAGGATCAAATTACGGATGGTGTAAATGGCCTGCTTGTGGAGATGTCAGACGTTGGTATTAGCAAGGGCATTGAAGTGCTTATCAATCAATTCGAATTAAGGGAATCATTCATGCAGAGTCTTGCTGAAGAGCAAATGGGTACAGAGGAAGAAGTATATAAACTTTACGATATTATCTAGTAGGATGGTCTAATAATGAAGAAAAAAATACTGTTTATTATGAACAATTTAAACTGCGGTGGAGCTGAAAAGGCGCTCATTTCTTTATTAGAGACCATAGATTACTCGATGTATGATGTGGATGTTTATCTCCTCAGACATACGGGGTTATTCTTATCCAAACTCCCCCCAGAAGTGAATTTACTGCAAGAACCAGTTGAATATAAATACTTCGACATGTCGATGAGAAAGGCTGTCTTTCAATGCCTTAGAAAAGGCAATTTGAAGATTGCATTACTTCGACTACTGGCGGGCAGTATTTATGTAAGTGAGAAGAACAGAATCAGATGTGAGCAGCGTGTCTGGAAGTATTTAGCGAAGTCATTACCTAATCTCGAAACCCACTATGACATAGCTATTGGATATTTAGAGAAGAATCCTATTTACTTCTGCATCGATAAGGTGAAGGCTTCCAAGAAAATAGGCTTTATTCATAATGACTATGACAAGCTGGGAATGGATCCAAATCTCGACCAGGTCTATTTCAATCAGCTTAATCACCTCGTAACCGTATCGGAAGAATGTGGTCATATTCTAAGAGAACGATTTCCAACCCTAAGTCAAAACATCGAAGTTATGCATAACATCGTTTCTCCAGCTGCAATTCATAAGCTTTCTATGGAAACCGTCAACCTCAAAGAAAAAGACATTACTATTGTATCCGTAGGCAGGTTGAATTACCAAAAGGGCTTCGAGCTTGCTGTTGAATCATGTAAAGGTCTCATTCAAGCTGGCTACCCAATCAAATGGTATATCATTGGGGAAGGTGAGGAGAGAGCATCCTTAGAAAGGCTGATCGAAAAGCATGATCTGAAAGATAACTTTATCCTTCTGGGCATTAAAGAAAATCCGTATCCTTACATAAGAGAAGCTGATATTTACGTTCAACCCTCTAAATTTGAAGGGAAGTCCATCGCCATCGATGAAGCGAAGATTCTTCAGAAGCCGATTGTTGTTACGAACTTCAGTACCGCCAAGGATCAAATCAGAAACAAAATCAATGGACTCGTTGTTGCGATGACGCCTGCAGCTGTATGTGAGGGAATTAGAGAAATTATCGATAATGATGCACTAAGAAAACAATTAATTGTAAATTTAAGTGCAGAAATGCTTGGTACAGAAGCGGAAATTTATAAATTATACCAATTATTTGTGTGACTGGGGAAAGGGGAGATGAAATGATGTTGCAATGGATTAGTCTGATTATTGTGAGTGTTATTATTGTGATCGCGCTGATCGATCTTATTCCGATGGGCTTAGACTGGATAAATAGAATTCATATTGGGCGATATGAGGATAAGCAGAAATGGAATCAATCCATAACGATGATCGGTGTGAAATGGTTATCAAGAACGCCAAAAATTAAAGTGACCGATCAAACTCGGTTAGTAGCGATTGATATGCTGCAAGGTAATTATACGAAGCATGCGATTCAGCATTGGCAAGAAGCAGCGTTGCTGCTTGGCTTGGGTGAGTATGTGAAAAGTAATGACAATCCAGCAGAGATTAAGCAAAAAATAAGGGAATATGTTCATACGAAAATGGATGAGCAAGGCAATTGGGCTATGAAACCAGAATACGTCGATGCTGCTATACTAGCGTACGCGATTATGAAGCTGGACTTTCTTGAAGTAGAACGATATAGAAATGCATTAGACGAGACTTGGCATCTCATCCAAGATCATATTGGAAATGAAGGTTCTGTTGCATATCGCAAGTTCATGGGCAAATACCGATACGTGGATACGATAGGGTTTATCTGTCCCTTCCTCGTCGCCTATGGAATCCGCTATGGGAAAGAGGAATGTGTTGAACTCGCCGTAAGACAGATTCAACATTACGAGGAGCACGGTATGTTGGATGGGCATCATATTCCAAGCCATGCTTATCAGATTGATAGTAAATTACCACTTGGGCTATACGGTTGGGGAAGAGGTTTAGGTTGGTTTGCAATCGGATTGATCGATGCCTGGAATGAGCTGCCTCAGGACCATGCAAGCAGACCACTATTGGAAAAGAGCATCATCCAATTCGCCAAGTCTGCAATAGTATTTCAACAAAAGCAAGGAAATTGGAATTGGACTGTCACTCGTGAGGAAACCATACCAGACTCATCAACTACAGCAACACTAGGTTGGTTTATGTTGAATGCTTCACAAATTGATGAGATTTCGGACATTTGCAGGCAGAGTGCTAATCAGGCCATTCGCTATTTAATGAAGGCAACAAGAAGAAATGGAGCTGTTGATTTCTCACAAGGAGATACCAAGGATATTGGTGTGTATTCCATGTTGTTTAATGTGTTGCCTTTCACGCAAGGCTTTTGTATCCGATTGATGAATGTCAAAGTTGATTCCAAGGTTGTGTGAATATGATGATGAGAAGGATACTTACCTCTGTAACAATCCGCATTAAGAACAAGCTAAACCCACCTAAATCAGAATTAGAACAACTAAGGGATAGGGGCCTGAAATACGGTAGAAATTTCGAGTTTTACAATAGTTTGATTGATCAAGGGCACTGCTGGCTCGTAGAAATTGGGGATGACGTCACGATTACGAATAGTACAATTTTGGCCCATGATGCAAGTACGAAGGCTTATATTGGTAAGTCCAAAATAGGCAAGGTAAAGATTGGTGACCGCGTATTTATCGGTTTCAATAGTGTTGTGTTATGCAACGTGACCATCGGCAATGATGTAATTGTGGCAGCGGGATCGATCGTTACCAAGTCAATTCCTGATAATAGCATCGTAGCCGGCAATCCGGCACGTGTTATTGGTAAAACGTCAGAATACATAGAGAAGCATAGAGCGAATTTAGCTGTTAAACCCGTGTTTGATACGTATTGGCCATATAAAACACAGGATCAAATTAAAGAAATCCAGGAAGGACTTAATAACGATTACGGCTATGACGAATGAATGGGTAAAAAATTCGAAAGATACAAATGTCAATCATCTCTATATTATTTATTTGTTGGTTTTACTAAATACAGCCATTCCTTTTTTGTTTACTTATAATTAGGAATTGAAGATTAATAAAACAAGGAATATAGTGTTCTTTATAAAGGACGTTAAATGAATTTAAAATACAATACAACGAACGGTAGGCGATATCATTTGAACTATATTAGCATTATTGTTCCAATGTACAATGTAGAGAAATGGATTGAGAGTTGTATAAGCAGTATCCTAAACCAATCCTTTTCAAATTTTGAACTAATTCTTGTAAACGATGGATCTCCTGATAAGAGTGGCGAAATAGCAGATGAATATGCAAAAAAAGATAGCCGAATAAAAGTAATTCATAAAAATAATGGCGGATTGAGCAGTGCAAGAAACACAGGAATTAATGCTGCTACTGGAAAGTATATCGCTTTTGTTGATTCAGACGATCAAGTCTCAACAGAATATTTGAGTCATATGATTCAAGTTGCGGAAGAAAATAATTGCGATACAGTTGTGTGTGGATATCAAACAATACCAAATAACGTGCAAGTGGTTCCAAAATATACACTCAATAAGGTCGTGAGTGGAAAAGAACTCATATTAAGTTCGAGCAAAGTTCACTCAAATAATGATTTGTGTTTCTCGCCTAGATTTTTATTTAATTTAAACCTAATGAAGAAAAAAAATATAAGATTCAATGAAAAAGTATTAATAGCTGAAGACACTATTTTTAATTTGGAGTTTTTACTTGAGTCAAAACGTACTTATGCAACCTCAAAAATATTATATTATTATACGGTTAATAATCCAGACAGCATTATGAGAACACCGTACAAATCAAACCTTGAAAGCAACCTAGTGCTTCAGTATCAGATTAAGAAAGAGTTATCAATTAAATTCCACCTGTTTGAACATAAACACTATAGGAATGATATGTCCGATTACTACATTAAATCCATACTGCCTATGATGAAAAATAATCTTCACAATAGTAAAGACACAAATAAGATAGCAGGTCTTACAAAGATTATTAATTATGACATGTTTAGGGATAGTACAAAAGAAATTGGATTCTCATATAAAAGTGAAAACATTAAAGAATACCTGTATTACTTGGCAATAAAGTTTAAGCTAATGTTTTTATTGAAAAGGGAGTTTCAAGGTGTGAATTCACAGTTGGGAACAGTGGAGACCCAATGAGATCAATTAATTCAATAATTAATATTTCAACTGGGTTAGGAAGTCAAATAATAATTAACTTGCTGAGTTTTTTCTCTAGAACTGTATTTATTGGTGCATTAGGTGTTCAATATCTAGGTATTAACGGCTTGTTCACTAATGTTCTAGGAATGCTCTCATTAGCAGAAGCAGGAATAGGGGCAAGTATTATCTATGCTCTCTATGCTCCTGTAGCAGAGAAAAACTATGATAAAATAAGTTCACTAATGAAAATGTACAGGAATGCATTCAGGGTAATTGCAACTGTGATTTTTATATTAGGCCTTTCTTTGATGCCATTTTTAAAATACTTTGTTAAAAACACAAATCTTGATAACTTACACTTAATTTTCTTTTTATTTTTGATAAGTACTGTATCCACGTATTTTTTTTCCTAT
Source organism: Paenibacillus sp. LjRoot56 (assembly GCF_964253335.1). Taxonomy (NCBI): domain Bacteria; kingdom Bacillati; phylum Bacillota; class Bacilli; order Caryophanales; family Paenibacillaceae; genus Paenibacillus; species Paenibacillus sp. LjRoot56. The sequence continues at coordinate 1,682,150 of NZ_CAXURV020000001.1, forward strand.
AAAATTTCATTACTCAACGTGAACCAAAAAGGCTACATTTCAACTGCTGTCTATACAATTTCATCAGTGTTATCTACATTAATAAAAATAGGCATTTTAACCTATACAAAAAACTATATTCTTTATCTAATAATCGATATTCTTATTACGCTAATAACTTCGATCATACTTTCATTAATCGTGAATAAGATGTATCCTTTTCTTAAAAACAAAGTTACGAGCAAGTTAGATGGTGAGACAAAAAAAGGCATTATTAAAAACATGAAGGCGTTAGTCCTTCATCAAATAGGAAGTTATGCAGTATTTGGAACAGATTCCATTATTATTTCTAGTTTTGTGAGTGTTGCCGCGGTAGGATTGTATTCCAATTACTACATGTTGATTAATATTTGTAGGACATTTATTAACCAAATATTCGATAACGTTGTTCATAGTTTAGGAAACTTAGTTGTAGAAGAAAGTAAATCAAAAGTACATAACGTTTTTAAAACAACGATGTTCATGAACTTTTGGATCTATTCTTTCTTTACGATTTTTTTGTATATCATCATTGAGCCTTTTGTTATTATTTGGTTAGGCAAAGATTTTTTGATGGCACGTAGTGTGCTTATAATTGTCATGATCAATTTCTATGTTACTGGCATGAGAAGATCTATAAATATGGTCAAACAAACCTTTGGTATTTTTCATGAAGATAGATATGCTCCATTAATTGAAGCGGCAATAAATCTTGGTGTATCTCTTATATTAGTACAATATATGGGAATCGCTGGAGTTTTCATTGCAACTTTGATTAGTACACTTGTTATTCCATTCTGGATTGCACCTTACTTAGTTTACAAGAAAGCATTCAACCAGCCTCTTCGAGAGTATTATTTTATTTATGTATTCTATGCCGCAATTGGGTTTGGAGTACTTATGATTACTGAATTTGTCTCAAGCCAGATCGAGACAAATAGCATTGTCTCATTGTGTTTAAGAGGGCTTATTGCTTTAGTTATTCCCAACTTAGCTTATATTTTAATATTTTATAAAACAGAACATTTTAAGTATCTTATTGGAATAGTAGAACAATTAAAGATAAGGTTAGTGGGTATTAAAAGAAGAAAAATAAGTGAGTCAATATAAGATTCCCTTTAATCTCCTAAAGCCTAACATACACCATTCATTGTAAAATTACATTTTTATTATGATAATTACTATTGTGATTATGCTGACTAAGATAGATGTGATACCTAGATTGATGTGGTTGGCAGAATGTATCCGTTTCTGAGGAAGGTACTAAGTAACTCGATTCAAAGTCCAAAGGCAATATTTTCCTCATGGATAAGATCGTGTTGATTGTTCTGGTAATTACTTTTTACGAACGAGGCATGCGGAATTCCATCAGTGCGGTGAAGACAACTGCAGGCATTTTTCACGAGGATCGGTTTGGGCCATTATGCCAGGCTGTAGATTCGTATTGCAGGTTTTTAGGTACCTTGATAAGCGCAATGCTAGTTCCTTTTTGGACGACGCCGTACTTTAGAGCCTACAGGACTCCCTAAGTCGAAAAAATCGAGTTAGGGAACTCAGACCAGCCCTACGGGGCTTTTGTGCGTTTATCGGGGCTCAATCTTAATAAAGTCATTCGTTTGAGGACTCCTAGTATGTTTCAGATTACCTATTTTCTATTCAGGAGATAAGTGAGCCAGTCGTCTGGGGAAAATGAGCCTTCTTTCCAGAAGAAGGAGCCACCTGTTTGTGGCGGCCCCCATTAAAAGAACGATTGGATAGTTTTAAGAACTTTGCGTTTCCGTATGGTGTTCATGCCTTCAATTGTGATCGTGTAAGATTCACATAGTTGCAGCGTTTGAAATTAAGATGCACTGCTGATAATGATAGCTGAACTGAGGATATATAAGGGGGATACGATATTTGATCATCGTATGAACTCCTCACGAATGATTTGCATTAGAGTATTTCGATAGCGCATAGGAGTCATTCCAACAGTGGGTAAATGTGGTGGCTCTCACCCGCCGGAACGATGGCTCAATTTGCTTCTAGGTTCTTCCATTTGCCTGCTTTTTCAGCCTCAATCTCCCTATGAAATTGTAGTTTTGTTTGCACTTGTTAGGGTTACAATCTTATTGGATAATCACGCTTCACATTTTTGGATTCTTCATTAATATTGTTTCCATCTTTATTGCGTGAAATTAATAGTCTTCCTAGCATAATAGATGGTTTCTCGATATAGAAGAACATCAGACTAGCCACTACAAATGAAACTATTAGTGATATAACTAAAATAACACTTGTGGGCACACCATGACGATGAAGTAACTGAATCATTGTCAATAAAACTACTACATGAATCAGGTATAGGCTATATGAGATCTTTCCAAGAAAATTAATGAATTTATTACGCAAGAACCCTGATATGACAGTGGAATTTAATGCGAAAATTATGATAATTGATGCCCCAAAAGTTACAAACCAAGAATCAATTACAGTTCTATAGAACGGTGAAATGTCACTATAAATAAAAGTTTTAATTACAAACGAAGGATGAACTAGCAGGTATACTCCCAATCCAAAACAAAAAAGTAGAATCTTATGTATACGAGTGAGTTTTATAAACTTATAAGATATTTCATTTCTATACTTTGCAAGTAGAGCCCCAACAATAAACATCCCAGTGTAATTAAGTGTAGCTGCATGTTCTGTACCAGTACTTTCAGAAGTAAATAATTGATAAGCAAGAATAGAGATCAGAGTAAGTACTGAACAGAGTACAAGACTTTTTTTCCAATCAAATTTCACAATCAAAATCATAACAATTGGAAAGATAATCGAAATTCTCATTTCATGAACTAGTGACCATACGACAGGATTTAAATTGCTCAGAAAAGTACCTAATAATAGAAAATGGTCCCACAAAATATTGATATTCAGTGAATCTCCCCAAAACGAGTTAATCCAGTCACTTAGGTCACTTTGATTTCCTCTATAGAACAATTCTCTGGAAGCAATTGATAATAATACTGCTGCTAAGTATGGTAAGTAGATACGACAAAATCTCTTAATCATAAATGTAACATATCGAGACTTGTTTCCCTTAAAGTACTGTAATGAGAGTACAAATCCGCTTAAAACAAAGAATAATATTACGGACTCGCCACCTGAAATAAACAAGCGGAGAGGACTAAGTTCGAAAATCATCTTTGTCATGCCTGAAACTAATAATACTTGGTAAAAGTGAAAGAAAACAACAAATAAAGCAGCTACTCCTCGTAAGGAGTCCAGTTCCTCAAATCGCTTATTCATGATAACCCCCGATAAAACGTATTAAGAACTAGAAGATTTGTTCTTAATAACGAATATATCAACCGTAACGTAGAATATCAAGAACTATTTTAACAAATATATCCAAACGTAATCTCAATTAGAAGGCTATAGATGATAAGTTGATTATTAAATAGTCATTGTAGAGAAAAGGAAATAGTGATAAAATCAATTATTGTTCTTTATAAAGAACAAGTTATTTAATATGGTTGTTTGCGAAGTTAAAGGTCAATAAGCATATTATCAAAACAATTGTCACTTTTATTATGATATGGATTATCTTATTAATTTTAAACATTAATCTTAATAACGAAAATCAATTATCGGTATGGGCACTACTATATGAGTGAAGGACTAGTTCGTGGGTTTTACTTCAATCCAGTTTGGTGCACGTGTATTTACATTTTTGCTCATCAAGCGGTATTATCTCTAAACTACTGTCTACTAAATACTTAGTATATCTAGGAGAAATTAGTTTTTCATTTTACGTGATACACCTTTTGACGTATGGATACTTCGAGTACCTACACTTAAATAAAGCAATAAATTCAATTATTTGTCTTTTTATTGCTCTAATCCTAAGCGCCTTAATGTACAAGTTCTATGAAGAACCAATTCGTAAAAGGATTCGCTTTGGTCGCTCAATGAGGAAAGAGAAAGTGCGATATATCGAAACAGTTGTATGAAAACAATGTATTCTCCACGCCGACTTTCCTGCACAATCAGAATACATAGTAATCCCACAAATCTACAATTTGATCCGAATAAAAGTTAAAACGAGCCGAGAAATATCGCTCTTTTTTTTAATTCTTGATAGGGAACAATATTAAGAGCGTTATTACCTGAATTCAAATATTTCTGAATTTTTTAAGTTCAATTTGTTCATTATAAAGAATTTTTTCTTTTATAAAATCCATATTATGGTATAATTTAAATGTTGTGCTATCTCAAGGTGATGTCTAAGGAGTGCAAAAAATTTAAAGTGAAGGATTGAAACCACCTCATGTTAAGATTATTTTTACTGTTTTATGCAACTTTCCAATTATTTCTCCAATCTTCCGCAAATCATGTAGATTCTCAGAATACATCTTCTCCCCCTAGTTATGAGCAGCCAATCATTTCCCAACAAGATCAGCAATCTACTTCCCAACCAAGGCAGGAATCTACTTCCCAACCAGAGGGAGTTTACCAGCTTGAATTAGATCGATGGCAAATTTACAATGATAATTCTCATGCTGTTGAAACAACAAATGGTTTTAATAAAGCTCTTCAATGGGCTCATGAGAAGGGTTTCACTGTATTTAAAGTACCAGCAGGAACGTATCTTATTGCCAAAGGTAAAAATGGAACGGATGATCCTGAAGGGCGAATTAATATGGTCAGTGATATGACATTCATGCTTGACCCACAGGCAGTCATTCAGAAAGAAACCAATAGTTATCAGGATTATTCAACGTTATTGGTTGGTGTAGGGATGAAAAATGTCATCATTACTGGAGGTACTTATCGGGGCGATCGGGACACGCATGATTACTCGAGTGGCGGCACCCATGAAAGCGGGTATGGCATCTTATTTCAAGGAGCAATTAATTCAAGGATTGATGGGGTGAAGGCATTAAACTTCACTGGGGATGGCCTTTGTGTTGGTGGAGGAGGAGGGTTTATGCAAGATGTTTATGAAGATGGTTTTGAGTCAGGAGGCTTAGACGATTATGGCAGTCCAATTGCGGATTCCACAAAAGTTAGAACCAAGATGAGCTATAAACTTACCCACGCTTCCTTTGATCTGACACATGCTTTCATTGTTGATAATGGTCAACATCTCTCATACGTATACGATATTTATTTTTATAAAGAGGATGGCATATTCCTTTCGAAGATCAAACAACATAAACAAGGTCAATATGTTCAAATCCCTCAGGGGGCGCATTCAATTCGCCTAGCATTTAGTGGTAAACCCGAGAGTGGGCAGTATGTAGAAATTTGGAATAGAGTGCAGTCTACGAATGTGATTGTGCAAAATTCAGAGTCTTCCTTCAATCGTAGACAAGGGTTGACGATTAACGGGGGCAAAGATATTCTTATCCAGCACAATTCCTTTCACGATATAGGGGGAACTGGAGGTACAGCGCCAATGGCTGGCATTGATGTTGAAGGTGGAGCTGGAGATAATGGCTTTATTAACGAAAACATTATGATTAAAAACAATGAATTTTACAATAATAGTCGTTATGATGTTATTTTCTATGACGGGCATAATGGCACGTTAGAAAACAATCATTTGGCTTCCAAAGGAGCCATCGGCCTCGCTGTATCGGATCCTTTCACGGGCGCTGTAATCAAGGATAATCACTTTGATGGAACAAGCATTTATGCGAGTCATGATGTAGCATTCATCGGGAATGTCATGAACGATTCTAAGACACACTTTGAGGGACCGCGAGTCGATATCAAGGGAATGACATTCAAGGATGCGATTCTCTCTATTAGCAGTACCATACCCTATGGGGTTACTGCATCGGATATCCAAATTCAAATAACAAAGAATACGGCAGAAGCAGGTTTAACCATTTGGAAAAACCCTGTTCACCTTACGAATGTAACTATACAAGGGGCACCTGCTCTTCGCTCTGTAACAGGAGAGGCCTTGGACGGAAACATTTTCGATAACCTGAAAGTTCTCGGATATAATTCCAAGTATGGGTTGGAATTGCCGCCCGGCACTTATAATCAATGTGTGTTTGAAGCCCCTCAAGATCAAGGAATGATTGGACCAGGTATAGGATACGCAGGAACTTACCAATTTAATGAGTGCTCCTTTAAGGGAATTGGCTTGCAAGCAGGCAACGCCGGGTTACATCTAACCGTTCAGAATTCAATATTCGAAATTACAGGTAATAGGTCTGCCATCGCCATAGATGCTGCAGCTTCGGTTGAAATCTCTGGTAGCAGATTCGACGCCATGCAGCTCTCTACGGAATATCCTGCGGAAACCATCCGATTAAAAGATGATGATCAAATTCAGAAAGTTTCAATAACTGGTAATACAATTACAACGAATATAGAAACTGCAGGTGTAACTGGAGATTATGTGAAAAAATAAACCTAAAAAAAGGAAGTTCATAGGGTATACCCCCTTGACTTCCTTTTTGCTCATGGGTTAAATAGTAAGATTTTCGAGCATGCGTGTATTTGCATTAACATCAACGACTACGTTACTGAATATACTTCTTGCAACAGTCATAGATTTTGGTCGCGTTAGCCAATGCATATTGATATTCGTGTTCTCCAAATAACTGTTCGTAATGACAGCAATATTGGTATTATCTGACTTGCCAATATTTGAATTTAGGAAAGTGCTCCTATTATTGGTTACATTGCCATTGTAGTTAACCCCAACATTCTGAAATAAGCACTGATCTGCAATGATCTTCCTCGTATACTGCGTGTCTGTTGATCCCAGATTAATATCCCCACCAAGGATACCGGTTTTAACACGCTGAAATGTGCAATTGCTAATTTCACAGCTTTCAAAGTTAGCTCCGCCCTCAATCACGGTTACGCCATCTACCAGGATGGGTCTTCCTACGTAGTTTGCTGGTGATACAATTTCAAGCTCATAGTTTTTAACGGTAATATTTCTAAGCACACCACCACTTAACAACAAGGCGAAATTTTTGGTTAATGCGTTATCATTTCGCCAATCTCTTTCAACGGTAATATCTGAAATGTAGCATCGGCCATAATTGTATCTACTAATGTTATACCCACTTGCTCCGGCGTCTGTTAAAGTAATTGCTGTTCCATTAGCAGACTCTGATACTTTGAAGCTATTGTCGGTCACGCTTACGGTGTAATAAATCTTTTCTACACTAATGCCAGTAGGCACTTTACCAAGCCATTGTTCGAAAGTAATCTTGGCCCCATTCCCCATACCGTGAGGAGCGTTATAGGAGAATGTCGAAGTAGCAACAGTGACAGTTGGCATGCCAAAATATCCAGTCAAACTAGCTCCTGTGAACGCACCGTTCTTGATTTGACAGTTCGTAATGACGGCTCCAGCAAGATCTGCAATCGTAATATTCGCATTATTACACACTGCGCCATTCAGGAAATTATCTCCTTTGACGACAAGCTCACATCCGATTAGTGTATTATTCAAATATTTCACATACATGTTGGATGGATAAGAGCTAATACCGCCAACATTGTAACCTTCAAATGTGTTATTCTCTAAAGTGACATTATACCCATCGGCGTTAACGAAATGCCCGCGGCTATTGTAAGAGATATAGTTATCTTTAATATAGATGCGTGTATTAAGCTCTAAACCAGGTTGATTAAATTCAGGTCGGTAGGTAGGAATATTAGTCTCTGACCACATGGATTCAATATCTATGCCGAACATGGGGGAAATGCCATCTTCGGTTACGCCATCATCTGCTTTACCGATATGATGAATTTTATTGTTGATAATCGTAATGTCTGTTGATCCGATTAGGGAAATGCCTTGACGTCTGCAATGGTGGAGGTTGCAATTTTGAACGGAAATGAAGGAGCCCATTTGATCTTGTTTATAATCGCCTGGGTTTAGTTTATATTCTAACCAGGTCGTCGTAATTGCGTCTCCTGTGCAATTACTAATATCCACATTGAATATTTGGACGTTATTAGCACCATAGAGATCTATGCCATGTCCCCATTCATGGGTATAATTCTGAGCATCTAATTTAGCATTAATTTGCGCAATTTGGGCATCGGTTAAAGGTGAGGAGGTGATGTCAACGGTAAAGATCATTTTGTTGGCATTGGCGATATCTGCCACCCAACCCCGTCCTGCTGGCGCAGCTGGAGCGAATAACCCATTCGTCCGATAACCAGCCAATGTACTGCTTGAAATCGTATCTTTATATTGGTAGAAGTTGTATCCGGGATTGCTGATACCAGGTATTGACCATAATCGAAATAGTTGCAGCATACCTGGATTACTATAGCGATCAACAACCTGGCTACGAATAAAATTGGGGTTCGAATTCAAAGATCCATCCGTATTTACGCCGCCTCTTACGAATTTAATACCTAATTGATAAATATGCGTTTTCTTATCACCAATGACAGTGCCGCCAGAAATGATGACATCATTAACACCCTTCATATAGAAGATGCTATACCAAGGGGATGAATTCGTTTCCAATTGTAAGATACAGCCATCAACCATTTCAAAATGCATACTACTTTGCATAATAATACAGGCAAAGGTCGTACTATCCATTTTCAAGGCATATGTGCCTTTAGGCAATACACAATGCGTAAACCCTTGCGATTTAGCCCAAAGTAGGGCGTCATTTATGCCTTTAGTCGTGGCCGCCGAGTTTGTTCCATCATTCTTAATCGACCATTTGACCAGATCAATTACATAGGATGCTGAAGTAGTTGAAGCAGATGGAGCGGGGGAAACCGGTTGTTTCGGAATCCAACGCACGGTTGATGCATCATAAGTTAATACATCATTGTTGGCAGGCAGCTTGGTGGTTAAATTAACATCATCTAAATCACTAAGGTTTGCTCGTATCATCCATGTTCACCTCTTTCTATTTTTTTTTGTTTATATTAAGGTATGAGTTACTAGATAAAAGTGATCGGGTGTAAGACTAGAAGGCTCGCCATTATTTTGTTATTGACATGTTCTTTATAAAGAACTACAATGAAAATAAGTCAACACAGCTATATTATGGCTCTTTTTTTTCATATAATTGTTCTTTATAAAGAATAATTATATGTGAAATGTTCTCTATAATAGGAACAAGGCGAATTAATAGAGTGTCGTTCTTTATAAAGAACGTTCTTTTAGCCCATTCCGGTGATGCCTCCTTACCGTTATCAATGGATGCACTCGATCATGCTGTGGGTTTGACAAAACCTTAGACGCGAGTCGTCAAAAGTGTGGTGCGAGGCAGGGTTAGATGCCCTATAGCGTATTAAAGGATTTAATTATATGGTCTTTTTCCAAAGGCCTTATACTTAAGTACTTTAGTGAAAGGGTGAATTTATTTGTCATATCGCCAACGATTATCCTTATTAGTCTTTGTTGACTCTTTTATTGTCTTAACATCGATTTTTGTAAGCCGATTTCTATTGAGCGCAGATCTTCATGTCATAACATTACCTATGGTTGTCAGCTCAATTACATTGCTGCTAAGTCATCATGTGTTTTCATTTCGATACAAGCTTTATAAAAAAGCTTGGGAGCATGCGAGTATTGCCGAATTAATATTTATCGTAAAAGCAGTTAGCTTTTCAATTGTTGTGGTTGCGTGTATTCAGGAAATCATGGCTCAGGATATTTCTTTTCGTTTGCTCGCTGTAACTTGGATGATTCACATTTTGCTCATTGGCGGATCTCGTTTCTGCTGGCGGCTATTTCGGAGTACCTATATTAAGAAAACAGGAAAGAAGCGAACTTTGGTTGTAGGGGCTGGTTCCGCAGGACTAATGGTTGCCAGGCAACTCATTAAGAACAACGATGCAGAGCTAGAACCGGTTGCTTTTATTGATGATAATGCTCGCATTCACAATCTGGATATTCTAGGCATACCTGTTGTAGGCGGGATATCTCAGATTGAACGAACCGTGAAAGAAATGCAAATTGAGAATATTATCATTGCAATTCCTTCTCTAGGGAAACGGGATCTCAATAGTATCGTACAGGAATGCGCCAAAACGACAGCCAAAACTCAAACCCTGCCCATGTTAGAGGATCTTGTAACAGGTAAGCTTTCAGTCAATCAATTCATGGACGTTCATGTTGAGGATCTATTGGGTAGGGAGCCAATCGAGCTCGATATCGCAAGTATTTCTGAGTTTGTTACGCACAAGGTGGTCTTAGTAACCGGTGCAGGAGGGTCCATTGGCTCTGAAATTTGCCGTCAGGTTTCTAAATTCCAGCCTAGCAAGCTTATCTTACTAGGGCACGGAGAAAACAGTATTTATTCCATCGAAATGGAATTGAAGGACATATGTGAGTACGCCCAAACGGAATTCATTACCGAAATTGCTGATATTCAGGACTCTCGTAAAATGATGGCCGTTATGAATCGACATCGCCCTGATGTCGTGTACCATGCGGCAGCTCATAAGCATGTACCGTTGATGGAACGCAATCCCGAAGAAGCGGTTAAGAACAACGTGATTGGTACGATGAACGTCGCGATTGCAGCAAGCAAGTATGAAGTGAATACCTTCGTCATGATCTCCACGGATAAAGCTGTGAATCCAACGAGTGTTATGGGAGCCACGAAACGAATGGCCGAAATGATTATTCAAGACATGGATAGAAGCAGCAATACGAAGTTCGTAGCCGTCCGATTCGGCAATGTGTTGGGAAGCAGAGGCAGTGTCATTCCAAGGTTCAAGCATCAAATTGAAAAAGGCGGTCCCGTATCGGTCACTCATCCGGATATGATTCGCTATTTCATGACGATTCCGGAAGCATCTCGACTCGTTATGCAAGCTGGTGCATTAGCTAAAGGGGGAGAAATTTTTGTCCTCGATATGGGTGAACCTGTGAAAATAGTCGATCTGGCCAAAAATCTAATCAAACTTTCAGGTAATTCGGTGGAAGATATCGGTATTGAATTTACCGGAATGAGACCCGGAGAAAAGCTTTATGAGGAGCTTTTGAAGGCGGATGAAATCGAAGAACAACAAGTATATCCGAAGATTTATATCGGCAAAACGGCGGACCTATTTATGGAGGAAATCAAAGAAACCATTTCCATTTACAACACATTAGATAAGGATAGCTTAAGAGAGCATTTGCTTAATATTGGAAATAGCAATGTTCTTCTTTTATCCAAGAAACTATCATCTGTAGGCTGAAAAGGAGCAATCATTTATGAAAGTTAGAAAAGCCATTATTCCAGCTGCTGGTCTGGGGACAAGATTCCTACCAGCAACGAAAGCAATGCCGAAGGAAATGCTGCCCATTGTTGATAAACCGACCATTCAATATATTGTTGAGGAAGCTATCGAATCGGGCATCGAAGATATTATTATTGTCACGGGTAAAGGGAAAAGAGCGATCGAAGATCACTTTGATAACTCCTTCGAGCTTGAGCAAAATTTATTAGAAAAGCAGAAGTTCGAGCTGCTATCGGAAGTGAAAAAGTCTTCGAATGTAGATATTCATTATATTCGTCAGAAGGAGCCTAAGGGCTTAGGGCATGCGATCTGGTGTGCACGTAAATTTATTGGCAATGAGCCATTCGCGGTTTTGCTTGGGGATGACATTGTTCGAGCGGATAAGCCATGCTTGCAGCAATTGATGGAACAATATGAGTACCACGACGCATCCATTATAGGCGTGAAGCACGTACCAGACGAAGAGGTGTCCAGGTACGGGATTGTGGATGGCTTTGAGTTAGAGAACCGACTACATAGTGTCAATCATCTTGTTGAGAAACCGCTCAAAGAATTAGCACCCTCCAATTTAGCGATCATGGGGCGATATATTCTAACACCCAAAATTTTTGAGATTCTCAATAATCAGCAACCCGGAGCTGGAGGCGAAATCCAGTTAACGGATGCGATCGCACAACTCAATCGGATCGAATCGGTGTATGCGTACGAATTTGAAGGTACCCGTTATGATGTTGGGGAGAAAATGGGCTTCATTCAAACGACAATCGAATATGCGTTGCAACGTAAAGAGTTACGATACGGTCTATTGAAATATCTTTCCGAACTAATGGAGAAAGAATTAATTAAATAGGTGATGCCACGATGTCTAGAAAAGTATTGTTTTGCGCAACGGTTGATTATCACTTTAGGGCTTTTCACCTGCCTTACTTGAAATGGTTCAAGGATCAGGGCTTCGAGGTTCATGTTGCTGCGAGTGGGAATATTGAGCTTCCTTATGTTGATGCTAAGTTTGATATTCCGATTCAGAGGTCGCCGCTCCACCGAACGAATCTAGATGCTTATGTGGCGTTGAAGTCCATCCTTGATGAGAACAAGTATGATATTATCCACTGCCATACGCCAATGGGAGGTGTGCTGGCTCGTCTAGCCGCACGGTCTGCCCGTAAGAAAGGGACTAAAGTTATTTATACCGCGCATGGCTTTCATTTTTGCCAAGGTGCTCCTTTGTTTCATTGGCTAGTTTATTATCCATTAGAGAAATTCTTATCTTATTTTACGGATTGTTTGATCACGATTAATGAGGAAGATTACCTGCTTGCTAGGAAACGTGGGTTCCGTGCGAATCAGATCGAGTATGTGTATGGAGTTGGCGTTAATACAACACGGTTTCAACAGATCAACGAACTGCATAGAGCTGAAAGAAAAGTATCCATGGGTTATCAACCAGCGGATATTCTTTTATTTTATGCGGCAGAATTTAATCAGAATAAGAATCAGCAGCAGCTCATAAGAGCATTAGCTCATATTCGCAATGAAGCGCCTCATGTCAAACTGTTGCTTGCTGGAGAAGGAGCGCTACAAGTGCAATGTCAAGAGCTTGCTAAAGAGCTTCAGGTTGCTCAACAAGTGGATTTTCTTGGTTATCGAAAAGATATAGATCACCTGCTTCCTATGTGTGATATTGCTGTTGCATCCAGTCTGCGTGAAGGTCTGCCCGTGAATATTATGGAAGCGATGGCCTGCGGACTCCCAATCGTTGCAAGTGACAACAGGGGTCACAGAGAACTTGTACATGACGGTAATAATGGTTGGCTGACTTCTCCACATGATCATATAAGAATGGCAGAGAAGCTTCTGCTCTTAGCTGGCGATAGGGAATTGCGAACCCAGTTAGGCTCGAATGGGAGACAAATGGTTGAAGCCAAATACGCCATTGAGCAAGTGTTACATCAGAAAAGCGCAATATATTCTCGATTTATGGACGAAAAGGTGGAGGTCATGTGGGCGATGCAATAAGAATTCTGCATGTCGTTGTCAATATGAATAGGGGGGGAGCAGAGACCCTTCTAATGAATTTATATCGAAATGTAGATCGAACGAAGATTCAATTCGACTTTCTAACTTGCAAACCAGGAGCCTATGATTCGGAGATTACCGAGATGGGAGGGATTATTCATAGAATCCCCTACGTGTCGGATAGTGGACACGCGAAATATATCCAAGCCTTAGATCAATTCTTTGTTAATCATGCAAACTACAGGATTGTTCATGCTCATATGGATAAAATGAGTGGTTTTGTATTACGTTCAGCCAAGAAGGCTGATATTCCCATTCGCATTGCACATAGTCACAATACAAGCAGTGAAGGCGGCGTAGCGGCTAAAGCTTATAAATGGTTTGCAGGTACATTCATCGCTTCCTGTGCCACTCATTTCCTGGCTTGCTCGAATATGGCAGCACAGTGGCTATTCGCTAATCAGCGAAGCAAAGTGATGTTGATGAAGAATGGGATTGAGAGTGAGCAATTTGCTTATTCGCCATTGGTAAGAGAGGAAATAAGACGAGAACTGCAGCTTCCTCCTGAGGCATTCGTGCTCGGACATGTTGGTAGGTTCAACCATCAGAAGAACCACGCTTTTCTCATCGACGTATTTGCCCAATTGAATCGAGAGAAACCCAATACGATGCTTGTACTAGCAGGTGATGGACCACTCCGAGAAGAGATGGAGAGAAAAGTGAAGTCTCTTGCTTTGCAGCATAAAGTCAAATTTCTTGGTGTGCGTAGTGATATTGCACATTTACTCCAGGGACTAGATATGTTTGTATTTCCCTCTTTACATGAAGGCTTGCCGGTGACACTCATTGAGGCACAGGGAGCAGGACTACCTTGCATGATCTCGGATGAGATTACGCAGGAAGTGGATATGGGTATTCGATTGGTAGAGCGATTGCCGCTAGCTGATAAAGAGATTTGGGTTCATCAAATGAAGGTAGTGATGGCCAGAAACAAATCAAGACGCATACCTGCTTCATCTTTATCTAACCAGGGGTATGATATCCGCAATACGGCGGCTTGGACCGAAGGTTTTTATCTAGGTATTTCGAGGTGATGAGATGACCAAGCTTACTGTTTTTACACCAACATATAATCGTGCGTACTGTCTTCCGATCTGTTATGAGAATTTAAAAAAGCAAACCTCTAAAGATTTCGTATGGCTCATCATTGACGATGGCTCTACAGATGACACAGAGCAGGTAGTAGCCGGCTGGATCGCAGAAAATGTGATTCAGATCCGATACCACCGTCAGGATAATCAAGGTATGCATGGTGCGCACAATACAGCCTATCAATTGATTGATACAGAACTGAATGTATGTATTGATTCGGATGACTATATGCCACCGAATGCGGTAGAACACATTCTCACTTTCTGGAAGGCACATGGCAGCGAGCAGGTTAGCGGTATTATCGGGCTGGATTCCTTTACGGATGGGCGAATTATTGGTACTAAATTGCCAGTAACACTCAAGCGATCGACGCTTTTTGAGTTGTATAGTAAGCACGGCGTGACAGGTGATAAGAAGCTGGTGTATCGAAGCGAGTTAACACGAGCTTATCCGTACCCCATTTTCGAAAATGAGAAATATGTGGGTCTAGCGTACAAGTATTATAAGTTGGATCAACAGTATGAAATGCTTCTTTTGAACGAAGTACTCTGCTGTGTGGAATATTTACCTGATGGCTCTTCCATGAACATGTTGAGGCAGTATTTGAAAAATCCAAAAGGCTTCGCTTTTTATCGTAAAGAGCTTATGAAACTCCCCCTAGCAAGTGTAATGTTTAAATTTAAACAATCCATACACTTTGTATCCAGCAGCATAATGGCAGGTAATCGCAGATTCATGATGGAATCACCCGCTAAACTCCTCACATTGCTGGCTATCCCTTTTGGTATTCTACTTTATTGGTATGTAAGCAGGAAAACAAGGATCTCATAAGATTCGAAAGGAACCTCTCATGGCAATTATTTGGCTTAACTTAGTCGTTGTCTATCTCGCATCTTACTTTTCCAGACACATAGCCAAGCCTGTTCCTACTGGGTATGGTCAGCTATGGATGAAGCCTAATCAATGGCTGACGGCTATTGTGATGGTAACTTTCGCATTGATAGCGGGACTTCGTAATAACATCGGCGATACGGTTTTTTATATTCACTCTTATAGGATTAGTAATTTTACTTGGGCAGAAGTCATGGCTGAGAAGGATATTGGCTTTGGCATTTTACAAATGATCTTGAAATCAATAACGGATAATCCCCAACCGCTCATTTTTATTACGGCATTGGTAACTAACGTACTTATTGTCTATGTCTTGTACAAGTATTCTAAACTTTTTGAATTAAGCGTGTATATCTACATAACATCAGGTCTCTATATCGTTTCGATGAATGGAATTCGGCAATTTTTGGCTTCGGCTATTGTATTCGCAGCCACTAAATATTTATTCGAAGGAAATTGGAAAAAGTATTTCCTAGTCGTAGTGTTTGCCTCTTTTTTCCATGGAAGTGCCCTCATCCTGATTCCCATTTATTACATTGTCAGAAGAAAAGCTTGGACATCCTCAACCATCGTGCTTCTCGCAGGTTCAGTCATTTTGATAGTTGGTTACAGTGTGATTTCGAATGCAATTTTCTCGGCTATTGCAGATACCCATTATAGTGAGTATCAGAATTTTCAAGAAGGCGGCGCCAACATCATTCGGGTAGCCATAAGTGCGGTGCCGCTGGTATTTGCCTTTTTAGGAAGACACAAACTTAGAGAGATATTTCCATATGGTGATTACGTTGTTAACATGTCGCTATTAAATTTCGTTGTTATGGCTATCGCGACACAAAATTGGATCTTTGCGCGTTTTACGATCTATTTTGGCTTATACAATGTGATCTTAATGTCATGGGTAATTAGTTTATTTGCTAAGAAACAGCAGAAATTAGTCTATTACTTGGTCATCGGTTTTTACTTCGTCTACTTCTATTATGAAAATGTTGTTACCTTGGACATTATTTACAAAAGCGATTTTCTAAAATTCTAACTATTTAGTAGGAGGGTATCTGAATGTCGATTCTTGTAACAGGTGGAGCTGGTTATATTGGGAGTCACACGTGTGTGGAGTTATTGAATGCGGGGTACGAAATCGTTGTTGTTGATAATCTTAGCAATAGCAGTTCGGAATCATTAAGTCGAGTAAAAGAGCTAACGGGAAAAGACTTTGAGTTCTATCCCATTAATCTGTTGCATCGACAGGACTTGGAGAGCGTGTTTAAGCGGCATTCCATAGAAGCTGTGATTCATTTAGCTGGACTGAAGGCAGTCGGCGAGTCGGTTTCCTTGCCATTACGCTACTACCATAATAATATCTCTGGTTCCATTGTACTTTACGAGCTTATGCAGGAGCATGGAGTGAAGAACATCGTATTTAGTTCTTCGGCTACTGTGTATGGGACGTCTGGAAGTGTTCCCATTACAGAAGACTCTCCACTAGGCGCAACTAATGCCTATGGGCGAACAAAGCTGATGATCGAAGAGATGATGAGAGATCTTCATGTATCAGATCCAACTTGGAGTATCGCACTTCTGCGATATTTTAATCCAATTGGGGCACATAGCAGCGGGCGATTAGGTGAAGATCCCAATGGGATCCCTAATAATCTGATGCCTTATATCACGCAAGTAGCCGTAGGTGCGCTGAAGGAACTACAGGTATATGGCAATGATTACGCAACATCAGACGGTACAGGTGTAAGAGATTATCTCCATGTGGTAGATCTAGCTCGCGGACATTTGAAAGCGCTAGAGAAGGTCATCGCAACCACAGGGGTTGAGGCGTACAATCTGGGAACGGGGCAAGGATATAGTGTATTGGAAATGGTCAAAGCTTTCGAACGCGTAACTGGAAGGAACGTTCCTTATAAGATAACTTCACGCAGGACTGGCGATATCGGTGTATGTTATTCAGACCCAACCAAAGCGGAACGAGAGTTAGGATGGATTGCATACAAGGGTATTGATGAGATGTGTCTGGATTCGTGGCGTTGGCAAACCTACAATCCACAGGGCTATCTAGAGGCGAATGAAGTGGCAGCAAATCTATGAATAAGCAGATTACGAACCAAACTACCCATCAATTCTGTCATATCCGCTACATGAGGATGATCTTAAGGAGGAACAGTTTTGTCAATCGCTAGTGCATGGAATCTAAAGAGATTTCAAAGTTGGATGGCTCTGTTGCGCCAAGGAATGGTTGTGTCTACATGGTCAATAAAGGTATTTCGATCAGACCATTTTATTTCAACAGAGCCACAGTATCAACAATTAACCATTCCTAGTTTGCAAGCTTCCGATGTAACGGATGTGCCCGCGGAATTTGTTGCTGATCCATTCATAATCCAGCATGAATCTGACTATTTTCTTTTCTTTGAAATTTTGAATAAGGCATCTGGTCAAGGGGAAATTGGCGTTGCTACGAGTACAGATGGAATGACATGGAAATATGGTCGTGTCGTGCTGCGTGAGAAATTCCATTTATCGTATCCACAAGTATTTAAACATAATAACGAATTCTTCATGCTGCCTGAAACTGCCGAATCGGATCGGGTAATTTTATATAAAGCCAAGAATTTCCCATTTGAATGGGAGGTACATTGCGATCTGTTGAAGGGCAATTACTTGGATCCATCCCTTGTGCAATATAATGGCAAGTGGTGGATGTTTACAGGGACGGATGAGGACAATCTTCATGTGTTCTATTCGGATCAGTTAGAAGGACCCTGGACGGAGCATCCTCAAAGTCCAATCATTTCAAATAACGATAAGATCAGTAGACCGGGAGGAAGACTCATTATTTCGGATGGATGTGTGCATAGATATACGCAAGCAGATTATCCACATTATGGTGAGTCAGTCCGAGTATTTAAAGTGAATAAGCTAACTGAGCAGGAATATGTGGAAGAAGAGGTTTCCCTTATTTTGAGTGGATCCAAGGAAGAGAAAGATTGGCGCAAGGATGGCATGCATCATATCGACCAACTTTTACTAAAGGATAATAAATGGCTAATTGCCGTGGATGGTCATACGTTTAAAAATATGAATTATATCCTTTGGAAGCTGGACCGAATGAAATCAAAGCTTTTTAGTCAAGTTTAATAGGAGTAGATCCATTATGAAAAGAGTGTTTGATGTCTGTGTTGCTATCTCATTATTACTGCTATTTCTACCGATTATCGGTATCGTTGCCCTTCTAATTAAGCTGAAGCTTGGATCGCCGGTCATCTTTAAGCAGCAAAGACCAGGCTTACATGAAAAGCCAATCAACATATTAAAGCTGCGATCCATGACGGATGCTAGAGATAGTGAGGGTAATCTATTGCCGGATTCAATGAGATTGACTCCCTTTGGCAGTTTTCTTAGAAAATTCAGCCTGGATGAATTGTTACAATTGGTCAATGTGATCAAAGGTGATTTGAGCCTAGTCGGGCCAAGGCCGCTATTGATGGATTATTTATCCCTGTATTCCGAAGAACAAGCGAAGCGTCATCTTGTCCGACCTGGGATTACAGGGTGGGCGCAGGTGCACGGTAGAAATGCAATTTCGTGGGAAGAGAAATTTAAACTCGATATTTGGTACGTAGAGAATAGAAGCTTTATGTTGGATCTCAAAATATTGGTGTTAACGGTTGGCAAAGTCGTGAAATCAGAAGGCGTCAGTCATGGGAATCATGTAACGATGGAGAAATTCTCAGGATCAAATTTGTCATGAAGCGATGTGGACTTGTGTGAATATTGTTGTGATTGGTGAAGGTGGTCATAGCAAGGTTATCAGGGAGATTATTCGATCAAAGAAAGAAAATCAAATTGTAGCAATTCTAGATGATAAGTATACGGAACTCATGTCCAAAGATGGCTTGTATCAGGGGCCAATTTCCTCAGCTCATCAATTGATTGATCTCGGTTATGAGTTGAAATGGGTGGTTGCCATTGGCAATAACGAACGAAGGAAGTCTATTTTTATGCAAATAGGCCTACCTCATGAGAACTACGTAACCCTTGTCCACGAGTCAGCCGTCATTAGTCCAAGTGCTTCTCTAGGTCATGGTTCCGTCATTATGGCTAATGTGGTTATTAATGCAGACGCTCATGTTGGTCACCATACCATTATGAATACGGGATCCATCGTTGAGCATGACTGTCAGATTGCTGACTATGTTCATCTTGCACCTAAGGCAACATTGACAGGAGCTGTTGTGATCCAAGAAGGAAGCATGATAGGAGCAGGAGCAACAATTATCCCTGGGAAACAGGTTGGCGAATGGGCTACAGTTGGAGCGGGAGCTACGGTTATCCATGATATTCCCTCCTTTCGAACAGCGATTGGGACCCCAGCAGTACTTATTCCTAAAAAAAAGTGAATGAAAGGTGTGGTTGAATT
This sequence comes from Paenibacillus sp. LjRoot56, assembly GCF_964253335.1. Taxonomy (NCBI): domain Bacteria; kingdom Bacillati; phylum Bacillota; class Bacilli; order Caryophanales; family Paenibacillaceae; genus Paenibacillus; species Paenibacillus sp. LjRoot56. The sequence goes on from NZ_CAXURV020000001.1 coordinate 1,701,879, forward strand.
TATGTTTACCAACAAAAAAAGAATCTATCTTTCTCCCCCGCATATGAGTGGTAATGAAATGGCGTTTATCCAGGAGGCTTTTGATACAAATTGGATCGCTCCGCTAGGCCCGCATGTCGATGCCTTCGAGAAAGAGATAGCAAGCCATGTTGGTCTTGTTGATGCGGCAGCAGTTAGTTCGGGTACAGCGGCCATACACTTAGCATTGCGACTATTGGATGTTGCTGAAGGGGATACCGTCTTTTGTTCAAGCCTAACGTTTGTTGCTAGTGCTAATCCGATAGTTTATTTGGGCGCAACACCAGTATTTATTGATTCAGAGCCAGAAACGTGGAACATGTCTCCGTTGGCCTTAGAACGTGCGTTATTTGAGGCAGCTCGTAATGGGAAATTGCCCAAAGCGATTATCGTTGTTAATCTATATGGTCAAAGTGCCAAAATGGACGAAATCGTGGAGCTGTGTAAATTATTTCATGTACCCATTATTGAAGACGCGGCAGAATCCTTAGGATCGACCTATAAAGGAAGAGCAAGCGGTTCATTTGGAAAGTTTGGCGTCTATTCCTTTAATGGGAATAAGATTATTTCCACATCAGGCGGCGGCATGTTGGTGTCGAACGATGTGGATGGGCTGAATAAAGCACGCTTTCTAGCTACACAAGCACGAGATTATGCCCTGCATTATCAGCATAGTCAGATGGGTTACAACTATCGGATGAGCAATATATTGGCAGGAGTTGGCCGTGCTCAGCTTGCGGTTTTGGAAGAAAGAGTGATCGCTAGACGAGTTGTATTTGAACGCTATTATCACGCATTAGCCCATTTGCCAGGCATTCAATTTATGCCGGAGTTACCGAATACAAGGTCGAATCGTTGGTTGACAGCATTGACAGTCGATGCGAAAGAAGCCGGCGTATCCGTGGAGACATTAATAGAACTCCTGGCGGTAGAGAATATCGAGGCTCGTCTCGTTTGGAAGCCGCTGCATATGCAGCCTCTATTTGAAGGGATTGCTTATTATCCACATAGTGACAGCGACAATGTGTCAGAGCGATTATTCCAATCAGGTTTATGTCTGCCTTCGGGTTCAAGTATGACGGAAGAAGAGCAAGATCGGGTCATTACCTGTATTCAGAAATCCATCCTTAAAGCCAAAAGTATTAGTGCTTAAACTAATTGGCTTATGAATTTTCGTCTATTTTCGTACGATGATGAATCATTTTCTGAAATAGTGTTATTTTCATTTGTGCGTCCAGGCAATCCCGATAGAGGATAAAGTTGTAGTCATGCATGAATTTATGGTACCTACGTATCACCTTTCTCCATACGTTTATCCAAAATGAAGTCATGGCATGAATTCCTCCCTTCTGTACAAACGTATGAATAAATAGACAAATCTATTCAGTTATTCCTAAATATTGACTTATTGTTCTTTATTGAGAATTAAGATTGGGGAGGTAATGCGAATGTGCGGAATTGTAGGATATATTGGCAGTCAGGATGCGAAGGAAATATTGGTTAAGGGATTAGAAAAGCTAGAATATCGAGGATATGATTCTTCGGGTATTGCTATTCTAAACGAGAGCGGCCTACATCTGTATAAAGAAAAAGGTCGAATTGCAGCGCTTCGCGAAGTTATTGATTTGGAGCAAGGCGCGCGGATGGGAATTGGTCACACAAGATGGGCAACGCATGGCAAACCAAGTAAGCGCAATGCACATCCTCATCAAAGTCACAATGGTAGATTCACGGTCGTACATAATGGTGTGATTGAGAATTATCAAGAGCTGAAGGAGAATTCCCTTGCTCATATTCCATTCTCCAGTGATACGGACACAGAAGTCATTGTACAAAAGATGGAGCAACTTGTGGAAAGTGGATTATCTGTCGAGGAGGCTTTTCGGCAATTGCTTCTAGCAATTAAAGGTTCATATGCTGTTGCTGTATTGGATAGTCAGGACACAGAAACCATTTATGTTGGCAAAAATAAAAGTCCTTTACTCATCGGTCTTGGATCCGATTTCCATGTTATTGCGAGCGATGCAATGGCGATGCTGCAGCTTACGAATCAATTCGTCGAATTGATGGATGAAGAGATGGTTATTCTTCGCCAGCATTCCAATACAATTAAAAACTTAGATGGTGAAACGATTCAAAGAAGACCTTTTCAAGTAAAACTGGATGCCAGCGATATAGAGAAAGGTTTATACCCGCACTATATGCTCAAGGAGATTGACGAGCAGCCAGTGGTTATTCGCAAGGTAATATCCAAATATCAGGATGGCCAAGGGGGGATCCTGATTGACCCTCAGTTGCGCGAACGTATGACAATGGCGGATCGCATCTATATCATTGCTTGTGGAACCAGTTATCACGCTGGTTTAGTTGGTAAGCAACTGATCGAGAAGATCGCTAACATCCCAGTTGAAGCACATATCGCCAGCGAGTTTCTGTATAACAGGCCTATCTTGTCCGCGAATCCGCTGTTTATCTTTATTTCGCAGAGCGGCGAAACGGCAGATAGTCGAGGTGTATTGGTTGCGATTAAACAGATGGGGTATCCTACCGTCACGATTACTAACGTACCAGGATCGACACTATCTCGTGAAGCGGATTATACGTTACTCACGCATGCAGGACCAGAGATTGCTGTAGCTTCAACGAAAGCCTACACAGCGCAAATTGCTGTATTAGCGTTGCTTGCCTTCGATAGTGTAAGAGAGAAAGGCATGGAGCAGTTGTATGGTATTAACCCTTTTCATGAGCTGAGTATCGCCGCGAACGCTATGGAAATTTTGATTAATAAGAAAGAGATGATGGAAGAAGTCGTTTGGAAATATCTCACTTCCTCCCGAAATTGCTTCTTCATTGGCAGAGGGGTAGATTATTATGTTGCATTAGAAGGCGCCTTAAAGTTGAAGGAGATATCGTACATCCAAGCTGAAGGGTTCGCAGGTGGGGAACTCAAGCACGGCACAATTGCCTTAGTTGAGGAGGGGACACCTGCCATTGCTCTCATTACACAGTCACTTATTCGTGCGAATGTTCGAAGCAATGTGCAAGAAATGATGGCACGTGGTGCCCATGTTTGTATGATTAGCATGGAAGGATCAGAGGAGAGAGGCGATCAGATTGTGCTGCCTGCCGTCCATGAGCTGCTAACCCCTTTGGTGTCAGTGATTCCATTACAATTAATTTCTTATTATGCAGCTAAATATCGGGGCTGTGATATTGATAAGCCCAGAAATCTTGCCAAAAGTGTCACTGTGGAGTGATGATAACGATGATTGGTCACAATATATCGAGTATTCGTAAGCAAAGGGGGTATACATTGTCCGAGCTCTCGGAACGGACAGGTATTTCCAAGTCGTATTTAAGCAACATTGAGAGGAATTTGAAACAGAATCCTTCCATTCATGTAATCGAGAAAATTGCTTTGGTTCTCAAGGTTGATTTGAAAATACTTTTGAAAATTGCTGTAGAAGTGGAAACCAATCAGCAACTTGATCAAGAATGGATGGATTTTATTGCAGACTTGAAAAAATCAGGCATTAAAAAGGAACGGATCCATGAGTTGAAAATATTGATAGAGTTTATGAAATGGCATAATGACAAAATAACGAGTGTCTGATGAGATCATTTGAACTTATTCATGATAGGGAAGTAAACACTAGCCCCTCAGGGGGCTAGTGTTGTTCTTTATTGGGAACAATATTTGTTCTTTAATAGGAATTCTGTTATACTTATAGGAGTAACTATTACATTTTAAAAGGGAAGATCTAATATGATTGGTAAACGCGTACAACAATTGAGGAAAGAAAAGGGCCTGTCCCTCACAGAATTAGCTGAGCGGGCAGGTGTGGCCAAATCGTATATTAGCAGCCTAGAGCGAGATATCCAAAAGAATCCTTCTATCCAGTTTCTAGAGAAGATTGCAGCTGTACTAAAAGTGCCTGTCGACAGACTTATTGATGATCAAGAAGAGATAGCTGTAGGTGAGCGAGAGTTAGATGAGGAATGGTATGAAATTATTAAAGAAGCAATGACTTCTGGTGTAGATAAGCAGCAATTTCGGGAGTTTTTGGATTTCAATAAATGGAGAATGAAACGGCCTAACGATGAATAGCTAGCATTGCTATGTAAACTTATGGGGACATGCAAGGATCATTTTCATTTGTGATTTGTGTTAGTTTCTTGGGTTGGAAGGGGCTTCTTAAGAATGCGCGGATATCTTCCATCGTAAGTCCCATCTTACGAGCACTCATAATAAGATTGATCCACTCTACGTCATACTCTTCTATTTCCATTTGCTTTAGCATATTCACAACCGACCCCTCCAAAACTTTCTGTGTAAGATACGCTTTGTATCGTTATATGTATTATCGCATGTTTTTTCTCCGAAATCAATCCCGTTCACATTAAAATTATACAAACTGTATCATGAATCGAGAAGGGGATTATGTATTATTTTGTATGTGATACAAGTCTTTAGACCTAGTTAGGAGGCGGACGCAGCATGGACGATACCCCCTTAAGTCGCAGGTCATTCCTCAAGCATAGTCTATTGGCGGTTGGTTCTCTAGGGATATTATCGGGGATGAGCGGTGCATATGGTATTTTCGGTGAGCCGAATTGGATCCAGACAACGACGGTCAAACTAGCATACAAGCGTTATCCAGCTTCGTTCGCGGGTATGCGAATCGTACAATTCAGCGATACCCATATTAGCAAGTATTATGGCTTATCTCATTTAACTAGATTGGCCCAGCTGCTGCAGCGACAAGAACCTGACATCCTTGTTTTTACTGGCGATTTATTTGATTCCAGACAAGGCGAAATATCGAATGACGTGATTCCCATTCTATCTCAGCTGCATGCGACGCATGGGAAATTTGCGGTACTAGGCAATCATGATCTGCGTATGGATGCGGCACGAATAACGGAGGTATTGGAGCAATCTGGTTTTAAAGTACTCGTCAATGGAAGCCAGAGAATCAGCCGAGGAGATGAAAGTATTCATATCGTCGGTGTGGATGAGATGTTCCATGGTAAACCTAATCTACCATTCGCCCTAAAAGGGATAGACCAAGATGAATTCGTCCTCTTGCTCGCACATGAGCCTGATTTTGCCGACTTGGCTTCGAGCTATGCCGTCGATTTACAACTTTCCGGCCACAGTCATGGTGGGCAGATTCGTATCCCTTTCTATGGAAGTGTATTCACACCAGACCTAGGCCAGAAGTACTCGATAGGTTTGTATAACTTTGAAGGAACGGAGTTCCATGTGTACACCAATCGCGGTATTGGTACAACCTTATTACCGATTCGATTCAATTGCCGACCTGAAATTACTGTATTCGTCCTGGAGACGAAGCTCATATAAATGTAAAACCTCCGCTGCTATGAGAATGAAGCAACGGAGGTTTTATTTGCCTAATAACAGAACCACTTCTTCCAAATATCCAGCGAACTAATAGCTTCATCCGATTCCCAGTCGACATCATTAAAATCTTGATGATTCCAGCTTGTCATAAAATCATTTAATTCGGCATTCATTTCTGTGGGATTGTTGAAAAAATTTGTGAAAAAGTGATAAAAACTATGAGGGCTGCTTTGCAAATGATTGTCAGAGTTACTTGTACCTGATGATGCTGACGAATAGGCAGGAAACATAATTGCGCTAGAGAGTAAAAGAATAAAGGGTAGTTTTAGAAATTTAAACATTCTCATGGCCTCCCATCTTGATTAGTAACTGAAAATTGTTCTTTATTAAGAATTATACAGCAAATAATAGGTTTTGAGAACGGTGAAAGCATAGATCATTTCTTAAATTTATGATACAATATGTAACATGATAGATGAAAAGGGAGTGGTATGCCAATAAAATGATAGCTCCACATATCAATAGATACATATTGTAACATATCCTATGAAACTAATTAAGGTCATGTGAGGTGCTACTCATGCAAGTTGTTCAACCAATTAGAGAACAAGAGAAAATTGAGCAAATTCAGGAAGTGTTGAAAGAACAATCGGTTCGTGACTGGCTGCTTTTCACAATTGGAATTAATTCAGGACTCCATCTTAGTGATATTCTCTATTTAAAAGTAAAAGATGTAACGGATCGAAATATTGTGAGTGTAAGAGAGGAGAAAACGGGGAAAGTAAAGACATTCCACCTTTCTTCGCAGCTGAAGGCTTATATTAAGGAATATGTCCAATATATGGATGAAGACAATTACTTATTTCCTTCCCAGCGTACGGGTCACCCTATTAAGCGAATTCGTGTTTATCGGATTCTTAATCAGGCTGCAAAGCAGGTAGGCTTAACAGATATAGGTACGCATACCCTTCGTAAGACCTATGGCTATCACTACTACCTCAAAACGAGAAATGTCTCTGTACTTAGAGATTTGTTTAATCAGTCAGCACCATCCGTGACTTTAAAGTATATTGGTGTCAACAACTAATGGAAGGCTGAGCGTTGAGAGCAGCTAGTAATTACTCTAATGAACGCTCAGCCCTAACAAAAGCAATAAATCTTCTTGCTTCCTCGGCAGATAATCGTTTTCCATCCACTGTTAATGAAAACTTCTGTAGTATTCCCTCGTCTGTTAAATCGAGATTTTCGACAAAGTCCCGCACATCTTCGTCCAAGACCGTTTGTTGATGGTTCGTACGGCCTAGCAAATAATCAATAGAAACATTGAAAAAATTTGCAATCTTATTAATAGTTTCATAATCAGGTTCCCGGCGATTGGTCTCATAGTGAGACAGGGATGCTCTGGAAATACCTATTTTGACGGATAAGTCCTCTTGGGTTAGTCCTCTTTTTTCACGTAAGAGTGCAATTCGATCTCCGTATTTCAGCTTGATCAGTCCTCACTGTTCATAATCATTCAATTATTATATCCACTATCATTAACGAAATATACCAGAAGATAATTATAACAAAGCAGAGATTCATTTGACTAGATACAAAATGTATTTGAAATAATTAATAACCTCTTGATAAGTTACGAAATGTATCATATAATGAATATTATATACATATTGTAACAGGTTACGACATTTAGTCATACTTTAAGGGGTGGGAATAGATGATTAATTATGAAAAAGTATTCTGTGTCGAATGCAATGCAATGATGGATAAGTGCTATGCCAAAAAGATTTTTAAGACAGGCTACTACCATACAACAATTCCATTGGCCCATTGTATGAAATGCGAGACTATGCAACCTATTTACTTTCCCAGCTATGTTGAAGGAATGGCTGTTGCGAGTTGGATTTGATCGGATAAGGCGGGAGCAACATGAGAGACATGAAATGGACTTGTGATCACCAATAAGCCACGTTCTCTTAGTTGGATAAGAGACGTGGCTTATTATTTGTTTTCTTTCTTGTATTTCTACAATCTCGATGATACAATACGTATCTAATAAATAGGGAAGTTAAAGGAGTGACTACATGCGTCGTTGGGTAGTGTACACTGCAGGCTGTCTCTTTGTTGGAATCATCGGGGGGGGATTAGGTGTTTATTGGAAATATGAGCCCGTTCATCACTTTGAGCAAGTAGATGTGCCCGTTTTAAGCCGGCCATCGGTTCCTATTAAGGAAGGAGTGACGGTCATTCAGCCTAAAGTTGCTGTAGAGCCAACACCTCAAGTCACGCAGCAAGTACCTGCCAAACCGATAAAATCATTCAATGTGCTTCTTCTTGGGACAGATGCCAGAGGTGATGAGAACTCTAGATCGGATGTTGTAATCGTTATGCACATTATTCCCAGCACGCGTAAAATCAATATGATTTCCATTCCCAGAGACAGTCGTGTCTACATAGAAGGTGTGGGATACACCAAAATAAACCATGCTCATATCCTCGGTGAGATGCGGGGAGGTAACGAGGAGGGTACGAAAGAAGCGCTTCAAACCGTATCTAATTTTCTAGATGTACCGATCAATTATTACATGAAGACGAATTTTAAGGGTTTTGAGGATTTCATCGATACCATTGGCGGCGTAAATGTAGAGGTTAAAAATGATATTTATTTACTTCATTCTGGGGTGACACTACCTCAAGGGAAACAGCATATTGATGGCAAATTGGCGCTGAGCTTAGCAAGAGAACGATATGCTTTTGCGAATGGAGATTTCGACAGGCAGAGCGAGCAAACACAGTTATTAAAAACGGTTGCGACAGAAATATTAAGACCAGAGCATATTGGAGAAATCGCAGGTTTGTTATCAAAGGTCAAGAAAGATATGGTGGATACCAATTTCCAGGATAACGATATCATCAGCTTAGCCTGGCTGTTTAAAGGAATGACAGCAGATGATTTTACAACCAAGCAAGTTCCTGGCCAAAGTGGCTATGAGATGGATCCATTAGTCCATTCACGGTTATATTATTGGATTCCGGATATGGCGAAGGTGAAGGAAATCAGCGCTACGTTATTTAAGGATTAAAGTTATGCAGTCAAAAAAGAACCAACTTTCGCACTTTAGATACGTTTCGTATCTGAATGATTGGAATTATTTTTTTTCAAAATGACATATTACGAGAGCCGCTGATTCTATCAGACTTGGGTGCGCTTACAAGATTTCTTGCTGGAAACTATCCAGGATTCTAATCATATCCAAGGGTTTACGGGCATAACTTTGAAAACAGATGATGTAATTTTCACACGTGCTATACAAGTCTTTGAGGATCTATTGAACTTTCTTATTTTGTGAAATTCTCTTGACAAGATACGAGATGTATCATAAATTGGAAGCAGAATTAAAGGGAATGTCATAAAACATAACATGATCAGGAGTGGTGCTCTTTTATGGAAAAAGATAAACCAGTTACACTTGAGATTAAAGATGTTTTAAGACATTTGGGACTGGATTTGCAACAGTTTCTGTTGTGGAAAGAAGGCCAGTCGAAGAAACCCCTCCAAGTTAATCCCAACAATGCTCCCCTCACTCCCGAGCGATAACACACATCGTATCGTGTCCAAACAATCCCCTATAAACTCATTAACGTACGCCACACTAGTCGCACATGGAAGTCAGCACCTGTTGTAGTCAGGCTCAAGATGATACATATCGTAACATTAAGGAGGGGAATAGATGACTACATCGTTTGCTGAAGGATCCGAAATGGTTTTGAGATACCCTTGTTATGGTTTGATGAATATTAAACAGATTGACGGGCGAATGCTGGAATCCAAGTATACGCCGTTCAAAGTGATCGACATTAGTCCTTCGCAAATGGGCTTCACTTCTTATTTAAGTCTACCCATAAATGAAAATGTGATTTGGTGTTTCCAATTTAAGTTTCATAACGAAGACATCTCGTTATGCGGCGTGCTTCGTGAAAGAAGCCAGTTTGAGAATGGCTATGTCTATGCCGTGGAATGGTTGGAGGAAGAAACCCCGACAGGGGCCATCGTGCTGCAAACTCTCCGTTATTGGGAGCATCAATTTAAGAATGAATTTGAGAAAGCCGTGCGTGGCTATCTCAATGCCATGGAGCTGACCAATAAGACAACAATGGATGTTTCATGCTGATTGATACACATTGTCATATCTTACCTGGTATGGATGATGGCGCTAGAACATGGGATGAAGCAATCGCAATGGCTCAATTTGCTTTAAGTGAAGGTATTCATACAATCGTGGCCACGCCTCACCATGGTGATGGAAGACACGACAATATTGCAGAGAAGGTTGATCTTGCTGTTCAAGAGCTGAATGATGAGCTTGAGACGCGTCGTATTCCCGTTCGTATCCTTCCAGGCCAAGAAGTTAGAGTCTCTAAGGGACTTCTTCTTGACTTGGATGCAGGATGCATTCGAACGCTGAATCATAGCCAGTATATCTTGCTTGAGCTGCCTCCAACAGGTATTCCTAGTTATTTTGACGAGGTCTTGTATGAATTGCACGTACTTGGTTTAACAGTAATCCTCGCACATCCGGAAAGGCAGCTTGATTTTATAGTAAATCCCCGCTTGCTTCACAGCTACGTGGAACAGGGATGCCTGTGCCAGGTTACTTCGCAGTCCTTAATGGGACGATTTGGTCGCAAAATACAAAAGTTCGCCATGTATGTTTGCAAATCGCAATTAGCTCATTTGATCGCCTCGGATGCGCATAATTTGGCCAGTAGGAGGAGTCATTTAGCAGAAGCTTTTTCGTATTTGGAAAAGGTTCAGGGTCGTAAAGCTCTGGAGAGGTATTCCATTAACGCCGCATGTGTCATACGAAATGAAACGATCGTGACGGAGACCTTTCCATATAAACGGAGGTTGTGGTCTCTACCATTACATTAACTATTGGAGGTCACAATGGAAATTGAACTCAGACAATATTTGACCATTGTTCAAAAAAAGATAGGGTTGATTGCAAGCATTGTGCTCCTGGCAAGTGTAGTTACTGGGCTAGTGAGTTACTATTTGATTGCTCCGTTGTATGAAGCGAGTTCTAAAATCATCGTTAATAAATCGACGGACATTCAAGGTAGGGATAATCTCGATTACGATTCCATACGGACGAATGCGTTGTTGATTAAGACCTATAAGGAAATTATTTTAACCCCTGCCATCCTCGATAATGTGGTTGCGAAGTATCCTGAGCTTGGTTTGACAAGCGCTGACCTCATGGACATGATTCTTGTGAGTTCAACGGTGGATACGCAAGTGATGACCATATCGATTAGAAGTTTATCAGCAGAGAATGCAGCTAAGACTGTGAATGCCGTCTCTGAAGTATTCAAGAATACAATACCTTCGATTATGAAGGTAGATAATGTTGTTATTTTGAATGAAGCAAAGCCTGAGGATAATCAAGGTCCTGTTTCACCCCATCTGATCATGAATGTAGCGATCGCATTCGTCTTGTCCCTCATGTTTGCTGTTGGCCTCGTGTTCCTCTTAGATTATTTGGATGATTCCATCCAGTCGGAAGTCGACATTGAACAATATCTTGGCTTACCTACACTTGCAACCATTTCTAGAGTAAAGCCAGAAGACATGCTAAGCAAAGCTCCTTCTAAATCACATAGAAAGGTAGGCGATACGGTCTATGCGAACGCTAATCAATAAGCATCAGCTCATTACGGAATTGCATCCTAAATCTCATGTGTCCGAATCTTATCGAACCTTAAGAACAAACATCCAGTTTTCATCGATTGATCGCATCATGAAGACGATTCTAGTTACATCGGCGCAGCCTGGAGAAGGGAAATCAACAACAGCTGCGAACTTATCCGTCGCCTACGCCCAAGAGGGGAAGAAGGTACTTATTGTTGATGCTGATTTACGTAAGCCGACCATTCATCATTATTTTGGTGTGTCGAATCGGTATGGTTTGACTAGCGCCATTGTGAATCGAACTCAATTTGATGAGTTTATCAGTGAGACGTCGATCGAGAATTTATCTCTGATTACCTCAGGTCCGATTCCGCCAAACCCATCTGAATTGCTAATGTCGCAGAAAATGACCGCTTTCCTGGAGGAAATGGCAACCAGATTTGATGTCATTATTATTGATTCACCACCAACATTGGCTGTGGCCGACGCACAAATTTTAGCAACCAAATGTGATGGTGTTGTTATGGTCATTAGTGATGGGAAAGTCAAACGAGATATGGCTAGAAAGGCTATTCATAACTTAGAAAGAGTTCAGGCGAAGATCCTAGGTGTCGTCCTCAACAACAAACGCCATAGGAAAAGTGACGCTGCTTATTATTACTATTATGGAGATAAGGAATAACTAGTTAAAAGATCGAGTCGTGTTGTTTTCGTCAAGAAGACAGCATGCCTGGTTTTTTTAAAACCAACAAAAGAAGCTAAATAGAGAAGAGATATTAGGAGGAGTATGGGATGGAGAGAACCGTAAGGAAAGCAATTATTCCTGCAGCTGGTTTAGGGACCCGATTTTTACCCGCAACGAAAGCGATGCCGAAAGAAATGCTGCCCATTGTCGATAAGCCGACCATTCAATACATCGTTGAAGAAGCTGTTGAATCAGGAATTGAAGACATCATCATTGTGACGGGGAAAGGAAAGCGTGCCATCGAGGACCATTTCGACAATGCCTTTGAATTAGAATACAGCTTAGCGGAGAAAGGCAAGTTGGAGCTTCTTGAGGAAATTCTGAGGCCGGCCAAAGTAGACATTCATTATATTCGTCAAAAGGAAGCTAAGGGGCTTGGGCATGCCGTTTGGTGTGCGCGTCGCTTTATTGGTAACGAGCCCTTCGCTGTGTTGCTAGGTGATGATATTGTAACGGCGGACGTACCTTGTTTAAAACAATTAATGAATCAATATGAAAGGACGCAATGCTCCGTAATTGGCGTACAGCCTGTTTCTGAGGAAGAAACCAAACGATATGGCATTATAGATCCTGTGAATAGGAATGGGAAATTATATCAAGTTCGCAATCTTGTGGAGAAACCACAACCGGGGACAGCGCCTTCCAAGCTTGCTATTATGGGACGTTACATTCTAACACCAGAAATATTTGAATTTCTTGATCTTCAGGAGCGTGGTGCCGGAGGAGAGATTCAATTGACGGATGCGATTTCCAAACTGAATGACATACAGAATGTATATGCGTACCATTTTAATGGGATTAGGTATGATGTGGGCGAAAAGCTGGGGTTCATCCTTACTTCGTTAGATTTCGCTCTTCGGAACAATGAGCTTAGGGTGCCACTCTTACAGGCACTCAATGAAGTGCTGAAACGTGAAAAGTCACCTCGTGCGATTGGTTAGGAGGGAAGCGAATGTCTAAATTATCCAACGATTCATCAGTGATAGAGGCAAACCAGTACTATCCTAGAACAAGATGGAAAAGCGCAGATAGCTCCATGGTTTACTATTTAATTGCTAAACGAGTATTGGATATTCTAGGTGCATGTTTTGGACTTCTTTGTTGCTTACCCTTGTTCATTGTGCTAGCTATACGTATGAAGTTGGAAGATCCTAAGGGACATATTTTCTTTTATCAGCAGCGAGTAGGTAAAGACGAGAAAGTATTCAACATGTACAAGTTTAGATCGATGGTATCGAATGCAGAAGAGCTTCTTGCGGATTTACTCGACCAAAATGAAGTGGAAGGTCATATGTTTAAAATGAAAGAAGACCCCCGTATTACCAAAGTCGGCAAATTCATGCGAAAAACAAGTATGGATGAACTTCCGCAATTATGGAATGTGTTGAAAGGGGATATGAGCTTAGTAGGGCCTAGACCGCCACTCATTCGTGAGGTTGAGCAGTACAGCTCCTATCATAAGCAACGTTTGCAAGTTACTCCAGGGTGTACGGGGTTATGGCAGGTTAGTGGGAGAAACGATGTTGGATTTGAGGAAATGGTGGAATTGGATTTGACATATATTCGTGAGCGGAAAATCTCATTTGAATTAAAAATCATTCTGAAAACATTTAGCGCCTTGCTCGGTTCTAAAAATGCTTATTAATTGAAGTCTGAATTCGTCCATTTGATTGAGGATAACTGGGGATGTGCCGTGCATTCCCCAGTTATCCCCAAAAAGGAGAGAGCTTAGATGAAGATCTGTTTAGCTAGTTCCACTGGAGGACACTTGGGTGAATTGAAGAAAATCATTCCAGCAGTTGCTGAACATAACTATTTTATTATTACAGAGCAAAGCGAGATGAGTCGGACTCTGAAAGACCAAGAAAGGGTTTATTTCTTAGCGCAGCAGGAAAGAAAAAATCTACTTCTCGTCATCCACCTACTCCTTAATTTGTTTATGTCCCTGTATATCTTAGTTAAAGAGAGGCCAAAAGTCATTATAACTACCGGAGCAGGCGCTGTACTTGGACTCTGCTTGCTAGGGAAAATGTTCGGGTCGAAAATAGTGTACATTGAAAGCTTTGCCAAAGTGTATACATCGAGTGTAACCGGTAGGTTCATTTATAAAATTGCAGATCAATTTTATATTCAATGGGAGCAATTAAGAGAAGTTTATCCGGAAGGGACGTACAGGGGGAGCTTATATTGATTTTGATAACGGTAGGTACGCAAAGATTTCAATTCAATCGCTTATTACGTGCAGTAGATCAATTAGTAGAAGAAGGCGTACTGACAGATTCCGTTATCGCTCAGATTGGATATTCGGATTATAAGCCCAGGCATTATCCGTATTCAGACTTTTACAAACTTGAAGATATAGATCAATTAACGAGAGAGTGCGACGTTTGCATTACGCATGGTGGAATCGGTTCTATTCTCAATGCGCTTAATTGTGGGAAAAAAGTTATTGTTATGCCTAGAAAAAAGATATTAGGCGAACATGTAGATGATCATCAATCCGAAATTTCATCTGCTTTTCAAGAAAAAGGATACATTCAGGTTGCAGAAAACGTGGATCAATTAAGGATTCTTGTTTCGAAGATCGATCATCTGCACTTCAACACATACATACAAGAGGAATCCAACCTCCTTTACGCAATTAAGGCATATATCCAAACCTTAGGATAGGAGGGGAGCCAGATGAAATCCAAGATACTTGTTGTAGGTTCATCGTTAAAGGATATGGGCGGAATCGTTACGGTCATAAGAAATATTGAGCAATCGAATCTCACGGAAAGCTATGAGTTAACTAGAGTGGAAACTTACATTACAGGGAGCGTCATAGCTCGATTACACATTTTCATAGTAGGTCTGTTTCGCTACCTCTATCAGTTGTTATGGCATCGGCCAGATATCGTTCACATTCATATGTCCAATGGAGGGAGCTTTTACAGGAAATCCATGATGGTGATGATTGGTAAAATAGTCAGAGTTCCCATCATCCTGCACATACATGCAGCAAGCTTCGATGATTTTTATAATCACAATTGGGTTCAGAAGAGATATTGTCAGTTCATCCTAAATCGCGTTGATTTATTAGTCGTTTTATCGCAAGAATGGAAAAAATATTTCTCTACCATTGTTCCACATAGGAAAATAGAGATTCTTTATAATGGGGTTTTTAAAATGGAGGAGCAAGTTAGCCGGACGAATTCTACACCCACTTGTCTTTTCCTAGGGAGATTGGGAGAGCGAAAGGGCGTATATGATCTGCTTCTAGCGATTAAAAACTTAAAAGAAAAAGAAGTTAAAAGTAAGTTCCTGTTAGCTGGTGATGGCGAAATTACGGAAGTGAAACAACTACTAAAAGACTATCAAATCGAGGATATGGTTGAAGTGCTAGGTTGGATTAACGTACATGAGAAGGAAGAATTGCTAAGAAAAGCAGATATGCTAGTGCTGCCCTCCTACCATGAAGGGTTGCCAATGGCCATCTTAGAAGCTATGAATTTTTCATTGCCGGTTATTTCAACTTACGTAGGGGGAATACCTGAGCTTATCCAACATGGGGAAAATGGTTATCTCATTGAGCCCGGTGACATCGAGGGACTAACGAAATCACTGGAAATTCTAATTCACGACCAGAACACGATTGTTACAATGGGAGAGAAGAACAGGACATTGATTCATAATCAATTCGATATCAATATGCTGATGAAAGAATTATCACACATGTATCAAAGGCTTATTTTAAAATGACAAATAGCATCTAAAAGGAATGATTCATAGTGAGCTTAACGATGAGAGGTATCTTGTGCTTTTTTTTATTCATGTTAGCTCAAGATCTTATAACCATCCAAATGAACAGCACTTTAGGCAGCTATTTATCTTACATGGACGAATTCTTCATTATAGGAAGCATAGGAATCATCATAGTCAAATCAAATTTTAGAATTAAGAAAAGTACATTGATATTGTCGCTAGTCACGATAGGGGTTTTGTTTTTCGGGCTGCTGTCTAGCGCCATTAATCAAGTGCCAATAAGTACGACGTTAGCAGGTGGATTATTAACGATTAAAGGGTTTTTATTATTTTTTATTTTTAAAAACCTAACGATGAACGGAAATAATATTCGGCAACTGATACGTTTTTTTAAGGTTCTTGGTGGGTTGGCAGCTGTTTTTGCGCTTGTTGATCTCTTATTCCATGAGCAATTTCGAAATTTCTTGCATACGAATAATCTGTTAGATGCGAGATCTAATTTAGTAAGTGTGCAATCATTTTTTATTCATCCAGGTACATATGGCTGGTTTATGGTATTTGTAGGTCTGTACTATTTATCGCATTATCTCGTTCACAAACCCAAAAAATCACTCATCTTTACGATTGTTTTCTTTATCCTTGCTTTTCTTTCGCTGCGATTTAAGGTGTTGCTGGCAATAGCCGTTATCTTAACTTTAGTTGCCATGAAGAAACGCATCTATACGGCAGCACTTGCTTGCGTAGGCATCATCATCTATTTGTTTTTTGGAGACATGATAAACAATCTGACCATGTTAACCATAGACAGATACATTTCCGTAGATTATATGGACTCAGCTCGTAAAGCCTTGTATCACACGGGGTTTACAATTGGGTTTCATGATTTTCCGCTAGGGGAGGGATTTGGGAGATTTGGGAGTTGGATAGCCAGAGTGGACTACAGTCCTGTTTATTATGAATATGGTTTACAAAGCGTATACGGTTTGAGCCCAGATGATCCAAAGTGGGCAACCGATACGTACTGGCCATCGATTATTGGTGAGGTTGGCATTCTGGGAACCATCCTATTTATTTCTTTTTTTATCTATGTCATGAGAGGGATTTATGTGAAATTGCATGATGCAAGAATTAGGAAGAATGGGAAAGTATTTCTCCTCTTTTCTTTATTTATCATCATTCAGAGCTTGGTAGAATCGTTAGGGGAGCAAATATTTAATGGCTCTCCACAGTATATTTTTATTTTTGCAGTCATGGGCATGGCAGCCTCTCAAGTTGAAAAAGGAGATCACTTACTAAGTAGTCAGGCAAGCGTACAACTCTATGCCAAAAGGAAGTATGCCTATGACTCGAGTACTGTTTAAAACGGGGTTAGTCTTATTTTTGATCACAATAGCAAGTAAGTTACTCGGATTTACAAGGGAGATATTGATAGCCAAAAATTACGGGACTTCTTCACTGGCAGATGCGTATTACGTTGCGTTAACGCCAACTATGTTAGCTATCACATTCTCCTTTACGCTTAGCAGCGTGTTTCTTCCCTTATTCGTTAATTTTGCTTCGGATAAAAGAAAATCGAATCTATTTACGAACAATGTGTTATTCCTGTTTTTGGCTATTTTTATTGTGGCTTATACGGTGGTAATCGTATTTACACAACATTTTATTCATCTACTTGCGCCTGGCTTAACAGAGGAAGCGGAAGCCTTAGCCATAACGCTTGTGAGAATATTATTCCCTCTCGTATTTATTGTCATCGCCATTCAGATCTATACCTTAATGTTGAATACATTTCATGATTATATGGCTTCAGCAGCTAGCATCCTCCCCAATAACCTCATTATTATTGCCTATCTTTGGTTATTCGCAGATAAGTACGGGATTGTTGGCGTTGCCGTTACAACGCTGGTCTCCTATGTCCTACAACTTGTCATACTTTACTTACTGATTAAAGGTCATCAATATAAAGTCGTCAGAAATGTGGAGCTTTGGAGTTCAAACTCTAAGAAATTCTTGCTATTGCTCTATCCGATCATGATTAGCTCTGGCTTCACTCAATTTAATTCCGTCGTAGACCGGATATTGGCTTCAGGCATCTCTGAGGGAGCAATTGCTGCTCTGTCCTATGCCTTTAATTTAAGGGGGATAGCGACCGGCATCTGTATTACCCCCGTAATTACACTTACGTTCCCTGAACTATCACGGCTTTCACATAACCAAGATTACGAGAAAGTTAGTACACTAACGCACAATAGTTTGTTTTCACTGTTCATTCTCTTAATGCCTCTAACCGTCATATTCATGTCTTTTAGTCATGTCATCGTCCAAACACTGTTAGAAAGAGGGAGCTTCGATGCGCAAGCCACGGCAATGACTTCTGCTATTTTTTGGGCCTATTCCATAGGGATCATTGCCATTGGGTTTAGAGAGGTCACATTGAGAGCTTTCTATAGTTACGGAGATACGAAAACACCAACCTATATTATGATTTCTGGCACATTGGTGAACATTGTTCTCAGTTTCATTTTAGTGAAAACGATGGGTATTATAGGGCTCGGGTTATCAGCAAGTATGGCATTTATCGTCACAGCTGTTATTACGGCTATCTTACTAAAAAAGAAACAAGATTTCGTATGGTCGAAAGACTTTATCCGAAAAATGATGAAACTTTGCGTGGCCATGGGAGGATGTGGATTAGCCATCTATTTGCTTAAGCTGGTTCATTTGTTCGGAAGCTTATTCGTAATGAATACATTTTACACTGTTATTGGATTGAGCTTATACACGCTGTTAGCCTACTTCACTTTTATTGCTCTATTACTTGTCATGAAAGAAGATGACCTTATCGTCTTCATGAAGAAGCTAATCTTTCGTAGAAAAAAGGAGATGAAGCTAGGATGAATATTTTAATTATTAATGCCCATTCCTCCAAGAATAAAGGAGATGCAGGAATTGTTCTTTCAATGATCGATGCGATAAAAAAACACAATATCGATTGCAGCATTAGAATTCATAGCAGATTCCCGGAAATTGATAATGAATTTTATGAAGAACAGGTTACTTCTTGTGTGGATAATGTTTCTATTGATCCCGATACTTCGAGAATAGAAAAGATTGGATCGGTATTGAGGCTGCTGCCTTATTTGAAGAATCTAAGAAAAATTAAATCAGATGATTATGAATGGGCGGATGTGGTGGTCAGTTGTGGAGGGGGATTTTTACTTTCACACAGATTTAGTGTAGCGCTTATGCAGCATTTGGTTCAAATTAAAACCGCTTTTAACTACGGCAAGCCAGTTGTAATTTATTCGCAATCCATTGGCCCTTTTTATAATACCTATATGCAAAAGTTGGCGAAGGAGATTCTCGATCAGGTAGATCGTATCTTTCTGCGAGAAGCTGTTTCCAAACGATGGCTTGAGAAAATAGGGTGCAGCAATAAGAACGTAGTATTAGTGCCTGATTCCGCATTTTCTATGCAGGAAGTAAGTTCTCCACGGGTAGATCGCATTATGGAGGGGATCAAAGGGGCACACGATGGCCCTATTATTGGGTTCACGGTTAGAGATTGGAATTTTCCGGAGATGAAGGATACGCAATTGTATAGGTCCAAGTATATAGCAAGTATCAGAGATGCGATTACATATATTCATGAGGCTTATCAGGGGAAGGTATTGTTAATGCCTCAAGTGCTTGGGCCCAATGCCTTTAATGATGATAGAATCATCAGCAGAGAAGTGCTAGAAGGAATAGACGCAGGGCATGCGGAGTTATTGGCGTTTGATTTCCACCCCAGGGAATTAAAGTATTTATATTCTAAAATGGATATGTTTGTTGGAACTAGAATGCATTCCAATATTTTTGCTCTCTCCAATCATATCCCCACTGTCGCCATCAATTATGAACATAAAACGAGAGGCATTATGGAAATGCTTGGTTTACATGACTATGTGGTAGATATCTCCGATATTGAACCCGAGTCTTTCATACAGATGATCCATCATTGTTGGCTGAATAGGCAGGAATTAAGGGTTAAACTTGCGAAAGAAATTCCGCTTGTTGTGGAGGAAGCAGAGTTGCCAGCCCAAATTCTTAAAGTGCTATAAATGAGCTTAACCAAATTGATAGATAAAGTGGTGAGATGCCTTGATTGCCTATTTAAGAGCTGACATTCATCGTTATGTAAAAGTAGGAAACCACGTTAGTTTATTATCCAAAATGAAAATGCTAATTCTTCATGAGCCTATGTGGTATCTCATCATCTATCGGGCAGGGAGTTATGTGAAAGATCATGTTAAGATTCCTGTTATTAAACAATTGTTATATATCATCCTGTTTATCCTTCATAAATTCTTTTCAGTCGTGATGGGCATTCAAATTCCGCTTGGAACCAAAATTGGCAAAGGGGTGTATTTACCTCATTATGGCACGATCGTGGTTCATCGGGATACCATCATCGGTGAGAACTGCAATATTGGACAAGGCGTTACGATTGGGATTGCCGGCAGGGGGGAAAAGAAGGGGGTTCCACAAATAGGAAATAAGGTATATATCGCACCTGGAGCCAAGATTATTGGGAAAATCGTGATAGGTAATAATGTAATGATTGGTGCGAATTCGGTCGTAACGAAAGATGTGCCAGATAACGCTGTTGTTGCAGGTGTGCCAGCCAAAATTATTAGTTACAAGGGATGGGAATAGACGCCATCTTATGAATCAAACCACGCCCTCTTGATAAAAAGAGGGCGTGTTTCTACTAACTCAATAAATGCTTGAACGCGCTGTAATCAATCTTTTGCTTTTCGAGAAAGCTGGTCAAGCTCCGATAGTCTCGTTTCGGCGTTGCAAGTATGTAACCTTCGATACAGTGTTCTCGTGTGACCTCATTCGCATTGGCCTCTAAAGCTACTTGTCCGATACGCGCGGCGATAGAATGCTTGGCAATATCACGGAACGCTGTCGGTACAGGTGATACTAATTGGTCGAGAAAAGCTTTGGAATCTGCCGTCCATAGATGTCGGGATGTGTCCACGTAATGATTCTGCCAATCGAGTTTAGACTTACCGTCCTCTTTAGGCAGTACCTTAATAAACTTGCGGAACATGAAGTACCCGCCGATGGACATGAATAAAAGCAACACGCATACCCAGAAAATGATGAACCACATGAAAAAATCATTTGCCATTTATTTGTCACCTCACTAATTGTCTTCAACAAAGATAGTAAGAATTATACCTTATTTCTAGATTTCTTGCGACAATACGAGTAAAATAGGAGGGTAGCAGCTACTAATAAAGGAGTTATGGACTATGCCGAAAATTGGATCACACGTTTCGTTCTCAGATAAAGGCTTATTAAATGCAGCAGAAGAAGCCGTTTCCTACGGATCATCTACGTTTATGATATACACGGGCGCACCGCAAAATACGCGCCGTAAACCGATTGAAGAGCAGTATATTGAAGAAGGCAAAGCCGTGATGGACAAGCATGCGATGAATGAGATCGTCGTTCATGCACCTTACATTATCAACTTGGGTTCCTATAAAGATGATACCTTTGAACTCGCAGTGCGTTTCCTTCAAGAAGAAATCCGCCGGACGGATTACATTGGTGTTCGCAATATCGTACTTCATCCTGGTGCTTACACGGACAAGGATGCAGACTATGGGATTGCAAGAATTGCTGATGGCTTGAATGAAGTGCTTGCTGGGGTTAAAGATACGAACGTTAACATTGCGCTGGAAACGATGGCTGGTAAAGGGACAGAAATTGGCCGCAGCTTCGAGGAAATCGCAGAAATCATGGAGCGCGTGGAGTTCAACAATAAGTTGACTGTATGTATGGATACTTGCCATATTCACGATGCGGGGTATGATATCGTGAATGATTTGGACGGCGTGCTGCACCATTTCGATCGTACGATTGGACTTGAGAAGCTCGGTGTCATTCATTTGAATGACAGTAAGAATCCTCGCGGAGCTAGCAAAGATCGCCATGCACCACTTGGTTCTGGTTGGATTGGTTTTGAAGCGATGAATAATATTGCTAACCATGAGAAGTTGCAGCATTTGCCGATGATTCTAGAGACACCTTGGATTGGAAAAGAAGACAAAACACAACGTCCGATGTATGAAGCGGAAATTGCGTTGCTTTCCGGAAACTTAAGTGGTCGTTTTGGCGGCGAGTTCCTGGACCAAGTGGAGCGAATTGACTTTTTGATGAACAAAAAAGATATTCACTACCGTGACTTCGTTCTTAAAACATGGGAATTGCTCAAAAATGATGCCAAAGCGAAGAAAGCGGATGGACGTGAGCCGCTGGAACGTTTATATGATATTCTTCATGAGGAACGCCTTTTCGCTGATCTAAGTGAAGAACAAATCAATCAACGATTGATTGTTTGGCTTGCTGGAAATGACATCTTGAAGAAGGCTTAAGTTTCACATAGACAGAAATTGCTAGGGGGATACAGATGGAAGCGGGAACCACGAACAGCTCAAATCGCCGGGAGAGCGATTTGGTGAATAGAGCAAGAATGCTAATTTCTTGCCCGGATCAGCCGGGTATAGTAGCAGCAGTATCACAATTTCTATTTGAATATGGTGCGAATATTGTGCAATCGGATCAGTACACGATGGATCCAGAAGGCGGGATGTTCTTCATCCGAATTGAATTCGATTTAACAGAATTGGCGAGTCGCGTAGAGACATTAAGAGCGGATTTCTCCACCGTTGCTGAGAAGTTCTCGATGGACTGGAGCCTTGCCCTGGCAAGTCAGAAGAAGCGGATTGCGATATTCGTTTCGAAGGAAGACCATGCCTTGCTCGAATTATTATGGCATTGGCGTGCAGGGGATCTCAATGCGGATATTGCGATGGTGATCTCTAACCATAACGATATGCGTTCTCTGGTGGAGCCCTTCGGGATTCCATTTCATCACATTCCCGTTACCGCGGCAACCAAAGCAGAGGCGGAACAGCGCCAGCTTGAAGTCATTGGTGATGGCGTCGATGCGATTGTGCTTGCTCGCTATATGCAGATCGTTTCCCCATCATTTATCCAAAATTACGCAAATCGCATCATCAATATTCACCACTCCTTCTTACCTGCTTTTGTAGGCGGTAAGCCTTATGCACAAGCGCATAACCGCGGAGTCAAGATTATTGGTGCGACAGCGCATTATGTGACGGACGAGCTAGACGCCGGTCCGATTATTGAGCAGGATGTGCAGCGAGTGAGTCACCGAGATAATGTTGAGGATTTGAAAAGAATTGGTCGTCACATCGAACGAATCGTTCTTGCACGTGCAGTAGCTTGGCATGTTGAGGATCGCATTATCGTCCACAATAATAAAACGGTTGTTTTTAACTAGTGTAAAGCAGGTTGTACCCAGTTATGGGTGCAGCCTATTTATATATAGGCGAGAAGTATAACGTTTTAACGGGTTATTGTGGCAAAGCCTTAAAGCAAATGGTACAATAATGCAAGCGAGAAAAGACACTTGTATGTACAAGTCGATTATTTATGAAAATACAGAAATCATGGAGGGAATTTTCGAATGACTGCAACTACGAAAACAATTGAACAATTAGCTGTCGACACGATCCGTACACTCGGTATCGATGCAGTTGAGAAAGCTAAATCCGGCCATCCTGGTATGGTTATGGGGGCTGCTCCAATGGCCTACGTGCTATGGAAACAGCATATGAAACACAATCCGTCGAATCCTAAATGGGTCAACCGTGACCGTTTCGTACTATCTGCGGGACATGGTTCCATGCTTCTATACAGCTTGCTTCACCTATGTGGCTATGATTTGCCAATGGAAGAGATCAAGAACTTCCGCCAATGGGGAAGCAAAACCCCTGGTCACCCCGAGTATGGTCACACGGCAGGTGTTGATGCAACGACAGGTCCACTTGGACAAGGCGTTGGTATGGCAGTAGGTATGGCGATGGCTGAAGCTCACTTGAGAGAGACTTACAACAAAGAAAACTTCCCTGTTATCGACCACTACACGTACGCAATTTGCGGCGATGGCGATATGATGGAGGGTGTTTCCTCTGAGGCTGTTTCGCTTGCAGCTCATTTGAAATTGGGTAAATTGATCATGATGTACGATTCCAACGATATTTCGCTTGATGGCGAATTGAATATGGCGTTCTCTGAAAACGTGCAAGCACGTTTCGAAGCTTACGGCTGGCAAGTGATTCGCGTAGAAGAGCAGAATGACCTTGCAGCAATCTCCAAGGCGATTGCTGAAGCGAAAGCTGATACAACTCGTCCTACGTTGATTGAAGTGAAGACGACAATCGGTTTCGGTTCCCCGAACAAAGGTGGTAAAGGCGGTCACGTTGGACCACACGGTTCACCACTTGGCGGCGACGAAGTGAAATTGACGAAACAAGCTTATGGCTGGCCGGAAGAGCCGGACTTCTATGTTCCGGACGAAGTTCGCGCACACTACGCAGAAATTCAAAAAGAAGGTACGGCTGCTGAGCAAGCTTGGACGAACCTGTTGAACGATTACGTTAAAGCTTATCCAGAGCTTGGTAACCAATTCAACGCTGCTGTGAATGGCGAATTGCCAGCTGGTTGGGATGCTGAACTTCCTACGTACACGACAGAAGACAAGCCTATGGCTACACGTGTTGCTTCCGGTAATGCGATCAATGCTGTTGCAGGCAAATTGCCGCAATTGATTGGTGGTTCCGCGGATCTAGCGAGCTCCAACAACACGATGATCAAAGGCGAATCCAACTATAGCGCTAGCAACTATGCGGGACGCAACGTATGGTTCGGTGTTCGTGAGTTCGGTATGGGTACAGCAATGAACGGTATGGCGCTTCATGGCGGTGTTAAAGTATACGGAGCAACATTCTTCGTATTCTCCGACTACCTGCGTGCTTCCATCCGTCTTGCAGCACTTATGCAGCTTCCTGTTATTTATGTTCTAACGCATGATAGTATCGCTGTTGGTGAAGATGGACCGACGCATGAGCCGATCGAACAACTTCCAGCACTTCGCGTTATTCCAGGCATCACAGTCATCCGTCCTGCTGATGGTAACGAAACGTCCGAAGCTTGGCGTTATGCGATTGCAGAAGCGAAAGGTCCAGTTGCGCTTGTCTTGACTCGTCAAAACTTGCCGATCCTTCCAGGTACGGTTGAAGGAGCTAAAGCGAACCTAAGCAAAGGCGGATACGTGGTATCCGACGCTGCAAACGGTCAACCAGATGCACAAATCCTAGCAACAGGTTCCGAAGTACAACTGGCTGTAGCTGCTCAGAAATTGCTGCAAGCCGAAGGCATCAACGTTCGTGTTGTCAGCTTACCGAGCTTGGAACTATTCGAGAAGCAATCCAAAGAATACAAAGATTCCGTTATCTTACCAGGCGTGAAGAAGCGTCTTGCTGTTGAGATGGCGTACCCACTTGGCTGGGAGCGTTATACAGGCGACGAGGGTTCAATCCTAGGAATCTCCACTTTCGGAGCATCCGCACCAGGGGATACCGTTCTTAGAGAATACGGCTTCTCACCAGAGAACGTTGCAGCACGCGTGAAAGCTTTGTTAGGTTAATATAATGGCAGGGGCTCAGCTCGTCTGAGCCTCGGCTTGTACTTATTCATAGTCATTTTAGAGGGGGAACTTTTAACCATGTCCAGCTTTGAAAATGTAACCGTACTAACGAAAGCCAATGTTTATTTCGATGGCAAAGTAACAAGCCGCACTGTGCAATTCGCAGATGGCACGAAGAAAACACTAGGCATCCTGCTTCCAGGTGAATATGAGTTCGGAACAGATGTGAAAGAAATTATGGAAATCCAAGCTGGTGAGCTGAACGTATTGCTTCCAGGCAGCACAGAGTGGATTACAATCAGTGGTCAAGGTGAGTTCACCGTGCCAGCGAACGCGAAATTCAAGCTCGAAGTGAAAACAGTGAGCGACTATATTTGTTCTTATATCGCTGAGTAATCACGCGGCGCGTTGAACGCTTTAAAGACAAAAAAACCATACATCGTAATTGAACATTATGTTCAATGGATGTATGGTTTTTCTCATTTGGAAGACCAGCTATATAGGGATCGGATTTCCATCTGCAGTACTTCTTCGATGTCGGTCATGCGAATCCATAGTTGCTGGATTGAAGGGTGCTCATCGAGTAGGATCGTATGTCGTTGCTTTATTCGTGAGAGGCTGATGCCAATAGAAGCAGGACGTGCAGGATTGACGATGAGGTCTTCAATCAGCACGGTTATTCCGGCTTCTAGCTCGGGGATTTCTTCCATATGAAGCTGCTGAAAAGGAGCGCTTATTGGAATGTAAAGGGTGGATTTACTAAAATCGAGTTCGTTAGGCTGAAAACGCAACGCCATGAGGAATGGCTGTATACGCTCTTCATGAAAGTCATAAAAGACGGCTAATTTGACGATCGGCCATTCCTCCTTTTTGCTTTAATTGCTCCAGTTTGTTCATGATGGTGCGGGTTGCGTCAGACCAATTGGCTGAATCGTATGTCCTCACTTGACTCTGTGAAAATTGCTGATATTCATGATCCAGTATCCCTTGTAGGACGCGCCGCTGGATTTGTTCGATCCGTTCATTGGCAAGTCGATAGGTCACCTGAAATTCTTCAGAAAGAAAGGCGACCATTTCATTCTTTTGTTCAGGCAGCGATAGTTTCTTCAGCATGGACATTGGAATAGCCGCGTAGAGCTGAAACGCAGATGCATCCTGCTCTTGCCAATCGACATAGCGATCAGGCATCACCATCTGGTTGCCAGAATGACGAAGTACATGACAAAGCTCATGCAGAAAGTCTTCCCACTGTTCTTTAACGGATAATCGGCGGTCAACATTGATGCTGAATAGTCCATCTTTTTCAATGGCCATGCTGTTCATATCCATCGTATAAACCCAAATTTGCAGCTTAGCAGCCAAGTTCGTCACGCTGAGCTGAGCTGGTGATACGATGCCAAGTTGACTATATAAAGCCTCTACCCACTGTTCAAGGGAGGTTGTCTGGTAATGAGTGAACAGGTGAAAACACCTCGATTCAAGAATGTATGTTCGCTTATTTGTGGTAAAGAAAAGCCCGTCAGGGCTTAGCTTTACGTTATTAAAAGATTACCTCGATTACTGCTGGCTGTCAGGTGTTCGGTTCTGCTGCTGCTCTTTGATGAAGTTCCAGAAACGGAGCATCTCATCGCGGCGCTCTTTAGGAGCACTTTTGAAGTCTTTAAAAAATAAGCTCACATCAGGGTCATCGACTTCATCAAGACTGTCTCCAGATAGTCCGTCGAGTGACTCCTCTTCCGTTGGAGCAAATCCAGCAAGCAGCAGAAGCTCGTCCTTCTCAGCTATACGAAGTGCATCTGCTAAGGCAATAACCGTTTCCCTTGAGGGGCTAAAGCGGTTATTTTCTATGGAGTTAATAAATGAATAACTAACACCGGACCGTTCACCAAGCTCTCTGAGGGAATAATTGTTCATCTTTCTCAGATCCCGGATTCGGATACCGAATTGCACCATATCTTTCATCGTTTGATCACCTGATTCTATTGTAAATGGTGAGCGGTGCAAAAAACAAGGGGAGATCACCAAAAAGTTTTGAATTTCAAAACTTTTTGTGTTGAAATTTTAAACAAGACAACGTATGATGTGTTTAGAATTTCAAAACGACAAATTTTAGGAGATGATCAAGGGATGGTAGAACGTATTTTGAATATAGAGCAAGAACAGATTGATCGCCGAGCAACACGCAAAAGGGTGGAAAGTGTGCTTGAAGCCGTGCGCATGTATCGAGCGTTGGGGGATTTAAGAAAAGTGAATGAAGCTATTTCGGCTAGGAAGGAATGGTTCAAAGTGGCGGAGCGCACAGCTGCTTACCAGGTGGGATCAGATGAACATTTGCGAGGTATATGTGATGAAGTGGAGCAGGCTATATCTCGGCTAGACGAGCAAGAACAAGGGATTATCCGGGAACGTTATTTAAAAAGAGACAAGACATTCGATTTTCTACTGTTTCATGAGCTTAATTTGAGTGAGCGTACCTATCATCGGATAAAGGCAAGAGCCATTGAAAAGTTAGCGTACATGTTGCGACTGGAAGTGAAGGTGCAATAAGGCTGATCAGGAATTGGCAGTTTTTTGGCAATTCGCTCTGATTATGGCATGGTAAGATCGTTGTGTAGCCAAGCAAGGGAGGCGATGTTGCTAAGCGGATGAACAAGAAACCGTTCCGGCGGAGGCGTAAGGAGTGAAAAAATGTTTTGAAAAGAAAAAAATGTTTTGAATTTCAAAACACCAAAAAGAAAGGAGCAACACATGAACAATTTTGGATTTAACCTGTTTTCAGACACGTTTGGAGCCGTTGTGACTTACACTTTAGGTGAGCGGAGTGAGATTATCAGTCTATTCTTTATGGCGATAACCGTCGAATATGTTACCGGCATTGCCGCCTCGATGAAAGAACAGCAAGGGTCTATCAGTAAATATGGGTTTTGGAGACTTGCACGCAAAGGACTGATGCTGCTTGTCATTATGCTGGCTCATCGCATGGATATTCTCTTGGATACAGACCTCATGATGACAGGCGCGATCTATTTTTACTTGGCGAATGAATTGATATCTATCACTGAAAATTACGGACGTTTGGGTCTGCCACTTCCGCTCATTGTAAAGCAATTCATTCAAATTTTGCGAAGCAAGGGGGAAGGGTTGTGAGTTTATCTGCTGCTTGGACAAGCACGGAGGATGTCGAAGCTAGGGAAGAATTCCACCGTCTAGCGAATGAGCTCCGTAAAGTGTCAGGCCAGATGTGAACCTCCTGAAATGGAAAAAGTTCATTTTGAATTCGGCTGACTGTACATTGATACGAGTCCAGAATGATAAGAAGACTTCTTCTTCCAAAATAGAAGGGGGAGTCTTTTTCATTTTGAGAATAGGACCGAAATCGCCATATGCAGGATATAACCAATGTGCAGGAGACAACTTCTTTCTTTATCTGCGCTGCTGAGGAAACCCGAGAGCCCTTATACAGCAAGCTATTAGAATTCATCTAGCAAATTGGTTGTCTGTAGTGCATAGCTAGGCAAACACTTTTCCTTAATAATAAGATAAACAATATTAGGTAAGGAGAGCGTACATCATGACACAGAAAGTTCAATCCGTGAAAGTACCTGATTTTCCGAATAAACACTTTGTAATTACTGAGTTTGGAGCCGTGGGCGATGGATGCCATTCCAACACGGCAGCGATTAACAAGGCGATTGAGACTTGTGCAGCATCTGGAGGAGGAACGGTTGTCATCCCTCGCGGGATATGGTTAACAGGTCCCATTCGACTGCAAAGCCGAGTTCGGCTGCATACGGATGAAGGGGCATTAGTAACGTTCAGCCGAAAATGGGAGGAGTATCCCCTCATCCTGAGCAACTACGAGGGCTTGAAAGCGGTGAGAGCCATGCCAGCCCTGTATGGGGAGCAGCTGCAACAAGTGGCGATTACAGGGAACGGTATTTTCGACGGTTCAGGAGATGCGTGGCGTCCGGTTAGAAAACATGAAATGACCGAGCAGCGATGGAACGATATTGTTCAAGCTGGTGGCGTAGTCGACGACAATGATGTGTGGTGGCCCACTGAAGAAGCGATGATGGGGAGAAAGCACACAGAAGCGCTTCAAGCTGAAGGAAATTACGAAATTGCTCACTATGAGCCCTATCAAGTTTACTTGCGTCCTGTCCTGCTAGGGTTAACGGCCTGCACAGAGATTCTATTGGATGGACCTACCTTTCAAAATTCAGGCAGCTGGTGTCTGCACCCACGTCTGTG
Organism: Paenibacillus sp. LjRoot56; assembly: GCF_964253335.1. Classification (NCBI taxonomy): domain Bacteria; kingdom Bacillati; phylum Bacillota; class Bacilli; order Caryophanales; family Paenibacillaceae; genus Paenibacillus; species Paenibacillus sp. LjRoot56. Next base: position 1,731,271 of record NZ_CAXURV020000001.1, read on the forward strand.
CGAACACGTGACGATTCGCAACGTCAAGGTGCGGAATCCATGGTATTCGGTCAACGGAGACGGGCTGGACTTAGAATCATGCCGATTCGCGAACATTCATGATTGTATGTTTGATGTGGGGGATGACGCGATCTGTCTGAAATCTGGTAAAAACCAACAAGGACGTGAGGCTGCCGCACCTACAGAGTATGTCTCCATCCGCAATTGTACCGTGTACCACGGACATGGTGGATTTACGGTGGGGAGTGAAATGTCGGGTGATATCCGTCATATTGATGTCTCAGATTGTACGTTCATAGGCACAGACAACGGACTTCGCTTCAAGAGCACGAGAGGTCGCGGCGGCATCGTCGAACATATCCAGATTGCGAATATTCAAATGAAAGATATTATCGACAGTGCGATTGTGCTTGATATGTATTATGAAATCAAACAGGATGAGGTGGACTGGGTCGAGGTTACAGATGAAACACCTTGTTTCCGTTATATCTCAATTAAGGATACGGTAAGTGAGGGCTCGTCCAAGGGCATTTTTATCCGAGGACTACCAGAAATGCCAATTCACGATTTGCATGTTGAACGGGTAACCATTGCTGCTGAGACAGGTATCGTCTGTATCGACGCGCAAGATATCCTATTTCAGGATGTAAGTGTTACACCTAAATCAGGAGCCATGTTTACACAAAGGAATAGCCGGAATATCCGTGTCATCAATCACAAAATGAACCCAGCTTGGTTTGCTGATTTAGGGAATGGTCAATTCCGTAACCCGATCCTTTACGCAGATTACTCGGATCCCGATGTTGTGCGTGTCGGAGAAGATTTCTATATGACGGCTTCGAGCTTCAACAGCTCACCTGGCTTACCCATACTACATTCGAAGGATTTGGTGAACTGGACGGTAATCGCTTATGCGATAGATCGTCTTCCCGACAGTTATGAAGCGGTGCGCCATGGAGAAGGTGTGTGGGCTCCGAGTATTCGGTATCACGACGGCAAGTTCTGGATATTCTTCAGCGCGCCGGATGAGGGGATCTATATGACAAATGCCCAGAATGCGGCGGGGCCTTGGTCACCTTTACATATGGTCAAAGAGGTGAAGGGTTGGATTGATCCTTGTCCATTGTGGGATGAAGATGGCAGCGCCTACTTGGTTCATGCTTTTGCTAAGAGTCGTACGGGTATCAAGAGTAAGCTGAAAATTTGCCCAATGCGTCCTGATGGAACTGCACTTCTGGGCGATGGTGAGATGATATTTGACGGTACGGAGCATCACCCAACGATTGAAGGTCCTAAGTTATATAAGCGAAATGGCTATTACTATATCTTTGCCCCTGCAGGCGGCGTGCCGATTGGTTGGCAGACGATTCTGCGCTCCAAACAGATTATGGGCCCTTATGAGGATAAGATTGTCCTACATCAAGGGGATTCTCCAATTAACGGTCCGCATCAGGGCGGTTATGTTGAACTGGATTCAGGTGAAGCTTGGTTTCTTCATTTTCAGGATCGCGAAGCTTACGGAAGAATTGTACATCTGCAGCCAATGAGCTGGGAGAATGACTGGCCCGTCATGGGCATCGATACGAACGGTGATGGCATCGGCGAGCCTGTACTTATTCACGCTAAGCCTAATGTAGGGCGGGAATACCCATTTGCGGTGCCAGAAACCAGCGACGATTTCGATGCTCCATCCTTGGGGTTGCAATGGCAGTGGCAAGCGAACTATCGAAAGGAATGGTATTCACTCACAGCGAATCCAGGCAGTCTGCGCCTTTACGCTCAACAACTTCCTAATCACTCGGCTACGTTATACGAGTCTCCCAATGTGCTCTGTCAGAAGTTTCCAGCGCCTGTATTTACAGCGACAACCAAGCTTTCACTCCAGCATATGGCTGAACAGGATCTAGCGGGATTGACGGTTTTTGGACATGCATACCGATACACAGCGTTGCAAAAAACAGATCTAGGGTCGAAGTTAGTTTTTGTCGAAGGCAGTGGAAATAAAGAATCTTCCAGTGAAGAGATTACGGAAACTGTAGCTGTTCCGTATGGTATTCATGAGATCTATTTGCGCGTGGACATAGAATTAGAGGCATCCTGCATGTTTGCCTATAGTTGGGATGGGGCAAGTTACTCGTCAATTGGCGGGGTCTTCGAAGCTGTACCTGGCGGTTGGGTAGGTGCCAAGCTTGGCTTATTTTGTCTTAACAAGGGTGAAGTTACAAGCCCAGGGTATGTGGATATCGACTGGTTTCAGGTGGATTAACTAGGATTGGTTGAAGGCATAGAGGATACTGCATGCCAGTCTTCAGTAAATAAGAACAAGAGGTTAATAAACAATGACGAAACATCTGGATTGGGCTGTAAAAACAGCAAATAGATTTATGTCTGAAGCTGATGCAGAGGGCTATCATCCGGAACTGGCGAAACGGTGGGCTTACGTTCCTGGTATGATGCTTCTCGCATTTGGGAAGCTGGCGGAGCAAACCGGCGTTGAACGCTATTATGAGTTTATGAAGCGGCATATGGACCTGTTCGTTCAGCAGGACGGAATGGTTCGAACTTACGCTATCGAAGAATATAATCTGGATCAAGTGAACCAAGGGAAAGTACTGTTCCCCTTGTTACGGCGAACGGGTGAGAAATGGTATGAACAGGCTGCACATCTACTCGCTGTTCAACTGAAAGGACACCCAAGAACAAGTGAGGGCGGGTTCTGGCATAAGAAGATTTATCCGTTCCAAATGTGGCTTGACGGGCTGTACATGTCCTCTCCGTTTCTTGCGGAGTATGCGAAGACGTTCGAACGAGAGGAGCTCTTCGATGATGTAGCTAAGCAGCTGCTGCTTGTAGAGAAACACACGCGAGATCCAAAGACAGGGCTGCTCCACCATGGATGGGACGAAAGCAGAGAGCAAGCGTGGTGTGATTCGACTACAGGACAATCTTATCATTTTTGGAGCCGGGGGATGGGGTGGTATGCGATGGCGGTCGTCGATGCGCTGGAGCACTTTCCTGTAGATCACCCCAAGCGGGGAACCATTATCGGGATTTTTGAACGCATGGCGGAAGCGCTGGTTAAGGTACAGGATCCAGAAACGGGCCTTTGGTATCAAGTGCTGGATATGGGGCACAGGGAAGATAATTATGTAGAAGCATCTGGTACGGGCATGTTTGTTTACGCGCTGGCTAAAGGGGTTAATCTCGGTTATTTATCTGGGAAATTCAAGGCCGCAGCGTTAAAAGGGTTTCAAGGAATGATCGATCATTTTGTGGAAACCGATTCAGTCGGGGTACATCTGCATAGGATTTGTCATGGAGCCGGACTTGGCGGAACGCCCTACCGAGATGGCTCTTTCAATTATTACGTGAAAGAGAAGGTAGTCAGTGATGTTATGATGGGCTTGGCTCCATTCATGTTGGCCAGCATGGAGTCAGAAAAGCTGGTGCATGTGGAACCTGATCATGGATAGCAGATTTACGGGAAGGTTGTATAAGCCATTCGATGGCTCCAACCTTCTTTTTTCACCACAATAGAAAGTATAAGTTTTCGGTTCCCGAAATCGTCTTTCTATTTGGCGATAAAACCTACCTCTAAACGCGGTCTCTCATCTTTGAATGGCCTCGATAGAGGTTTTCTCATAGATGTTTATTTTACATTCGTTAATCATTTTCTTATATTTGAAAATCCCCATTCATTCGGTATCCCACTCCTTTAAAGTATTCGCAAGAAAACTTGCGAGAGCGTAATCTTAATTAAATAAGAACCGATAATGTCTATTTCCCATTTTATATATATAATAGAAATAATCAATTTCTAGACAGAAGGCAGCACTGCTTCCGGAGAGGGGAAAGCGTATTGCGCAAATATTTACTTAGATTACTGGGATTTAGCTTTTTATTAGGCGTACTTCCCGCTGTAATTATTGGGATTGTCTCTTATTCGATTGCAACTAGGGATCTTGAGGACAAGGTAAAAGAAGGCAACATGCAATGGTTGACGCAAACCCAGATGCGTGTTGAACAGATGTTGAAATCCATTGAGAAATCGGCGACGCAGTATGCCAACTCTTCCTTGATTAAGAAAGCGATGAACACGACTTATTCGCCTACTGATTTTGAACAGATACGTGATCTTTCCGTGTCACTGTATAACCTTCAATCTAGTGATGTTGTCATCACGGAAGCTTTTTTAATCAATTTGGAGCGAAACTGGTCTATAAACCTGAATTCCATGAAACCATTGGATCAGATTGAAAACAATAAGGAGTTCCGAGATTATGCTGTGCAGCCGAAAAGCATATATTGGAGTGCAGGAACGGCGCCTGCAAACGGGGTTGAGCTTAAAAATCCTTTGGAAATGGTAACTCTTGTTCATAAGATACCGATTCTGCCCCAAACGAATAAGCCGCAAGGGCTTGTTATTGTACGTGTGTCAGCCTCCGATATTCGGGATGCGCTGTTGTCCGAGAACCCTTCAAACCGAAACTATATCTTAGACAACACAGGTTCCGATATTCTTGCGACGGCTGAGGTAAAGGAAGGATATCGGGCAATCAATCAGGCTGTCGCTAAGAGATTTGAGACGGAACCGGAAAATAAACAAGGACTTTTCAATACGCATCTGGGAAATGAAGAGGTAGCGGTGATATACCGTTCCTCAGGCTACAACGGGTGGTCGTATGTGTCGGTTATCTCTCTGGATGAGATCACCAGGGAACCCCAAAAGATTGCGAAACTAACGCTGATTGTTTGCGCCGCTATTCTTTTAATCGTCCTAGCATTTGCTTTGTACGGCAGTCGCCGCATGTATCGTCCGATACAAAATCTATTAGATGTCGCCAAGGGTATTGATCATAACGCACATTCCATTCAGCCAAGAAGCGATGAGCTCGAATTCATTAAAGTAAGCATGCAGTCTTTGGCCGTTTCAAGAAATCATATGGAACAGCAAATGCTCGGTCAAGCGGGGCATTTAAAGGAGTTTTTTGTACTAAAGTTGTTTACAGGACAGTTGTCGGAGAACGACTATTTATTCCGCTCTGCTATGTATGGCTTTCCAACTGGATGGAAACGTCTAGGGGTGCTTACGCTGAAGATTGATAATTTGCAGGAGACCAAGTATCAGGAGCAAGACCGGGAACTTCTACTTTATGCCGTGAATAACATTGCCCAAGAGGTAATGCCTCCCGAGTTTCGGTTTACACCGATCATATTGAATCAGTCGCAGGTGACACTTGTGGCAACAGATGCGGAGGATCCTGCGGAGGTCAATCGTATACTGTATCAAATGGCAGAATCCATTAAAACAAACGCCGAGCATTATTTACAAATACAAGTAAGCATCGGAATCAGTAAACCGTACCTTTCGTTGACAGATACCGTCAAAGCGTATGGAGAAAGCTTGTCTGCCATGAAATCCCGTATAAGCCTGGGGCCGGATATTATTGTTCACTATGAGGATATCGAGAATAATCCCGGAGCAGATAAATATGTCTACACGCACCTTAAGGTAATGGAGGAGCAGCTTGTCTATGCCCTTCGTGAAATGCAGCTGGACAAAGCCACCGAGCTGTTTCAGCAATATTTGAATGCGTTGCTCCATAAGGACGGTTTTTTGTACGAGCATCATATTTTACTGCTGCAGCTTATTTCCCAAATTCTTCAGATTGTACAAAATCAGGGCATTTCAATTAAAAAAGTTCTTGGGGATGAAGGCGCGGTAGAACGATTACTGCATTTGCAAACGCGGGATGAAATTGAGTACTGGTTCGAATCCCGATTGTTTGCTCCAATGATTCAGGTTTTATCAGAGAAATCAGAAACCCAATATGTAAAAATTGCTGATAGGCTTGTAAGGATGATTCAGGAGCAATTCGATCAGGAAATGACATTGGAATCATGTTCGGAGATTCTTAGCTACCATCCGGTGTATCTAAGCCGTATTTTCAAAAAGGAAATCGGCACGACGTTTAGTGATTATTTATCTGATTATCGGATGAAGATGGCGAAAGTCATGCTGGAGACTACGGATATGAAAATTTCGGAAATCGGTGAAAGGCTCCAATATAAAAATATAAGCGCATTCATTCGGAGCTTTCGGAAAATGTTCGACGTAACACCAGGGCAGTATCGTGAGAAGATGGGTCAAAAGTAGAAGGGGAGTACAGAATGAAACGATATTCCGTCTGCATTGTAAGTCTACTTATATCCTCAATTTTGCTGATAGCATGCAGCCAGAGTAATAAGCAGGAAAGGGAAAGTGTTGCTAGACCCTTCGCTATTTCGCTCGTGGTCAACCAAATTGGGGAAATTCCTGCCAAGAGCAACGAGATCGAAAAGGCTATTGAAGCGTACACGAACACGGATTTGCAAATCCAATGGATTCCCTATTCGGCCTACGATGAGAAGGTGAAGGTGATGATCGCTTCCGGAGAGCTCCCGAAGCTGATCAAGCTCACCTATACGCCGACGATTATCGCTACGCTGAAGGCAGGGCAGTTTTGGGAAATTGGTTCCTACTTAAAGGACTATAAAAATTTATATGATCAAAATAAGCAGTATTACGATAACATCGCTGTCGGCGGGAAAATATACGGTGTACCATTGTACCGCCCCCTTGGCCGTGCAGTTATCCATTACCGTAAAGATTGGTATGATAGCTTGAATTTAAAGCGGCCAAAGACGTTGGGTGATTGGTATGAGGTCATCAAAGCGCTTACGCTGGGTGACCCTGATAAGAATGGGAAGAATGATACGTACGGGATGATCTTGGAGAAAAAATACAATCAGGACGTAAGCTCCACATTGACACGGTTTTCCGTATCGCAGGGGGGACCGAACAAATGGAAGGTGGAGAACGGCCGCTTCACCCCTGAATTTATGACGGAGCCGTTCTACGAAACGATGAAGTTGTTTAAACAGCTTTATCAAGATAAGCTGATCAATCAGGATTTTGCCATCGTGGATGTTTCAGAAACATCGAAGTTGTATGACTTGGGACGGGCGGGCATTCAAGTTGTTGGAGGAAGCGCTCAAAGCTGGCAAGATAAGCTGGTGAAAACAGTGCCATCAGCGGTTGTGGAAGTGGCTCCTTTAGAGGGTCCTGGAGGAATCCGGCTCCCTGGCGAACCAGGCAATGTCGGTTTCCTGGCCATTCCCAAGGATACGGTGAAAACGGAAGCGGAATTGAGAGGGATTCTAGCCTTTCTCGATAAGCTGTTGGAGCCCGCCTTGCAAACCGTCCTCAACAGAGGAATTCAAAATAGACATTGGATCGATAAAGGTGATTATGCAGAGGTTCTCGATCGCGAGCTGGATCTGAAGGAGGTTAAGCCTTACAGAGATTCTCTCCCGTATCTTGACAGCAATCCTGTTCTGAAGCCTATCCATCAACCTGACCTGTATCGTAAAAACCAACAGATCGTCAAGGAGAATGAATTATATATCGTTCCTAACCCCGCGCTGACACTGGAATCGGAAACCTATAACGAGCGAGGCAAGGAGCTCGAGGTTCTGATTACTGATGCGCAGACCAAGTTTATTATGGGCAAAATAGATGAATCGGACTGGAAGGCCGAGATTGACAAATGGAAAAAAGCCGGAGGCGACAAGATGATCAGGGAATTTGAAGAGGCGTATACGAAGAAGGATAAGGTTAAATAAGAACGCCAATACTGGAAGTTGCCGTAGAACCCTTGATAAATCAAGGGTTTTTTCGTTTGTGCACATATAGTTGTCTAGAAGCTATTGCACTGTAAAAGGGCAGAAAAGCGAAAGAGGTTATGCCGCAGGTATAGCCTGCCACGAGGATACTGTCCAATAATAAAGGCATCAACAAAGAGATGTGGAGGAGCTTAAGATGAAAGCAGACTTGACTTTGCAGTCGGGACGATCGGACGGACAGGTTCGAAAATCGAAATTCAGTTTACTGATGAAGGAATTCATTAGGGACAAATGGTTATACATGATGCTGTTTCCGGGTGTGGCGTACTTTCTTATTTTCAAATACGTCCCGATGTACGGATTGATCATGGCATTCCAAGATTATAAGCCCCATCTTGGTTTTATTGAAAGCCCTTGGGTTGGGTTGAAGCATTTTGAACGGTTCTTTAGCGAGCCGCAATTCGCCATGCTGTTTAGAAATACAATCATTATTGCGCTTTATAATATGGTCTTTTTCTTCCCGCTGCCGATCATTCTTTCGTTAATGATGAATGAGCTTCGCAGGGAAAGATTCAAACGATTCGTACAAACGCTTGTCTATATTCCGCACTTTGTTTCATGGGTCGTTGTCGTCGGTATATTTTATATGCTGCTAACGACGGAGAACGGGATTTTAAATGAACTGATCTATACGATCAGTGGGAAGAAAATCGCCTTCCTGCTCGAACCGGGATGGTTTCGTACCATGATTATTTCGCAATCCATATGGAAGGAAGTCGGTTGGGGTACAATTATTTTCCTTGCGGCTTTGTCCGGTGTTGATATGCAGCTATATGAAGCAGTACGCATAGACGGAGCCGGAAGGTGGAGACAGCTCTGGCATATTACTCTCCCTGCGATTCGCAGCACGATCATTATTCTGATGATTCTGCGTCTCGGAAATTTTCTGGATTCCGGCTTCGAGCATATCTTCTTGATGATTACGCCAACCAATCGAGAGGTAGGGGAAGTATTCGATACCTATGTATATACGAAAGGATTAACACAGGCCCAATACAGCTACAGTGCAGCGGTAGGGTTATTTAAATCGGCAATAGGTCTATTCTTGGTCCTTGGCTCGAACTGGCTTGCCAAACGATTCGGACAGGAAGGCGTGTATTAGTAGCAAATTGTTTCAAAAAGAGGAGGACATCGCAATGTCATACGATAAAACCCTAGGCAATCGCCTATTTGATATTTTTAACTACAGCTTCTTATTCATCTTCTCAATTGCTTGTTTCTTACCGTTTCTGTATGTCCTAGCGGTTTCTTTCACCAGTCCGGCGGAGGTAGCGAGAGGGGGAATCATTTTATTTCCCAAGGAATGGTCCCTTGCATCGTACCGTTACATTTTCTCAACAGATACATTGATCAGAAGCTTAATGGTTTCTATTTACATTACGGTTGTAGGCACATTCATTAATCTGCTGTTTACGTCTTTGATGGCCTATCCGCTATCGAAGACACATATCCGGGGCAGACAATTCATACTGCTCGCCGTATTGTTTACGATGCTGTTCAGTGGCGGGTTGATCCCTACCTATTTCGTAGTGAAAGCGCTGGGTTTAACCAATACGCTATGGGCATTGATGATTCCAAGTGCAATTAGTGCTTTCAATCTCATCGTGCTTAAAAACTTCTTTCAACAAATACCGGACGGCTTGGAGGATTCGGCGAAAATCGACGGATGCAGCGATCTGGGTGTTTTATTCCGTATCGTCCTCCCTTTATCGATGCCAGCCATGGCGACATTCGCGCTTTTCTACGCGGTATCCCACTGGAATCAATTTTTCAATGCTGTGATGTATATCAACGATAATAGCAAGTGGCCGATTCAGGTGCTCCTGCGGGAGATTGTTATTTTAGCGCAAAGCCGGATCGGGGATGCAAGTATCGATGATACGGAGATACAGCCGTTAACCATTCGTATGGCCGTTATTGTATTTGCAACCGTTCCGATTCTATTTGTATATCCGTTCTTGCAGAAGCATTTTACGAAGGGTGTACTCTTGGGTTCAGTGAAGGGATAGAGAGAAAAGAAGGGAGAATTGTATGAAAACGTTCCGTAATCCGATACTTGCCGGGTTTTATCCCGATCCTTCCGTCTGCAGGGTGGGGGAGGATTATTACATGGTCACATCGACCTTCGAGTATTTCCCGGGTGTACCAATGTTCCACAGTAAGGACTTAGTTCATTGGCGCCAGATCGGACATGTGCTTGATCGGCCGTCGCAGCTCAATCTGGATGGTATTCCAGCTTCTCGGGGGATCTATGCTCCCACGCTAAGATATCATGAAGGCGTTTTCTATATGATTACAACGTTAGTGGAGAGGAAGCCTGGGGCACGTGAAAATTTCTTCGTTACCGCCACAGACCCTGCCGGGCCATGGTCGGATCCTTATTGGCTGGATGATGCTCCCGGGATTGACCCCTCCTTGTTCTTCGATGATGACGGCAAGGTTTACTATACAGGAAACCGGGTTCCGCCGAGCGGACAGCAGTATCCGAAGCATATGGAGATTTGGCTTCAGGAGCTGGATTTGGAGACGAAGCAGTTGGTCGGTCCGAAGTACAGTCTTTGGGACGGTGCCCTAAAGCAAGCTCATGCACAAGAAGCCTCGCATCTTTACAAAGTGGGTGGGTACTATTATTTGCTGATTGCTGAAGGAGGAACGGGCTTTACGCATGCAGTCACCATTGCGCGGAGTGAATCGCTTACCGGATCTTACGAGGGATGCAAGCGCAACCCGATCTTGACGCATCGGCATCTTGGCAAACAGCACGGTATTGCCAATGTTGGCCATGCGGATCTTGTTCAAACGCAGACCGGGGAGTGGTGGATGGTATGTTTGGCTTCCCGGCCGTATGGGGGGCATTACCGAAATATGGGGCGTGAGACATTCCTCGTTTCCATGGATTGGGAGGACGATTGGCCATTAGTGAATCCGGGCAAAGGAATCATTGAATGTGAGATGCCAAAGCCGAATTTGACCGAAGCAAGGTGGCCTGCTTTACCTGCTTGCGATCATTTTGATGCTCCGGCATTGGAGCTCCGATGGAATTTCATCAGGACTCCGCGAGGAGAGTTTTGGAGCTTAAGTGAGCGTCCAGGTTTTCTCAGGCTGAGGCTTAAACCAGAATCGATTTCCGAGGTCTCCAATCCAAGCTTTGTGGGCCGTCGGCAGCAGGATATTTCCTATGCCGTACGGACAAAGCTAGCATTCACGCCAAATGCCATAAAGGAATCGGCGGGTTTGGTGCTGCTGCAAAACCAAGATTATCAATACCGCCTGGAATGCGGATTGAATGCTGACTCTCAGCAGGAAGTGCGATTAGTAAGCAGGGTCGCTGGCGAGGAAAAGGTCCTCTGTAGTCAAAACATAATTGCGAACAATATTTATTTAAGAGTGGAAGCGACAGGACAGTCCCTTCGTTTCGATTATGGGGTGGAGGCTGAGCAGTGGCAGCCTTTGGCGAGTGAGATAGACGGTACCATTCTCAGCACAGATACGGCGGGGGGCTTTACCGGAGCTTACATCGGTCTCTTCGCTAGCAGCAACGGTGAAACCAGCGGAAATCATGCGGATTTCGATTATTTCGAATACATCGGTTTATAACTTATTTTTCTTAGGATGACTAGGAGGATAGGTATTAAATAATAACAATCCAAACAATGAAGGGGTAGAACAATGAGGAAAAAACATGTAGCACTTATGTTAGGTACAGTAATGTTGACTACTTCGGTGCTTGCGGCATGCGGTGAGACTAAGCCGGATGAAGGAAAGAAAGAATCCACTAAGGTAGAAGATACCAAACCGTTTCCAATTAAGCTCGTGATTAACCAGGTAGGCGAAATTCCTCCGAAGGACAATGAGATTGAGAAGCAAATTAAGGCTTATACGAACACGGATCTGGAGATTCAATGGCTCCCAACATCGACTTATGATGAAAAAGTCAATGTGATGGTGGCGGCGAGCGAGCTTCCGACCGTAATCAAATTGGGGTATAACGCTACGTCTATCGGTCAGATGAAATCCGACTTATTTTGGGAGATCGGTCCTTATTTGAAGGATTACAAAAATCTTGCGGCTCAAAATCAGGTGTACTACGATAATTTATCCGTTGAAGGCAAGCTTTACGGGGTTCCTCTTTTTCGCGATTTAGGACGTGCTATTATTCACTATCGTAAGGATTGGTTTGATGCGATGGGTCTTAAGCCGCCAAAGACGCTTGACGATTGGTACAATATTGCCAAAGTATTGACCCTGAACGACCCGGATAAGAACGGGAAGAACGACACGTATGGATTGCTTCTGGAGAAAAAATACAACCAAGACGTGAGCTCTACACTTACGCGGATTGCCGTATCGCAAGGTGCTCCGAACAAATGGAAGGTTGAAAGCAACGGCAATTTTACGCCGGAATTTACAACCGAGCCGTTCCTCCAAACGATGAAGCTGTTTAAGCGTCTCTTTGAAGAGAAACTGATTAATCAGGATTTTGCGGCAGTGGACGGCACAGAAACGGCTAAGATCTACGAATCGGGGCGCGGAGGCATTCAGCTCTCAGGCGGAAATGCGCAGTCACTTCAAGACAAGGTCGTTAAGGTCGTCCCGACCGCTATTATGGATGCAGCACCGGTTGAAGGTCCTACCGGCAGAAGGCTGCCTGGCGAGCCGGGTAACGCAGGGTTATGGGCGATCCCGAAAGCAACAGTAAAGACGGAAGCGGAGATGAAGAAGGTACTTGCCTTTATTGATAAACTCATGGATCCGAAGATGGCAACGCTTCTAGTGAAAGGTGTGGAAGGTACGCACTGGGCGGATAAAGGCGAATTTACAGAGGTTCTTAACCGTGATGCCGACGCGAAGGAAGTAAAGCCTTATCGCGATACGTTCCCTAATCGCAACGAAAACTATAACATCGCCAAAAAGGCGAAACAGCCGGACCTGTTCCGTAAGAATTCGCAAATTGGGGCAGAGAACGAGCAATATATTGTGCCTAACCCAGCACATAATCTTCTTTCGAGCACGTATTCCGAACGGGGCAAGGAGCTAGAGCAGATGATTACCGATGCGGAAACGAAGTTTATTATGGGTAAGATCGACGAAGCGGGCTGGCAGGCAGAGGTAGAGAAATGGAAAAAGGCCGGCGGCGAGAAGTTGATGCAGGAGTATAAGGAAGCTTACGAGAAAAGCAAGAAAAAGTAATCCGTAAAGATAGGAATGTTCCTTGAACCTTGAATAGGGTATTAGGGACATTCCTGATCTTATTCATCGACAAGGAGAGAATGAAATGTACATACGAATACAAAGCATTATAAGTAAAATAATTGTACTCATCATGCTGACAACTACGATTCTTGGCGTCGGCAGTGTCAATGTAATGGCTGGCGATACAACTAACAGCAGAAGCATTGACGTTTGGGATTTCGGCGGAGTTCAGGCTTCAGGCGAGGGATATACGAATCATATTTCAGTGGATACGCTTAACGGATTGACTGAATATATTTCATCAGGATGGTTTTCCAAAAATACTCCTTTCGGCGATCTAACCGTAGTGACACCAGGCAATCATCACAGACTTTACTATTTTCAAGCTGATGGGGTTACGAAAGGCACATTATCGTACGGCAACCCCACAAAAAAGACCTTTAGTGATGGATATGCTTCAACAGGTTCTATTTACTCTGCCGGTAATGGGGATGCTTCAAGCAAGTATATCAAGATGGATAATGTTATCGCCGGAGATATTATTACATTTTATGGATTCGTCACGAATGGTTCTGGCACGACAAATGTTAATTTTGATTTGACCAGCGCGACGGGTACAACAACGAGAAAAAGTACAGACAAGGTGGACCAGAATGGTACTAAGGTTACGTATTTAGCTCGAGATTCCGGAACCTTAAACATGTACTTTACAGATTCTACAGCCAGTATAAAACCGAATATCGCCAGAATCGCCAGAACTCCAGGCGTTAAAGCAAGCGGGATGTTAAACCTGAATGGGTATGCGCTTACAGGACATTCGCTCGTTTTCCAGAATTCGACAACTGGAGATATACTCAAAGCAACACTTAACGGTGACGGTACATACGATACCATCCTTAATGCCGGATATACGTATACCGCAGTTCTTCAAGGCGCCAGCTCGGATTATTCGATTTCCGACGCAACGAAGACCATAACGACAGCAGCTTCAGATATTTCGAATGGAATCAGTAATAAAACCTTGGAGGTTACAAAGACCTCTATGGCGACAGTAAGTGGAACCATTACTGGATTTGATGGCGGTTACATTTTAAATAATTTCAAAGTCACGCTTAACCCGCCAGCGGGAAGCCTTGCTCCGGTTGTTGAGGCTATGGTGAATAAGACGGACATGACATACACTGTGGACGTTAGAATGGACGTGGCATACACCGTGGCGCTTTCTGGTGTAAACGATTACGAGCTTACAGGCGGAGGCAGCGTAAATATCAGCACGAACACAACGCAGCATATTACAGTTGCCCCCAAAGCGGCTTATACGGCAACTGGTACGTTTGTGGGATTACCGTCTACCGTAACTGTTTCAAGCATTGCATTTACGAACGTGAATGACAGTTATAGTTATACCGGTACGGTTACCGGCGCGGGAACCGGAGCTGATGGAGGATATGCAGTCAACCTCCGAGACGGTGCCTATGCCATCACGGCAGTTAGCTCGGACACCGCGTATGCAACGATAGGACATGTAGTTGTGAGCGGAAGCAACACGAATAAAGATGTGAAATTCTCAACCACAACCGTTCCTTCCGCACTCCCATGGGCTGCTGATTTATATGTAGGCGACAGTAACAAACCAAATAATTTCGCAACCGTGAAGGAAGCGCTTGCTGTTGCCGCCAGAATGAAGCCAACCAGTGAAGAACAACGGATTACTATCCATATTGCGCCAGGCATTTACCGGGAACAATTGAAGGTAACCACCCCGTATATCAGCTTTGTAAACTCGGATCCGACGAAGGAAGTAAAGATCACTTGGTACTATGGTGTCGGCTATGATTATTACAGTGCCGGTCCGGATGGTCTCTACAACGAGGATCGCGCATTTGACAAGTATGCCAAGGGTTTCCCGGGTAATACCAGATGGGGGGCAACTGTTCTTCTGACCAACACTGCTACTGGGTTTAGAGCGGAAAGCATTGTGTTTGAAAATTCATTCAACAAGTACATGACCCAAGAAGAGCTGGATGATGGCGTCGAAGTCACGAAGACGAGTACTCCATCCAATCTTACCGTAAGGACAGCCAGCCTTGACGTTACTTCAAAAGCTGCTACGGAAAGAGCTGCGGCCATTGCTGTTGAGGCTGATAATGTAGAATTCTACAAATCTAGCTTTATTTCAAGTCAGGATACGTTATTTACTGGTAACACGAATCAATACTATAAAGATTGTTTTATCGAGGGGAATACAGACTATATTTTTGGCGATGGAAATGTGGTATTCGACAATTGCATTTTGAATTTCGCGGGGTATAGCGAGCAGGCCTCAGGGGGTTATATTACAGCAACGAAACCTTCTGCAGCAAGCAATCCGCAATTTTTCGGATATCTATTCATCGATAGTACAATAACGGGGACTAGCAGCAAGCTTCAATCCCCTGGTCATTTTGGAAGACCTTGGGGACAAGAGGCGACGGTTAAATTTTTGGACACGAAGCTTCAAACCAGCACGATAATTTCTCCTCAAGGCTGGGCGCCGATGAGCAGCTCTGTTCCTGAAAATGCAAGTTTTTACGAATATAATACCACCTATAACGGTGTTCCGGTGGATACATCGTCAAGAAGAGGGATGGTACTAACTGGGGAGACAGCTGTTACAAATGTGACGAATTATTTTGGAAGCGATTGGACGCCAAAGTATTACACACCTGGCACGGTGACTGCACCTGTTGATTTGCAAGCAAGCTCGATCACTTCAAACCAGGCAGATCTTAGCTGGCAACAATCAACAAGCACCAAGGGCTCGGTCATATATGCCGTATACAAGGATGGGCAGAAGCTTGGCACGACAACAGAGGCTAATTACAGCGCTCAAGGACTGGCCCCGTCCACGAATTACGTCTTTAAGGTGACGGCAACAAGCACAGCTGGAACAACTTCAGCGAGTAATGATTTACAAGTAACTACAGAGGCAGGGTCCTCTGGGGTAATCGCTGCACCGGCGATCACTGCGAATCCAGAGAATGGAAAGGCAACTATCACATGGGATACGGTGACAGGTGCCACACACTACACGGTGAAAGGCAAGCTAGAGAGCAATACGGTGTATGACATGGTATACAAGGTGAACAGCCCAAGCGTAACCTCCTACACGTACTCAGGCTTGAACAACGGGACAGTCTATCAATTTATCGTGACAGCAAGCAATGCTGATGGTGAGAGTGCTGCTTCCAATGTAGTAACCGTAACTCCTGTGAACCCGGAAACTCCTGGACAAAATGCAAAAATGAAGCCGGAAGATTTCATTGGAGCGGATGTTGGAAGTCCGGCAAAAACTGGTTCTTCAAGCTTTGATGATGATACCAATACATTCACCCTCACGGGGGCGGGAACAGGGATTAGTAAAAACGCACCCGGACCGGACCAGTTCTACGTAAAGGCCGTCAAGATGAAGGGCGATTATACAATCAGCGCAAAGGTTATTTATCCAGATTATACGTCTAACATTAAAGGACATATGGGCTTAACTGTCAGGGAGAGCTTGGATAACAACAGCTATCATTTTACACAATTTGCGCAATACCCCGGCACTGCAAACGGGAGAAAAATGTACAGATACAAAGATACTTCGAATGGTTCCAATAATGCTATCCTGCTGAAAGGTACGGCATATATAAAATTAACCAAAATTGGCGATAAAATAACTTCGATTATCAGTTCTTCACCAATCCCTGACAATCCGATAGTATCGGATATTCTGGCTGTCAATACTACTACTGCTACAAATTTGGGATTGGATGCAAATGGAAACCCGAAAGAGCTGTATGTAGGTATGATGGTTACTTCAGCGGATGCATCTAAGACCGTTACAGCAAACTTTGAAGATGTAAAAATTGTTATGGAGGACGGTACAGTCGTTTTTGATGCCAATGAAGGGAAACCGATTGCACCCAAAAATGTTGTCTCTAAGTCCTATGATAAGAGTGTAAGTATCACCTGGGATGCTCTTTCCACAGCGACATCCTATACGGTAAAACAGAGCGCAAGCAAGGAAGGCCCATTCACAGAAGTGAAAACCGTTACTGGTTCTGTGTATCAAGCTCAGATAGATGGTCTGGAAAACGACAAGACCTACTATTTCGTCGTAACGGCAAGCAACGCTAGCGGGGAAGGTGTTCCTTCTAAAATTGTAAGTGTTATTCCTTCGGCCTACGCTTCGGTACCGCCGGTCATTACAATGACTTCGGCAGATCCGGCTAGCCAAGTCTTCAGCGCCTTATTGCCTGTTAGCGGAACAGTAGATAAACAGAGCACATTAACCATCACCAATAATGGTATTCCTGTAAAACTGGACGGAACGAATACAACCCTCACCTTAAGCAAGAACGGAGCCTTCCGTACATCACTCATCTTGATGCCGGGCGTGAATAACATCGAAATCAAAGTTGTGGATACGTACGGTTTAGAGGCGACAAAGAAATATAACGTTACTTATACGTATAAAGCAGCGAATATTAACTTCTATGATTCGATCGGCAACGTGGTTTCCACATTAGCGGCAGGCAAGGATGTCGTAGTCAAAGCTCAGGTAGAAAACTACATCGCTGCAACGAAGGATGCTGTTATGGTTGCAGGTCTCTACGACGAGCATAACAACCTGATTAAATTTATCTACACCTCGGAGACGTTATCGAACGGAGAAACAGAAGTATTTTACGCTAAACTTACACTGCCGGATGATGTTAGCGGATATACGTTAAGAGCTTACATTTGGGATAGCATGACCAATATGCAGCCTATATCCGATGTCATCGCGCTGAAGTAAGGCTAAATTAGGAGGATTCATTACCATGAGAAAGAAAATTATATCGGCTGTGGCGAGTGTGCTATTAACTTCATCAGTAGTTTCTGCTGTTCCGGTTCATGCTGAAGGGGCGCCGTCAACCATCCCGGCGTTTCCAGGTGCCGAAGGCGGAGGCATGTATGCCAGCGGCGGTCGTGGCCATGATGTTTATGAAGTGACTAATCTGAATGACTCTGGTCCGGGATCATTAAGAGATGCCATCAGTGCAGACAACAGAATGGTTGTATTTCGTGTCTCGGGAACGATTAATCTAGCAAGCTCATTAAGTTTTTCAAATAGAAACAACATCACCGTTGCCGGTCAAACCGCGCCGGGAGACGGCATAACGATCGCTGGTTTTAATACGGATATAAGCCAAGCCAATAACATCATCATTCGATACCTGCGGTTTAGACCGGGTTCGGCGAATATTGATAAAGAACCGGATTCTCTTGGAGGCAGAGGAAGCAAATATTTGATGGTTGATCATGTATCTGCCAGCTGGTCCACAGACGAAACGCTGTCCTTTTATGAAAACGACTATACGACGATCCAATGGAGCTTGATTAGTGAAAGCTTGACCTTATCCGGCCACATAAAAGGCAAGCATGGCTATGGCGGAATTTGGGGAGGAAATGCAACAACCTTCCATCATAATCTGTTTTCCACTCATACTAGCCGGATGCCGAGGTTTGGAAACGGTACGACGCCGGGAATTATCACTCAGGCGAACAATGTCATCTACAATTGGGGCTTTAACAACACTTATGGCGGAACAGCCGGACTTAAATCCAATGTAGTGAATAACTACTATAAGCCCGGCCCGTCAACGTTCAACTCTGTGAAAGGCAGGCTTGTTAATCCCGGCGATGGAGACTTTTATGTAAACGGTAATTTCATGTTCGGAAATCCTGCGACAAGCGCAGACAACAGCAAAGGTATTCAAGACAAAAGCGCAAACACTACGATTTCCAACACTCCTTTTAAAGACTATGGCTATAATTTGTTGAATTTGGAAGACCCTCAGGCGGCCTATACAAAAATTTTAAGTCAGGCTGGCGCCATTCTGCCTAGAAGAGATGCGGTAGATGCCCGAGTTGTCCAAGATGTAAGGAACAGCACAGGAAGAATTATCAACAGAGAGTATGAAGTAGGCGGTTACCCGGAATTAAAGACAGGCATCGTTCCCGATGATACGGATCATGACGGGATGCCGGATGTTTGGGAAGATGCAAATGGATGGAATAAAAATGATGCGGGTGATGGAAAAGGAATCACGGCCAGCGGCTACAGCAATTTGGAAGTGTATTTAAACGCTTTAGTAGACCCGTTGTATGCACCGGATAATCCGGTGGTGAAGGTAACAACCCCAACCTATAATTCTCTGTTTGCTGAAGGCGGTGTAATGAAAATTGATGTAGACGCCACAGATAAAGACGGAATTGAAAAGGTAGAATTTTATAAGGCTGCCGACAAGGTTGGAGAAGACTCAGAAGCTCCTTATAGCTTTACGCTTGATCATGTGGAGGCAGGTACTTATTTCATCTCAGCTAGAGCGTACGATAAACAGGGGAATGCGACGCAATCCACCTCTATGCCGGTACATGTAAATGGTCCGGAGGCAGGGGCACCATGGACTTCCGTCGATATTGGAAGTACGTCAGTAAAAGGTAGCGGAAACTTGGACAGCTCCGGTACGTTGACTGTAAAAGGAGCAGGGAAAATTACAGGAACGTCGGACAGCTTCCACTATGTATATCAACCTATCAGCGGCAATGCATCATTAACAGCAAGATTGGATTCGATTGCTCTCTTGGACAATAATACAATTTCAGGATTAATGATCCGGGACAGCTTGGAACCTGATGCAGCCGAGGCGATCATCGGTACATCCATCGTGAAAGCTGACCGGGATGAGAATGGAAACACCAAAGATGACACTTACTATGCAACGTATTTTTCATCGAGAATGGATAAGGGCCGAGTGGTTCAAGCATTAGATGAAGCCCCTTATCCGCAAGATTATTTGCCGGCTTTAACCGATCATACCATGCCGATTTGGCTGAAAATAGAGAGAGTAGACAATACGATTGTTGCCTATACCTCGAATGACGGCAATGCATGGAAGGAGATTGAAAAGAAGGCCTTTACGATGGGGAAAGAAGCCTATATCGGATTTGCTGTCGATGCATCCCAGCCGCAAATATCCGATGTTTATTACAACACGGCAAAGTTCTCCAATATTGAGTTCGCAAATTCGTTTACCCTCGAAGAGGTAAAGATTACTGATATTTTTGGTAATCCATTACCAGGTATTGCGCCTGGATTGAGTGCGGTGGCTGCAGTTACGGTCAATAAAAATTCGACTGCCATTGCAAATGCTGTCATCGCCATTCAAATTTGTGACGCTAACGATGTTGTATTGGGCACTTCCTATGTAGAGTCCGAGTTTAATGTCGGCCAAACCAAGACGGTAAAAGCCGGGTTCAGTATTCCGGCGAATTTGGAGGGACTCAAAATTAAAGCTTTCGTTGTCAATAACATCGCTGATGGAACGAAAATATCGAATGAACTTTCTGCGCATTAATCTGACCGATACATGGAGCTTGATATGGAATCTAAGTTAGGAGCGAAGGTATGAATAAGTATAGTTTACGAAGTATACGGATGTTTGCAGCATTGTTAGTATTGGTTGCGATGATCATCAATGCAAACTCTGCAAAAGTATTCGCAGCTTTAACTTTAACCGTTAGTCAGTCTGTAGAAAATAATAGAGCTACATTTAAAGTAAGCGATGCTTCGGCAATAAGTAAATCCGTATCCATATTAGTTATGCAAAAGCTGACAAATTCTGTGGTGTATATGGATCAGGCGGTACTTAACAACGGGGAGTTTACGTTTATTACCTTATTGCCCAAGGGAGAATATACTGGATTTGTGAGCTCCTCTGGCAGTGATAAGGCGATTCTTCAGGATTTCAGCGTCGAGAACGAAGAGAAAATTGTGAGACTCAAACAATTGAAATCTATTACTGTTGCAAAAGGTGCAAATGTCGTATTGCCAAGCTCAGTCATTGCTGTTTTTGATGATGGAGCCAATAGAGAAGTCGGTGTTCAATGGGCGGACATACCGAACACCGATACATCTGGTCAATTCACAATCACTGGTAAAGTCAATGGGAGCAGCGAAACAGTGAGTCTGGTAGTAAACGTCGGTGGCGTAACACCAACGCCAACACCAACGCCAACACCAACGCCAACGCCAACGCCAACACCAACACCAACACCAACACCAGCACCAACACCAACACCAACGCCAACGCCAACGCCAGCACCGGTGAACGGTTCTGATATAACTGTAGCTCCAAA
This sequence comes from Paenibacillus sp. LjRoot56, assembly GCF_964253335.1. Taxonomy (NCBI): domain Bacteria; kingdom Bacillati; phylum Bacillota; class Bacilli; order Caryophanales; family Paenibacillaceae; genus Paenibacillus; species Paenibacillus sp. LjRoot56. Next base: position 1,752,397 of record NZ_CAXURV020000001.1, read on the forward strand.
GCTTGACAGTTCAACAGCTACAGCAAAAGCAGAAGTCACAGCAGCAACTATCAACACTGCATTTGCTAATGCAGTAGCCGATAGTAAGGGTGTTAAAACAGTAGAAATTACCCTTAATGAAGTTAACGGTGCCAAAGCTTATGAGCCGACAATACCGGCAAGTGTGCTGGTGCAGGGGGATAAAAAGCAGGTTATCGTAGTAAATACCCCGGTAGGAAGCATTGAAATGCCCGGTAATATGGTCAAATCATCTTTGGCAGCAGATAGCTCAACCATTTCCGTTCACCTTGAACGGGTTGACAAATCCACGATCCCTGACTCGAAGTTGAGAGAAGCTATTGGGGACAGACCGATCGTAGAATTAAATCTGAAAGTGGACGGTAAGCTGATAAGCTGGGAAAATAAAGAAGCGCCTGTTAAAGTAACCATCAAGTATACACCCAAACCCGAGGAACTAAAAAATAACGATCATATTGTGATTTGGTATGTCGATGGGGCAGGGAAAGCAGTCAAAGTACCGAATGCAAAATACAATGCTGCTACACAAACGGTAACTTTTTCTACAACTCACTTTAGTAAATATGCCGTATCCTATGAATATAAAACCTTTGACGATGCGGGTGTATACCCTTGGGCGCAGGTTTCAATTGATGTATTGGCTTCCAAAGGAATCATCAACGGTGTTTCAGAATCTACGTTCTCTCCTTCGGAGAAGATCACAAGGGCAGACTTCCTGGTTCTTTTGGTGAAAACCTTGGGAATTACTGCGGACTTTAGTGACAACTTCAGTGATGTCAAACAATCCGACTACTACTACGAGGCATTGGGGATTACGAAAAAGCTGGGTATCACGAATGGAGCGGGCAATAACATCTTCAATCCCAAGGAGTATATCACTCGTCAGGATTTGATGGTTCTCAGCGCAAGAACACTAAAGATTGCTGAAGTGATAACAGATCAGGGCAGAACAGAGGATATACAGAAGTTCAGTGATAAATCAGCTGTAGCTTCATATGCAGTGGAAGGCATCGCTGCCATGGTGAAGGAAGGCATTGTTACCGGTAATGGAGATTTACTCAACCCACAAGTCAATGCTACCAGAGCCGAAACCGCCGTCATCATGTACAGAATCTTTAATAAGCTGTAAGGAATAGGTCATGGGGGAAATACTATCAAAGCGAAGCCGCGCAGGATAGTATTTCCCCCTTTGATTTACTAGGCTTATTTTGTGCAAGGTTGTAGATAGAATCGTATCGCAAATCGGCTCCACAGCGGGCCGTTCACTGAATCTTATAAACAAGGAGCGTACCATGATGAAACCGATTCGCTTATTTATTGCAGGAGATTCCACCGCAGCCTCTTATCCGCAGGAACGGTCGCCGATGGCGGGTTGGGGACAGATGATCGGACGTTACTTCAACGATTCCGTCGTTGTTGTCAATGAAGCCCGTAATGGACGAAGTTCCAAAAGCTTTATCAACGAAGGACATTTGAAGCGAATCACGGATGCGATGCGTGTTGGCGACTATCTGCTCATACAGTTCGGGCATAACGATCAGAAGCCGGAGCCGGAGCGCCGGACGGAGCCTTTTGAGACCTATCAAAAGACCTTGCAAACGTATATTAATGCTGCTAGGTCCGTGGGGGCTACCCCGGTTCTTCTTACACCCGTACAGCGGCGTGAATTCGACGAAAAGGGGGCTTACGTTCAATCTCATGGTGATTACCCGGAGGCCGTTCGGCAGTTGGCCCAGCGGGAAGGTGTCACCTGCATCGATTTATGCACATTAAGCGAGGAGAAACTCATTTCGCTCGGTCCTGACGGATCCAAATCGCTATTCGTCTGGCTACGTTCTGGTGAGCATCTGAACTACCCCAACGGCTGCGAGGACAATACGCACTTTAACGAACGCGGGGCGTGTGAAATGGCGCTACTTGTGCGTGAAGGGCTTATCCGCACCGGCCTGCCGATCAGCACTTATTTTACACAGGAGAACGGTATCCCGCATTGGGTCATGCCGGAAGTGCTGCAGCCGGACATTCCGGATCGAACGTTCCGGTTGACCGATTTCGGAGCGATAGGTGACGGACTGACGAACAATACCGACGCTTTCCACCGAGCGATCCAAGCATGTGCGGAAGTAGGAGGCGGAAAGCTGATCATTCCAGCCGGACTTTGGCTGACAGGGCCGCTGAAGCTGGTGAGCCGACTGGAGCTTCATGCCGAGGAAGGTGCAGTTGTTCGATTCAGTCAAACGTTCGCCGACTATCCGCTCATTCTGTCTAATTATGAAGGTCTGGGCGCTGTTCGCTGCCAATCTCCGTTGGATGCGGAAGGACAAGAACATATTGCCGTAACAGGGAAAGGTGTGTTTGACGGTGGGGGCGAAGCGTGGAGGCCAGTAAAGAAGTGGAAAATAGCGGGGCTTCAATGGGAACAGCTGCTCCAGAGCGGAGGTGTTACGAATGAAGCTGGCGATATGTGGTGGCCGTCGGAGGCCGCCATGCAAGGGGCCGTATGGGTCGATCAGCTTAGTCGGGAAGGTGTTACGGATGTGGGAGCTTATATACCAGCTCGAGATTATTTGCGGCCGAACCTGCTGAGTTTTAGGAGGTGCCGACATATCCTGCTGGACGGACCGACATTTCAAAATTCAGCATCGTGGTGCTTACATCCGTGGGCTTCCGAGCATGTGACGATTCGAAACGTAACTGTACGTAATCCGTGGTATAGCCAGAACGGTGACGGCCTTGATCTGGAATCGTGCCGGTATGCGGTTGTGGAGCATTGTACGTTTGACGTTGGTGATGACGCAATTTGCCTGAAATCCGGTAAAGACGAAACGGGTCGTAAACTAGGTCTTCCATGCGAGTACGTCTCAATCAGGAACTGTGTTGTCTACCATGGACACGGCGGGTTTACGATCGGAAGCGAAATGTCAGGAGGTGTGAGATATGTATCCTTGTCAGACTGCACATTTATCGGAACCGATATCGGCCTTCGCTTCAAAAGTGCTCGCGGGCGGAGCGGCATTGTGGAGCATATTTCCATTCATCGAATTCGGATGATTGACATAGTTAGGGAAGCGATTTCCTTCAATTTCTTCTACGAAGGAAAGGAAGGCTCAGGTACTGCTCAAGATGAGATCGAGCCGGTGAACGAGGGGACGCCGATTTTTCGCAGTATCGAAATCAACGATGTTGTTTGCACGGGTGCGCAGACGGTACTGCTTATCAACGGCCTTCCGGAAATGCCACTGGAACAGCTGTACGTTCATAAGGTTACGGCTGCTGCTGACCGGGGGTGCGTCTGTCATCATACGAAGCAGCTTGTATTAGAGCAGATGGACTTACATGTCAAAGACGGTTCACTCATTACTTTGCATCAATGCGAACAGGTGGAGCTGATCCGTCTACAGGAAGCTGGGGCTGTGGCTGACAAGCGAAACGTGCACATTACGGGAGTTCGTTCTGCTACAGCCGATGCTATTCCTTAAAAAATTTTAAACCCCAGAAGGGGATTCGCCGGCCAATAATGAAAATGATACCTACACCAGACAAAGTGGTCCAAGAATTCAAAGACTCTTATACAAAATCGGAAAGAAATAACGATTGCAAAAGAGAGCTGTCCAAAGGACAGCTCTCTTCATGGATGTTCTATACCGCACTAGCAATATGATCCTCAATATACTGCTCCAACTTAATCCGCACATACGGCGGTAAGCCTGACAGCATACAACCATAGCGGAAGCTGCTTCCTTCGGTCACGATACGAATGACGCGACCCGTGATCGGAGGTAATCCAGCTTCCTGAGGGAAGTGGATGACGACGAACATATCCGGCGCAAGCAGCACATTGGTTGTGATCTGAAGCCCGCTTTCGGATAAATCGAAAAGGGTTCCGTCAATATTTTGACCGGAGAAAGAACCTTCTTGCTCCCATTGGTAAATGGACAGCTTCAAGTTAATATCCAGCTGCACCCGTGTATTCTTACGACGTTCGCGACCAGACAGAGGCGAAGCCGGTTTCGACACTTCCGCAACAGGCTCACTAGGCTTAACAACCTCTTGTCCCATCCATTCCTCGTAGCACTTAATGACAGCGCTAAGATCTTCTTCGCCTAAGCCTTTGCTTAGTCCGATCTGGAACAGATTGGTGGCGGACTGCAGCATTGGCGTTGGTAATTGAAACTTACCCGTTATTTCTTGCGCGAGCAGCAAGTCTTTCAGCATCAGCTTCAAGGAGAATTGATTGCTGAAATCGCGATCGAGAATTTTATCGCCTTTGAGCTCGACTTGCTTACTATTGGCTCCGCCAGAGCGGACGATTTCTAAGAATTGGCTAGGGTGAATCCCAGCTTTCGTTGCAATAGACAGGCCTTCGGCAAGTCCTGCAAGATTAATCCCGACCATCGTATTGTGAGCGAGCTTGGCATAGGAACCAGAACCGCTCGGCCCTAGGTAAAGAGCTTTGCTGCCAAGTACGTGGAACAATTCTTGCTGCTCCTCGAATACTTCTCGGCTGCCGCCAACCATGAACGTAAGCGTACCTGCTTCAGCAGCGGGCTTCGTACCTGTAACAGGCGCGTCGAGGAAGTCGACGAAATGCGCTGCGAGCTCTTCCGCGAGCTTTTGACTTGTTTGGGGAGATACGGTACTGGTGTCAATAATCGTGAGTGCAGGGTGTATACCGCTCAGAATACCTTGCTCACTGTAAAATGTTTCGAGAAGCGCAGCATCATTGCTGAGCATCGTAAATAGAACATCTGAGCTGCGAGCGACTTCCGCAGGTGTGAGGCCAACCTCAGCCCCCATTTGCCCAAGCTCGTCCGCTTTTCCAGCAGTACGATTATACACAGTTACCATAAACCCTTTTTGAATAAGGTTAGCAGCCATGGGCCTACCCATTGTGCCAAGTCCAATAAAGCCGATACGTTTCATGTCCTCACCTCTGACTTCATTTTAGCATGGGAATTAATACCTGTGAATTCCTTTCTCGCTTGCTTTTAGACAAGCAAATAAGTATGCTAGGAAAAGGTAAAAAATAGAGATGGAGGCGAACCTATTGAGTAAAAAACTACAATTTGATTACAGCAAGGCATTATCCTTTTTATCCCAGCATGAGGTCGATTACTTGTCGGCTCAAGTGGAGCTAGCCCATGACCAACTGCATAACAAAACAGGAGCAGGCTCTGATTATTTAGGGTGGGTAGATCTTCCTGAGAACTACAATCGTGAAGAGTTTGCCCGCATTCAAGCATCTGCGAAACAAATTCAATCGGATTCCGACGTGCTTGTCGTGATCGGTATTGGTGGCTCCTATCTAGGTGCACGTGCTGCACTAGAAATGTTGTCTCATTCTTTTTATAACATTTTGCCAAAAGATAAGCGTAAAACACCTGAAATTTATTTCGTAGGAAATAACATTTCCTCCACATATGTAACACATTTGCTTCAATTACTTGAAGGCAAAGATTTCTCCGTGAACGTGATTTCCAAATCCGGTACGACAACTGAGCCAGCGATTGCTTTCCGTATTTTCCGCGAACTATTGGAGAAGAAGTACGGTAAGGAAGCCGCTCGCAAACGGATCTACGCAACAACGGATCAAGAGAAAGGCGCTCTCAAAACTTTGGCAACAGCAGAAGGCTACGAAACTTTCGTTATTCCGGATGATGTTGGTGGACGTTATTCCGTGCTAACAGCGGTTGGCTTACTGCCAATTGCGACTGCGGGCATTGACGTTGAAGCGATCATGAAAGGTGCGGCAGATGCGCAACTAGAGTTCTCCAATCCGAAGCTGAGCGAGAACCAAGCTTACCAATACGCAGCTGTTCGTAACTCCTTGTATCGTAAAGGGAAAACGATCGAAATCCTCGTCAATTATGAGCCATCCTTGCACTTCGTTTCGGAGTGGTGGAAGCAATTGTTCGGTGAGAGCGAAGGGAAGGACTACAAAGGGATTTATCCTGCTTCCGTAGACTTCTCGACGGATCTTCACTCCATGGGACAATTCGTTCAAGATGGTAATCGCATTTTGTTCGAAACGGTTATCCAAGTTGACCAAGTGGCTGATCATATCACAATCGGTACAGATGCAGATGATCTGGATGGTCTGAATTTCCTTAGCGGCAAAACGATGGATTTCGTGAACAAGAAGGCATTCCAAGGCACGATGCTTGCGCACACAGACGGTCAAGTACCGAACCTGATCGTAACATTGCCGGATATGACGCCTTACTCTTTCGGATACATGGTCTATTTCTTTGAAAAAGCATGCGGCATCAGCGGTTATTTGATGGGTGTGAATCCGTTCGATCAACCAGGTGTTGAAGCATACAAAAAGAACATGTTTGCTCTCTTAGGCAAGCCTGGCTATGAGAAAGAAAAAGCGGAACTTGAAGCTCGTTTGCAGCAGTAATTAACAACTCACAATAAAAACGATCAATCCTATCGGATAGGTCGTTTTTTTGCACCTTTTTTTCCATTATTTATGTGGTAAATTTTCTTTCTATATTGTCGAAGTCTTATGTTGTGTGTAGAATATAGTGAAACAGTTGTTTCCTTCTACCGAGAAAGGTTGGCTATGCTAGCACATTATCGCACAATCCATTCGTATGGTTCGTCTGAGATTATCATCAAGAAGTCACGTTTCATCGGTCATGCTAAACCCGTAGAGTCAGAAGAAGAAGCAATCCAGTTTATTGAAGCGATCAAGAAAGAACACAGAGCGGCTACGCATAATTGCAGTGCGTATATCATTGGGGAGCGGGATCAAATCCAGAAGCAATCCGATGATGGAGAACCCAGCGGAACCGCAGGGAAGCCGATTCTGGAAGTGATGAAGCATCAAGGGCTCAAGAATACCGTTGTCGTAGTTACTCGTTATTTTGGTGGCATCATGTTAGGTGCTGGCGGACTTATTCGCGCTTATACGGATGGGGCTGTGGCAGGCATAGAAGCAGGAAAGCCGATTTATAAAGTAAATCATCAGCTCGTGCTGATTGAAGTCGATTATACATGGTATGGCAAGCTGGAAAACGAACTGAGAAATCAAGGGATGCTGCTAGGGGATATTGGGTTTACGGACAAAGTAACCGTTCCTTGTTATCCTTTAGCTGCTGAAGCGGAAGCATTCATGAATTGGGCAACTGATGTTACACAAGGTCAAAGCTTGATCGTCGCGGGTGAGAACGAATACATCGTTCACGAGAGCTTGCCTGAATAGGCAGGCTCCCAGAAGACCCAACAAATTTCATATGAGCTGAGGATGCGGAGGGATAGGAATGGCTAGGAAAGCAGTCGCGCAAGAGCTTAGCAGAGAACGAATTCTTACAGAGGCGCGGGAATTATTCGCTACTTTCGGCTATCGCGCTTTAACGATGCGAAGCATTGCTAAAGCAATGGGGTACAGTCATGGTGCGTTATATTACCATTTTAATGAAAAAGCAGAATTATTTTATGCACTAATTAAAGACGATTTTGCCTTACTGCTGCAGCGTCAGCGGGAAATGATTGTTCGTGAGCATGGGTTTAGCGTGAATTTGCTTCAAAAGTTAATGATGGAATTCGTCTGGTTTGGTTTAAGTAATCCGAATCACTACGAAATGATGTTTATGATTAACGAGCCAGAACTACAGCAGTACTCGCGTACCGAACAAGCGCAGTGCTTGGACATGTTTGCCATTGTGATTCGTGAAGTGATGGCAGATCAGCCAGGAGCTGAGAGCCGGAAGTTTACACTTCCTTGGAATTTGTTCATGTCTTTACATGGCTTTATTTCCTATTGTATTCAGTTTAAGCTATCATACGAGGATGCACGTAAATTGGCTGACGAGCATATTCGCCTTATCTGCGTTAGCCTGGATGTCGATTCAGCTGAATTGCAACGTCCGCTAGTCAAAATGGTTGGGTCGAATGTACTTAAATCTATCGTGATATAGAAGAAATAAGGAAGCGGGACGATCTGTCTTTGCTTCTTTTTTTGCATAAGGAGACAAACTGTATTTTACATTACCCTGTATGTGCTTTAAAATGATGAAAAGACAGCGATGGAAGGATGATTACATTGGATTTGAATATATGGTCGGAAGCAAACGTTGAATTTATGTTTGAAGGTATTACGAGAAAGCTGCGCATGGCAACAGGAGGATCCATTAAAGCCTCCAACGTGAAAGAAGAAAAATACGAGGATTTGAAGGATCTTTATGATATGGTCACGAGCAAGGATCGTTTCAGCATTAGCGAGATTGATGCGATTACAACCGAGCTTGGGAAAATTCGCAAAGCCTAGTAGATAAAAACTCACCCCATAAGCCTGCCGCTGTTTCTGACCTTGTGTTGGAGGAGCGGTTTTTTGTTGGGATTTCGCCCCAAGCCCCAACTTGGAACTACGGGGGGAGCAGTGCGGGGGTTGGATTGATCACTCTCGCTCATCGCTTCTCTTTCTCAAAAATGCAAAAATACAACCTTTATCACTAATTTATGGTTGAAATTGGTAAACGGGTGCAAAAAGGCAACCTTTTTAACGTGTTTAAGGATAATCTCCTGAAATCGCTCCAAATTGATGCCTATTTGCATCAATTTCCAATTACGGTGGGGAAACCTACTCTAAAAGTGCTCTTTTGCATTTTTGACAGGGTTAGAGGACTTGAAGACTTGAGAGTTCTCCTGTCTCGTCCCCCCCCTTGTCGGTCGCCAGTCATCCTTGATTAACTGGATTCTCTACATCTATTTCAAGCCAAATCTCCGATTTTTGGAAAATAACTGGATTTTCTCCCGTAAATATCAGCAAATTTTATCGAACTGATCATACCTAGCAAAATTAGCAGTAGGAAATCCAGTTAAACTCCAGCAATGCTAGATATCCCCGAAATTAGTTGTAGAAAATCCAGTTAATCGATCCAAGTAACCCCAGCATGATCCCACGAGTTCCAACTGAGGTCGACTTCTATTTTCAGCGATGTTAGTGACTGCCAAATGCTAAATATAGTAGCTGAATCCCATCAATCGGCACTCGGGGATTCAGCGAGCTCCAACCGCCAATCGTTACATTGCATGAAATGCCCTGGTGGATACTCGAATTCACATTCGCTCATCAGCCTAAAGTTAAGCTTGCGACACACCGCATTCGATGCTGGATTGTGAATCGAGGGGAAAGCATGCATCCACGGAAATTTAGCCTCGGAACTCGCATGGGAAATAGCTGCCTGTAAGGCGCTACTGGCTAGTCCTCGTCCTTGAAATCCGGGAAGCACACTCCAACCGACTTCGTAAACATGTTCCCCTTGCCAATGGCTGTCCCAGTAGCCAATACTACCCACGGCTTCACGATCAGGCAGCAGTACAATGCTAAACATGTGGCCCTTGCCTTTGCCGCTGATTTCCAGATAGCGTTTGTGGCGAATTGCCAGCTGCTCCTCTGTTTCCGGACCTCCAAGGTGCTCCATCATCTCAGGAGCATTAATCAGCCGCAGAAGTTCCAGATCCGATTCGGACCAAGGCACGATGGTAACCTGTGAAGCGCTCACTTTCTCTGACATTTTCTCACTCCTAATATAATTAGTATTCTCGCAATGAGCTCTAGCTGTTTCTATTATCTTATCGGAACGTATGTTCCGTGACAAGTCATCATCTATTTTCGATACATACAATTCCCCCGCTAAGGACAAAATAGGTAGAAATTGGTACATAAGGAGACGTAACATTGACGCATCATGGAGAGGCTTCCGCCGCTGCTTTACCGCAATTCCCCAAGTCATTCTGGCTCGATTCTGTCGACAAGCTCCCCCAGTTTCCCGCCCTGACTGCTGATTTGAAGACCGATGTAGTCGTCATTGGCGCAGGTATTACTGGAATCACAACGGCGTATTTACTCGCAAAGCGAGGCGTTAAGGTTGTTGTTCTGAATGCCGGTCCAATCCTAGAAGGAACGACGGGACATACGACCGCCAAAATTACAACGCAACATGGACTTATATATCATGAGTTTCTTTCCCATTTTGGAGAGGAGAAGACTCGTCTATATTATGAGGCGAATCAAGAAGCGCTGATACTGATTAAACAAACGATTACTGAGCTAGACATCGACTGTCAGCTTACTGATGAAGACGCTTATCTCTATACGAGTGATGATGATTATTTAAACCAACTACAGGACGAATACATGGCCTATGGGCAACTGCAAATCGGTGGTGATTATCTGGAATCAACGCCTCTGCCTTTCGCGACGAAAGCAGCCATTCGACTAAAGGGGCAAGCTAGGTTCAATCCTGTGCCTTACCTGATCAGACTCCTTCAGGAGATTACGAAGCTGGGTGGTCAGATTTATGAGGGAACAACCGTCGTAGGTGCGACCCATGAGCAGCCATCCATTGTCAAAACAAAGCAAGGGCATCAAGTTACTTGCAATTATGTGGTCACAGCCTCCCATTATCCGTTTAACGACATCAAGGGAGCGTATTTCACTCGCCTGCATGCGGAGAAATCGTATGTGATTGCAGCGCGCACGGAGAAAGCTTACCCTGGGGGGATGTACATCAACGTGGAGCAACCAAGTCGCTCACTTCGTGCTGTCACCATCCATGGGGAACCTGCGGTTCTTATCGGCGGTGAGGGTCATAAGACAGGGCAAGGTCTATGTACGCATCAGTATTATGAAAATCTTCAGAAGTTCGGCGAGGACAAGTTCGGTCTCCAGGAGATTTTGTATCGGTGGTCGGCTCAAGATGTGTTCACATTGGATAAAATGCCTTATATTGGACAGCAATTTTCCGATGCTCCTCACCTCCTCATGGCGACTGGCTTTCGCAAATGGGGAATGACGACCAGCATGGTAGCGGCGCTGCTAAATACGAAGATTGTTCTAGGGGAGAAGAGTCCCTACGAAGAAGTATTTACACCGCATCGTTTCCATGCCGATCCGAGTATTAAAACATTTGTCATGCAGAATGCCAACGTCGCCAAAGAGTTTGTTGCTGGTAAGTTTGATTTGCTGCACAAGCAACCTGAAGAACTGTCACCTGATGAAGGGGCTGTCGTCAGCGTGAAGGGGAAGAGAGCTGGTGCGTACAGAGAACCGAATGGAGAACTGCACGTGGTCGATACGACTTGTACCCATTTGGGGTGTGAAGTCGATTGGAATGAAGCGGAGCGAACATGGGATTGCCCATGTCACGGCTCTAGATATTCCTTTCAAGGTGATGTGATTGAAGGACCTGCCAAAAAGGCGCTTACCAAACTGACCGTAGAGTAACTAGCCCCCTCAGGACATGAGCGTATTTTTGTAAAAAATGGACAGCTATCCATGCGATGTTACCCCATAAGCCATACACTGTAGAGCAATGTATCTCTGCTCACGTGAAGGAGGTGGACGTTCGTGGCATCCAGAATTCGTAAAGATGAAGTGCGTAAATTGATCGGGAAAGAAATTGTGGCTGTTAAGAAAGATGGTACACAGGTAACTGGCAAATTGGTGCGGATCAGCGGTAACACGTTGATGGTTTCTCCACAAAGTGGAAAAAAAGTGCAAGTAAAAGCGATTATTCCATTGGTTTTATTTGACCTATTAGCAATCGGTACAGCACCTTACGCGTATGGTGGGTTTGGCGGTGGCTTTGGTTATGGTGGCGGCTTTGGTGGTGGCTTTGGCCCTGGCTTTGGCTTTGGCGGTTTCGGTGGTCCTGGACTCTGGTTCTGATCATCGCGCTCGAAGAAGACTCTTTCCTTCTGGGAAGAGTCTTTTCTCATTGGTAGAAGCATCTACGCAAGGCCGCACCATTTCCCTGCTCACTGAATAGGCTAAGATACAGGTTTACGGCAAGATCCCGTGCATGAGGGAGTGGCCCTAGAACCAATCGCGGACAGGGAGTGAGCAGCATGCCGAGTTCCATCGTGTTTAACATGATCAATATTAATAATCAGAATACGAATGCAACGATCGGGATTGGTGAGAATGCACAATCCAGCTGGGATTCCCATAGTAAAAACAATTACGGCACCGGTGAATTCATCGGTAATTCGATCGCCTGCAACTTCGTCAATACCATCTTTGATAATGACTTTATTGATGCACCTATTAATGATCAAGACTTTAAACCAGCCATAACGAATCAAGTTTAAATGAAGGGTGGTTGTAAGCGATGCTGAATCTACCCGGACCGTTAGACCCGCCATTGATTCAATTTGATTCGATTCATGTTAATTCGATTGCTGATGCTTCTGGCATATTCATTGGTACGAACGCACAAGTGAATTGGTCAACGAGCAGTAAAAGCAATGGTGGTCTTGGTGAAGTGAGTGGTGAACATAACATGGTGTGGAACAATATAAACACCGTGTACGATAACGATATTATTGATGCACCATATACCAAGGGTGATTTGATTATTGGCCGTGTTTGAAAATAAAGCTCCGCGGGCAGCCTTACTCGGCCGTTTGCGGAGCTTTCGTCGTTTCATCTGTTGGAGGTGGAGAGGCAGCTGCTGTGGTGTAGCCCGACGCTTGCGCTTGCACCGTTATCATCTCTTGCAGCCACTCTGGCGTATCGTTATCGCCGACATTGAGCATGTCGAGGAAGTCGGAATCGTTCAGCATCGAACGGGTACCGACCAATTGGTTATGGTCGCCTTCGACGGCGCCAAAGCCTTGAACCGTTTTTTGATTACTTTGAAAATCAGTGGGCCAATTATTTCCCATGTTGATGCAGGATGCACTTTCCACAGATCCAATCCGGATCGAACCGATGATAAAGGTTGGAGACATGAATGATGACACAGTCAATCACCTCATCTTTATACTTTTGACGATTGGGGAGGGGTGTAGCGGTATCCGGTTGAGGTTCGCTCAGGACCGGAACCCTCTTGCATAGGCGATGAATGCGAGTGACCGTCTGACGCACGCTCCTGTCGAGGTTCTTTGGTGACCTGAGAACGCTGGAATGCCTTATCCACGGCCTCATCCTGCGCTTTCCCATTCGGTTTAGCACCGAAATTGTTGCCCAAGTTCAACGAACCGCTAAGCTCCTTAATGTCGAGATGATCGAGTCGAAACGTTAAGTTTTCGAGAACTGGCTGATGGACGTGCAGATTATCGATATGAATGCGCGGATGCTTGGCAGAGAGGTCGGCTAACTGTTCCTCTAATTTTCGCAGTCGCTGTTCCAATAAGTGAACGGTTTGCGTTTGTGGGCTTGGAATAGTCTCGTTTCTCATCAAAGGTTTGGGAGTGGCGTTAGAGGGTCCAGTTGGAGGCGGCGACGTTTTCTTTTTTTGAAACCACATAGGTTAGGTCAGCTCTTTCGTGTATTCGGTTTAACATCAAATGTATCATTATCCAGGACTGTGTGCTTCCCGCCCAACACCACATTGTGATCGCCTGTCAATTCACCGATCCCTTGATTCGTCTTGGCTGAATGCCGCCTTCCACTGATCCGATTGCTGCCCTTGTTAACGCTAGAATTTTCCGTTATGTCATCAATATGAATGGATTGAAATTGGATCCGAACCATGGTCATTCCCTCCAAATCCTCTAATTCAGCGTCTCCTTTCCATGTATATGGGGACAAACGCAGAATCATTTCTTTTTTTGCAAAACAAAAAGATCACCGTGGCTCCTTCATGAAAGGAAGTCGGCAATCTTTGTTCAACCGTTGTCTCAAGTAAACTGTATGGGAATAACCTTCTCGCCATCGGGTGGAGCAAGCGGAATACGGATGATAAGCAGCCCATTATGATACTGTGCTCTCATCTGATCGGTCAAAGCCCTGCCAGGTAAGCGGATCGCTCGCTCAAATGTGCCAAAATAGCGCTCAGACAGCCGCATTTGCTCATCACTTACCTGATAAGGACGAACGAGCATCCCTCTGATTAAGAGGGACTGGTCGCGGAAGGATAGCTGGATGTTCTCTTGGGATGACAACCCTGGAACCTCAGCGACCACAACGAGTTCCTGCGGCGTTTCATACATATCAACTCGGGGTCCGGTTAGCGGAATAATACTGGCAATGTCCTGCCAGAACTCGGGGCCTAGCACATCGCCGGCTTGCGCCGACAGTCCCTTCCAATCGGGTTTTGACGAACGATTGCCTGGAGGATTCATCTGCCATCATCACCTGACTTCACCATTAAAAGTAGAGCTGCAAAGCAGCTTGCTACTAGTTTATGTGGGGATGCGTCGGATTATGGCTGGCATCTAAATGCGGGACATGCTTATTGCCCAGGAGGACGTTGATTCGCCATCTGCTGCTGTGCCATGCGAACGAGTTCTCGCACCATCGCGCCGCCGATTGGACCACCTACTCTGCCGGCATCTTCTGAGCTGAGGTTCCCATTATAGCCTTGTTGCAAGGGAACACCAAGTGTACGGGCAACCTCGTATTTGACAAGATCAGGTCGTTCAGGATTTACGGCATATCCTTGATTTTGCATAACGTGGGCTTTGAGCAGCCCTAAGCCATGTTCGGATCCGGGCACCATAGCCCGGTTTCTTCTTCGTGACATCGTCAATCACCTCTTAGGTGTTAGGATGCCCTGCCTTTTTTCGAATCATGAGTACGGAAGGTGAAATATTTATGCCCGATATAATTGCCAATCGTGTACAAGCCATTCCCTATAAGTATCGCACCGTTATGGAGCCAGTTCGTGCTGGCATTAGGGAGATAGGAACTGATCGCTTCGGCAAGCAGCCAGCTGATCCCATACGAAAATCCGTAGCATATGAGTATGACAAGTGCAAATTTCCACCAACTGCTGCCAATGCTGGCTTTGGAGCGAAAGGTAAACGTACGGTTAAGCAGATAACTCACTACCGCACCGATCGTATTGCCGCCAAAGGTCGATAACCAATAATTCAGATCTAATAGGTTAAAAAGAGCAAAGCTGGCGGATAAACCCACCAACGTATTCAACACACCAACGAGTAAGAAACGTGCAAAGCTGCCTGTTAGTAAGGATTTGAGTGAAGTGGAGGTCATCCAATTACCGCCTTGCAGATGCAGGTTGGCTCGCCTGCGAAGTGACGGTTGCCTGCTCCTGAGCTTGCTCGGTTAATTCCTTTTCGATAACGAAAAGCGGGCGCTGCTTCACTTCTTTATAAATTTTACCTATGTATTCGCCGATCAAACCAATCGCAAGAAGCTGCACACCGCCGATGAACCAGACAGAGAGAATAAGTGAAGTCCACCCCGTAACGTTCTCGCCAAGTAATTTGCCTACAATCGCATAAATAGCAGCAACTACACTAAGTGCGAAGAGCAGAAAGCCCATCACCGTAACCAAACGAATGGGAGTTACACTGAAGGATGTGATGCCATCGAAGGCAAAAGCGAGCATTTTGCGCAGCGGATATTTGGATTCACCAGCAAATCGTTCCTTCCGGTCATAATAGACCTGTGTAGAGGGAAATCCTAGCAGAGGGACTAAGCCGCGGAGGAATAAATTAACCTCTTGAAACTTCTCCAAATTATCGAGAGTACGCTTGCTCATTAAGCGGAAATCCGCATGATTGTATTGAATTTTAACACCAAGTGAGGTCATGAGTTTATAAAAGCCTTGCGCAGTAGCTCGCTTGAAAAAGGTATCAGATGAACGATCCTGACGGATCCCGTAGACAATATCGTAGCCTTCATGGAATTTCACTAGAAATTCACGAATGACAGAAGTATCATCCTGCAGGTCCGCATCGATGGAAACGACACAGTCGGAATACGCTTTCGCTTTCAGGAGTCCGGCGAGTAAAGCGCTTTGATGACCGGCATTTTTGGCCAGCTTAAGCCCAGTAATGAATGGATTGGAAAGGTGGAATCGCTCGATTAGCGACCATGTTGCATCTTTACTGCCATCATCTACAAATAATACCGTACTACCCAGGGCAATCAATTGCTCTGTAATGAGAGAATCTAATACTTCACTGAGTTGAAAGACAGTTTCGGGGAGGACTTCTTCTTCGTTATAACAAGGGACCACAATGGTCAAAATCGGTTTAGACACAGTACCTCGACTCCGTCCTAAGTAGGGAATAGATGAAATTCATGCTTAAGTTTTTATTATAGCTAAAAGGACTAGAAAAAGTAAGCGGCTGGAACGGAATCACCGTCCCAGCCGCTGTCTTACAATTTATATTACCAGCCAAACCCGAACGTACTAAGAACGATAACCAAGAGGACGTATAGAACGAGGACTACTGCAGTGCTTGAATAACCTACGCCGCCAGTTCCGCAACCACAACTCATGTCAATCCCTCCCTTCACAAAATTACTATATGTCATCTGACTAGAAGGTGTATGGATGAATGACCCGCATGCGGAATAAATAATTGGGCAACGTGTCCATTTTGTGGGACTGGTAGGGGATGAGTACTCAAAGTTGGAAGAAGAGATACAAGGACAGTTGAGCAGGAATAGGGAAGGGAATAACGAATGAAGGTGAGGCAACGAACAGTAAAGGGATGAGGGGACATATAGGAGAAAGGAGGTAAGGAGACAGATGCGTTATGAGGAACGTCAGCCAGATGAGACATTGCAGCGATATATTAAATGTTATTGGTATTTGGAGCGGGATTACAGCGCGGCGGAAGAGTGGGAAACCCTGTGGCCAGATGGCTGCCAAGAGTTGATTTTTCATTATGGAGCCGATTATTCAATCGGTGGGCAAGTTCTGCCAAGGGCATTTTTTATCGGAACACTTTCACGCTATTATCCACTTACCGCAGAAGGTCCTATTCGTTTATTCGGCGTGCGATTGCTGCCATGGGGGTTGCGTGCCTTCAAAGAGATGGACCATCGTGCATTGATTGATAAGTTTCTTCCGCTCGCTGATTTATTTCCCGAGCATGAACTTGCCGAGCTCGTTCCGCAGCTAGCAGAGGCAGATTTGGAAGAAGGGATCGCTTTGCTGACGGATTATCTCTATCGTCATTTTCAACCAGAAACCAAGCATGCCGCGATGATTAATATATTATCCAAACTATATCGCACACCGATGGAGCAGGATGTTCCTATCAGCGTCGTCGAGAGTGGATACTCTCAGCGGCATTTTGAACGGATTTGTTCAGAGCTCGCAGGGATGTCACCTAAGCGATTAAATTCTGTGTCTCGTTTTAACTTGGCTCGACTCCAGATTTTCTTCAACCCAACGATGGATATCACGAGCTGTATGGGCCAGTTCGGCTATCATGATTATGCGCACTTTTCCAAGGAATTTAAGAGATGTCTTGGAATTACACCGACGGCATATAAGAAGTGGTTGTTGGGGCTTGGGGTGGTGCGTTGATGGTTAACTAGTTGATCAACAGATACCGACACAGCGGACACTAGCGAAACAGCTTCGGAACAACTGTACAAATGGCCGCAACCGCCAGAATTGAGCAAACCGAAACCCCGCCCCCCTCGATCTATCTGACTTTGCAGAAACACTTGCCTACAGGTAGCTCTTTAGGAAAACAGCTGGATTTTCTCCATTTAATTGAGGAGCATTTGGGCAAATTTGTGAAATAACTGTATTTTCTCCAGTTAATATTGGCCATTTCCTTCTTCAGGAGAGAAATAGGCAAAATTAACTGGAGTTTTTCCATTTAAATACCAAATACGTGGAATAGTGTCAAAAATAGCTGGAGTTTTTACAGTTAAAGTTGCAGGGGGGTGAGTGGAGGGGGAACAGTATGTTACGAATTAAGATAAAGTTTCCCACTTCGCCCACATTTCCCTAGGGTTCAACTCGTAAACCTCATTTTCCCGAAACATAAACTGGTGCATAATCAACTCGCGGCGCAAGGTTGCGAAATCAGGATGATAGTTTTTGAGGTAGAGGTTAAGCTCTTTTTCGGCGTAGGATCGGCCTTTTTCTAGTTCAGCAACTAGATGCTCCAGGACAATCAGCTTTTTCTTGAGCTGGGCTGGAATATGTTTGAGCTTACCATCAAACGTGAAAAAGTTCCGTAAAACAGACTTCTGAAGATTAGAATTTTTGTCTTCCGTTTCCATGGATGCGGGAGCCTCCTTTTTGTTTTTGAAAATCAAGTCAGCTGTCGTCTGACCGTAGCTGCGAATGGAAGCGTCATTCAAGGTGAAATAAATGGTGTTTTTGTCTCGACGCTCATGAATTAAGTTGGCTTCGCGAAGTTTTGAGGCATGGTGGGTAACGGTCGCGGGAGTTACGCTCAGCTTCTCAGCGAGAGTTTGCCCATTGGATTCCCCGTTCGCTAACAAAATAAGCATACGAATACGCGTAGCATCCGACATGGCTTTGTGATAGGTGATGATTTTATCTAATTGCATAGACGCGAACAACTCCTAACAATCTAATTAGACATTAATCTAATTAGATGATAATTAAATTAGTTTGGCATGTCAAGCGTGAAAGTTTCCTTCTGGACAGGTGTCATGTAAAATACGAGTATAGAAGTCAAAGCTTAAAGGGGAAGAACGATGCGAATACTCGTCATGACAGCAGTCGCTCCTGAACGAGATGCCATACAACGTGGGCTAGGTCAGGATAGCAGATTTGAATATGCTTTAGCAGGTGTAGGGCTTGCTGCTGCTGCAGTGAATGGAGCCCTTGAGCTTGCCAAAGCCGATTATGACCTATTGCTTATCGCCGGTATTGCAGGCGGTTTCGTGGGTCAAGCGGAAATTGGCTCGCTTGTTATTGCGAGCGAAATCATCGCCGCCGATCTTGGCGTTGAGCTGCTGGACGGCTTCAGCAGCTTGGATGAGCTGGGCTTCGGCACTACGCGCATCAGCGCGAATGCCGAACTGGCCCAGCGTGTGACGGCGGCGCTGCAAGCCGCAGGCCTACAAGCGCAAGTGGCGCCGGTGTTGACGGTGGCAACAGCCACCGGAACAGCGGCAACCGCCGCTGCGTTGGCTGCGCGCGTGCCTGGCGCTGCCGCCGAAGCCATGGAAGGCTTCGGCATAGCGACGGCTGCGCAGCAGCGCGGGGTGCCCATGCTGGAGATCCGCGCGATCTCCAACGCGGTCGGACCGCGAGACCGAGATGCCTGGCGGATCGGTGATGCCTTGAAAGCTTTAGAAGCAGCAGGTTCAGTCTTAGCGGAGGTGCTTTAATTATGAAAATAGCGTTCTCACCTTGTCCAAACGATACTTTTGTTTTCCACGCTTGGGCGCATGGCTTAATCCCAGGCGCACCAGAGCTCGATGTCCTCTACGCGGACATCGATATTACGAACCGTCTGGCCGCCGAAGGCACCGGCCCAGACGTGCTTAAAATCTCTTACGCAGCACTCCCGTGGGTGCTGCAGGATTACGCCCTGCTGCCCTGCGGCGGCGCCTTGGGCAGAGGCTGCGGCCCGCTTGTGCTGACGCAGCCAAGCGAAGGAGCGGCTGACCCGGCTGCCCTTAGCGGCCGCCGAGTTGCCGTGCCAAGCGAGCGCTCGACGGCTTACTTACTGTTCCGCCTATGGGCGGAACAGAACGTGCCTGGCGGCGTTGGCGAAATCGTGGTCATGCCGTTTCACGAGATCATGCCCGCCGTGCGGGACGGCCTTATCGATGCCGGCCTCGTCATTCATGAAGCGCGGTTCACTTACCCGTCGTACGGGTTAGCGCTTCTAACAGATTTGGGCAGCTGGTGGGAGTCCGACACCGGGCTGCCAATCCCTCTGGGCGCCATCATCGCTCGGCGCACCATGGATTTGCAGGCGCTCGCGGGTTGGGCTCGCGCCTCCGTTGAGTACGCGTGGGCGCATCCGGAAGCTTCGCGCGACTACGTCATGCAGCACGCGCAGGAGATGGATCCGCAGGTCGCGCAGCAGCATATCGACCTGTACGTCAACGAATTCACCGCTGATCTCGGCGATAGCGGCTATGGCGCTGTCTTAACCTTGCTCCAGCGTGCAGCGGAGACAGGTCTTGTGCCGCAGATGGATTATGCGGCTTTACTGAAATAGCACTGGAGTGTAATCCCCAATAATTACAAAAAAGGCTGTCTTCCCGTAGACCAAATCTACTTGGAAAGACAGCCTTTTTGTGATCTTTTATTTATCATCTGTGAGCGTCCCCGCTTTAGTGATGAAAAACATCACTATGGAGCCAGAAAATCTTAAAATCATTGAGTTCGCCGTCTTTAGTGATGAAAAACATCACTACGGAGCCGGAAAATCTTAAAATCATTGAGCTTCCCCGCTTTAGTGATGAAAAACATCACTATGGAGCCGGAAAATCTTAAAATCATTGAGTTCGCCGTCTTTAGTGATGAAAAACATCACTACGGAGCTGGAAAATCTTAAAATCATTGAGTTCTCTGTCTTTAGTGATGAAAAACATCATTATTTCGGGTTGGGTGAGAGGTTTGATTATCAAGCTAGCCCAACCCTACCCCAACCCTACCCGATCACATTTACCGGCCGACCCGCTACAAAACTCCGCGCATTACTGCTCGCAACAGCCATCAACCTAGCTCTAGCTTCCTTCGTTGCCCATGCGATATGCGGTGTAATAATTACATTCTGAGCATGCAGCAAGGGGTTATCTGGCTTTGGCGGTTCGACCGTCAGAACGTCAAGCCCTGCACCAGCGAGGCGACCATCATTCAAAGCTTGCGCGACATCCGTCTCGTTAAGCAATCCACCTCTGGCGGTATTAATCAGAATTGCTGTCGGTTTCATCCTAGCAATCCGTTCTGCATTGATCAGTCCATTCGTTGCAGGTGTCAGCGGACAATGCAGACTAATCACATCGGCACGCTGCAGCAACTCCTCAAGTGAGACCCATTCAATGCCTTCCACGGGTTGCGGCACAGTGCGGCCACTACCTGTCGCAATGACCTTCATGCCCATCGCCCCAGCAATGAGCGCCGTTTGTTTGCCAATTTGGCCAAGACCGATCAGTCCCATCGTTTGGCCACTTAACTCTATGAGAGGGGAGACACTGTAGAAGAAATCAGCCGATCCAGCCCAATCCCCCTGAAGCACGCTGTCGCTATGGCGCTGCACCCGGTGGCAGAACTCCAATACGAGTGCAAAAACCAACTGAGCAACCGAATGCGTGCTGTACGCTGGCACATTTGTAACAATAATCCCCTGAACCTTGGCTGCTTGGACATCCACAATATTGTAACCAGTCGCCAAAACACCGACATATCTCAGTTTCGGCAGCTGCTTCAGTGTTTGTGCGGTGAGTGGCGTTTTGTTCGTCAGCACCATGTCTGCCTGAGCGGCGCGTTCTACAATCTCGGACTCAGATGTACGTTCATAGACCGTCAACTCGCCTAGCGTTTGTAAACCACTCCAGTCCAGATCGCCTGGATTTAACGTATAACCATCAAGTACAACAATGTTCATCAAGCTACTCCTTTAATTGGTTTACTAATCGTTCGAACAATTTACTTCTTCACACCAGGCTCTTTAAAAGGGTTCAAAAACACCTTCGGTATATGCGTCTCGAAACGCATTAACTTACCTGTCGTCGGGTGCAAAAAGGCGAGCACACGCGCATGCAGACCAAGTCGATTGATCTCCTTCGATTTGGACCCATACTTTTTATCCCCAGCAACGGGGTGCCCGATATCCTGCATATGAACGCGAATCTGGTTTTTGCGGCCGGTCTCCAAGTTCACCTCAAGCAGGGAGAAGCTCTTGTTCGCTTGCAGCGTTTTGTAATGCGTGACCGCATGCTGTCCGTCGTTCGGGTACGGTGTGGAGAACATCTTGAGCGATTTCGCGTGTTCCTTGAGCCAGGAAGAAATCGTTCCTTCAGGCTTGCGCACCATACCTTCCACTAACGCCACATACGTCCGCTCTTTGACGCTCTCTTGCCACGTGTTCTGTAGGTGCTGCTGCGCCTGTTCGTTTTTGGCAAACATCATCACACCCGATGTATCCCGATCTAGGCGATGAACGACAAAAATCCGCGCCTTCGGATCATGATTCCGCACATGCGCCGTAAGTTGGCGGTAGGCTGTAATTTGATTTTCCTGTGTATCCGTTGCGATGGATAGAAGGCCAGCATCCTTTTGAATGACAATAACATCGTGATCTTCATGTAAAATCGTCATGCCGGCTAGCGGGATATCTTCCACAACTTTATCTTTGTTGATCGTGACCGTCATTTCCGGCTGCAAGGGGTGATTATATGCCGTTACTGCTTTGCCATTCACTGCGACTTGTCCACGAGCGAGGATAGCTTTGACCGCATTTCGACCTAGGCTCGATAGCTTTTCCAACAAAAAGGGTAGAAGCTCAGTAGGTTCCTTCACTGTATACTGGCGAGTACTCGACTCCTGACCACCTTTGGCTGCTCCTGCTTGCAATGACTGGATTTGTGCTTTATTCGTTCCGAATTTAGGTTTATGGCTGACACTTCCTTTTGGACGTGAACCTTGTTTCTTTTGCATGTTAAAATACCTCCTATTACGATGGCTTACCTTCCGGTCAGATCATTCGACCTCCAATATACCACGTTCATAAAAGCAAATGAAATGATCGTCTCGTTAAAATTAACCCTGCAACTTCTGTATCGTACTCCCTGTGAAAAAATCCCCCTGCAGCCGCACATGCTCAAAAGGTAAATGCGGATTCGCAATCCGCCATAGCATGCGATCCGCTGCGCGGTAGCCGGCCTCTCGAATCGGCAGCTGAGGGCGAGAGCAGAGCGGCAGCGTATCGCTTTGCTCATTCAAAAGCGCAACCAGCGAGCATTGCTGAGGCACTTTAACCCCTAATCGACGAAGGGTGTGATACACAGGTGCAGCTTCTTCATCAATGCCGCAAATGACTGCTGTTGGCTGGCGTAGCTGATATTTCTGCTGGAAATCCACCAACCACCCCTCTGAACCATCTCGCTCTATCGCGTGCTCACCAGGATCAACCGCCACCCCAGCCTCTTTCATCGCCTCGGCAAAAGCCTGCCACCGGATAACGAATCCGCGTTGATCCTTCGTATCGCCTACATAAAGGATATTCCTGTGGCCCATACGCACGAGCCTTCGCACCGCCTGATAAACAGCCTCGTACACATCCCAAATGACACTATCGACCTTGGACTCCGGTGGCGGAAAATTCAACAGAATCCGCGGGAGCTGCAGCTCTAATAGTTTTTGCTCCAAGAGATCCCAATTCATCCTTGGTGCGATAAACACCCCCTCCGCATATAACAAACCTTCTTCCTCGGCCCAGTCGTCAAATTGTGAGGGCTTTAAATTAGGCGGAATGAGAAGTGGCTGAACCGTGTGGCCAAACTCCATAAAGCGTTCATGTAAGCCTTGCAGCAACAAGCGGTTAAAGTTCAAGGATTGCTTGTTCTGGACGAGTACGAACCTGCGTTGTACAACGGGATACGGTGAGATGAGATCTTGCTGAAGTGTTTGTTTCTGATCTTTGGTCATGTAGCCAAGCTCGCGCGCGAGCTTGAAAATTTCACTTCGTGTCTGCTCTGACATACCAGGCAGTCCGCGCAGCGCTTTGGATACCGTTTGTATCGTTAAGCCGAGCTGAGCGGCTAAATCGTGGAGTGTAATTCTTTTTCGCATAGGTCTGAGATGCCCCTTTTCTGACTGCCTTCTGTACCTATAATTTTAAACTAAATTTAAACTAAAAAGAAGGTTAATTTTAAACTACACTAAGAGAGAAGCAAGCAACTGAGAGGCAAGTGACTTACCAACAATTAAGCTAAGGGAGCGAAGTCAGATGATCAAACAGATAGAAGCAGATGTGGTTGTAGTAGGGGGAGGACCAGCGGGTGTCAATGCGGCGATTGCAGCAGGGAGAAGTGGGGCCAAAACCGTTTTGATAGAGAAATACGGCTTTATTGGAGGGATGTCGACGGCTGCGTTGGTCTATCCTTGGATGACGTTTCATACAACGGATGGCAAACAAGTTATTGCAGGGCTCGCGCAAGAAATTATCGACCGCCTTATGGCGATGAACGCATCCCCGGGACATCTTCGGGATACGGTTGGTTTCGTGAATACAATCACACCTTATCACCCAGAAATATATAAAGTTCTTGCCGTCGATATGCTCAAAGAAGCGGGTGTTAAGCTGCTTTTCCATAGCTTTGTCGATCATGTGGAGACCGTGGACAATCGCATACAATCGGTGCAGTTGACGTCCAAATCCGGCCGAATTGATGTAAGTGGCAAAGTGTTTATCGATACAACAGGTGACGCTGATCTTGCGTATCTGTCTGGGGCGCCGTGCCTCAAAGGGCGTGATGGGGATAAAGCAACACAGCCAATGACGATGAAATTCAGAATGCGCGGTGTGAATCTGCCTGCCGTGAAACAATACATGATTGACCATCCAGATGAGTTTTATAAAAAGACGCCTTTCTCCGAGCTCGCTGATCTCCCTCTTTCTGGTGTACTCGGCTATTTCAAGCACTGGAAGGAAGCGAATCTTCCGATTAATCGCGATCAAGTGCTGTTCTTCACAGGTCCTGAAGATGACGAAGTACTGGTCAATACTACGCGTGTGCAGGGGCTGGATGGCACCAATGTAGAGGACTTGACAGAGGCCGAGGAGCTTGGGCGCAAACAGGTGTTGATGGTTGCTGAATTTATGCGCAATAACTTGCCTGGCTTCGAAAAAGCCTCCATTTCCAACGTTGGCGCGCAAATTGGTATCCGTGAAACGCGTCGGATCGATGGTCAATATGCGCTGCAAGTGGAGGATGTCGTGCAGGGGCGTCATTTTGACGATGTTATCGCACGCAGTGGCTACCCGATCGACATCCACGATCCGTCTGGCAAAGGCGTAACCGCAGCTTGGGTCAAAGGGGATGGCGCCTACGACATCCCGTACCGCTGCCTGCTGCCGCAAAAAATAGAAAACCTGCTCACCGCAGGTCGCTGCATCTCGACCACGCATGAAGCGCTGGCTACAACGCGACTCACGCCAAGCTGTATGGCCACGGGCCAAGCCGCAGGCTCCGCAGCTGGACTCGCTGTGAAGCACGGCGTGCTGCCAGCGGAGATTGACGTCGCCGAGCTGCAAGCTGTCCTTGAGCAGGACGGGGCTTTGTTGAAGTAAAAGCAAGCGTTGCGGGAGTGCCTCCCACCCAATTCAAATTAACGTGAAAACATACAGGTAAATTCCTGCATATTTGGCTCCATAACCACTTTAAATGGAAAACCTCCAGCTATTTTTCGGGTTCCTAGCGCATTTGCGTAAAATCCCCGAAATTAACGGGAGGTTTTCCATTTATTTCCCTTTTTCCGCTCGAAATCCCGAAATTAGCTGTAGATTTTCCAGTTAATCCTGTGTCAGGATGGGATGGAGGTTGGGCACCCGAATACGCCTCCGCAAATCAGGGAACACTAGCACGTACATATCTTACGTGTGAGAGGTGGTTTCCTATGCTTTTATACCAATTAACGCAATGGTTCGAAGAACGCAGTACTCTACAACAAGCGCTGCAACGTGAACCGGTGGAATCGGCCGGCGAAATCAGTCAGAGAATCCAAGAAGTCGAGCAGCAGCTTTACACCCACGCCGAACGCTGGAAAAACGCCATCGAAGAAGCCTCCTACCTGCAGTTTCCCTATGAAGTCCCCCATTTGGACGATGACATGGTTCTTTAATGTTTTTCGTTTTACTGTCCCGTATGGGAGGGCTTACCTTTGTATTTCCGCGGTTTTCGTGTAGAATTAGAAGGCACGATAACCCAGAATAGAACGAGGTTTTTTTCATATGAAAGTACTTGTATCCACACTGAACGCCAAATTCATTCATACTTCCTTGGCTTTGCGCTATCTGAAAGCGTTCTGCGAGAAGGATTTTGATGTTGAGATATCTGAATATACGATTAAAGATCCCGTCATGAATGTCGTCTCCGACATTTATCAGAAGGCACCGGATGTACTGGGCTTCTCCTGTTACATATGGAATATCGAAGAGACAATTCACATTATCAAAATGATCAAAAAAATCAGACCCGAAATCCTCATCGTCCTTGGTGGACCCGAGGTTTCTTACGACACGGACTACTGGATGGAGCGCATTCCAGAGGTTGATTTCATCGTCATGGGCGAAGGGGAAGAGACATTCCACCAACTGCTTACCGAGATCTCAACAACCCGCAAATACCACTTCGTCTATGGCGTTGCCTACCGCAAAGAGCAAGAAGTAATTCTGATGCCGGGCAGACCGAAGCTGAAGCTGGATGATATCCCTTCGCCGCATCGCTTCAAGGAAGATCTTCCGAGCCTAGCGAACCGTGTTGTCTACTTCGAGACGAGCCGTGGATGTCCGTTCTCCTGCCAGTTCTGCCTATCGAGTATCGAGGTGGGTGTGCGGTATTTTGACATGGAGCGGACTAAGGCAGATCTGCTGTACCTCATCGACTCTGGCGCAAAGCTGATCAAATTCGTGGATCGTACGTTTAATATTAAACGGGACTACGCAATGGAAATTTTTGAATTCCTTATCCAAAATCACCGTGGAACCGTGTTCCAATTCGAGATTACGGCGGACATTATGCGACCTGAGGTGCTTGATTATCTGGCTGAAAATGCCCCTCCAGGTACGTTCCGTTTCGAGATCGGTGTGCAATCAACGAATGACACGACGAATGACCTCGTGCAGCGGAGACAGAACTTCTTCAAGCTGAGCCGTACCGTGTCTAAAGTGAAAAACAGTCTCAAAATCGATCAGCATCTCGATCTCATCGCTGGTCTGCCAGAAGAGGATTATAACTCGTTCCGTAAGACGTTTAACGATGTTTTCGAGCTAGGACCGGAAGAACTGCAACTTGGCTTTCTCAAAATGCTGCGCGGCACAGGCATGCGTAACGATGCTCATAAATATGGCTATATTTATATGGATCACGCGCCTTATGAGATTCTCGGCAACGACATCCTGCCATTCACCGACTTGATTCGCATCAAGCGCGTGGAGGATGTGCTCGAGAAATATTGGAACGCTCACCGCATGGATCACACGGTTAAGCACTTGATCGCCAACGAATTCGCATCGGCGTTCGATTTCTTCCAAGAGTTCGGCGACTTCTGGGAAGGGCGCGGCTGGCAGAAGATCGGGCATCAACTTGAGGATCTGTTCACTCGCTTGCGCGAGTTCCTGCTTCATCGCGGAACTACTAACATGCACATCATCGAAGGCTTGATGAAGCTCGATTACTTCCTCGGCCACAAATATAAGCCGCGCAAAATCTGGTGGGACTTCACCTTGGAGAAGTCCGAACAGAATGCATACCTCAAGCTGGTTGCGGAGCAGCCTGAGCTCGTTAGCGGAGACTTCCAGAGCCTCCGCATCAACGAGAAAGACCTGCACAAGCATGCTATGCTTGAGGTGTTGCCGTTCGCTTTGCAGACGTATCTGCAAAGTGGCTACATCGACGAAAGCAGCAAGGAGCTGCTTGTCGTGCACTTCCCGCCTGACGCGCAGAAGCCGGCGTCCTACTACACGATGCCGCTGCAGCAGCTGGCAACGATTTAACCCTTCCATGCCCCTTCACGCCTAGCGTGAGGGGGATTTTTTTCGCATAAAACGATTGAACACGCGCCCATATGGGTAATCTAGGGTAGTTAAAGCAGTTTGAGACTGAGAGGAGAGCTAACTATGATCGAAACGAAAAAAACACAACTCGAAGAGCAAATCATTCAAGTGCTGAACGCTAATCAGGTATGCTCCTTTGCAACGATTGACGGTAACAAGCCGAAGGTGCGTTATATGGCTTTGTTTCACGAAGGGCTGGAGATTTATTTAACGACAAGTAAGAAGACAGATAAAGTTGAGGAACTCCAAGAAAATCCCCACGTGCATATTCTCGTGGGATATGACGGAAAGTCTACGCCGAACATTTTGCAAATCCAAGCTACGGCAAAGATCTCTGCGGATAATGCACTTCGCGAGAAGCTATGGACCGATGAAATGAAAGAATGGTTTGACGGGCCGCACGATCCTAACTATGTTGTGATGGACATTTCACCGTCGTATATTGAATATTCGAGTAAGGGTTCTGAACCCCAAATTTGGAAGAAATAACACCGTCTCGTAGCCTACTGAACATTTCCCTAAAAAATCCATTGACCACAGGCAAGGTTCAGTGATAAGATTATAAAAATTTACCTATGGATCAATCAAAGGAGAGACTTTGAGCTGCGCTCAAAGATCCCTATTTTAGGAGGAAATTGTAAAGTGGCTACGTATTATATGGAACCATCGCGTACGTTTAGTGAGTTTCTGTTGATTCCTAATCTAACGACGAAGGCTTGCACACCTGCAAATGTAAAGTTGAAGACACCTTTAGTTAAATTTAATAAGGGTGAGGAGCCAGCAATCTCACTGAATATCCCGTTTTCCTCCGCTGTTATGCAAGCCGTATCCGATGATGGAATGGCTATTGCACTGGCGCGTAGTGGCGGGATTTCGTTTATTTTCGGCTCTCAGTCGATTGAAGAGCAAGCACAGATGGTGCGTAAGGTAAAAGGGTACAAGGCTGGTTTCGTCGTAAGCCGCTCCAACCTAAAACCTGAGCAGTCACTTAGTGATGTGCTAGCTTTGAAAGAAGAGACAGGGCACTCAACCGTTGCGATCACTGATGATGGCACAGCGAACGGAAAATTGCTAGGGATCGTAACAGGCCGTGACTACCGCAAGAGCCGCGATCCGTTAGATCGTGCAATTTCGGAGTTCATGACACCTTTTGAGAAATTAATTTATGGTAAATCCGGTATTTCGCTCTCGGAAGCTAACAACCTAATCTGGGATCATAAGCTGAACTGCTTGCCGATTGTGGATGACAACGGGAATCTAGATACGCTTGTTTTCCGCAAAGATTATGATGAGCACAAAGAGAACCCGATGGAACTACTTGATAAGAATAAGAGTTACATTGTCGGAGCTGGGATCAACACGAAGGATTATACGGAGAGAGTTCCTGCGCTTGTTGAAGCGGGCGTAGACATTCTCGTAATCGATTCTTCTGACGGTTACAGCGAATGGCAGCATGAGACTGTGCAGTATGTGAAACAGAATTTTGATGTGAAAATTGGTGCGGGTAACGTTGTTGATCGCGAAGGTTTCCGCTACCTGGTTGAGTCAGGTGCTGACTTTATTAAAGTAGGGATCGGCGGCGGTTCCATCTGTATTACACGGGAACAAAAGGGTATTGGCCGCGGCCAAGCTTCCTCTGTGATGGAGGTTGTTGAAGCGAGAGATGAGTACTTCAGAGAAACGGGTACGTATATTCCGATTTGCTCCGATGGTGGTATCGTACACGACTACCACGTGACCCTTGCTTTGGCGATGGGTGCTGACTTCGTTATGTTGGGCAGATATTTTGCACGTTTCGATGAGAGCCCAACTAGAAAACTTAAAGTGGGTAACAACTTCGTGAAAGAATACTGGGGCGAAGGCTCCAATCGTGCCCGTAACTGGCAGCGTTATGACACTGGTGGCAAGAGCAAGCTCTTGTTCGAAGAAGGTGTGGATTCCTACGTTCCTTATGCGGGAAGTCTGCAAGAAAACTTGGACAAGACGCTGGGTAAAATTAAATCAACCATGTGCAACTGTGGTTCCTTGACGCTGGACGAGCTGAAAGCAAATGCGAGAATTGCTCTCGTATCCGCAACAAG
Source organism: Paenibacillus sp. LjRoot56 (assembly GCF_964253335.1). NCBI lineage: Bacteria > Bacillati > Bacillota > Bacilli > Caryophanales > Paenibacillaceae > Paenibacillus > Paenibacillus sp. LjRoot56. The sequence continues at coordinate 1,781,943 of NZ_CAXURV020000001.1, forward strand.
CCTAGTTGAGGGCGGAGCACATGACGTAATCCTTAAAGAAAGCAGCCTTTCGGAAGAAGGTTAGCATAAATATAAAAGCTCTCTGACAGTGCCCGACAACCGCGGCTGCTATCAGAGAGCTTTTTTTATTTTTTAGATAACGAATATCTACTAAGGCAAATAACTGCGAATCACCGTCATGCTGCCCTCAAGGGAGTAGCTGCCCAAATCTGCTGGAAGCAAGAAACAGTCACCAGGCTTTGTCGCAATTTGACCGTCTGCCCATTGCAACGTCCCGTTGCCATCTGCAATCACAAGGATCACGAAGCTATCTGGTGTTGTCGTGAGTTTCCATTGCGGTCCTACCAGACCTTTTTCCACGGTGAAAAAAGGAGAGGTTGCTAGCGTCAACCATGTGCTTGCTTCCGCTAAATCTGTCTTCATACGCGTGGAGCCTGATCCTTCATACGCGATGACATTGAGGGAATCCTCGATGTGAAGCTCACGCATTTTTCCATCTAAGCCTGGACGGTTGTAATCATACAACCGGTACGTTGTATCCGAATTTTGTTGAATTTCGGCTACTAGTACACCCGCGCCAAGCGCGTGAACCGTACCAGCCGGTATGTAGAAGGAATCTCCAGCTTCAACAGGTACTTCTTGCAAACAATCCATAATGCGGTTCTCCGCAATAGCTTCTGCAAGGCTTTCCCGTGTTACGCCGTCTTTCATGCCATATATAATTTTAGCGCCTGGCTTAGCATCGAGAATATACCACATTTCTGTTTTGCCAAGTTCACCAGCCGCGAGGTTCTCGTAGTGATCATTGGGATGAACCTGAACAGATAGATCGTCTTCACAATCTAGCAATTTAATTAATAGTGGAAAACGGCCATTTTTCTCGGAAAAACCTTTGGTCCCGAATAATGTTTTGCCGTACTTTTCACGAATTTCGTCTAGACCTAAGCCAGCTAATTCGCCGTTGATGACTTTCGTTGTTCCGTTCGGGTGATCGCCGATCATCCAGCCTTCGCCAATGGCGCCTTCCGGCAGCTTAAAGCCAAATCGTTCGAGGGTTCTGCCTCCCCAAACACGTTCTTTCATTTCAGGTTGAAATTGTAACGGGTATGATTTCAAAACAATCCCTACTTTCCCCTAGTCTATTCTATCATTCTGTCATTTATACCACTCTAGCATTATATCATGTGACTATCTTTTTTCTAGAGCCAAGAGATACGGCGCAGAGGCGCTGCGATTGGCAAATTGATACCGCAGCACTTGAAACGCTGCGAGAGGCAAGCTTTCCGCCCAGCGCTCAACCGCTGCGGCTTCTTCAGACCCGCCATCGTGGCCGCTGTACAGCACGATGGTCACGATTCCGCCTTTGCGCAGCAGGCGGAGGGCAGCTTCAAGAGCAGGAATCGTCGATGCCTGCTCCGTGATTATGGCTGTATCGGCTCCTGGTAGGTAGCCGAGATTGAAAGTGACCGCGGCGACCTTGCCGTGGCGGTCTTGCGGCACTGCCGCTTCCATGAGCGCATGGCTGCATAAGCTCATGTGCACTTGGGCGTCTGGCAGCTCTTTCGCCAGACGCTGCTGCGTTTGATCTAGCGCGGCCTGCTGGACATCAAAGCCATAGACGCCGCCGCGAGCGCCTACGAGCTTCGCCATGAACAAGGCGTCCACGCCAGTGCCGAGCGTGGCATCAATAACAGTATCACCAGGCCCGACGCGCTGCCCGATTAGCTGGTGTACATAACTTAGAACTGAAACAAATCCCATGTGTTGAGTGCCTCCAATGATTGCTTGCTAACGCATTTCTCGACAATTTCCCAGGAAATATGGAACGAGAAGGACGTTATTTGTACAGAATTTGGCTTTAGCGCCAAGTTGTGGAACAGGGTTCTTCTATTCGGTTTCACGATCAATAAGATTCTTACGCTGGTTTTCACGCATGGCTAGTGGGCAGTGAAGCCTCAACGTTTTCTTTTCCCATCCAATACTTTCCTTGCCATGTATTCCGCTCCGTGAGCAATTTATCAAAAGCGTTCAACACTTCCCACTTCTTAAGACTCCACATCGGTCCAATTAGTAGATCCCGCGGGGCATCTCCCGTGAGTCGATGAACGATCATCTCTGGCGGCAATATTTCCAATGTATCCACGATCAGCTTCACATACTCATCTTTCTCCAAGAACTGTAACAAACCAGCTTCATATTGCTTCACCATTGGTGTTTTGCGCATGAGATGAAGCAAATGAATCTTGATGCCTTGCACATCCATCTGAGCGACAGCTTTCCCTGTATCCAGCATCATCTCATGGGTTTCTCCAGGTAACCCATAAATAATGTGCGCACACACACGAATATTATGTTTGCGCAATTTAGCTACAGCATCCAGATAACATTGCGTATCATGGGCACGATTGATGAGCGCGGAAGTGGATTCATGGACGGTTTGTAGACCCATTTCCACCCATAAATAAGTGCGCTGATTCAATTCAGCTAGATATTCAATGACATCATCTGGCAAGCAATCTGGCCGCGTGGCGATAGACAATCCGACAACACCAGGCTGCTTCAAAATCTCTTCATAATACTCCCGTAGCTCCTCAACCGGCGCGTAAGTATTCGTATAGGCTTGGAAATAGCCGATATAGTTGGCTTCGGGCCATTTTTGATGCTGAAGATCGCGGATCTTATTAAATTGTGTGACAAGATCGTCGCGGCGACTTCCTGCGAAATCTCCTGATCCACGTGCACTGCAGAAGGTGCATCCGCCTGTTGCAATTTTGCCATCGCGGTTCGGGCAGGTGAAGCCAGCATCAAGCATGACTTTGAAAACTTTCCCTCCGAACGCATCGCGCATTTCATAATTCCATGTATGGAAACGTTTATCGCCCCAAAGCTGAGGTGATTCCTGGATCATTGTAGACATAAGACATGTATCCTTTCTTTCTGTTGCTTCGCTTTCAAATATAGAATATATACGTTTCACCAAATAGTATCGCTATCTTTCTCCATAAACACTGTGAGAAGTCCTTGGAGGACGGCGGTTTCGTTTATTTTGTTTCAATCTATATTGTAGCGAAATCTACGCATGAAAGCGACCCCTGCCTTTCCAACAAGTTCCCCGATAAAACCCCTCAACTACGAGCATGATAACTTTGCACCACAATTACGAGCTGAGAGGGGAAATGGACTACATGAAAAAGTTTCGTACGATAACTTTAGCGGTAGCATTGACAACAGCTTTAAGTATGGGGGCAGCAGGTGTTCAGGCAACTCACATGGATACTGGAAATGCGGTCGGAACGGGATCACCAATTGGGACATTGGGGACAGGGGCAACGGGGACTACGACATCAACGGGCTATACAGGAAGTAACTACGATGCCACTTCACCAGGAGTGGGGCTTGGGACAGGCGTCAGCAATTTTAGCGGAAATGGAACGAACGGCGTCTATAATGGGAATCTAACGACCCCAAACACGTATTCTGGCTATGGAACAGCTGGGAGAGGCACTGGCGTTATGGACCATATGAATGGATATGGAACGAATCCAGTTGAAAAAGGGGCTAACGCGATTGAGCGAGGTGTCCAACGCGGAGCCAATGCGGTTGAGCGAGGTGTCGATCGCAGCGCAAACATGGTTGATAGAATGAGTACGAAAAGCCTAGCTACTGCAACACCAAGCACTAATGGTAATTCTTATCGAGCTTATGCAACAACGGATAATGACAATGATATGAACTGGGGATGGCTAGGTCTCGTTGGGCTATTGGGCCTAGCTGGTCTACGAAGCAATAATAGAAGAAAAGACGAAAGCTATAAATAAATATCTTCTAAGAGCGAAGCACCTTCCATTCCGGAGGGTGTTTTCTTTCATTCTTCCATTCATCTACTAGAGGAAAGTTTTGATTTTTTTTATAGAATCGTCTATGATTTGTATTCGAAAGCATGTACGTGTAGGAGGCAAATGAAGAATGCGTTTACGGGGCAGAAAAGGTATCAGAGAAGATATAGAACGTCAAAAAGAACTCGTTGTATTAAATGCCAAGGATTATAAGGGCAAATGGTCCGAGTTGTTCGGAAACAATAACCCGATTCATGCCGAGCTAGGAATGGGCAAAGGGCGCTTTATTAGTGAAATGAGTAGGAAATATCCGAATATCAATTTCATTGGTGTGGATATGTATGATGAATTGATCCGTAAGGCAAGTGAGAAAGCTAAGGTTGCCCATGAAATTACCGTGGAGAATGAAGAAGATGCGGTGCTTAGCATTCCAAACTTAAGGCTGATGTTGTTCAATATCGAGCATATTGAAGAAGCATTTGCTGAAGGTGAGCTAGAGCGCGTTTACTTGAATTTTAGTGATCCGTGGCCGAAGAAGAAGCATGCGCGCAGACGTCTAACTCATCCAGGTTTTGTTGCCAAATATCAACAAATTCTGAACGATAAGGGCGAAATTCATTTAAAAACCGATTCACAATCCTTATTTGAATTTTCATTGAATTCCTTTGCGGATATGGGTCTAAGAATGCGCAATATTTCGCTGAATCTTCACGTGGATGGCATTCATCCGGATCATGTGATGACGGAGTACGAAACGAAATTCGCAGGACAAGGTATGAATATTCACCGCCTTGAAGTTGTGATCGGACAAGAAGCATTGTCAACACATCAAGAACAGTTGAAGCAAGCCGCTGCATCCGCACTAGCCGCTGAATCGAAAGAATCAGCTGAATAAGCTTCTAAATAAAACAGACTAATCCGTATTGCCAACGAGCAGCCATGGATAGTCTGTTTTTTCATTTTTATCCTAACAGTTGGAGAATGACTTCTGAACCATCACCCGCAGGCAGGTGACTCTTCCTATGTTGATTAGAAACGCGCTTGGCCTGAACATCCGCATAGCGGCTAGCCAGCATGGACAACCAATGAGAGATCGTATCCGCTGACTGGATCGATTCTCCGAAGCCATGTCTAGTAAAATAATGTACGTTTTCTTCCTCTTGGCCTGGAATGGGATCATAGAATAACATGGGAATCGATTTGGCCAGTCCTTCTGAACACGTCATTCCCCCTGGCTTCGTAACGAGCAGGTCTGAAACTTCCATTAACTTGCCAATCTCTTGTGTAAATCCGAGCAGGTGAATATGGGGATGCTGATATCGCGGGTCTGCCGCTAGCTTCGAAATCGCCTTATGGTTATGTCCTAAGCAGAAAATAAACTGAATTTGGTCTCTCCATGTCAGTAAATGCTCGCTCAATGAATCGCCGCCGATAAGTCCCCAACCTCCACCCATAACCAATACAGTTGGCCTCGATGAGAGATTGAATTGCTGTCGAATTAAAGTTCGATCATGGACTTCTCTGAAACTAGGATGCACCGGGATTCCCGTAATTTCGACATGCGCGGCGGCGATGCCATGTACGATAAGTTTATGTTTCACGTCTTCGGAAGACACCATGTACTTATTCACCTCACGGCTGACCCATGTTCCATGAACATCGTAGTCAGTGATAACGGTGCATAGGGGGATATGCAGTCCTGCTCTTTTCAGCCGAGAAACAACCACGCTGGGAAAAGGATGGGTACATACGATGGCTTGTGGTGCCCAATGTCTGATCATAGCTGCCGTTTGTGCATAGAAAATGCGGTGAAGGGCGAGCTGCGTCAATGGATTAAGTGACTTTTGATATTGAGCGCGGTACAAGCGACCATACAATTTGGGTTGCACAGCAATTGTTTTCTTATAAGCACCGAGAATCCAAGGTGCCAACGTAGGATGGAGGAAGGAACCGAGCTCCACAACACGGGTTTCAATCGTTGAGCAGCGCTGTTCTAAGCTGCTGGCGAGTGCGTAAGCAGCTTGCGTATGGCCGGCACCAAAGCCTTCTGATAAGATAAGCACTCTTCTTTTTCGCGATACTTGTTCCATGTTCTACCCCCAGAATGCGATTGTCACTACGGATATCGTCGTTCCAATCAAGCAACCTACGATACAATCGGACGGATAATGAAGTCCCAAGTAAATCCGCGACATACCGACAACGAAGGCAAGAGGGATTAGTAGCAGTCCTAGCATGGGTAAAGCATATACGATAGGGACGATAACCGAGAAAATAGCCGTGGTATGTCCAGAGGGGAAGGAGTGATCCGTCAGAGGGTTTTTATGTGTAATCGTTTGAGGATGAACAAGATAAGGTCGAAGTCTAGGGTATCTCTTTTTCATAATGGCAACAGGAATATGGCTGATGGCTAAAGCCAGCAGTGCTTGAAATCCAGCTATACGCAGTGAGCCTTGCCCAAAACAGGCCAAGCATAAAGTGATCATAATGGATGCTGTGGCACCGCCCAAATGGGTGAACTTCGTAAAGAATTGATCGAGGAAATGATGCTGGATCCGTTGATTGACGAAGTGGAATAGACGTGTTTCATGATCTTGAAGCCAATGGACAACTTTGCTGCTCATGAGTAACCGCCTCCTTCTAACTTGGAATTGCTCTATCCTTATTGTACGAAGGGTTTATTAGTGGAGGATTAACTGGATGATAAATATTCATAAATTCAATTTAATGTTGCACTAATCTGGCGTTAACATTTGTATGGTAGGATGGCAATTAAACTTCGACCTGATTCAGGCAAGTTCGTAGCATCTCTTGCTAGTGTTTCCGAAATTTGGAGTAGATATCCCGCCACAGCTTAGGTTGATATGTCCTAATTGTGAACGACGGACTCTTAAGGACTTTGTTATGCGAATGTTGTTATGGTGGTTAGAGCTATCCATTAACAGGGTATTTAAGCAAAAGTTGTCAGCGAATAGCTGAGTAATTTATAATAAGGACGTCACCACATAGAAAAGCTAGTGTTCGTCTAAATGGTGAACTTTTGGTACACAATATATGAAAAACGATGAAAACAAGACATTTTCGACCCGATTTCAAGCGCATGCTCTATTCGGCGTGTGCGAACCTCCCAAATATCAAAGAACTGACGCTTTTTCGAAGTTTGCAGACTTTGACAAACAGGGAGAAAGAGAGGAAAATCAGAAACGATTGTTTCACCGTTAGTCTGTTAACATGAATGACCTGTACATAAAAGCACTAGGCATACAAAAAGAGATAGCTGACGTGCACAAAAAAAGGGGGACTTTGCTTCATGCTAGACAAGATTATGCTTGCCGTTCAAGTATTCTTGGCTTTGATCGGCGCGTATCAGTTGTTTTTAACGTTTTTTGGTTGGTATCGTCCCAAAAACAAAAAGATGTTTGCTCCACAGAAATCGTTTGCTGTATTGGTTGCCGCTCATAATGAGGAACAAGTTGTCGGTGCTTTGATTGAGAACCTGAAGACCTTAGATTATCCGAAAGAGCTCTATGACATCTTCGTGATTTGTGACAACTGTACGGATAACACGGCTGACATTGCCCGTCACCACGGGGTGTACGCGATGGAACGCCATAACCCGAACCTTAGAGGAAAAGGGTATGCGATTGAATGGATGCTCAAAGAGTTATGGAAACGTGAGCGTCAGTACGACGGTATCGTGATGTTCGATGCGGATAACCTGGTTAGCCCAGATTATTTGATTCACATGAATAACGATCTGTGTTCAGGCTCACGCGTGATTCAAGCTTACCTAGATACGAAAAATCCGAATGATTCATGGATTACTGGGTCTTTCGCTATCTCTTACTTCTACGCGAATCGTTTTGTTCAAACCCCAAGATCCAACCTGGGACTAGCCAATTACCTTGGCGGTACGGGCATGTGCTTCGATTCCAATCTGTTAAAGCAAATTGGCTGGCGCGCAACGAGCTTAGTTGAGGATCTTGAGTTCTCGATGAGATGTATTCAAATGGGGATCAAGCCTACGTTCAACTACGATACAAGGGTTTACGATGAAAAACCGCTATCCTTCAACGCTTCTGCTAAGCAGCGGCTACGTTGGATGCAAGGTCACTTTGAAGTCGCCAAACGTTTCTTCTTCCCATTGCTATGGCAAGGGATTAAGACGGGAAGCTGGATGAAAATTGACGCGGCGATCTATTCCGCGAATGTATACAATTTCTTCTTTGGTGCCATTCTAACAGTTATGCTATGGATTCAATCCATGACATCACACGGGACAGCTGATTCGGCTTTGGTTCATGTCAATCCGGCTGTTATCAATTCACTCAGCTTGGCCATCTACGTGTTGCTTCCGATGTCTATGCTAATTGAGAAGGCTCATAAGAAGACGTACAAATATTTATTGCTTTACCCGATTTTCATGCTGTCTTGGTGGCCAATTACGTTCTATGCGTTCTTCACGCAAAACAACAAACAATGGAGTCACACAGAGCATACGCGTGTAATCCGGTTGGATGAAATGAAAAGTAAACAAGTGAGTTGACTTTTCTAGAATGAGATGATAATATGTTTCAAGTAAAGCAGAAGCGCCCGCTTCTCACCTGACTAACACAACGTTGGCTGGTTTGAATGAATCATCATGTACATTCAATAGGTTTGTCTTAAACCTGTTATTGATGAAGATGTGGGCCCACTGTGCCCGCATCTTTTTTATATTTGGAAGAGAGTTACATACTTTATGGAGGTGGAACACGATTAGCAAAGACCATATGATTAATGACGAGATTCGTGTGAAGGAAGTACGCCTTATTGGGGCGGACGGAGAACAACTTGGTATAACACCAATTCGCGAAGCTCTTCAAATTGCACTTGACGCGAACCTTGATTTAGTAAACGTTGCACCGACGGCGAAGCCGCCTGTCTGCCGCATTATGGATTACGGCAAGTTCCGTTATGAAACACAGAAGAAAGAAAAAGAAGCACGTAAGAATCAGAAGATTGTGGATATCAAAGAAATTCGCCTGAGTGCGACGATCGATGAACATGACTTCCAAACGAAGCTTCGCAACGCAGTTAAGTTTCTTGGTGAAGGCGATAAAGTCAAAGCTAGCGTTCGTTTCCGTGGTCGTGAAATTGCGCACTCGGAGATTGGTCGCAAAGTGCTTGAGCGCCTTGCTACAGAAACTGCTGAAATCTCCTCACAGGAGCGTGCTCCTAAGCTTGAAGGAAGAAGCATGATCATGATCTTAACGCCAAAAGCGACAACTTAGGCGAGTATACTAAATTAGGAGGAACAACAACATGCCGAAAATGAAAACACACAGCAGCCTGAAAGGCCGTTTCAAAATCACTGGCACAGGCAAAGTGATGAGATACAAACAAGGTAAGAACCACTTGCTTTCTGGTAAATCATCCAAGCAAAAACGCGTATTGTCCACGAACCCAACAATGGCTCCTGGCGATGTACGTCGTTTGCAACAACAACTGTCCCTTATCAAAGGTTAATTGTAACGTAGCATAAAATTCGAACATCATTTATATATCCCAGGAGGTAGTTCACAATGGCAAGAGTCAAGGGCGGATTTATTCGCGCTCACCGTCGTAAGAAAATTTTGAAATTAGCAAAAGGTTATTTCGGTTCCAAACACCGTTTATTTAAAACAGCTAAAGAGCAAGTAATGAAGTCATTGGTATATGCATACCGTGACCGTCGTCAAACAAAACGTAACTTCCGTAGACTTTGGATTACTCGTATCAATGCAGGCGCTCGTCAAAACGGCTTGAGCTACAGCAAATTGATGCACGGCCTTAAATTGGCTGGTATCGAAGTTAACCGTAAAATCTTGGCTGACCTAGCTGTGAATGATTCCAAAGCGTTCAACGATTTGGCAACAGCTGCAAAAGCGAAAGTAAACGCGTAAGCTTAGCTTCGCGCCTAAGAGCTTGTCCCATCAGGGGGCAGGCTCTTTTTTCATCTTATGGAGAGTTACGGCAGAACTCAGATGTCTGATGTGGCCTGTGGAGCTGGAAGCTTCCGAAAGCGGATGACGATAAACATGAGTAGGGGAATGATCACCTGAAATAGCGGGTAAAGCTTCACACTAAACTTAAGTCCTAGCCAAACGTGTACCGTATAGTTGGGTTCAAGAAATGAAGTGATGAAGATAAGGCTGCCGACGATAACAAGCCAAGTAGCTTTCCGTAAGGAAGGAAAGATGTGCGCGAAGGCATAAACAGCTCCCCAGAAGAAGGTTGTCATTTTGACAAACAGGCCAAGAAAGAGCAGTAACGTGACGAGAACATCGAGGCGTTCAAATATATCGCCAACCTCAATGAGCTGGACAGCTTGCAGGAAGGGTAAGGTGCTGTTGGCAGCCAATGTAGTGCCGAGTACGGCGATGTTTATGCTATTCATCAAGATCAAGAAGAGGGAGACGATGGTATAAGCCGTAAGACTTAGCTTCTTCACCTTCTTTTGTTCGGGCAGCATATGCCAAACCATGAAGAAGATGATGGTTTGCCCGAAAGGGAAGGAGACCATGTCCGGGAAGGCTGCTCGAAGGACGGGTTTAAAGCCATCTTCTAGGGTGGGCAATAAATTATCGAAATGAATTAAACGAGCGATGCTAATGAGAAAAATAAGCAAGCCGTAACTGATTGCGACGATAGGAAGCAGAGTTTCTGTTACCCGAAATAGGGTATCTACCCCCATCATAATGGCGTATGAGGCTAACAATAGGATAATGAACATGGTGATATATTTGGGTGTAGTGTTCAGTAACGTTAAATTCGAGATTTCTCCGAAGTCACGGACATTTCTCATGGACTCATAAGCAAAATAGATCGCAAAGGAAACTCCGAGGACACTGCCGGCGACTTTGCCGAAACAGATTCGAAGGAGTCCGATAATATCCTGCTCAGGAGCTCGTCGTTGAATGGATACAAACATTAACAATAAGAAGAATCCGGCTGCTGCAGCAGCCAACATGGCAAGCCAAGAGTCCTGCTTCGCACTGCTCCCTAGTGCGAATAACGGAGTGCTCCCGATTTCGAATAGGATGATCATAACAACGAGTTGATAGTTCGTAATGCGTTCTTCCAAGACCCTCTACCTCATCCCACTGTGAACTAGAACAGATCACTCACCTGTTTCTTTGGACATTTCCATAAAAGCTTTACCGCTCATACCGATTCTTGTAATCTTCACTTTTACGTTAGTTGCTAATTCAAGTTTGGCGAAATGCTCATCCCAATCGGGTTTAACCTGTTTCCAAATATTAGGGTGGTGCTTATGTATCACATCCGCGAAATGAAAGATATCTAGATTGTTCTTAACAGCGACTTGAAAGGCATTGGTCATGAGTCGTGTGATTTCGGCACTTGCGATTCGTTCCATGGTATGCAAATCCTTAGGCTGCGTAGGGTCATTTGGACAGCCATTCTCATTCAGGGTACCACTTGTATCCACGTCAACATGCATAACCAAATGGCCATCTTCGGAGAAGATAGGCTTCAATTTGCTGTTGCTCTGATCGATACGCAGTGCTGCTTTAATATCTTTGCTTCCTTCTGTACAACCAAAGAACAAAGTCGTGTGATGAATGGTATTCCGAATCCAACTGATACCATATTCTTGTTCTGCTGTAAACCAGTCAATTAGTTTATCCTTTTTGAACACAGCCATTCTACCAAGCTTAAGCTTATTGGTGAAGGATGTTTTCTTCAGAGTGGCAATTGTCGTATTCTCACCTTCACCAGAGATCACAATTTCGGGGACAAGTGTGAAAGGGGCGTCGCTAGCAATTCCCATCATCATTTGATAAATGGAAACTTGTTGGAAATTAGATCCATTCTTAGCCTCGTTGTGAATCATGTTTTTAATGGCAGCTCCAGGCACTTTCTCCAGTGGAACAATTTGTTCCAGAATCTTGCGCCCTTCGCCACTTGTCACTAAAATGCCTACCGTTTCGCGTGAATCTGAATTGCGCAGGTAGACGTCCAGTAACTGGGAAATGCCCTCTTTAGCTGCTTTTTCACCGATGACAATCACACGATTATGTGCAAAAAAAAGAGATCTTGGCATCTCTAAACTCGATTGCTGTACAGCCCCTCGGATTGAACCGCCGCTTGTAGAGAAAACCATGACAGGTGCTTGCTGCCCAGGGCTTCCCCCTGTATTCGGGTTGGCGATAGATTGTGGAATAACCACCTGATAAGATACGGTCCACACTTTCCCGTCCCAATCGACGGCGGTCGCTGAGGTGATAGCAAGTTGGTTCAGTTCTTTGCGATCCCAACAGCCTGTTAGCAGTAAACAGCATAAACTGAGGATCATCAGACACACGTAACGGTTGAGCTTCTGATTCATGTCGATATCCTCCCAGAGCATGTCTTAGAAGCGATTTTTTCTAGGTGGAGAAGGCTTATCATAGGGCTTATTTCTTGTTGTGTTAGACCGGTTAAAGGGACGTAAACCTAATAACCAACGTGGCACTCGTAACAATGTGTCCTTGAATGAACTCACAGTGAGTGGTGCGACAGGCGTTAAATAGGGAACACCGAAAGAACGCAGCGAAGCCAGATGAATTAAGATAGCCATACAACCTGTCAAAATGCCGAATAAACCAAATGAGCCTGCCAACAACATCAGCCCGAAGCGAATTAGTCTGGCGGCAACAGCCATATTCAGTGCGGGTGTCACGAAGTTCGAAATCGCTGTAAAGGAAACGATGATAACCATGGCGGCAGAAACTAATCCTGCTTGAACAGATGCCTGCCCAAGGACAAGCGCTCCTACGATCGAAATAGCGGATCCGATGACGCGTGGCATACGTACACCAGCTTCGCGAAGTACCTCGAAGGTGACTTCCATGAGAAGCGCTTCGAGTAAGGCTGGGAAGGGAACGCCTTCGCGTTGTGCAGCCAAGGAGATGAGCAAGGTCGTTGGCAGCATTTCCTGATGAAACGTCGTAATAGCGATATAGAGGGACGGAAGCAGCATGGAGACGAAAAAGGAAATGTAGCGAATAGCTCGTATGAACGTTGCAATGTCGAAACGCTGATAGTAATCCTCACTCGATTTCAAGAAGCTGAAAAAGGTAACGGGTGCTTGTAAAACGAAAGGCGTGCCATCGACAAGGATCGCAATCTGACCTTCGAGAATACCTGCGGCTATCGCATCAGGTCGTTCAGAATTCATGATTGTAGGAAACGGGGAGTAAGTGACATCCTCGATATATTCCTCAATAAATCCGCTTTCTAGAATACTGTCCGTATCAATTCTCTCTAATCGTGATGTGGCTTCTGTGACTACCCGTTCATCGGCAATACCCTCTAAGTAGCAAATGATAACCTCGGTTTGGGTATACCGACCAATCCGCAAGGAGATAAATCGAAGATCAGGAGATCTAATTTTTCTCCGTATTAAAGAGGTGTTCGTGCGAATATCCTCCGTAAAGCTTTCCTTTGGGCCACGGACTACAGTTTGCGTTTGCGGTTCTTCAATAGCTCTCTTGTCCCACCCTGAGGTACCAGCGATGATAACCTCGTCATAGCCATCCGCAATAAGGATGGTATTTCCACCTAGGAGGGCAGCGAGGACAGCGGTTCCTTCCTTACTCAAGGTTAGTTCGCTGATCGTGATCGCCTGGCACAACAAATCGTGGAAGCAAATATCCTGCTGCCAATAGGATACATTCTCATGAGCGGTGAGGAGAGGCTTTGACACGTGTTCATTCAAAATATCATTTTGGACAAGTCCATCGATGTAAAATAAAGCCACACTATTCGTTTCTGGATATACGCCAATTTCTAATTGTCGATAGTACACGTCGGAGCTCTTGCCTAATTGAGCTTGAAGCCATTTGACGTTGTCTTGCAGCGATGTGGTCATGGGGAAAGGGACTTGCAGAGACGTTTTCATTGTAGGCCTCCTCAGAACTTTCCATAGAATTGGTATTATCTTCTCTCACTTTCCAATGTTTTATTCGATCTACCTATTGACTATTGGCTTTCAGATGCATATAATAATCTTTAATCATATTTGATATGGTGAAGCATACGAATGAATCGCTATGAAGAGGAAGAAGTAATAAGGGCACTTATGCGCAGAGAGCGTTGGACTTGCTGAAACCATCGCCTTAATCCCTTAAGTACGAAGTCACCTCGGAGCTGTTTTCCTGAAACATGTGGATTACCCGCACGTAGTAGGGAGAACCGGAAGAGCACACGTTATCGTGCTGAAGGTAATGTTCGTTCATGAACATTCCTGCTAAGGTTATGTGCTGTGAGGCATATAGCAAATTTGGGTGGTACCACGGAAGCTTAAACCCCTTTCGTCCCGTTGAACACGTTTTGTGCGTGTCCGGGATGATAGGGGTTTTTCTTATTTTCATGGCATGGTAGACGATAACACGAATTGACTTTTCGAGAGGAGGATCACAATGAATGTTCAAACTGAACCAAAACGCTCTAAAGAAGAACTAATTGAGAAGCTGACGCAGCCAGACCTGATTACAGGCTCCGAGATTTTGCTAAGAAGCTTATTGCTGGAGGGTGTGGACTGCGTCTTTGGATATCCAGGCGGCGCTGTATTGTACATCTATGATGCGATGCATGGTTTTGATGATTTCAATCACTTGTTGACTAGACATGAGCAAGGCGCGATTCACGCAGCTGACGGCTACGCTCGTTCAACTGGCAAAGTTGGCGTATGTATCGCAACTTCCGGACCGGGGGCTACGAATCTAGTCACAGGTATTGCTACAGCATATATGGATTCTGTTCCTCTAGTTGTTATCACAGGTAACGTGGCAACGAACTTCATCGGTACGGATGCTTTCCAAGAGGCTGACATTACAGGTATTACAATGCCGATTACGAAGCACAGCTACTTGGTAAGAGACGTTAATGACCTGCCGCGTATCATTCACGAAGCATTCCATATTGCGAACTCAGGACGTAAGGGCCCGGTTCTCATTGACATACCAAAGGATGTCTCCGCTCATAAAACGATATTTAAGCCTGCAAAGGATGTAAGCATTCGTGGTTACAACCCTACGGTGCAACCGAATAAGCTGCAAGTTGATAAGCTGATCAAAGCCATCGAAGAGGCTGAACGTCCGGTCATCATTGCAGGGGGCGGCGTTGTTTATGCGGATGCTTCCAATGAATTGATCGAGTTTGTTAATAAAACACAGATCCCAGTAGCCACGACTTTGCTTGGATTAAGCGGCTTCCCAAGTGCACACGAGCTATGGCTCGGTATGCCAGGGATGCACGGAACGTATACAGCGAATACAGCGATCCAGAATGCAGATCTATTGATTTCTATCGGTTCCCGTTTCGATGATCGGGTGACGATGAATTTGAATGGTTTCGCACCAAAGGTAAAAGTGATCGCTCATATCGACGTAGATCCAGCTGAAATCGGCAAGAACGTGAAAACGGATATCCCATGCGTTGGTGATGTGAAGGCCGTTCTGGAGTATGCGAATACGAAAGCGAAGCCTGCGAATAACGCAGCATGGATCGCTGAGCTGCAAGAAAGCAAAGAGAAGTTCCCGTTGAAATACGGTGAAACTGAAACTGAGCTTAAACCGCAGTACGTTATTGAAATGATCAGCGAAACAACGAAAGGTGAAGCGATCATTACAACGGACGTTGGTCAGCATCAAATGTGGGCTGCGCAGTTCTATAAATTCAAAAACCCTCGTTCCCTAGTAACATCAGGTGGACTTGGAACGATGGGCTTCGGATTCCCTTCGGCGATCGGCGCTCAAATGGGGAACCCGGATAAACTAGTTGTTTCCATCAATGGAGACGGCGGCGTTCAGATGTGTGCGCAAGAGCTTGCGATCTGTGCGATCAACAACATTCCGGTTAAAGTTGTTATTATCAACAACCAAGTGCTTGGAATGGTTCGCCAATGGCAAGAGATCATTTATGAAAATCGCTATAGTCACATTGACTTGGCAGGAAGCCCTGATTTCGTGAAGCTTGCAGAAGCTTACGGCGTAAAAGGCTTGCGCGCAACGACGAAAGAAGAAGCAAGAAGAGCATGGCAGGAAGCCCTCGATACACCGGGGCCTGTCGTTATTGATTTCGTCGTACCGAAGGGTGAGAACGTGTTCCCAATGGTCAAAGCCGGCGATACAATTAGTGACATGTTAATGGGGGATTCGGAATGACAACTAAACATACAGTTTCCGTACTCGTAAACAATCAGCCTGGTGTCCTGCAACGTGTTTCTGGTTTGTTCGGACGCCGCGGCTTTAATATCGAAAGCATCACCGTAGGAGAGTCCGAGGAAAACGGACTTTCCCGGATGGTTATCGTAACCACAGGTGACGACAACACGTTGGAGCAAATTTCCAAACAATTGTACAAGTTGATTGACGTTATCAAAGTTATTGATTTGAGCTCCAATCCAATGGTAGCTAGAGAACTCGCACTTATTAAAGTAAATGCTGAACCGATTATGCGTCCTGAAATTCTAGGAATTGTTGAAACGTTCCGCGCGGCAGTTGTCGATATCGGTCCTGCTTCATTGATCGTGCAAGTTGTTGGAGATTCAGATAAAATAGATGCTATGGTCGAATTGCTTCGTCCTTATGGCATTCGTGAGCTTTCCCGTACGGGCGTTACTGCGATGATTCGCGGTTCGGTTAAATAAATTTTTACTAAGAAAAACCAAGTGTTCTACCAGCAAGAACTTCTCCTTGAGTGGGGGTTTCAGCGAAGTACCACGGTAAATCGTTGAAACACCCACTCAAGGGGTAGACAAAACGGATTCATTATATCAAAGGAGGATTTATTCGAATGGCAGTTACTACTTACTATGAAAAAGATGCAGACTTAGCGGTACTTAAAGGTAAAACGATTGCGGTTGTTGGTTATGGTTCCCAAGGGCACGCACAAGCACAAAACTTGCGTGACAGTGGGTTGAACGTTATTATCGGACTTCGTGAAGGCCGTTCATGGAACGCAGCTAAAAACGATGGTTTCGAAGTTGTATCTGTAGAAGAAGCAGCACGTCGCGCTGATGTTATCCAAATTCTTATGCCGGATGAAACACAAGCTCGCGTTTACCGTGAGTCCATTCAACCGAACATGAAAAAAGGCGCAGCTATCATGTTCTCCCACGGATTTAACATCCATTTCGGACAAATCGTTGCTCCTGAAGGTACAGATGTATTCTTGGTAGCTCCTAAATCCCCTGGTCACATGGTACGTCGTACGTACGTTGAAGGCTTTGGTGTACCTGGCTTGATCGCAATCGAGAAAGATGCGACTGGCAATGCAAAAGCAATCGGTCTTGCTTATGCAAAAGGTATCGGCTGTACGCGTGCAGGCGTTATCGAAACTTCTTTCCGTGAAGAAACAGAAACTGATTTGTTCGGTGAGCAAGCTGTTCTATGTGGCGGTGCTTCTGAGCTAGTTAAAGCTGGTTTCGAAACATTGGTTGAAGCTGGTTATGCACCAGAAATGGCTTACTTCGAGTGCTTACACGAATTGAAATTGATTGTTGATATGATGTACGAAGGTGGACTTGCTTCCATGCGTAGTTCCATCTCCAACACAGCTGAGTACGGTGACTATGTAACAGGTCCTCGTATCATCACAGCTGAAACGAAAAAAGCGATGAAAGAAGTTCTTTCCGACATCCAACAAGGTAAATTCGCTCGCGACTTCATCTTGGAAAACCAATCCAACTTCGCATTCATGAACGCAACGCGTCGTAACGAAGCTCAACACCCAATCGAGGTTGTTGGCGGACAATTGCGCGAAATGATGCACTGGATCAAAAAATAATCTTTGGTATTATTGAATCTTATAGGCTGTACATTCCACAGGGAGTGATTGAGGAGAATTTCCCAATTGCTCCCTGTGAATACTATAACGACTTGAAAAAAATAGCTTAACAAATGCTTACGAAGCAAGTTTTCTGTCGAAAACTTTTAGGAGGTGACATGGTGCGTAAAATTTACATTTTTGATACAACCCTTCGTGATGGTGAGCAGTCACCAGGTGTGAACTTGAACACTCAGGAGAAGGTTGAGATCGCCTTGCAGCTAGAGAAGCTTGGTGTGGATCGTATGGAGGCTGGTTTTCCTGCGGCATCCCCAGGGGACTTGGCTGGTGTGAATGCGGTCGCTAGAGCGATTAAGAACGCTTCTGTTATCGGCTTGTCCCGTGCAAGAGAGAATGATATCGAGGCTGTGCGTGAAGCCCTTCAAGGTGCACAAGATCCATGCATTCATCTATTCCTTGCTACGTCTCCAATTCACCGTCAGCATAAGCTGCGGATGGAGAAGCACCAAGTGCTGGAAACAGCTGAAGCAGCGATTAAATATGCGAAGAAGTATTTCAGCAAAATCGAGTTCTCACTCGAAGATGCTGGACGTACGGAGCTGGACTTTATCGCTGAAGTAACAAGTATGGCGATTCGCGCTGGCGCTTCTGTCGTGAATATTCCAGATACAGTCGGTTATATGACACCGTATGACTACGGGAATATTTTCAAAATGCTGAAAGAGACAGTCCCAGGCATTGAAAAAATTCAATTGAGCGCGCATTGCCATGACGACTTAGGCATGGCAACTGCGAACGCGCTCGCTGCTGTTCTGAATGGTGCCGATCAAATCGAAGGCACCATCAATGGCATTGGCGAGCGCGCAGGGAACACCTCGATCGAAGAGGTCGTCATGGCGCTGGAAACACGCCAAGACTTCTACCAAGCGAAGACTTCGCTTGTGCTGAACGAGATCTACCGCACCAGCCGTCTAGTTAGCAAGCTGACTGGCATGGTGGTTCCTGGCAACAAGGCGATCGTTGGCGCTAACGCCTTCGCGCATGAGTCAGGCATCCATCAAGATGGCATGCTCAAAGAGAAAACAACGTACGAGATTATGTCTCCGGAAACGATCGGCGTGAAGGAAAGTAAGCTCGTGATGGGCAAACACTCCGGACGTCACGCGTTCCGTGAGAAGCTTATTGACCTTGGCTACGAGCTCAGCGACGAGCAAGTGAATGTGGCTTTTGCCAAGTTTAAGGATTTGGCAGATCGCAAGAAACAGGTAGAAGATGAAGATATTCGTGCTTTGATCGAAGAAAAATTGATCGAGACACCGGAAATTTTCGCACTTGGCACGCTTCAAGTTGCCTACGGCAACCAAATGACGCCAACGGCTACGGTTCATGTTCGCTTCCAAGATGGCAGCGAAGTGGCTGAAAGCGCGGTAGGAAACGGTTCGGTTGACGCGATTTATAACGCAATTGATAAAGCAACGAAGGAAAACGTTGAGCTTGACGACTATTCCATCAAATCCGTTTCCCACGGGAAAGATGCGCTTGGTGAAGTTCATGTTGTTCTGAAACAGGACACAATTTCCGTTCAAGGGCGCGGTATTTCTACGGACATTCTGGAAGCAAGCGCGAAGGCATACCTAGACGCTGTGAATAGACTGATTGAGAAACGCAAAAACCCAACAAGTAACAGAAGCAATGTTACGTTAATATAATAATCTCTTAGCTTTCATGGCAACCCGGATAAGCACCTCACCTCCAAGATTCGAGGAGGGGTGCTTTCTACAAATGCGAAAGGATGCGTCCCTGTATGAAATATCGATTTTCTAAATCGTTGGAAGGCTTCTCATCGTCAGCAGTAAGAGAAATTCTTAAGTTGACTCAAGGGAGCTCGATTATTTCCTTTGCTGGCGGATTGCCTGCTGAAGAGTTTTTCCCATTAGACGCGGTTAGCGAAGCGTTCACAAGAGTTGTTGGCGGCGGTAAGTCTGCGCTGCAGTACGGGTTAACAGAGGGCTACAAGCCTTTGCGCGAATCCTTATGTAAGCGGATGGCAGCGAAGAACATGCTGGTTACACCAGACGAGATGCTGTTGACGACAGGTTCGCAGCAAGCGATTGACCTTTTGACACGCGTATATATTGATGAAGGCGATGTCATTCTCGTTGAAAGTCCAACGTATTTGGCCGCGATCCAAGTGTTCCAAGCCAAAGGCGCAAAGATCTACTCCGTTGACAGCGATAGCGATGGCATGATTCTTGATGATTTGGCAGCCAAAATTGCGAAGCATAATCCCAAAATGGTCTACGTCATTCCAACCTTCTCGAACCCTGCGGGTCGTGCATGGAGCTTGGAACGTCGTCAAGGCTTGCTGGATATTTGCCGCGGCGCGGATGTACTCATTCTGGAAGATGACCCATACGGGGAAATCCAGTTTGACGAGAGCGAAAGTTATCCGACTGTCTACTCATTAGGTGGAAAAGCTGAGGGTGGAAACGTTGTTTATACGAGCACCTTCTCCAAAACCGTTGCTCCTGCTTTCCGTACAGGTTGGGTGATGGGCGACGAGTCGCTAATTCGTCAAGTTGCACGCTTCAAGCAATCCGCAGATCTGCACTCCAGTACAATTGATCAACAAACGCTGTATCACTTGCTTGAGCATTTTGATCTGGACGCGCACATTTCCTTAATCCGTGAACAGTATCTGGATCGGATGAAGTTCATGTCAGGACTTCTCAAGGAGCTGAACTGGCCTGGTCTGAAATGGGAAGAGCCAAAGGGCGGCATGTTCATTTGGGTGGAGCTTCCTGAGCAAATTAACGCAGCGGATTTGTTGAAAATCGCCGTCAAAGAAGGCGTTGCCTTTGTACCCGGTGCTACGTTCTACGCGGAGAATCCACAGTACAATACGATGCGCCTGAACTACACGCATACAGATAAAGAAACTACCGTTCTGGGCATGAAAAAGCTCGCAAAAGCGATGGAATCGTATTTGCAAAACGCATAAAAGAGATGCAGCACCCAAGGCCGTTGGCTTTGGGTGCTTTTTTGTGGCGCAGCGTGGCGGCTGCGCCGGGAGTGAAAGGAGGCAATAGCGGCCCTTTTGGGCGCTATTGCAGTGATCGCGGCGCCGGAGGGCGCAGATAAGGCCCGAAAAGGGCCTTAAAGCGCAGCGCGGAGGCTGCGCCAGGTTCCGTCACTCCTCACCGAACCATCTGGGCAGCAACTGACGGGTGCAAGCGATAGTATCTTATCCGTTGCTGCCCTTCAACCGCGTGGACGAGAAGCTGCTTCTCTTGCATCTGGTGGAGGATGTTTCTTGATTTCTTAATTCCGAATTGAAAATGTTCAGATGCATGACGAGGAGTGATCGCTTTTCCATGCGAGAGGGCTAGTCGGCAAATCGTTTGCTCAATGATACGCAATTCCCCATATTGTTCTTGCTCCCCATGATGTTCGCTGAAATACTTCCCAATAAATTACAGGATAATTTGCTCACACATTCGAGGACGATTCTTCACATCATCATAGGAAAAACGCAATACTTTCCATCCATCGATCATCAGATGATTTTGACGTATGAGTCCATCAGAAAATTGAGTGCGACTGATCTCACTGACATGTGTGGCGTACCCATCAATTTCGATAGCAAGTTTCAGGCTTGTCGTATGAAGGTAAAATCAATATAACGAGTCCCATCGCGGAAATCCTTGACCTCAAACTCTGGCTGCAAATATTGAAACTCACCTAACGCTCGCCACCGCACTTGTTTCAGAAATAATCGCTCAGCATGACCATGCCCATCTACTAATCTTCGCAATCGTTCGCCTTTGCGTTTCCTAGCGTGCTCCTGCATGAATGCCTCATAAGATGTATCGAATACTGACAAATCCAATCTCGCCCCTTTTTAAGAAAATAAAAAAGCCGCTCTCTAGCATCAGCAAAGGCTGAACTTGAGAAGCGGCGTGTACTTCACTACCATTTTTTAACACTTTACCACAGGTGTGATGGAGTGATCAAGCTAGGAGACGGTTTTGGGACCGTTGACTTGGGATTATTTTGAAATTAAGATAGGGGAGAGGATATGAGAAAGGGGATTTTTACCGTATGAGTAAACCCTTAAAACCGATCCACCGAAGTCGTACAAGGATTTATCTAGGGATCAAAGCATATCGTTTGAAACGATATTTGGCCTGGTTATTCGATGACAAAAAGTACGCCACTCATAAACAGAGCGCCATCCTCCCTCAACTAGCGTTTACGCACAGTACCCCTCTTCTAAGACAGTTGAAGGATGTAGATATGTGGCTTCAGCACAATAAAGTAATCAATTTGAAAATTGCTGCGAAGCAGTTGAATGGTGTGATCATCCAGCCTGGTGAGACCTTTTCCTATTGGCGCTTAATTGGCAGCACACCTCGTAGGAAGGGGTATGTCGATGGCATGGTGCTCTTTCACGGAAAGGTGAAGACAGGTGTTGGCGGCGGTTTATGCCAGCTTTCGAATTTGATCTATTGGATGACGCTGCATACGCCGCTTACGGTAACGGAAAGGTATCGTCACAGCTATGATGTATTTCCAGATGCGGGGAGATCTCAGCCTTTTGGGAGCGGGGCAACGTGTTATTATAATTACTTGGATTTGCAAATTCGGAACGAGACACAAGAACCGTATCAGCTGACGATCCATGTTTCGGATACCCATTTAGTTGGTGAATGGCGCGCACTTAGTCCCAATCTTCATAGCTACGAAATTTATGAGAAGAGCCACAGAATTACAAGAGAATACTGGGGTGGATATGTCCGGCATAATCAAATTCACCGGAAGGTGATGAATCGAGAAGGGCAGCTCGTTAGGGATGAATGGGTGACGGATAACCATGCCATTATGATGTACGAACCTTTGCTGACAGCTGGAGATGGCGATAATAATTGATGAAATTTTAATCGGGTATATGGTAAAAATATACACTAATGGTGTCGGCACACATAGAAAATTCTCTCTCCAGATTGTATGTTATAAACTGTGTTGTTTATATATTACAAATCGTGAGGTGAATTTGGCATGAAGGTTCTTGTACTTATTCATGTGTTGTCTGCCATTATCGGGGTTGGTCCAACGTTTTTTGCCCATGTGTTGCTAAGAAAAAAACAAACGCTAGAAGAATTGCGGATGTCCTTGAGCGTCGGAAGTCGGTTAGAGATCTTTCCGAAAATCGGAGGTACGCTTGCCGTGCTAACTGGATTGTTGTTGATTTGGTTAGGCGACTACGGATCTATCATGCAAATTTGGTTGATCGGCTCGCTTGTGGCTTATGTAATCATTCAAGTTCTTGCCATCGGCTTTGCAACGCCCAATCAAAAAAAACTCGGAGGCTGGGTGCTGGATCCTTCGAACCAGAAGGCGACTACACTCCCTGGTGAGCAGCTGCTGCTATGGACCAAGGCACGTAACTATTTCTATGCGGCATCTACCGTAGGTGTCATTTTGTTCATTTTCATGATCATCAAACCAAGCTAAGTTCAAGCGATGGGCATTTAGTTTGAAGAATCTCGCGAAGGCGATGGAATCGCATTTGCAAAACGAATTAAGATTGGTAACCAACACTCAGAGGCATGGCTCTGGGTGTTTTTTCATGATCAAATTTGGAATGAATCACCAACTGGGGAATAATTTTACCTAAAAGTGGGAAAATATGCTGTACATGTTATAGAGGAATGGTGGTGCAAAGATGGTATCGATTCGGAGATGGTTAAAAGGAATGAATTCAGATCCAAGTAAGCAATCATCCGTTCCTCTACATCAAACGATTACAGGAGTCATTGAAAATGACCTTACTACCTTGCAAACATTTTTTACATTTGCTCCAGATCTTGTTACACGTCGGTTTCAATTAAGAACGGGGGACAATGCCGTTCTTGTCTATTTGGAAGGGCTCATTGATAAATCAGCGATCAATAATAACGTCTTATATCCGCTTATGTATGAACTCGAGTCGATTGACGATATTTGGAACTCTTCCATTACGATTGCAAAAACAGAAATGATCACCTTATGGGCAGATGGTGAAAGCGCGATTTTTGAAGGTAAAAGCGTCCTAATTATTGAGGGGCAGAAGCGTTCACTTATTTTACATACACAAGGCTGGCCTCAAAGAGCAATTAAAGAGCCGCAAATCGAATCGACACTAAAGGGATCGCATCAAGGGTTTGTCGAGACTTCAGGGCAGAATATTGCTATGATCAGGCGCTATCTTCCTAATCGCGAACTTAAAATAAAAGAATATAGCATCGGTTCTCGTGGGAATACGAAAGTGTCTATCATGTATCTCGAAGATGTAACACAACCTAATATTGTGAAGGAAATGGAAGATCGATTATCACAAATTAATGTGGATGCCATTTTGAATACGGGAGAATTAGCGGAGTATATTGAAGATCATCCAATAAGTTTGTTTCCGCAGTTAATTATGACGGAACGTCCCGATGCGGCTGCAGCCCATATTTTGCAAGGAAGAATAGTTCTCGTTGTCGACCACTCCCCCAGCGTAATCGTGGCTCCTGTAACCTTTTCGGCGTTCTTTCAAAGTGTTGATGATTACAGCAATCGTTGGCTCATAGCCACTTTCCTGCGTTTATTGCGCTTTCTAGCCTTAATTACAACAATCTCTTTATCGGCGATATATATAGCCATCGTTTCGTTTCATTATGAAGTACTTCCTTTAGCCCTGTTGATATCGATTGGGGAATCCAGAGCAAAGGTACCTTTTCCTCCAATTGTTGAAGCGTTTCTTATGGAACTGGCCTTAGAGATGTTAAGGGAAGCAGGTTTGCGTCTACCGGGCCCTATCGGACAAACAATAGGTGTTGTCGGGGGTATTGTCATCGGTCAGGCGGCCGTGCAAGCGGGAATTGTGAGTAATATTATGGTTATCATTGTTGCTATCACGGCAATTTCCTCCTTTATTATTCCTGATTATGATATGTCTTCCTCGCTGCGGTTGCTTCGTTTTCCAATGATGCTTCTGGCCGCTGTGTTCGGTATGGTGGGAATTGTAATTGGATTGATGATTATAGGTGCTCTACTTATTTCAATGGAATCGTTTGGTATCTCCTATGGAAGTCCAATTGCTCCGATCCGACTGTCTGATTGGAAAGACGTATGGATTCGACTCCCGATGTGGAAAATGAAAAAACGCCCAGTCTCGACCAATCCAACTCAACTTATAAGACAGGGGGCAAACAGAGAAGGTGAAGATCAAGTATGAAATATGCGTTTAATCAAATTTCTTTGTACCAATACATTTTAATCATATTTGAAACTCAAGTTGGGATCGGTGTCCTGTCTCTTCCTCGCGATTTGGCCAAAACCGGGGGTTCGGATGGGTGGATATCCATTGTACTGGGGTGGATTTTATCCATCCTAGTAAGTTTAGTTGTCATTCAAGTCATGAATAAGAACCCCGAATCCACCATATTTGAACTTTTAACTCAATACTTTGGCAAGTGGGTGGGGAAAGGTTTATCTGTTTTTTGGATTCTGTATGCGGCCTATGCGGCAAGCGTGGTCATGTTTTCAACAGTCTATCTCGTAAAGTTATGGATCGTACCTGGTATGCGGGAAGTTATCTTGATGCTTCTGTTTATCATTCCCATCTATATCATCACGAAGCATGGAATTAGGGTGATCGGACTCTTTGCTGAATTCGTTCTCCTTATCTCCTTGTGGATGCCTTTTTTATTGTTGTATGCCTTAAAAGATACTCATTGGTTGTTTCTTCTTCCAATCGGTAAAGATGGCCTGTACCCCATTCTCTCCACCGTAAAATCAACAATTCTTTCTTTCCTTGGTTTTGAAATGGCTTTTATCCTATACCCGTTTCTAAAAGATAAAAAATCCGCGTCCAAAGGAATAGTGATTGCGAACTCTTTATCCATGATGATATTCGTTATGGTAACCGTAATCAGTTTTGTTAGATTTTCTCCAGATGAGATCAATGATTACGTCTATCCTACGCTCAATTTACTGAAGCTCATTCAACTGCCATTTTTAGAGAGGTTGGAAATCATCTTTCTTTGCGTTTATTTATTTACGCTGTTTATGACGATCATTCCCTACTTGTATGCAGCTGTTCTTGGTGCAAGTCAATTATTCGGTAAGCAGGATCATCGAACTATGTTACGAGTTGTCATGTGCCTCTGGTTCATCTTACCCTTCTTCTTTCTTCCTTCTGGTTCCCAAATAAATGATATGGGCAAATCGTGGGGGATGGCAGGTACTTATTTCGCTTATGTGCTTCCCATTATACTGTGGATCTATGGATGGCTGTTTCATCCCGCTAGAAAGGAACAAAAGCAATGAAGACACGGTGGGGCATTCTTGTAACGTGGGCAGCCTTATTATGTTGTTTAACAGGGTGTGGTAAGGAAGTATATATCGAAAATCAACGGTTTATGGTTGCTGAGGGTATCGATTTTGATGAAGATAAGAAATTGGTCATCTACACAGCCAGTCCTGTCTTCAGTAGAGAAGCAAAGGATAGATATAAAATCACTTCGACAACTGCGGATACGATGCGTATTGGTAAGAAACAACTCGAGTCGCAAATAAACGGCAGTTTTGGGCCTGGCAAGTTGCAAAGTATGCTTATAGGAAAAAACCTGCTGCAGCAAACCAATGTATTACCCTACTTAGATGTCTTCTTTCGCGATCCTAAAAATGAAATTAATGCCAATATGATTGTGGTTGATGGGCCTGTTAAGGAGGTTATGTATGCAGATATGCGTGATAAAGGCCAATTGGGTAGCGTGATCAAACTAATGATTGAAAGTACATATAAAGGCAGAATTTCAGTACTGACAACCCTTCAGAAATTCCATCAACAACTGATGGATAATACAATAACGCCAAGTATAACTGAAATGAGAGTAGAGAAGGATGATCTTGTTATTTCAGGGACCACCCTTTTACATAAAGATGGTACCTATGCAACTTCTTTGAATATTCAAGAAAGTTCGTTATTGCTATTATTGCAGCGAAATACGAATAATCCCATACCGCTAACTTTTCACCTTCCTCCTGAAATATTTCATTCGGAAGAAGAAATGTCTTATGTGAGTTTCAATATTAACAAAGTAAAGGTTAACTTTAAGTCAAAATTTGAAGAAAATCATCTTACAATCGATATCCGGATGAAGGTTCAGATTGATTTAATGGAACGCATGTTTACTGTAGACATGGAGAAACAGAGCAAACAGCTGGAACAAGCGGTTGAAGATGAACTAAAAAAAGAGTGCCAGGCTGTAATCAAAAAAGCTCAAAAGCATGAAGTGGACCCCTTTGGTTTTGGGATTTATGTGAGAGCGCACGATTATAAAAACTGGAAGAAGGTAGAGGATAATTGGGTAGAAACACTATCTGATGCAACTGTTAATGTTTCTCCTAAAGTTTCCATCAAAAGTACCGGTGTTTCCGAATAAAGAAAAGCCAACGAAAAGGAGAAGATTAACCATGAACAAATATTCGTTCAATCAAATCTCCTTGATCCAATATATCCTTATTATTTTTGAAGCCCAAGTCGGGATTGGGGTCCTATCCCTGCCAAGCGATTTAGCTAAGAGGGCAGGTACCGACGGATGGATATCAATTATATTAGGCTGGATGGTGTCTACGCTGCTAAGCTTAGTCGTCATTCGAATTATGAAGAAGAATCCCGAGCATACCCTATTCGAAATTTTAACTACATACTTTGGTAAGTGGGTGGGTAAAGGCTTAACGGTAGTATGGATTCTGGTTGTCGTAGGTGGAGTAAGTAACGTTATGTTTTCAACGATTCATATCATGAAAATATGGATTGTTCAGGATACACGGAACGTCATCTTAATGATCCTTTTTACCATACCCATCTATATCATTACGAAGCATGGGATAAGGATGATTGGACTCTTCGCTGAGCTTGTTTTATTTATCACTTTGTGGTTACCTTTCTTATTGCTATTTGCACTAAAAGATATCCAATGGATGTACCTTTTTCCAATAGGGAAAGTTGGCGTGTATCCCATTCTGTCTGCCGTAAAATCAACTATTTATTCTTTCCTTGGATTTGAACTTGCTTTCATTCTTTATCCTTTTCTTAAGGACAAGAAATCAGCTTCCAAAGGAATTGTGATTGCCAACTCATTAACAATGATTGTGTATCTAGTAACGACAATCGTCTGTTTTATTAGATTCTCTCAGACTGAGGTCGCAGATTACGTTTACCCCATGCTTAATTTATTGAAGGTGATCCAATTGCCTTTTATAGAACGGCTGGAGATCATCTGCCTGAGCTTTTATTTGTTTATGATATTTATGACGATAATTCCGTATCTCTACGCGGCCACTCTCGGAATTAGTCAATTATTAGGTAAGCAAGATCATCGAAATGGCTTACGCATACTCCTATTCCTATGGGTCTTATCGTCATTCTTCTTTATCCCAACTTCTTCCCAAATCACTCAAATGGGCCAAGCCTGGGGGATAATAGGGATATATAGTGCTTACGTATTACCAATTTTTCTTTGGATGTATGGGTGGATTTTCCATTACTTCATGAGAAAGGAAGCGAAATCATGAAGAAATTCAAACCTATTTCGTTGACATTGGTCGTTTTAATGATAGTATCTGGGTGCGGTAAAGCCGTCTATATAGAGAATCAACAGTTTGTTCTTACAGAGGCAATTGATTTTGATGAGAATAATAAGCTTGTCGTGTACACGTCAACTCCTGTTTTCACGAAAGAAGCCAAGGATCGATATAAAATCACATTCGCAAGGTCTAATACGATGCGCAAATCAAAAGGGCAAATTAACAGTAAGACCAGCGGCATCCTGGCTTACGGAAAATCTCAAAATGTTCTCATAGGAAAAAAACTGCTGCAGCAAAGAAACCCATATCCCTATTTAGATGTTCTCTTCCGTGATTCTCGCAATGAGATTAATGCGAATGTGATTGTGGTTGAAGGGACAGTTAAAGATGTGATGTATACGAACATGAGTGATAAAGGCCGAATTGCCACCGTGATCAAAGATCTTGTAGTAAGCACTTATAAGAGCAGAGTCACCGTGCAAACCTCACTACAACAATTTCATCAACAAATAAAGGATAAAGGAATGACGCCTGCTTTAACTGAAATGAAACCTGTGAAAAATGAACTCATCATATCAGGTACTGTTCTTTTACATAAAGACGGTACTTTCGCGACCTCTTTGAATCATCAAGAGAGTTCTCTGCTTATTTTATTGCAGGGTAATACGAAAAATAGCATTCCGTTAACGTTTCAACTTTCTCCTGAATTGTTCCATACGAACAAAGAAATGTCCTATGTGAGCTTTAATATCAAAAAAGGAAAGCCTAAGATCAAGGCGAAATTCGAAGATGATCATTTGACGATAGATATTGAGATGAAGGTAAAGATCGATTTGACGGAGAGGCTGTTTGAACTAGACGTAGAGGAGAAGAAAAAACAGTTAGAACAAGCCATTGAAAAAAAGTTGAAAGAAGAATGCGCGGCTCTAATCAAGAAAGCTCAAAAATATCAAACAGATCCCTTTCAATTTGGCGTCCATGTACGTGCATATCACTATAAAAACTGGAAGAAGGTAGAGGATAATTGGGGAAAAGCGTTATCTGAAGCAACAGTAAATGTTTCACCTGAAGTGAGCATCAAAAGTATTGGGGTATTAGAATAGTAATTGAACTATGTTAATAGGTGAAACCTATAAATGCGATAGCTTTTATATCTAAAGAGGAGAGTCTGCTTATGGTACAATGAGGTCAGGATATAACGATAGGAAACTAACGAACTAGGTTTGCTAAAATAAGGAGTGAATGATTGTCATGGCTGATGTGAAAAAAATTGCTGTAATCGCTGGGGACGGTATTGGTCCAGAAGTCGTTGCAGAAGCAGAAAAAGTATTGAAACGTACGGAAGAATTATTCGGATATCAATTTGAAACAGAGCACGCGCTTTTCGGCGGTATTGCAATCGATGAGAAAGGTACACCACTTCCGGAAGAAACATTGAAAGTTTGTCAATCCGCAGATGCTGTACTTCTTGGAGCAGTTGGTGGTCCGAAATGGGACAACAATTCCAAAGAGCTTCGTCCTGAAACAGGTCTTCTAGGTATTCGTAAAGCGCTTGGCTTGTTCTCTAACATCCGTCCTGCGTTCATCTTCGACTGCTTGAAAGAAGCTTCCACATTGAAACCAGAAGTTCTTGAAGGTACAGATTTGATCGTTGTTCGTGAGTTGACTGGTGGTATTTACTTCGGTGAGAAATTCCGTCGTGAAACAGCTAACGGGCAAGAAGCGGTTGATACTTGTGCATATAACGTAACTGAAATCGAGCGTATCGCGCGTCAAGCGTTTGAAATTGCGCAAACGCGTCGTAAGAAGCTTGCTTCCGTTGACAAGGCGAACGTTCTCGAAACATCCCGCCTATGGCGTGAAACGGTTAACCGTATCGCGGTTGATTATCCAGATGTTGAACTTGAGCACGTATTGGTTGATAACTGTGCGATGCAATTGCTTCGCCGTCCGTCCAGCTTCGATGTTATCGTAACAGAGAACATGTTCGGCGACATCTTGAGCGACGAAGCAGCGATGCTTACAGGCTCCATCGGTATGCTAGCATCCGCTTCCCTAGGTGAAGGTGCATTCGGCTTGTACGAGCCGGTACACGGTTCTGCACCTGATATCGCAGGTCAAGGTATCTCCAACCCAATCGCAACAATCCTTTCCGTTGCATTGATGTTCCGATTGACTTTCGGTTACCACGAAGCTGCGGATTCCATCGAGCGCGCTGTGAAAGAAGTCTTAGACGCTGGTCACCGCACAGGCGACATCGCAGTGGATAAGAGCACAGCGATCGGTACGCTGGCAATGGGTCAATTGATTGTTGACGCAATGCGCAAATAATTATACAAATAAGCTCGCACTTTCGAAGCAAATCTGCTTCGGGAATGCGGGCTTTTTTTATATCAGGCTGAGGTGCCGGATCAACTAACCATTCTTGAGAAGCTTATCCGCTAGGGATGGGGAGATCCGCTGGATCAAGTGCAGCAGCTTTATTTTGCCAATCAGAATCTCATAACGATCTCGCTCAAAGCCTCGTACGAATTCGTTAACGAGCTGATCAGTTGAAATTTTCCCTTTACCCCGACCTGCGGTCATCTCCGTGCTGACGAGTGGCGGGATGATTTCGAATACCTTAACCTTCGTTGCTTCTAGTTGGTAACGCAGCGCCTTCGTGAAGAGATGGACGGCAGCTTTGGTTGCACAGTATACGGGGGCGGATTTCTTAGGAACAAGCCCAAGTCCAGAGGACACATTTACGATAGCGGCATTGGGCTTCGCGGTAAGATGTGCTAAAAAATTGCTGCTTAACTGAATCATAGACGTAAGATTGATCTGGATTTCACGATGGATTTTGCTCGAGGGATCGGGTTCTTGAAGGAAATCATAGTTGAGTTGGATGCCAGCATTGTTGATGAGGATATTCAGTTCGGGGTGATCATTCGCAACTTTCTGTGTGAAGTTATCGATATCTGCTGGATTCTCCAGATTACACGGATAGGCAATGAGTGCGGGACAAGCTCGAATGGCTTGGTCTAAACGATTGACGTTGCTGCTGGCAATAATTACTTTATTGCCCTTCTCCACGAGGCGTTTGGCGAGCGAGAAGCCGATGCCTGCAGAGCCTCCTGTAATGAGTATACACTGACCGCTTAGTTTCATTTAAGCTACGTCCTTTCGAATGAGGATATCATTCAGCATAAAGGAGTCAGCATCGAATCTCATTAACTTAGGTTAATCGAATCAGATTCTGGTTGTACATTCCGCCATTGTGCGCGTATCCGACTCAGAGCGACCGGGGTGATGCCTAGATAGGAAGCGATATAGTACTGGGGAATCTCTTTGTCTAGTGTGCCAAACTCCTCTAAGAAGCAGCGATATCGATCCTCTGCGGATAAGGTGAGCAGCTGCATCTCGCGTCTTTCCTTTTTCATGTACAAGCCTTCAACCATCCTTCTCGTCAAACGTTCCCAAATCGGATCTTCAGCGGTTAGAGCCAATAGATCAGGGTAGGAGAGGCACAACAGCTTGGCGGGTTGTAGCGCTTGAATAGAGAACTGGGAAGGTTTGCCTGTCAGCAAAGCAGTATAAGAAGTGATGAAGTCATTAGCGGCACAAAAAGACTTAATACGTTCCTTGCCATCATAGGTGCTGTAATAAAGGCGAAAACAGCCTGATAAGCAGAAATATAAATAAGAAAGTGAATCGCCAGCTCGAAGCAAATGGTCACCTTTAGTCAACGTTGTGGTTGTAATTAAGCTCGAGAAACGCTTCTTTTGGTTCTCTGTGAGAGGGAGCAAACTATCCAAAAACGTATGCAAAGGAATGAATGCGTTCACAACGGTTAAGCCTCCATGGATTAAAATAATTATTATCTAGTATACAATCTAATTATTGACTTTCAAGAAGGGGGATGATACCATTTTATACGGATAATATAGAATTTAGATAGATTTTGAGGAGGAATTATACCCATGGCAGAACGTTTAGTTGGTAAACAAGCTCCTGATTTTACAATGGAGACAGCTACAGGTGACGGTACAGCATTTGGTAAAGCATCTTTGTCCGATTACAAAGGAAAATGGTTAGTTCTTTTCTTCTACCCATTGGACTTCACATTCGTATGTCCGACTGAAATCACAGCACTTAGCTATGCTGCTGATCAATTCAAAGCTTTGGACACTGAAATTCTTGGTGTTTCCATCGACAGCATCCACACACACAAAGCGTGGATCAACACACCGGTTAACGATAATGGTCTTGGCAAATTGGCATTCCCACTTGCTGCTGACATTACGAAATCCGTAGCACGTGACTATGGCGTTCTAATCGAAGAAGAAGGTATCGCACTTCGCGGTCTATTCATCATCGATCCAGAAGGCGAATTGAAATACGAAGTTGTTAACCACAACGACGTAGGCCGCAGCGTAGAAGAAACACTTCGTGTGCTTCAAGCGCTTCAATCCGGCGGATTGTGCCCAATGAACTGGAAACCAGGCGACAAAAACTTGGTTGTTAAATAAGTTTTAACTACATAGGAAGGCCCCTCGGTTAGCATGCGAATGCGGGCAGAGGGGTCTTTCTTTCTAAGGAGATCGTGTCATGGATGTTATAACAGAAGAGTTGTTTTGGATACGTCAAGAAGGCAATGAGGCGGTAATCGGGCTTACCGAGCATGCATTAGAAAAATGGGGCATGATTCTGTACATCGAGCTGCCAGAAAAAGGTGTGCAATTAACGAAAGGTGCGTTTATGAGTTCCCTAGAAACAGCAGTAGACGAACACGATTTATTTTCTCCTGTAACGGGTGAAGTGATCGCTGTGAACATACTGATCGAGCGGGCAACGGGAATGCTTTATGAGTCGCCGTATGAGAAAGGCTGGTTATTCCGAGTAGTATTGGGTGACTGATTAATCGCCGCCCCCACCTCCATCACCACCGCCAGAATCTCCCCCACCGCTATCCCCGCTGCTATCGTGGGAATTACCGTGACTACCATGGTCACTATGCCCACCGTGATGGTGATGATTATGGTGATGACTCTTGTGAGAAGAGAAATCCATGGAATCATAGGTGGCAAAGCCACTAGAGTCATTAGTATCACGTCGGCCTTTTGGGCGATTTTTGTTGCGAGAATTAGGAAGTATACCAATAACAAGGAACAGAATAACAGGAGCAAATACGATAAGCGTGATGATACTACCCATGAATATACCTCCTATAGAAGATAATTGTAACTATACCACTATCTACAAGCTATCGTACCACACAATATTCCAATAAGAATAGACAGTCCCCAATGAAAAAACCGTCCTCGAGGAGGACGGCTTGACTTGCCTTATTTCGCGAGTTGCTTATATTTGTTGAGATATTTGACCACAGTCAGCACATAGGTCGCATGCGACCAAGTAAGTGGAGCAACAGATACCGGCTCGCCAGAGAAAGGATCCAATTGCTCAGACAACACACCACTTTCCATGGCATGTTTGACGACCCACTCGAGCGTTTTGCGCGGAGCCTCGAGGTCAGCAACCGTTTTGGCATACTCGATTTCCCATTCTGCGATCCAGAGGGTACAAATGATCCAAGGATTGCCCGGCACTTTCTCAATATCGGTGGAGCGTTGGAAGTAATAATCATGATGATAACGGGCGGATCCACCGACTTCGGTTTTGATCATGAGACCTTCTTTGTTAGCTAACATCGTGCTTACGACACGTGGATCATCAGCTGGCAGAACGCCAAATTCAAAGATACCGTACACGGAGCTTTCCAACGTCATATCCTTCACCCACTGGCCGTCTTCCATATACAAGCCGCGAACGAATCGTTGTTCACCTTCGTCCCACAAATGCTTCAGGATACCGGATTTAATTTTCTCCGCGGTATGCTTGTAGCGATTGCTGCGCTCCTCATCTCCAAACAAGTTGCTGAAGTTCGAAGCTGCGATTAATCCCCCGTACACAGCAGATGCCGTGAAGGTATAGATTCCGTAGCGTTCTTCCCACAGATCGTAGCTCGGCTTCGGTAGATTCAGTTCTTGATCAATGTAAGTGGACATGAATCTCGCCGCTCTGCGAATGAGATTGCGATACAAAGATTGAGCAAATTCCAAACTTCCATTTTTCTGGAAATCCTGCCACAAAGCAAATAATACAAGTGCTGTCTCATCTTCCTGAATCGGAAGCTGTACACGACCGGAATGAATATAAGGATGCCAGCTGGATCCTACGGTACCGTCTGGATTGTATTTGTGATGCAAGTAACCTTCTGGTGACAGTACATTCGCACAGAAGTTAAAGAACGGAATAATCATGCCTTGGTAGCCAGCCATGGACATCGAATAAGCGATTAACGCACCATCGCGCGGCCACATGTAGCTGTAATGATCACGGTTGCTCTGCATGATGTCAGAATCGTTCGCGGCAATAATAGCTCCGTTCACATCGGTTTGCGTGCGGACGAGCAACAAGCTTTGTTTGAAGAGGCGTTGCACTTCAGGTGTGAGATCGAAGTAGTCGCGATCGATTTTGTTCGCCCAGCGCTGCCAATACACCGTCACACGGTCAAGCAGCTTGCCTGGGTGGCTGTCTTTGACGTAAGAGTCGAGTTTCTTAACTTCTTCGAGATTCTTGCCTGCACCCATCCAATAGTAGAGCGTTTGATTTCCGTTAGGTGGGACGAACAGTCGGAAAGAGATCGTACTATCGACCGACCCCTGTGCAATAGCATTGCCCATGAGATGGCCGTCTTCCGCATCGCGCCATGTGCCTTCAGCGTTATAGAACCTTTTGACACCGGTAGAATATTGGAATATTCCTTCTGTGCCAGTACTTCCGTTAAACATGAAGTAACGATCCTTTTTATAATGAAAGACGGTATTCGTAGAAGGGTAGTAAGCGGCTGTATCGCCAACCTCTGTCTCATTAATAAGCAGATCTTGGTTGAAGAACATACGTACTTCACGAACCGTATTTGTATGATTGGTAATAAGAATTCGTTTCAAATAAATATCCTCACGCTGGTGAACACCGTCATTCATAAGCAGAGTAACACCGAGGCCGGGATGTGTAGCTGTCACTTCTGTGACGAGGGAATCCTCCACATACGCAAGCTTGAATTGCCACTCAGGGGCATTCAGCCATGCGAAGTCGCCATCTACCCATACACCAACACGGCACTGATAACCGCCAATATGGTTAAGCTGGCCTACGAAAGGATAGTACAGATCTCGCATGTAGGAATGCTGATCGAGGTTAATAAGGAATTTTCCATTTCCGATGACCAGATGTCTTGGCAATACAATCACTTCCCCACTCTTTTGTTTGATCGCGCATTCAGATCAGGCCAGGAGGACTGAACGATGGAGCACAAGTCTTGCCAATAGGTTACCTAATTCTGACAAAGGAATCAATGATTCTTTGAAAAAATTCTGAAAATTCTTGCTGGTCACGCTTTCATTTGGTACGGATATCCAAATTACTTGATTATTTCCTTTTGATGCGGGGAATGACTGGTTGAAGCTGCCAGATTCGAAATCACTGCCTCGTAAACGTGAGTTGTCAAAGATCCAATTTTCTTCCAGTTATATTCACTATGAACAGTACGTAAGGCAGTAGCAGCAAGCTTAGATGCATACTGCGGTTGGTCCAAAAGCTGAATGATTTGGGCGGCTAACGCATCCTTGTCACCTGGCGGACATGTACATCCGTTAACCCCGTGGCTGACGATCTCCGCCAGGCCTCCTGTATCTGAAACGATGAGTGGCGTTCCGCTGGCCATCGCTTCCAATGCGACTAAGCCGAAGGGTTCGTAGAGGCTTGGGAAAATACAAATTTCTGCCCTTTGTAAAAGCAAGCTTTTGTCAGCCTCATCGAGAAAACCAGTGAAGCTTACTCGGTCTCCAAGGGTAAGAGCGAGTTCCTCTAATGCATCTCGCTCGGGACCGATGCCAGCGATGACGAGTTTGGCTTCTGGATATTGAACGAGTACTTGCGGCATCGCGGCCAAAAGGGTGTGTACGCCTTTTTCATGCACAAGACGGCCTAGAAAAGCAAGAACGCGCTGCGGCATCTCGCTAGGGGAAATGGCGTTAGCAAGCAGTGGATTCCTAGTAAATATCGTTGGATCTGGTGTAAGCAAGGGAGAAACACTGTTTGGAATTACGGTTATTTGGTGAATAGGAATATGAAAGAGCGCCTTCATTTCCTGCTGCATGGATAGACTGCAAACGATGAGATGATCGGCCGCTTCTGTTAATTTTCCTTCTATGGTATGAATCCGCTTTTGAAGCGGTGACTCGAGTTTTCCAAGATTACGTCCTGTTTCCGTAGCGTGAATCGTTGCTAGAAGCGGGAGGCCAACTTGATGCTTGGCGACATGTGCTGTGTAGTAAACTAGCCAGTCATGCGCATGCACCAGATCGAATACGAGGCCCTGTCGTAAAATGCCCAACATGAGATCCGTGAACGCCATATTCATTTGGAATACGCGATCTAGGAAGTGTAAGGAGTCTGTTGTAGGGATAACTTCCGCTCTATGAATATGGACCCCCTCAGAAACTTCATAAGGCAGACACTCTGGAGACTGACAGGTGATGACATGAACGGAATGTCCATCGGCAGCAAGCCCTCTGGATAAATCGCAAACCGCTCTTGCCAGTCCGCCAATGACATGTGGCGGGTATTCCCAAGCGAGCATGAGAATACGTAGCTTGGACGGATGGCTCTGTTGGGTCGCCTCTTTGTTCGAGGCAACGGCAACTTCGTTTAAAAGTATTACAGTATCTACACGGGATTGGGCGTGTAGAAGAGTAGGTTCAAAGGAAGGTGGCTGAAAAAGTCGATAATGAAGCTCAGGTAAGAAAGGTGTCTTTCGTTCCAAAGCATGCACCAGCGTGGCTAGCTCTTTGTCAGATCCGACATTGTCTAATGTATTCATAAGGTTATGGAATTGGGATAAATGCGTTTCGATGCGCTTCGTCGCATAGGAGGTTACCGTATCCGCATCCAGAATAAACGTCCAGTCGCTGCTCTGCGCGAGCATCAGCTCCCGCGCCGCTTGGTTCAGCGCCCGCAGCTGCAGGCTGCTGAGCGCTGCTGGATCCTGGTGCTTCTGCGCAGCCAACACCATGCGGTCCTCCGCCGCGTGCAGCCGCGGCGTAACCCACTGGCTGCGCGGCTGCAGCCAGACCTCGGCATAGCCGCCGCGGCCCCAGCTCGACACCGGAAGCGTAGCTTCGGTGGTCGGCGCATGGGCGGCGGCGTAGCCGCCGAGCGTAGTCGTCTGCACGACTACGCTTTCATCGCTGCGCGCGGCAAGGCCGCGCAGCACGGCTTCGAGCCACTGGTGGCCTTCGTACCACCAGTGCCCAAGCAGTTCGGCATCGTAGGGGCATACGATGACATAGGGCTCTTCAGGCGTAGACGCAGCCTCTGCGCCTAACGCCAGGCGCCGCTCCGCGAGGCGGCGCACCTGCGCCACCCGGCTAGCGATGAAATGCTCAGCATGCTGCTGAGTTTTCTGAGCGGCACGCGCCGGGTTGTAGGGCACTTTGGCGTCACCATCGCCGGTGACGCTGTAGTACTTGAAGCCCGTGTTGATGCGTGCGCCGTCCGGCAGCACATAGGGCTTCAAGTACGCCCACTCGGCTCCGCCTTCGCGGCCGAGGTCATGCCCGATATCGCGATAATATTCGCGATAATCGGGGTCGCCGGGGTACCCGACCTCGGCGCTCCAGACTTGGGCGCCGGCCTCGGGATCCCGGGCGAACGCACAGGCGCCGCCAGGCGTGCGCAGGGGCAGACCTGCGATGTCCTTGTCAGGGTCGCCGTCGCGGCGGGCTAAAGTGTGCGCATGCGTATCTACGATGAAGTAACGTAGATCTAACGCTTGCAGGTGTGGCTCAAGCGCAGGCGAATAGCCGCACTCTGGCAGCCAGATGCCTGCAGGCGCGACCCCGAAATGCCGGCGGAATTCCTGTACCGCCGACTCAAGTTGCGCACGCAGCGTACTATCGTTCTTTACCAAGGGTAAAAACGCATGCGTCGCGGCGCAGGTAATTAATTCTAAGCATCCTGTGCTGCTAAGGCTGCGGAACTTGGCAATGAGATCGCCGTGGAGCCGATCGTACAGGAGGCTGAGCCGGTGATATCGATCCGCGTACAGCTTAGCCAGCGGGCCGAAGGCTTCATCCCCCCATAAGCGAATGACTTCACGCTGTCCCAACTCGCAAAGCGAGGAGAGGTGCTTGCGAAGCCGCAGATGCATGCGGGAATCTTCTAGCATGGCAAGCAGAGGTGGAGACAATGACAAGGTAAGTCGGAATGGCACTTCATCTTCTATAAGCTTTTCCATCATGTCTATAAGAGGTAAGTACGTATCGACAACCGCTTCGAAAAACCAGCGTTCTTCTAACGTAATGTCAGATGCATGATGGCGAACATAAGGGATATGGGCATGCAAGAGCAAAGCAACATAGCCTTGTACGTTAGTGCTCAATCAGTATCGCCTCCAGATTCCATATCTACAAGGTAAGTGTTCTTCGGGACATACACCGAATAGGCCGAGAAATACGCATGTTCATCAGGCGTTACTTGCGGTAATAGAAGAGACGTTAGCTGGTAAATAAAAGGATGATCAGTTTCGACTGGATGATGATCGCTAGGCAGGCTTGCCGCTGGGATTTGAATGATATTAGAATGCAGAAGCGGAAGGAAATATCCTTGCTCATTCCGGATACCTAGTCTTGCACAATACGATTGACCGGAGGCTAACCCGCTGAGAAAACAGGAATCTCCAGGGGGAAGCATAAGCTCTGAGACCCGATCTACGGGTTGCTGCAGCTTGCTGAAGGACGTGGGAGATGGATCAACGACTTCGTGAAACCGTAGTGTAGGAGATAAAGAGCGCCAGTCCTTCTGGAAATGTTCTTGCAGTAACATCTGCTTACTGGAAGAAAGCTGCCAATAAATAAACTGGACAGATGGGGATTGTACCAGTAAATAAAGGGTATCGCGATCAAAGGCAAAGGGGCGTGCTTGAATAGAGATCAGACTCACCTTTTCTGCTTGCTTATGTTGTAAGAAGGAACAATTGTGTTAATCCTATGTTTTATTGTAGCATATGCGCCATATAAACCAAAAATCTCCACCCCATAAGAAAGGGGGGAGATTGCTTGTGTACCACTTGCGGTTGCTCATCATGATTGGCCGAGGGTAAAGGGGATCCTGTGACTTACTTGGTAGAAATGTTTTCTTCCATGTACCTACTCTCCGTAAGTCTCATGAGAGAATCATATCGATTTGCCGACGTGAAAATCAAGAGATACTCATCTTGTTTTACATTGGTGTAGGAGGCTCTGAATCCGGTATGATACTGGACTGTCATGCTGGAGGATTGATCGTCATACTGCACAAAGGCTATCTGTCTGGAAACACTCGGAATCATGTTCACGCCGCTCTCCCCTTCATCTTAAGAATTCGGAAAACACGTAATGGATCGATCATTACTATAATTATGCTTATTCAAACACATTTAGAATGATTTGACATAAGCTAGCTCACTTATGAAAAAGGAATTTCACACATTTGTAACGAATATATTAAATTAATCCGGGTTCGACGATTAGGAGGGAATTCCCATGAGTTTTTGCTGTGGAGCCAGTATGATTGGAACAAAAGGTACTTTGAAGCACATACGTACACAAATTCACAATGTGCCCATCCTCTTCTGCCCGGTATGTCACCATATTGAGGTTCACTATCTGGTGGAGAATGAATATGAAATCCTCGCTGAATATGCCCATGGGGATGGTGCTGTTGAAGTCGATTTTATTGAATACGTAGATGGCAAAGATCATCTGTTGCACGACAACTGTGTAAATCACGAAGGCGAAGAGCCGCTCGATATCGTTCGCTGCCAAATTGACATGGCGTTAGATCTGTTAGGATTCGCCAAAACGATTGAGGATCAGGAATGGGAAGAGCAACTTATGAAGCGATTAAAAATGCTTAGCGCACGCCGCGACAAGCTGAAAAATAAAAAGACCTCTAAGAATTCTTAGAGATCTAAATGAAAATTCCGATTAAATGGAAAACCTCCCGTTAATTTTCTGGTTTTTGCTAATTTCGAAGCAAATTACAGAGAATAGCTGGAGGTTTTCCTGTTATTTAGCTTAGAGGAGGAATTTTAGCGATAATAACGGGAGTATTTACAGTAATATTTTATTGGTCAATGTTAATTGATGAGTTTTCCCCGTCCCAAGTTACTTTCTTTTGCAATGCTTCGCCAACAAAACGAAGCGGCACGTAGGTTGTATTATTTTCAATCATAGGTGCTTCTTCCAATGGCTGAGCTTGTCCATTCACGAAAGCCGTATGCTCACCTATGGAGAGCTTGATAGATAAGCCTTCTTTTGATCCAGTTATGGTACGAGTACTAGGTTCCCATTCTATTTTGAGGCCTAACTGCTCGAAAAAGGAGCGGAAGGGTACTAAAACGATGCCTTCTTTGTTTAGTGGAACATCAGCTAATGGCATGCTTATGTTATCTAAATAGACTTGAATTGGCTTCTTACCGAAGGCTGTGAGTCCAATTTCGTTGCTTGTGGCGTATATATTTCCATTTAAACCAAGCAAAATGCTAACTGATTTAGACCAAAACGCATTCCTGAGAAATACAAATATTTCTTCTCCCTGGGAATTGAGGGCAATAATATTACCAGAAGCCGTAGTAAAATAGACGTTACCCTCTTGATCTATCAATGGTTGATCCGCAGATCCCAATCCATTCTTCTCAGACTCACGTTTGCTGTATTCCCAAAGCATGTCCCCATTGTGGTTGATTTTTAGAAACCGTCCCCGATACTCGATATAATAGCCATCATTACCATCCGTTGGCAGCCCAGAGGATTGCATATCAGTGTGGTCTACATGGATGGATACATCCAAGTCGCTCCCATCATGGGTTGATAGGGCATGCAATCCATATTCATTTAATAAATAAAGAATACCTTTTGCTGAAAGGTAAGGATGGAATCCAGTGAAAAAACTTATGTATGGCAATGGTTTAGTGCGCCATCGTTCTACGCCAGAGGAATCAAGCGAAATCACTTCTCCAAGTGCAGAGTCTAAATAAACGTTTCCATTTGAATCCAAGTATACCTTTACAAGATGTGAGCTTCGAGAATAAATTCGTGGTGCAGAAGAGGTGATGGATTTGTTTACCCAAGTGACTTCACCTTTTGTATTTCGTGAGGTTAATCCTTCATTCGTAAAGTATACAAAGTTGCCTTTGGCATCACCTGCAAATTGGCTGTTGAATTGACTGTAAATGTTGTTATCCTGCAATTTCCATTTGATGTTTCCTTCAGGAGTTACAGCGTAGATTGTTGTTAGGCCCTTCTCTGAAAGTATGTCTGAACTATAGGCGTACAGTGTGTCATCCTGCCCAATGGTTAAGTAAATAACTGAAATTTCAAACCCCATATCCAAATGTAGTTGCCATTTTTCTTTCCCATTTGGATACACAGCATGAATGATATCTTTGGAATCGGAGGTGTACATCAGACCTTGTTTATCTTGAACGAGATTATGCATAAGTGAATTATCCATTTTCCATTTTAGCTCGTAGTTTGCCGGGTTTAGAATTTTCGGGGAGGGACGTTTAGGTGGGGTTTCCGTAATCGTCCAATTTAGTTCAAGCCCTTCGTCATCAGGCAAATAGACATACGTTGAAGCACTGACAGTGAATGGAGATATAAGACTGTATATCAGTAGGGCACTTAGTAAAAAAAGATATCGTTTCATTTGTGAGG
Source organism: Paenibacillus sp. LjRoot56 (assembly GCF_964253335.1). Lineage (NCBI taxonomy): Bacteria > Bacillati > Bacillota > Bacilli > Caryophanales > Paenibacillaceae > Paenibacillus > Paenibacillus sp. LjRoot56. The sequence continues at coordinate 1,824,019 of NZ_CAXURV020000001.1, forward strand.
ATGCTCCTTTGCGTGTACTTGTCGTAAGACATATTCGACAAAATACAAGAATTCCCTACAACAAGTTTTTACTGTTCGCAGCAAAATAGAAAAGAGCCGCACTGCTGCTACTGGCAGCGCGGCTCATTTAACATTTAGCCTAAGTTACACATCCGGACTCACTTGACTTCCTGCAGCAGCTTTGCGAATTCCTTCTGCAAATCACGGCTGAGTGGTATCTTGACGGAGGTATGCCTCAAGTGAATGACAAATCTCCGAGAAGTGGGGAACCCGCTTTCTTTCACAAACGAAACGACATGTCGCAGATTCACTAGATAGCCCTTGAAGGGGCTGAACATATGGGGTGTGCTTTGAGCCAGAATATCCGATAAATTCGAACTGGATTCCATTTGAGCCCCGTTCACCAGATGAATTCTGGAGAGTCGCTTGTCTTCTTTTTCCACAAAGAGTATGGCATCTTCGGAGATAGGGAGCTGTGATTTTTGATTTTTAACGGTAATCCACGTTGCGGAGGCAGGCTGTGGTTCTTCCGAAATACGGCTTCGATCTAATTGGATTTCTGCAATCGTTTTGCGGATGGCCGCTTGAAATTTCGGCAGCATAACAGGTTTGGAGAGAAAATAGACGGAATCAAGCTCATGAAAGGCGGTCAAGATATGCTCGGTATTCGTTGTTCCACTAACCATAATGACCTTCATTTGATACCCTGATAGTCGTAAAGCTTGCACAACGCTGATGCCATCCAATTTACCTTCAAGCCCAATATCCATGAGAAGTATATCAGGCTGCAGCTTATCGTAATCCCGTAGAAATTGTTCGCCATCCGATACGATCGAAATGACCTGTAATCCACATTGCTGACAATAGTTTTCAAGTAATTGACCTACCCAGTAATTATCTTCTACGATGGCGACTGTAAAGCCATGCTTCATTTACTGATCTCACTCCAATCCTTTCTAGACAATTGCGGAAACTTTTGTCATCTTATACGCTATAACAGCCAACTTAGTCCACTTTGAATGCAAAAGTACAAATATCTTGTATACTTTTAAATGTAATTATAGAAATTGTCAAGTTGCATATCGTATGATTTCGTCGCTTAGAAATGAGGGAAAGCGCAATTGTTCACATGGGTAAAATTGATACTAGCCATTATTCATTTTGTTCCCATGCTCTTATTCTCCTTGTTGCTATTTCGGATTCGAATAAAGCCATATTGGAAACAAATATCGCTAGCCGTGCTGGTAGGCTCACTGCTCTCATTAATTAATAATTCGCCTTTAATATTGGTTTGCATCATATGTATCTTACTTATGTGTGTATGGAAATATCGGTTTGTACCTGCTTTGCTTATTGCACTTTCGGGCTACATTATGCCAGTTCTCATATCAACGACTGTCATTGTTTGTGTCGATTTCACACAAGACGAAGCCTATAATGTGATCAAGAACGATCTTACCATTACTTATGCGACGCGCTCCTTTATTCAGTTGGGCATATTCGCATTTCTCTTGATACTATATAAACGTAGATTAGGATTTACCTTTCTTTCGCATTATACGAGAATTCCGTTCAATCGAGAAAATGTTGGGGCCTATTTATACATGATCGTTGTTATTGTTGGCATGATCTACCGTCATGCTTTAAGTGATAATGTATTCAGTGTAGTGATGCCCATTCAGCTATTGAGTATGGCAACGATTCTGTTCATCTATGTCATGCTAAGTAAAGAACTTGGCTTTCAAAGATGAGGGACATTGACTACCCAATGATTCCAAGGCTTGCCCATTATTAAAAGCGACATAATCAAGAATCGTTTGATGATACTTCTTCTGTGGTATTGCTGCGGCAATGATGAAGGGTGCATTCTCATATGTATCAAAATAAAGTTTGCCTTCTGAGGAGGCATACTTTTTTACTTTGTTCAGATTTACGAAAAGATGCATATCCATTTTCACAAAATGATGCTCTGTTAATGTTTCGATAAAGTGTGTGAAAGCCACGAGAGATTCAACTTGTTCTTCTCGCATGCCGTCTTCTGAGTAGTAGATAATCGATTGGATTCCGAATTCCACATACCAGATGGTATCCAGATTTGCTTGCGCTGGCTTCGACCACGTGGAAGTTTCTTCTAGATATCCTGCCTTTTTAAGTAAATCCGTATACGGGTATTGATAAGCTTGTGCCAACTTTCTCAAGGTCTCAGGAGAAGGTTTAATGACATCATTGGTCGTTCGATTACGACCCAGTTCCAAATCTCTAATATATGCATGAGATAGGCCGCTCTTATTAGCTGCTTTACGCAATGAAGCTTTGCCTCGTAACGTTTCAAGAAACTTACCGAAGTTATTGCTTGCTTCCATATGAAACACCTCCCTTGTCGTACCACCTCTATTCAACATTGCTCATCTGAGAGGGCATCGTGATAGAGGTTTTCTTAATATTATAAAGGATTGATAAAGCAATTGAAACCGTAAACAAGGGTTTATTTGCCAGTAGGTGCTCATTTAGAGATCTATGTTATAATGAATCAGCAAATTATTTATAAATTTCATCATACGTACCCCCCGAATTGTTATATACAAGGACGAAACTACTATACTGTGAGGTGGAAAGGTGCTACTGGTACTATTCAAAAAGTTTCTGGGAAAGAGTGAGTCCCATGGAAAAAATGAACCGCAAGCCTCTTCACTTGAGGTAACTATACATCAGATTCAAGAGGGAGACCTACGACTAAGGAATCAATTTATTTCAGATTATCAGCCCTACGTAGCCAAAGTAACGAGCAGGTTTTGCAAGAGATTTATTGATCCCGCAAGAGATGATGAATTTAGCATTGCCTTAGCGGCTTTTAATGAAGCCATTAATCAATACTCTTCGGTTATGGGAAGATCTTTTCTAGGTTTCGCAGAAACGGTTATCAGGCGAAGGCTCATTGATTTTATTCGTAAGGAGCAACGCTTCAAAGGGCAAATCCCTTATAGTTCGTTTGATCAAGAAGATGATGAAGATAACTTAATGAATCCAATTGAGGTTCATCAAGCCATCGAAGCCTATGAGAAGCAGAAGGGTTTAGAAGAAAGGCGAAGTGAAATTATTGATTTTAATCGCTGCTTAAGTGATTTTGACATTAATTTCTCGGAATTAACGGATGCCTCCCCCAAGCATGACGACTCAAGGCAGATGCTTTTTGGTATCGGCCGTACACTTGCACAGGATTCAGAGCTTATGCGCACTCTGTTGACGAAACGACAGCTGCCAATTAAAGAGCTGCTCGAGCAAGTTCAAGTATCTAGAAAAACTTTGGAACGAAATCGTAAGTACATCATTGCCATTGCACTTATTTTTAACGGTCCTTACCCATATTTGCGGGATTACTTACATATTCGCGATGAAGAAAGTTGAATGAAAGGAAGAACAGCGCATGAACAAGGGGATCGTAATGGAATTAAGCGAAAGCTCCATTATTGTAATGAATTCAAAGGGGCGTTTTGATAAGTTACCAAGGGGGACGCGCAGCTGTGAGTTAGGTGAAGAGATTCTCTACTCACCCGTGAAACGTCGGTTACAAGTACCGCAAATGGCTGTCGTTTCAGCATTAGCTGCTGCAATCGTTGTATGCTTCGTTCTAGTCACAACGTTGTCAGGCGGCGTGCCTGGCAATAGCGTAGTTGCGTACGTAACAATTGATATTAATCCAAGTGTTGAAATTGGTATTGATAATAATGAGATTGTTCGTGACCTGCATGGACTCAATACAGACGGTGAGGATTTGATTCAAGCTTTAGTGTTTGAAGGTAAATCTTTAGAGGCTGTAACGTCTGATATTCTCGATAAAGCTGAGCAAGGGGCATTGGCAAAGGGTGAAGGAGATATTATTATTTCCTCAACGGTTGTAGGAGCCAAAACAACGGTCAACGACGAAGCGATTGCGACGAAGTTGAAAGCTCAGGTCAACAAACACATCGAAGACAGTCATCCGGATCAAGTGAAGAACTATGAAGTGCAAGCCTTCGCTGCCCCGCAAGAAGTAAGGCAGGAAGCGAAAGCAAGTGGTGTATCTGCAGGTAAATATGCGATCTATCTAAATGCTATTGATAATGGTGCGAAAGTATCGCTAGATGACATCAAAACGACTTCCATTCATCAACTTGCGAAGGACAACGGTGGTATTCAAACGTTCGTTAAACCGGATAAGCCGATTGATAAGTCTTCTTTGCAAAGATTACTTGCTGACGAGAAGTCCGGCAAGCTCAGTGAACGAGCTGGGCAAACTTCCGTTGCCAAATCTGGTGCAGATAATTCATCTAATAAAGATGACGACAAAAACAGTAAAAATAACAACGGCAAAGGTAACAACACAGGGAATAATACCCCAGGCAAAGTGACGAAGAAACCGACGCCGACGCCAACGCCAACATCGAAGAATGACAATAACGGTAGAAATAATAACAACGATAATAACAATGGTAAGAACAACGGAAATGATAAGAATGATAACGATAATAAGGATGATCGTAAACCGACCCCAAAGCCGGATCGTAAGGATGATGACGACGATGGGAAGAAACCAACGGTAACGAAGAATTCAACGGCTACACCAAAGGCGACGCCAACACCAACTCCTAAGGCAACTTCAACACCGAAGGCAACTGCGAAACCTACAGTGAAACCAACAATTTCAAGTAAACCTACGGTCAACCCATTCCAGCAATCGAAAGATGACAACGGGAAATTCCCAGGTGTCAATTGGGGCTGGGGAAACAATGCCCGGGACGACAATGGTAATCAAGATGAGGGAAGAAGATAAAGGAAGAGCACCTGGGGCATTTGTCTCAGGTGTTTTTGCATGTAAGCGACCTAGTGGACAGCATGGAAAGTAGAACTGACTTGTATTACAATATTGAAGTGAAGAAGGAAGCTCTTGCGGGAGAGCATGAGAATGTCCAAGTTAATTTGAAAATGAACCAGCAAACCTGAGGGGGAATAAGGTTGAAATATTCAACATTTGGGAAGTCAGGCTATAAAGTGTCGTCATTAGGGTTTGGCGCCATGAATTTGCCTAGCGTACCCTTGGAACAAGCGAGAGAAGCGCTTAATTATGCTTTGGATCATGGCATTAATTACATAGATACTGCGGCAGCTTATAGGAACAGCGAAGAAATTATCGGGGAGTGTATCTCGCATCGAAGACAGGATTATTTCTTGGCAACGAAAACGGGAGCACGCGATTATGCTACTGCGAAAGCGGAAATTGAGCGAAGCCTGGTACGTATGAAGACCGATTATGTTGATTTACTACAAATTCACTATGTGAATAATGTAACGGAATACAAGAAAGCGATGGAAGTCGGTGGCGCCTACGAGGCAGCATTAGAGGCTCAGCGAGAGGGGAAAGTGCGATTTATCGGCATTTCCGGACATCGTCCAGATCTACTTGTTAAATGGATTGCGAAAGGGCAATTCTCGCAAATATTATTTCATTTGAACTTGGCACAGCCCTTCGCCTTGGATGAGCTGATTCCCAAAGCAGCTGAGATGGATTTGATGCGGGTAGCGATGAAGCCTTTATCAGGTGGATTCATTCAACCAGTGGATCGGGCGATCCGCTATCCGTATAGCCAAGATGTGCATGTGACGATTTCAGGGATGGTCAGCGTCAAGGAAGTGAAAGAGAATTTGGAGGCGCAGCGAAAAGAAGTTGGCCCAGAAGAGCGCCGTGAACTAGAGCAGCTTGCACTTGAGTTAGGTGAGCACGATTGCAGACGTTGTAATTATTGCTCTTGTCCACTGGAAATCCCGATCCCTGACGTGATGATCGCGAGTAAGTTCAGGGAGAAATTCGGCTTGCTGCCGAAGGGGGATGGATTTTTCCAGCGGCATCAGGAAAAAATAACTAGCTGTGCAGACCATGATCCTTGTAAGGTGGTCCCACTATGTGAAGCAAAGTGTCCGTACCAACTACCGATGTCTTCGGTTGTGCAGAAGGCTGCTTCGTTTTATTAGGGGGAGTTAGCGGATGCTATTTGGGGCTCGGGAATGATGCTGCATGACTAATGCTCCTCAGTCCAGGCGAATAACTGGAAAAAGTCCATCTAATTGCGACTACATATATCGATTTAGAGGAATAGATGGATTTTATGTAGCTAATTTATCTAGTTTGGCTTGAAAACAGCAGATATGCTGAAAATAACTGGAGTTTTTCCAGTTAAATGGATATTTCTGTGAGAAGTGAAGGAATTAGCTGGAGTTTTTCCAGTTAATTGGCGGGGCAACCAGAATAGGAATCAAGATACGAAAACAGGAATAACGATGAGATCGATTAGTGGGAAGAATAAAGTAAGAGTAGAAATATAGATGAGGGTAGGGACAACTTCCTATGTTTATAAAAATAACGAACGTTACAACAGGGGTTTACACCTCGTTGCTAGATAACACAACAGGGGCAGACGCGATTCTCGTCTGCCTCACAGAAGCAGAGCTGCGCCAGGACGGCGTCCTCGGCCAGCCGCAGCTCGATCAGGCCCTTGAGCGCATGCGCGCAAAGGGCCTATTCACGGGCGCCTCAGGCGAGCTCGAGGCGCTGCCGACCCACGGGCTGCTGCCGTACGCGTACGTGCTGATTGCGGGGCTCGGCCCCGCAACCACGCGCGATACGCTGCGCGCAGCCGCGGTCTTTGCAGCGCGCAAGATGCTCGCGCTGCAGTTCGAACGCTTGGCACTGAAGCTGCCAAGCGGGTTTGAGACCCGGTCAGCTGCCTCGGCGCTGACTGAAGGGCTGCTCCTCGGTACGTACCGCATCGCGGCGTACCGCAAGAACGAGCCTGCGCGCGCGGAGCTGCGCCAGGCGGTGTTGCTCACAGAAGCGGCTGCGGATGCAGCGCTTCTGGCAAGTGCGATCGCAGCCGCAGAGGCGGTTGCGGAGGGTACGAACTATGCCCGGGATCTCACGAACCTCCCGGGCAACAAGCTTGTGCCAGCTTCCATCGCAGAGGAAGCCATCAAGCTCGCCCAGCACTATGGCTTCGCCATAGAAGTGCTGGATGAGCACGAGATCGCCGCCCGCGGGATGGGCGGCCTCACAGCGGTGGGCGCGGGCAGCGTCCACCCGCCCCGCATGATCACCCTGCGTTACACGGGTGATCCAGATAGCGCCGATGTGCTTGGCCTCGTCGGCAAGGGCGTTACCTTCGATACTGGCGGTATCTCGATGAAAAAGCCCGACGGCATGGAAGAAATGATCAGTGATATGGGCGGAGCCGCCACACTGCTCGGGGCTTTGCACGTCGTCGGTCAATTGAAACCGAAAGTGAATCTGGTTGTGGTCATTCCCGCAGCAGAGAATATGACATCTGGCACCGCGTACCGCCCAGGGGATATCGTCACGATGCTCAGCGGTCATTCCGTGGAGGTGCTGAATACCGATGCAGAGGGTCGTATTATTTTGGCAGAGGGAATCACCTACGCGAAAGCGCAAGGGGCGAACCGGCTGATTGACGTAGCAACGTTAACGGGTGCAATTTTGATCTCCTTTGCAGATATCGCAACAGGGGCTGTAACGAATGACGATGAATTCATTAAGCCATTTCTGCAAGCAGCAGGAGCTGCTGGTGAGAAAGTATGGCAGCTTCCGAACTATCCTGAATACCGTGCAATGCTGAAAAGTGATGTAGCGGATATCAAAAACGCGACCTCCTCCGACCGCTGGGCAGGTGCGATTACGGCTGGTCTGTTTATCGGATACTTTGCCGAGGAAACGCCGTGGATCCATTTGGATACCGGTGGCACAGCTTGGCTTTGGTCGGCCAAAGGCATCGAGCCCAAAGGGGCAACCGGTGTTATGGTTCGCACGTTAGCTGCGTATTTGTGCGGCGAGCTCCTCACTTAATCATTTTCAATAAAAAAATCACCCACGCTTGAGACTTCTCCTACCTACCTATTACATGTAGGCTGAGATCTCAAGCGTTGGGTGATTTTATGTTTTGAGGCTATTAAGCGCCAACCTGTTGCCCCACAGAGGCAGGTTGTTTAAAGTTGGTTTGCAGTAATTCTTGAATATCCGAAGTACGAATAATTAGACGGTTCACTTCATTGGTTGTATAAGAGAGCTGTTCGGTGCGCTGCTCAAGTTGATCTAAGGAAATGCCGATCCAATTCTTCTTACGGCGATGCTGGAATAGGTCGTATTTGAGTACAGTAAGCGTTGCCGCAAATGGATCTGGCTTTACATATACATCTTTCATGTTATCTGCTAGATTGAAGAAAAGCTTGCCGCCATTCCATTTGATATAACCAGGTTCAAAAAGGATCACGAGAAAATCAGTATCACCGCTGTCCTTGTTTTCCATTGAAATGAGGCGTACAGCGCCGTTCCCTTTGGGCTTAATATATTGATTCGAGCGAATATCAGGTAAAAAAGGCACGACAAGAATCGGGCAAACACTAGCGACATACAAATAAGTAGTTGACTCAAATTTCATAGAGAGTACAATGAAAATCAAAAAGAGCAACAAAGTTGCCAGCAAACCCCAATATTTAGGTTTCATAAGTTTACGATGATCCCGCCTGACATGATAGATTAGGTAGTCTCTACTATTTTAACATAAGCGACCCATAGGTTGTAAACTATTAGATCCTGCTAACCTTGCTAGACCGACAAAAGGAGATTTATGCCTATGAAATTATTCGATCCGAACGCGCGCAAACCGAAGAAAAAAATGTCCACCTACCGGAGAAGCTTACTCGTTGCGACATTTGAGGGTTTTCCTGCTGTTATTATTTTTCAACTGCTTGGCGGACCGTTCCTAACCGGTTACTTGATTTACTTAGGCGCAAGCTCGACCGAGATCGGACTTATTCTAGCGATCACAACAGTCGTCAATATCGTGCAAATTGCGATGGCTGTCGTTATGCAGAAATTCCGAAATCGGAAGCGGATGCTGATTATTTTCGGATCTACCCATCGTGTGTTATGGGCTTGTGTCGGTTTAATCCCTTTTGTCTTGCCGCAAGAGTATTGGGTGATTACCTATATGATTCTGTACACGGCTGCGCATCTAGGGAATGCGGCTGGGGGGATTGTGTGGACCTCACTGATCAGTGATGCGGTACCTGGACCGATTCGTGGACGTTATTTTGGACTGCGTAATACCATTCTGGGTGGCGTGAGCTCGCTGGCGCTATTCGTAGGTGGTCAGATTCTCGATAAGTACCCAGGTGAGCAGGGCTTCAATTACATTTTTGTGATCGTAAGTGTTTGTGTGGTTCTTAACGTGATTGCTTACTTTTTGTACCCGAATCCACCTTTTGAGCCTTCAACGGCATCCAATCCAGTTGGTATGCTCCAGAAGCCATTAATGGATCGCGCGTTTCTCAAAGCGATTATTTTCCTGGCCGCCTTCCTCTTCGTGCAAGGATTGACCGTGCCCCTTTTTTCCTATGTCATGCTGAAGTTGATGAACATTTCCTACGGAACTGTTTCCTATATTACAGTGGTACATACCTTAGTCATGATGGCTAGCTATTATGTATGGGGAAATTTGAATGCACGATTCTCGGCCCAAACCTTGCTATTATGGTCGTTACCGATCATTGCGTTAGCGTGTTTATTATGGGGAACTATCGCCTTCATTCCAGCTGTTGTTGTGCTGTTCTTGGTTCATATTGTGCTCGGGATTGGCTTAGGAGGCTTCAATCAAATGGTATTCGCTTTTACAATCGGGGATACTCCAAAGAGTGAGCGTCCGATGTATATTGCGACGTATTCGGCGATCACAGGTTTCGCGGCTTTCTTGGGACCTGTAGCAGGTGGCAAGATTTATGCCCTAATTGTGGATCAACCTGAGTGGGTGCAGGTGTATGGCGTATCCACGATAGTTGGTGCTATCTTGCTCATACTTGGCTTGTGGGTAGGACGTTATGTATTACGAACAGAAATAAGGAGTGGCGTTTAGGATGTCAAAAAAAAGAATTGGCCTCATCGGCTTAGGCGATATTGCGCAAAAGGTATACTTACCGCTGCTTTCCGTCAATGAACGGGTGGACCTTGTTGGAATTATGAGCTCAACGGCTGCGACCGTTGAACGTATGAAAATGAAGTACAGAGTGCCCTTCGGGACGACACAATTGGATGAATTATTAGCGCTTGGGTTGGATGCTGTTTTCGTGCATAGCCCGACGTCGACGCATTATGATATTGCGATGAGGTGCATCGCGCATGGCGTTGCGGTCTATGTAGATAAGCCGCTTTCGTATGCGTGGGCAGAGTCCGTGGAAATGGCTTCCTATGCGGAGCGCAAAGGTGTGCTGCTAGCTGCGGGTTTCAACCGTCGCTACGCACCTCTATATATCGAAGCGAAGACGTGGTTGCAGGAAGCGGGCGGATTCGATGTGGCTTCAGCCGTCAAACATCGTACCAAGCTGCAAGGACACAGTGCCAAAGAAACGCTGTATGACGATTTGATCCACATGTTGGACACGTTACTTTGGTTAGGAGAAAGCTCTTACGAAGTGATGGCCTCCCATCAACAAGTGGACGATAGCGGCAAGCTGCTGCATGCCTCAGGCACGCTGGGCTTTGGTTCCGCGATAGGCTCCTACAGTATGGTCAGACTCGCTGGTGTTGATTTGGAAAAGGTGGAGCTGCACGGCAGTGGAAGATCCGTCGAGGTGACGAATTTGGAGTCAGCAGTCTTTTATGATAAAAATGCCGCTCCACGCCTGCGCACCTTCGGCAGCTGGGACACCGTGCTAGAGCGTAGAGGCTTCGCTGGTGTCGTCCAGCATTTCTTGGACTCGCTGGATAATCCGAATGCTTGTGGCATTCGCGGAGATCTGGTGTTGGCTTCGCACGAGCTGGTGGAGAAGCTGTCTGTGTGAAGGGGACCCGAACCGGGTTCCGGATCTTAATCTAATCTTGAAGCCCTCATCTTGTTCAGACAAGATGAGGGCTTTTTCCATTTTTATAACATGCAAAAAAGTCCAATGATAGAATCCATGTTTACAAGCAGCTGGAAGACGCGAGAGTTCATATAAGTTGCTTTTGTTCATGCTGCGAAAGGAAGGATTGTTCAGTGTTAGACGGTATGTAGACTACACAGATGCGGGTTATGGTTCTACCATATAGACAGAGGTGATGAAATCGCAAAGCGAAATTTGATGTACGGGAGGTTACTTTACTCATCACTCAACCCACCTCATCTCAACCACAAAAGGAGACGGAGCATGATGCATAGAAAGCACAAACTGTTAGGATGGTTTTTGCTGTTGATAGCCATTACATCTCTTAATCTCACCAAACAACCAGAAGCTTCAGCGGCTCCTGCGCTACCCACGACCTATTTGCAGGATGATTTCTCGGACGGCGATTATACGACTAATCCTGTATGGACAGCAACCTCTGGAACATGGAAAGTGAATACAGACCCCACAGATGCCAGTAATAAAATGTTAAATCAGACGGACGCTGGTGAAGGGATTATTACCGCAGGAGATGCTGCATGGACGAATGCTACCGTTACTATGCGATTCTATACAGGTGCCGGTGGAGCTTACCCGGGTATTCTGGCGCGAGTTCAGGACTATAGAAATTTTTATTATTTCCAAATGCAAACGACTACTGGCTTGGTTCTTTCCAAAAGAATCAACGGAACGGATACAACGATAAGAAGCTTCAGTTATTCCATGAACAAAAATACGTGGTATACGCTAAAAATGGTTACGGTCGGAAATTCCATTAGATGCTATATCGTTAACAATGGCGTTGATAAACTAATTTTTGATGAGAACGACACCACATTTCCAAGTGGGAAAATCGGCATTCGGAATAAATGGCAAGCCATTTATTTGGATGATGTGAAAGTAACGGACGCACCGCCTGTCAACACTTCAGGGGTTCAATCCAACACTCAAACCAACTCCACGATATCCCTGAATTGGCCGCAAGTAGACGGGGCAACTAGTTACAATATTTATCGTTCAACGACGGCAAATAGCGGTTACACCTTTATATCTAATAACACAACCAACAACTTTATGGATACGGGGTTACTTTCAGATACCGCGTATTATTATAAAGTAGCCTTTCTCTATGGCGGACTGACGGAATCGCAATGGTCCTCCGAAATAAGTGTGCGGACTACGCCAGCACCACCAGCAGCACCTACGGGACAGACTGCAACAGCCGTAAATGCCTCGAAAATCAATTTGAGTTGGACAGCGGCAGTTAAGGCAACTGGATATCGGGTGTATCGATCTGCTGATGCGGGGAACACATTCACTCAGGTATATGATGGGACAGCATTAAACTACGTAGATACAGGTTTAAATCCTAACACAGCTTATAAGTATCAAATCAAAGCTTATAACTCGATTGGTGAATCTCCAGCAGCATCTGTAGAGGCTTCTACTTATCGCTATGATGCCCCTGGAAATTTCCAAGCAACATCAGTTACAGATACAACAGCTGCACTAACCTGGGATGCCCTGCAAGGAACAACCGTAACGTATCAACTAAGCAGATCCTCAAGTGCGACTGGAACGTATAGTCAGATATACAACGGTCCGAATACGGTGTATATCGATACAGGCTTAACGCAAGGCACAGGATACTTTTATAAAATAGTTGCCGTCATAAATGGGATCTCATCAGCCTTATCCGATCCGCTTGGCGTAGGTACAGTGAGAACGGCTTTTACACCTGGTACGGTCTGGTCAGATATCAGTGGTAACCCCATTGATGCCCATGGAGCAGGTATCATGTATGATCAGAAAACGCAGAAATATTATTGGTACGGTGAATACCATAAAGGTGCATGGCCTGCAGCTGGAGTGAGAGTTTACTCTTCCACGGATCTGTATAATTGGACAGATGAAGGTATGGCACTGACGATGGTAAAATCAATGGACGATTTTACGAACGATCCTTATATTTCCGCGCTCTATGCCGGTAGAACGGATACGATAAACATCTGGGCAGATATTCGAATGGGCCGAATTATTGAGAGACCCAAAGTTATCTATAATGATAAAACAAAAAAATATGTCATGTGGGCTCATATTGATGGAGATAAAGATCCGTATAATAACAACGCGAATTATGGCAAAGCGCAAGCTGGTTATGCCATAAGTGATTCACCTTTAGGGCCGTTTATCTACCAGAAGAGCTACCGCATGGATCAAGCACCAGCGGGGCAGATCGATTATCAGCCTGGTAACCCTGGTATGGCACGCGATATGAATTTGTTTAAAGATGATGATGGTACGGGATATCTCATCTATTCCAGTGAAGAAAACTTAACGATCTATATTTCCAAGCTGTTGGATGATTACTCTGACGTGACTGGCTGGCACACAGATGGCCATGTAGATGCTAACGGCAAACCTGTCCGCGATTCTAGCTATAAGGCTGTTTACGGCTCAGATTATGTGAGAGTATTTCCAGGTACTCAGCGTGAAGCTCCAGCTATTTTTAAAACTAATGGAAAATATTACATGATCACTTCCGGTGCAACTGGTTGGTCTCCGAATGAGAATAAATTCAGTGTGGCAGATTCTATGTTTGGCCCTTGGTCAACGCCGGTGAATCCATTTGTAAGGACATCGACATCAGATCCAGACCCCATGACAGCATTTAAATCGCAATCGACATTTGTGATCCCAGTTGACCCCGCGAAAGGAAAATTCATTTATGTGGGGGACGATTGGAATGGCGGACAGTTTACGACAAATGGCGGTGCCAAATATATATGGCTGCCCATTGAATTTGGGCAAGGTACGGATATCTCGATAAGATGGTATAGCACTTGGAATAAAGATGTATTGAACAGTATGGGCAAAATGGACATTAATCTGAAATTGCCTGAAGTTGTTGCTACGGGAGCAGTACTGAATTTACCGGCTCAGGTAGCAGTACTCCCAAGTGGTGCAACGGTTGCAACGACAACCGCAGTAACATGGTCAGTCAATTCACAGCCTATAACGGCGAATACATTTGCACTTCCAGGTGTGTATACCTTACAGGCTGTTCTTCCACAGTTTAATAATAAAGCGTTACGGTTTAAAATCTACGCCGTTCCTGATAAGACCATCTATTTCGTAAACAGCGGTGGTTATGCGACAAGTGATTACAGCCTGTTAACCTCATACCTTCAAGATACACTTGTTAATAAGGACGTAGTTGAACAGGCGTATAACGTTGCCGATCCAGCTCCTTGGGGCTATGTAGGAACGAATTCGAATTCAGCAGGGTCAGCTAGTGGAGATATTTTCTCAACACTCCGATATCTGAATGGCGGCAATGTTAGTAATTCCCCTGCGGGTACGGACCTGACCTACAAGTTTAATGTGAAAAATGGTTCCTACACCGTGTACACAGGCTTCAACGATATATGGAATAATGCCTCTAGGAAAGCTGACTTATATATCAATGGAGTTAAAAAGAATGCGATCACTTATATTTCCAATACAGTCTATGGAAATTCTGTTGATGTGACGGATGGCACGATCACGGTTACGGTGAGAAATACAGCCTCACAGGATCCGTTGATTAACTGGCTGATGATTGTTGATCAAACACAGACACATGATCCTTTAAGGGGACTTCAGGTTGATTCGACAACATCCCATTCTGCGGAGCTTTCCTGGAACAAAGCGATCGGGGCAACCTCCTATACACTGTACAGATCAACCAGTGCAGGTGGCACCTATGCGCCTATTTATCAGGGAGGAGCAGCAAGCTTCACGGACAGTGGAGTTGATCCTGCAGTACGTTATTACTATAAGGTGACTTCTACGAGTCTATCTGTCGAATCGCCAATGTCAGATTCAGTCTCGATCCTCTTAGATCAAACGAAGCCAGTTACCGAATTTGCTATGGCAGGAGCGGCTAACAGCGGCTGGTACACGTCGAATGTCGTATCGTTACATGCTGCTGATGATTTATCTGGAGTAGCCAAGACGGAATACACACTTGGTGATTCGACGAATTGGACGGCGTATTCGGGACCGTTTATACTACCGCAAGACGGTTCTTATTCAATCCAGTACCACTCCGTGGATAAGGCAGGCAATGTGGAAGAAGTGAAACAGCAGACCGTACATGTTGATGTAACACTGCCTAGCTATACGTTTTTGATCAATGGCAATGAGTTAAGGGAGGGAGACTCGTTTGATGATCATCTGCCTCTAACCTTCCAAGTGTCCGATAATCTATCTGGATTAGCATCTGCACAGATCACGGTTAGCGGCTCGGTCTATGCGTTAGATCTGACAAGGAGCTCAAGCGTAGTTTTTGATTTAGCGGGAAAAGTTGGAAGTAATCATGTATCTATCATGGTTGAAGATATAGCTGGGAATAAATTGCTTAAAAATGTCCAAATCCATGTGACAACCAGCATTGAAGCCATGGATCAGCTGCTTACTCGCTATAGTGCTTCTTTAAGTCAATCATTAACATCGCAGTTGAGCAACGCCCTTAAGCAGGCACAGCATAAACTGGATATGAATCGACCTGATCAGGCTGCTAAGCATATGGAGGACTTTGTGAAACACCTGAATAAAGCCGAAATTGGGAAAGATATGGATAACAGCGGAGTAAAAGCTATCTTTCTTGCAGATGCAAATTCGTTGATTGTGAAATGGTCATCTCAGTGAAATTAGGAGTTAATCTTAGAATGAGGTCATAACACCAAATAAAGGCTGATCCCTAAAGTAGCATTTCTACTTTAGGGATCAGCCTTTTCACATATTGTCGCGTAAGTTTGATGTGCGTGTTACCCGCAGGTACAATTCAGAACTGGCTTCCGAGCGGCCAACGCCTCATCCATCCGACTGACAACAGTTGTGTATGGGGCATTTTTAACCAACTCTGGATTCTCTTCTGCTTCTTTGGCAATGGCGATCATCGTATCGATAAAGCTATCGAGCGTTTGCTTGCTTTCCGTTTCCGTCGGCTCGATCATGATGCATTCTTCCACGCTGAGCGGGAAGTAGATCGTTGGCGGATGGTAGCCGAAGTCGAGCAATCTTTTGGCAATATCGAGTGTACGTACGCCCAGCTTCTTCTGGCGATTCCCAGATAGCACGAATTCATGCTTACAGAAGCGGGGATGCGGTACGTCGAAATACGGCGTTAATCGAGCTAGCATATAGTTGGCGTTCAACACAGCGTATTCGGATACTTTGCGCAAGCCCTCGGGACCCAGCGTACGAATATACGTGTAGGCACGGACAAGGATGCCGAAGTTGCCGTAGTAGCCTTTGACGCGACCGATGGACTGCGGATAGTTGTAGTCGAAATAGAAGCTGTTATCTTCGCGCTTGGCTACGAGCGGCGTCGGCAGAAAAGGAATCAGCCGCTCTTTAACGCCGACAGGGCCAGCACCTGGACCGCCGCCACCGTGCGGTGTGCTCATGGTTTTGTGCAGGTTGAGATGGACGACATCGAAGCCCATGTCCCCTGGTCGCGTGATGCCCATAATGGCATTCGCGTTCGCGCCATCATAGTAAAGCAGACCGCCTGCAGCATGCACGATTTCGGCGATCTCGACGATTTGTTCTTCGAACAAGCCGAGCGTGTTTGGGTTCGTCAGCATGAGAGCGGCAGTGTCGGAGCCGACAGCACGGCGCAATTCGTCGAGATTGACGAGGCCGCGATCATCGGATTTGATCGTTACGGTTTGGAACCCAGCAACCGTTGCACTGGCTGGATTCGTGCCATGCGCCGAATCTGGACAAATGACCTTGGTACGATGCTCGCCGCGGCTTTCGTGATAAGCACGAATCATCATGAGCCCCGTCCATTCACCATGTGCGCCAGCCGCAGGCTGCAAGGTTACGCGATCCATGCCCGTGATCGCTTCGAGATCATGTTGGAGATTGTACAATAGCTCCATTGCGCCTTGTATCGATTCTTCCGGCTGATACGGGTGAATATGGGCGAAGCCGGGGAAGCGGGCGACGTCTTCGTTGATTTTGGGATTATATTTCATCGTACACGAGCCTAGCGGATAGAAACCATTATCTACGCCAAAGTTGCGACGAGATAGCGCCGTGTAGTGGCGGATGACATCGACTTCATATACTTCGGGTAGGTCAGGTTCGAGCTGCCGCCGAAACTTGGCAGGAAGCAGTTCATCGATATTCACGTCGGGAACATCCGATTCAGGTAAGGAATACGCGACGCGTCCAGGATGGCTCATTTCGAAAATAAGGGCTTTTTCGTTGTTCATACGAGTTCCTCCAATGCGGCTGCGAAGGCATCGATATCTTCGCGTGTTCGTTGCTCGGTGACGGCGATTAGCATATGGCCGGCTAGCTCTGGATAGTCGCGGCCGAGATTGTAGCCGCCGATGAAGCCCTTGTGAAGGAGCTGACGATTCAGCTCCTCGATGTTCGTGCCGTCCGGCAGCTTGACGGCAAATTCATTGAAGTAGCTGCCAGTGAACGGCAGCGCAAGCTTGGTTGACGCGGCAAGGCGATTCGCCGCGTAATGGGCTTTGCGGACGTTGAGCGTGCCAACGTCCTGAATGCCCTTCTTGCCCATCGTGGACAAGTACACGGATGCGCAAAGCGCGAGAAGCGCCTGGTTGGAGCAGATGTTCGACGTGGCTTTCTCACGTCGTATATGCTGCTCCCGCGCTTGCAGCGTAAGCACGAATCCGCGCTTGCCATCGCGGTCCACGGTTTGGCCCACGATGCGCCCCGGCATGCGGCGCATCCAGCTCTCCGCGACGGCGAAGTAGCCGCAGCTCGGCCCTCCCAGCGCAGCTGGGATGCCGAGCGGCTGGCAATCGCCAACGACGATGTCAGCGCCGAGCTTGCCCGGCGCTTCGAGCAGCCCGAGCGTGAGCGGATTCGCGCTCACGACGAGCAGCGCGCCCGCGCCGTGCGCGAGTGGCTCCACAGCCGCGATATCCTCCAAGCAGCCGAAGAAATTCGGCGATTGGAGGATGACGGCGGCAGCGTCGCTCTCGAGCTTGGACGCGAGATCGTCTAGATCGGTTACACCTTCGGGTGTAACCGCGATCTCGACGACGTCCAAGTTCAGCCCGCGGGCGGACGTGCGCAAGACAGCACGCGCCTCCGGGTGCACCGCGCGGGACACGAGCAGACGGCTGCGCTTCGTCGCGCCGCTGGCTAGCGCGCCGGCTTCGGCAAGCGCGGTTGCGCCATCGTACATCGAGGCGTTCGCAACGGCCATGCCGGTGAGCTCACAGATGTACGACTGAAATTCAAAAATCGCCTGCAATTCCCCCTGACTAATCTCCGGTTGGTAAGGCGTGTACGCGGTATAGAACTCGGACCGCGAGATGACATGATTGATCACCACCGGAAGGTGATGATCGTAGATGCCAGCGCCGAGGAAGCTGGCGTAGCGCTGGAAATCCGCGTTGCGCCCTGCCAACTCGCGCATATATCGGAGTAATCCCTGTTCACTGAGGGCATTCCCCACTTGCAGTTCACCCTGAAACCGCACCTGCTGGGGGATATCGCTAAACATCTCTTCCATGGAGGAGATGCCGATGGTTTCCAGCATTTCCTTTTGATCCTGTTCCGTAATAGGTAAATAACGATGTTTCATAGCCAAGGACGCTCCTTTCAACCCGGATTCGGGGATCATTTCTTTTTGTGAAAAGGGGTAGTAACGACTGAAGCTTTCACTTGCGCGCCTCTAATCTCTACAAAGACTTCCGTACCTAGGGCGCTATACGCGGAATCAATCAGAGCTAAGCCGACATTCGTTTTGTACGTTGGAGACTGCGTACCTGTTGTTACCTCACCAATCTGTTTACCTTCAGCGTATACGGCATAATGAGGACGCGGAATGCCGCGTTCTTGCATTTCAATGCCAACAAGTATACGTGGCACACCATTTGTTTTTTGCTCGAGCAGGGTATCCCGCCCTATGAAATCACCTTTATCCAGCTTTACAAAAAAGGAAAGTCCTGCCTCCAGCGGCGAAATCTCCGAGGATAGCTCCTGTCCGTAAAGGGGGAGTCGTGCTTCAAAGCGAAGTGTATCTCGAGCACCCAAACCAGTCGGGATGAGCCCATGCTCTTCTCCAGCTTTAAGCAGGTTCCGCCAGAGTGAGATCGCATCCTTTTGATCGACATACAGTTCAAAGCCATCTTCACCTGTGTAACCGGTGCGGGATAGCAACGTTGTTACTCCGGCAACTTTCACATCAGAGAGGAAATGGAAGGTCTTCAATGTGTGAATCGGTGCGTCGGTCAATTTAGCTAAAATGTTTAAAGCCTTCGGACCTTGCAATGCCAGCAAGGCAGTCTCATCAGAAATGTTGCTCAGCTGGACCTGACCTGTCAGGTGCTGCTGCAGCCAAGCGATATCTTTCTCAATGTTGGAGGCATTGATAACAAGCATGTAGTCATCATTGCTGAGCTTGTAAACGAGCAGATCATCAACCACACCGCCACTCGGGTAGCATAGGAGGCTGTACTGGCACTGTCCTTCTACCAGTTTGGATACATCATTCGTCGTAACGCGTTGTACAAATGCGAAAGCATCCGGGCCTTGAACACGTACTTCACCCATATGCGACACGTCAAAAAGCCCCGCTTGACTCCTGACAGCATCATGCTCTTTTTGAATGCCAGTGAACTGTACAGGCAGCTCCCAGCCGCCAAAATCAATGATTCGCGCGCCATGTTCCGCGTAAATCGGGAAGAGCGGTGTTCGTTTCAGCATGCGTATAACCTCACCTTCCATCGAGTGATTTTCCGTTGTTATTATTTCCAGGAATGCAAAAAAGGAGCAAAAGGTATGCAACACAAACATACCTTTTGCCCCTGTCCTTTGTACCTGAGAGTTGCCTAGAACGGAAGAACCTATTCGCTCAACCGTTAAGTTTCCCCTTGGGTGTCCGATTTCCCGTGTTTAACGAGTGCTCGAAGCTCTCCAGAGTCGCGTCCGATACAGGTCCTTTTGCCTGAGAGATTCACCGCTTTGGGCTTACTCCTTCGGCGCCGCCATCGTGCTCGGCAGTCTCTCCCTGTATCCTCATTCGCCAATATTTAATTAGCCTACTTAACTTCATTATGTGTCTAAATTGGTGTGGATTGTCAACAATAACTTTTGATCTAGAGGGTCAGCGGAGGTTCGGCATGGTCCTTTCACAGCTTCTCGTACAGCCGTCTTGACTTTGATGTTCACAGTAGATTAAGCTAAAAGCAAAATTTGTAAGTAAGTGAGGCGTGGACTGATGAGTAACGTACAAGCCAATTTGTTATACACCAAAGAGCACGAGTGGGTAGAAAAGCTATCGGATACGGTGGTTCGCATAGGGATTACCGATTTTGCACAAGATCAATTAGGAGATATTGTATTCGTAGAGCTTCCGAAAGTTGGCGCTTCTGTAACAGCCAATGAGAGCATTGGGAGTGTGGAATCGGTCAAAACGGTTTCGGATATTTTCTGTCCGGTATCAGGCAAAGTAACGGCTGTGAACAGCACACTGGAAGGCTCGCCAGAGCTAGTTAATAGTGCGTCTTTCGGTGAAGGCTGGATGGTTGAGGTTGAAATCTCAGGACCGGAAGCATTGGAAGGCTTATTAAGCGCTGCGGAATACGGCTCCTATATCGGTAACGACTAAGTTATTTTGATTTCGATGCAAGTAGAACGGATGGAGGTTTTTCCATGCAATTTGGGCAAAAGCTGCCGCAGGATCCGAATGATCGTGTTCCTCCTGGGCAAACGCTGACACAAGGCTGGCCTGTGCTGCACTATGGGTCCGTGCCCTACTACAACGACATGAGCAAATGGGATTTGCGTTTGTTCGGTTTGGTGGAAGAAGAGTTCACCATTTCGTACAAGGATTTCATGGCGCTACCGCGCAAGGAATTTGCTAACGATATACATTGTGTCACGACATGGTCCAAGCTGGACAATATATGGGAAGGCGTTGCCGTCTCAGAGCTTATGAGCAAGGTGAAGTTGAAACCAGAAGCAACTCATGTGATGTTGCATGCGGAGCATGGGTGGACGACAAATCTTCCACTGGAAGATTTCCTGTTGGAGACGTCGTTCCTAGGCATTCGACATAATGGCGTGTTGCTGACACCTGACCATGGAGCACCTGTACGGATGGTGGTTCCGCATCTGTATTTCTGGAAAAGCGCCAAATGGCTGCGAGGCATCGAGTTCATGGCGAAGGATAAGCCAGGCTTCTGGGAGCGGAATGGTTACCATATGTACGGAGATCCCTGGAAAGAAGAACGCTACGATTTTGATTAATGGTTCAAAAACTTAAGTGGCAATTAATAATTATTTGCGGGTATGAATATGAATTGAGTATGTTAGAGTAAATATAACAAAAGAGACGGATTCGCGGTCCGTCTCCTGCACAACACTTGGATGGAGACACTCCAAGTGACATACCGGAAATGAATAACCCCTACCCTATGGCGCTAACCTGAGTGGGGTTATTTTCTTTTCATATAGGTTAGTTACTATATACTATTTGAAGCCTGCCATCGATAGGCTTATTTTCATTTTTAGGAATAATCAGGAAGTTTCATAGGATGTATTTCCACTCTCCAATTTGGCCTTCTCTCTATATGCTGTTGGTGAAAGACCAATGGTCCGTTTAAACATGCGTGAAAACATGAGGGGGTCTTGGTAGCCCACGGATTGGGCAATTTCGGCGATCCCGAGAAGCTGCCTGCGGAGAAGGCGGCAAGCTTTTCTCATCCGAACATCGGTCAAATATCGGTAAGGTGACATGGACAGGCGTTGCTGGAAAAGACGGCATAGGTATTTAGTATCCAACCCTACATAGTCAGCGATTTCGTTTAGAGTTATTCGATCGGCATAGCGGGTGTTCATAAAGGAAACGGCATTGCGTACATGGTGTCCGACATCAGCTCTTAGCGGGGGCGCATCGTCCGGTATGGCTAGCGTTCCGAATATTTGGTACAGCAGAGCGGTCAGTAGGAGCTCCTTGGCCGATTCCTTGCGCAGGCTCATTAAATTACCAAAAAGAGATTCAATGGACAGTAACGAGTCAGCCGTCCGAACAGGTGACAGGACAGAAAATCCGGCCAGTTCGACCAGACGGGGGGCCAACGTCCCGACAAAGCCGAACCACGAGTAGTGCCAGGGCTCATCCGGATCAGCATGATACGAGTGGACGGTGTCCGGCATAACGAGGAACAGTTCACCAGGGCTAAGCGTTTCCGTTCGGCCTCCTGTCGAGTAAGTGCCGTATCCGCTGTGAATGTAATGAAGGATGTACATATCTCTTACAGAGGGCCCGAATGACATGTTAGGCAGGCAACTTTGTGTGCCGACCTCGAGCACAGCCAGATCGGTCAATCCGATCGGTTCCGTATAAATAAATTCCATGTTTGCTTTCGCCTCTTCCTCAAATAGAGAAGATATGCCATGAGATGGGGAACTCTGGCTATTTTGATTATAAAGGATGAACACTACAATTTATAGTAGGAGGGATTAACAAATGGAGTATACTACATTCGGCCGTACCGGACTTCGAGTATCGAAACTCGGGCTAGGCGGCGCACCCCTTGGAGGGGTTTTTGGACCCGCGGATGAACGCGACGTCGAGAAGATGATCCATGAGGCGTTGGATAGCGGCATCAATTTTATCGACACGGCACCGAGCTACGGCAGAGGTGAGTCGGAGCGTCGAATCGGCAGGGCGCTGAACTGTGGTAGAAGAAACGAGGTCGTGTTGGCATCGAAGGCAGTAGGTCCCGGAGAATCGTTCGATTATGTAACGACGATTCGCTCCGTTGAGGATAGTTTGGAACGGCTTCAAACCGATTGGATTGATCTGCTGCAAATTCACGATGTGGAGCAGGTTCCGTATGAAACGATTGTGAACGAGACGCTTCCTGCCCTAGAGAAGCTGCGGGAAGACGGAAAGATTCGATATATCGGTGTTTCGACAAGGATATTATCACTTCTGGGGCGTTATGCTCGGCTAAATCGGTTTGACAGTATCCAGTTTTATGCGAGATATATGCTGATTGATCATACGGCGAAGGACGAACTGCTCCCTCTCGCAGCAGAGAAAGAAATCGGTGTTATTAACGGTAGCGTGCTCGGACTCGGCCTGCTTGCCGATACACCGGCACCCTTTTTGAGGCCGAACCTCATCGAGGAGGCAGCGAATCGGATGGAACAGCTCAAGTTTTTGCGTAAAGCAGAGCCACATGGTCTCGTTGAGCCAGCCATGCGTTTCAGCCTATCGCATCCGGGCATTCACGTTACCTTGACGGGAGCTGCCACATCGGATGTGCTGCGCACGAACTTGGCATTTTGCGATGGGCAGGGACTGGATCCAGAGGAGCTGCAACGGGTATATGCCTTATTTCAGGGCAAAAGTTTATTTCCAGCGGAGAAGGAGGAATCGAAATGAACATACAAGGAAGCATGTTGCCAAGGATTGTAGCGGAAGAGCGAATGGTTGCACCAGAGTGGGCGCTGCAGGAACAGTGGTTATTTGCTACGCTGAATCAGGCGGCGAAGGAGTTTGTGGAGCGTTACACACAGCCGGATGGAAGCTTGATTTGGCAGAAGGAATGGCCGGGTATGGACGGCTCGGATGATCCCTATGAAGGGTTCATGAATCTAGCACTGCTTTACGTGTTAGGGGGCAGTCGTGAACTCCATGAAGTATCGCGAAAGATTTGGGAAGGGATTACTTGGCAATGGACCGAGTATGGGCAAATTCACCGAGAATTTGATGCTTACTATGATTGGATGCATCATGGCGAAGGTTATTTGTTTCTCTACTTTCTCGGACTTGCTGGTCCCGTTACACGCAAGGACAAGCAGAGAGCAGTTCGTTTTGCCAGCATGTATATGGGAGACGATCCGGATGCTCCGAATTACGATAAAGAACAGAAGCTTATCCGATCACCATTGAACGGAAGTAAAGGTCCGCGGTTTACGGTGTCGGAAGAGGATTGGGTCACGCATCGCAGCATTCTCGACGATTATCCTGCACCGTATGAAGATATTCCAGGTGTTGATTTTGCGAGCGGCAAATGCCCTTGGTCTAACGATGACGTATATCAGAAGCTGATTGCGATGATGAATGAGCGAATGAACCGGGGCGATGTCCCGCTGAATTTGAATGCAACCGGATTGGTTGCGCATGCATTCATGCATAATGGCGACGCCGTCTATCGCGATTGGGTGGTCGATTATCTCACAGCATGGGAAAAGCGTACTGGTAATAATGGAGGCATTATTCCCGACAATGTCGGTCTGTCCGATGTAATCGGCGAGTACAATGACGGCAAATGGTGGGGAGGCTACTACGGCTGGAGATGGCCGCACGGCTTTATGACCATTATCGAGCCGCTGACGAACGCGTGTATGAACGCCGTTTTACTTACGGGAGACATGAACCAACTTGAGCTTGCCCGTTCTCAGCTGGATGCCAACTGGGCGCTGCGGCGGGAAGAGAATGGCCAGATACTCGTACCGAATAAGCACGGGGATAATGGCTGGTATGATTGGCGAAAGGCACTGCCGAAGTATCCGGTCTATTTGTGGACGATGTCCATGGCCGACGAGGATTTAGAGCGGCTAGAGCGGATTCCGAAGGATCATGATTGGAATGAAATAACTGTGCCTGTCGTATCAGGAAGGGACAGCCGGACAGGAAGGGAAACGAAGCACTATATCGGCAATACAGAGCCTTGGTTCCAGTACATTCGAGGGCTAAACCCAGATTATCCGAAGCGGATATTGGCCGCCAATATGGAGCTGGTCGGTCGACAACTCGAGCGAATGCGCTCGGATCAAGGCGATCCGCACGGGTGGAAAAGCGGCTTTGCAGACGGTGACTTTTCTAACATTCATATCTGGCAGGAAATGTGCCCGATTTATTTCGAGTCGCTTGTACAGCTGACAATGGGAGGACCGATGCATATCTCGCACGGTGGCCTGCAGCATGCTAGAGTGCGCTACTTTGATTCGCAGGAGAAACGGCCAGGTCTTCCACATGGCGTATCAGCCTTAGTGGAGGCGCTTACAACGGACGGCGTGACGCTGCAGTTATGCAACACCAGCTTATTTGACGAGCGAGAAGTCGTCATTCAGGCAGGGGGCTTTGGTGAGCACGAATTTACCGATGCCCAGCGGATTGACGCAGATGGGCACCCGCAAGGATCGCTAGCTGAGCTCAAAGGAAAATGGCTGGCAGTTCATCTGAAGCAAGGCTCTGGCATTAGGCTGAAGCTTGGCATGAAGCGATACGTTAATCCGCCGAGCTATGAGATGCCGTGGCCGAACCCCTACGCTGCTGATCTACTGGCAGGGCGTAAGGGAGAGGAAGGCGAAGCACCGTGTATATAGACAGCCATGTTCATTTTTGGAAGCCATCGCGTGGTGATTACGGTTGGTTGAAGCCCGAAAATAAGTTGCTCTATAAGGACTACTTGCCAGAGCAGCTGCTTCCGGAGCTGGGCGCTTTCGGTGTTAAGGGGCTTGTAGCCATACAGGCCGCCGTTAGTTCTGAGGAAGCGGCGTTTCTGTTGGAGCTGGCGCAGATCTGCCCGATTATAGCCGGTGTGGGAGGAGGACTCGATCCGTTCGCGGATCTTTTTCACGAAGAGCTCGAGTCCTTGAAGGCCAATCCGCGCTTTACCGGTATCAGACTTGGCGGCAGCGCATTTCGCTCTGTACGATCCGAGACCGACCAGAACAAGCTGCGGTCGGCGCTCGCTGCGCTAATGGAGGCTGAGCTGACGCTGGATCTGCTCGTACAGCCTGATGACCTTTCAGATGTAGCGTCGTATTTAGAGGAGCTGCCGCTGCTAAAGGCGGTCGTCAACCATCTGGGCTGTCCGAACATTCGGGAGCAGCGAATGGGAACGTGGCAATCAGGCATGGAGCGGCTATCCCAGCTTCCCTACGTGGCGGTTAAATTGTCCGGTATGATCACGATGGCAGGCGGATTTCATCCTGAAAGGCTTCGGCCTTATATCGATCATTTGCTTCAGTTGTTTGGCAGCGACCGGCTATTGTTCGGCAGTGATTGGCCGGTCGCCTTGCAGGCAGGTGGTTATATGGATGTTATCAATTTGTTCGAGGCAGTGCTTCCTGATAATCTTGCAGAGGAGGAGAAGGGAATGATTCGCGCGGGCAACGCCAGCCGATTCTACCCGATACTGACATGATGAGAAGGATGTATAGGGCGCAGGTGAAGGAAGGCTGCGAAGTGGGCTTCGCGCTCTCGTTAGCCCAAGAAGCCGCAAGCTGGCAGCGCCAACTTCGGGGGCAGGGTGTAGTGAGTTGCTCGATTTTCACGAAGGGGAGCGGTGTATTTCTCTATTTTGAAACGACGGGCGAAGGCTGCGAATGGGAATGGCCAACCACGTGCAAGCTGTTGCTGGAGACATGGCCGGGCGGTTTTGGAGGCGTGCAGAGGTATGCCGTTCCGATGCTCGATATATACCACGATGGTGAGCCGGAAATGAGGGAAGATCGATTACAATCCGGCCGTGAGCGAGTCGGTATGCTTGCGAGATTGAAACCGTCGAAGTACAGCAGCTATATCTTCTATCATTACGCTATGCAGGAGGAGAAACCGAGCTGCTTTAATCCGACTTATATCATTGGGGCGCATGAGGAACTGATCTTCTCCTATCATGAGCGTCCGGCGCCCGCGTTCGAACACGGGGCGACGCGAATGAAATGGCCTGCACCGATTACGCCAGAGAACTGGCACACGATCATGGAGCCGCATTTTATCCCCTGGTCGGACAGTGAGCTGGGGCCAGTCTTGTGGGAAAAGTTGGACACCATCTTGTCATTTTAATAACTGAACATATAGCGCATAAACATTCCTTCCAGAAGGGACGTAGATGCGCTAGGGCGAGTAACGGGGGGCAAGGGGCGTGCTCCCTGCATTCTTTATGGCTTGAAGTGACGCACTAACGTTTACATTCCTTGACACGAAGGCAAAATGAGTTTGGCGCCGCGCTATAACTATTGCTAGAAGCTTATTAGAAGGCGGAGGCGTACTGAAAGAGATTATATTTACAATAACCAGGAAGCATTCTGACCCCAAAAATGATTTAATTAAATTATCAAATGATGCACGTAAAGTATTAAATCTTGATCCTTCTAAGCCAGAAATAATCCAGCCGTTAAAACAAGTAATAACAGGATTGGCGGATGCACATCACGCTATTTTGATGGTTAATGCCTCGAAAACGATAGCCTTCTTTATAATAAATACGAAGAAACGGCAGCCATTTTTTTCTCAACTATCGGGCATAGAAAAACACCCCATAGCGGACTTCGGTTGAACCAGAATGGTTATCCGATATCTCGACTACAGGGTGAAGTTAATAAGTAGGGAAATCTGTTATTCTTGTGCGTTGGATTCGTCTTTTTTCTCTGCGATAAATCCATTGATGCTCTCTTTGCGGCGAGCATTTTTGGATTCGATGCTCTCTTTGTCTACAGCAGAAATTTCATCCGCATGTTCATCCAAGTATTCCTCAGCTTCGTTTAGATTTGCCATTGTATTATCGATGGCATTCTGAATACGGGCTGGATTATCTTCGCGATTGTCTGGCTTAGCCATTGTAGTTCCCTCCCTTTGTTGCGATAGATTAACATCCTGTTATACAATTCCAAATGATCAATCAAATTATTCATTCAAACAAAAAAACGGCAACTGCGTCCCTTTAGGACGAAAGCGTTTATATAGAAATATAACCGATAAAACGCCAAAATCTCGTTAGCCACCGACTGAAGGCCAGGCGACCTGAAACAGAAGAGCAGAGGATTGTCCTCGGGATTTTAACGTGAGTAACATACCATGAATACATCCTTTCAAACGTACAAATAATGTAACTAGTACGTGAAGGGAGGACAAAAAATGAACATTCAACGCGCTCAAGAGATTGCAGTTTCACCAGCCATGGTTGATGTTACTTATAACGGGACGCCAATCTACATCCAACATGTCGATGAAAAGAATGATACAGCCAGAATTTATCCTTTGGATCAACCGGAAAACGAGCAAAGCGTCCCTTTAAGCAGTTTAGTCGAGAGCTCACAAATGTTAGATATTGTAGACATTAAAATGATATGCCCGTCACCTAAATGATAAGAAATATGTTAATCATGAATCAATGAGCGATTTCTAGCATATTCCATGAGATATTATGGATCAAATTATCGAGAAAATAATGAAAGTGAATCTAGGGATATTGATAAGCATGTGTTAGGCTTATGTGCTCCCACTAAATACTTGAAATATTAAGAGCCGCGTAACTCACTTGAGAAACGCGGCTTTAGTCTTATTTTCGTAAAAAAGCTTAGAGAGACTAACGGGCAGATTACTCTAATACCTAACAAATGCTATTCTTTAGAAAGTGGTGATCGAAAAGCAGAGGTCCACTAATTTTACTTAAAAGTCTGTAATCCATTTTATCCATCTTTTCCTAGAAAAAGCTAACTTTCATATCTGCAGAAAATACTGGACTTATCGTTCCGGAAAAGTATATACTCTACCTACAGAAACGGAGGGAGAACCATGGGACGCTACAAAGAGTTTGATAAAGAAGCGGTGCTTCATAAAGCGATGCTCGTTTTTTGGAAGAAGGGCTACGAAGCGGCAAGCATTCCCGATTTGCTGGAAGCTATGGATCTTAGCAGATCAAGTCTGTACGAAACGTTCGGGGACAAACAAACGCTTTATATCGAGGCGATCAACTGGTACAAGAAGTGGAAGCAAGCCAAACGGGACATCCTCGTCAATGCGACATCCGCAAAATCGGGAATCCGGCAGTACTTCGAGATACACATCGATTCCGCCTTGGACGGCGAGTTGCCGAAGGGCTGTCTCATTACTAATGCAGCAGTCGGCATGGATTCGCCAGATGAGCAACTGAATGCGTTGATCAGGGAGCGGTTTGACGAGTTGGAGAAATCCTTCTACGAGCTGCTGCGCAAAGGTCAGGAGACGGGAGAAATCAGGCCTGAGAAAGATATCAAGACTTTATCTTATCTGCTCTCAAACCTGAATCATAGTATAAATATCGTTGCGAAGGTGCAGGGTGACCGCAGCAAGATGCAGCAGATGATAGACATGGTGATGGAAATGATATAAAACATTTTTTTTGCACATTCCGGAACGACTGTTCCATAAAATTTCAGGTGAGCAAAGGGGACTTTCTATGCATTCAGCTTCCATTCCAACGGATAAATCGGTTTCGCCATCGCTAATTTTTATCCTGGCAGCCGCTTGCGGTATTATAGCGGCAAATCTTTATTATGCTCAACCATTGATAGGCTCCATCGGTTCGACCATCGGGCTCTCCTCCGGGGCTGCCGCACTCATCGTTACATTGACTCAAGTCGGATACGGGATTGGCTTGTTATTTATCGTACCGTTGGGAGACATCCTGGAAAATCGTAAGTTGATCCTTTCATCATTGCTCCTTACAGCCGTCGTTTTGACAATTGCCGCTGTAATCAAAAGCGCCATTCTGTTCCTCACCGCTTCACTCGTGATCGGAGTAGGTTCCGTAGCAGCACAAATCCTTGTGCCGTATGCGGCTCATCTTTCGCCTGAAGCCGTGCGCGGTCGCAATGTGGGCAACGTCATGAGCGGGCTACTTCTGGGGATTATGCTCGCGCGTCCCATTTCAAGCTTGGTGGCGGAGTATATGGGCTGGCGCGCCATATATTTCATCTCCGCAGCATTGATTTTCGCGCTGGCTCTTGTATTGGCAAAGGCACTACCCTCAAGGAAGCCTTTGACCGCTACAGCTTACCCGGCGCTGCTGCACTCCATGCTGCATCTGCTGAAGGCGACACCGGCATTGCGTCGGAGGGCAATTTATCATGCTTGTGTATTCGGAACGTTCAGTTTGTTTTGGACTACAGTTCCGTTGGTATTGACAAGTCCGCCGTTCCATTTCACTCAGAAGGAGGTCGCTCTGTTCGCATTAGTCGGGGTAATGGGGGCAATTGTGGCGCCAGCGGCGGGCCGTATGGCAGACCGTGGATGGGTTCGCCCGGCTACGGGATGGGCGTTGGCCATCGTCATCTTTTCCGGGTTGCTTCCCTTGCTGGTTCCATCAAGTTCTGCACTCGCAATCCCCATCCTCGTAGTTTCGGCGATTTTACTTGACATGGGGGTTTCCGCCAACATGGTTCTCGGGCAGCGGGTGATTTTCTCTTTAGGAGCGGAATTTCGCAGTAGGCTTAACGGTTTGTATATGGCCATTTTCTTTTTAGGGGGCGCTATCGGCTCATCGGCAGGGGGATGGGCTTACGCAACGGGGGGCTGGGAGGCGGCACTGCTAATCGGAATCGCCTTACCGGCCATCGCCATGGCGTATTATGCGACGGAGTTTTCGAGATTAAGGAAGGAAAATCTCATTGATTGAGGAGCACAGTTGAGTAATCCACACGTTCTAAGCTAAAGAGTAACGTTAATTGATCCTATCGGAGGCATTTATCTTGTTCATAGTAAATGTAGAGGGTGCAGTTTTTAAAGAAGAAAAATGGTTGATTATTAAGCGTAGTGAGAAAGAAGAGCATGCTGGAGGTAGCCTATCACTTGTTGGTGGTAAAGTTGATATCGAGAACAATAAGGTTGATATTTAGAAAAACAGTTCGACGAGAAATCTACGAAGAGGTCGGACTAATGATCAAGAGCAATTTACAATTCGTATATAGCAGCTCCTTTGTTCTGGATAACGGAATATGTGATAAACGTTGTTTTCTTTGCGAATATGAAAATGGAACTGCGTATAGTAAAAGTCCTGATGAAGTTGCAAAGATGTACTGGATAACAATCGAGGACGTTTTGAATCTTCATGGACAAAAGAAAGTGTTAAAAGGGCAGAACAACAACGAAATTCTAAGGAGGCGTTTAACTAACGTAAGAACGTTTGTTCAATACACTGCAATGGGAGGCTGCCGGCTTACTTGCAGGATTCCTTTCTTGAAGCAGAGTGCTGTTGGTTCTTTTTTTATAACCCAGAAATTGAGATTCCTGAACAAGACTGGGTTAGGCGTATGCTCAGTACGTATGCGGTATCAAAAAAAGGGGATTTGAGTCATACCTATAACTTCTCAGATGATCCCATTAAGCTTCAGGACTACTTACAGGCTATTTCTGCTTATTATAAAAAAAGAGGCACATAAGTGAAGGCTACCGAGGATTATTGTACGGTAGCCTTCTTAGCTAAGGTGCAGGATAATTGAATAATGCTGGAGGAGATAAAAGTGAAAAGAGGAATTAGTTTCGAGATTTTAAATGAGTACGGATGTTTTCTTGGAGATATATTAAAGCCCTTCGATACGACATCATTCAACTGGTATATTGGGGGCGAGGAGTCATATTTCGTGAATGACTGTACTTTAGGGGAGCCACTTTTCCCTGAAGAAGTGTACGGTATGGATGGCGCAGTTCTTAAAGGAATCATAGAAAATAATGAGCATTATTTAATTTTTGTAAATGTGAAAGCTTACCCAAAAGAGAAGATCGTAAAAGATATTAAAACATACGAAGAGTTCTTAAATAGCGATTGTCAGCTCGTTCTCTTAATCGTTGATAGCACATACGTCTCGATCTATTGCAAAGATAAAGATTTAATTGAAAGTCTGTATCATAACGCAAAAATAAATGGATACGAAAATGTCGATTTCGTTACAGATGAAAATGACGGGCGAACAAGACTCTCTGTATGGTAGTAACGTTACGCAAACGAAAAAAGTTAGTTAAAAACATGTGAAGGACAGTTAGTTTAATCTCTTTAAATTATAAGGTGGTGCAGGGTTGAATTTCATTATCATAACAATTTCTTTCATCGTTTCAACGGTTTTATCTATCTTTATTATGAGAAACAAGAAAAGCAAATGGTTAGGAATGTTATCGGCTTTTGTTATCAACACAATAATATTGGGTTTAGCATTTTGGTTTTTGTACAACTTAACCGAGGAATCAAAATTGTTTGGAATTGATTTTTATAGTCGTTATGTATTAGTAATTTCTATCCCGATAATAACTTGGATTAACTTTATCATTCTCTCTTTTAATAGAAAAGGGAAGTAAGTGCATATAATTATTCCTCTATGTCCAAAGTAAATCAATCTCATTCTGGCTGGAAGAAGAGAAAAGCGAATCTACGGCCAGGTCATGAAGGATGAAGCATGTTTGCGAAAAGAAGCCTGTAGCCTGCTAGTCAAAGCGGGAGCTGCAGGCTTCTTCTCGTTTTGCTTGGGTTTGGCACGTTAGGCGCTACCCAGTTGACGTGAAAGAAAAATGCTTATGAGCTGATCTTCCCTGCGCGAGCCTCCTTGTGTGCTGTCCGGGAAGCCGCGCCGACGCGAAAGTAACCGAAGGCCGCGGCCGACATGAGCGCGGCGACGGCGACGCCGGCGGCGCCGATCCAGGTGACGGCGGTCAGCGAAGAGCCTTCCACGACGACGCCGCCGATGCCCGCACCGGCAGCCATAGCTAGCTGCACGACGGAGCTGTTCAGGCTAAGCATGATGCTGGTCGCTTCTGGCGCGAGCGAGATTAGATGGTACTGCTGCGTCGGACCGGACGACCAGGCGGAGAAGGACCAGAGCATGAGCAGAGGGAACATCAGCCCCGGCGAATGGGCGGCGAACGAAATCACGACCAGCCAGGTTGCGTGGAACAGCATGCCGGTCACCAGTGTGAGCTTGAATCCCCAACGGTCGGTGCCGAACCCGCCAAGCTTAGAGCCGATCAGACTGGCAATGCCAAACGCGAGCAGCGCGATACTGACGAATTTCTCGCTCATGCCCGTAATATCGAGCAGAAAGGGGGAGATATACGTGTAGGTGATGGAATAGCCGCCTAGCCAGAAGAACGTAATGCTGAGCGCGACGACGATTTTCGGATTCTTGAGCAGTTTCAGTTGGTCGCGCAGCGGTACCGGCTGCTCGCCGTCCGTTTTCGGAATTGTGGAGGCGATGAGCAGCAACGCCAGTAGTCCGAGCAGTCCGATGCCACCGAAAACCACCTTCCAGTCATAGGCGGAAGCGACTAGCCGGCCAAGCGGTACGCCGACGATCAGTGCCGTACTGAAGCCCATGACGAGCGTGGCAATGGCACTGCCCTGCTTCTCCACCGGTGCGAGTTTCGCAGCGACCGTGAGCGCCGTGACAACGAATACGCCGCTGCTGAGCGCTACGATAACTCGAGAAACGATGAGGGCGCCGAAGCCAGAGAACAAGTAGGCTGCGACATTGCCGATGATGAATACCGAGAGCGCGTATAGCATCAGCTTTTTGCGGTCGACTTTGGCAGCGGCCGCCATCAGGAAAGGCGTCCCGAACCCGTATGCAAGGGAGAACACGGTGATCAACTGGCCTGCTGCTGCGATCGAGACGCCGATATCGTCTGATACTTTATCCAGAATACCGGCAATGATGAATTCGGACGTACCGACGAGAAAGCTGACTAAAGCAAGCATATAAATTTTCAAATTGTAAGACAAACGTTCCAGCTCCTTATCCATTTTTCTCTATATAATATTTTTATATTTCTAAATATATCGAAATATACGGCAAAAAAAACGGCTACCCCAGTAGATACGGGGCGTACTTTCGCGCGACTTCTTTATTGACGCTGTAATAAATGTACGTTCCGTCTTTGCGCAGCGTGAGCAGGCCGCATTCCGTAAGCTGTTTCAAGTGATGCGACAGCGTGGAACCGGCAACGGACTCGAGCTTGCTACTGATGTCGGAGCAGCATAGATTCATCTCTTCTGTAAGAAGCATCGCTATTTTGATCCGGGTCGGCTCTCCGAGTGCTTTGTAGACTTTCACTGCCTGTTTGACTTCCTCGTTGTCCTCGACCATGGGTTCTCACCGCCTTTTCAAATGTATTTCGAAAACTATAGAAATAAGAGTAACACAACTAGGCAGCCGTTGTAAATGGGCGATTTGATGAATATCAATAGTGAAGTTTCCTTGCGCATCAACCTTCATTTTTTCATTGAATTGAACAACAACTATGAAGAAAATCGCTAATATCAAAATTAAGGACATTCGGGGTTTGAGATTAGTGACTATCTTCAAAATTCTCGTATAGCTCCATATTGAAATACAAAGTGATGAAATAAACATGATAAGCCAACAAAATATGAATATAAATTCGATTCTTATTATACTACTGGGTTACCACGTTTAATGAACAAGGGCGTTGGGACGGCTTTCGGCTTGATGCCGTTAAAAAAGGATGTGATTTAATAAATGAAGTATTACACCCGATCAAAGTCAGGAATCAGCCCTGATTGCACAGGCCGTCATGTAGGTAGGATAAAAAATTCACTCTACATGCCTTCCGCCATCGTTTGAGATACCGGACCGTCATACTCGTTCTTTTCCTTTCCCAACTTCTAATTTCTCATGTGTCATTTGTTCCCCTTTTGCAGAAATTTCAGTTTGAGGTTCACCAGTGCAATGCCTGCGATAATTAGAATGAGTCCCGCCACCAGTTTGGAAGTGATCGTTTCACCCAAGAAAAGGACACTGCTTACGATCGCAATGAGAGGGACCAAAAAATTAAAAGAACCGACTTTGCCAGCTTCGCCCGATCCGACAAGCAGAAAGAATACGAGCCAGGTCAAGGCTGTACAGAAAATCGAAATAATCGACAAAGACGAAAGGAATGACAGATTCCAAACGATATCCGTCCAACTTTCAACGGCAGAGCCCGCAACCAACAATACGATTCCACCAAAGATCATCTGAACAGTGACCAACCAGACGGCATCGACCTTTGTCGCGGTTTTCTTTATATAGATGGTACCAAATGTCCAAGTGATCGTGCTGGCTAGACCGAGCAGGATGCCGACGATTGAAATACTACCGGAGCCTCCGCTTACGCTGACGACAGCGACTCCAAGAAAGCCGAGAATCAAACCGACCATTTTCAAACTGGTCATGGATTCGCCCAGCCACAACCAAGCGCCGACGCCGAGCAGAACAGGTTGCAAGAACACGATCGTCGAAAACAGTCCGGCTGGCATAGCCTTCAATCCGAATGTTTGAAAGACGAAAAATAGAATAATATTCAGCAATGCGGAGATTAGGTAGATGTGCCAAGTATGCTTCAGATTAAGCTTTTTGTAGCCGGGTAAAGCGAAAGGAAGCAATATGAGACCCCCAATAAAGATCCTCAAGCCGGCGAAAAGCAACGGTGGCGCGAATTCGAGCGCATATTTAGAGAGCGGCCAGTTCACCCCCCACATTGTAACTAGAAACGTTAAATAAACAATAGTACGTGTTCGCGAAAGTTGCATCATGTGTCTTCAGCTCCTGTTGTGGATTTGTATTTACCATGATACAATGCCTCGTAAGATAAATGAAATGAATGATTTTTATAGAGGTGATATCAAAATTGTTATGACACATTCGCAACTGATTTTATTCATGAAAATCGCCGAGACCGGCAATTTTACAAAAGCTGGGGAGCAATTAAATATGACGCAGCCTGCCGTAAGCCGAGCCATCTCCACGCTTGAATCGGAATTGGGGGTCATCCTCATGATTCGGGATAAAAAGAAGGGGATCATTCTCACCGATATTGGGAAGCGCCTGACTGTAATATTCAGAGAGATTTTGCACGGCTACAATAAGGTGGAGCAGGAGGTAACGGCCGAGAAAGGGTTTGAAGTCGGCACTGTTCGCATTGGGACGTTCCCTATTGTGTCCGCACACTTCTTGCCGAAAATATTAAAGGTGATCGGGGAGAAGCACCCTGGGCTAACGTTCGAACTGTACGAAGGAACTATTGACGAGATTAAAGAATGGCTGTCTTCTAGAATAATCGATGTCGGATGGATTATTCCACCGAACGGTGAATTGGAAGGAATTCCGTTCTTTAAAGACGAGTTATGTCTGCTCCTTCGGGACGATCATCCGTTGCAAAGCCGCCCGAAAATTCATATCACAGATCTGGACAATGAACCTATGATTGTATGCAAAGGCGGGTTTGTAACGCCAATTTATGAGCTGTTTCAGCAATTCGGAATCGCTTTGCACGTCAAATATGACGGCCACAACATAAACACGGCGTTGAGCATGATTCAAGAAGGGCTGGGCGTCGCGATCGTATCGACAACTTCGTTGTCGTTGTCGGTGCTGCCGCCTAATGTCCGCGTCCGGACAATTGAACCGCAGCCTTTCAGAGAGATTCACTTGGCGGTTCCGTCCCTGAAGGAGGCTCCTCACGGGGTGAAACTGTTCCTTCAAACCGCAAGGGAGCTTTATTTATCTGGTGACCGGAACCGCTAATGTGCAAATTTTGCATAGAGTAGTAGCCTATCTCGCTAAACTAACGAAGAACGATAGCACCACAACATTAAGTTTAAAAAAAGGAGCAATTTAGCGATGTACGAACATCTCGTTGTATTCAAGTTCAATACTAATGTCACGCCAATCAAGCAACAGGAATTGCTGGATCAATTGTTAACGTTTCGGGATCGTATCCCCGGGATATTTGATATAAGTGCAGGCATCAACGTAACTGAAGAAACGGAAAATATTAAGGGCTATACTCTCGGATTACGGGTAACGTTTGAAGACCTTGCATCGCTGCGTTCATATGGTCCGCATCCCATTCATCAGGAATTTGTTAAATCGCTAGATGGTTTACTGGAAAATGTTATTGTAGTTGATTACCCATTGGTTTAAGCAACCAATACGAGGCTGCCGGTATAGATCGGCAGCCTCGTTGCGCTAAAGGGCAGATTAGTTGAATATAATTTGCTGTAAAAATTTATGTATTTGTTATAATAAAAAATGACTTTGGATTGTCCTTTTCAGGTAGCATTACACCTATAAATTGTTAATTGCTTACGAAATTATTTATATTAGTGTGCAAGCTCATCATTGGGGGGAGTTAAGATGTTTCAGGTGATTTTGGTGTTATTTTCTTTGTTATTAAGTTCTTGTTCAACTGGGTCCGAGAAAGTTTTACAAAAGCAGGAGCCTGGGATTTTTTATAAAAGTTATTTACAAGTCCAAGAATTAACTACAAATGTTAAAGTTAGCTTTGATATGAGCAAAGAGCAAGTTGATGAGATATTAGGAAAATCCGATAAGAAGAATTTTCTGGGGATATATTCCTATGAAGGGTTGGAAGTGTTTTATCGTAATAACAAAGTTGTAGGCTTGCTTTTGTCATTGGACAAACAAACCACCAAGAAATTTTTAACGAGTAGAGGTATTGGTCTTGGAAGTATGTTTGAAGATGTAAAGAAAAAATATGGGGAAAGTGTTATTGATAAAAACAATAATATTACTTATATTTTCGAGGAAGTCAATGGGAAGTACGTGATAAGGAAATCCAAGAGTGAAGTTATTGAGCCTTCTAATACCTATGTTATTTCAATGAACGCTAATAATGGATTAGATAAAGGAATAACTACATTACATATTTTTGATTACAAATTTGCTTATGAAACGAAATAATACATTTAAAATATTCAACAAGGTTACCGAGTTTTTTCGGTAGCCTTTTGAGTAACCGAGGACTTTGCCGATACCTATAGTATTCATCATTAAACTAACGGTGAACGATAGTGAAGGAGCTTGCCTCGCGGCAGCTCCATTTTTGTATTCTATTGGCAGTTTAGTGTAGCCTGCTTCGATATTCGGGATTTCCTTGGAATATATCACTACGTTTATCATTGAAGCTTTATTAGAAGTTTTCCAACACAATCTTTCCTATCGATCTACCTGTTTCCATTTTTTCATGTACTACACGTAGGTTTATTGCATTAATTGGTTCTAGGCGTTCAGTTAAAGTAGTTTTCAACTTACCATTGTCGATTAAATCAGCCAGTTTATTCAGTAGATCGTGTTGTTTGATCATATCTTTGGTTTGGAACATGGATCGGGTAAACATAAGCTCCCATACAAACGTAACACTTTTAGAAAAAAGCAGGTCCATATCCAAGCTCCCCGTCCAACTAGCCTTATCTGCAGGAACGATTGAACAAATCTTACCTTGGGGGGTTATGACCTCTGCCATATTCGCTAAATGTTGTACCGTGTCATTTAAGCAAAATATATAATCCACGGTCTCAAATCCAATATTCTTGAGTTGTGATGCAAAATGACTATTGTGGTTGATTGTAAAATCCGCCCCTTGATTTTTGGTCCACTGGATTGACTCTGGGCGTGAAGCAGTTCCAATTACAGTTAGACCTGCTAAACTGGCAAGTTGAGTAGCAATCGACCCTACTCCACCTGCAGCACCGATAATGAGTATGCTTTTATTTTTGTTTTCTTCTACACTTTGACTGATTCCTAAACGATCAAATAAACCCTCCCAGGCCGTAATCGAGGTAAGCGGTAAAGCGGCTGCTTGTGCGAAATCCAAACTCTTCGGTTTGTTTCCCACAATTCGTTCATCTACCAAGTGAAATTCACTATTACCCCCTGGACGAGCCACACTCCCCGCATAATATATCTTATCTCCAGGTTTAAACAACTGACATTCAGCTCCAACCTGTTCCACAATCCCAGCTACATCCCAACCAAGAATTTTTGGTGATTCTTCTTCATAATTGTTTTTCTCTCGAACGCCCAAATCGGCAGGGTTGACAGATATAGCTTTTACTACTACTAATAGATCGCGACCTGTAGGAATCGGCTTTTCTATATACAGGTCAACAAGGCTTTCCGGATCGGATAAAGGGAGATATCGGTAAGCACCGACTGCTTTCATTTTCTGGCGATTGCTCATATTTTTCTTCCTTTCAAGTTTGTATATCGTACAGTTGAAGTATATATCGTATACTTACTTTAAAGAAGTACGCATATTTTTATTATATAGTATTAAAAATCATACCATTGGAGGGGATTTAGTAATGGGAGACCGGAGAAACAAATACGGTGTTAGTCCAAATATGGAAGGATGTCCTGTGGAGACAACTCTGGATGTCATCGGGGGTAAATGGAAAGGGATTATTCTCTACCATCTCATTGGCGGAACGAAAAGATTTAATGAATTTCGGCGTCTCAATCCGGGTATTACGCAGTTTATGCTTACACTACAGTTACGGGAGCTTGAACGGGATGGCATCATTCATAGAGAAGTTTATAAAGAAGTTCCGCCCAGAGTGGAGTATTCACTTACTGATTTTGGAAAGACGTTAGAACCGATCATACTATCTATGAAAGAATGGGGGGAGATTTATAAAATCAGACTTTACGAAGTTAGAACGCCAAACGGGGAAGATGCTTGAATGATCAAATGAGGAGAGTTTGTCTAACAAGACATGGATTGTAAAATAACTTTTTGTGAAAGTGGAGGAGCTTGCTACGCTAACGGACAACGATAGTGGAGGAGTTTGCAGCGATGCAGCTCCTCTTTTTTCATTGAAGTAAAGGCAGAATGGGAAGTTATTGCGTAGTTCGCTCAACTAACGGAATCGTCAGGTTCGAAAGGGTACTAGCTTCTCCTTATTCGCTTCGGATCAAAATCCTGCTTTAGTCACCCCAACGGGTATCTTGTATACGGAGGAAGTGGCGGTGATATACATGGTCCGTCCTGATACTCCTCCCCACGTTAAATTGGTAGTTATTTCAGGAATCTTCAACAATCCGATAACGCTTCCGTCTGGTTCAAACACCCATACTCCTCCCGGTCCTGCGCAGTACACGTGCCCCTCTGCGTCCACCTTCAAGCCATCGGCGACGCCCTCTCCCTTGCTCACGTCCAGCTTGGCGAACAGTCTGCCGTACACCAATCGGCCTTGCTCATCAAGATCGAACACTCTGATATGCTGACGTTCCGTGTCGCTGACATACAGCTTTCGTTCATCAGGCGATAACGCTAAACCGTTAGGGCCAGCAAAGTCATTGATCAGTAGTGTCAGTTTGCCTGACGGAGATAACCTGTAGACTCCCTGAAAAAACTGCTCTTGCGCTTTCGGTGCTTTCAATTCATTCACTAAACCGTAATTCGGGTCTGTGAAGTAAATGGAGCGGTCCGAAGCTACAATCACATCGTTCGGACTGTTCAAGCGTTTTCCCTCATAGTGGTCAGCCAGCGTAACGATCGGTCCAATCGGATCATACAGGGAATATAAAGAGAGTCTTCGACCAGCATGTTCGCAAGCAATGAGCCGCTGTTCGGCGTCAAACGCCAGTCCGTTCGACATTCCACTTGGACGCCGCACTACGGAGAGATGGTCCTGCTCCTTCAAGCGATAAATCGTGTTTGCCTTAATATCGCTGAATACAAGCGAGCCGTCCGTTTTATCCCAAGCTGGACCCTCGGTAAAAATAAATCCGGTGGCCGCTTGTTCGAGACACGTGATCTGAGGAAACAAATCATAAAATACGTTAGATGCAATATCAGCTTTCATTTCTTTTACCTGCAATATCCAAATGTATTTCTCCTTTAAGACCCAGGATGAGTTTTTTCTTAGGATATGCAGGAAACATGTTCGTCGTCAAAAACATCACAACATTTGATAAAGACTTGAAGGCAGCTATATAACCTAACTACTCGGTTGGATGATGTTTAAATCAGTACGTCTGAGATATTTCAACAATTTTATCCTAATAGAAAACTTCCTGGATTTAAAAGGCTTATCCCTGAAGGGGAAGTAACAGTTATTGATAATGTGGTTGTTGGATGGTCTGGGCAAAGGGACTCAACTAACGGAGAACGAGAGTTCAATAACAACAAGAAAAGGCAGCCGACCCTATTGGATCGGTTGCCTTTTCTCAACTAACGGGCAGGATTGCGCAACAATACTATACTAGTTTCGTCTAATTACATGTGGGTTATTTAGAAATAAATTCAAATTATGATAGTCTAATGTATATATTGGTTATCGTTCCAATGCTTTAAAGAATATTTAGAAAAAGGGCGATATGATGAAAAGAAATAGTAAAAGATGGTTAATAATTATGCTCCAATTACTAGGTATTTATATTATCTTTAAAGGAATCATCTATCTTTATCAATTAATACAACTTATGTTTCTTTCAGCTAAGGGAATAGGAGTTGCAATAATAATAACTGATTTTGGTTTTAGAATACCTGCTAATCTTATTGTTCTATGTTTATTTGGAATAGCATTTTTACTAATAGGTTTAATTCTAGTTTTCTTACCAATAAGAATAAGTAAAATAAAGAGTGCTCGTTAAGCAATATGGTGTAGCCTCTACCAAGCAAATCCGCCCGTTATTTTACTTTTTTGGTGATCTACACATCAGGTCATTAAGCTAACGGAGAACGTTACTTTAATAGGGATCGCCGGCTGCCGCGCAGTCTGACGATCCCTATTTTGCTGAAGTAACGGGCAGGAATGCTCAATTGTAACGTGGAATAAAATGTAAGGACAAGGGTTATATAGGAGTTAATATTGATATGATTCGTGAAGCTTAAGGATCTGATAAAAACCAACTGTGCGAGCTCTACCGTATGTTAGTGCCAAATAGTAAGAAAATGAATGTTCTCGAAGAACAAATTGATACAATCAAAAGTGATCCTAATAACTTTCTACTTGTTTTCGATGAAGGCAGTGAAAAATTAGGGACAGTGACGCTAAATATATGTATCCAAGCATTACATGGAACAAGACCGTATGGAATTGTCGAGAATATTATTGTTCATGAGAATCATCGAAGTAAAAGTGTTGGACAACAACTTTTACAATATGTTGAGGACTATTGTAAATCAATAAATTGCCATCGGATTATGCTTCTAAGCAATTCAAGCCGTGAAAGAGCTCATCAGTTCTTCGAACGAGAAGGATATGACGGATCGGTGATGTTGACCTTTATTCAGGGAGTGTGAATTACGGTGGAAAATAATAAAATATGTCCAGGTTGCGGGGTAATGCTTCCAAATAAGAATATAGAATTTAGTGACCAATATAACGCATCGGGTGAGTGCATACAGTTATATCATGAGCTATCTGCAAATTTAATAATGAGTCCAGATGTAACGTTTCCAACCCAACATGCGGTTGATGCATATGGTGCGCAACATTCTGGCAGTAGGGTGAAAAACATTAGAACTGCTTTTTCTTTAATCGGACTATATTTGGCAGTTGAGCGTGAATGTACAGGAAGACAGGTACAACATGCACATATGGAAATAGCAAAA
This sequence comes from Paenibacillus sp. LjRoot56, assembly GCF_964253335.1. Lineage (NCBI taxonomy): Bacteria > Bacillati > Bacillota > Bacilli > Caryophanales > Paenibacillaceae > Paenibacillus > Paenibacillus sp. LjRoot56. The sequence continues at coordinate 1,866,152 of NZ_CAXURV020000001.1, forward strand.
AGAAATATAAAATGGTCTCCGTTTATTCTACCAATCCGACCATACGCTTTGTCGGTTGCAGATGTTCTTAGTGTAGTCGAGGTGAAACGTAATGAAATGCTGATGGAATGGAGCAAGAACGTTTGGGATACTTGGGAGAATTATCATGAATGGACGAAAAACATCTGTAAGAATTATTTGAAGAATTTCTAAACTAACGGAGAACGAGAGTTAATGATAGCTGAAGAAAACCATAATGAGATTGACATGAGGGAGTGGTTAAAGACGGAAATTTAAAGGAAAGAGCTTATACATATCTATTTTATTGCGTTCTTTTAGATATTCGGAGCGCCTCTTATACTCATCGTATTAAATGGTGGAATCCTGCATCTTGGGTCCAGGCTAAAATTAATATGATTGAAATAAACAATATTGCTGATGTATTCCATAACTTACCCGATTTACTAGTTAACAGACCAGATGAATTTGATGAAAAATGGTTTTGGGATTACTTAAAAGTGCGACTTCCGGAGAAGCATGAGTTTTATTATCAAGTTTTTAATGAAAAGCTAAAAGAAAAGATTAGTTATTGAACTAACGGAGAACGATAGCGCGGTGATGGAACCGATCCATCGCTTGTTTTCGTTTCCGTGTCGCTCCGTTCAACTATCGGGAGGATATTAGAGTGCTGGGGTAGAAATTACATGATGCCTTGAGGAAGAAATCAGGGAATATCTTTAAACTTCTGGAGACCTAAAATGAAAAAATATCATTCAATCACATTGTTTTTTGATTATTACATAAGAGTCTTAAATGGTGGAGGTTCATTTACATTAAACGAATTATATGATCTGTATATAACACAAGAATCAAAAGTCCAATTGAAACTTGATTTAGACAGCATTCTTGATGAATTTGCAGGTGAGGACTGGGAAACAAATGCTGAAGTTGAATATCTCTATAATAATTTTGGGAAAAATCGTGTAAAAAAATAGTAAATAAATTAGTTCGGATTATCGAGAATGAAAATGTTGGTTGAACTATCGGGCAGCGGTTCTCTTCAAAAGTTTATGCTAAAATATGGATATAATTAATAGATCAGTAAGCAGTACAAATTATTATTTAGAGGTGAAACATGAATGAGTGAATTTACATACGGAAACTTAATATTAAACAACAATAAGTCAGTTGTCCGCAACTATTGTCCAATTGGAACTGCAATTTTTCCTCTCAACGAACAGTGGACTGCATTTTTCACAGAAGGTGACAGTGAAACGACATCTTCTTCCTACATAAAGGCCTTTTCAAATGAATATCCTGTACTTTACTTTTATAATCTAGAAGATCATTGTTGGGGTTATCAGATATGGTCTGCCGGTAAACTCTCATCACATTTGCACTTTTCCTATGAGTTTGAGTCTGAGTTGTTGTTTAGCGTTGCGCAGGAAAGATATCCGGAGCAAAAATACATTGCATCTTTTTTATTTGAAGATGATAAGGGAAAGAAAGTTTTTAAAGAGATTCAGAAAGAATTAAGTGATGATTCCGCTTTTGAGGAAGCATTAAAGAAGCACTTTGCTTCAGTAAAAGCTGAGGATTTTAAGTTGTTCGGGTTTGAAGAAAACATTATTAAGCAATTAGCAGAGTTGTTAACTGTTGATACGTACTTTTGCTATGAAGAGGATCATGAGATTGTCAAAGAATTTAAAAAACTAATAAATATCGAAGATATGAGTTGGTTCAGATTTGAGAGGATCGAACGAGAAGACGAAGAGTTTGACTTTATTTGATATGTGGAAAATTCATAATACGAGGAAACAAAAATTGATCTAAAATGGGCTATCGTAAGGGGAATTCAAGGCTCAAATTCTTGAGCTGGCTGATGAGATCAATTCAATGGTGGTGCGTTACACTAACGGAGAACGATAGCGCAATAACCAGGGAGCAGCTCGCCACGCCGCAGCTGCTCCCTGGTTTCGTTAGAGTAATAGAGGTTATTGAAATCAGGTAAGAGCAACAAATTGAATAAATGGTTCGTTAAGGTACTAGAGGTGACATAAATGAATAAGAGAAGTTACTTGATTATTCTGTTAGTAATAATGGTGTCCATGATTTTTGCTGGGTGTTTAAAAGGTGAAAAAGCACATTCGGACTTACTCGGTACCGTCAATGTAGAAAATTTAGATTCAGCAACAACAGTGACTTATACATTCAAAAATCAAAGTGGAAAAAGGGTAACTGTTATTGGAGGAGCAAGCTATAAGTTACATAGAGACAACAAATTAGTAGAAGAAGGTAATGTTCCAGTAAAAGACTACATTGATTTGGATCCTGGAGAAGAATATAAAGATAAAAAGACATTTTCAAATTTGCAGCCTGGTTCGTACAGTATACGAGTAGAATGGAACAAAACGGTAGTTTCTGATAATTTTGTTCGAAACTGAAAATGGAACATCCTTTGTTAAGCTAACGAGGAACGATAGCACAATAAACAGGGAGCAGTATGCCGCGGCAGCTGCTCCCTGTTTTGGTTCAAGTAACGGGCGTTTGCCCCGCGAAAATATGTTATTATTTGGATGTACGGTATTTCTAGATAGTTTAGAAGAGTTGAGCAGAGAAAGGTGAGTTGAGGATATGAGTGAAATAATTATTCATGAGATTAACGATGTGACTGCACTTCAAATTGCTGGAATGGATTGTTCACCACTACCAAAGGATAGAGATTCAATTTATCTCAATTTCTATCGTTTTTTTCGTGATACATGTTTGGTTGCTGTACGTAATGGTGAAGTTATAGGTTTTGCATTAGGCATGGTTGAACAGACATCTAGGTTACATGCCTACCTTAACTATTTATTTGTCAAAGAGGAATATAGAAAAACAGGTATAGGCAAAAGATTACTGGAGCAATTTGAGATGGCCGCTTCAATAAAAGGTTGTGAGTTCGTAACTTTATTAACAGGAAAGCAGGAAAATATTGATTACTACCAAAGGCAAGGTTACGAAAAGAACAATGATTTAAAACAGTTTAGTCAAAATGATGCTGTTTATGATTACTATTACAACATAAAAAAGGTGTCATTACTGTATAAGCCTTTAAACCAATGATAAAGCATTTTCCCAAATAGTAGGGGGCGTTTGGATGGTTGAGTTCCTATACCATTATTTTAATGATTCCGTAGGACCCTTTCGTAATTTATCTGATTTAGAACCCGAAGAAGCTGAACGAGTTCTAAATGATCTTCGTCTTCAGAAAAAAGGATTTGCGAGTAAAAGGTCAATGGATTATCTTACCATTCGTCGAAGCCTTGAAAATAGAGCAAGGGAATTATTCGTACAAAAAGGTGGAAAACCTATTCGAAGCCATCCCCATTACATGACCGTTGGAGAGTGTCCGTGGCTCATGGAGTGGTTTGAAAAAGGTAAGGTACTTAGAATCCCAATTACAGAGTTCGATTCGCTGACTCTAAGTTTTACGTATGGGGATTTGTTTCCAACCATGAGGTATCAAGATGGGAAGAAATATCGAGGTCAGGTCTATACGTTAAATGAGATTTATCATGTAATTGATGAATTCGGATTACCACAGGAATGGAACAATCAGGGGAAAGATGGACCAGAGAGGTACATAGAAGTACAAATTTGGGATGATAAACCATTAACTAAATGGTTGCGCTAACGGATAACGAGAGCTCAATAAAAAATCATATGAAGCTGCCGCGAAAGAAACGGCAGCTTCATTACATTAACGGGCAGAATAACGAAATGAAAGGTGGAATTTATTAATCAAGAATATTGTCCAACAAAGGAGTGCAATCAATGAAACTTTTCACGAAGGAAGTAAAGAAAATCGTAATTGATGAGTGCTTATTTCATTGCATTATTGACCAAACGCCTTCAAATGAGTCAATAAGTTTTAAAGTATATCCTTCAAAAACTAAAACATCGTATTTTTTTATATTGTTTTCTTGGAAAGTTAATTGGTCCACCAACTTATGTGAACCGAGTGTTTGTGCTAGCTTAATTAAATATGCAATAAAAAATGGTTGGGATTATACAAAAGAAAAGATAGTAATGAAAATTGAGCAAGGCGATTTCCTTGTCAAGGAATTAAGATTGGAGTCATAATTGATTAAGCTAACGCAGTACGAGAGCTCAATCATAATGGGGGAAAGTCATAGATGTTAAGAAAGACTATTAAGAGAACAATAATTGTGTATGTAATTCTTGGTTTTTTGGTAGGTTTAGGTATGCTTGTCTACTCTTTTTTTAATAAAGATTTCACTTTCTATTTTGGTGAGAAAGAGGTACATGGTATAGTTTCAGGGATAATCGCTGTTCCATTTGTACCATTCATTATGGCTATAGTTGGATTATTTCATGCAGTAATGCTTTGGTTTCCATTAGTCTACATATATAAGAAAATGACAAGTAATAGGTCATTGCGCTAACGAGGAACGTTTGTTCAAAATTTTGTAAAAAGGAAAACTACATTGAATAAATCTAAAATCACAATGGGAATTGCTTTGTTTTTTTTGGTTCAGTTATGGTTTATCAGAATCATTTAGCGATTTCTTGGTCTACAGGGCTTGTAATTCTGGTAGGCTTAGTTTACTTGTTTAGAGGGCTTAGGAAGGCTAAATAGTAGTTGAGCAAGAGGAAAACTATAGATCAGCGTGGAAACAGTAGCCGGCTATGACGATCGGCTGCCATTTCCACGCTAATGGGCAGAAGAACGGAACAATGTCTACGCTAAAGTCCCTGAACAGTAAGTAGTGATTTAGATAACGATGGCCTCAGCCTTTTCGGCTAGGCTTTTTTTGTTTAATAACCGAAACTAAAGCGCACTAATAACGTCTGTATCCATATAAGTGAACACGAGGGAGGAACCCGCGTTGAATACAAGTTTAGCAAGGCTTTGTCTTATGATGGTAGCTGTGCTTACTATCGTTAGTTGTGAGAATAAGAGTGAGATGCACCCAACTGAAACGCCAACCGCTACATCATCGCCAGCGTCATCGGCATCACCATCGACTATACCAACGCCAGAACCGACCTCCACTACATCACCGCACCCTACGAATATTCCCATTGACAAAGTAAGGATCATGCTTGAGGAAGAGCCGCGAATGCCATCGAATGCTTCAGCACTCGTATCGAGTTCGTCGAAACACTGGATCATCGATTTTAGTGAATCTATGAATCGTACCTCTGTAGAAGAAACGTTGAAGCGAAATCTGCTGCCACTGGGCAGTACAAGTAACACCGTCGACCTCAATTTCGAATGGATGAATGATCGGCAGTTGAAGGTCATAACATTCTTGCGGACAACTGAAGTCGAAGCCAACCGAGTGATTTACACCATATCCGTGAATGGTGCTTCTACGACTGCTGGAGCTAAATTGGAGCAAACAAGTGAATTCAGGGCCACTGTAGGCGATATCAAGCAAATTTACCGTATTTCAATCGATGGCAAGTCAAGAGAGAAGTTAAGTTCGTTTGATAAACCCTATTTTTTAAACAAGGTGCCCAATGATGCCGGCTACATGTTCACCATCCAAAACACCTATTACTGCGAGTGCGATGCTAGGAGTAAAGCGCTGTACGATTTATTTGATTATGATCAACGAACACATGTTTCGTATCCTGTCGAGCTCTATACTAGTTATGTGGGAGAGGGCGGAAAGGTAGTTGCTGACACAAAGGGCTTTTTCTACACGAATCCTCAAGGTTTGAAAATGCCAGAGAGCAGATCAGAATATCACATTTCGCTGGATGGATATTTATTTGGTACAGGGATCAGCAAAGATCGCCGTTATGTGTTTATCGTACGTGGGGAAAAGGGCCAGAAGACGGATTTTGATTTCATTTTATTGAATCTGGAGACCGGTCAACAAGAAGTTTACGCTAAAACGATAAAGGGTAATCCACCTTCGAACCAAATCAGCGACGGGACGTTACCCATTTCGTTTAATGATGACGGTAAGCAGGTCACTTTTATCATGGAGAACACAGAGCCTTGGGGTTATGAACGTTACGCATTCAATTGGGATCAGCGTACAGTTAAGCCACTTGCATCACCAGACGGAGAAGTGTGGTGGAGTGTGAATATGACCAGTGACGGCGTCTTTCAATTGTCTAACAGTGGAGATCTATATAAAAATGGCGTTAAACAAAATAAACCAAAAGAAGTATCGTACGGGACCTGGATTAACAACTCGCATAAGTTGATGATGTTTGAAGTAGTGGCAGGCCGAAGTAATAAACTCACCATGTATGATGCGGACAGTAAACAAATAACGCCAACGAACATTATCCTTCAACCAGACGAAAATGTGATTGGAACGAGTTTAGATGGAAATTGGATATATGTGTCTGGAAAATAAACCAAAGTGACATTTTGTCAATAGACACCCTGAACGGTACATGTGTATCAAATGTTCATTGAAAATAAAGATTTTAGACTGAAAAATAAAGTGATAAACAGGAAAAATAAAGTAGACTGGCAGATTACATTAAGCTAAAGGGCAGATTAGCGTGGAGATTGATAAGTGTTTGAAGTGAATCCATATGGTAAAATAAAGGAGAACAGAATGGGATAAAACAATAAATATATTTGGGGTGGGAAAGTGATAACGGCATTAATTGGAAGTGTTAGTTTTTTTGCAGTTGCTATATTTTACATATTGTTAGCTATGGGTTTACCTTACGGAGATTTTGCAATGGGCGGTAAGTATAAAATAATGCCAAAACAAATGAGAGTTGCATGTGCAATATCGGTATTCATTCAGCTGATTGCAATCATTTTTATACTACAAACAGGAAATGTAATCTCAATAGATGCTTTAAACACCATTGCAAAAGGAGTATGTTACTTTTTTGCATTTTATTTAATAGTAAATACCATTATGAATGTTTTGTCCAAAAGTAAAAAGGAAAAGCTCGTTATGACACCATTATCTTTTCTCACAGCGATTTGTTTCCTAATCACTGCTATGAATGGTTAGATAACTTTATTGTTAAACAAGGTAACTATAGTTCAACCGGAACAGGGAGCAGGCCGTCGGGGTGCTGCTCCCTGTTACATTGAATTAAATTAAGACTGAACGATACGAATTCGAAGGTTAGGCACAGTGTTTTAATATAGAGTTGGAATCGGAGAACAATTGAAGGAAACAATATCTCTTAATGCAATCGAATATTGATTCCATCTTCCGCCGAAAAACCTAAAGCCATAGGCTCTTGATTCCCCGACAGTCGTCAAAAAAAACCAAAAATTGTCTCCGTTTCTAAGCCACATATAAGTGAAACGATATAAACAATGTTGAAGACCGAATGGACTCGGGCATAGGGAGGCAATTGTTGCATATATCCCATTATTCGAGGTTCACTCCTAATTGAAATTAGATTTATAACCAGTTTATGCCCAGAGTCAAAGATTGGGTTGGATGTATGCCTAGGAGCAGGGCGTGTAAAAAAAGGTATTTAATGCAAAGGACGGTTACAATCTAACGGAGTACGATAGCTTCACAAGACACAACGGCAGCTGGCACACGATCGGCTGTCGTTGTTCATTGAAGTAACGGGCAGTTTAATTGAACAAGGATAATAAAAAGAAAGCACCATTAGTTCAAGTGCTCTCTTCGAGAAATTAGTTGTCAGACTCAATTAAAAGGACGGCGAATTACTTTAATAATGCGTACCCCCATACTAATCAGTCTTTGTGCTTGAGCCACATTTATTCTAACGAGCACTGCTTCGTCGGTAGAGTTCTCAACGTCGAATACTGAAAAGATCCGCCCATTGGCGAACAGTACTCCTTTGAGCTCAACATCTTTTCCGCGAGTTGGTCTTGGTACAGTATTTTGAATTTTGCAACGCATTACACCCGCACGTATTAGACGGCGTGCTTGTTCAGCAGTCGTTCTAATCGCGAATAGCGGGTCTATTTCTACCCCCGTCGTTTTCGCTTCAATTTCAGCTATTAGAAAAAATTGACTTCCTACTTGTGCAATACAATTGGAACCTATGGTAACAGGATTTGCCATAATTTATCACCCCCGAAATATAGTATGAAGAGTATGAGAATTAAGAAACGGCAAATATCAGTTCCAACTAAAAAATATAATAGCGTTGTTAACGGAAAACTTTTAAAGTAAGAAAAGCATTGATGATATTTTTGTAATGAAATTTTATCAAGACTGGTACTTTAGATACAATTAAAAAAAAGGTATGATTTGATCACTGATTAATAGAGTGAAGGGACATAAGGAAAACACAGATGCACTTGAAGGTATCTGTTTTTTGTTGAACTAACGGATAACATTAGTTGAATAAAGAGGGAGCAGATCGCCAGATGGTAGCTGCTCCCTCGTTTCGTAGATGTAAAGTGCAGGGAAATTAAATCAATTCACGAATAGCTCAATAAGAAAATTAGTAATTCTGAGGTGTTTATATGAAATTAATGTGGTGCTGGAGATGTAAACAGGAAATGCCAATGCTCGATGAAGTTGAATACCAACGGATAAACCAACTTTATTTGGAATGCATTAAATGTGCACAAAAATATAGAATTAGAAATAATGTTTCATCGTCAGTGAATGAATTGTTCAAACCATTAGTGCAAGAATACGAGAGGATTACTGGGTTTAAAGATTTGCATCACAACGCTATAATGCATCATAGAATTTCACAGTACGGAGATCCATGTAAGAAATGTGGAAAGCCACTAAGAACACCACAAGCCAAAATGTGTGTTGCATGTGGAGAAAAGGTTATAAAAATGGTGTGAATTGATAAGTTGACCATTCCGCTAACGGATAACGGTAGCAGAATATACGCAATTACTGAAGTCACAAACTACAAGGGACAAAGTGATGAGAACAATTTCGAAATCTAGTATGTTTTATCTTAGATTTGGAACTAGATTTAGTTTAGTAAGTCTGTCGTTAATCCTCATTGGAATATTTGTTTTAATTCAATCTATATCTGAGAATATCAACAATTTACCTATTGCAGTCGCTCTCTTATTGGCTGGTCCTATGTTGTTAATTGTCAGTGTGATTAGATCAAATAACAAGATCATGTTGATAATGACTGGGGAACACTCAAGGGGCAGATATAAGGAATGGAAGAACTCTTTTATGATTCAGAACAATAGTACATTGGTCTTCTTGATATACACGTATTACGATAAGAGAGGGAAATTAAAAGAAACTGCAGTATTATCGACAAATACAAATGCAAGGGAAGAAGTAAACATTTTTTATAATGAAGATGACAGTGTTGTACTTGAATATTTACCTGGAAGTCCTTGGATGAAAAGCGAAAATGAAATAGTTAGATAATAAGAACTTTGTAAGCGATTTATAGAAGTCACTAACTGTATAACACCATATTCACACATCGGGCCATTCAGCAATACTTATTAATCTAACGGGTAACGTTTGTTCAAAATGATACCATTACGAGGCTGCCGAAGTTAATCGGCAGCCTCATTGAAGTAACGGGCAGGTTTGTTACAATAATCACTTTCACAATTTACTAGCTTGACCGAGGTGTACGATAAGGGGATTGCCAGTTTTTCTTTTACCTTATTCGATTATAGTAAATCATAGGAATATTATTCTAAAATGGAATAGGGTGTTTCTTGTGGTAGTGGGCGAACGGATTGGTAGAGGAAACACTGCGGATATTTATTCATTAGGGTCGAAACAGGTCCTTAAAGTATTTCGCGAGCTGAAACTGCTTGACCTGGAGCGGAATATTAGTACCGCTATTGAGGAGTTGGCGGTAGGTGCCCCGATATTTTATGGATCCGTAGAAACTGACGGTCTTACCGGACTTGCATATGAGAGGATCCTGGGACTTTCCATGCTAGAGATTCTAATGGCTAAGCCGGAAAAAGCTGCAGAATACGGTCGTCAACTGGCTCAACTTCACACCAAGATACACAGCGTCAAGGCAACCGGTCGTTTGGAATCCATTAAAAGTCGACTGGCTTATATGATCAGCGGCATTCGTCACGTCGGCTTCGAGCCGCTACGAGAGGTGATCGAAAGCCGTTTATCCGAGCTTCCCGGGGGGGATCATCTTTGCCACGGTGACTTCCATCCTGGCAATGTGCTTATAAGTCAAAGGGGGCCTGTCGTCATCGACTGGATGACCGCAGTATGTGGTCCGGCACAAGCCGATATAGCCAGAACGATCATTATACTGCGTCACGCGGTCTTGCCGGCGGAGCTTCCCGAGGTCGCTATCCAGACGTTTGTTCAGCTTAGAACAATATTACTTCAAACGTACGAGGACACATATCTCGAACTGTCCGGATACAGCCGGGAGGAGATCGCTAAGTGGGAGCTTCCGCTAATGGCGGCACGCCTAGGTGAGAGTGTTCCGGAGGAGGAGCAACGCACTCTGCTCGATATAATACAGCGCCAGCTAAACTAGTTTTCATCACTTAGAGAATTAAGCTAACGTAAGAACTTTAATTTGGAAGAAAGAAAAGAGAAATAAGTAGCCTACATTCATTAAGCTAACGGGGAACGATAGTTCAATCGCGATATGACGGCAGCCGGAGCAGAAACGGCTGCCATTTTCCATTGAAGTGACTGGGTAGAATAATTCTAATATCTTTTAGATGCATTACGAACGTAAGTTCTGATATAATGTATCAATAAATTGAAGTCGAAAGGAAGCAGCTATGAACGCAATAGAAGCTATAGTTCAGAATTTGAGTGAGGTTAGGCGTAGAAGCATGATTATTTGGGGAAGTATTCCGCATGAGTTTTTTGACTGGAGACCGGATTTAGAAGCAATGAGCATAAAAGAGATGATCCGCCATGTCCTGGATAGTGAACATTATTATCATCTTGCCTTGTTGAATGAAGGAAGTCTAAACGCTTATGAATCCCCTTATGAGACTCGTACTTTTACAACACTCAAAGAGGAACTCAACTTTTCAGAACCCTATCGGAATGAATTTATGAATACAGTAAAATCCTATACACCAGAGGATTTAACAAGAATCCAGATTGATAGAAAAGACGTAGGGTACATTCGATCATTAGGCGACATGCTTATGAGAATTGCATACCATGAAGCAGTCCATTCAGGTCAACTTTTAGATTATTTAAGATTAGCCGGATTAAAGCGGCCAAAGGTTTGGGATTGAAGTTTAAGAAAGAAAGATTGAGCTAACGAGGAACTCTAGCTTAATAACAATATGAAGAGGCAGCCGGTCCAGGTGGATTGGTTGCCTCTTTTCAAGTACCGGGCAGGATAGTTCGGATTTATCGATCTTCTTTATGATCTGGCAGGCCGCGCTGCCGGACATGCCTCGTAATCACTTTCGTTATATTGTGACTCGGAGCAGAATGAAACGGACTAGCGTAATGTCGAACGCTAGTCCGTTTCTGTTTGTTCATTTTTCTCCTTTTTGAGCTGCTTTCGCTCAACATGGGCCACTCCCCATTGATGTAAAGTTTCCAAAATCGGAGACAGGCTCATGCCGTATTCCGTGATGGAGTATTCTACTTTCGGCGGGATTTGCGGATAAATAACTCGTTTAACGATCTCTTCCTCTTCCAATTCGCGCAGATGGAGCGTAAGCATCCTTTGAGTGATATCGGGCAGCAATCTTCTTAGCTCATTGAACCGCAAAGGTTTACCTTGAAGCAAATGATAAAGGATAATCGGCTTCCATTTGCCGACGATCGAATCCAGCGCCACAACGAATTGACATTGGACAGGGTTCTTTTGCATACGTATGCCTCCGTTACAGTACCTTTTTTAATACTATACCACATTATTGTGCGTACTTAAAATATGTAAGTATATATAATATGATTATCCTTGAAGTATAACAGATTACAGAAGGGAAGTTTTGATTCATGGCAACCGTATTGTACATCACCGCACACCCTCTCGATCCACAATCATCGTATAGTCTCGCGGTAGGCAAAGAGTTTATCGAAGCGTACCGCGAGGCAAATCCGAGAGATAAAGTTGTTCATTTGGATCTCTACAAAGAGAATATTCCGCAATTTGATGCTGATGTTTTAAGAGGTTGGGAAAAGCTCCGGTCGGGTTCATCTTTTGATCAACTAACTGATGCTGAGAAGTCAAAAGTGACTTCTCTTGAAGCGATTGTTGATCAATTCGTGGCTGCTGATAAGTATGTATATGTTTCCCCGATGTGGAATTTCACGATCCCACCGGTTTTGAAAGCATACACTGATGCGACTTCAATTCCGGGTAAGACTTTTAGATATACCGAAAACGGCCCTGAAGGTCTGTTGACCGGTAAAAAAGTCTTACACATTCAAGCTAGTGGTTCTGTTTATTCGGAAGGTCCTTTAGCTCCACTTGAAATGGGATACAGCTATCTGAATAAGGTTTTACAGTTCTATGGGATTCAATCTATTGAGGCAATTTTTGTTGAAGGAACGGCATTAAAATCACAAGAGCAAGCTCCAGCTATTAAAGAAAAAGCAATTGCACATGCTAAGGAAGTTGCCAAACGTTTCTAATCGGGGGACCGTTCTCAAACCCGAATCCATAAAAGCAAATCCAGCAAAAGTGAAGTAATGCTGCGAAGCTGATTCCGATTACTTTCGGGGGAGCCCCCATTATCCACAGGAAATCAGGTTGCGTATATTTCCCAAAAAATAAAAAGGCTGTTGAAGTATTTCAATAGGCTTTTTATTGCGCTAACGCAGAACGATTGTTTAAAGTAAGGGGCAGTTTGCAGTGGGACCGGCAGCTGCTCCCTTTTTATTGAAGTAACGGGCAGAATAGTTCAATAACCCTACATTCCTACCCAATATGAAACTGAGCTGGAACCGACTGCTTAGCAAATAAGGAAGAGAAGTAGAATTAAACTGCACTCACCTTAGTTTTTATTTTATTTCGGATCAAGTAAAGAATAAAAAGTAATGGTATGTAGGTGAAAACAAAATAAATTCCAATATTAATAGTGAAGTTTCCTAGCGCATCAATCTTCAATTTTTCGTTGAATTGAACAACAACTATGAAGAATATCGTTAATATCAAGATTAAGGATATTCGGGGTTTGAGATTCGTGACTCTCTTCAAAATTCTCGTACAACTCCAGATTGAAATGCAAAGTGACGAAATAAACATGATAAGCCAACAAATTATAAATATAAATTCGATTCTTTCTATGAATTGAAACTGAATAATTTTGGTTATGCCTAAAAGGGGATAGAGCGTGTTTTTTAGCAGGCCCTGACTGTAAAACAGCAGGATGGAAATGTTTATTACAACGAATTGAAGAGTATTACTAAACAAGCCTAAATGAGCCCATTTCGCTTGCTTTTCAACAGATTTAATAAAAGGAAAGTAAACGAGAAGCGCTTCGAAACCAATAAATATGCCGTAAGAAGCTTTAGAAGCCTTAAGCAGTTCAGGAGCGGAATGATTCCATACTGGCATTAAATAATTGAGGTTTCCAAATTTAATCGGGAAATAAATCAGGGGTAACAATAGGAAGGCAGTTACCGTAGAGAACAAAGCAAATCCGGTTAAAACCCTGAATCCTCCGGAAACAAGATAATAAATCAAACAAATGAATAAGGCGGCCAATTCCCAAGTTCTTATGGTCGGAAATACCCATACCTGTACAATGTCAATATAAGTTAGGAAGACATATAAGGCTGAGATGAAGTAATATCCGATCATTAGCAACGAAAAGGCATTGCCCAAGAAACGTCCGAAAATCATTTGATGCAAGTCAATGATGTCCTTAGCGGGATTACCCAGCATCTTAAATATCATCCAGATAATTAAATGAAGGCTTAAACCCATGATGAACACGGAGATCCAGGCATCTTGACCCGAGTATTTAAATATTATATTTGGAGAACCTAATCCTCCAATGCCAGACTGCGTAGCAAAGATCAAGAAAAACACGAAAAATCCTGAAATCAAGTAATTCTCCTTCACACTATTCTGCACCAATGCCAACTCCCGAGTGAGAAATATTAATCTCTGAAATCACTTTAAATTTGATATTAGGGTACGTTTTATTTTTATATTCCTGCTCGTTCCAATTTCTATTCTTACTTCTGTAAATCTCACCAAAACCAATTGGGTCCACAGCATTTATTTGGAATTTTTTCAACATGTCACTAATTTCGCTTGTAAAATGTTGTTCGATGTCATGTTTAAGTTCAAGTAAATCGCTTTTACTGACAGAGCTTTTTGTTTTTGGAAGTTCTCTAAGTTGTATATGTAGTTTCAAGGAAATAACTACAGAGTCATTCTGCTCATGCGATATGCTTCTTTTTCCATGCAATATCTTAAAATAAATCGGTTTATTTTCTCTCCCCAAAAATTCGTAGGCGCCGGTCATCGTTTTCGATTTATCCTTTAGGAGTTTCAGCATGAGGGCTTCTTTATCGTTCAGTAAAAGGAGTAATTTGTCTTCTTTAAATACACCAACCCCATCCAAGCGAAATAGGCCATTTTTGTCTTGATCCAGTAGAGGTAAATATACATCTTGACCTTCTCCATAATATTGATCAAGCAACAAATGCGCATTTGTCAAAGGTGTATTCCCATTCTTCATGTTTTGATTGATTTGATCTGACAGATAGAATGGGGGATTTTTTAAGGTTTCAGAAATAATTGTGCTTACCTCTTGTTTGCTTATAACGATAGTAGCGTTATTACTCATAACTGGATCTCGAAGAAGACTGCTGGCTAGATCTTGAATGCTTCTTCTTGCAAACTTTTCACTAATAACGAGTGACCTTACTTGTCCGCTTACGATGTGTTCATTCGATTGCTTATTGTGAGGGATCCAAATTCCGGAAAATGTTTGCGCTTCTGCGCTCATCAATCGCAAACGTTCTTTCTTTTGATATGAAGCGTAAGAGCCGCTTGCCTTAAATGTATCTCCTTGGACGTCAAAACCGAGGCACTGCACAATTTTAATCTGATCTATAATTTCTCGTTTTGCACACCCGGATAAAAGGAAGCAAACGAGAAGAATGCTTACATACATTTTCATTCATGCTAGTTCCTTTACTGCGAAGTTTATTCATTATTGTAATCGTCGCCGATATCTTTATGCTTTCGGACGGTATATCTTCTAGCAAAGCGTGGACGTAAAAAACCAGGTCGATTCCATGTCAGGCTATAGGGAAGGCGTAAGAATTCTTTAAACCCTTTGGCTCGAAAAGGGAATACCGGAACAAGGTAAGGGGCACCGAAAGATTTCAAACGCAGCAGATGACCCAATAGGAACATTACTCCAATCATTATCCCCAAGCCGCCCCATGCGGCTGACAAGAAGATCATAGGAAACCTGAGGAAGCGTATCGTGTTGGCCATTTTGAAAATCGGCGTTGCGAAAGACGCTAGCGCGGAAAGCGAAACTATAATAATTAAGTTATTGCTCGTTAAGCCGGCTTGAACTGCTGCTTCGCCTAGAACGACACCACCCACGATCCCTAGCGTTTGACCTACTTTAGTGGGAAGCCTGGCTCCAGCCTCGCGTAACAGCTCAACGGTTATCTCCATAAAGAGTACTTCCAAAAAAGGAGGGAAGGGTACGTTTGTTCTTGATTCGATAATTGGACCTAACAGCGCTCTTGGAACGACTGAATAATGAAAGGTAATGACGGAAACGTATATGGGCGATGCAAAAATGGAAAATGTGACCCCCACATAACGAATGAGTCTAAAAAATGACCCCAGGACCCATGGCAAATAAAAGTCTTCTGGCGAGTAAAAAAAATCAAACATGGTGGTCGGTCCTGATATGACATAAGGGGAACCACTGCTTAAAACAGCAACATGCCCATTAATAAGGTTAAACTTCATTCGATCCACCCGTTCGGTCGACATAATTAAAGGGAACGGTGTATTGGAGTTGTCGGACATAATTTGAGCGAGTGTAGAGGTATCAAAGATCACGTCAAAGTCCAAATCCATGAGTCTTTGTCTTACTGTGTTTAGATGCTGAGGATTAACGATCCCATCCATATAGGCGATGACGACTCTTGCTTTGGAAATAGAACCTTTGATTTGTTCCTCAAAAACCAGCTTATCTGAGATAATTTCTTTTCGCAGTAAATTCAAATTGGTATCGAGATCTTCGACGAAAGCCACTTGCGGACCGATTACGCTATATTCGTTTTCGGATAAGTTATTTTTACGATAGCCCTTTTCTATATCGGCAATATTAATTAATAAGCCTTCATTTAGATTGGTATCCAATTGTATATAGATGAAACCATGAAGAAGACTGAGTGAAATCTCACTTAGGTTTGATGAAAATTTGATACCTTCAATGGGAATGACATTTTTTAGATCGTTCAAATCATGGATTTCTGCGTTTGAGTATTGAATAACGGTGAATAGATCCCGATGCAGCATTTCGTGATTAATAATGGAATTGTAAAACGACAAATGTAGAAGCATATGTCGGATCGTCATATCGGATTGCATAAAATCATCCGACTTAGAAGCTTCATTTAAAGCTTCATATATATTTTCCAGTTTCGAATACCGCCCTTCTTAAACTTTGTTCTTATGTTGTTAACTTAAATGGAAAATTATGCACTGCGTTATAACATCTCATCGGTTCCGTTTCTCAGTAAATGATGAGAGCTAATAAAATATCGTTGAACATAAAAATCAAATTGGTCTTATAGGTTCATATTATTTTTTATCAATATCAGAAAATTGGGCAGCGCTAAGCTAACGGAAAACGTTTGTTCAATATGAAATCAGTACAAGGCTGCTGGCATGAATAGGTAGCCTTATTAAAGTAACGGGGAGCATAGTCCAATTGAAATTGTTAAAAAGTGGTAATTTTGATGATTTTAGAGCATACAGTGTGCAAAATTCATCCAATTACAGGGGGGGGGGGCATTATGAGATTAAAATTAGGATATATAGTTTTACTGTTATTCTTAATCGGTTGTTCTAAAACTGATACCAGCGTAATGACCAAGGAAAGCCCAAAAGTATTAGACGAAGACAAATCATGGAAGATAAGCAGTATGTTTAAAGTCGATGATTATATGCTGTTAGGTGAACAAGGAAAGATAGGATTCATTTATAACGATCAAGAGGTAGTTCGTTTTTATCCTGGGAAAAAACAAAAGTATATGTGGCATTTTTGGGCTGATACACCACAAGAAACGCAAAATTTATTTGGTAAAAAAGTGAAGATTGTTGGAGTTAGCAAACAAATTGGTGAGAAAGTAAATGTATTTGAAGGTAGTATTGGTATTCCAAATACAAATATAAAAGATAATGATAAGGCAGGTAAAATGCCTTCAACGATGACTTTACCTTCAAAAGGTTTATGGAGACTAGAAGCTTATGTAGATGAAAAGCTATTCGGTAGCGTGGTTGTAGAAGTACACTAATACTGCTATGGTAATAAATATTAAACTAAAGGAAAACGATTGTTCAATAAAAAAGCGACAGTCAAGGACTATTTTCACGTCCATGGCTGCCGCTGATCTAAATAATATGGTCAATCTAAGACTTATTTAACGAATTGTGACGCGAAAAACCGCGTGGTTTCAATGTAGCCAGTCTAAAACTTTATTTTCCCACAACGCGGTACTTTTTAATCTACTTATAGAGATAACGATTGGATAACTCTTGAAATGCGATCCGGTGGAACTTTTTCTTATCAAGTATCAATTTCTGAGCCATTTGCTTGTAGATTCGCTTATACCGAGGGTTCGGAGAGCTGTCCGCCGCCTGTTCCAAAGCGAGTGCCATCATGGTTAGCTCCTGACCGTCGAAGGCGTCTGTCACATTTTTGTATATCAGTTTTTTCGCCAGTTCGCGGTACATTCTGGACTGAAACCGACTCTCCGTCTTCTTTGACCATTGCACCAAAACGTTCATAATAATCAGTTTGTCGTTTAACGTTAGCTTGATCTTGGCTTTTGTACAGCGCATCTAAGATACACTCCTTTGTTCTCGATTGGCTGAAGCAATTATCGAGAGCAGGAGCGACAGGAGGACGCAGCGGCGGAGCATGTGACCAATTTAAGTAATGTCGGGTCCGGCAATGCCATGACATTCGGCTACACTGTATCTTAGTATCGGCTTTATCAATCAGCACCGCTTTGCAATTACTTCCGGAATACGAAGGCTTCGCTTTGCCATCTTTGACACTAGCAGCCAAAGGCAACAGCGAGCCTACAGCTGATGCAGACGGAGGCAGCGTAGGTTCCGATGACGGTATAGTCGGGATCGTTTCTCTTTCAGGAAATTGGCTTGTTTTTGCAGACATAAATTTATTCGAGGAATTCGCGATTGCCGATTGGTGACCTTTTTCCTTGGATAAAGGCGGCGTAGGCTTCGGGATTGATTGAATTTCAGCGGTGTATGAACCTCCCGCAGTCTCCAAACGGCTCGCAACAGGCAATGAGGGGGCAGTCGAAGGTGCTATGCCCGAAGGACCAGCTTTCGGGGGCGGCGATTTATCTGCAGAGGCGCTCTCAGCGGGCGAAATATCCAAGTCCAACACCGGCGGCACACCTACCGCTTCCGCGACCGGTTGCACAACTTTGTCCGTCAGCTCCTCAGCCGCTTTCGCGATAGGCTTCAGTGGGTCCGTCACCGCTTCCGCGACCGGTTGCACAACTTTGTCCGTCAGCTCCTCAGCCGCTTTCGCGATAGGCTTCAGCGGGTCCGTCACCGCTTCTGCAACCGGTTGCACAACTTTGTCCGTCAGCTCCTCAGCTACTTTCACGATAGGCTTCAGTGGGTCCGTCACCGCTTCTGCGACCGGCTGCACAACTTTGTCCGTCAGCTCCCCAGCCGCTTCCGCGATAGGCTTCAGCGGGTCCGTCACCGCTTCTGCGACCGGTTGCACAACTTTGTCCGTCAGCTCCCCAGCCGCTTCCGCGATAGGCTTCAACGGGTCCGTCACCGCTTCTGCGACCGGCTGCACAACTTTGTCAGTCAGCTCCCCAGCCGCTCCCGCGATAGGCTTCAGCGGGTCCGTCACCGCTTCCGCTATCGGTAGAGCGATTTTATTCAATGGCTCAATGAAACCCAAGGCCCCCGTAGCATGAGCTAAATGGATTCCTACCAAAAAAGGCAATGCGAGCAAAATCAATGTGATGACGAGGCCTTTCAAAAGCTTTCACCTCTCTTTACAGTTAAGGCGAACCTCATATGGAAACATTCGCCATTTATCCACAAGTATCCTGTAAAATGTATCCAAATTGAGTCTTTCGATCTAAAAGTAGCACTTTTGTGCTATCAGTCATAACCACTCACCCGTAAACGGGTCGACCAGCTCTTTCATCGTTAACCGACGAGCTGGGGGTTTCAACTTAACTGATGAGGAAAAGCAATTATGCACGCCTCTTTCCCGAGGGTGCTTGAAATAAGCATGTTTAAGCAGCTTATTCACCACGGCTCCTAACAAAACTACAATCCATTCGACTAACTGAAGCAAATTACATCGACGTGAAGACGGACTTTGTGTATGAGATACACCATAATGAAAAATTGGTTCCATTGACTAACGAGCAGTATCGGTTTGTCTGGGACAAATCTGAGAAGTTTGAGAAGGTTGGATGCCCCTTTTTGAATTTGAGGAGGTAAATAAGCATAAAAAATGATACGATATGTATCAGTAAAATGAAAGGAGGTTGCTATGTACATGTTTCAATGATCTTCTATAGGAATAAACTCTTGATAATGTATTCTAATTGAATTAACTGGAGGAAGAAGTATGAAATTGATATTTGCAAATAACATTGATAATAGGACATGTACATATCTTCTAAAAAATACTTTTTTAATTCTCTTCATTACTTTAACCTTTCTTTTTATCACAAATAGCTCTTATGCAGCAGGAATCGATTCAAATAGTCCAGAACTAAGCGCGGCTGAGCCAGAGCTGCAAGGTACAATTACTGACGAATTTGGAGCTCCAATTAAAGGAACACAAGTTGAAGTATTTACTTACTATTTTTCTGCAACATTGCCAACTCTTGCAGTCGCAACAACAGATGAAAATGGACATTATACCATACAACAATTCGATAGAAGTGCTAGGCCAGGATATAAGGGTATAAAATTTTCTATCAAAGGTTATCAAGTATACAGATCCCTTCCTTCCTCTGTTCATATATTTAATTTCCGTTTTCCAGATGTATTATCTTCTGTGAGCGGAAACATAACGTTAGATAGATTGGGGGCAATTCCAATCCCAGGATATACTGTTTCGTATGATATATGTGTAAGTTCCGGACACTGTATGCCATTACACTCTGCTATAACTGATGATACAGGCCATTTCACAATTACTTATATTGAATCAGATTATGGAGATCCAGGGCATAGAGGTGTTAATGCCGATCCAAATCATAGTGGATTTGAAATAGGAAAAACTGCTATCTCTCCCCCTCCTGGAACGTTGTATGGTGTTGTAAATGGATTTTTAGAATTAGCAAATGCTAACGTTAGAGTGAATGGTACCGTTGAATTGGTCGATGTAGGTACTACAAAAATTAATCTTTATGGTGCGTTTGCATTTTTTAATTTACTAGATAAGGAATATAGTTTAAAAATTACACCTTCAGACTGGGATGCGCAATATTTTGTACCAATTCAAAAAAATAACGTCCGACCAAGCAATACTCCATTGGCTATAATTCTTCCGCCTGCGCCGGACCTGAAACCGCCTGTAACTACCGATGATTCGACTCTTGGCTGGCACAATGACGACCAGACTATACATTTGGGCGCAACTGATGAACGCAGTGGTGTGCAGACGACTTATTTCAGCTTAGATAACGCTACTTTTGCTGAAGGCAATGTCGTTTCCATCAATGGTGACGGTGTTCACTCCCTTCAGTATTTCAGCATAGACAAGGCAGGCAACCAAGAGGAACTCAAAACCGTAAAAGTCAAAATTGACAAAACTAAGCCATACGTAGTTCCGCCCGTATCCATGTCGTTTTACCAGACTGATGTGATTAATCTTCATTTTGATATTAACGATCCTTTAAGCGGTGTTACTTTATCGGAGATCATACTAGATAATTCAGTCATCGAAAACCCAACATCATTCGAGCCGCTAGCTTTGACGGTCGGCGATCATGCCATTCATATTACGGCATCGGATGCGGTAGGAAATAGCACTGAAATCAATTTTGTGCTACATATTTCAATTAATTCCGCCCATTTCATGGAGGTGCTCAAGATCGGGCAAGATAGAGGCTTGATCGATAATATGGGCATTTACAAAAGTTTATCGGAAAAGGCCAAGCACTCATCCTGGGATGCACTTGAGAAGGAAATAAGTGCTCAGTCCGGTAAACATATTAATTCCGATTACGCAAGGCTGCTCCTGGATGACATTAAGTATATAACGACGCATTAATGGCCGATAGATCCTGCTTGAGAGATATTCTCTTTGCAGGATTTATTTTTGTAGCAATGGATACTATAATTCCGCCTGAATACTCCGGAATAAATTGAGCCATCGTTCCGGTAGTAAGTGCTAATCAATGAAATTGAAGAAGGAAGAAGAGAAAGATGTCGGTTGACAAGAACTTGAGCCGATTCCCGATTCGTGACAAGAACATTCTCCGATTGCCGATAAGCAGTAGAATCGCCTTTAACTTGCTACGCTAACGGGCAAGATTGTTACAATATATGGTAATGTTAGATTGAGAATAAGTTGCCTAGGTAAACAAGGGTATCATCTTTTATGTAAAGGAGAGGAGTATGGTTATGGTTGGTAAAGAAATAAGGGACATAATTGAAAAATTACCGATTATAGTGTTAAAAATGACAAAGTAGAGGTCGGAATCGATTATGAAGGTATTCTTGCCGTGGATTTTCCTAATGGATTAAAGAGTGGGGATAAGCTGCATTTAAAAGGAAAGTCAACATTCGAGATTAAGGAAGGAAAAATCTCATTGATTGAAGATTACAGTTGAGTACACCACACGGTTTTTAAGCTAACGTAAGAACGTTAGTTCGATAAACAGCAACGGCGGCAGCCTAAGACATTGTTTATTCAAGTCCTAGTCCGCCGCTGTTTCTTTTTCAATGAAAATTTATATTATACAAAATAATGTTTGGCATTCGAATCAAACATAACACACTTTTGTATGGACATATGGAAAGCTTGATAAGATTGCCTGGTATAATAAAAATTCAGCTGGCACGATCCATGAAGTAGGAAGAAAGAAACCGAATGTATGGGGGTGGGATGGTTTCCTTGTAGAGCAGCATCATGTTTTTTTGAATGTTCTGTTTTAGGATTCTGGAATAATGGTAAAGGCAATAGTTCGAATTGGTGCATCTAGATCATTAATTTTGTTAGTAGTGTTGTAGTATTTTATCATTAGGTCGTTTAATTCATTTTGAAACTTTATAAAATTTTCATCATCAAGCTTTAATTCTACAAGTGAAAAAGTAGAACCATCATCTGAGCAATCTTGCTCTTCTAATTTGGTAAGATAGTTTTGATATTGAGTCATAAGCGATAACTGGTAATACGAAATATAATTCAGCTTTTCTTTACTAGAAGACTTTTTCCACTCATCTGCACTAAGTCGGGCTTCTTCTTCATTTAAAATGTAGTATTTTTCGGAAATGGATCTCACTTTTTTTTCTTTCATAATGCGAATAACTCCAGCATCTAATAAAACTTGTATATGTCTATATAAAGTTGCCTGAGGCACATCTTTAATGATTTTTACCATTTCAAGTGAAGTCAGTCCATTTTCTTTGTTTCTCATTAAAGCTTGAGAAATCTTCATCCTTACTGGGTGCAGGATAATTTCAGCTTTATTAGCCATTTTTTTCTCTCCCCAATCAAAAAAATATCCCGTTATTATCTATAATGATAATATTATCATTGTAAATAACAATAAGAATTAAAACAATATTCTTTAAAGAAAAAAATAAGTGTAACATTTCGTATTAATATGTTATCATTATCGATAATGATAACATATTAATTAAAATGACTTAGGAAGTGGTTAATTTGCAAATGCATTACGGGTGGAACGAATTAAAAGATATTGATTTCATGTCTGTATTGCCGGTTATTTTACCGGTCTTTGCTGTAGGGATGATTTTGATCCTAATAGCATTAATGGATTTATTCAAGCACAGAAAAACGAGGAAAAATGTTTTGCTATGGAGTCTCATTATTATTTTTCTAAACACGTTTGGTCCGATTCTATATTTTGTTATTGGCAGAAAGGACAATGAAAGAATATGAAATTAGAAGTCAAAAATGTTACTAAAACATATAAAGAAAAAACGGCTGTAAATAACTTTTCAATGGTTCTGCAATCTGGAGAATGTGTGGGATTGATAGGGCCGAATGGGGCTGGTAAATCGACACTCATCAAAGTTATTTCAGATATTATTAATCCTACAATGGGAGAAATATTGCTTAACGGGAAGAAAATTTCGCAAATGAAAAAGGAAATTGGCTACTTACCGCAGTACCCTAACTTTTATCATTGGATGACTGCACAAGAAACTCTTGCTTTCATGGGGGAATTATCAGGACTAAGAAAAGAAGAATTAACAAAGGCAATCCCAGAAATATTATCGAAAGTAGGGTTAAGTGGAGAAGAGAATTCAAAAGTTGGAACATTTTCAGGTGGAATGAAACAAAGACTTGGCATTGCACAGGCGTTGTTACACAAACCATCATTGATTGTAATGGATGAGCCGGTATCGGCATTAGACCCCATTGGTCGAAGAGAAGTACTGAATCTAATTGAAGAAATCAAGAGAGAGACTACGATTTTATTGTCGACACATATATTAAGCGATGCAGAAGAAATATGTGAAAGATTTATTATAATCAAAAATGGGCAAAAAATTAAAGATACAACTATCTCCGACTTGTTAAACAGCAATCGCGAAAATAAAATGATTTTTGAAGTTACGTCTATCGATCAAGAATGGATGGAAGTTTTGAAAAATTTGAACTATGTAAAGGATGTAGAAGCAGTAGGAAATAAAATAAAAATAGAAGTTGAACATATAGGTTTGAATAAAAACATGTTAATAAGAAGTGCTTTGGAACATCGGGTTGATCTCGTAAAGTTTGAAATCACCAACGATACATTAGAGGAGATATTCATAAAATTGGTGGTGGAAAAATGAATAATTTTAATGTGCTAATGAAAAAAGAATTTGTTCAAATGGTACGTGAATTTAAAGTTATTTGGCTGCCTCTTGTATTTATATTTTTAGGAGTAACTCAACCAGTTGTTAGCCATTATTTACCCTCCATATTAAAAACACTCGGTGGAGCACAAGGTATCACAATTGATCCTAGTATGGCTGCTCAACAAGGTGGGGAAGTACTCGCAACTACTTTAGCTGCTCAATTTGATCAGTTGGGGGTAATAATTATTGCTATTTCTATGATGGGGGTCTTACAGACAGATAAAGTCAACGGTATGTTGGCTTTTATTCTTACGAGACCGGTCACTATAGTATCGTACATAGGTGGTAAAATAATTGCCAATTTCATATTTGTTGCTTGTTCTGTAGTGTTAGGTTACTTGATTTCGTATGTGTATGTTAATTTGTTGTTTACAAATGTAAATTTTGTGGACGCGATAATAGCTTCTTTGTTCTATTTGTTATGGGTTCTGTTTATGGTAACCTTCACTACGATGATAAGTACTATTTTTAATAGCCAAGGTATTATTGCATTAATTTCAATTGTATTCCTACTAGGCTGTAGAATTGTACTTGGTTTGAGTACTCTTACAGATTTTATGAATCCCGCAAGTATGAGTAAACATGCCATGGAAGTATTAATTACAGGAGCAGCCAACCCCAACGTAATATGGAATGTTTTAATGGTACTTTTATGGATTGTACTAACAATCATTGTAACGATCTTTTGGATTTCTAGTAAAAAGCCCCAGTCAGACTAACGGATGGGCTCTAAGGCACCATAGTTCGACTTTGGAACAATATGGGGAGGTAACCTGTATACATACCATATCGCAATTCGAGGGATATAGTGATTGAGCTAACGGAGAACGATAGTTCAATAGCACAGCGGCAGTCTAAGACTTTATTTTCAAGTCCTAGCCTGTCGCTGTTTAATTTTTAGATCCAGAACAATTCTTAATTTTATAAACATGACAACGTTTCAATACACAAATCCCGTAACATCAAGGGGGCCGATCTAACACTATATCTTCTCATGACAGTTGTCTTTGAAGACAGCTTCTTCTTAGCATTACTACTCCGAGTGTTCCAAGCCTCCCACCGGGTTCTGATCTACCGTTTGCAGTAGCCGATATTGACCAGGCGTACTCCCCATGCGGGATTTGAACAGCTTGCTGAAGTAGCTGACGTTGGCATAGCCGATTTCACGGCATATGTCCTCGAGCGAATATTTTGGCTGTCGTAGCAGCTCACAAGCTCGTTTGATTCGCAAATGAATCAAATGGTCGTTGATCGTTGTACCTGTAGTTTCCTTGAAGATACGGCTCAAAAAGGACGTGCTTCGCTGCACGTGACCGGCAACCGTCTCGATTGTAATGTTGTTATTATAGTTCTTCTCCATAAATTCGGTAGCAAGCTGCAAGGTCATATCATTGAGCTTCAACCGCTTCTCCCGATTGTGCGCAATGATTTGGGTGCACATCTCCATCAAGCGTGCTTCCATATCACGAAGCGTCTGAATACCGGACAGCACGAACGGTCGATCACCGAGTACAGCGGTCATATCTCCGCCAGTTTGCACCAGCGTCTTTACAATCTCACCGCTTAATTGAAAAAAGAGTTGCTGCACGTTGGCTTTCCCCAGTCTGCGGGCGGTCACCTCTTTCGTAATACGGCTAATCGTCTCCGCACATTCCTCTTCGTTCAGCTGAAGCAGCGCCTGAAGCAGCTTTGTCTCTAGCTCGTATGGGTAAAAATAGGTTTCTTCATCCTGCTTCCAAGAGCTAACGATCGTATAAGGCACGATTTCGCCTTTGCCGACATACATTTTCAGGCTGAGCGCTTCGACCGATTCTTCGTAGGCAGTTTGTGCCGAAAACACACCCGTATGGATGCGGCTCAGGCCGATCGTTGCAAGTATGTTGTAGCGGCTCTCCATATTTCGTTGTAGTTTTCTCGCAAGCTCAATTGGGAAATCATCTTGGTTGGCAGGCACAGCAACAATGATGATGATGGTGCGTTCATCATCCCTAGCGAAGATTTCACCGTTGATTTCGGGTCCAAGCTCTTCAATTAAGCCATATTGAAATAGATGAAAATGGAGATTGCCAGTTGAATCATTCAGTAGGGATTGTTCCTCCAACTCGATTGTCAGGAGGGCAAATCGTTCGAAATCCAGTTTAAGTCCCAAAAGCTCTGCTGCATCCTTCTCCTGCCCACTGCTCTGCTGAGAAATCGCCCGCCCCTTGATGAGATCGCTCAAATATTTCTCCTTAATCGCTGAACGGTTGTCGCCAAGCAACGTTTCTACTCTTTCCTTTTCGCTAAGGATTGTTTCCCGGCTATGACGAAGCCGTTCGAATGCCTGCTGAATGAAGCTCGCTTCGTCGGCGGCCGGCAGGGAGGTTTCTGAGCTTGCTCTTTCTCCCCCACTAATATAGGTGAGAACGCTTTTGAGCGGCCGGTATAGTCTTTGTGAGATATAAAACAGCAGCAAAATGGCAACAGTGACGTAAAGAACGGAAACGGCAGCTACGATCAGTTTAATCCGGCTCAAGCCCTCAAGCAGGACGGATCGCTTAGTCAAATTGACAAACTTCCAGCCTGTCACATTAGACGTGGTGTAGGTCACGATCCACCGTCGATCGTCGACGTATGAGCCGCTTCCCGGAGCGGACAGCACGCTTTGATCAAACTTCCCGATTAGGGCTGCCGCTTCTTCCGTTTCACTATAGAGAGGCTCGCCTTGTGATCCGAGGACAAGCGTCAGCCCCTTCTTATTATGGTAATGGCTCAAATATTCTTTAAAGAGCAGGTCGAGCTTCAAATTGATCACAATGGCCCCATCAACTGGACCAATGAGCGGCATTTTCTGCATTAAACTGGTGGCAAGTGTCCCTTTTACCGTATTGCCAGGACGATTGGTAAGCCACAAGGTCCGGTTCGCGGTGTCTTCACTCATTGCCGTCAGCCAAGAACGGTCGGTGAAGGAAGATAAAGGGGACATTTTCATATCGGAACGTGAGGTCAGAATGAGATCGAGTTTATTGTATACGAGATAAATGGAATCGATATAAGGACTCAGTTTCTGCTGCTCCTCCAGAAATCGTGTCAAGTCAATGAGGGAAGACACACTTAGTTTATCGTTTATTTTGTGATACAGGTAGGATTGGGTCATGACCATGCTGGAGGCGATACTCTGTATCGCATTCAGTTCTTTATGAATCAGTTCCCGCTGCTGCTCCATGATGGATTGATTATATTCAATCGAATTCTGAATGCTCGTATCGGCAGAAATTGTATAGGTAACCGAAGAAATGAGGATGACAGTGACGATGACGATCGCCGTCATGGATAACAGTAGTTTGACGAAGAGAGATCGGTTGCGAATCAATTGAAGACTAGGCATCCAGACCCTCCTTTCCTAGTGTTAGCGTTTTCAATATCAGGTGGATGTCATACTCAGCACCAAGCAAATTATAGCACAGAATGAAATAAGGGGAAGGTGAGAGGCGAAAAACATACGAAAAATCGGATAACATAATACTATACAAACAGCCACGGAAAGGAAAAACATAACAAAAATCGAATGAGATGATTGTGTAGTTGTGAGCCACCAGATATCGTAAAGGATGTAACCGTTCCCAATTCCCGGCCGGGGTAGAGCGAGTTAAGGAACGGAATTCATGATGTGAAGCAGGGGGAGATTATTGTGCCTATCTATAAAATGAAACCAGTCGCACTCACCGTCTTAGCAGCAAGTATGGCTGCAAGCGTACTTAGCGGGTGTTCCACAGAAAAGAAAACAGTTGCCGAATCAAGTCAACCGAGCGCTGCTGCAAAGCCGATTGAAATTACGTGGGGCATTCAATTCCAAGCGCCAGCCGTCGTTGCTGATACCCCAGTTCAGAAGTGGTTAGAACAGAAATTCAATATTAAAATCAAGCCGGTCAAAGTGACCGACGCCAGTATCGCTTCCGGTGACGTACCAGATGTGTTCATGCTGGGTGATCCATCCAATGTCTCTGCCTACCAAGCACAAGGTGTTTTGATGGACCTGGACCCCAATATGGTGAAAGAGAAAATGCCTGAATACTATAAAGATGTTGAACAGTCGAAGGCGCTGTTCCAGACGGTAACGTTTAGCAACAAGCTATGGGCAGTCCCGATGTTTATCGATTTGAAACCTTATGACCTTACGATGTTATGGCGCAAAGACTGGCTCGACAAAGTCGGTATCACGAAGCTTCCAGAGACACTGGATGAATTCGAGCAGGCGGCTTATGCTTTCGCGAAGAAAGACCCTGATGGCAACGGTAAGAACGATACCTACGGCTTGACCGGTACGGCGACGTCGACTTGGTCAACGGGCTTTTACTCCATATTTGGCGCTTTTGGTGTACAACCAACCATGTGGCACGAAAAACAAGGACAGATCATGAACGGTTCCATTATGCCAGAAGCAAAGGCTGCTCTTGAGAAATTGCGCAAATGGTATGCAGACGGCGTGATCGATCCTGAATATATTACGGATACACAAGATTCGTACCGCAAGAAACTGTATAACAGTCGGATCGGTGTGATTGAGGAGCAAGTCGGAAAAGCAGCGCTCGCCGATGGTGCGACAATTATTGCGATGAAAGACATCAATCCGAGTGCGAAGCTCCAACTGGGTAAAAATCCGAAAGGACCTGGCGGCAGCGGCAGCTGGGATTGGGGAGTAAAAAGTAATTACATTGTCCTTGGCAACAAGGTGAAGAATGATCCAGCTAAGCTGAACAAAATTTTTGAAATATTGCGTGCAGAAAGCAATGACGAAGAAACGATCAATATGACGAGCTTGGGTGTCAAAGGAACGCAATGGGATTTTGTAGCCAGCGGAGCGACTTCTGGCGCAACGAAAGTCTTAACGGGCTTTGAAAAGCAGGAACAACGTGATGCTGTTGGCATTCGATTGTTCTCGCTTGGTAATATCACGACTCGGGCTTATAGAGATAAATATTCCAATCCGCAGATGAACGAAGCCGTTCGTACGTATTCTTCTGCGCCGAACCAGACGGATGCACTGTTGTTCGCTGCGCTTCTGTCAGATGGAAAGTATAAAAAAGACTTGACGGCACTGACGCAGAAATATTTTGCTCAAATGATTAGTGGAGAATTGCCGCTAAGTGATTTCGATAAGTATGTGGCGGAGTGGAAAGCTAAGGGTGGAGACGAGTTGACTAAGGAAGCCAACGACATGTACCAGAAGCAATTTAAAAAATAATCAGCTTGAGAAGCGAATCCGCATCCCCGGTAAGCAAGCCGTTTGCCGCTGCCGGGGGAGGAGACGCAACTGGCCCTGAGGAAGTGCAAAGACATGAAGATGATTTTGAAGAATAGGGAGCTATTTGCGCTCTATCTGTTTGCTTTTGCCTTTTTTCTCGTATTCAAATATGGCCCGATCTACGGGGTACTCATTGCATTCAAGGATTTTCGCGTTATCGATGGGATATGGGGCAGTCCTTGGGTAGGCTTTAAGCATTTCGAGGCGCTGTTTCATTCAGCCGATTTCTATCGGTTGCTGAGTAATACGCTGCTGCTGAATCTGTACTTGCTGCTGTTCGCCTTTCCCGCACCGATCGTGCTGGCGCTTCTGCTTAATGAGATCAGATCCCGCTTTTTTCAGCGCTTCGTGCAGATGACGATGTATTTGCCGCATTTCGTTTCGTGGGTCATCATGTCCGGTCTCGTCATCTATTTCCTGTCGCCGACCACGGGTATTGTGGCTGAGATCGTCAGCTGGTTCGGAGGAAAACCTGTATTTTACATGGGTAATAAGGAATATTTCCGCTCCATTGTGGTTGGCTCGGCCATCTTGAAGGATATCGGCTGGGGTTCGATTATTTATTTTGCTGCGTTGTCAGGCATTAATCCGGAACTGCACGAATCTGCGACGATCGATGGGGCGAATCGCTGGCAACGTTTGTATCATATTAATATTCCGTCGATTATGCCAACCATAGCAATTATGTTCATTCTCAGCCTAGGCGGCTTCTTGAGCGCGAACTTTGAACAAATTATCAACTTGCTTAATCCAGTCACCTTTGAAACAGGAGATGTGATTGACACTTACGTCTATCGCGTAGGACTACAGCAATTTCAATACAGTTATACGGCTGCGATCGGCTTGTTTAAGTCGCTGGTAGGTTTGCTGCTGATTCTAGGGGCTAACTTCACTGTGCGCAAACTGAGTAAGGGAGAGAGCGGCTTATGGTAGGAGGATTTGCAACATGAGAAGTAGAAACTGGCAGGATCGTTTGAGCGTCAGCTTGATTTATATCGTACTTGGCGCACTCGCCATTATTGTCGTCTACCCGTTTATTCACGTGCTGTCGGTTTCGCTAAGCGGAAGGGGAGAAGCGCTCCGCAATGGCTTTCACTGGTTTCCAAGGGATCTTACCTTGACGCCCTACAAGGAATTGCTGACCTATCCGTTCATCTGGAAAGGGTACAGCAATACGCTGTTCCGTATGGTCGTCGGCACAGCACTTACACTGATCGTTACCGTATGCGCAGCCTACCCGCTGTCTCGCAATGAAATGCCATGGAAGCGGGTTCTCGTGTTACTCCTGCTATTTACAATGATCTTCGATGGTGGGATCGTGCCGAACTATCTGCTTATAAAAGAGTTGCATCTGCTGAATACGCGGTGGGTCTACGTGCTGCCACATGCGGCAAACGCTTTCCAAGTACTGGTCATGATTTCATTCTTCCGCTCGATTCCAGATGCGCTGATTGAGGCTGCGCGGATTGACGGAGCTCGTGATCTGCGTATTCTCACTCGCATCATTTTACCGCTCTCGGTTCCCGTTTTGGTTACGATAGGCCTCTGGTCGCTTGTGTATCACATTAATGCCTTTATGGACAATTTGCTGTATGTGACTGATCAATCCAAATTCGTGTTGCAGCAGATTGTCCGGCAAATTCTGATTGAGAACAGGCTCGATCCGTTTACGACGGCAGTGAATGAAATTCCGCCTGCGCCAGAGAGTTTGAAGATGGCAGCGGTAATCGTATCCGCCCTTCCAGTGTTGGTGATGTATCCTTTCCTGCTTCGTTATTTCGAGAAAGGTACAATGATTGGTTCGGTGAAAGGATAGCGCAGTCCTGAATACGTCTCTCCAGTGACAAGTTAAATTTATTTTGCGAAGGGATGTAGAGATATGCTTAGAAAAAAAGCAATTATTCTCGCGATCACTGCCATGATGTTGAATCTGTTCGTTTTACCTGCCGTTCAGGCCGAATCCGGATTACCGGAAACGGCCTTCTATGTGGCCACAGATGGAAGCGATTCCAATGGGGGCGGAATCGATGAGCCTTTTCAAACACTAGAAAAGGCTCGAGATGCAGTTCGTCAGTTGAAGAGCACTTCCGGCTTGCCGGATGGCGGTGTGACCGTTTATTTGCGGGGCGGCACGTATAATCGAACATCCAGCTTCCAGATCGAGCAGCAGGACTCCGGCACGGCTGACAGTCCGATCACGTACAAAGCCTATCCGAACGAGAAGGTAAGTCTGTCCGGTGGTCAATCGCTCGACAAGAGTTGGTTTACACAAGTTACCAACCCGGCGATTCTGCAGCGGATCATTAGTGCCGACGCCCGTACCAAAGTGCTGCAGGTTGATCTGAGTAGTCACGGCATTTCGGATTACGGCGTGATGAGCCGACACGGTTACTATAAGGCGAACGATGTCAGTCAGGTTCCACCGATGGAGCTGTACGTGGCAGGTGAAGGTATGACACTTGCGCGCTGGCCGAATAGCGGTACGGTGCAAATGGGTGACATTATTGATGCGGGGCCGACACGTAAGGATTCTGATCTGCAGGATCGAGGAGGGACGTTCAGTTACACGTACGACAGGCCGCAATACTGGACGAATGCCGACGACATTTGGCTGGATGGTATTTTCGGTTACAGCTGGGAATGGTCGTATAACAAAATCGCTTCGATTGATACATTAAATAAGCAGATTACATTGCGCTACGGCGAAATGAGCGGCTTGTTCAAGAACTGGTATCCGGATTTCCATTTCGCGCAAAATTTGCTCGAGGAGATCGATATGCCCGGCGAATACTACATTGACCGTACGCAGGGGGTCTTGTACTTCATGCCGACAGCATCGTTTGAAGATGAGCATCCCGAGATAACCGTTACGATGCTGAAAACACCGATGATTAATTCGGTAGGGGCATCCTATGTTACGTTCGAGGATCTGACTTTGGAGAATGGGCGCGATTCGGCTGTGGTGATTATGGGTGGTGATCATGTGCTGCTATCCCATTGTGAAATCCGCAACTTTACAAACGGCGGTGTGCAGATTAATACGCCAAGCCGGTGGTTATACAATGATTTTGCGACAGCAACGGGGGTGAATCACGGAATAACAAACAGTCACATCCATCATATCGGCGGGACAGCGGTCACTTTGAACGGAGGCAGCCGTGTCACGCTGGAGCCTGGTAACAACTATGTGGAAAATTCTCATATTCACGATTTCGCTTATTATCACAAGGCGTACAATCCTAGCGTCATTCTGACCGGTGTCGGCAACCGTGTGTCACACAATGAAATTCACGATGCGCCGCATCCCGGTATTCTAATCTTTGGCAACGACCACTTAGTGGATTCCAACAACATTTATGATGTATGTAAAATGTTCTCCGATCTCGGAGCCATCTATATGAACGCAGGCGAGACACCGCAACAGCGAGGGACCGTCATTCGAGGGAATTATTTTCATAATATTGGTGAATCCAAAGCTGGGGTAGAAGGCGTTTATCCAGACAATTTCACAATGGGGCTGACGATTGAAGATAATATTTTCTACAAAATGGGCAATTCCGCAATTAAAAATAACGGTGGGGCGCACATCAAGACTCGGAATAATCTGTTTATCGATAGTGAAGTACCTTATGATTATGCCGACATCTATCTAGGTGACGCACCAGATAAGCAGATCCCGAAGAACTACATGCCGAAATGGCAGACGTTGTTTGCCCAAAATAATAATTTTGTAGGGACGCCGTATTTGGTCAAATATCCGGAGCTCGCGGACTTCTTTACGGAGAATCGGTATTATCCGACCACGAACACCTTAGAGAATAATGTGATCTATAACCCTACCAGGGCCCGCAGCAGCATTACTAATGCGCAAGGGGCTTACGATAAGTTTAATCTGCTGCAGTATGCGAATAACTGGGTGACGAACAGCGATCCTGGCTTTGTAAATCTGGCGGCTGGTGATCTCAATCTAAAAAACGATGCTGCAGTTTTCCAGCAAATACCCGGCTTCCATCCGATTCCTTTTGACGACATAGGGATTATTGGCAAAGCGGGACCGTATCTGGCGCCAGATACCATTCCAGTACAAGGTGTTCGTGCCTATGATGCAAACGTGACGATTGGAATTGGCAAAGCATATGAGCTGCACACGGCCGTGTTACCTTGGGACGCCACGAATCCAAAGCTGTTATTTACGTCCAGCGATCCGAGTGTTGTCAAAGTGGACAGCAAAGGAACGATGAAGGGGGCGGCTATCGGCCAAGCAGTCATCACAGTCACTTCAGCAGAAAACCCGCTGCTTCAAGATGAAGTCATGATTAACGTCGAGATCGGAGACGGTATTTATGAATATACCGATTTTGAGACGGGGCGAAATAGCTGGCCGGTGGATCCGAATCGGTCCGTCATCGATATGGCTGGCAATCATATGTATAAAGTGCTGAAAGGCGCAACGGCAGTTTCGCCGAACGAATATACCAATTACGAACTGACATTCAAGATGAAGACGCCGCCAACCATGCCAAGCCTAGGCACGATTTATTTCTTCGACAGGCTAGGTTCGAACGGTGGGGGACGCATCGGTTACCGCAAGCTTGAGGACGGTACGTCCAAATGGCTTCTCTATAATAAGGCCTGGGGGACCGTTAAGGAAGTGAACCTGCCATACTCGGATTTGGCACCGGATACCGAGTATAGCGTCAAGTTGCTTGTAAAAGGTGCTGACATCAGCCTCTATGTGGGTGGCGTGCTGAAGCTTAAGGCGACGGATGCGACGTATAATCCATCCGGTACGGTCGGCTTTTATGCAGGCGGCTTTGATTATCTATTGTTCGACGATATCAAGCTGTCTGTGCCGACCACGAAGGTTGCCGGGCTGCTGTTGGATCGAACCAGCGCAAATATCGGGGCGGATGAACAGCTGAAGCTGCAGGTGAGCTTTGATCCTTCAGACAGTGTAAATCACGCTGTTTATTGGACATCGAGCAATCCAAGTGTAGCCGTGGTCGATGCAAACGGCTTGGTTACCGCCGTCGGATCTGGGGAGACGGACATTACCGTGACGTCGGTCGAGACGCCTGAAGCGTCAGCGACAAGTCACATCATCGTGTCGGATGTTCTGCTGAAGACGGATTTTGAATCCGGCGGAGGCGGCTGGCCAGTGGATCCGAATCGTAGCATTATAACCGTGAATGGCGACCATAAGTATCGGCTTTTGAAAGGGGCGTCTGCCACATCTCCGCGTTCGTTCACGAACTACGATTTGACGTTCAAACTGAAGACACCGGCCACGATCCCGAGCGCAGCGACGTTTTATATATTTGATCGCTTGGTTTCCGGCAGCGGCGACCGAATCGGGTACCGGAAGACGGTGGACGGAGCGTCGCAATGGATTCTTTATAACGGTTCATGGGCGACTGTGAAACAGTCCAATTTGAACTATGAGGATTTGGCTCCTAATACGGAGTATACCCTTGAGCTGATCGTGAACGACGCGAATATCTCTCTATTCGTCAATGGGGTGCTCAAGTTAAAAGCTTCCGATCCAGCGCACAATTTGACCGGAACGATTGGGTTCTATGCAGGCGGTTTCGATAATCTGCAGTTTGACGACATCGTGGTCACGCAGCTTCGCAAACCGATCACGGAAGCAACTATCGCTCCTACTCAGCCAGATGGAGCCAATAACTGGTTCGTGCATCCGATTACGATTCAGTTGGGTCGAGGCGAAGGATCGTCCACTTTGTCACAAACGAACTACAGTCTGGACGGCGGAGCGAATTGGAGCGTGTATACATCGCCACTTACGCTCGACCAGGATAACGGAGCGATTGACTTCCGATACCGTTCAACTGATCTGGCAGCAAATATGGAGACAGCGAAGGCGATCACGCTTCATCTTGACCAGGCAGCGCCAATTACAACGTCTGTGCTGTCACCGGCGCAGCCGGACGGACCGAATGGATGGTACGTCCATCCGGTTACCCTGACACTGTCAGCGTCTGATGCGACTTCTGGCGTGACGCGTACTGTGTATAGTGAAAATGGAGGAGCGACTTGGCAGCCCTATCTGACTCCGATTGTAATCAATACGGATGGCATCCACGCTGTTTCTTATCGTTCTATCGATCAAGCAGGGAACGAGGAGACCGTTCAAACGGTAGGTGTTCAGCTAGATATGTCGGCTCCGGTTATCGCCGTTTCTACGCCAAGCGCGAATCAGGCGTTGAGTGCCAGTGAAGTGCTAATACCTCAATTTACGCTTACCGATTCTTTGTCCGGTGTAGATCAGTCCAAGACGAAGTTATGGCTTGACGATCAGCAAGTCTATGAGGGGAATCAGATTCCACTGTATACGCTCCCTCTTGGGATGCATGCGCTTATCGTGAAGGGGGTTGATACAGTAGGGAACGAACGGAATGTTACTGTCACGTTCCAAACCTATGCTGACATCCAATCGCTGCAGTCGCTAATTACTAAGTTTACAGCCATGTCATGGATTGATAATAAGGGAATCGCGAACAGTCTGGTAGAAAAGCTGCAGCATAGCAAGTTGAATGCATTTCTTCACGAAGTAGAAGCACAAAGTGGCAAGCATATCACATCAGTTGCTGCGCAGATACTCCTCAGGGTTGCGAGTGTCTTGCAGTAGACGTTAAGCCAAGAAGGAGAACAACATGATTTCGTTCCATCAGTTAAGAGAAGCGATATTAGCCGTGCAAGAAAGGCCAACAACGCTGATAGGCGGGGCCTGGACACCGGCGAAAAGAAAGGAATTGCTGGAAGCTCCGCACTTAGCAGGATTGATAGAGGAAATACATGAGGAAGCGGAGAGGGCCAGGCGTGAGCCTGTTCCTCTCCTGTCTTTTGCGGATTTCCAGGCATTTCATTCAACAGGAACTCGTAAGGAATTCGAAAAGCCTTATTTTGAGCGAAGAGGACGCTTGCTTGCTCTTGCCTTGACGATGGCACTTGATAATAGCGATACGTATAAAATGACGTTGGAAAATCTAATCTGGGAAATTTGTAATGAATATGCCTGGGCTGTACCAGCGCATCTACCCGATACAATAGAGAAAGTGTTGACGGCGCGTGTTCCTCCGAACCGCTATGTGGACTTGTTCGCCGCTGAAACGGCGCATGCTTTGGCAGAAGTGCTGTATCTCGTCGGGAACCGCTTGAATGACTGGGTAACGATCCGGGTGAAGCAAGAAATTGAGCATCGTGTGTTCCAGCCCGTGTTTGAAAGTGCTCATCATTTCATTTGGACTTCAAAGACGAACAATTGGTCGGCCGTATGCAGCGGTGCTGTCGGTATGGCGGCGCTGTTGCTGATCGATGATCAGGAGCGGCTCGCAGGTATGCAGGACAGGGTAGTGAGCGCCATGGAAAGCTTCCTTGTGGGATATGGAAATGACGGCTGCTGTCCGGAGGGGCTCGGATACTGGCGGTACGGTTTTGGTTATTTTGTTTATTGGGTTGAGATGCTTTATGAGTTTACTAACGGGACGATAGATTTGTTAAATCAGGACAAGATCAAAAGGATTGCCGAATTCCCGGCAGCCGTTTCACTCAGCGATTCTTCCTGCATCAATTATTCGGATTGCAGGCCAACCTTCAGACCGGCTACTGGACTGATCAGTCGTTTGTGCCGCAGACTCGGCATCGCTCCACCGAAAATGACGTGTGTGCCTTCGTTTCATGAAGATCATTGCTATCGCTGGCCGTTCACTTTCCGCAACATGATGTGGACAGAGACGCAATGGCTGCATGCTCCAGGAGCGGATGGGACCTTTTACTTTGCCAGTACAGATTGGCTGGTGGATAAGCGCGAAACCTCGAAGGGTTTGCTTGCCTTCTCGGCCAAAGGAGGTCATAACAACGAGCCTCACAACCATAATGACCTCGGGCATTTTATCATCCATATCGCGGGCGATACGCTGTTGGCAGATCTCGGAATGGGGGTGTACACCCGCGAATACTTCGGGAAAGAACGCTATGACCACCTGCACGCATCTTCAGGGGGTCACTCGGTTCCTATTATCAATGGAGAACAACAGGCAGCTGGTGAAGCATACAGGGCAATCGTCACGAGAAACGAAATGGATCATGGCTCCGTCAGGTTTGAACTGGATTTGACGCATGCCTATAGACCCGAGGCACGGATCCATCTGTTCCACCGGTCCTTCGAGTGGAAGGTTTGCCAAGAAGAGGCCAGCGCAAGGTTAACGTTAACGGATCATTTCGTGTTTAATGAGGGGACTGTAGAGTCAGAACGGAGCATAACGGAGCATTTCATCAGTTTCCATAAACCTGATATCAGCGGTGGCGAGGTAACCTGGCTGGGAGAGAAGGGAAACGTCGTTTTACGATTTGAACCGCTAGAGCTGTCGGCGCATGTGGAAACCGTAGAGATACCAAGTCGTGATACTCATCCATTGACGGTATATCGCTTATATCTTCACGCTGGGCAGCTAGCCCAGACGTATACATGCAGGTTAGTCCTGTCATGTTGTTGTATACACTGAACCCGTTCAATTAAGCGTTGCACATCGTGTAAGTATGAAATAGAAAGGAAGAGAACACATGCGATTTCGTCAGGTGCATCTTGATTTTCACACCTCCGAAGCCATAGCGCCGATTGGAGAACGTTTTGATAAGGGGCAGTTTCAGGAAATGCTTAAGCTTGGCCATGTGGATTCCGTTACAATTTTCTCCAAATGTCATCACGGCTGGGCTTACCATCCGTCAGAGGCGAATGAAACTCATCCTGGGCTGAGTTTCGATTTGCTTGCCGCCATGATTGAGGCTGCACATGACATTCATGTGAAAACACCTGTATACCTATCGGCTGGCTTGGATGAAAAACTGGCAAGACGACACCCGGAATGGCTTATCCGTGATGCGAACGACCAAACGAATTGGGTCAAAGGCTTTTTGCTGCCGGGTTATCACCAGTTTTGCTTAAACTCTCCCTATTTGGAAATCTTGATCGATCAGATCCGGGAAGTCGTGTCCCGATATGATTTGGACGGCCTATTTTTAGACATAATTGGCATACGCAAGTGCTACTGTCATAGCTGTGTAGAGAATGTTCGCCAGGAAGGCAAGGATCCACGTGATGAGAAGGCTATGCAAAGGTTATGGGAGAAAACTTACGCGAATTATACGACGAGGGTGAAGGAAACGGTCCAATCGATCAAACCAGGGCTGCCAATCTTCCACAATGGCGGACACATTGCGCGAGGTCGACGCGATTTGATAGATATGAACACACATTTAGAGCTGGAATCGTTGCCGACGGGTGGTTGGGGTTATGACCACTTCCCGCTATCGGCTAGATACGCGCAAACGCTTGGCGTTGATTTTCTAGGTATGACGGGGAAATTCCATACGTCTTGGGGGGAATTCGGCGGTTATAAGCACCCGAACGCACTCCGTTACGAAACTGCGCTCAGTATCGCCAATGGTGCCCGTTGTTCGATAGGCGATCAGCTGCACCCTGACGGTTATATGGATGCAGCGACCTATGCACTGATTGGCGCGGCGTATCGCGAGATCGAGGCCAAAGAGGCATGGTGCGTGAAGACGACGAGTGTTGCCGATGTGGCGCTGCTAACGTTGGAAGCAACCGGCTTGCATCCGAAGGCCAATGTGACCACGTCAGATTCCGACGCAGGGGCTGTGCGCATGCTGCTTGAGGGCAAATTCCTGTTCGATGTCATTGATCAGGAGAATGATTTTACAGCTTATAAGGTGCTCATATTACCGGATTATGTAGCGATGGAGGAAGAGCTTCAGAGCAAATTGGAGCATTTCTTACTCCAGGGTGGCAAAATTCTCGCGACGGGCTGGTCCTGTCTTAATCCGGAGGGCACCCGATTTACAATCGACCTCGGGGTACGGCATGTAGGGATAAATCCCTACCGCCCCGACTATTTCCGCCCACTGTTCAATCTTGGAAGCTGTAGAGAAGCCTCCTACATTTTCTATTCACAAGGACAAAAAATCGAACTCGCAGGCGGAACCGAGCTTGCACACCGTGAGAACCCTTATTTTAACCGTGATCTGTTTACGTTCTGCTCGCACCAGCATACGCCAAGCAGCTATGTATATGGAGGACCGGGTATGGTGGAAAGCGAAAGAGGTGTATATATCGCATGGAACATATTTGAAGATTATGCGACCAAAGGCAGCCTCATATTGAAGGAAGCGGTCCTGCATGCCTTGGATCGTTTGCTCCCTGACAAGACGCTGCAAACCAATCTTCCGGCACAAGGCGTCGTCACACTGCAGGACCAAAAAGAAGAGAATCGTCTGGTTAATCACTTGCTGTACGCAACCCCAATCCGTCGAGGGAAAAACATCGAAGTCATCGAAGATATTGTTCCTATGTATGACGTTCAGGTTTCTGTGCGAACTTCCAATCACGTGAAGAACGTATATATGGCACCGCAGATGACAGAACTCCCCTTTACGTACGAAGAACAGACGGTTTTCTATACAATACCTAAGCTGGCGTGTCATCAGATGGTTGTCATCGAGTATGAATGTTCCACGAAAGAAGAACAGGTTCATTAGGACCTGTTCTTCTTTATACTCATACAATTATCCATCCAACCAACAAGTGACCAATAGGCGCCTGAACACATACAATGGTTAAGAGTTGGAAGGGAGTGGCCGGAGCATGCCTGCAATTATTAACGGTGGAATCAAAATCCTCAATGTCGCTCAGGGTTCCAATGTCCAGATTGGCGATACTTTGGCAATTAGCCTTACCAGCAGCTCCAAAATCTTTGCGGGAGCTAACTCGTTTTCGCCAGGGGATAGCTTTGGAAGTGTTCAGAATGTACTCAATGGAAGTACCAATACAGTGGATCCGGATGTTGTGGATACGCCAAATAATACGATTTAATTGATGCTTTTCTTTTTCCATAAATTGGACGATTACTGAGTAGA
Organism: Paenibacillus sp. LjRoot56; assembly: GCF_964253335.1. Taxonomy (NCBI): domain Bacteria; kingdom Bacillati; phylum Bacillota; class Bacilli; order Caryophanales; family Paenibacillaceae; genus Paenibacillus; species Paenibacillus sp. LjRoot56. The sequence goes on from NZ_CAXURV020000001.1 coordinate 1,906,596, forward strand.
GATTGACGGTCCTAAAGTGGTAGGGTGCTGCGAAAGATATACGGAACGCGAATCCATTTTAGGGGATAGAGAAGCTTGTTAAAACGAAAAGTGATTCGGATATATATTGGAAACCTAATGTGGTTTCTTCCAGTCCTAATTTTGATCATGGGGGTCAATCCATCTGTCACAGGCAGTTTTTGGTGGAAGGCGCTGGGGTTTCTACTCTTTGCTAGCATTGTTGTCGTATGTATCAGTTCCTGGCTTCAGGTACACCGTGAACAACGTGAACTTGATAAAAAACGACTTGATTATGAATCTGTTGTATACCGTCAATTCTAATAAGACTGACCGAACGTCGATGCGATACGCATGGGCGTTTTTTTCGTTTTTTTCGTACACCTAAAGATCATATCCGTTTTTCGATAATAAATAGATGTCAGCCCGTAGGGGATGTATTACACTAGTAGGTAGTATAGCAGTGGAATGATTAGGCACAATTCAGGAGGCCATCTGTAGATGAAGCATCGGCAAGTGCTACAGTACATTAATCAGCATTTTAAAGTGAAATTAATTTTGACACTGTCGATCATCATCATTCTGTGTTCCCTCATTACGGGATACATTTCGTATCGTATTTATTTAAATTTGTTTGAGAGTGAGATCAGTAAGCAGTATTTAACGACCAGTGAGCAGACGATGGAGCAAATTGGTTATAAAATACAAGATATGTATCGGATTACCGATTTTATTATTTTTCACCCCCGTGTTGAGCAAATTGTGCAAGGGATTCGTGCGGAGCCGCCAGAGGGTGAGACAAAAGCGTATCGCAGATTTATTTTGGAACGTGAATTGTCGGAAATTTTGTTGCCTTTGAAAAATGAAACACCGCAAATACGTGCGTTATATATCGTGGATTTGGAAGGGAATAATTACTACTTCAGTCATACGAACCCATCGATGCAGATTACATTTCCTGACTTTTACAATAAGGTGAAAACGGGTGTGAACCAGACTTCAGCAGAGATCGTATGGCAGCGATTAAATATTCCGGATTCCTCCGATCCTTCCGGGGAGAAAAGCAATCTGGTCGCAACCCGCTTGCTCAAATCGACGAAGCAGCAAGCAGCTTACGGGACGCTGGTTATGATTATTGATGAGTCTTTTCTGACAAGCCCCCTAGACAAGCTGATGGCTGGCAGGACAACGGGAGCGTATATTTTCGACCAATATAATAAATTGCTGTATAGTCGAGTGCCGCAGGGCAGGGCTGGGATTATTCCTGCATGGGAGAATCAGGAGCGCTCATTTATCGAGCGGAATGAAAATGAGGATTATTTGTTTGTGAAAAGCACGTACGAGGCCCGCTCTTTCAAGCTGGTTAGTGGTATTTCTTTAGCGGATATTGAGGAAAAAGGCAGGATGGTCTATCAGGTCGCCGTCATTTCTGGTCTCATCAGTGTTCTGCTGATGGCAGTCTGTGTCTCGATTTTCAGCGGCAGGATGTTGAAGCCTTTACATGGACTAGTGTCTGCCATGCATCAATTGCGCAGAGGTAATTTGGAGGTTGAAATTCCCAAAACGTCGAATGATGAGTTTGCTTTTCTAGCGGAAAGTTTCAATCGGATGGTCGAGAACATTCAATCGTTGATCAAAGAAGTGTACGTCAGCAAGCTGAGTGAACAGGAAGCGGAGCTTAAAGCGCTGCAGGCACAGTTGAATCCGCACTTTTTATACAACGCACTGAATTCAATTTATTGGAAAATCATGCTGCTGTACGACGATGTGGAGACGGCTTCCTTAGTAACAAGTTTATCTGATTTATTGCGGTATTCTTTGGAATCGGTATCTACGCCAAGTACTTTACAAGAAGAACTTACGCAAATTCGCAATTATATGACGATCCAAGAGGCACGGCACGGTGAAGGGCTGCATGTTTCCATTGAAGCAGAGGAAGAGTTATTAGCTTGTGGCATGCAGAGGCTTATCCTTCAGCCATTAGTTGAGAATGTATTCGTTCATGCGTTTCGTGATCAGCCGGACAACAAGCGGTTATGGATTCGCGCTTTCCGCCAAGACGCTGATTTACAGATTGAAATCGAGGATAATGGGAGCGGCATCGATGAGGAGACGTTTGTTCGTCTGACGGAAGAGCAGTCGGTGTATGATCATCAGAGGGAACGGGAGAGTATTGGTGTTCGGAATGTTGTACGTCGTATTTACTTGGTCTATGGCGATCCCTATCGCTTAGAAATCGAACGCTTGCCGCAGGGCACGCGGATGCGTTTGATTTTACCGTGTGAACAGATGAAGTCATTCGAAGGGGGAATGGTCAATGAACCACATCTTATTAGTTGAGGATGAGCCTTTATTTCGAAAAGGACTTGCCAAAATGATTACGGGCTCTGAAACCAACTGGCATGTTTGCGGTGAGGCAGAGAACGGGCAGGAGGCAGAGATCCTCATAGCTGAGAGGCTGCCAGACCTCGTTATTACGGACATTCGGATGCCATTGATGGATGGCTTAGAGCTTCTCAAACGAAGTAAGGCTAAATTTCCACATGTTGAGTTCATTGTCATTACAGGATTTCAAGATTTCCAATATGCCCAGGCCGCATTGCGGTACGGTGCCTTGGATCTGCTCATCAAACCGTGCGGTAAACAGGATATATATGATGCATTAGATAAAGCGGAGGTCCGTGTGTTGGAGAAGCAAGCGAATCTTCGAAAAGCGGAAACAGAGCACGCCCTATTACTGGAGAACACGCTGAGAGGGCTCTTGTTGCGCTTCCCCTATCGGGCAGAATTAGCAGCGGAGTTAGAAGTGAGCTTAGCTGAGTGCAAATTGATCTTATTCCAGATCACGGACTTTATGCCGTCACACAAACTCTATATGAAGCGGGATATGCCATTGCTGCAGTTTGCGGTGCTAAATATGATCGGCGAATTGCTTGATATATATCACAGCGATGGAAAATTGTTATTGATCGAAAATGGGCAGTTTGCCTTGCTTTGTCAGGATTCGTTTGAGGAGAAGCTGCTTTGTGAAGCGGCTTGTGAAACAGTGGAACGGTTACTTGGCTTACAGATGTCCTCCTATTGTGCAGGGGCAGCATCTGGTGTACAGGATCTTGCCGATCTATATGAGGCGGGGCGCAGGAAGTTAGGTACCACAATGGTTGCGGTAGAGGGCCAAAACGAAGTACAAGTCGATAAACAGTTATCGACGAATCGTGCGCAGCAGCAGCTTATTAGCACACAGACAATTGCGTTTATTTTAGCTGGACAAATCGAGTCGATGAAGCTGTATCTAGCCCAATTGATGAAGGACATCTATGGATTGTCCGTAGAAAATGGGAAAGTAGAGGCTTTGTCGTTCAGTTTTGCTTTACAGGATACAGCGCGTAAGCAGTTTGAGCTGGCGTATGACCCACAGTTATTGACAGAGCGCATCGCGTTGCTGCACGCCTGTGGCACGAATGATGAGGTGTCCCATTGGACGGGGATGGAATTGGACCGTTTCATGAGTAGTTTTATCGCGTGGCAGGAGAAATATAGCGAGAATGTCGTGTGGAAGGCAGCTCGATACATGGAGGAGCATTATGCGGAGCAGCTGCCGCTTCAATTGGTGGCCTCGCAGGTGCATTTGAATGCAACATACTTCAGTCATTTGTTTAAAAAAGAAACAGGGCGCAGCTTTGTTGATTATTTAATTGAACTACGGATGGAGAAAGCGAAGGGCCTGCTGGCCAATACGGATATGAAAATCACCGAGGTGTCGGGCGTCGTTGGGTACGATTTGCCGAACTATTTTGCTAAACTATTCAAGCAAACTACGGGCCTGTCGCCGAAGGATTACCGCAAGATGGTTCGACCTGATCCGATGAGCAGCGCACGGAATTAACTTGATAGCGTCCCCATCGTCTGGGTTAGATGATGGGGACGTTTTTTTTGTTCCCAATCATCCACAATCTAAAAATCGTATCCGTTTTCCCATAAATCGTAGATGTCGCACCGTCTCAATTTTCTTACAATTAACAACATAATGGTATGATAAACACAATGACAACGAGAGGGGGAAGCACTCTGCGTAATCCAATCCAACGAGCTTGCCTTCCAATATTGATGACCACTGTGGTAATCATATCCATTATGACAGGCTGCTCTACCCATACGAAGAATGCACAAGAATCCGACACGCAGAAGTCAGCGAAACGGGGCAAGGTTACTGTCACGATTTATGATCGTGGCAACATTCCTTCGGGCCAAGGAACGGTTGAAAATAATCTCATGACAAAATGGATTAACCAAGCAGGTCCCGTGGATGTCACCTTCATTCCTTTACCAAGGACGCAATCTGATCAGAAGCTGAACACGCTATTCGCAGGTGGAGGCGCGCCAGATCTCATTCTGGAGTATGCGCCGCATGTCAAGAATCCGTTGATCGATCAGGGACAGCTTCGTCCCATCGACGATATGATTGAGAGCTACAGCACGACATACAAGGCACTCTTGGCGAAATTTCCGGCATTGCGCAAAGCAGGGAAGGGCACGGATGGCAAGTTGTACCAATTTGGCCGCATTAACGAAACGATTCCTCAGCGCGGTGTTTTTATTCGCAAGGATTGGCTTGAGAAGCTGCATCTGAACATTCCGCAAACGACCGAGGAGATGTATCAGGTTGCCAAAGCATTTACGGAGCAGGACCCTGATGGGAACGGGAAAAAGGATACCTATGGACTTGCTCTTGCGTATAACGCCGTCGCAACATTGAACGAAATGTTCGGCGTTACGTATCCGGGGTTCGTTGTGCAAGACAATCAGCTCATTCATGGCTGGGAGAATATCCAAGCTGTGACGGCTTTCAAGAAGCGACTGTACGCAGAGGGATTGGTGGACAAGGATTTTTACACCGATAAGAATGGATCTAAAGCGAAGCAGGATTTTTTAAACGGGAAAATCGGCATTTATATGGACCAGTTCAATGTCCCAATTACTTTCTATAACGACTTTTATGTGGGCTTGAAAAAGAATGTACCTGATGCCGAGCTGGCTATTATGCCCTTTCCAAAAACTCCTGTGGGACGGTTTAATCCGATTTTCGTGAATCCGATCCAAATGACGGGTGTCGTCAACGCCGAGGCGAAAGATCCGGAAGCGGTGATGAAGTATGTTGATTTTGCAGCTTCCGAGACGTTTATGAAAACAATGTACTATGGGTTCGAAGGTGTGCACAGTAAGACACTGCCGGGTCAATGCCCGCAGATGACAGACTTGAATAAATGGCAGAAGGAATTCAACTATGCGTCTGGCGATTTCGGGATGTTAGCCTCACCCACACTTGCCGGTAAATGCTATTTCGGTGTGGAGAAAATGGATACGAAAGACTCTTTGCAGCAGGAAGTTACGAAGATGTTCGAAGCCAATTCTTCCTTCATCGATTTTAATTTACAAATGGCAGGTCCCACGCATTCTGAGCAAATGCCACAGCTGCCGAAAGATCTTCAGCAGATTCTCACAGATACGATGAAGCAAGTGGATGTAGGTGATGGGGACATCTGGATGAAGGCCATTCTGACACCGAATTATTCGCCAGAGCAAGCGAAGAAGGATGCCATCACTGCTTGGGAGAAAAAGGGAGGCACACAAGTGGACGCTTGGTACAAAGCCTTTTATGAGAAGGACAAGGATACGATTATTTTGAGCAAAGATATTTATGATATTTTCAAGCAACAACGTGCGCTTCAGAACAAATGAGAGGCGTATCTGACACTCAGTTAGGTGGTGACGAATCGGTATGGCATCTGAGATGGCTAGGAGTAAGACGCAGCTTGCCTTGCGCTACATCAATAAGAAGAAATATTTGTACATCCTATTGATTCCAGCTGTTGTGTACTTTCTCATTTTCAATTATGTGCCGATGTACGGCATTATCATTGCGTTTAAGGATTTTAATTTCTCCAAAGGGATTGTCGGAAGTCCATGGATTGGTTTTGAGAATTTCAAGTACATGTTCGGACTCAGTGATTTCTACACGGTGTTCTGGAACTCGTTGTACTTAAGCTTTCTACGACTTGTATTTGGGTTTCCGTTCCCCATTCTACTGGCTTTACTGCTTAATGAGATGCGTAACCGTACCTATCAACGTATTACGCAGACGATTATCTATTTGCCGCATTTTATTTCTTGGGTGGTCATTGGGGGCATTCTGGTCAACTTCTTATCCCCGTCATGGGGCGTCGTAAATATTTTCTTGAAGCAGTTTGGCTTTGAGCCGGTGTTCTTCCTTGCGGATACGAATTATTTCCGACCTTTGGTGATCCTCAGCAGCATGTGGAAAGAATCGGGTTGGGAAAGCATTTTGTACTTAGCCGCGATGGTAGGGATCAATACGGAACTGTATGAGGCCGCTAGTATCGATGGCGCGAACCGCTTCCAAAGAATTCGATACGTCACGCTGCCAGGAATCAAGTCGACGATTATTATCCTGCTGATTCTAAGGTTGGGTCAAATTATGGGTAATGGCTTTGAACAGATTTTTGTATTGCAAAATCCGTTGAACCTCAGTGTTTCCGAAGTGTTTGAGACCTATGTGTACCGCGTCGGTTTGATTGGCGGAAGGTTCTCTTTCGGTACAACCGTTGGGCTGTTCACCTCTGTGATTGGGTTGATATTCCTGCTAGCCAGCAACCAGATCGCAAAGTGGATGAAAGAAGATGGGATTTGGTAAGAGGAGGTTACAGTTGTGGGTATTCGATCGTTTGGTGATAAAGTTTTTGATGGTTTGAATTATGGCATTGTGACGCTGTTCGCAATCGTTTGCTTATTTCCATTTTTCTATGTGGCTGCATTCTCGATTACACCGTACTCTGAGTATTTGGCGAATCCCTTAAAGCTCATTCCTTATCACATTGAGCTAGCGGCGTATAAGCAGATTTTGCAGATGCCGCTCATGTGGACCGGGTATAAGAATACGCTGCTCATCACGATTATAGGTGTAGCTCTCAATATTTTCCTGCTCCTGATCTCAGCTTATCCGCTATCCAAAACGGACTTAAAGGGCAGAAATATCATTATGATTCTCATTACCTTCACGATGTTCTTCAATGGTGGCTTGATTCCTAACTTTTACTTAATCAAAACGTTGCATATATACAACACTTTATGGGCAATGATTTTACCTGGCGTCTTGGGCGCCTACAATTTGATCTTAATGAAGAACTTTGTAAGCGCTATACCGGCAAGCTTGGAGGAGTCGGCTTTTATCGATGGGGCCAATGAAATCAAGGTTTTATATAAAATTATTGTGCCACTTTCTAAGCCGGCTATTGCGACCTTTGTTATTTTCCATGCGGTGACGCAATGGAACACGTTCTTCTCCGCGATTATTTACACCTCCAAGCGAAGTCTATGGCCTTTGATGTTGATTTTGCGGGAGATGGTCGTCGATGACGGCGGCATTGCCAAAGATGCCATGGATATAAACAACAGCGGTATTACGGTATTTACGATCAAAATGGCGATCATCATATTTGCGACACTCCCGATTCTGCTCGTGTATCCTTTCCTGCAAAAGTATTTCATGAAGGGTGTACTGGTAGGTTCGATTAAAGGTTAATTTGTATTTCGTTGTGCCATCCTTCGATTAAATCTGCCATCCTGCAGTTTAATAATAGCAATCATAAAGGAGTTGTTGGTATTGAAAGGGTCCGTCAAAAGCATCGCAAGCAGTCTAATTTGCATCGGGTTACTGTCTTCCATCGTAATGGCTTGTAGTTCTAACACAGATAATACGGCAACCACAGCTGCTACGACAGCACCGAGTACAAGCACAGCGTCAACAGTACCAGCCAAAGCAGCACCTGTCAGCATCAAAATGTTTAACCGGGTCAATGCGAACGTAGTCATTGATAACAATCCCGTGATTGCAGAAGCTGAGAAGTTGGCCAATGTGAAGCTGTCGGTTGAGGCACCTCCAATTAACAACTATGTCGAGAAGCTTCAGGTGATGATGGCATCCGGTGATCTGCCAGATCTCGTGTATAACTGGGGCGGGGCTGACGCGAATCTGGAGAAATGGTCCAAGGACGGTCTACTGACGCCGCTTGATGACAAGATTGCGAAATACCCAAATTTGACCAAAAACATTACGAAAGAAATGTGGGACGCTGTTAAAGCCATCAATGATGGTAAAACGTATATTATTCCTAGAACGAACGTTGTGAATCACTGGGGCTATATGGTCAACCAGCAATGGCTGAATAAGTTGAACTTGAAAGCACCTACAACATTGGATGAGTTTACGAATGTGTGTAAAGCATTTACCAATAATGATCCAGATGGCAACGGTAAAGCCGATACCTACTGTCTGAGCTTGTCCAATCCAAGCCTTGGCAGCAATACGGTGTGGAATTCAACCTTCTTCTTGGCATCTGCTTTTGATCTCCCGATTATCAATGGCGTCAAGGATACCGATGGTGCATATAAAATCAGAGAGAAAATGTCCGGCTATATTCCTTTCTTGACGTATCTTAAAGAGTTAAATGAACAAAAGCTCATCGATCCTGAATACTTGATAAACAAGATTTATGTAGATCAAGAGAAGCTGAATCAGAATCGTGTAGGCATTATCTATTCCCATCAGTATGCGGTTATGGCCAACCTGGCCAAGGATAAAGAGTCTGACAAGAAATACGCTTACCAACCTGTTTTGAAAGATAGCAAAGGTGTGGCAACGGATCTTGTTACGCCGGCAATGTGGGGCGGCTGGATAATTCCGAAATCGTCCAAAAATGTGGATGGCGTATTGAAATTCCTAGATTGGGGTAATACGACTGAAGCGAACGCCTTGTTCCAGCTAGGTATGAAAGGGTTAACTTTTGACAGCTATGATCCTGCTACGAAAAATATTTCCCGCACAGCCGACCAAGCAACCAAACTTGCTGCTACAACGAGCACGTATATGACGCTTGCGAACGCGATTGATGGCAACCCAGCTATTATTGAGGGTGCGGATACGGTAGAGAGATTGAATACGTATAAAGCGCAATTGGATGCGGCGATGAAGCAAATGACTGTAGTCAACGTGCCTGCCGTTCGCTCACCTAAAATCTTGAACCTGAATACAGCCATTCCGGATCTCGTGAAGAAAAAAGACGATCAAGAATTAAAATACTTGATGGGCACACTTACGCTCCAACAGTTTAAGGACTTCTTGGAGAAAGAATGGTATCCAGCTACAGCGGATGCAGAGAAAGAATATGTGGACTACATGAATAAGCAAGGAAAATGAGAAAACGCGAAATAAGTACCCTGACAGATAGTTGTCAGGGTATTCCCTTTATAATAAGGGTATAACTGGAAATAAGGATAAAATCAATTAAGGGAGTGTATGTTGAATGACACAAACGGCTGAACGTATGTATGACTACCATGTATGGGCGAATCAAACACTGATAAATAGGTTGAAGGAGCTTCCACAGGAGGTGTACCGCCAAGAGATTCAGAGTGTATTTCCGACAGTCTCGAAAGTGATTGCTCATATCTACCTGACAGATCGCACTTGGTTAGACATACTTGGAGGTAGGAGTATGAAGGCAGCTATGGAAGCCTCTTGGCCGATAACTGAAGCAACAGAGAGCATAAGCTTGGATGAACTAGAGGCCAAGTATACCGAGTTGTCGCTTCGTTTTAAGGCATTTCTGAAGGAGCAGCCTGATTTGGAAAAGAAGATTATGCTCGATAATCCCTATGCAGGTGTAAGGGAAACCAGTTTGGCTGAAATGGTTTTACAGGTTGTGAATCACGCAACGTATCATCGGGGGAATGTCACGGCCATGCTGCGCCAAATGGGGCATGCTTCAGTGATGACGGAATACGCGTTGTTCTGGTATGCGGGTGCAGAGCAGTTTGCTTAAACGCTTTGAAGCTAAGGATTTGTTACGCGGTAACTTGCTCTCGCGTTGTAACCTATTCAGGAGGCTTTAAAACTTGCCGCACCTTCCAGAACTGCTCAACCATCTAAAATTTGCCCCACCTACGGGCACATCCCAGCGCCATCCACATAATAGATGGATTTTCTGATGTTAATTTGAGCGAAATCAGCTGGAAAATTGGTTTAGATGGATTTTATGTAGTTAATTTTGAGGGAATCTTATGAGTTGGCGAAAAGTGGGGATATTAACTGTAGGTAATCCATCTAATCCGCACATTTACATAAAATGCGCTGAAATAGATGGATAATTTCCATTTAATTACTTCGGTGGCCAGTTGGTGAGTCGGTTGTGTGGCCGGGGAGTCAGTCAGTCAATCAGTCAGTCAGTCAATCAGTCAGTCAGTGAGCGGTCGTGTGGTTGGCCAGCGTTCTGTCACTCAGTTGGCGACCAGTCAACGTTACCAGCCAAGCCCCAAACAAAACGGCCCTGTCGCAATCATGCGAACAGGGCCGTTCTTTCACGTTTAATTCATTGCTGCGCCTTCGGTGAACAGATGGAAAGTCACGCCAAACTTATCCTTCACTTGTCCGTATGCTGGGCTGAAGAATGCTTCATGCAGGTCCATAATCACCGTGCCGCCTTCTTTCAGTACTTCAAAAAATTGCTTGGATTTGCTGGCATCCTTCGTTGTAATACAGATCGTCACGTGATCTCCCTGTTGAACGGGTTTACCTGAGTCGGAGTCCGAAAACATCAATTGACTTTCGCCGACTTGCAGCATGGCATGGGCAATAAGCCCTTTCTGTTCATCAGCAAGCGGGTAATCAGGACTGGCAGGCATTTCACCAAAGGTTTGCTTAAATAGGACTTGCGCATCCAACGCTTTCTCATAAAAGGCAATAGCTTCACCAGCAGTACCAGGCAATACTAAATACGGAGTTAAACGAACGGACATCAATAAACAGCTCCTTAGATTTGAAGTAGTTGAATTAGTTGAAGAGTAAAAAGTCTACCTCTTATTATTACCACATTTATTCGGAAAAATAAAGAACATATGTTCTATTATTTGAGGCTATATAACGAAATAGCTGCCCTCGATCTTGAATTTTCCCCATGCCTTCGGAAAGTGACCTATACTATAATATAGTAGATAAAGACTATCCTCTCACATACAGGAAAGGTGCAAACGTCGCCTATGAATAAGCTTGCTATCTGGTCGTGGCTGTCACGCCTGTTCCATTCCTTTTCACTCAAACAACGCATCTGGTTTACTTTTGTCATCTTCATTACACTAGGTCTTGTGGCTACAGGCAGCATTGCCTATCTGATCGCCTCGAAGGAAATTCAGCGCAACGCGATGCAGTCGAGCCAAGATACCGTGAATCAATCCGCGCAAATTGTGAATGAAAGACTGAAAAATATCGGTACCGCGGTGCGGGCCTTAATGTTCAGCGACGCCTTCAAGCAGCTGATGAAGGATGTTCAGAACAAGGATAACTCAAGCTACTATAAGTCATTAACGGCTTTACAGTATGTTTTCAACCAGGTGAAATTCAATGATTCCATGATCGATAGTATATTGATCGCCACGCCAATTGGGGATTTCTATCCCACCTCCAGTGCACGAAATATTTCGAATTCCTTTTTTGAATCCGATATGTTTAATCAATTCCAGCTTTTAAAGCGCGGCTTTTGGAGCACGGGGCATGTGGATCCGTTTTTTACGGGGAAACAGCGGGTCCTATCGCTTGTGGCAGAAGGTGTAAGTGAAGATTCGTATATGCAAAATGAGTCAACGAATGTGTATGTGGTCATCAATGTGAAGGAAGACGATTTACGTGATCTCTTTATGGACAATTTGTCGGACCCGAATAAGCACTACTACTTCGTGGATTCGCAAGGGGCAGATATTAATTATTCCGAGCGTATTCAGGATAATGGGTTTATTCAACGTCCTGATTTTGTTAAGCAACTTACCAATGATAGTAAAGGATCGTTTTTTTTCGAGGATAAGGATCGGAATAACTATCTTGTTAATTATGCGCGGCTGGATATCAAGGAAGATTGGATGATTGTTGGCGTCCAAGTCAAAGATAAATTGTTGGCCAAATTGAATGGGATTAAGCAAGCCACCATGCTTGTTACGATTGGATTTGTTCTCGTGTCGTTGTTGATTACGAACAATTTGACGCTCTTACTGCTCAAGCCGTTGTATAGACTCCAAAAACTCATGAAACGAGTAGAGGAGAATGATCTGGAAGTGCGTTTTGAAAGTGCGTATAAGGATGAAGTTTCGCAGGTTGGGTTCCGTTTCAACCGGATGTTGGACGAGATTAAGCAGCTCATCGCGGATGTCACTAATCGAGAACGTGATAAACGGAAAGCGGAGATTAAAGCTTTGACAGCACAAATGGACCCGCATTTTTTCTATAACACGCTCAATACGATTTATTGTAAATCAGTACTTGGTGAAAATGAGGATGTCAATGAAATGATTCTGGCCTTATCCAATATGTTTCAATTGAGCCTAAGTGGAGGACGTGATTTGATTCCACTCGCAGATGAGCTCGATCATGTTCGTCAATATTTGGCTATTCAACAAAGGTCGTATGAGAATTTATTCGTCTGCCGGATGGAAGTCGAGCCTGAGCTTAATGCCTGCCTCGTTCCCAAAATCATTATTCAGCCGCTGATTGAAAATAGTATTTTGCACGGTTTTAAGGATATGAAATCGGGCGGTGAAATCCAACTGACAGCTCGAATAGATGGCGAATGGCTCCATATCATGGTGGAGGACAATGGGCAAGGGCTGATACCGGAGAAGCTGTTGCAAAGCATGATGCATCCAACTACTTCGAAGCATGGCTATGCCCTGCGAAATATCTATACCCGACTAGAGTTGTATTACGGGACAGAGCAACGGATGGAGATTACGACGAATGAATGGGGCGGTGCCCGCATTGAACTGTGGCTGCCACGATATGAGACGGAGGAGGATTTCCATGGACCGACTAATTAAGCTATGTGTGGTAGATGACATTCGAAGTGTTGTTGATATGATTACGAAGAAAATCCCTTGGCATGAGCACGGCATCGAAATTGTAGGCAGCGCAACCGATGGGGAGGAAGGTTTTGCTGTTATTCGAGAAACGAAACCAGATCTTATTCTAACTGACATTCGCATGCCCAAGATGGATGGTTTAGAAATGACCCGCAACATTATGGAAATTCTTCCGACGAGTAAAGTTGTCATTTTGAGTGCCTATACCGATTTCGATTATGCGCAAAAAGCAATTCAATATGGCGCCTTAGATTATGTGAAGAAGCCATTTTCTATCGATCAAATTGTGAAAGCAGTCGTCAAAGCCAAGGAAGTCTGGGAGCAAGAGAATCGTAGCCGCACCCAGCTGATCGGTCTCCAACAGAAGATTAAAGAGAGCATGCCGGCGCTTCGGCAGGAATATCTCTCCTTGCTCGTCTACCATCAAACAAATGAGGCCGAATTAGCGCGACTATCGGACTTTCTAGACATTAATGAATTGAAAGCGCCCTTTGCGGTGATGACGATTCAGATTGACCAATTTACGGACAAATATGGCGAAGTTCCTGTAAAGGAGCTCGAGCTAGTCCGTTTTTCTTTGCAAAATATCGTTGAAGAAACGATAGCCTTTTACGGGGCAGCCGTCGTGTTTCGAGAGGGGTTCAATCGCTATATTTGTATTCTCAACGTTGCGGATCAAGAGTCACCTATAGCGGTCGCAGACCAATGCTGTGCGAACATTGCCAGGCATACCAAATTTACGATTTCCATCGGCATCGGACAATGCGTAGAGACTGTGCAAGAGCTTCCTAAGAGCTATCAGCAGTCGCTTAGTGCCTTATCGTATCATTTTTACACGGGAGGCAATGGTGCGTTCAGTTACAATACGGATGCAGCCGCTCAGCCTGTAGAGTGGATTTATACAGAGGATAGCGAGAATGAGTTTCTGTTCGCTTTCCGCTCAGGTAATCGGGATGCTTGTGTGGAGTGGGCGAATACGATTTTTAATGAGATGGGGAAAGTGTCTGTACTGCCGGAACCGGGTGTCGTAGAGCGCTTGCTGCAAGGTCTTGTTCTGCGCATGCTGCGAGTGCTGATGGAGAAATTCCCACGCCCTAACCTGGCAGAATTTGAGTCGAAAAATCAAATCATTCGAACTAGTGGAGCCGATATGCAGGAGTATCGCTCGTGGTTCATTGAGCTGTGTGAGATCGGTTGTGGGATGATCCATCAGGAGCGGGCCAGTGAGTCTCAGAAGATCATTCTTCGGTCAGCTGAGTATATCAAAGCGAATTTAGATGTGGAGTTGACGTTGGAGCACTGTGCGAAGCAAGTGAACTTAAGCTGGGGCTACTATTCGAATTTGTTCAAAAAAGTAACCGGGTCTACCTTCCAACAGTTCGTTACCCATGCCAAAATGGATCGAGCGAAGTCGATGCTAATCGAAGATTTTCAAGTACAGGAAATCGCACAGCAGCTAGGCTATGAGCATCGGCGTTATTTCAGTGAGGTGTTTAAAAAGCAGACCGGTCTTACACCGACGGAATTTAAAGAAATGTCGCTGGGCAAGTCCTCCAAGCTGTGAGGGCTTGCCTGTTTTTTGGGCTGGAGAAGGGTAACATATAGAAATATCTGCCCTCATTCAAGAGTTGACCTCATTACCAGGACATGGGAATTCTTTTACTATTAGAGATGTAAACAACAGATTCAAGGGAGGCTTACACATGATTAAAAAATTAGGGACGGTCACATTAACAGTCGCACTCGCAGGCAGCTTAACAGCTTGTAGCTCCACCAAAACCGATACAGCAGCAAGCCCAGCGGCGTCCGCGAAAGCATCAACTGCACCGGGTAGTGCAGCTCCTGCCAAGGCCAAAACGAAGCTCTCCTACTGGACGGGTGACCGTCATGATATGGATTATATCAAGAGCGTTGTACAGAAATTTAACGAGACGAATGGCGAGAATATTGAAGTTGAAATGGTTGTAAAGACGGAAGACTTTAACCAAGCCATTGACCTAGCATTTGCTTCCGGTCAGGCGCCTGATATTATCCGCGTTAAGGAAAATACGATTCAGCCTTTTGCAGCGAAAGGGTACCTCAAACCAATCGATTCCTACCTGACGGATGCGATTAAGAAGGAATTCCCAGTCATTGATGATTTCAACCGCATCGGCGGCAAAATGTACAGCCTCCCGAACTATGGCTCGACACTGCGCCTTGTTTACAATAAAGAGCTTTTTGCCAAAGCTGGCATTGCCGCACCTCCGAAGACGTTGAAAGAAATGGTTGAAGATGCGAAGAAAATCACTGCTGTAGGTAAAGCGAATGGTTCTTACGGATTTGCTCAAAACTTCAAGAGCCCAGAGAGTGCACTAGGCCGTTCAGCACGGGTTATTGCAGAAGCAAGCGGCTACGGCGGGCTTGGCTTTGATTTCAAAACAGCGAAGTTTGACTTTACTAGCTACAAAGAAGTCATTCAATCGTTCAAGCAAATGGTAGACGACGGCAGCACATTGCCAGGTATGGAGTCCTTGGATATTGATCCGCTGCGTGCACAATTCGCAGAAGGCAAAATCGGGATGTACATCTCCTTCTCCTCAGAGCCAGGCGTGTACGCGAATCAGTTCCCAGCGAAGATCGAATGGGCAGCAGCACCTGTTCCAACGATTGACGGTACGATCAAAGGGGCAACATCCTTCTTGGGCGGACAATGGTTAGCGATCAGCAACACGACGAAAAATGCCGATCAAGCATGGAAATTCATGAATTTCATGTATCAAGATGAAGTGTTGAAAACGTATCATGAAAAAGGCTTTGGCTTATCCATGGTACCAGCAGTATCTTCCGTTGCGAAAAAACCAGAAATCAAAGGGATTGATGGGTTCTTGCCAATTGGAAATGACGGCACATGGCCGCTTCAACCAACCGTTACTGTGGAAGGCATGAAATTCAATGACGCCTTCTTCAAATATATGATCAGTGGCGGCAACTTGGATCAAATTATCCAAGATTTGAACAAACGCTATAATGATGCATTAGATAAAGCAGTGACAAAGGGCGACGTTAAAGTAACGCCGAACCCAAGCTTCGATCCAATGAAATTAATGATGAAATAAGAGCTAATTGAAGAGGTTCAAAGCGAGAGTGGAGCTGAAACTCCACTCTCGCGCTCTTCTTAGCTTCACTTTTTGGGGTACTTTAGGAGGGAATGGGATGAACAGGACACGCCAGATCGGTTTTTCATACTTATTTTTATTTCCAAGCTTTCTACTGACCATGGTGCTGGGCGTCTATCCGATTGCTTGGGCGATTCGTTATATGTTTTATGACTACAAAGGCTTCGGGGCACCGGATTTTATTGGGATTGATAATTTCAGACGACTCTTTCAGGATACGGAGTACTGGCATTCTGTCATTAATACATTCGTCTATGCAGGTGGCAAGCTCATCATAACCCTTCCGTTATGCTTAGTACTTGCCGTTATATTAAATTCCAAGCTGCGTGGACGCAACTGGTTAAGAGCCATCTATTTCATGCCTACGATCATTAGTTCAGCGGTTATGGCTGTCGTATTTTTTATCATTTTTAACTCGTACAACGGTATTCTTAATCAGTATTTATTAAAGTTTCATATCATCTCTGAAAGAATCGATTGGCTCGGACCCAAGCATGCGATGCTGACCACGATCATCATTGCGGTATGGGGAGCGGTAGGGAACTACATGCTGTTATTTCTAGCTGGTCTTCAAAATATCCCGAATGATGTGTACGAAAGCTCCTCCTTAGACGGTGCGAATAAATGGCAGCAGTTCTGGTATCTAACGATTCCGATGCTAGGTCCGGTACTGCAAATCGTCATTATGCTGGCGATCATCAATTCTCTCAAAGGATATGAGAGCATCATGGTTCTCACCGAAGGTGGACCGGTTGGTAAGACAGAAGTCATGTATCTGTATGTCTACAAGCTCTTTTTCCCAACACCATCAGGATCCGTTACGGATCAACAATTTGGCTACGGTAGTGCTGTTGGTTTCATGACCGCTGTCATTGTCGGCATCATCACGCTTGTTTATCATCTGATGTCGAAACGCCTAAACAAACTACAATAGGGAGGAGACCTCAGAATCATGGAAGTGACAGAAGCGATACCTGCTGTTCATATGAAGAAAAAAACGCAGTCGTTTTCAGTGGGGAGATTGGGTGGAAAAGCACTGCTCTGGGTGTTTTTACTGATAACCGCACTACTCATCGTGTTCCCAGTGGTTGTGACTTTTTTAGGCTCCTTTATGTCTAATTTGGAGATTACCAAGGGGGGCAAGATATTCCCGTCTTCCTGGCATTTTGAAAATTATAAGGAAGCCTGGGTACAGGCCAACTTCGCGAGATTTACTTGGAATAGCTTGTTTCTGAGTGGCGCAACGACGATCGGCGTACTGATCGTAGCTTCCATGGCAGCTTATGTGGTTGACCGCATCAAGTTCCCAGGGAAAGCCATTTATGTGGCGATTCAAGCATCTACGATGTTTATCTCTATCGGCGCAGTCGTGATTAGACCGCAGTTCGAGCTGATGGTTAAGCTGCACCTGAATACGAGTTTATGGGGCGTTGTCCTCATTCTGATCAGCGGGCACGCGTACATCTTCTTTATTCTACTAAGCTTTCTGCAGGGTATTTCCCGGGAGCTGGACGAGGCCGCGCGCATTGATGGCTGCTCCAACGGAGGCATTTTCTGGCGAATTATTCTGCCTCTAATGCGACCAGGACTCGGAGTTGGCGCCTTGTTTACCTTTTGTGGGGCCTGGAATGAGTACCTGCGGCCGCTCGTATTTACGATGACAAATCCGAAGCTTCAAACATTAACAGTCGGGCTATCCTACCTGCGTTATGGCTCCTCAGCAGCCGTTCAAACGCACTATATGCTGGCGGGAGCGTGCTTATCGATTCTTCCGTTATTGCTGGTTTATATGATTGCGAATCGTTCATTCATGCAAATGACGGCGGGTTCATTGAAAGGCTAGGAGGACTTCTGACCATGGACATTAAGCGTTTGGAGAGACTGCGTGGAAACGCGGTCAACACAGAATTTCAATCAGCAATGGCGCTGTTACGACGGGATGCGGAAGAAGCGGCGAAGATCACCTTCGCCATTCGCTCCCATGAGCAAGGTGAATGGATGCATTATTATTATTGTGATGAAGATGGGGCTAGGCTCACTTTCGAGTGGCTTAAGCCTCATCTTCATCGCTGTCCTACCTGTGGGAAAGAGCGGCAACATGCACTGCTCGATGGGGGTTGGACGTCATTGGCACATAGTCAGATCGGTCGCGCTGTCTATCACATCGCTCTGTTATATGCGATTGAACCGGACGCTGAGCGATTACAATTCGTTAAATCCTATCTGATGGCGTATGCCGACCACTATGAAACGTATGCTATCCATGGGAATATTCCGTATAATGGGCCTGGGAAATTATTTGCCCAAACCTTAGATGAAGCCCATTGGATCACGGATTTAGCCCTTGGCTTTGACATGATTAAGGAGCATCTGACACGAGAGGAAATCACACATATACGCCGTGGTTTGCTTGAGCCATGTGCACGTTTCCTCATTGCCCATAAGGAAGAACAGATTCATAATCATTCGGTGCTAATTACGTCTGCGATTGCGGCGTTGGGACTTTTACTTGATGATAACGAGATTTTGGGTGCTGGCCTAGAAGGAGAATATGGCTTGCGCGATCAGCTCGTGCGCGGGATATTTGAAGATGGCCAATGGTATGAGGGGAATGTACAGTATCACTTCTATGCGTTTCAATCCTTGCTGCACTACGCGTTGATTGCCGAAGGAACAGAGAGGGACGTTTGGCAAATGAACGAGCTAAAAGCGATGTTCGATTTTCCTTTGCACTTGGTTTTGCCAAATGGCGTGATGCCGACGCTCAATGATGCAGGGCTTGGCCATCATATCGGCACGTATGCACCGTATTATGAAATTGCTTACGATATTTATGGGGAAGCCAAATATCGTTCGCTGTTGCAGGCGGCCTATGGCATGGATGAGACTGGTCCGAGTATGCAAGGCGTGAACTTATCCAAGAGAGATTCGGTCTATGCGTTGATGTTCGGCGGAGATTTGGCAGGTCAGCCTGCGGAGGCTACGGACTCCCTTGGGGAGGAAGTACGGCGGACACGTTCCTTGCCAGAGAGCGGGTTGACCAAAATAGTTAATCAAGACGGCTGGCATGTGATCGTGAAGCACAGCCGGTTCGGCGGCGAGCATGATCATATGGACCGACTTGGATTGTCTATTATGCACGGCGATATTCCGTTACTCGTCGATCCAGGCACCACGGCATATGGGATTCCAGTTCATTACGGGTGGTTTAAGCATACGTATTCGCATAATACCGTAAGTATTGACGGGGCAGACCAGCCGCCACGGGATGGGCGATTGATTCAAATGCACGAAGAACCTTGGGGCGTATGGCTGGAAACGGCAGTGGATTGGCTCTCAGAGGACTATGTGATGAAGGATCGCATTATTTTGCCTGCTGAACTTCATCCATGGGATGTAGACGCCTACCAAGGCGTTAGAATTCGAAGATTAATTGTACTCGTCGAAAACCATTTGTTGGACATTGTACAGGTAATCGTTCCAGCAACACGCGAGGTTCATTTTAACAATCACATAAGTGGTGCGCTTGTAAATGATGATGAGGCGGTTGTTTGGTCGTCTACGGATGATAAGCTGAGCCGACTGGACCAGCAATGGCTCAAAGATAAGAAGAGGCTCGTGCAGGGTGCGCCAGCATTCGCGTATGAGATGCGCAAAGGAACTTTGGAGCAGCACATATGGTGCTCACAGCAAGCGGACCTATACAGCGCTTTGACACCAGATAATCCGCCGAGCGGGCAGCGGACGTCTTTGCTAGCCGTTGCATCTGTAGAGCAGAGCGTGATCTATGTTCAGACGCTCCACGTTGATGCGAAACAGCAAGAAGCACGTCAAGGTAAGCTTGAAGTGACCATGCTATCTTCGAACACGCTTCAAGTAGTGTGGAACAAGCAAGGTGATCAGCATACGTATGTTGTGAGTTTAGCCAGTGAGAAGGCGGAGCTTAATAAGTTACGCTAGGGAAAGGTGAGTTAAGATGAGAAATCGATTGTCATTCCTCAGTTTATGGTCGATTAACGATGCGTTGAATCTGGAACAGTTGAAAGTGGGGCTTGACGAACTTCGGTTAGCGGGACTTGAGGGTGTCATTTTTCATCCCCGGTTTTATCCCAATGAACCTGTTTACATGAGCGAAGAATATCTCCATATCCTATCGAACCTGATCCTGTACGCCAAATCTACAGGGATGATCTTCTGGATCTATGATGAGAACGGTTGGCCTTCAGGAACAGCAAGTGGTGAGGTTATCAAAAGGCTGCCAGACTCTACATGCAAGTACGTCAACTGGATCTCCGACGAGGAGGGAGGACGGCTCGTTTTCGGGGAGAAAGCGGCTGTTTCTTCGTTGAATGCAGCAGCTACGCAAACGTTTATTGCGATTATTCATGAGGGCTACCGCAAGGGTTTGCTTCCAGAAGCCTTTGATTATGTGACAGGTTTCTTCTCGGATGAAGTCGCCTTCTTAGATGGACATGGTATAACTGTGAAAACAGGTGCGATACCTTGGGATGAAGGATTTGTAGAACTGTATGAGGGTAAACACCATGAAGCCTTGCTTCCCAATCTTCCCCTACTGTTTACAACAGGCAAGGGCTATGAATCCTTCCGAGTACGATATTGGGAAATGTTGACGGATGCGATCATTGCGAGCTTCTACAAACCGATCGCTGATTGGTGCGAAAAGCACGGCAAGAAATTCACCGCACATTTGAAAGCGGAGGAAAGTCCATTTTTTCAGCTTTCGTATAGCGGGTCTTGTTTTCAGGTTTTAAAATACGTAGAAACGCCGGCCATTGACGCTTTAGAACGCTTCCCCGGCAATAACTTTTACCCCCGAATTGCTCACTCGATCGCGATGCAGCAAGGCAGAGATGGGGCGCTGGTTGAAGCGATGGGAGGCAGTGGCTGGGGTGTGTCGCCGGAATCCTTCACCAATTATGTCATGTGGCTGGCAGGTCACGGTGTGGAACATTTCGTGCTCCACTTGAACCAGCTGAAACTTACAACACAAGCTGTACAGGACTGGCCGCCTTCGATGCCGAGCCATATGACATGGAAGGACGCATTCCCTGCTTTGCTTGCCTCGATCAAGGAGCAGGCCGCTCAGCTCCCGGATTTGCGAGCGAATCCGGAGGTGCTGATCGTGACGCCAACCCGCGGTATCATGGCGCATTTCGATACAACTGATGCGATGCAAATGAACGAGCACGATGGCTCGAACATTCCTGCAAGCACGGCAGGGATTCTCAATGCCAAAATGCTGGCGCTCGTTGAGGCATGCCACGCGGCAGGACTTCATTATGAGTTAAGCGAGGAGCGGTTCATTGAGGAGTCTGGTCTCTTTATGGATGGTGCACTTCGGATTGGGATGCGGGACTATACGCATGTGCTGATTGCTGACGGCTGCCGATGGAAGGATCCTGCGATCGAAGAACGTCTTCGTTCTGCAGGAGTTACCGTATGTCATTCGGAGGATTGGCGGGATGTATTGCCGATAAAGGCTTTAGCCGCAGTCTCTGCAGCTGTGACTTCAGATTTGAAACAGACACCATGGGTGGCAGAATCACCGAAGTGGAATCAAATCCTTGTGGAACTGCAGCAGCAAGAGTCTGGTAAGCTGCTAGTTGAATTAAACCTAGAGGAATCCGAGTCCTTCGGGGGAATGACACTCTTACTTCTCGATGCTGTGAGTGAGGTTTGGGTGAATGGCCAGCCTATAGAGCTGTTACCGACGACTAGTGGGTACGAAGGTGACATCTCTGTTGCTCAAATCGCCGGCAAATCGATGCTGTTGCTCGAGGTAACGCGTTTGCCAGAGGGAGAAGCTTTCCCAATCGCGTTCCTGCGCGGTAATTTCGCCGTTAAGAGCAAAGCAGCTTTGATCGAGAAGGACGAGCATCAATGGATGTTGGAGGGGCCTCTCGAGCTGTCGCCGATCTCAGATGTGATCGACAGTGCTAACTTGATTGAATCCGGATTTCCGTATGCAAGTTCACCGATAGCAGTGAGGAAAACGTTATTTCTGGATGCCTCGGAACGCGGTGCCATTCAGTTGACTGATCTATGGGCAGATGCTGCAATTGTCAAATTGGGTGGGCAAGAGCTTGGTTGGTGTTGGGGACCTCATTGGTCCGTACCGCTTCCTCAATCCCTTCAGGGAGGAGCCTATGAGCTTGAGGTGCTGTTATATCCAAGTACCTTCAACATGTACGGACCCCATCACCATCTGGACGGAGATCGTTATTTAACGAGTCCAGACCAGTACAAAGGGATTAAAAATTTTGCAGATCGTCCCGATGCTCCTGAACAAACGCGAGTGAGCTGCGCTCATTTCGTCAAATGGGGCATGTCAGGCGACGTTCAGTTACTGCACTGGAAATGAGTGTGCCTGAATACCTCTAAGTTCGCAAGAAAGCTGCCCTTGATATGGAAGTTCCCGCATTGTGGGAATGAGGGCAGTTTTTATAAGATAAGAAATGTAAGCGCTTTATTATCTCGCTATGTCGAGAACAACCTGAAGGAGGGAATTTATTTTGCAAAAAATGAAGGTTTGGTTGATTAGTTTGTTTTCATTTATTTTTATCCTTGGGAGTTTAGGTGCTTTGCCTGTTCAGGTCCATGCGGCGACCATCTCGTCCTACGCATTGCCTTCGATCTACACCGCATCCACGGTGTATGGCCTCAAGGTAGATGCTACAACGATTCCCGTAGTTAGTTACACAGGTGATTACGATTATGCCCATTTCTCCATGTCGGGAGCAGCAACGATTGAGATTACGGCCATTGGGCAAGCGAGCATTACGTCCTACTCCATCTCCCCGAAGAAGCTCAATTTGACGGGAACAACGAGCGGCAATAAGCTGACGTTTACGGTCAGTGGTGACGAATATCTGATTGTCAAAATCAACGGGCAACGCGCTTTGGTCATCGCTGCTGACCCGGCGGAGACGAACAAACCCGCCTCCTCAGGGACGGGGATTTATAATGTGAAATCCTCACCTTATAACGCGGATAGCACGGGTGCTGGCATGGCGACGACCGCCATTCAGAATGCCATTAATGATGCGGCCAACTACACAGGTGGGCAAGGAATAGTCTATGTGCCTGCGGGGATCTACAAGGCTGGTAATCTGCAGCTGAAAAGCGACGTTGCTTTATATTTAGAAGGCGGAGCTGTGCTTCGTTTTACTGGGGTAGCGAGTGATTATACCGTGAATTGGCACAAGGATTCACAGAATCGAGACGTCACTTGGTGGTTATACACACCGATCGGCGCAGACAATGTGAAGATATACGGTCGAGGTACCATCGACGGCAATGGCAAGTACGCGACAACGACGAACAATTTTGCCAGTAATATTATTGTGCCGATCGGGACTACGAACTTCACTTTCGATGGACCGTTGATCCGCGACTCCGGGTCGTGGGCTGTAACGCCAGCAAGATCGAATGACCTTACGTTCAAAAATATGAAGATCTTTAACCGTTTTGATATGGGAGAGAATGACGGTATTGATGTGAATGAATCCCAAAATGTGCTCGTTCAGCATGGGATCGGTATTGGCCTGGATGATCCTTACACAACGAAATCGTGGGATCAAACTGTGGATATTAGTTTAAGCTGGCCTGGGAGCCCTGAGCCTGTCAGTAATGTCGTGTTCGATGACCTTATTTCCTGGACGGTTTGCTTTGGATTTAAAGTAGGTCAAGGTATGAGACAAAATCAAAGTGACGTTACTTTCAAAAACAGTGTAGTTTACGACTCATCTGTCGGTATCGGAGTAGACCATAAATATGGGGTTGGAACACTGACGAATGTTACCTTTGATAATATCGATATTGAGCGAGTGACCAATACCAACGATAGCACGCGTACATGGGCCTACTTTATCATTCGAAATGCCGATGGCTTCGGTGGCGGTACGATTAATACGTTGAATGTCAAAAATATTCTAGTCCGCGATGCAGGAACGACTTTAGGGACATTGAAAGGCTACAGCAGCACGAAAAACATCAGCAATATTACATTTAATAACATTGTTATGCCGGGCAGTGCGACACCTGCGCAAAATTTAGCGCAAATGAACATCCTCAATCGAGCTTATCATACACCTGTGACTATCCTGCCAACGCAAATTGCAGAACCTGTGCAACGACCAAATTTAGCGCTGAATAAACCAGCTACAGCCTCATCTTCTGCTGCTGCGCCGAGTCTTTCTTTTGATGGAAACTTTGGTACGAGATGGGGTTCGAGCTATACAGATGCCGAGTGGATCTATGTGGATCTAGGATCCCCGGTGTATGTGGATGCCGTAAAGCTTTACTGGGAAGCTGCATATGGCAAAAGTTATCAAATTCAAGTATCAAATGATGCAGTCAACTGGACAAATATATTTAGCACGACGACTGGAGATGGCGGTGTCGATGATATAAGCTTTACGCCTACTGTGGCTCGTTATGTGAAAATGAATGGCACCTTGCGAGGCTCCTCATACGGCTATTCCCTTTGGGAGTTTGAAGTGAACGGAACGGTAGGCAACTTAGCAATAGGAGCCAGTGTTTCGGCCACCAGCTCAGTTGAGAATACGAATTTCTCCACTGTGAAAATCAATGATGGGCAGCGCAATACCATAACAGGTTCTATGGGATGGAGCAGTAACAACAGCTTAACAACGAATCATACAGAGTCAGTGACGCTCGATTTGGGGGCTAGTAAGACGATTTCGAAGGTCGATCTGTATCCACGAAATGACGCAGGCAATATCGGTCAGAACTTTCCGATCGATTTCACGATTAAGACATCTACCGATAATGTGAATTGGTCGACGGTGGTTACAGATACAGGCTATGCGCAGCCGGGGAATGCTGTTCAGAGTTTTGCATTTTCTGCGGTATCTGCAAGATATGTGAAAATCGAGGGGACGAATCTACGACCGAACCCAAGCGATGCGAATCGGTATCGGATGGCTTTTCCTGAGGTGGAAATCTATGCGGCGAATTACGCAACTGGGGCGATCGTGTCAGCAAGCAGCTCATTAGAAAACAGCAATTACTCCACGAACAAAGTGAATGACGGCGGGCGCAATTCCGTAACGGGTTCGATGGGATGGACCAGCAACAATAGCTTAACTGCGAATCACACCGAATCCATGACTCTGGATATGGGGGCTAATCGCAGCGTGACGAAGGTTGATCTATATCCGCGCAATGATGCGGGAAATATCGGTCAGAATTTCCCGATTAATTTTACGATCCAAACGTCTACAGATGGCGTGAATTGGTCGACGGCTGTGACGAGAACGGGCTATGCGCAGCCGGGGAATGCTGTTCAGAGTTTTGCGTTTTCTGCGGTATCTGCAAGATATGTGAAAATCGAAGGGACGAATCTACGCCCAAATCCGAGTGATGCGAATCGGTACCGGATGGCTTTTGCTGAGGTTGAAGTGTTCTGATATTGATATTTGTAGAGATGAACACGTTAGCCTTTGGGCTGATGTGGTTATTTTTTCATTGATGGCTGGTTGGCAGTTGTAATGCCATCCCGATACTGGCTGGGTGAGATGCCATACAACTTCTTGAACATCCGACTAAGATGCAGCTGATCCGTATACCCCACAGAGTATGCGATCTCCTTTATCGAAAGTGACGTACTCGTCAGCAGCTCACATGCTTTACTCAGCCGGATCTTGCCTAAGTAGTGCTGAGGCGGTGTCCCGATGGCTGCTTTGAAAAGGCTCGTGATGTATTTACGACTGAGTCCCAGAGTTTGCGCCATTTCCTCGATCGTAATCGTTCGGGCATAGTTGTTTTTCATAAAAGAGATCGCCTGCGCCACGTATAAGTCTTTCATGGTATTCTGCTGTGAGGAGGGGGGCTCATGTTGGGAGGACTCCAGCAACAAGGCTAGAAAGGCATACAGCGCCGAAGTCAACTGTAACGGTTTGCTGTAAACCTGCTGGTTCGCATCAAACAGTTTGTTGAAGCACTGCCTGATTTCCAACTCCCGATTGCATGTAATGACGGGATTGTCTGGTGTGAAGCCAGCTTGCCGCAAATAATCTTGGACGATGGCGCCGCCGAATGCGACCCAGGAAAAGTCCCATGGCTCCTTCTCGTCCGCTTGAAAAAAAGAAACGACATAGGGAGATATCAGAAAAACATGTCCCTGAGATAAGTGATACGTTTCATCACCGACACGATAAATACCCTTGCCGCTGTGAATATAGAAAATTTTATAGCTTTGCTTAATCGCAGGACCCCAAGACTGACCCCCGACGCATTGTTCCGTGCCCGTGTAGTAGAATTGGATATCTTGTTGGGCTTCAATCGAGTACTGTGCAATTTTATGGTTGGCCATCGGCAGCTGCTCCCTATACATATTGAGAGAAAATATGTCTTTATGCTATATAGTGCTTCCATTATATTATAGCAGTGACTTCCGATATGGACTAGAATGGACTCAATTCATATGAATTCATTACAAAGTGAGGCAAACCAACGCAGATGCCGTCATTTTGCTATACAGGATTGGTGAACTACCGTCAGCAGAGAGCAGCGAGCATGAAGGCTTGGTTGAGACATTGCAAGGTTTCCAACAGCTGGAGGACGGGCTTTTCAACGCAGATAGCCATCACCCTGTCCTTATTGGCTATGCAAGTTTAAATTGACCATAAGAGGAGGTCATGCATATGGAATACAATTATTTAGGCAGGTCTGGACTGCGTGTAAGTAAGCTTTGTTTGGGTACGATGAATTTTGGTGTCGATACGGAGCAGGCCGAAGCGTTCCGCATAATGGATGCTGCATTGGATGCGGGCATTCAGTTCTTTGATACCGCTGATATTTACGGTTGGGGAGCAAACTCTGGCGCCACGGAGACGATTATCGGCAACTGGTTCGCGCAAGGCGGTAACCGCCGGGAACGAGTTGTATTGGCGACCAAAGTATATGAAAAACTTCATAAGCCACTATACGGACCCAACGATGAGAGTGGCTTATCCTTATACAAAATCCGCCGCCATTTCGAAGATTCGCTTCGCCGTCTGCAAACGGATCATGTGGAGCTTTACCAAATGCATCACATTGACCGCCGTACGCCGTGGGAGGAGATTTGGGGTGCTTTTGAGGGACTCGTCAATCAGGGCAAAATCGATTATATCGGCTCCAGCAATTTTGCGGGCTGGCACTTGATGAAGGCGCAGGCAGCAGCCAAAGAGCGCCATTTCCTGGGGCTTGTGAGCGAGCAGCATAAATATCATTTGCTGAACCGCCTCCCAGAGCTGGAAGTGTTGCCAGCCGCTCAGGATTTGGGATTGGGTGTCGTCGTGTGGAGCCCGCTAGCGGGTGGACTGCTTGGCGGCAATGCGCTTTCAGCTGACAAAGGTACGCGAAGAAGCAGACAAAGTGAGGCGCTCGTAGCTAAGCATCGCAATCAGCTGGAAGATTTTGCGAGTTTATGCGGCGATCTAGGTGAAAAACCCGCGCATGTGGCGTTAGCTTGGCTGCTCGCCAACCCGACCGTGACAGCGCCAATTATCGGGCCGCGTACGGTGGAGCAGCTGCTAGACACGCTCCGAGCGGTAGAAATAAAGTTGGATGAAGCGACACTGAAGGAGCTGGATAGGATTTTCCCAGGGCCAGGCGGAGCAGCTCCCGAGGCTTACGCTTGGTAAGGCGTCCTCTGCGGTGAGGCAAGTCGGTTACGATTACAAATAAATGCAAGGAGCTGCTCCTATGAAGAACAATCGATGGGCTCTGGTTACCGGAGCGGACCGAGGGCTTGGCCTCGCCTTGGTCAAAGGACTGTTGGCACGAGGTTATGATGTATGGGCAGGGCAGTATGCGGAGGAATGTCAGGCATTGCAAGAGTTGGAGGCAGCCTATGGTAAGCGGGTGCGTCCTATTCATCTGGACATCAGCGATGCGAAGAGCGTAGCGGAAGCACTGTGTACGGTGGCTGCTGAAACGGAGCAGCTTGATCTGCTCATTAATAATGGAGCCATTCTGGGGGACATTTCCACCACGATTCAGGATGAGTTGGATTTTGAAGACATCGAGCAAGTGTTCCGTGTAAACACATTGGGAGCATTACGTATGACGAACGGACTGATTGAACTTATTTTAAAAAGCACCGATAAGATCATTGTGAATATCTCTTCTGAAGCAGGCAGCGTCGGGGCTAGTAAGCGAACAGCTTGGTATGCTTACTGCATGTCCAAGTCTGCGCTCAACATGCAATCGCAGCTCGTTCATAACCAAATTTCTCCGCTAGGTGGCAAAGTGCTGGTTGTGCATCCCGGGCATGTACAGTCCTACATGAAGGGCGAGCTTGATGAGACTGCCAAGCTGTCGCCAGAGCAATCCGCTCAGCACATTCTCGGCCTACTTGAGCAGCGGCTTGGACCTGATTGGCCGGATCAGGCGCTGGCACTTACCGACTACCAAGGCCGACAATGGCCGTGGTAAGCTATGGTGACATGAAGTAAAAGGAGATGGATTCGTATGGCATGTATTCCTACCTTGCTTCTTGGCAATAACGACGATGCGCCGTACCATACGTTGCGGGCGGTGCAGGAGCTAATTATCGATAATCTTGGGGTGTCTTTTCAAGTGACAGCGGCAGAAGGGACTATCCACCTGAAAGTGGACGTCCTCCAGCCCTATCCGTTAGTCGTTTCCTACTTAGATATTTGGAACAAAGTACCTGCGGCGGAGGAAACAGCAGGTCTCCTCCAATATGTTGCTGGCGGAGGTGGACTGCTCGTCATCCATAACGGCATCTCGATCCAGGGCAGCCCAGAGCTTAGCCAGTTAATTGGAGCTCGATTCACGGGGCACCCGGCTTACACGACACTCCCCTTCACGAAGACGGAGAGCAATCATCCGTTGACGATCGGACTCGAGCCGTTCGAGATGGACGAAGAACCGTACCGCTTCGAACTCGACCCGTTCGCGCCAATCGAGCTCCTTCTTACGTACACGCACGAAGGCAAAGAATGGCCTGCAGCATGGACACGCACATATGGGTTGGGCAGAGTTGTTTACCTGATGCCAGGCCATCATTCGCCATCTTTTCAATCGGAGGCTTATGGGAAGTGGATTCGTTCCGCGGGCCTCTGGGCAGCAGGCGTGCCACTGACCTAAGATGACATTCGGCTCCATCTAGTAGATATGAACCAGTGCCTGTATAGGCGCTGGTTTTTTGATTGTTTTATTCATTCAGTTCACACCCGACTCCGCACTCGCAACCATACTGAACCTGAACCCCACCCCCAACCTCGCCTCGAACCCGAACCCGAACCCGAACCCGAACCCGAACCCGAACCCCAACCCCAACCCCAACCCCAACCCCAACCCCAACCCCAACCCCAACCCCAACCCCAACCCCAACCCCAACCCGATCCAACCCGACTCCGCACTCGAATATTGTCAGGTTAGGTGAGCGGGTTGCATTCCGGAAGAGCTCCTGCTTGCGTGGAGGAGGGCAGGGGTTACACGCTTTCAACTTCCTCTCCCATCACTCCGTCTACCCAATTCTCCCCTCTCCCCTTACTCAAAAATGCAAAAATACAACCTTTCGTACTAATTTATGGTCGAAATTGACAAATGCGTGCAAAAACGGCTAGGCCCCTTTAATCCGGAGTCTTAGCCTACAGTCTTTGCTCATTCTTAGAAATACTCTTTATTTCGAGCGTTTACATGGAATTATGAAATGCTGATGAGTCGTCGAGCGTCTTTACCCATTCCGAAAACTTCCTTGGTGGCATTAACTTCAAACTACCGTGCATCTTACGATTGTTGTAAAAGTCCATATAGTCGTCGAGCCCCTTATACGCTTCATCAAAGGTCATGAAATCTCTTTGACTGAAGAGATCGCGTTCTAGCAGGCTATGGAAAGACTCGATGAAGGCATTCAAGTTCGGGGTTCGTGGCGGTATGCGCTCATGGACTAGATCAAGGCTCTCGCAGGTGTCTTGAAATAACTTGCTAATGAATTGTGGCCCGTTGTCCGTTCGAACGACGGGTAACGTTTCATTTGCTGTTGTCCGGTTCTGTAACGCGTTCCACAGTGTTTGGACGGCATGTTTGGCTTCACATACCCGACCCTTGTATTGTCCAACGACGACGCGGTCGAACACATCAATAATACTGAGTACATAAAAGAAACGTTCCTGTCCAATGACATAACCATACTTAATATCCATTTGCCAGAGCTGGTTGTGCCCCGTAATGGATCTGTTTTTCGCTAATCTGCGAGGATGTGTTTGGATCCTTTTGCGTTGTTTTTGAAGGATTCCTAGCTCTTTACACAAGCGATACGACTTCTTTTTGTTCAGTATCACACCACGTTGGTTGCGAACACATTGTGCTAGAAGCTTATAGCCGTAGACATGTTCTTCGCCTTCAAGGAGTTCGAGCAGCCACTCTTTGATCTGTTCGTCACTAACCGTATCCCCCGATTCCGTAAGCGAATAGCCAGGCACTGGACGCCCCATTACAGCAACTTCCGGGCTTTTTGGTTCCAATTGTGCAGCTCGCTTTTTCCGATCATAGTAGGTGGATTCTGACAATCCAAGTATGCGCAGAACCTTTGCAGTTGGATTTCCCCGCTTAATAAATAGGTCTGCTACTTCAAATTTTTCAGATAAGCGGGGTTCTTCTTTTTTAGCAGCTCACGTAAAATCTCAATTTCTAGTTCCTTTTCACCAAGCACCTTACAGGCCTTTTCATAGCGTTCTTCAACTTTTTGTAGCCTTTGAAGTTCCTGTAAATGCTCGTCAGCCTTAGGTATTTCTTCTTGTGGAATGGAATCACGATGCTCCCTAATCCACTCCCGGATAGTTTCTGGATGAATGTCGTACATGCGGGCTAACACCCCAACCTTAACTCCAGCCAATGCTTCTTTAACAATTTTAAGACGTTCTTCTTGGTTCAACCTTTTTCCCATACCGGATCATCTCCCTTATCCCTATTTTAATAAAATGGGTAGGAAGACTCCAGTTTCTTTAGGGGGCCTAGGAGAAAAGGCAACCAATTTAACGTATTTCATCAGAATCTCCTAAAATTACTCCAAATTGATGCCTATTTGCATCAATTTCCAATATCGGTGGGGAAATCCATTCGAAAAGTGCTTTTTTGCATTTTTGACATGGGCAGAGGACTTGAGGACTTGAGGAATTGTGGACTAGAGGACTAGAAAACTAGAAAACTAGAGGAGACGTATTACACATTCAGTTCTTACTACTCACTACTCATTGTGGGAGTCGGGCCCCCACCCCCGTCCACACGTCCCCCCCGTCCACACGCACCCCTCCAGCTAACGGACACAGGGGACGTTATTTGTGAGTAATCGAGGTTTTGACATTTCTAACGGACGCAGCAGCCTCTATTCGCCAGAAACCAGACATCAAACAGCACTTTATGCCACAATAACGCCTATGGTGTCCGTTAGCTTCCCAATAAAGCCATTCCGGCAGGATTAACGTCCATGGTGTCCGTTAGCGTAGCAAACCTCCGACTCGCACCCCAAAAAAATGCCGTATAATGGCGATCCAATGTCCTACATTAGGCGACTTAACTAAGGCCCCAAGTAAACAAATAAAATTATTTATATAGTCAATTTAAAGACTTGTCTTTTATATGTCCCCTTTCATACAATAGGAGAAGATAGTAAGTAACACCTTAGGATTGGAGCGCTGTGTGATGCGTTTTAAAGATGTATTTTCCATCATCGGCCCCTCGATGATCGGTCCCTCCTCCTCGCATACCGCGGGTGCGATTCGTTTGGGACGCGTAGCCAGGCAACTGCTAGGCGAGATGCCGCTCAAAGCAGAGATCACGTTATACGGATCCTTCGCGGATACGTATCGAGGGCATGGCACGGATCTCGCGCTGGTTGGCGGGATTTTGGATTTTGAGACGGATGATCCACGTATTCCTCAAGCGGCAGATGAAGCGGAAGCGTTAGGCGTCGCTGTAGCTTTTCATATTAGTAAAGATAAAGCTGACCATCCGAACACGGTGGGTATTGTACTTGCCTCAGAATCGCGGAAAGTCAGCATGAGAGGGGCCTCGATCGGTGGAGGCAATGTAGAAATTATTAATGTTGATCAATTTGACGTGAAATTCACAGCGAATTATCCGACATTGGTCATTTCACATCATGATCGACCAGGGATGATTGCAGATATTACGACGCTGTTAGGCAGCAATCTAATCAATATTGGATTTATGGATTTGGATCGGAAAGGGCGTAACCGAGAAGCGATGACGGTCATTGAGACGGATGCATCCATTCCAGCTACTTTAGTTGAACAAATGCTGCAACTGAACAAGATCACCGACGTTAGAAAAGTGGACCTTGCAGAAAGGAGCGACGCATGAGATTCCGGACATTAAAGCAACTTGCTGAGGTATGCGCAGCGGAAGGCTTGACGATAGCAGAAGTAATGCTGGCTGATCAAAGTCAAGAATCAGGAAAACCGCCCGAGTATGTGTTTGAGAAGATGCGAGCGTACTATCAAATCATGAAAGAGGCTGTGACCAAAGGCCTGACCGAGGACACGACTTCGCGAAGCGGGTTAACGGGGAAGGATGCGCAGCGTGTCGCCTCGTATCTCACGACAACGGAGGCATCGCTCGGCGAAGAGGCTTGCAAGGCGATGGCGTATGCCCTAGCCGTTTCGGAGGTTAACGCGTCCATGGGACGAATTATTGCGACGCCAACAGCGGGCTCGTGCGGGATCATTCCAGGTGTTTTTATCAGTTCACAGCAGCGTTTTGGCTGGGAGGATGATCATCTGGTGAAGGGGCTGCTATGTGCGGGAGCGATTGGGTATGTGATCGCCAACAATTCTTTCGTTTCGGGTGCGGAAGGCGGATGTCAGGCCGAAGTTGGCTCTGCGATCGGGATGGCGGCTGGCGCACTCGTTGAACTGCGCGGCGGTACGCCAGAACAAGCGATGCATGCGGTAGGGCTTGCACTTAAGAATACACTTGGACTAATCTGTGATCCTGTAGGCGGACTGGTGGAAATCCCTTGCATCGTGCGCAACGGCTTCGGCGCGGTTAACGCCATGGCGGCAGCCGATATGGCATTGGCAGGTGTCAGATCGGTGATCCCTTCCGATGAGGTCGTCCAAGTTATGTACGAGGTGGGCACAGCCATGCCGGAGAAGCACCGGGAAACGGCTAAAGGCGGCTTAGCGCAGACACCGACTGGCCGCAAAATTATGAAGGAACTGAACCTGAATAGGAAGCAATAGCAGATATATAAATAACCGCCACCTCAATCATGAGGGGGCGGTTATTCTCACTTACTAAGATGCATTAGGCTGCTTTTTGCGTGTAACGCTTTGTCGACCATCAATGCTAACAGGGATATCCCCATCTACAGTAACTCGGCGCACAATGCGATGTTGATCGCCATAATCATTAATCGCATAATGCTGCGTTGCCCGATTATCCCAAATGACGACATCGCCAGCTGACCAGCGCCAACGAACGGTATTTTCCAGCTTGGTGATATGGGATTGAAGAAGCGCAATTAGTTGCGCAGAATCGGCAGAGGAAATGCCAAGTATTTTCTTGGCAAAATGCCCAAGCACCAAAGTGCGCTCACCCGTTTCTGGATGCACACGAACGAGAGGATGTTCGGTTTCATACACGGTGGAGGCAAACACGTCCCGATGATGCTGCTTCGCGGAGTCTGATACTTGCGGACGATGCGCAGCATAGTCGTAATCATTACTATGTAGTGCCCAGAGCTGATCAACCAGGTTGCGAAGTTCGGCTGGTAGGTGCTCATATGCAGCAGCTGTATTCGCCCAGACGGTATCTCCGCCAGAGAGCGGCACAACGACGGCACGGAGGACAGATGCTTGTGGATAAGCATCCACGAAAGTTACGTCTGTGTGCCAGGAATCAGCTCTTCCCCCATGATTGGAGTCTAGCTCTAACACATAGTCGGTCCCTTGTTTAATAGGAACCGTAGGATGAGCGACAGGAGCACCTAACAAGCGGGCGAATGCTTCTTGACCAGCGTCATCCAGCTGGTGCTGTCCACGAAAGAAAAGCACTTTATGCTGCAATAAGGCTTCTCGGATCGCTGAAACCGAGTGAGTGTCCAATTCAGCATGAAGGCTTACTCCTTTAATTTCTGCGCCAATTCTTCCAGCAATCGGCAATACCTCAATGTCCCCAGCTGTTTGCTTAACTTGCTCATTTGTACTCATCGTCTTGGCCTCCAATATTATAGTTTTATGCGCCTTCTACGGCAACAGTCGCATACTGGTTAACAGGTCTTGCGAGTCCCAAATGCCCCCGAAGTGTGGAGCTGGAATACTCAGTTCGGAACAAGCCTCTGCGCTGCAGTTCTGGAATGACAAACTCTGCGAATTCTTCGATCCCTGCAGGTAAATACGGCGGCATCACATTAAAGCCATCACTGCCCCCATGAAGGAACCATTCTTCGAGTTGATCGGCAATTTGGATAGGGGTGCCAGCGAATGTGCGATGCCCACGACCTCCGGCTAGACGGTGAAGCAGCGCGCGAATGGATAAATTCTCGCGCCCTGCGAGGTCAACGACAAGCTGAAAGCGGCTTTTATTGCCGTTGATGTCGGACAAGCTAGGAAGCTCCGGTAACGGACCATCCAAAGGGTACGAGTGCAAATCGACGCCTAGCATATTTGACAGCTGATTGAGACCATATTCAGGAACAGTTAATTCGTTTAATTGTTGCTCTTTCTCTTTCGCCTCTGATTCGGTCCTACCGATGATGGGGCAGATGCCAGGTAGTATTTTCAACTGCTCAGGAGAGCGGCCATACTTCACTAATCGAGCTTTGACATCGGAGTAAAATTGCTGGGCTTCGATGAGGGTTTGCTGTGCAGTAAATATCGCCTCAGCGTATTGCGCAGCGAATTCTTTGCCATCCTCAGAAGAACCGGCTTGAACGAGCACAGGATACCCCTGCGGAGACCTAGGAATATTCAAGGGACCGCGAACTTTGAACGTGTCGCCGACATGATTGATCTCTCGGACTTTACTCCGATCCGCGAAGGTGCCAGACTCCCGATCGATGATGAGAGCTTCATCTTCCCAGCTATCCCACAAGCTCGTTGTGACATCTAAGAATTCTTTCGCTCGCTCATAGCGCTTGCTGTGCTCTAGATGGGTATCTTTGCTGAAATTGCTGGCTTCAAAGGAGCTGCCCGACGTAACAATATTCCATCCAGCGCGACCTTTGCTGATATGATCCAGCGAAGCAAATTTACGAGCAACATGAAACGGTTCGTTATACGTCGTGGAGACGGTACCAATCAGTCCAATATGCTCCGTAACAGCGGCTAACGCCGAAAGTAGAGTAAAAGGCTCGAGGCCGACAAACGCGCCATGCTTAATATTTTGACTTACGGCCAACCCATCTGCGAGAAAGAGAGAGTCGAACTTCGCCTTTTCCGCAATTTGAGCGATCCGTTGAAAATATCGAATATCGGTTATGTTCTCAGGCTCTGTATTCTGATGCCTCCATGAAGCTTCGTGATGTCCAGTATTCATGAGAAAAACATTTAAATGTAGTTGTCTTTTGGATTGACTCATAGTCATTCACGCCACCTTTTTCGTTTATTCGCTGTAAGTTTGCTTCCAGCCGGTCAATCTTTTCTCAAGCGTAACAAGAAGAAAATTAATAATGACACCAATCACGGAAATCGAAATAATACCTGCGTACATGTTCGTAATCTGGAAGCTGAATTGTGTGTATTGAATTAAGTAACCCAGGCCAGATTTGGCTCCGACCATTTCAGCCGCGACAAGTACGAGTATAGAGCTTGCACCTGCCTGCCGAATGCCTACGAAAATCGTGGGAATTGCAGCAGGGATGATAACCTTGCGAAATAGTTGAATAGAAGACAAGCCCATGGAACGGGCCGATTTAATTAAAAGGGGTTCCACATTTTTCACACCGCTGATGGTGTTCAGTAGGAGCGGGAAGGCGCAAGCATAGAGCACGATGGCTACCTTAGAGGTTTCACCTAGCCCCAATAAGAGGATGAATACGGGTAGAATAGCCAATGCTGCGGTATTCCGAAGCAACTCAAGCAAAGGGTTGAGATACTCCGAGACGGGTTTCCACCAGCCTATCGCAAGTCCGAGGGGAATACTCAGCAATATGGCTAACAAGAATCCACCGAGAGAGCGCGATAAGCTTGCAGTCGTATGCTCAGCTAGATCACCGGAGAGCAGAAGTTGCCACCAGGCCGTAGCGATTTCGGAGATCGGAGGGAAGAATGTGGCATCGACGAGCCCGAGGCGCGGGGCAAATTCCCATAAGAGCAGCAAGGCGATAATCACAATGCTGTTTTTAAATGCTTTTCGCAGCTTTGTTACGATCCAACCGATGGCATCAAAGCTTTCCTTTCTACCCAAGATCAGGGCTTTACCTGCATTTACACTAGCCATTGATAACGCCTCCTTTTATCACTGATTTACTAGGCTCAAAGCTATCCAAGGTCTTACTTTTCTCTTGTTCTTGCGCTCTGCTTACTTCATCTTTGAGTAAATCCCATACTTCATGCCGCAGCTTGACGAAATCAGGGTTGGATCTCAAATCTTCTTCACTTCTCCTCGATTCAAAAGGAATATCAAGCACCGTCTTGATTCGCCCAGGACGAGAGGTCATCACAGCTACTCTTTGCCCCAAATAAACCGCTTCTTCGATACCGTGCGTAATAAAAATGATCGTTTTCTTCGTGGCTTCCCAAATGCGCAAGAGCTCGCTTTGCAAGGTTTCTCGTGTTTGTGCATCTAGCGCTGCGAAAGGCTCATCCATCAGCAGTACTTCAGGGTCATATGCTAAGCTTCTTGCGATCGCAACGCGCTGCTTCATGCCGCCGGAAATTTCGTGGGGGTATCTATTTTCGAAGCCAGATAGACCTACTAACTGAATAAACTCTAAGGCGATTTTACGTCGTTCCTTACGAGGTACGCCCTTAGCCTCCAAGCCAAATTCCACATTGGCAAGTGTTGTTTTCCAAGGGAATAAGGCATATTGCTGGAACACAATCCCACGATCAAGATTAGGCCCTGTGATGGGCTTCCCATCTAGTAGAATTTGTCCGCTGCTAGGCTTCGTTAACCCTGCGAGGAGATCCAACAGTGTTGATTTGCCGCAGCCGCTGGGCCCAACAATGACCATGAATTCTCCTTGTTTGACGTCCAAGTTAATATCCTGTAAGGCGGAGATGGGCTGTGAATCTTCTTTCAGGTGCCCCAAGTTTCGCTGAATACGAAATGATTTCTGCACATGCTGAATGCTAATTTTAGCTGTCATTGACTTGCCTCCTTCACGTTTTCTTTAGATGATGTTTACTTTTTCTCATTGACAAAAGGGTTAAATTCATTCGTATAAAGGCCTTTGACACTCAACTGTCCCTCTTTAATCACACCTTCGTTGACAAGCCAATGGATCCAGGTGTCGAATTCTTTGTCAGAAATGAGCCCTCCTTTACCTGCAATGCCCGTACTTTTCCAGAACTTAACGGTAGAGGCGTCTTCTTTGCGATCGCGTGCGTTGATGATTTTTTCATAACGAGCCACGACTTCGGTCTGAGGTGTTGTGCGAGCCCATTCAATGGCTTTGGCTGTCGCTTCAACAAATTTATGAGAGGCATTGGGATTGTTCTTGATGAATTTGTCAGTCAGCACATAGCTTCCAGCACTAAAATTGCCAAATAAATCTTTATCTTTGAATAAAGGCTGAATGCCGCCGCGTTCCAGCGCTTTATCACGAAGGGTGCCTCCAAGTGCGGCTACATCAATTTGTGCAGCACGCAGTGTTTGCTCTGATGTCACTGGTGGAACGACAACTAAGGTGACTTGCTTAATTTCCTCAGCTGTAAGTCCGGCTCTGTGCAAATACTCCTTAATGACGAATTCATGATGTGCACCTAACGTATTTACCGCAATTTTTTTGCCGATAAGATCCTTTGCTGTTTTAATCGGACTGCCATCTAGCACGTAATATCCAGTCCACGTATTATCATCGACACCATAGTAAGAAATAACGGGCTTAATTGGTGCCTTCGCAGCGATCAGCTTCACAATGGCACCATTGAATGCTCCGCCAAAATCCGTATCACCGGTTACGACTGCTTGAATATCTTGGGGACCGCTAATGGTATTGCCGATAAACTTTAACTTCAAGGGGGCGAGGTAGCCCAAATCTTCAGCTAATTCGGGATATGTAACGGAACCGACGCTACCTTGATAGCGAAGCTCAGAAACTTCTGGCGTCTGGCCTTTTGCTGAAACGGTTTGATCTTTGTTGCCACAAGCGGATACGACGAAGGATGAGGCAAGAACGAAAGATAAGGCTGTCACATAACTTCTTTTCAATGGTATGGTCATAATCCAATTCCCCCTTACGATAATTTCCAATCCTTAAACTTATAATTCCTATAGACTTACTGTGTATTGGTTTATATAATGAAATATACGATTACACCCATTTTCTGTCAATAAATTGGCGACACATGAACAGGAATGACGATGAATGACCATTATGAACCCAATCGAGGTGACTTTGATGTCCATGCAGCGATTCAATCTGATACCCTTGCAGGAAGCGATTGATTTACTCGGTGTTAGCCGTTCGACCTTTGATCGGTGGCGTAAATTAAAGCAACTTCCTTTTGTGAAAATTGGCAAAGAGATCTTAATTGATAAGAAAGAATTAGAGCAATGGGTACGTCTCCATGCGGTTAGTCTACAAAATCCTGTATTTACAGCAGGAGCATCGTCTACCATATCTACGCAAGAAAGCCCAACATTAACGGTTGGTTATCAGAGTGGAACAGCTCATATGTGGACATCTCTCATCATGAAAGAGCTGGGTTGGTTGGAAGAAGAGCTTGCCGCAGCCAATCCAAGTCGTGTGGTTCAGGTGAAATGGTTCGATGGTGCTAACGGTGCGGTGCTTCTGCAAGGGATGGTAGGCGGCAGCATTCAGATTGCGTCGTTGGGAGACTATCCGATTGTCCTAGGTGCTTCGCTGTGTCAGACGTTCCCGGCTTTTAAACCAGTTCTAATTGCTTTTGATGGTAAAACCTCCGGTGGACAAGGGATTTCGCTCATTTTACGCAAAGGGCTGGAGCCAAGTGATATTTCGGAAATTTGTGGTTGGTCACTCACGTCGGCCGCACAATCGAGTGCAGGTAGACGGTTATCGAAGCTGCTCCAATCACTGGGAGGGGGCGGAGATCAGGTCATTCACAAAGAAATGGATGAGAGTATGGCGGGGATTGTAAAAAGGAAAATTGCAGGATGTGCCATGTGGGAGCCTTATATCTCTTTGGTTAACTATAATGGAGTCGGCAACGTGCTTTTTCAAGAAGGAATTGGGGAAGATTACCTTACGGGTGTCGTCGCAGACGAGAGGTGGGTTCATCATCATGAAGGAGATACCATCGCTTATTTGAAAGCACATCTCCGAGTACACGCCTTTATTCGCAATGATCCCGATGCAGCGGCAGAGCTAATTTCCCGAATTAAAGGGATCCCCGTTGAGATTGCCGTTGCCATTATGACCAAAGTCAGATGGGACGCTTCATTTTATACAAAAGATATGAATTCGCTCGCACAGTTGTATCAAGAGAATGGCGCTGTTCACACGTCCACATTATCCAAATTACAGGACACTCGTTGGAATGGTGACTATTTACAGCAAGCGATTAAGGCTTTAAAGCTACCTCATTTGAGCGGTCATCCCTTAGAGGGAGATTGGTCAGCTGAACAATTGTACTAAAAGTGCGCGGTTTCACTTCCATTCCATTTCGGTATATAGTAAAGAAATGATGTATGTGGAAGGGAGCTACGAAAGAAGATCATGCGCACAACAATGACGACCACGATGACGGAAGAACAACAAGGTATCTTTCCAGCCGTTTGCCCACTGGACTGTCCAGATCAGTGCGGTTTACTGCTTCATAAAGAAGACGGGAAGATTGTTAAAATAGAAGGAGACCCTGATCACCCCGTGACACAGGGAGCCATATGCAACAAAGTTCGCAACATGACGGCACGTATTTATGATGATAAAAGGCTGCAGTATCCCATGAAACGAGTCGGCCCCAAGGGGGAGGAGGCCTCTTTTAGGCGGATTTCCTGGGATGAGGCATTGGAAACGATCACGAGTCGCTGGAAAGAATTGATTGCCTCGGAAGGCCCAGAAGCCATATTGCCTTATAGTTTCTATGGCAATATGGGACGGATTGGGACGGAAGGTATGGATCGTCGCTTCTTCCATCGGATGGGAGCCAGCCGTCTGCTGTATGCCATTTGCGAATCTGCCGGCACCGAGGGCTACAAATATACGATGGGCGGCAGCTATGGGACCGATCCCGAGGATACGGTGCATGCGAAGCTGATCATCATGTGGGGCATCAATGCGGTCAGCACGAATATGCATCAGGTTATGCTGGCTGAGAAAGCCCGCAAACAGGGCGCGCAAATCATCGTCATTGATGCGCATAAAAACCAAACAGGCCGCTGGGCGGACTGGTTCATTCCCATTTTGCCGGGAACGGACGCGGCTCTGGCACTTGGCATGATGCACATTCTGTTCGCTGAGAATCTGACGGATCAGGCTTTCCTAGAGCAATACACGCTAGGGTATGAGGAGCTTAGGGAGCATGTGAAGTCATATGATCCTGACAGCGTATCCGAGATTACAGGCGTGCCTGTCGAGGACATTTATCGCCTTGCTCGTTTATATGGTGAGACATCCCCTTCCTTTATTCGTATAGGGAACGGGATTCAGCATCATGATAACGGCGGCATGTGCGTGCGGACTATCGCTTGCTTGCCAGCTCTAACAGGACAGTGGCTGCATCAAGGCGGCGGTGCAATCAAAGGGAATGGCGCCTATTTGGAGCATAATTTGCCGGCCTTGCAGCGACCGGATTTGCGTAAGAAGGAAGCTCGACAAATCAATATGAACTTGCTTGGCAGCGCTTTGCTCGAGCTAGATCCGCCAATCCATGCGTTATACGTG
This sequence comes from Paenibacillus sp. LjRoot56, assembly GCF_964253335.1. Lineage (NCBI taxonomy): Bacteria > Bacillati > Bacillota > Bacilli > Caryophanales > Paenibacillaceae > Paenibacillus > Paenibacillus sp. LjRoot56. The sequence goes on from NZ_CAXURV020000001.1 coordinate 1,947,783, forward strand.
TATAATTCCAACCCAGCGTTGGTCGCTCCCCATGCGAATAAAGTGAAAGAAGGACTGGAGCGAGAAGATTTATTCACTGTCGTGCATGATCTGTTCTTAACGGAAACAGCCAAGTATGCGGATATTGTGCTGCCAGCGACGTCCTCTTTTGAAAATACAGACTTCTATCGCTCCTATTGGCATCACTATGTGCATCTTCAACTGCCAGTAATTGCGCCGTATGGCGAGAGCAAAGCGAATGTGGATGTGTTCCGACTGCTTGCTTCGATGATGGGCTACGAAGATGAAGCGCTGCGGGACAGCGATGAGGATATGGTTCGTCAGGCTTTGAATCATCCTGGCAATCCGGCTATAGCTGAAATAACCTATGATGCGTTGCTGGACACAGGATTCATGAAGGCGGAGATTACTCCATTATTTCCTGGGAAACTTCGGACGCCTAGCGGCAAAATCGAGCTCTATTCGGCCGACATGGCGAGTAAGGGGTTTCCAGCGCTTCCAACGTATGTGCCACTTGCTGAGGTCAGTGATTTGCCATTTATGTTCATTCCGGCGCCGAATCATAACTTCTTGAATTCAACTTTTGCTCATAACGAAAAGCATGTTCGCATGGAGAAAGTGCCTAAGCTGCATATGCATGAAGACGATGCATCGGCTTTGGGCTTGGCCAGCGGTGATCTCGCACGGGTGTGGAACGAGCGCGGCGAGTGCGAGCTTGTCGTTATGGCTGGTCGCGATGTGCAGCGCGGGGTAGCTGTCAGTCAAGGGCTATGGGCGGATACGCCAGGCAGCAAGACGCGCGTGAATGTCCTGACGCCAGATCGCGTGGCGGATATGGGCGGTGGGGCTACCTTTTTCTCCGGACGGGTGGGCGTGGAAAAGTTAACTTGAGCTTGAACCTTTGGGCGCGGGACGGCATACGGTACATCAGGAGATGATGTCTTATGCCTATTCAGCAAAAAGCTTACGCCTTAATCGGAAGGCCCGTTGGTGTTTCCCTGATGGATGGTACCGGGGTATCTGGCATTCTGTGCAGTGTACAAGGCGGCTCGATCTACGTCATTGAATATTTATACCATACGCAATTCGCTACGAAGCACTATACGTTTAATCAAGTGAGAGATATTTTGCCGTACCCGCAATGTCCGCAGCCGTATACGCCACAGCCTTTGTACTAAGATAACGTGGATGAATGAACTTGAACCGATCCTTTTGGGATCGGTTTTTTTGTGAAAATCCGAATTTAGTCACTCCCGAACCTAAATAAATGACAATTAAATCGAGCGGAAAGCATGTATCATCATTTATGTATACGCTTACAAATATATCATTTTAAGGATAAGGAGTTTTGCTACAATGAAATTTCATAATGTCCAAAAAAAGTTTGCAATCATGCTTATGTTTTCCATGATATTGTCGTTGCTCCTTCCTGTAGCAGGAATGGCAGCAGATCTTGAGGTTGAGGTTGTGAAACTTCCCCCTGCGGCGGATGCAGCGATCGCGTGGAAGAGCGGGGATACGGCTACGCCAACACTCGCGGATACGAATTACGATAGAAGGAATGGTACAACGGACGGACTCTTCAGTATCTCTTCTACGAGTACCCAAAAGAAATACATGTATTTTAAATTTGATGTGACGGCAGCTTCAGATCCGAGTTATAAATTTATTTTGCAAGTATCTGCTAAATTAGGAACCAACCTGACGACAGCGGATTTTCAGGTTTTTGGATTAAACGATAATTCGTGGCAGGAAAATACGTTTACATGGAACAATGCTTCTGCCCTTCAAAAAGATCTTCAGCAAATGGAGCAGGTCGGTCAATTTACGATTACTACCTTAAATGGCGCTAAGCCGATTTATCATGACATTGATGTCTCTGACTATGTGAGGCAACATTTAGCGGATGGCATTGTATCCTTTGTGGTTGCAGATTCGCTATCATCAGGGAAATCAGTCAACATCTATTCCAAAGATAATACCTCCGTCTCTAATCCGGAAACGCAGCTTCTTGTGAAGCGCATTGTGCAAAGCGATACTACGCCGCCACAATGGCCTGCAGGTGCTGCCTTAAAGTCAATTAATCTAGGTACAGACTTTGTGCAGCTTGTTTGGCCAGCAGCAACAGATGATAGCTCCGTAGCAAACTATAAGCTTTACCAAGATGGCGCACTTACAGCAACCATTGCGGGCAGTAACACGTATACGGCTCAAGGCCTGACACCGAATACTAGTGTATCTTATGCCGTCTATGCTGGAGACGTAGCTGGAAACTACTCGACAGAACCTTTGACCTACAATACAACAACCTTGTCAGCGCCTGTTACACCGATTCCGATTGTCGATGTAAATGCGAGCAGCAGTGACGGGAATGTGGAGAGCAATACATTAGATAATAACCTATACAGTCGCTGGTCAGCATCAGGTGATGGTCAGTATATCATGTTTGATTTAGGTCAAACCAAACGAATCGGCTATGTAGGTATCGCATTTTATAAAGGTGATCTGCGCTCCACTCGAATTGATATTGAGACTTCTAATGATGCTATAGCATGGACAAATATATGGAGTGGAAACAGCCGTGCGACCACAGCAAATATGCAAGCTTTTGATATTCCAGATACGGATGCTCGTTTCGTGCGTATCATAGGACATGGGAACTCAGATGGCAGCACGTTTACCAGCTTAACGGATGTCATGATCTATGCACCCTATCTAACAGGCGACACTCCAGTTGCCATAGTACCGAACATTACACCAACTGCTCCTCCAGGGACGGTTCCTTTCACCAAAGCAGGATTAACGAATCCAGATGGCACTGTACATGCGCTGCATACACCGAACCCTGTCACAGGAGCAACCCTTAATGTAACTAGTTATGGTGCGGATCCTGCAGATAATGCGAATGATGACCGTGTTGCGATTCAAAATGCCATTAATGCTGCTTCTCCAGGAGACGAAGTTTACCTGCCAAACGGTGTGTATAACTTAATCACTTCGCCTGATGGCTTTGTGAATTTGAAGTTGAAGTCCGGCGTGAATTTACGTGGTGAAAGTGAAAGTGGCACTATCTTGAAATCCAGCATCGATGATATTAAAAATAGTTCCGTTGTGAAGTCATCAAGTCAACACGATATTAAGGTTTCAAACTTGACGATCACATCGACTTGGAATCGTAACTTTTCGTTAGAGCATGCAACGAACAATCCCGATGCAGGTGGTCCCGATAGCAGCATTGCTATAGCTAACTATGGAGAAATTCCATCCTATAATGTGACGATTGATCATGTTACGGTGGAACGTTTTAGACGGATGGCTATCCGTATTGAGAACAGTCATGATGTGGTTGTTCGCCACAGCACATTCCGAAATGCAACAGATCTAGGTGGAGGCGGAGCAGGTTACGGAACCTCCATTCAAGGGATGCCGAAGGTGGATCGACTTGGTTTCGACAATGATACGTATTGGAATGTTGTTGAAGATTCAACGTTTGAAGGACCGTATTTACGTCATGGTTCCCTAATCCAAAATGTCGCGCACAATAACGTTTTGCGTAACAATCATTATATGAATACCAAATTAGACGCCATTGATCTTCATGGTGAGTTAGAATATTTAAATGAGGTGTACGGCAACACCATCGAGAATATTTTGACAGGCGGAGGTGTGGGCCTTGGTAATACGGGGGGAACAGCTCCTTCTAATCATAGTAAATCCGGCCCAAATAACCACATTCATGACAATGTGATCCGTAATTCGCGAGAAGGCATTGTTGTCACGATGGGTACGCCAGAAACGTTGATTGAGAACAATATTATCGAAAATACAACATCGGTCGAAAATGCAGTAGGTATCAATATTCTAAATGGGCCGGGAACTCGTATTGTTAATAACATTATTCGAAATAATACGGCGTCTAATTATTGGGGCATTTTGCTGGAGCATGATAGAGGGGATCAGAATGCTAACTTTATCGGCGCTGGTGATCCTCAGAATGTGCAAATTGAAGGAAATGTCCTTACTGGAAATGCAAATGGCATTCAATTACAAGCTGGTGCTAACATTTTGGTAAATAAGAATCGCTTAAACAATTTGGGCACCAATTATGATAAGGCAGCTGGAGTTACTGCGACAGAGGTATGGCCTTCTACGGACAGTACGTTAAGTGGTTTGGAGGTAAATGCTGGTACATTAAGCCCGGCATTTGATCCAGCAGTGACGGAGTATGTGTCTTCTGTTCCAAAAAGCACGTCTGAGCTTATCATTACACCAACGACAGGAAGCGGCGAGGCTGCTTTGACCGTAAACGGTACTCCAGTTGTTAGTGGATCACCTTCCAAAGCCGTTCAACTGCAGGTTGGTGAAAATGTCATAGTACTTGTCGTTACCGCAGAAGATACAACGACGAAGACTTATCGACTAGTGGTAACGCGTTTACTCTCAGACAATGCGAATTTAAGTGACCTAACTATCGACGCGGGTACGTTTGTATTTAACCCTTTGCTTACAACCCAAACGGTCAATGTATCTACTGGGAATTCTAAAATACAAGTAACACCAACCACATCAGATAGCACAGCTACTGTGACCGTAGACGGAGAAACTGTTGTAAGCGGTTCTCCTTCTAAAACAATCAAATTGCATCCTGGTCCGAATGAAATTGCTATTGTCGTTACCGCAGAAGATTCGTCCATGAAGTCTTATCTCTTGACGGTAATCCGGGGCAAGGACAAAGACAAGGATATATAAGATTGAAAAAAGCTTGATCAAGCCCAGTGCACTACTGGGAATTGATCAAGCTTTTCTATTTCTGCTGGTATCCTAGCGATTATCAATCTTCTCTGGATATAGATCATGATTCATCAAGCGATGCTCAGCCATGGCTTCGTACTTCGTACCTGGTTGACCCCAGTTACAGTAAGGATCAATGGAGATGCCGCCGCGAGGCGTGAACTTGCCCCATACTTCGATATAGCGCGGATTCATCAAATCGATGAGATCATTCATAATAATATTGACACAATCCTCATGGAAATCACCGTGATTGCGGAAGCTGAATAGGTAAAGTTTCAAGGATTTGCTCTCCACCATTTTGATCGTAGGAATATACGAAATGTAGAGGGTAGCGAAATCCGGTTGTCCAGTTACAGGACATAAGCTTGTGAACTCCGGGAAGTTAAATTTGACGAAATAAGCCCGATCGGGGTGCTTATTATCAAATGCTTCTAAGAGTGTAGGGTCATAATTGAACACATACTTCGTGCCTTGATTGCCCAGAAGGGTAATCTCTTTCAAGTCTTCATTACTTCTTCCTGCCATGGGTAAATCCTCATTTCATAGTTTTTTAGAGAGGGAGTTTGCGAACCTCTTCTTATCTGTACAAAATGTATCATACTCCGCAGGAAAAAGCACCTTGCAACGAGGTGGCAATTATTACAGACTTGTGTAGATCGTCTAGCTCACACTTACAGCACAACGGGTTGCCCCAGAGCCACGGATTTGTAACCCGCTAAGGCGACAACGGTTGAACGTAATCCATCTTCCCCTGTGATCGGCACCTGTTCGCCATTCAGCAACGCTTGAACAAATGCTTTCACTAAGTAAGCATCCATGGAGTCACCCCAGAAATTCCATTGGCCCTTCCCGTTATCTAGGCTATATAGTTCGTTCTTTTGAGCAAAAGCATCGATGGAGAGCGTTCCTTTCGTACCTACAATCGTCATCGTCACATCTCCCCAAGTAGGGAAAGCCGCATTCCGCGACCAGCTTGTGTCTAAGACGCCGACGACTCCACTCGCGAATTTGACATGGATCATACCCGCATCATCGATCGCTAAGTCTTCATTAAATAATGTTGCAGCATAAGCGTAGACTTCTTTCACTTCGGATTGGGTCATCCAATTCATCAAGTCCATGACGTGTACGGTATGATCTAATAAGGCACCGCCACCGGATAGCTCGGATTGAAGGAACCAGCCGGAAGGGAGTGAGCCGCGATTGGTTCCCTTAATGGCAACGATCTCCCCGATTTCGCCTTGCTCGATAGCCTCCTTAGCTTTAACCACTGAGGCCAAATAGCGGCATGGGAATGCTGTCATCAACTGAACGCCATTTTCTTTACACGCGGCAATCATCGCTTCCATTTCCGAGAGTGAAACGCCAAGCGGCTTTTCACAAAGCACGTGTTTGCCGGCTTTCGCTGCTGCTATCGTGATCTCTGCGTGATGCACGTTCTCGGAACAAATGACGACAGCATCCAGATCCGTAGCGAGTAAATCCTGATAACGCTCATAATGAGGCAATCCATATGCAGCGATTACTTTCTCCACGCGGCTATGACTCTCATCTGCAAAACCCGTGACTTCCACCTGCGAGATCGCTCGTAGTGAATCCAAATAAGAGTATGCATGGCCGTGCGCAAAACTGATCATACCTACTTTTAATTTCTTCATACTGTTTCCTCCCCAAACGTTGAGCTCGTCTTCAGCTGGACAGATTTCCCCGTGCGAACTGATTCCAGTGCAGCCATCGTAATTTCTAGTGCTTTATAGGCATCCTTCGCAGTCACGATGGGCTCACTTCCATCTCGGATGCACTGAATGAAATGTGCAATCTCCAAATCATAAGGACTAGCGTATCCCGGACTTTGCGGAACTTCTGCGAAACGTCTGCCTTCTGAATCGGAAGGGGCTTTACAGATATGCAGGGAACTGCTTTTTTGGCTGTCGCTGCGGATAATGCCTTTGCTTCCTGCAATTTCCACGGCGGTTTGGAACGGTCCTTGGTAACCCCAGAAGGCTTCCACGTTGGCAACGGCTCCATTTTCAAAAAGAAGAGTAACTAGCGCATAATCAATGTTATTGACGCGTTGGTTCAAGCCATATACGGACTTCACTTCGCCGATGGCCCAACGTAGAAAATCAATATCGTGGATCATGAGATCGGTAATGACGCCTCCGCTTTTCTCGGAATCTTTGAACCATGGTCTGACATCACCAGGGTGTGAACCGATTCGTTTGGCATGAATGACGCCGACTCGTCCTAACTTGCCCTCATCGATGGCTTGCTTCATTTGTACATATTCGGGGAAAAAACGAACGACATGTCCGACAAATAAGCGGACGCCGTAGTGCTCGCAACCTTGGATCATGGCTGCTGCATCTTCTAAGTTAAGAGCAAGTGGTTTTTCACATATCACATGTTTGCCGGCTTGTGCCGCTTTTAACGTATATTCCTTATGTAAGTAGCTTGGCAGTGTCACGCTGACGACATCGAAATCAGCCTCGTTCAGCATAGTTTCAAAAGATGTAAAAGCAGGCGCCCCTGTCGTAAGGGAAAGTGCTTGGGCTAGCTCGATATCCAGATCGCATACACCTGTCAACTCCACATCAGGCATATTGACATAGCTGAGGGCGTGCACATTCCCCATCCCCCCGCAACCAACGATCGCTATTTTCATGCCAAATTCACTCCTCATATTATCGTATGAAAATATGTAACTAAGTAATATGATATAGGTATTGTGAGGTAGCGTATATGCGGACATTTATTCAGTTTATATCCAAATTTGTTATTAGTGGAAGCGTGGTGTTTGAAAGACATGGACATTTATAAAGAACCAATCCCCTATCAAAACCCATCTTTATGCATGAAAGTATGGCGTTTCGCCCAATCGGGGGCAGAGGGGGAGTACGGAAACACCTGGCATTATCATAAAGAAATTGAATTCATTTTAGTTGAGCAAGGTATCCACGAAATTCAAACACCGAATCATATTTACTCGCTCAAAGCCGGAGATGTCCTGTTGATTGGCTCCTCGCAATTGCATAGAGGACGCAAAATAAGCGATAAGGACCTCGTCTATATCGTGCTTCACATTGATCTTGAGCCGTATTTCGATCGGGCTATGATGAGGTATTACCGGGATTTTCTGGAGATTTTTCATCCGTTAGAAGCGCTAAATTATATTTTCCAAGAAAACGAACATGTGAAGAAAGAAATTGCCAGGATTATTACGGATACCCATGATGAAGTGATGGGGACTGGGAAGGGTTATGAAATTGCAGTCAGCATGCATATCAAACATCTGCTCTTAATGCTGCTTCGCCATGACAATCGAGGGTTGTTAACGACACAGGGCAATGTGGATGGGGATGCGGATATCATTCGGTCACTTGTTGCCTATGTGGACGAGCATTTGACGGAGAAGATTGATATGGGCGCGGTCAGTCGAATCGCCGGTATGAGTTACTCCTACTTTTCGAAATATTTTAAGAAAAAGATGGGAGCCTCATTTATCGACTATGTTAACCAGAAGCGTATTTCGAAAGCGGAGCGGCTGCTCGTTACTGAAAAACGCAGTGTGAACGAAATTGCAGAGACTGTTGGTATAGGGAATATGGCGCATTTCTATGAGTTATTCAAACGGTTCAATGGCTGTACACCTAAGCAATATCTGCACAAAATGAATGTAAGTGATAACAAATAGGCGTAGGTCGATGCTTTAAAAAAAGGTTGACAACGGACTGAAATTAATCAATTATGGATTTGAAAACAAATCTGAAACAAACCAGAAGAAACTAAACCCGATAGATTTGATTTCAAAATAAACTAGATAAGAATCAGAACGGATGAGAATTGTGATTCCGTATCGCCGGGGAGGACATTTCATGATCGAGGTTCGTCGTGTGCGTGCAAACGAAATGGAGCAAGCGGTTCGCCTTTCGGATGAGACTTTTCGTGATGCAGGCCAGAAATCAATGTTGAAAGCGTTTCCGAATGTGTTCGATCCTCGCCTTAATCAGTCATTCGGCGCATTTGAAAATGGGAAACTGGTCGCTTTCATGGGACTTGTCCCTTCTGTTGTACATGTCTCGGCTGCTAAACTCAATGTGCTGTCTCTGGGCTCTGTATGCACACACCCGAACTATCGGGGAAAGAAGATCGCTTCTAACATGCTACGAGACGTACATACGCACGCTGAACGTATTGGCGCGAGTATGCTCCTGGTTTCGGGGGATGGTCCGCTATATATGCGAAGCGGTTGCCATTATTTTGGACGGGTCACACGATACGAAATAACGAATGACCATGAGGCCTTTCAATCATTCATTGCCAATCCCGGCATCGAGATCCGACGTGTTCATGCAGAGGATTGCTTCCGACTTCATGCTGCGGCTGAAAGCCGTGAAGTTCGTTATGTACAAGGAGTGAATGAGCTCCCAATCTTGATAGACAGTGAGGCTATCGCAAGTTGCTATCATATGCATCATGCTGTATACGCAGTGTTTGAATCTGACCGAGTCACGGCGTATGCCATCGTTGCCATACCTGATCAAGGTAGAGTGATGGAAGCTGCGGCTCCTTTTGTTGTAGAGCGGGGCGGCAGCCCGGAAGCGTTAGCGGCTATTCTACAGTTTACGTTGCAGGAACAGGAGTTGGACGTATTAGAAATTCCAGTGATGTGGAATGAAACTAGGATGCTCCAGGTGTTCTCGCATTTCCCATCGAAGAGGATGCGCAACCATGGCACTGTGCATATCCTTAATCCGGAACGGCTGTTCAGTGAGTTGCTGCCGTATTTGTCAGAGAAAGCGCCTGCCGCTGCGTCTAGATTGCTGATGCGCCAAGCGCCGGAAGATGGAGCTGTTCTGTTGTTGGATGGTAAGGAAATGGCAAGCTTGACTGCGCAGGAGGTTGTTGCTGTATTGTTTGATCCGGAAGCTGAGTTGAACGTTCCCGAACCACTGAATGATGTGCTGAATCAACTGTTTCCCGTTCCGTTCCCTCATGCAGGAGGGTTGAATTTTGTTTGATATTGGCTTGGAAGGCAAAGTGAAGTAAACGGAGGCCATAGGATGATACAACTATCAAATCTGGAAGAGTTATTAGCGTATCAAGTTAATACGATTAAGGATGGGCAGCTTGTCTATGTGGATGGGTATTATCAAAAGGGAGACGGTGGCTCCAAGCTAGTTCGTTGGATGATTGGCAGCACGGAAGCCGACAACGGCGGCACGATTCATGATCCTAGACATGGTGGGAGCGGTCGATGGAAGACCGTACATAACGGGGTAGGAGATTTTCGGTGGTTCGGCATTCTAGACGCAACCAAGCATGCAGATGATGCTTTAGATGCGATGGTGAATGATGTATCGATTTACCGGATTGAATCGCATTCTGATATTAACTTTGTCAGAAGACATACGTATGACAGAAGTCATATCGAACTCGATTTTGGAGGTCATTGTGTCACAACGATCGGAATCGAGCTGAATGCGAAAAGCAATCCATTCGGAGCCGTTATTTTTTTTCAGGGGAAAGCAACGGGCGAAACACAGACCCATACACTCTCTGTTGATCTTCCAGAGCAATCCGATGTACTGGAGGTGCTAGACGCGGCTTCTTTTAAGGTGGAAGACTGGTGGGTAGCGAGGATCCAGAACCACCCAGAAGGCTATGCGCAGCGCGAGCTGGATTATATGTTACAGGTCACAGAAATCATAGACGATAGCCATATTCGTGTGAATTATAAGCTCGGGTGGACGCTTGCTGCGGGAAGGGAAATCACGTTCAAGAAAATGCATCCTGTCTTCCGCAGTCACATCAGGAATATGAATTTTATAGGTGTTTCTGTGCCTGACAATGGATCGACGAGCGCAAAACCATCTGAGGATTGGGATCAGATCGGATCACATCCCATTGCCTATGAATTCGCCGTAGCTTGCAATGTTAGCGACGTCACAGCCAGCAAGGTTTTCTGGCCGGTCATTGAGCGGCGTTACTGTACCCATTTTGTGACAGAGCGTTGCAGGCTAATGAACCCAGAGGAAGTGATTTGGGGAGGAACCGGATACCTGACGCAGCAACTCAACGTGTTGTACGGTCATGTCCGAGATTGTCATACAAGCAACGCACGTCACTTAAACGATTTCACATGTGGAGCTTATTGCATGGTGGAGAACTGCCATGGTGATGGCGATGAACATGGTTCTTTTGTCACGCACGGTCAATATGAGCATGATCTCACTTTTATCGGGAATTCGGGTTTGTTGTCGTTTGCCAACAGTGGTACAACGTGGGGGGATAGTGCAAAACGGATCACCGTGAAGAAACATGTTGCCTCGCGTGTAGTTGCGCACAAGCGAATTACGGATTTGACACTGGAGGATGTTCATGCCGTCTGGAAAGAAGGGTTGGTCGATTCCGGTACGATTTGGGCCAACACAGATGGGCTGCATATGCGCGGTTGTACGGCTGACACGATGCTTACACTTTCGCAGAGCTCATCACGCTCAAAGCGGAGTAATCTCGCTGACGGCTGTTCCTTTGGCATGTCGAAGGGGGCTGAAATCGCTCGTGCGCCTGTTCATACCCAAGTGGGTTTTCGCCCGGTTACGGCGGATTTCACTATGCAGAACTGCCAATTTCACAACGTTGATGATAATTCCCTAGGGAGTATTAACAAACTTGTTCTGATCAATACTTGGTTTAGAGGTGCTTCTCCAGAAGCAGAACCCATTCAAGTTTGGTGTTCGGAAGTGGTTATGCAAGGCGGTGGTTGTGAGAATAGCGGCATGATATTCATGGGCGCATTTCATCCAGATGATAAGAGGGCGAACGATCAGTCCATCACGGTTGATGGCGGCGCTGTGTTCAGTGGAACGAATGCAGCAAAGGCCTATTTGAAACGGGGAGACGTGTCAGGAATCGTAACGTGGGTGATCGGCGAGTGCAAAAGCTCAGCAATGGATGCCGAGACGGCGCATTTCAACATACATAGCGGCCCTAATAAAATGAGAGCGATAGGTTCTCGTTTCTCTGGAGGCAAGTATGAGATTGCGGAGGGAGCGTTCAGCCATGATTCCTATTTACTCATGATGGCCTGTGTAGAAGAAGGAGTCGATAGGTCATCTCTTCCAGTTGAATCGGATAAGGTGAGACATAAAGAGGGAAACATCATAATTGAATAACCGTTGGAGCCTGTCTTTTCATAGATAGGCTTATTTTATGTCATATTCATGTTATGTAATAAAGCGGAAATGGTTATTGAGTGTTAGATTAACTGACATTGTAAGCGATTCCAAATTAAAAAGTTATTGACAACACGCATGGCAGCTACTTATAATAAAAAACATCAGAAACAAACCACAACAAACTAAAATAGTCATTGTGGTGTACTTTACAAATTAGAAATAAACCAGAAAAGAGGTAGGGGTTATGAAAGCAGTAAAGGGCATCAATGGGTCAGCACAAGTGTTGGAGCTTCCGAACCCGGAAATGATTCCTCAATTTGTCAAAGTGAAAACGGAATACTCAGTCGTTAGTGTAGGTACCGAGCTAATGATGATAACTAATAATGGGGATGCCAATTTAGGCTATAGTGCCAGCGGTATTGTTATGGAAATAGGGGAAGGTGTTACACACGTCATCCCTGGACAACGAGTAGCTTGTTATGGAGTGCCAGCCCATAGGGAACTCCTGCTTGTACCCAAGCATTTGGTCGTACCTGTGCCAGAAGGCGTGACTCAGGAGGAAGCGGCATTTGTCGGTATTGGTGCCATTGCGATACATGCTTTGCGTCAAGCACAACTAAGCTTCGGGGAAACGATTATCATCGCGGGACTTGGCATACTTGGGCAAGTGATCGCCCGTATTGCACATGCAGCGTCCTATAAAGTGATTGGTTTAGAGTTAATAGAGGAGCGCTGCCGAACGCTTGAGGCTATTGGAGCGATAGCCTGTCGCACCAAGGAAGAACTTCAGAGGGCAGTGGAGTCTGATCCTTCTTGTAAAGGTGCAGATGCGGTCATGCTTTGTGCGAGTAATAGGAAGTTTAGTATGATAGATGATGCAATTGGTTGGCTGCGGGATCGCGGTCGCGTTGTGATCGTCGGGGATACTGGAACGGAATTTGATCGGGATCTGCTATTTATGAAAGAAGCGAGTGTTCATATTTCACGTGCGGGCGGTCCTGGTCGCTATGAGGAAACCTATGAGCAGCAAGGTGTCGATTACCCGATAGGCTATGTTCGTTGGACGGAAGGCAGGAACATGGGGGAGTTTTTACGTTTGATCGCACAGAAAAGGATTGATATTCAATCGCTGATTACCAATGAGTGCGCACTCGAAGAGTTACCTACCATGTATCAAAGCTGTTTTGAAAAGCCGCAGAAATCGATGGGTATTGTCGTGCGATATGAACAACCCAATCCCGCCGGAGTAGCAGATTCCTTTAACAATTAATAAAGGAGGTGATGGGGTATGCGAGCAAGTGTGAAGTCGATATCCGGTGAACACATAGGAAGAAGACGAATGACCACGCATGTTTGGAAAACGTTTCTCCGATACAAATGGTTGTATTTACTTATGGTCCCGGGCATCGCGTATTACATTATTTATCACTATGTGCCGATGTTCGGACTCGTGATTGCATTTAAGAAGTATAACCTCATGAAGGGATTATGGGGGAGTGAATGGGTTGGCTTCGATAATTTTCGAACGATATTCGCCTCGCCAGAATTTCCTAGTCTAGTTCGAAATACGCTGCTGATCAGTGTGTATCGTATTTTGTTCAACATGCTACCTGATGTGATGCTGGCACTTATTTTAAATGAAATTCGTGCTCCTTGGTTTAAAAGGATTGTACAAACGATCACTTATGGGCCTCATTTCTTATCGTGGATTATCGTGTACGGTCTTGTGTTTTCATTCTTTGCGCCTGGTGCAGGACTAATTACGACGTTCTTTCGAGATATGGGTTGGGGAGAACTAGATGTATTGACCAACTCGGACTATTTCCGTTCCCTGCTAGTGACGTCAGATATTTGGAAAAGTACTGGTTTCGGAGCCATCATCTATTTGGCAGCACTGGCCTCGATCAACCATGAATTATATGAAGCGGCCGTTGTTGATGGCGCAGGTCGTTGGCGGCAATTGTGGCATATTACGCTCCCCGGTATTCGTGAAGTGTTCATCTTACTGTTAATCTTGCGAATCGGACATATTATGGATGCTGGTTTCGAACAAGTATACATATTCCTGAACGCACGCGTTTATGATGTGGGGGATATTCTTGACACCTGGATCTTCCGCAGAGGTATTGAACAAATGGAATTCAGTGTTCCAGCGGCAATGGGTGTATTCAAATCAGTAATCGGTCTGGTACTTGTGATTGGAGCGAATAAACTGGCCAAAAAAGTCGGCGGGTCCGGCATCTGGTAAAGGAGGCATCGTTATGCCATTCATGCTTAAGAAAACCAAATCAGACCGCATTGTAGATGCCGTTCTTTACACCGTACTCGGACTTTTCTGTTTAGCAACGCTGTTTCCAATCTACTTTGTCTTCATTATGTCCATCACACCCTATACGGAAGTGCTCAAGAACGGTGGATTTGTCATCGTACCGCATGCGATTACATTCGAAGCATTCAAAACGATTTTCTCCAGCAACACCGTCCCCAAAGCTCTGCAAGTATCGATATTCGTAACGGTCGTTGGTACAGCGTGCAATTTAGCCATTACGACGATGCTGGCCTATCCGTTATCGAAGAAATTTTTGCCGGGGCGCAATATCGTCCTGATGGGCATTGTGTTTACCATGTTGTTCTCAGGGGGGATCATCCCCATGTATTTGACCGTGAAAGCCACGGGGTTGATGGATTCATTATGGGCACTTATCATTCCAGGTCTTGTATCGTCCTTTAATATTCTCATCATGAAGACCTTCTTCGAAGGCCTACCCTATGAAATTGAAGAGGCGGCGAAAGTGGATGGCTGCAGCGACATTGGTACACTTATGCGAATTGTGCTGCCGCTCTCGATGCCGATTATGGCAACGTTGGGATTGTTCTACGGTGTGAATCACTGGAATGCTTACTTCGGCGGGGTCATGTATTTAAATGATCGCAGTCTTTATCCGATACAGGTTGTGTTGCGGAATATGATTGTGTCACCGGCCATTAGTCAGGAGCTTGCCATTTCTCAATCTTCATTAAATACAATGCCGCCAGAAACCATCAAGATGGCAACCGTTGTGGTGGCAATCATACCAGTTCTTATCGTGTATCCGTTTCTACAAAAATATTTCGTCAAAGGCATGCTGTTAGGCGCTGTTAAAGGATAAGTCTTACAGCAGCTCTACCCCAATTGGCTATAAGCCAGTTACGTATTAAGTACGAGGAGGTGACAACGGGAAGTAGATCTGCAGTGGTTATTTCGACGCAAGATTCGTATCCAATGATTTGACGGAAGTAAATGGCTTGATCGTAGTTTCATACTCGTTCTCATTCTTCTAAAACGAACAGGGGGGTCTTTCATTTGAAAACGTTATCAAAAGTAACTACGCTATTATTAGCATCTTCGCTGGTCCTTGTCGCATGCACGAGTTCGAAAGAGGAGGCTTCTACTTCCCCAGCGAACACGGCGGCGACAACGTCGTCGAGCCCAGATGCCAAGAAGGAAAAACTAGACCTGAGTTGGATGGTTATCGCAGATGCAAGCGCCCAACTTCCTTCGGCCGATAAAGACTTCGTGAAGAAAGCGATTGAAGAGAAATTCAATGTCTCACTGAAAATGACCTACTTGCCGTTTGGCCAAGACTATACCAATAAATTGAATACGATGATCGCATCTGGCGACATTCCCGATGTGTTCTACGCTGACGGTGTACCTTCTAATAATTACATCCGAGATGGTGTTGCAAGAGATTTGACGGGGATTGTCACGCCGGCCAAAATGCCGAACTACTTCAAAAATTGGGTGTCGGAAGCAACTTTGAAGTCGTATCAGGTACAAGGTGCGTTCAAGCGTGCACCCGTGCCGTACGAAACAAGCTACTACCGTACCTTCTATATTCGGAAAGACTGGTTGGATAAGCTTAACTTGAAAATGCCAACGAACTACGACGAGCTTGTAAGTGTCATGAAAGCTTTTACGTTCAATGATCCAGACGGTAATGGCAAGAATGATACGTATGGTTTTACAGCGGCAGGCGGCGGTGCAAGCGTATCGATGGACTTCCCAGAATTCCTGAAAAACGGCTTTGCTGGTGACACGTATGTAGAAAATGATCAGTTCATAGATGTTCGAACGGATATCCGTATGCAAAATGTTCTTACTGATATTAAGACGCTACTGGATATGAAAGTTGTCGATCCAGACTGGTTCCTGAACAAGTATGGTCAACATTTTGACAAAGCTGCACAAGGTAAAGCGGGTATTGTGATCGGTCAAGGCAGAGACCTTGCTTTTGATAACAATCCGGCTGGATTGCAAATGAAAGCGAAGGCTGCAGGTCAAACAACAGCAGACTGGGAGCCGTTTCATCCGTGGGAAAAAACCGGTACTTGGGTTGAAACAATTCCACAAAATCCGTTCTTGATCAGCTCCAAAAGCTCAGATGCCAAAGTACAGCGCTCTATTGAAATTCTGGATTGGCTCGCTGGAGAAGAAGGCTTCTTGCTGACGCGTTACGGGAAAGAAAATGTTGATTACAAACGCAATGGGAAAGACATTGAAGTCAATCAAGATGCCTATAAGAAAGATGTGATCGACAATAACAACTTTATTGAAGTGTATGGTTGGTTTACACCGCGTAAACCGGAAGTGTTCGGTTTGAATATCATTGATCCTAAAGTAACCGAGCGAGATAAGAAAATTGTTGAGAAAATCAACTCATATAAGATTCTTCCATCAGTGGGTACCGCTCTTACTGTTAAAGAAGGCATGGATATCGGAGCCATGCGCAAACGGATGAATGAACTTCATGTTCAAATTTTGTATAAAGAGAAGGACGCTGCTAACTGGCCGCAATATCGCCAAGAGGTGATGACGAAGTTCGGAGGCAAAGCGATTTTCGATAACTATGCGGAACTTACATCCACAGCGAAAGGCAAAACCATCAAGTTCAAATCGGATAATTAATTGAAGTCGTTCTTCGGATCAAGCAACTCAGACTGGTGAATGCAAGGGAGTTTTTGTCAGTCTGAGTTACTAGGTATGCGAACTACCTATGGAATGGAGGGCTTCCCGCGTGCGATTGCAAGGAAAACGGGCATTGATTACAGGTAGTGCCAGAGGCATTGGCCAAGGCATTGCAGATAAATTTGTGCAAGAAGGGGCAAGTGTCGTATTGCTTGATTACAAGGCGGATCAGCTGGAAGCATCTGCAGACACAATCCGGAAGCGAGCAATAGATAAGGGGCAAACGGCTCATGTTGCAACCGTCGTCTGTGACTTGAGTGTGCCCGAGCAAGTGGACCAGGCTGCTGAAAAAGCGTGGGCTTACTGGGATGGCATCGACATTTTGGTCAATAACGCTGGCATTGCAACACGGGAATCGTTCATCGACATTCCGCTCTCTCGATGGCAGCAGGTGATCAACATAAATTTGACTGCGGCGTTCCAACTGAGCCAATGGGTGGCAAAGTGGATGATTGCAAGTGGGATTCACGGTTCGATCGTCAACATGGCCTCGAAAAATGGCTTAGCTGGAAGTGCCGTATTGGCTCATTACAATGCATCCAAAGGCGGCGTTGTTTTGCTAACGCAGTCGATGGCTGTTGATTTGGCTCAGAATAACATTCGTGTTAATAGCGTTGCGCCTGGCTTCATCGATACACCGCTCGATCGCGAGCTGAAAGAGAGATCGGAAGTCACACTTTCATTGACAGAACGAACCCCGATGCGCAGGCTCGGTACCATTGAAGAAGTGGCGAACGCATTTCTATTCTTGGCATCAGACGAAGCATCCTACATAACGGGCACGACACTGGTTGTGGACGGAGGTCATCTCGCCAATGCTTGTGATTTGTAAACTTTTGTAACCATACATCAGGATTGCGTGCAAGGAGGACTTACTAACATGGCAGATGAGGACAACAATCATGGGGTAAATGAGGAAGATAAACTTCGAAGTGACAAATATTTTAACGACACAGGGCTTTGGGGGTTTATCCACCGTTCATTTACGAAATCCATGGGCTACACAGATGATGATTTGAAAAAGCCGGTCATCGGCATTTGCAACACGTTCAGCGAATTGAATAAATGTCACTCTCACTTTAGGGAATTGACGGACTATGTGAAGCGTGGTGTCTGGCAAGCCGGTGGTCTGCCAATGGAATTTCCGACTATTTCGATCGGGGAGCCCTATGTGAAGCCGACGACGATGTTGCTTCGAAACCTGATGGCGATGGATACAGAAGAAATGGTCAAAGCGCATCCAATCGATGGTGTCGTGCTCCTTGGCGGCTGTGACAAGACAGTGCCTGCGCAGCTGATGGCTGCTGTGAGTGCGAATATTCCAGCGATTGTCCTTACCGGCGGACCGATGCTGAACGGCAAATTAAACGGCCAGACGCTAGGCGCCTGTACCGATTGTTATCAGTTTACGCTTGAGCACAAAGCGGGCAATATCTCAGACGAGCAGCTCACCATTGCCGAGAATGCCATTTGCCGCAGTGATGGTCACTGCATGGTAATGGGGACAGCTAGCACGATGGCGGCGATTGCCGAAGCGCTTGGTATGGCACTCCCTGGCTGTGCGGCTATTCCTGCCCCAGATTCCAGGCGGCGCCATATGTCGGAGCAGACGGGTAAGCAGATCGTGGAGCTCGTCCGACGCAACATCCGGCCTCGTGACATTATTACAAAGGAATCACTGGATAATGCGATTCGAGTTACGATGGCATGTGCAGGTTCAACCAACGCTATCATCCATCTGGTAGCTATTGCTGGACGACTAGGCTACCGGTTACCGCTTGAAAGGTTCGATGAAATTAGCGCAACGACGCCGTTTATCCTGAACGTTCGCCCATCCGGCAAATATCAGATGGAAGAGTTCTTCGAAGCAGGCGGTGTACCGTCCCTGATGAAGGAGATTGAACCGCTGCTGAATGGCAATTGTTTGACCGTTACGGGTCAAACCGTTAGCGAGAACCTGCGAGGTGTGAAGGTCACTGACCGCGAGCTGATCTATCCGCTTGAGCAGCCTATTGCTCCGCAAGGCGGTATTGCTGTGCTGCGCGGAAACCTCTCTCCGAACGGGGCGCTGATCAAGCAAACAGCCGTTTCACCGCATCTCAAAAAGCACCGTGGACGCGCCGTCGTCTTCGAATCGCCGTCCGATCTGAATGCAAGGATTGACGATCCAAATTTGGACGTCGATGAGAACAGTGTCCTCGTGTTGAAAAATGCGGGACCGAAAGGCGCGCCGGCGATGCCGGAAATCGGGCAAATCCCGATTCCGAAGAAGCTGCTCATGCAAGGGGTGCGCGACATGGTACGCATTTCGGATGCCCGCATCAGCGGCACTTCGTACGGCACTTTGATTGTGCATGTTGCTCCTGAAGCAGCCATTGGTGGACCTCTGGGGCTCGTGCAGAACGGCGATGAGATCGAGCTCGACATCGACATGCGCAAGCTGGAGTTACATGTAGATGAAGAAACTCTTCGAGAACGCAAAACAAAGTGGGAGGCTCCTCCACCTGCCTATGATCGAGGGTATGGTCTCCTGTTCCTGGAACGTGTGCTGCAAGCGGATGAGGGCTGCGATTTCGACTTCTTACTGCCGCCTGAGCTTCGCAAGTAGTGATGTAAATAGTTGTCTTACCTATCCCCCTTACGAAGAGGAGTTGTTCAACGATGTTCTTCCTAGATGACAAGAAGAGAAAATCGAATGCGACGAACGTAAGCAACGAGGAGAATCAAACGAACAGTAAGTCAAATGAGGCCATCAGTAGACGTAAAGTTTTGGCTACGATAGGGCTTGGCGGCGTCATGTTGGCTGGCAGTGTTTTAGGCCCACGATTCGCCTCGGCGGATAACGGGTCGTCGAACGACAAAGATGGCCAAGACGATAAGGACAGTAAGGATGGCGATCGCGTACAGCAAGTTAACAATGTGGCTGAACTAAAGTCTCTCCCGCCAGGGCAGTTGAAGGATGGCCAGCATGTGTTCGTTGGCGGTTACAATAAGAACGGTGACGGAGGCGGTAAGTTGGTTCGCTTTGTAGCGGACAGTACCAAGGCTGACAATGGCGGTACCGTGCATAGGCCGACGAATGGCGGCAATGGACGCGAGTCGAATGATGCAGGCAAGGGAAACAAACCTCCCAAAGGAGGAGGTTGCTTTGAAGTCGTACATCATGGTGTGGGTGATTTCCGGTGGTTTGGTATTTTCGATACGAGTCGAAATGCGGATGATGCGCTGGACGCACTGATCAACGATCTTTCAATCCACCGTGTCGAAGCACACTCAGATCTCAATTTCGTGAAGCGTCATGTGTATCACCGCAGCGACATCGAAATTGATTTCCATGGCCACACGGTCACGACCGAAGGAATCGAACTAAATACGTTAGACAACCCGTTCGGAGCGGTCATGTTTTTCCAAGGTGTCGTAACTGGTGTGGCGCAAACAGTTACGCTGACAGAAGATATATCTGAATATTCAGATATATTCGAGGTGGCTGATTCGTCAATCTTTGAGGTCGATAGCTGGTGGCACGCACAGATTAAGAATAACGCGGCTGGCGGTGCCCAGCGTGAGCTCGATTACCTCATCAAAGTAACGGAAATTTTCGATGCTACTCACGTCAGATTCAACTATAAGCTCGGCTGGCTGCTGGCCAAGGGACGTCCGATTACTTACAAAAAAATCAACCCAGCTTTCCGCTGCCATGTGCGCAACATGAGTTTTATCGGCATACCTGTGCCGCCTAACGGCACTAGTCTCAGGCCTTTTCCGACATGGGATCAGATTGGTTCGAATCCGGTCGCTTATGAATTCGCTGTAGAATGCGATGCATCGGGTATCAAGGCTAGCAAAGTATTCTGGCCTGTCGTTATGCGGAGATACAATACGCATTATGTGACAGAACGCTGCCAATTGATGAACCCCGAAGAACGCGATTGGGGCGGAACTGGCTATTTGACACAGCAGATCAACGTGTTGTATGGGCATATCCGAGATTGCAATACGAGCAATGCACGTCACTTGAATGATTTTACCTGTGCAGCTTATTGTATGGTTGAGAACTGTCACGGTGATGGCGATGAGTATGGTCCGTTCGTTACGCACGGTCAATACGAACATGATCTGACTTACATCAACAACTCAGGTCTTTTGTCATTTGCAAACAGCGGCACGACCTGGGGGGACAGCGCGAAGCGTGTGACCGTCAAGAAGCATATCGCATCGCGAATTGTCGCGAGCAAGCGGTTAACGGACTTGACACTTGAGGATTGCCATGCCGTCGTTACGTACACCAAACCTGGGGTGAAAATGGCTAATTCGGGCTCATTCTGGGTGAATATGGACGGCTTGCAAATGAGAGGCTGCACAGCACAAGAGATGGTGACGATATCCAAAGGCTCCTCGCGTGCCAAAAGGAAAAACATCATCGATAGCTGCTCCTTCGGCATGCTGAAGGGCTACGAAATCGCTCGTCCGATCCGTAGTGGGACTACTCAAGTGGGGTACACGCCGAGTAATGGGGAACTGACGATCTTGAACAGCGAATTCTACAACATTGAAGAGGTCACGCTCGGAAGCATTAATAAACTTACTCTCATTAATACGTGGTTCAAAGGCCTCCCTCAGGTAGGAGGTACTGTGAAGGTGGGTACGCGTGAAATCATCATGCAAGGTGGTGGTCTCGTGGATTGCTGCTTCTTGCTCACGGGTGCTTGGGATAAAGTGGGGGACGTCAACAATCCGAAGAATAAGCCTGACCAATGGATCACCATTGACGGCAGTGCGATATTCAGCGGAGTAAATGGTGAGAAGGCGTTTTTGAAAAGTGTAGATGCAACGAATGTCGTTACTTGGAATTTCGGAAACTGTACGAGTATGGCCTCGGATGCTAGTACAGCACATTTCTCCATTCAAGGTGGAATGAATAAATTGAAAGCGATCGGCTCTCAATTTACTGGAGGGAAGTATGAAGTATCTGCTGGCGCATTTGGCAACGGTACCTACTTCTTCATGACTTCTTGCGTGGAAGAAGGCGTCAATCGGACTGCACTTCCAGCAGAAAGTGATAAGGTGAAACATAGTGTAGGCAATTTATCGATTTCTTGATAGTAGGCATAAGAAAAATAGTCAGAATTAAAGGATTGAAGGGTTTCATCGCATATCCGGTAACGTTATGTTGTGAAACCTGATGTACATTGACATGTGATGGTGGGTCGTTGCTATAATACAAATAACAATGCAGATACAGGATGTGCCCATGTTTCCTGATCTTGTCAGTGTATCGGATGGAAATGAGGTTTATAGATGGAAAAACGGACAACTCGCAGCTCATCTCGCACGCGCCTGAGCGAACTCGTCAACACATTGAGAGAAGATATTTTGACAGGAAAGCGGCCGGTAGGGGAATATTTACCTTCCGAGAAAACATTCGCCGCGGAATACAATTTAAGTAATCAATCGGTACGAAAAGGGCTGGACGTTCTGGTTGCAGAGGGACTTATTGAGAAAATTCCTCGTGTTGGTACAAAAGTTGTCGGTGCTCCTGAAGGCGCTTTCGTCACAGTGAAGCTTGGCTTCCATAGTTCCGTTACGGATGAGGCGGATATCCATAGGCTGCTATCCAGTTTTCAAAAAGAAAACCCGCATATTCGGGTGCAAGCTGTACCTACCTCAAGCAATAATTACAGTTATATCAGTGAGTACTTGTCCAGCGGTCTTCTCGACGTGGTCATGATGAACTTTAAGGATTTTCAGGAATGTGTGGAAACGGGTGAAGAAGGTATGCTGGAGCCGACGGAACGGAATCCAGAACTGTATTCATTCTTATCGGATGCTTTTGTGGCAGATGGTCGACAGCTCGTGCAACCTTTTATTTATTCACCGCTTATTCTTTGTTATAACCGGGAACATTTCCATGAGGCGAACTTGCCGGAGCCGGATAGCAGCTGGCAGTGGAAGGATCTGATCACCTATTCGTCAAAACTGGCAATTCCAAATGAACGCCTCGGTTTTCACTGTGACTTGTATTCGCCAAATCGTTGGCCACTGCTTCTGTTGCAGACAGGCGGAAAGTTCGAGCGTCATGAAGATGGCAGACTTAAACTTGCTGGTACAGCTATGATGGATGCGCTTCGCTATTGTGGTGAGATGAAGCACAGTATTCCTTCTTTATCAGAAGGCATTACAACGGGTGAATCCGAGCTGCTCTTAGCCAAAGGCAAAGCATCGATCATCATGACCAGTTACTTCTACTTAAATTACTTACTCGGTGAGAGGCTGTCCTTTGACATTGCCCCTGTACCGCATTTTGGTACGCCGATGACGATGCTGCTTAACACGGGACTTGCTGTTAATCGGAAGTCACAAGTGAAGGACGCGGCGGTCAAGTTAGTGGAATATCTAACTAGCTATAAGGCCCAACTTTTCGTTCGTCAGCACACGTACAGTCTTCCCGCCAGAAAATCTGCCGCAGAGTGGGTCGGGGAAGAGAAACGCTATCTGCCGTCCAGATTTTCACTATTTCGCGAGACGATACCTGGTTTTCGATATTTCACGGATTTAGCTATTAGTGCAAGAGAGCTATTGGAAATAAACCAAGAACTCAAAATGTATTGGGCTGGCTTGGAAACAGAAGAGGTACTGTGTTCTCATATCGAAGAGCGTCTTACTGTTAGTTCTGTGTGAGAACAGCATCCAATCACGAACGTTGTCGTTCAAAAGTTGTCTAACCAGAAGGAGTGAGTTATGTGCCGCATTTTAGTGCTTCAACTATTATGTTACTAATTATAACTGCACTGGTATTGTTCGGTCCCAAGAAGCTGCCTGAATTAGGTCGTGCGTTTGGCAAGACCTTAAGGGAGTTCAAGAAAGGAACCAAGGGCTTCATGGAGGAAGATGAGACACACCCTTCCCTGCAGTCACGTAAGGATTCCCGTATGGATGAGGCCAATAAACGATAAATAATTCCCTTAAAAATATAGCAATGAAACAGATCGACTCGATAGGGCTATTGCCGGATGGAGTACGGTCTCTTTCCGATGCCATAAAAACGGCATTAACGCATTTTTGACTGACTACATGTTAGCTAAAAGGTGGTGCAGAAGATGATTTTTGATTGTCATACGCATTTATTTCTTCCTGGTCAAACTAATGGCCCTTTCCTAGCTGCGGTAAAACGCAGTTGGGGTGAGCATATGGACATCCTTGCAACTCCAGAGATGCACGAAGAAAATATTCATTCTTTTGATGGGGCTATCGTGCTTGCTTTTGACGCTCCTGCTACCGGCATCCAAGTACCTAATCAGGTTGTTGCTGAGTATGTAGCTAAGCATCGTGGACGATTATTCGGCTTTGCAAGCATCGACCCAAACAGGCCAGCTGCGGATCGGCTGCTAGAAGAGGCTATCAAGGAATATGACCTTAGCGGACTTAAACTAGGTCCGATCTATCAGAATTTTTATCCTGGTGAACAACGTCATTTTGAGTTGTATGCCAAAGCGGATGAATTGGGATTGCCCATTATGTGGCATCAAGGCACCTCTTTTGTACCCGAAGGATACCTCGATGCGTCCAGGCCAGCAGCATTGGATCCGATAGCCCGTGCATTTCCTAATCTGAAAATGGTTATTGCACATATGGGTCATCCTTGGGTGGATGAATGTATTGCCGTAGTTCGCAAAAATGCCAATATGTATATGGATTTATCGGCATTAGGTTCACGACCATGGCAGTTCTATAACGCACTCGTTTCAGCCATGGAGTATGGGGTCACACATAAGATTTTATTCGGCTCCGATTATCCTTTCTTCACTACACAACAAACCATTGACTCCTTTCGGAATATTAATCACTTGGTCGAAGGCACGAAGATGCCGCACATTCCAGAGCAGATCATCGAAGACATCATTCATCGCAACACACCAGAGATACTCGGCCTGACCGCATCCCTATAATAATTCATTTTCAGGAGGTATGAGAGATGTCAAAGAATATTGAGCTGTATGAGGAATCGAAATTATACTCGCCAGGCGGGGTACATACGTCCATTCGTAACGTGAATCCTATGAAGGTGTTTACGAAAGGTGAGGGCGCTTATATTTATGATGCAGATGGCAAGAAATACATCGATTATCAAGGTGCATTTGGCCCGATTATTTTGGGTCACAGCCATCCTTACGTCAATCGTAAAGTGATTGAAGCAATTGAGCGAACGGATTTGTACGGCGTCGGCTGTACAGATCTAGAAGTAGAATTAGCTCGCAAAATTTGTACGCACGTCCCTTCGTCAGAGCAAGTGCTTTTTTGTAATTCAGGATCTGAAGCCACCTACCATGCGATTCGTTTAACCCGTGCGATTACAGGACGTAACAAGCTGATCAAATTTCAAGGCTGCTATCATGGCTGGCACGATTATGTTGCTCGTAACATGCTTAGTTCTTGGGATATGATTGGCAAAAGGGATCCGGGCTCTGCTGGTATGTTAGATGAAGCCATCGATAATACCTTGGTCTGTACGTTTAATGATCTGGATGATGTTGAGAGGACCTTCCGTGAAAATAAAGGGCAAATCGCATCGTTGATTGTCGAGCCGATTCCTCATAATATCGGTTGCGTAATGCCGCAGCCTGGCTTCTTGGAAGGGCTTCGTGAGCTTTGCACGGCACATGGTGCACTGCTCATCTTTGATGAAGTGATTACGGGCTTCCGCCATGATATTGGCGGCTATCAGAAGGTTGCTGGCGTTACCCCCGATTTGACAACGATGGGTAAAGCGATGGCGAATGGTTATCCAATCGCCGCTGTAGCGGGTAAGCGTGAATATATGCAGCGTTTCAATACTTACCCAGGTGGGGATGTGTGGTTTGCAGGCACTTATAACGGGCATGCCGTAGGGACGGCCGCTTCGATTGCAACACTTGAACTGATGGAGAACGAACCCGTACATGAGCATATTTTCCGGTTGGGCGAGAAGATGCGTTCGGGCATACGTGGCATTCATGAACGACTTGGCATCGAGGCTTATGTGGCAGGTTTCGGTTCCGTATGGACGACATATTTTATGAATAGCGAGCCGAAGAACTACTCGGATTTGCAGCAAAATGATACAGAGCTGTACGTAACCTATCGTAAGAAGTTGATCGAGAAGGGCATCTTCAAAATGCCGATGAACATTAAACGCAATCATATTAGTTATTCTCATACCGATGAGGACGTCGATACAACACTTACGATCATCGAGTCCGTGTTGAAGGAACTTGTTAATCAATAATCTAATGATAGGAGTATACGGCACATGAAATTCCTTTCGTTTCTTCATAAAGGTGACTACCGATTAGGTGTCAAAATAGAGCAAGGTGTGGTCGATGTTGTGGCGGCACTCTCCGCAGTTACGGAAGAGAAAGCAATTCCGACAACCATCCATGAGGTTATTTATGGCGGTGCCGAGGCTTTGAACCATCTACTTTCATTTATAGAATGGGTTCTTGTTTCGGATGCAGATCAAACCGCTTATCTATTGGATGAATCTACATTAACCCTTGGACCATGCGTTACGTATCCGAATAAAATCATATGCGTGGGACTTAATTATCGCAGACATGCGGAGGAAACGAATGCACAAATCCCGCAATTTCCTATTCTGTTCAACAAGTTCAATAACGCCTTAGCGAGTCATGGGGAGGACATTTCGTTACCTAAGGTTTCGGAGAAAGTGGATTATGAAGCGGAATTAGCCATTGTCATTGGTAAAACAGCGAAATATATTTCGAAGGAACAAGCACTTTCTCACGTCTTTGGGTACTGTAATGCGAATGATTTGTCTGCCCGCGATTTACAGGTAAGGACGCAGCAATGGCTATTGGGGAAATCGTGTGATCAATTTGCGCCTATCGGTCCCTATATTGTGACAGCTGATGAAATTGGCAACCCGAACGATCTTGAGATTAAAACGGTTGTAAATGGAGAGGTAAGGCAGCATTCGAATACATCGGATATGATCTTCTATTGCGATGAAATCGTCAGCTACATTTCACAGCATATGACGTTAATGCCGGGAGATATCATTTTAACAGGGACACCTGAGGGGGTTGTGTTAGGGTATCCGCCAGACAGGCAGGTATATTTGAAAGATGGGGATATCGTGACAATTGAGATTGAGAAACTCGGAGCACTGACCAATCGGATGGTGGCGGAATAAGGAAATGGGACTGTCCCACGAGTAGTGTAGACTACTTAGGAGACAGTCCCGTTTCTTTTATAATCTATGTAATCTGATTAGGCCAATAATTTCAAAAACTCCCGCATAAAGCCTGGTAAATCCGGCCATGCATGACCGCTGACGAGCTTCCCATCGACATGAAGCGTATCGGTTGTATAGGTTGCGCCAAGTGCTTCAACATCCAAGCGACATGCGTTATACGCCGTTAATGTGCGCCCCTCGAAGAGGGATCTGTCTTTCAGAGCGGCGAATACTTGTGCACCATGGCAGATGGCACCAATTGGCTTATCCGCTTCAAGGAAATGACGAAGGATGCGTGGCACATCTTCACTCGAACGAATGTATTCGGGAGCTCTGCCGCCAGGAATGATGAGCCCATCGAACTGGCTAGGATCAACATCGGCGAAAGCGACGTGGGAGGGAAGAAGATGTCCTGGTTTCTCGGTGTACGTTTCCCAATCTTCTACGAAATCGTGAACGACGGTACGAAGTACTTTCTTCGTTGGAGACGCTATGACGGCCTCGTATCCCTCTTCAAGTACACGGTAGTAGGGATAGTATACTTCCAATACTTCAACAGCATCACCAGTTAGAAATAAGATCCTTTTGGACACGATATCACTCCTTGGAAATAGATGGTAATCCATATTTAATTATGAACAAATCTGGTTTTCTTGTATACGGGTGGAATTTGAGATGAATTGTCGAATTGGATGATGTTATAATAGAAGATATGTCGAAAATGTGGGGAATGATTAAATTATGAAAGCTTATTTAGAATTGCTTAAGGATGTCTTAGATCAAGGTGTCGAAAAGGGAGATCGCACGGGAACAGGAACGATTTCTGTTTTTGGACGTCAGATGCGAATCAACTTGAGCGAAGGGTTCCCTCTTTTAACAACGAAGAAGCTGCACATCAAGTCCATTGTTCATGAGCTGCTGTGGTTCATAAGCGGCAGCACGAATGTTCAATATTTGCGCGATAATGGTGTTTCGATCTGGGATGAGTGGGCTGACGAAAATGGAAATCTTGGCCGCGTATACGGTGCACAGTGGCGTACATGGCTGGCGCCAAATGGGCAAATTATCGATCAAATTGAGAAGCTGATTCATCAAATCAAGACGAATCCAGATTCACGCAGACACTTAGTCAGCGCTTGGAACCCTGCGGAAGTGGATAACATGGCGTTACCGCCTTGCCACTATGCGTTTCAATTTTATGTAGCGAACGGTCGGTTATCATGCATGTTTCAAATGAGGTCCGTGGACACGTTCTTGGGTCTGCCTTTTAATCTGGCGTCGTATGCCCTGTTAACCCATATGATTGCTCAGCAGTGTGATCTGGAAGTAGGGGATCTGATCTGGAACGGCGGCGACGTGCACATTTATCAGAATCATGTTGAACAAGTGAATAAACAATTACTGAGAGAGCCGCAAGAGCTGCCAACGCTTCAAATCAAAAGGAAGCCAGCTTCCATCTTCGAATACCAATTCGATGATTTTGAATTTCTTAATTACACACCGCTGCCGGGCATTAAGGCGCCGATTGCGATCTAAGGAACTTGCTGTAACGAAAGGAGTATTCGCCGTATGAGTATCTCATTTATTTTTGCCATGGATCGTAACCGCGCCATTGGCGTCAATAATAAGCTGCCTTGGCATCTGCCAGGCGATTTGAAATTTTTCAAAAACGTGACGATGGGGCACCCCATCCTGATGGGACGCAAAACATACGAGTCCATCGGCAAGCCGCTTCCCGGAAGACGCAACGTCATTCTCACGCAAAATACCGCGTACCAGGCTGAAGGCTGCGAAGTTATTCACTCGGAAGACGAAGCGATTGATGCATTCCGTGACCAGGAGTTGTTCGTCATCGGCGGAGCAGAGATCTTCAAACTATTTGCCTCCCATGTGAATCGTATGTACATCACTTACATCGAGGATGAGTTTGAAGCGGATACCTTTATGTCGGATCTCGACTTGTCCAATTGGACTTTGGTATCGTCGGAGCAAGGCGAGCGTAACGAGAAGAATCCGTATGAGTACTATTTCCGAATTTACGAACGGAATTAGGTCATCTGACAAAAAAAGCCTTGAGCACTCCCACTGTTTCGCACAGATGGGCGCTCAAGGCTTTTTGATTGATAAGTAACAAATACGGCTTCACTGGATAATTGGAGTGTAGTTAGTCGATGAAACCGACTAACTCGAGCGCGCTAGAGGTAATTGGGGTGGAGTTAGTCGATGAAACCGACTAACTCGAGCGCGCTAGAGGTAATTGGGGTGTAGTTAGTCGATGAAACCGACTAACTCGAGCGCACCAGAGGCAGTTGGAGAGGAGTTAGTCGATGAAACCGACTAACTCGAGCGCGTTAGAGGCAATTGGAGTGTAGTTAGTCGATGAAACCGACTAACTCGAGCGCAAAAGCCCCCAGTAGTTACTCTGTTCTAAATAGAGTAATCACTGGGGGCTTTCGTTTATGAAGATGTTTCACTCACTTTATTTACGTTTTCTAACCAACGATACGATTAACGCTAACGCGCCAAGCACAACAGCAGCAATGGACAGGTACAGCGACGTATTTGATTCCGAACTATCCCCAGCAGATGCTGTACCAGCCGTTACATTTCCGTGACTGTCCGTAGTTGCACCAGCGGCAGCTTTTGCTTTAACGGTAGTGACAGAAGCGGGTTTGTCCGAGCCATTCGCCCCAACCCATTCCACGACAGTGCCGTCCTTGTAAGTTTGGTAGGCTTTCCAGATGATTTGCGTAGCGGTATCAGCGACTTTACCCTGCATGCTGAAATCACCGAATTCAGTTGCTCCTAGTCCATCACCCGTTGCTGTCCAAGTAACGCCAGTGATTTTGCCGGCAGCGTCTTTGGCGATATCGTACTTCCAACCTGCTTTAGGTTCAAAACGAGAAACAGCTACGGAATCAACTGGGAATTTGACTTCGATTTTCGTAGTCGCACTTTCCTTCTCCGAAGGTACACGTACAGTGAAAACTTCATAGCTGCCTTGGGTAGCTTCTTTCGGATATACAGTGACGTGAGCACTAGCAATTCCCACAAGTAGCAAGGATGCGATCATCATCGAGCTTGCGGTTAACATGAACTTTTTAAACATGGCATTTATTTCCCCTTTCGATATCAACTCTTACCATGTTGTCCATCTTACCTGATAGACAAGCATAAGAGTATGACTCGACTGGGCTATTTTTTCGACTAGTTTTGTCCTTTTCGTGTCAGTCCGTGTTTAATAGCGAATGCGGTGAGCTGCACGCGATTCTCTAAGGATAGCTTCACGAGAATATTTTTCATGTGATTTTTCACAGTATGCTCGGAGATGAGCAGCTTCTCGGCAATGACTCGATTATTATCCCCTTGTGCGACATAGGCGGTAATTTCTTGTTCGCGTGACGTCAGCATGTGAGGGCTCGGGCCTTCTGTTTGCGCGCCAACCGGAGAACGGAAACGTCCGAATAGTTTGTCTGCCATGCCGCGCGCCACCTCTGAATTATCATCAAGCAGGGCACGCAGATAGCTGAGCCATTCATCGGGATCCATATTTTTGAGCAAATACCCTTGTGCGCCGAATTGCAAAGCCGTGAAGAGATCAGCAACATCATCCGAAACGGTGAGCATAACGATGCGTATCCCGCCATAGGCTTGTTTAATGTGCCGTGTAGCCTGTAATCCGTCCATCGGTGACATATGGATATCCATCAAGACGACATCGGGAGCAAGCTCTCCACAAAGTCGAATGGCATCTTCTCCTGTACTTGCTTCTCCAACAATGAAGAAATCAGCGCATGGCGCAAGCATGCTTTGTATCGCTTTGCGTGCTAAGGGATGATCATCAACAATAAGAACGCGAAACGGCATAAGATCGGGCATTAGCTGTTCACCTTTCTTTCAGCTTGTACAATCAGTTCCGTGCCAGCGTCTTTCTCACTCAGAAGCTCAAGCGTAGCCCCAAGCTCGGAAGCTCGTTTTTGCATGAGATCGATGCCGTAAGTCGTGCTCTTAGCATTAGCTTTCGTATCGGGCTGCAGTCCGCACCCATTGTCCGTGATGCGCATTCGCCAGTGATTGTTGTCATCTTCCAAATGGAAAGTAGCATCTGTTGCCATCGAATGCTTGCGGATGTTAGTGAAAGCCTCTTGTATAATGCCGAAAAGGAGGATTTCCTCATTAGGTGAGAAGCTGTTTTCGGTGATTTTCACGGTTTCTTGGAGTTCAATGCCTGTGACTAACCGCCAATTGTCTAAGTAGGTATGAATGCGTTGCCCAAAGGAAGTACCTTCTTCTGGCGGTGTTCTCAGATTGAAAATAGCTTGGCGAAGTGAATTGTCGATTTCGGAAACAGCGGCTTTTGCTTCTTCGATGTCACCTTGACGCAGCTTCACATTCAAGAAGAAGAGGGTCTGCGCCAAATCGTCATGCAGCTCCCGAGCCAGACGCTCACGCTCTTCGAAGACCGCTCTGCGGGCTTCACTGAGCAGGATTTTCTCGTTGCTGCGTTCCATGCTGGTAAACATCCAGGAAGCGAAGAGATACGAGAGGAGCAGCGTAATTACTGTTATCGTGAAATTGCCGGCTTCCATTGTCAAATAGCGCAGTAAAAATTCATGACGAATATATTCAAAGCCGCCAATAATAAAGACGGGCACCAGCACCGTAAAAAGCTTGTATTTTCGCATACTCATGCAGAGGATCAGCTCCTTAATAAAATAAAAGAATGGAATAGACTTCCTAAGAAATGATAGCTGTAGGATTGGAACGGTTTCTATTATATCAGATCTCATTTAGAATTCTTCACAAAAAATAGATGCGGTACTTCTCAATTCCCACACGCTTGTGCTACATTATTAGTAAATCGTAACACGGATGGGGAAGGTGGGGTTAATTTACCATGTGGAAATCTTTGCTGGAGGATAGGAAAAGCTGGGCCGGATACGTTGGCTTTATCATCCTTCTACACGTATTAGGGCTGATCGGTTTATATACCGTGGCCAAAACATCTCCCGCTTTCTGGGGGATCGGACTACTGGCTTACACGTTAGGGATGCGTCATGCGTTCGATGTTGATCATATTGCTGCCATCGACAATACGGTACGTAAGCTAGTACAACAGAAGAAAAATCCACTTGGCGTCGGTTTTTACTTTTCATTAGGCCATTCGTCAGTCGTATTCGTCATGGCGATTGTAACGGCTTTCTCCGTGCAATGGGCAGCTCGTGAGCTTCCATGGATGCAGCGTTTTGGCGGTGTGATCGGCGCTTCTGTCTCTGGACTATTCCTGGTCATCATTGGTATTATCAATCTGTTAATCCTTATTAGCCTCTATAAAATGTTTCTGAAGTTTCGCGGCGGCAAATACGATAACGACGAGTTTGAAGAGTTGTTAGAATCGCGTGGGTTCATTGCGCGACTCATTAAACCGTTATTCTCGTTCATCACTAAAAGCTGGCATGTTTATCCGTTAGGCTTCCTATTCGGTTTAGGCTTTGATACGGCAAGTGAAATCGCCTTACTGGCTATTTCCGCGCATGCGGCGAAGGATGCAATTCCGTTCATTGGAGTGATTTCGCTGCCTCTCTTGTTCGCAGCTGGGATGAGCCTATTCGATACGGCAGATGGTATGTTTATGACGAAAGCGTACAAATGGGCTTTTCATACGCCAGTGCGCAAGTTATATTACAATTTGACCGTTACCGCACTTGCGGTTGTAGCGGCGTTAATAATTGGTGTGATCGAGCTTGGACAGGTGCTTTCCGAGGAATTCAGTATGGAAGGCACGTTCTGGACGTGGCTGCAAGAGATTGATTTTGGTACGTTAGGCTTTATTCTGGTTGGGATGTTCGTCGTCGCGTGGATCGTTTCGATTGCCGTCTGGAGAGGCATGAAGATTGAGGAGCGCTGGGGTGCAAAGTACAATCCATAAAAGAGATGGGGCCTCTGCGCAAGCGCATGAGGTCATTTTTTGTGCATGGTGAACAATGGAATATGAATTTTTTCTAAAGGTAATGATAGAAAAAAGGATTTTTCAATTATTCGTTGAAAGTAGTCTGTCTAGCACTTGAAATTGTGTAAAAGAAAGTAGGACGAATCATGATTGAGTTTAAACATCTTTCAAAGGTATATCCAAATGGTACTGTTGGCCTAAATGACATTAACCTTACCATACACCCCGGGGAGTTCGTTGTAATCGTAGGTTTATCAGGCGCTGGTAAATCCACACTGCTACGTTCAATTAATCGTCTGCATGAGACGACAAGCGGTGAGATTCTAATCGATGGGAAATCCATTACCAAAGCGAATGGCGCACAGTTGCGTCGGATGCGTAGAGACATCGGGATGATTTTCCAGACCTTTAATTTAGTCAAAAGATCCACGGTTATTCGTAACGTCCTTTCCGGTCGCGTTGGCTATCATTCCACACTTCGCACGATGTTTGGATTGTTCCCTAAAGCGGACCTTGAGCTTTCGCTCAAAGCACTGGAGCGGGTTAATATCCGTGAAAAAGCGTATTCGCGCGCCGATGAATTGTCCGGCGGTCAACAGCAACGTGTTTCCATTGCAAGAGCGCTCGCACAGGAAGCTAAGATCATCTTGGCGGACGAGCCGGTCGCGTCATTGGATCCGCTTACGACTCGTCAAGTGATGGATGACCTGAAACGGATTAACAAAGACCTCGGGATAACAACCGTCGTCAACCTTCACTTTATCGATTTGGCACGTGAGTACGCGACACGCATTATCGGACTTCGTGCAGGGAAGGTCGTGTACGATGGACCTGTTGCTGATGCGACGGATGATGTGTTCTCCGAGATCTACGGCCGCGCCATCAAGAAAGATGAGCTGCTGGGGGTGCAGGAGGGATGAGTGTAGCAACCGTCAAAAAGCCTCCGCGCACCAAGTTTTATATGATCATCGCAATCATGGTGCTTTTCTTAATCGGCAGCATTTATCAGACAGATGCGACGCTGACAAGATTAGCTACTGGTACGCCGGAGATCATGAAATTCATCGCAGAAATGTTTCCGCCAGATTGGCTATTCTTCGCTGATATTTGGAAGCCGATGGCCCAAACCATACAAATGTCCATCCTAGGCACAATTGTTGGAGCGTTATTCGCGTTCCCCATGGCGTTGTTGGCTGCACGAAACGTAACATCGTCACCGTGGTTGTCCTATCCTGCTCGATTTATTATGAATTTTGTTCGTACCATTCCTGATTTGCTCTATGCAGCCTTATTTGCCGTATTAGTAGGCTTTGGTCCAACAGCAGGTACGTTAGCTCTAATTTTCTTTACTTTTGGTATTATTTCAAAACTTTCTTATGAATCAACGGAAGCGATCGACCCAGGTCCTCTTGAAGCGATGACAGCAGTTGGAGCTAATAAACTGAAGCTGATCCGCTTTGGGGTTCTGCCACAAGTTGCTCCTACGTACTTGGCCCATTTTTTGTACACTTTTGAAGTGAGTATTCGTGCATCTGCAATCCTCGGTCTGGTTGGCGCAGGTGGTATCGGCTTATTGCTCAAAAACACACTCGATCTGTTCCGTTATGATCAGTCTTGTGCCATTGTTATTTATACGTTATTGATCGTCGTCATCATTGATTTAGTGAGCACACGATTCCGTACGTATTTGCTAAAAGGCAGTGCCAAACCGATGTCTGAAACACAAGCTAACACGTATAAAATTATTGGCGTAGTAGCAGTGATCGGTCTTCTTGTATGGGCGTTAACTGGCTTGGAGCTAACTGGATTCCAACCAACCACTTGGATTCTTACAAAAGCGATGATCAGTGGATTATTCCATCCAGACTGGGCATATGTCTATATCCCAGAAGGCGAAGATTTACTTCGTTCCTTGCTTGAAACCTTATCGATTTCCTATCTAGGTAACTTCGTATCCGCGATCGTTTGTCTTCCTTTTGCTTTCTGGGCCGCGGCGAATATGAGCAAGTACCGTGCTGTTTCTGGTACTGGCAAGCTATTCCTAAGCGTCGTTCGTACGATTCCAGAAATCATTATGGCCTTGATCTTTATTAAAGCAGTTGGACCGAACGCCTACGCGGGCGTAATGGCTCTTGGCTTGCATTCTGTTGGGATGTTGGGCAAATTGTATGCCGAGGCCATTGAGAACATGGATATGGGGCCTACCGAGGCCATGACAGCCGTTGGAGCGAATTTCTGGCAGCGGATGTCATTCGCCGTCATTCCGCAGGTCATACCAGATTTCATTTCGTATACATTGTACCGTTTTGAAATTAATGTCCGTTCAGCGACCTTACTTGGCGTCATTGGTGCTGGAGGAATCGGGACACCGCTAATCTTCGCATTGAATGCAAGGCAGTGGCCGCGTGTAGGTATTATCTTAATTGGGATTATCGTCACTGTATCGGTTATTGACTATATCTCGGGAACACTGCGGAAACGAATCGTATAACCTATGAGCTAGACGAACAAAAAAGGCAGTTCCTGAAGGTTATAACCTTCAGGAACTGCCTTTTTACTTCAAGAGCCACTTTACTTACAAATGATTCCACCTTGCGCAACCAAATGGAGGATACGAGGCTCACGTAGCCGATGCGTAGCTTGCGTGAGGGGTTCATCCGGCCCTATAATTTCAATTTGTTCAATTAAGGTGATTGGGATCATAATGTTGTTTATTTTTAAAAGCTGAAATTCTGGGTAATACTGCGCAATGACGCCTCGAACTTCATCGGTGCCGCACCGAATAATCACTTCTGTTTTACGCATGATCAGCATTTCGTACATCCCGTTTTTCACCCCACAATGAGTTATGACACGACCGACTTAGTAAACGTTTGATAGATGAAAGTAAACGATGAGCTTGGACGGGCGTGCCACATTCATAATATGCAAGGAAAGTCTGGTATAGAATGTAAATTTTAGAAGGGAAAAACCACCGCGTCATGGATGTTAGACACATGCTGCGGTGGTTTGTTCTGTCGTGTGTAATTTAATTTACAATTATTTCGAAATTATTTCAAGCCCATTGCTTTATTAGCTTCACGAACGATGTTGAATTTATCATCAGTCGTAGCTACATAACCTTGGTGTGTGTATACATCGATGATCACTTTTTTACCTTCTGGATCGTTGCCGATCGCGATGAAAGCATCTTGAATTTTCTTCTTCCAAGCCGCATCCATATCGGAACGAACAGCGATTGTATCGTTTGGAATTTTGTCGGAGAAAGAAAGAACTTTCGTTTGTTTGAAGATTTCAGGGTAATCTTTCAACATGTTAGTACGGATATCTTGGAACACGCCTACTGCATCAACTTGGCCGTTAAGAAGTGCGATAACCGCTTTGTCATGTCCTTGGAATTGAACACCTGTAACATCTTTCACTGGATCCACACCAGCTTGCTTCAATACAAGACCTGGGTATACATAACCAGCTGCGGAAGTAACACCTTGCCAGCCCATTTTCTTACCTTTCAAATCAGCAACGGATTTAATTGGTGAATCGGCTTTAACAAGAATTTCGGATTTGTAGAAATCAACAAGTTCTTTCGTTGGTTGACCTGTTGCATCATCAACGCCAAAACGTTGTGCTTGTACAAGAAGATCAGCAGCTTTACGGTTATCGTGGGCAACAACATAGTTACTTGGTGGCAAGAAACCAACATCAACTTGTTTGGAGGACATCGCTTCGATAACAACGTTGTAATCTGTGGAAACGGAAACCTTTACTGGGATTCCTAGTTTATCTCCAAGCAATTTTTCAAGCGGCTTAGCTTTTGCTTCAAGTGTCTCTGCATTTTGGGAAGGTACGAATTGTACTTTAAGTTCTTTAGGAATGAAACCTGCAGCTGCCGCCGGAGTAGCCGTTGCCGCCGCTGTTGCTGCAGCAGTCGCTTTAGCAGTTGATGAAGCAGCTGGAGTTTCGTCCTTTTTCGCGCAGCCAACAAGTGCACCTGCAGCTACAACCATGGACAAACTTAGTACTGTTAATTTTTTCATGTTTTTTTGACCTCCGTTTAAATATTTACTTTTTATCTATGTTGTACTATAACATTATCATAAGAGATATGGAAGATAGTGTGAAGTATTTGTTAAACTGACAACTGATATGTAAAACTTTACAATAATTATGAACTGGAGTGAATCGCTTGACGCAGATTGGACAAGCACGAACAAGTCATATTACGGTTTTAGAAACAAGCGACCTCCATGGGAATATGTTTCCCATTCATTATGCAAATAATCATCCCAATGATGTGGGATTGTCCAAAATCGCGACCCTAATCTCACAGGAACGCGCCAAGGAAGCGCATGTCATTGTGTTGGATAACGGGGACCTGATTCAAGGAACGCCTCTCGCCTATCACCACGCACGCTTGGACAATGAACCTATGAATCCCATGGTGTTAGGGCTGAACTATTTGAAATATGATGGTGCGGTACTCGGGAATCACGAATTCAATTATGGCATGGACGTACTCCAGAAGGCAGTTCGAGAATCTAATTTCCCTTGGTTGTGCGCCAATATTGTGAATGAGGAGACGGGAGAACCATTCTTTGGTAAACCATATTTGATTAAGCAATCTGCGGATGGCGTGCGTGTAGGGATTCTTGGCTTAATAACGCCGTATATTCCGAATTGGGAAGACCCGAAGCATATTGTAGGCTTAAGGTTTGAAGATCCTATTACAGCAGCTCGTACGTGGATACAATTTCTCAAGGAGCAGGAACAGGTAGATGTCGTTGTTGTGTCCTACCATGGAGGATTTGAAAGAGATATTACAACTGGTGAACCTACGGAACCGTTGACAGGCGAGAATCAAGGGTACCAACTGTGTATGGAAGTTGAAGGGATAGACGTTCTACTCACAGGTCATCAGCATCGAAGCATTGCTGGGGCCCAAATTAACGGAGTAACCATCGTTCAACCTGGCACAGCTGGCGTAACGCTTGGAAAGGTGGACATCGTGCTAGAGCAGGTAGAAGGGAAGTGGCGCATTGCTTCTAAGCAGTCCGAGCTTTTATCTGTTGCGAATGTGGAGCCAGACAGGGTGCTGCTCGCGCAGATCAGTTCTTATGAGGTGAAGACACAGCTATGGTTGGATCAACCCATCGGGAAGCTTACGGGGGACATGCTCGTGAAAGATCCTATGCAGATTCGTACTGAGGACAATGCGCTGATTGAGTTTATTAACAAGGTCCAGATGGAGCTGTCAGGTGCCCAGATTTCAAATACGGCGTTATTCGATAACGTTTCACCTGGATTTCCATCGGATATTACCATGCGGGATATCGTTTCCAACTATATCTATCCGAACACGCTCAAGGTCATTCGAATCTCAGGTCAAGATATTAAGGATGCCTTGGAGCAGTCTGCGGAGTATTTTGAATTAGCGGAAAATGGAGAGCTGCAAGTAAGCAAGTCCTTCATGGAACCGAAGCCTGCCCATTACAATTACGATATGTGGGAGGGAATCTCTTACAAGTTAAATGTTTCTCGTCCAGTCGGGGATCGGGTTGTGCAGCTGGATTATGAGGGGGAACCGATTAAGCTCGAAGCCACTTTCGATGTGGTCATGAACAATTATCGGGCTGCTGGCGGAGGCAATTATGCGATGTTCCAGAATAAACCAGTTGTCAAAGATATTCCAACAGACGTAGCAGAGCTGCTGGCAGGCTACATTATGGAACGAGGTACCATCGAGGCGAGCGTAAATCATAACTGGAAAGTGATTTGGACGTAGTACGTGTTGCATATAAAAAGCCTGACAAGAGCGAGAGAATCGTAAGATCCTCGGCTTTTGCCAGGCTTTTTCTTTCTCAAAAAGCTACTTTTCACGAATATAAGCACGATCTCCCGTCCGAGGATTGTAGTAAACCCGATAGGTGAATCCGTCTTTGGGATCTATGAAAACTTCAGGTGTAAAAAGAAAGCCGTTTGGAGGCGATTGCGGTGTCGCGGCCCCATCTGTTTTGTAACGTTTGTCGTAAACGAGATAACCCAGAAGAAGTAGTATAAAGAAGCCTATAACCCACAAACCATATACGAGCAAAATAGAAAATTCCCCGCTCATAGCCTTCGCGTCCGAACGGCAGTGCCATACGCGACGATTTCGCTCATATTTTGACCAATATCCCCGCTGTCGAACCGCATCATGACAATCGCATCTCCGCCCATGGCAGCCGCATTCTTGACCAGTCGGTCCATGGCTTGCCTGCGGCCGTCCTCCACCATTTGCGTATATTGCGTGACTTCTCCGCCGATTAATCCTTTCAAAGAGGCCATAATATCCCCGCCAATGCCTCTAGCCCGCACGACGACGCCAAAGGTACTGCCCAAAACTTCTGTAACCTCATAACCGGCAATGTTTTCTGTTGTAACTACAATCATGTCGAATCGCTCCTTCAAAGTTGAAATAGATGCTTTTCTACTGGATCTGGATTGGCTATTATTAACTTAGTACGTTAATCACATGAGGGGGTTTCACATTGAACACAGGGACAACGATTGAATTATGGCCAGGAGCTACACAAGACAGTCAAGGTGAGGAAAACCAAGGTTGCCCAAGCTTAACCTTATATCCAGCAGAGGGAGACGGCTTGCGTGCAGCAGTTATTGTATGTCCAGGCGGTGGTTACGGCAGACGTGCCCCTCATGAAGGCGAGCCTATTGCCAAATGGCTGAATGGACTAGGCATATCCGCTTACGTGTTAAACTATCGCGTAGCACCATATAAACATCCTGTTCCCTTGCAAGATGCGCAGCGGGCCATTCGAACTGTGAGACATCATGCCGAGTCATGGGGAGTCGATGCTAACCGCATTGGTATTCTTGGTTTTTCTGCAGGCGGGCATTTGGCTGCAACAGCGGGTACGCATTACGATGCGGGCGATCAGACCTCCGTGGATCCAATTGAACAGCACAGCTCCCGTCCGAATCTGATGGTGCTGTGTTATCCGGTTATTTCATTTGGTGTGAACGCGCACCAAGGTTCACGAATTAATTTGATAGGCGCAGATGCTAGTGAAGAATTAGCCAATAACTTAAGCAATGAACTTCAAGTAACGACAGATACGCCACCAACCTTCTTATGGCACACAGCAGATGATGCAGCCGTTTCGGTTGAAAATAGTTTGCTTTTTGCCAGCGCGCTTAGCCGTAATAACATTCCTTTCGACCTGCATGTCTTCGAATCAGGACGACACGGCATTGGAATCGCAGCCGATCATCCAGAAGCGTATGTTTGGCCTGATGTTTGCGCTAATTGGTTGAAAAAGCAGCATTTCGCATGACCAAACTTGCCTACGAATGCCATCCGCTTGGAGACTCAGCGATTGTGATTCGCATAGGTGCAGACATTTCGTTAACGAATCTACATAAGGTCAGGCAAGTAGTGAATTATTTGGAAAATAACTGGCGAGATGGCTTCATTGAGCTAGTCGCCGCTTATACAACCATTACAATTTATTATGATGCATTCCGCATTTATAACTATTCTTCTGACGTTGTGTTAAAAAGTGGGCGATCCAATGGGACAGCAGAATGGCTTCCATATGACGATGTCCTGCAAAGCATTGAGCAGTTATTAGATGCCTATATGCAGGAAGATAGTGAAGGGTTAGCCGGGAAGTTAGGAGCTATCAGGGAAATTCCAGTTTGTTATGAGGCTACATTCGGACCTGATCTGGCAGATGTAGCGGAATATCATCAGGTGAGCACGGAAGAAATTGTGTCTTGGCATACTTCTCGTGTGTATCCCGTTTATATGATTGGTTTCGCACCTGGTTTTCCTTATTTGGGCGGGATGGATGAAAGGCTTGCTACACCGCGTAAATCAGTGCCGCGCACACAAATTCCAGCCGGTTCAGTCGGTATTGGCGGGGCGCAGACGGGGATTTATCCTTTTGAAACACCTGGAGGCTGGCAGCTTATCGGTCGAACGCCACTTCGTATGTTTCGTCCGGATAACGTTCCCCCATCCTTACTCAAGGTTGGCGATCAAGTGAAATTTGTGGCGATCACATCCGAAAAGTTTCATGCGTTAGAGGAAGGGAATGCGAGTCATGAGCTTTGAGGTCATTAAACCTGGTCTATTGTCCACCATTCAGGATGAGGGCCGCTATGGTTTTCGCAAACATGGTGTCATTGTGTCTGGACCGATGGATCGGTTTGCACACCGGGCAGCCAATCTATTGGTTGGTAATGGTCCGGAAGCAGCTACCTTGGAAATGACACTTCAGGGGCCAATTCTAATTGCACAGAGTGATATGCTGGTGGCCATTTGTGGAGCAGACATGGGGGCAGAAGTGGATGGTATGGCAGCACCCTTATGGCAGCCATTTATACTTTATTCAGGCAATGAGCTGCACCTCCAATATGCAGCCCATGGGTGTAGAGCGTATCTAGCTGTGTATGGTGGGTTCAAGTCGGATTACGTACTCGGAAGTCGCAGCACCTATCAGCGAGCGGCTATTGGTGGATATGAAGGAAGGGCACTTCGTGCAGGGGATGTATTGGAAGTAGAGAAGGAAGGGCTGGCTTTAGAAGTTGTGAACGAGGTTGAACGAGGTAGCAAGTTCGTGAGTTCAATGATTCGTCCTGATTATCGCAACAATCCGATAATACGGATTGTGAAGGGGAAGGAAGCCTCTTCATTTACACCTAACAGCTGGTCGAGATTGCTTTCTCAAAGCTTTCTTGTTACCTCACAATCGGATCGAATGGGGTATCGGTTATCGAGTGAACCTAAGCTTGAGCTTGAGTCTGGCTTATCCTACGAAATGATCTCTGAGGCTGTCGTTGCAGGCACGATCCAGGTTCCCTCAAGTGGACAACCCATTCTCTTGATGGCTGATTGCCAAACAACAGGTGGATATCCCCGCATCGGTCACGTAATCACGGCAGATCTGCCGCTGGTGGCACAGGTGAAGCCAGGTGGACAGCTTCGCTTTCAGGAGGTTACACATCTGGAAGCACAGGAGCAGTTGTTGCTTCAGGCGATGGATCTTAAGGTGATGGGGGCGGGGATAATGGCTTGGTTAAGGGGTTTGTGAACATTACGAATCCATAGCCCAAGGAACCTTACGAAGCCTAAGAAGCTGACTAACTTGACGTACCCGACTAAATTTAAGAACCCTATGAGCCTGACGAGCCCTACCTGCCTCCTCCTTAGCAACTTAACTGGAAAAACTCCAGCTATTTTCGGCGCTTTGTAATGTTTCTGGCATTTAAATGGAAAAACTCCAGTTAATTTCCCTTAAATCATCCAATGGGAAGGAAATGGTTAAAATTAACTGGAGAATATACAGTTAACTCGTAAATTTGCCCAAATGCTCCTTGATTAGATGGAGAAAATACAGTTATTTCGTAAATTTACTCAAATGATCTTCAATTATCTGAATGACTCCCATGAAATCTGCCGATAGTACCCCCACGCGCTCTCTACTCCCACACTCCGATGCACTTTGCAGTGGGTTGAGTAGGAAATGTATGAATGGGATGAGTAAGTGTAAGTGTTAGAGTGATTTGAGAGAAGATTGAAATGAGTAAAGAAAGAAATGAGTAAAAAATGAGTGAATAGTGATGCTGAGTGGCATTCATCTAAGTGGGGAGTGGAATCGTCTTGCTGCGCATTGACTTGAATTGTGACATGGGCGAAGGCTTCGGCGCCTATCGCCTCGGCCGCGACGCGGAGCTCCTCGACTACGTCAGCTCCGCCAACATCGCCTGCGGGTTCCACGCAGGCGACCCCGCAACCATGCGCAGCACAGTTCAGCTGTGCTTGCGCAAGGGCGTTGCGATCGGGGCCCATCCGGGCCTTCCCGATCTGCAAGGCTTCGGCCGGCGCGAGATCGCGATCACGCCGGCAGAGGCTTACGAGCTGACGTTGTATCAGCTCGGGGCGCTGCAGGCGTTCGTCCACGCCGAAGGCGGACGCCTGCAGCATGTCAAGCCGCATGGCGCGCTCTACCACATGGCTGCGAAGCGCCATGAGATAGCCGCCGCGATTGCGGCTGCAACGGCCAGCGTCAGCACGGAGCTGACGCTGTATGGCCCGCCCGGCAGCGAGCTGCTGCGGGCGGGCACCGCCGCGGGGCTGCGGACCGCGAGCGAGGCTTTCGCGGACCGCAGCTACCAGCGGGACGGCTCTTTGACGCCCCGCGATCAAGCGGGGGCGTTGCTTGAAAGCGCCGCCGAGGCTGCGGCGCAGGTGGAGCGGCTTGTCCGCGAAGGGAAGGTTCTCTCCCGTGAGGGAGAGGACATCAGTATGCGCGCGGACACGATCTGTATCCACGGCGATGGGGTGCACGCCGTGGAGTTCGCGCGCGATATCCGCGCGCTGTTAAACAAAAGCGGCATCGAAATCAAGCCGCTGGGGACCTAGCGAATTCGCTAGGTCTTTTTTTACGTATCCCTACAAACTGTCCCCACCAACATCACTAACTAGTCAACACAACAATTCCCACCAGCCCCCTCATCTACATAACTAAACTCTACGCCAGCCAGTCCTAATCGTCCCAAACTCATACTCAGTCGGCTAACATCAATCACTTACCACTCATCATACAGTTCTACTCCTAATACATCCTCCAACAACTTGCAGAAACACTCTACAAATCCCAACCGTCCTGCTCGTATTGTCAATACTCGGACCTAATTGTTGTAAAGTAGAATAGCTGGAAAACCTACAGCTAATCACAGGGTTTTATCTCTTTCTTAGAAAATAACTGGATTTCTGGACCTCTGTCAAGAAAGTAGACACCTACTAAGAGAAATTAACTAACGCTTTTGTAATATAGTTCTTCAAATCGATCAGGCGAGACATAGCCCAAAGAACCATGGA
The DNA here is from genome assembly GCF_964253335.1 of Paenibacillus sp. LjRoot56. NCBI lineage: Bacteria > Bacillati > Bacillota > Bacilli > Caryophanales > Paenibacillaceae > Paenibacillus > Paenibacillus sp. LjRoot56. The sequence goes on from NZ_CAXURV020000001.1 coordinate 1,991,829, forward strand.
TTCTTTTACGGTTGTAAAAGAGTTCAATGTACTCGAACATGTCCTGTTGAGCCTGTGCCTTTGTCCAAAATTTCGTACAGTAAACAAACTCCTTCTTTAATACGCTGTGGAAGGATTCGATGCAGGCATTATCGTAGCAGTTGCCTTTTCGGCTCATACTTGCTTTCATTTTGTAGGTTTCAAGTCTTTCGCGGTAATCTTCCGAGGCATATTGTGAGCCTCGATCTGAGTGATGCACAAGCCCTACTGGGGGTTGCTGCGCCACATAAGCTTGGTCTAGTGCAGCCAGGACTAACTCTGTTGTCATGCGGTCTCCGAGCTTCCAACCTACAATTTTGCGCGTGTAAAGATCTAAAACACTAGCTAAATACAACCGGCCTTCACGGCACGGAATATAGGTAATGTCAGTGACCCAGACTTTGTTAGGTGCGGTTGTTTGAAAATTTTGATTTAGCAAGTTAGGTGCAATCGGTGAATCGTGGTTTGAATCCGTCGTGTTCACTCGAAACTTCTTAGAAACGCAGGAACGAAGCCCATTGGCTTTCATTAGTGAACCAACTAGTCGTTCAGATACCGTCCAGCCTTCACGCACGAGTGTCTCTGTGATTTTAGGGCTGCCATACCTACCAAAATGGTCATGAAATATGAACGTGATTCGAGCTAAGAGCGCAGTTCTGCGCTTCTGGTAGCTATTCACCGCCTCTTTTCCAAGTAACCATTTATAGTAACCGCTCCGGGAAACCTCAAGCGTCTGGCACATCTTCTCCATTGAAAATTCGGAACGATGCTTTTCAATGAACTGGAACCTTAGTTCTTTGGTTTGCTGAAGATGTGTACGGCCTTTTTTACGATCGCAAGTTCTTCTTGAGCATCTGCAATGAGGCGATCTTTATCTGCAAGTTCGCGGTCTTTCTCTTTCAAAAGCTGTTCTAACTGGCGGAGTCTTTCTGGTGTTGCAATGGATTCACTTTCAAACTGTCTATATTTCGCTACCCATTGGTGCAGGGTTCCTGCCGGAATGTTCAATTCCTCGGCTATCTGCGTTACCGACTTCGTTTGTTCTTGAATAAATTTTACCGTCTGTTGTTTAAATTCATCATTATACCGTTGCCGCTGTTCACCCAAAATGAACACCTCCTGATAAGATTATTATCCTCATCTCTTAACAAGGTGTCTACTTTTTATTCTAGTTCCATTCCTGTAGCTAATTTCTCCGATTTCATCATAATCGAGTTAAATTCGAAATTTAGCTGTAGGTTTTCCCGTTAAATCTGTTTTTTACCGAAAAATGAGGAAATTAACTGGAGTTTTTCCAGCTAACTCGCCAATTCGCGATTTTCCTCCGACTTATCGAGAAACCGAGCTCGATCCGCGCTAAGCTGGACTTTCTCCGCTCATTTCCCCACACATAAGGAAAGAATCCCTATAACCATTCTTTCACTTGAGACCTGCTCGGCAATATGAGTTAATAGGTATGTAGCCGGCCGGCTAATTCCTTCGGAAAGGAGTGATCAAGGTGATTACAACGCAAACAGAGGTGATCTCTGCGTAAGCAGAGGTCACTGTTCCAAGCGGGGGCCACTAGGCCCTCGCATAACTTTTACGAACGAGTAGACAGCGAGAAGCTTTTTACATATAATGAGAAATGTGAACACGAAGTGAACACAACAATAAACTACGGTGAAGGGAGTGCTTTTTAATGAACACAATGACAATGACAGTAGCGATGAATGTTGCGGCCGCCGCAGAGGTACTCGTCTCCTAACTGAATATCATTCGTGGAATAACCGTTCACCTGAATTGTATAATTGCATATACAACCGACAGGCACGATTATGATCGTGTTTTTTTTATTCCATTTTTGAGAATGGTAGGAGGTTAAGGGGCGATGAAGATACTCTCTGCAAATCAGTCAAAGTTAAGCTTTGCACAATTTGAGGAGGTTTTCATCCATGAGTTACAAGAACGGGAAAGATGTTCTTCCCCCTAACCTATTAAAACAATTACAAGAATATATCCAAGGCGAAATCGTCTATATCCCTAAAAAAGAGCAGAAACGTGCTGGTTGGGGAGAAAATAACGGCACTCGCATCATCATTGAGCGGAGAAATCGTGAGATTTTCCGTTTGTATCAAACGGGTTCGACGGTGTTGGAGCTGATCAAGGTATTTCATTTGTCCGAAGACAGCATCCGCAAAATTATCGTCAAAACACGTGAATTAACAGCCAATCAGGCATAGCAGCAGCATCCATCGTGATGCTGCTTTTTTTTTGTAGGAAATCCTAGATTACATGCCGAAATTATTCATACAGAGGATGTAAATGTATAGGAGGAACAGAGAGATGATATCTGTATTTGTATATGGCACGTTACTGGTGGGGGAAAGCAATCATCATGTTGTCTCTCCGTATTTATTGGGAGTGCAACCTGGCGCGATCTATGGACGTTTATATGATGTAGGGCCTTATCCTGCGTTAGTACTTACAGACGATGAACATAAGGTTGAAGGGGAATGGATTGAAGTAACCGAAGAGGGACTGGCTGCTATGGACATTTTGGAAACGTATTACGGTCCAGATCACGCGGACAATGAATACGAGCGTATTTGGGTTAAAGACGCCATTTTGGAGAAGGAAGGTTGGGTGTATTGTTATCCTAATCCGCGTGGACTTCCAGCTATTCATGGCTCCTCATGGAAATATCACCTGCATAATAAGTAGGCGTGACTCTATTCGAGTTTTTCCGACATTTTCCTGTCATGGCCTCAGATATGATGCTATAATTAGTACTAATTTATGGACTCGAGGAGAGAGAACATGTCAGCTTACAAAATTTTGCTAGCCGATGATGAATTGGCACTTCGCTTTCTGCTGACGGAGACGTTATCGGATGAGGGATACGTCATCACCGAGGTTGAGGATGGTCAACAAGCGATTGAGCAGCTCAGCAAGGAAGCCTACGATTTAATTATCCTGGATTACATGATGCCGGAGCGTACGGGTGTAGAGGTTTGCTCCTGGTTGAGACAAAGTGATAATGTGAACAAGGACTTGCCGGTGATTCTGCTGACAGCCAAAGCGCTGGAGAAAGATAAAGAGAAAGCGAAGGCAGCGGGTGTTACCACATACATTGTAAAGCCTTTCAGTCCACTTCAATTATTAGATACCATCGGGCAGCTCTTGCAACGCTAGGTTGGATATAGATTCGCTAGGATCAGTTAGATTAAGCTTATAAAGGGTGATTGTCTGCTATGAGCCACAGAAATATAGAGAGATCCAAAGATTCAGCTTCTGAATCCGATCGTGATGCAAGAATCCTTAAACAAGGAAGAAAGCTGTTTATTCGTGAATATGATAAGCAACTGCAGCAGTTGCAGTCCTTGCTGACAGCGGTTCAGATGAAGCCAATCCTTGAGGATTTGCAACAATGCTATCGGATTGCACATACTCTCAAAGGTAGTGCGCCAGTCTTTGGTTATTTAAGAATTGGTAAATTAGCAGAAGACATCGTGCGGAAATGGGAATGGACCCTAGCCATTGAGAAGCAGGACAATGAGTTGCTTCTTTCGACGAGTCCTGTACATGAAAGCATTGAACGAACGGTTGAATTATTGCTTGAGTTGAAAATGGAATTGGATATCGGTTTAACGGAAATTCAGATGGATGAGGAAAAGGATCCTGTTACAGGCTCCATGCTTCGAACGCTCAAAAGTCGTATTTTACTTGTTGATGATGACGATGCGCTTCGATCTTATTTGACTAGACGATTGCAACTTGATGATTGTGTCGTTGATGAAGCTGCTGATGTGGAGTCAGCGAAAAGATTACTGCGTGAGCATACGTATGATCTTGTTACCTTAGACCTTATGATGCACCCTCAGTCAGGCTATGAGCTATTTGACTTTCTCAAAGAAGATCCTACTCTGAAATGGCTGCCGCTTATCGTACTATCCGGTCGTGATGATATCAGCGATAAAGTTCGTTGTTTCCATTTAGGGGCGGATGATTATGTGACGAAGCCATTTCAATATGAAGAATTGGCGGCGCGCATCTATGGACTCCTCAAGCGGACACGGAATTTCGAACAGTTGGCCTTCCGAGACCCGCTGACAGGTGTGTTTAATCGCCGTTATTTTGATCTGCAGATTGGATTAGAGTTACAGCGTATCGAGCGCTATCCAGCGCCAATTTCTCTCGTGTTTATCGATATTGACAGCTTCAAAAACGTCAATGATACGTATGGACATCACGTAGGGGATTTGGTGCTCCAAGGCTTGGCTCATTTGATGCAAGTCAATCTGCGTTCGACAGATTTATTGGCACGTTTTGGTGGCGAAGAGTTTGTAATCGCACTTCCGAATACGACGGTGGATCAAGCTAGGTCTATCATGCAAGACGTTTTGGATAAAGTTCGTGTGAAGCCTGTAGCACAGAATGAGGGTCAAACGTTCTCCATTACGTTCTCAGCTGGGGTAGCGGAATGGCAGGCAGGGATCACAATTGCAGAGTGGGTAGCGAAAGCAGACGATGCGATGTATCAAGCGAAGCAGCAAGGCAAGAATCGCATTGTTCTGGCTGATCTAGAAGATGAGGGTGCACAATTCACGAAGTTGGTTGCCCATGCGAATGCCCAGCTGCAGAAGAAAAAGCTCTTGATCGTAGACGATGATCCGATTCTCAGAGCGATCCTGATTTCGCAGTTGGAGCACTTGCCGATTGTTATTACGCAGGTTTCTGATGGTGAAGCCGCATGGCAGCTATTGAGTGATCAAGTTTTCGATGCTTGTATTTTGGATGGCATCTTGCCTGGACTTGATGGTTTTACGATCTTAGAGAAGCTCAAGTCGGATACGAATGCGCGATCCAAGGATCTGAAGGTACTGATGCTTTCTGGTAAGAAGAAGGAAGCGGACGTCGCGAAAGGTCTGCTAATGGGAGCCGATGATTATATGACGAAGCCATTCTCACTCGTGGAGCTGGAGAATCGCGTCAAACAGTTAATGAAACTTGTCTAGGAAAGGAGGGGCTATGTCCTCTCCTTTTTTGCATTTTCGCCACATGAACGTTGTCTAGGGTTCAATTTCCCTTGAAGGAGGTTTGCGACTTCAGCACTTTCTGATACAGTAGAATGATAGACGAAGATACACATGAAGGAGCAAGATCAATGTCGGATAAAGACAATCTGGTACGTTTTGGAATTTCGATGCCGCAATCTCTAATCGAGCAATTCGACCGGTTGATTGCTTTACAAGGGTATGATAATCGCTCGGAGGCGATTCGTGATCTGGCACGCAAGGCGCTTTTGACCTCAAGCAGTATGCAGCCAACAGAAATGGTCGCGGGCACAATTGTTATGGTATACGACCACGATAGCCGTGATTTGCCGATCACACTAATGGATCTTCAGCATGACTATCATCATGCCATTATTTCAACGATGCATATCCATTTAAACCATCAGCAATGCTTGGAAATACTCGTTGTTCGCGGTGAAGTGCAGAAGCTTCGAGAGCTGCAGCAACGCATACAAGTGTTAAAAGGTGTTGCCTACGCGGAGCTGTCTGTTACACATGTGGACGAGCATAGTCAAAGTCATGGACATAGTCATCATCATGGGCATCATCACGTTCATGATAAGGCGGAGACGGAGTAGTGGAATTCGTAGTTCGTCTGTTTTTTTGCTAAAATAAAGGATATGGAGGTGCGTTATGTCGGAGAAGAGATGGTTCTCTTTGGAAGAAGCCAATGATTTATTGCCGTTTGTTGATCAGGAATTGAAGAAGATGCAAGCCTTGAAGCGTGAATTTGAGGACAAATATATGGAGTTACGCCATAAGAAGAATGAATATGCTTCGATGGCCAGCACGGAAAAGGATCCCTTTTTCGTCATGGAAGCCGCGTTGGAATTTCTTCAAATTGAAGCGCGTGGACTCATTCAAAGCTTTCAGAAAACAGGAATTGAGCTGAAGGATATCGATACAGGACTTGTTGATTTCCCGGCTGTCATGAATGGACAAGAAGTGTTGCTGTGTTGGAAGCAAGGAGAGGATCAGATTCGTTATTATCACGGAGAGCAAGATGGGTTTGCTGGACGTAGACCGATAGCGGATTAGAGGGATACTAATGATGGGATTATTACAACGACGAACCAAAATGTGGTTCCTGCGACTGCCGGTAAGCTTGATTGCTGTGTTAGCGATCATGCTTATAAGTGCTGTCTTTGCACCTCAATCAGTCTCTGCGCATGCTTCATTAGTTGAAGCGACACCAGAAGCGGGAGCCAAGCTTGAAAGCTCGCCAGCTGTGGTGTCCGTCACGTTCAATGAACAATTAGACAGCGGACTCTTTTATATTAAGGTTTATGATCATAGCGGAGCTGAGATAACAAATCGCAAAGCGACGATGAATAAGGATCAAATGGGGATCAAGCTGGATGTGCCGAAGTTGGCAGAAGGCGTGTATTTGATTAGTTATCACGTCATCTCAGCAGATGGTCATCCTGTTGGTGGAAGTTATCCGATCACGGTCGGGAATCCGCCGCAGGAGGATCTACTTGATGTACCATCCGCTCATACGGGACACGATCACAGCACAGGGCCGCTGACGACTAAAGGGTTGCTGCAATACGCGTCCCGCGGCTTATGGTTTCTGATGTTGTTGGCCTTGACGGGTTGGGCATTCTGGTTACGATTGGTGAAAACCCAAGGTGAAGAAGTTCAGAAATCGCTCTCTACTTGGTCGCTCAATCTGCAGCGCGGACATATTGTTGCCTTATTACTGCTCATTTTCACGCATATTGAGGATCTGTTGGGCGGCGGCGGTGTAGATGAAATATGGCAGCTGCTAAGCGCGACGAATATAGGGATTTCTTGGGTACTGCTTCTTGTCTTATCATTCATAGGCTTTGTAATACTGGGCAGGGCAGCATGGTTGGATGTCAGTTGGGCCTTGGCTCTTCTGGCAGTCAAAAGCTTCAGCGGCCACGCAGCTTCCTTCTCACCTCTGTGGGCGACGATTGGGCTCGATTTTATTCATCTTGTAGCGGCAGCTTGTTGGGTTGGCGGACTAATTCTCCTGTATGTGAAATGGCGCCATAATAAGATGGGGCTAGGTAGTTACATGCAGAAGTTTTCCAAATTCGCACTGATCTCGATCCTTGTTTTAACCGTTTCAGGGATCTTATCTGTTTGGCTATTCTTACCGAATCTCCGTTACTTAACATACACAACGTGGGGAATTCTCCTGCTTGTGAAGGTAGGCGTGGTGGTGCTTGTCGCCGTGCTGGGGTTTGTGATTCGACTATTCCTACGCAAAAAGCAAGTCAATCAATCGATCGTTTGGGTCAAGCTAGATCTATCGCTTATGGTCATCATTGTTGTGCTTGTCGGACTGCTGACCTATATGGCACCCATTCCTGCTAATGAGCCGCTTCAGTGGCATCAGATGGGAGAGAAGGTCCATGTTTCGGTCGATATTACGCCTAAAATTCCAGGCAATAACAGCTTCGTCGCCAAAGTATGGCTGCCTGAAAAGTCAGGTCAACCTAAGCAGGTTCTCTTGATTTTGCATAATAAGGATGATAAAGAGATTGCACCGATTTCTATCCCATTAGCGATCTATACAGATAATAAGGAAGAGGAATCCTACGGTTTTGCTAAATTTAGTTACAAATCGGAAGGGCCTTACCTACCTTTTAGAGGCAATTGGGAGTTAGAAATGCGCGTCATGGATACGGAAGATAATGAGACGGTGTATACGAAAGACTTCATTGTGTATTAAGTTTGAAAAGGCAGATTGGCGATGCGAGGAGGATAACCATGGCTTGGGTTCAAATCTTAGATAAAGACCATCTTTCCGTTAAACTCGATGATCAAGATGATTCCGCTCTAATTGAAGTCAATGATGGCGGCATTTCACCGAACTATGTGACGATTCGATTGAATGAGCAAGAAGTGGATGAATTGATAGAAGCCCTCCAACGCATCAAACAATCGATGCAATGATGGTATAAACATACACATAAGAAAGAACCTTCCCCAAGACTTAACGAAAGTCGGATGGGAAGGTTCTTTTTTGTACGCATGGAGGAAGCCGGGCTAAAACATGCTCCAGTCGAACTCCTGCGACAGAATGCCAAGCAGATGCACACCTGCCGTGCTGTTGCCTTTACGGTTCAGTGCGGGTCCAACGATGCCAATGCCGTATTGTCCTGGCACCATCGTCAGGATGCTGCCGGAAACACCGCTTTTCGCAGGCAGCCCGACATTCATGGCGAATTCACCAGAGGCATTGTACATCCCACAGGTAAACATGAAGGTCTTAGCAATTTGCACGAAGCGCCGCGGGATGAGACGTTGCTTGCGGATCGGATCCACACCGTTATGAGCGAGTACGAGCGCCATTCTGGCTAGATCCGTGCAATTGACCTCGATGGAGCAGTGGCTGAAGTACACACGAAGGACATCGTCAACTTCCTTGTCCAAGACACCGTTATCCTTGAGGAAATAAGCTAAAGAACGATTGCGGTGAGCCGTATCTGACTCGGATTTGAACACATTTTGATTAATGGAGAGCGAAGGGTTATCTGCAATATCCCGGAAGAAATGCAGGATACGTTCGACCTGCTCATCCGTACTATTCCCCGTGATTAGCGAAGAAATCGCAATCGCTCCGGCGTTAATAAGCGGATTGAATGGGATGCCTGGCTCGATAAGCTCGAGCTTCAACATCGAGTTGAAGTCATCGCCAGTCGGCTCCATTCCAACTTTGGAGAATACAACGTCTTCGCCATTATCCATGAGTGCAAGAATGAGTGAGAAAACTTTCGAAATACTTTGCAAGGTGAAGCGAAAGTTAGAATCACCGGATAGGATCGTTTGCCCTTCGCTATCCATGATGCATAAACCGAGAATATCCTCAGAAGCGTTAGCTAGCTCAGGAATATAGGAAGCGACATGACCTTCTGACGTATGCGTTTTGCTAACAGCAACCCATTCGTCGATGTGGCTATGAAGCTTCTTCCAGGTTTCATCGTGCTGTTGGTGAGGCATGGCGAAGTCAGTCCTTCCTCTTCTCTAGGCTTTCCAAGCTTGCGGATGATTGTCGCTAATCAGCTCTGTTGCTGCTGCATTCGCAATGACTTGCTCTGGGTTTTTGCAGCCTGGAATAACGGATGTAACCGCGTCATGCTTCAAGCACCAAGCCAATGCCCACTTGGCCATATCCATGCCTTCTGGCACTTCGTTTTGCTGAATACGTTGAACTTCCTCTAGCTTCTGTCTCACGCTGTCAGCATCGTGGCGATGCCGAACGTCCGTGTTACTAAATACGGCGCCTGGTTTGTATTTACCGCTTAGATAGCCACTGGCTAACGGTACACGTGCGAGTACGCCAAGGTCTTGATCGATACAAGATTGGAAAACCTGATCTTCTGGCGCACGATCCAGACGGTTGTAGACAACTTGAATCGCTTTGGAATTCACCTTCGTGGATGCGGCAGTTTGATGAATATTGGCATTGCTGCCGATCGACGTGCCTAGGTGACGGATTTTGCCAGCTTGTACTTGTTTATCAAGGGTCGTCCAAAGATCATCATTATCGAATAAAGCATTAGGTCCGGAATGGAATTGGTATAAGTCAATATAATCCGTATGTAAAGCTTTAAGAGATGCGTCAAGCTGTTTAATGACGGCTTCTGCGCTAAATTCATCAGTTCGTGTGAATAAGTCATGGAAATGATGACCGAATTTTGTCGCTACAACCCACTTAGAGCGATCGCGGCGGGATAAATAATTACCGATAAATGACTCGGATAGGTGATCACCATAGCATTCTGCCGTATCAATTAAGTTAATACCAAGCTCTGCAGCTTGATCCAAAATTGCGTCCGCTTCTGCTTGTGTATAGGTTAATCCCCACTCACCGCCGAATTGCCAAGTACCAACACCTACGATGGAAACTTTCAGATCTGTTTTACCAAGTCTACGATATTTCATGTTAACCACTCTCCTTATTTAAGGTATCCAAATTCATTATACAACAACATTTTATTTTAGTTTAATGTAAGCTTTTCATAAATGGGTTACTGTGTAAATAAGAGTAATTTAAGGAGAAAGGATGTTGTTTCTATTGTTCAAAAAATATGTGCTAGGCCTATTGAAAGAATGGGTGCCTACTATAGCGTTTGCAATTATTATCGCGCTTGTCGTTAATACCTATGTTGCGCAAGCAATGACAGTTCCAACCGGTTCGATGCTGCCTACTATTCAATTACAAGACGAGCTGATTGTTGAGAAAATGAAGCCTTTAACTGACTTTGAATTCGGGGATATCGTTGTGTTTTGGCCCCCAATAGAGGGGAATGAGGATCGCTATGTGAAGCGTTTGATTGGATTGCCTGGCGACACGATTGAGGTCAGAGATGGAGCTTTATATAGGAACGGAGCTAAAGTAGACGAGCCCTATATCCAAGCGCCTATGACATATACTTTTCACGAAGTGACTGTGCCCGAAAGGAAATACTTCTTCTTAGGCGATAATCGTAACGACAGCTATGATTCTCATTTGTGGCCGGCAACACCTTTTGTAGCTGAAAAAGATATTATCGGCAAAGCCGTATTTCGCATTTTCCCTCTCAGTCAAATGGGGACCATTGATTAACATGAAAGAAGCTCCCAACCTCAAGTAGAGGAAGGGAGCTTTTTTTAGTGAGCAAGATGAGGGGAAACTTGGTTATCATCTTCACCATCTTCTTTTTTCTTCGATTTACGGTCCGAAAGTTTAATGTTCCCAACGAATAGCGTAAGGATCGCGCCGAGTAGCACGAATACTAGACCGTAGATAAACACTTGATGAAGCGAGGAAACAAGTGCATCTTTAATGATTGGCAACTTATCCACTAATTCTTTTGGCAATTTGGCCAACGCCTCAGGACTTAAAAGGGAGGAGTAGAGCGACTGCGGGTTCTTATGAATCATGTCAATTAACGGACTGCCTACTTCCGCGGGGAACTGCTTCACTACTGGCTCTAAATTTTGTTCAAGCAAAATCGTTGATTTATGATTCATAATAGCGCCGAGAATCGTCATCCCGAAGGTACCGCCGATTTGACGGAAAAATTGGCTGGAAGACGTTACCACACCAAGCTCCGATTTCGGGAAGCTTTCTTGCAAAGCGAGGGTCAGAATTGGCATGACAAGCCCCATTCCTAAACCAAGTAGAACCATGTAGCTAGAAGCGATCAACTTCGTCGTAGAAATACCCATTGTGCTAAGGAAAATAAAGCCAACAGCCATGACAATCATACCGATGAGCATTTGTCTTCGAACACCAATCTTATCAATCAATTGGCCCGAAACAACGCTGGCAGCAATCATTGTAATCATGAGTGGTGTCATAACGGTACCAGAAGCGGACGCGCTAATTCCGACAATCCCTTGCATGAACAAAGGAACGAACATTATAGCACCGAACATACCAACCGCCATCAGGAAGCCTACGCCGTTAATGGTGGAGAAGGTTCTATTTTTGAACAAACGCACAGGAAGGATTGGCTCTTGTGCTTTGCTTTCAATGAATACGAAGGCAACTAAGGACACGACAGCTAGTACGAACAGACCAATAATCTGCCAAGAGCCCCAAGCATACTCACTACCGCCAAACGTAAGCGCAAGAAGTAAACTCACTACACCGACAATCATGGTGACGATACCTGGGATATCGAACTTAACTTTTCCTACTGATTTATGCTTCGGTAAGGCAATAGAGATCAGAATAACAGCTAGAATACCAACAGGAAGGTTGATATAAAACACCCAACGCCAGTCCCAAGCATCTACGATCCAGCCACCAACTTGCGGCCCGATAACGGAAGATAAACCAAATATTGCTCCAAAAACACCTTGCCATTTGGCACGCTGTTTACCTGTGAATAAATCCCCGATAATAATCATAGCCATTGGCATCATGATACCACCGCCAAGACCTTGCAGACCGCGGAACAAGATAAGTTCCGTCATGTTCTGAGACATTCCGCAGAGGGCTGAAGCAACGATGAAGATGATGAGTCCTGTTACATAGATGACGCGGCGGCCCATTAAATCAGCCAGTTTACCAGCGATGGGTACGATAACCGTGGAAGTCAGCATGTAAGCTGTCGTTAACCAGGTCATCAGTCCGAGTCCGCCGAACTCACCAACGATACGCGGCATTGCTGTTCCTACGATCGTACCGTCCAAAGCTCCGAACAGCATGGCAATGATCAAGCCAGTAAGGAGGAGTCCCCTGTTTTTGAGCTCAGGTGCAGCTGCTTCGGAGACATCCTTAGGCGCTGCTTTTTGAATATTTTCCATCTGTATCACTCCTTTGATGTAATGAAATTAATAAAATGAAGTAAATTTTTCGAATGCATTTACGAAAATATGAAGTTCATCCGGGGGAAGCTGCGATAATCCGCGAGCAATTACTTTCTTCTGAATTTCGGTGGCTTCAGCGAGAATTTCATTTCCCTTAGGCGTATTTTCAACGAGTACAATACGGCGATCAGTCTCATGATGCTTACGTATAACATGACCACTTTGGACAAGTCGATCAATCATGACGGTTATTGCACTTGGCTTTACACCTAGCTTCTCTGCAAGCTGAGATTGTTTCGGTGATTGTTCCTTTGAGATCATCGCTAACATAAATAAATGCCGTGGTGTTAGCTCTGAGTCTATTTCAGCAATTACTACGTGAGCTAATCTGCGATGCGCCGTCTCAAATGCTGTGCGGAAGCGATTGGTATAGTCAGTCAATTCATCTTCCAAGTTATGACCTCCTTGTGAATTGTTAGAATTGTCTAATAATTAAATAATATAATAATTAAATTGAATAATAGTTAAATTGTTTAAGTAAAATATAAACCTGTCGATGATTGAAGTCAATAGGATATTTCTGAAAATTTCAGAAAACCAAGGAGTGATGTACTTGCATATCCTTTGTATCTTGCATATAATAACTGGTACATATACGTGGAAATGCTTTGACGGAGAAGAGTACGCAGTGCTTCTTGACAGGGAGGGAAAGCCAATGATTGAGAGCTGGCCCCGAGAATCAGGCTGTGGAAGTTCACTCCCGAGCAGTCCTTTGAACAGAAGCGCTAAGCAGCTTCTCAATAGAGGGAACCGGACACATCGTCCGTTATCTGGAATGAAGTGAGACTCGTTTATTTGTCAACTGGACATAGACGAATCTAATTAGGGTGGTACCACGGCTTTTCGTCCCTTGCGAGGGAGCGGAAAGTCTTTTTTGTGTTTTCATAAAGGGCGATTCAGAGGCCTAAATCAGGAGGGATTTCGATGAAAGAGCGGTTAGAGGCTTTGAAGCAGGAAGCGCTGCAGGAGCTAAGCGGCGTAGGAAGTCAGCAGGAATTGAACGATTTAAGAGTAAAATATTTGGGCAAAAAAGGACCATTAACCGAGGTTCTTCGCGGCATGGGCGCGTTAAGTGCTGAAGAAAGACCGGTCATCGGCCAAGTGGCGAATGATGTTCGCGCAGCGATTGAGGCTGTTATTGAAGAGAAACAAGCAGCGTACACGAAGGAAGAAACTGAAAACAGACTTCGTTCTGAAATGATCGACGTTACGTTACCAGGACGTCCTTCCCAGCAAGGTGCTGTACATCCTCTAAGCAAAGTTATTCAAGAGATTGAAGATATTTTCATCGGAATGGGCTACACCGTTGCAGAGGGTCCAGAGGTTGAGCAAGACTATTACAACTTCGAAGCTTTGAACCTGCCGAAGGATCATCCGGCTCGTGATATGCAGGATTCGTTCTATATTACGGAAGAAATTTTGATGCGCACGCAAACATCCCCTGTTCAAGTAAGAACAATGGAGAAGCGCAAAGGTGAAGTTCCGATTAAAATCATCTGTCCGGGCAAAGTATACCGCCGCGATGACGACGACGCGACTCACTCTCACATGTTTCAACAAATTGAAGGTCTGGTCATTGACCGCAATGTGCGGATGAGTGATCTCAAAGGGACATTGCTTCAGTTCGTACAAGAAATGTATGGCCCAGCGACCAAAATTCGCATGCGTCCAAGTTTCTTCCCGTTCACAGAGCCGAGTGTTGAAGTCGATGTGAGCTGTGCAATGTGTGGTGGTGAAGGCTGCCGTACGTGTAAACAAACAGGTTGGTTGGAGATTCTCGGAGCGGGCATGGTTCATCCGCGAGTTCTTGAAATGGGTGGCTATGATCCGAAGGAATACACAGGCTTCGCATTCGGTATGGGTGTTGAGCGTATCGCTATGTTGAAATATGGTATCGAAGATATTCGCCATTTCTATACGAATGATTTACGTTTCTTAAAACAATTTTTACATGTGTAAGCAATAGGAAAAGGAGGGTATAAGCATGAACGTTTCATATCAATGGTTATCCGAATATGTGGATGTAACAGGCTTCACAGCCGAGGAATTAGCTGAAAAATTAACCCGCAGCGGTATCGAAGTGGATATCGTCGAGGATCGCAATAAAGGTGTTTCCAACGTCGTTGTTGGATTTGTAAAATCCCGTGAGAAGCATCCAGATGCAGACAAACTAAGCGTTTGTGTGATTGATGCCGGGCAAGGCGAAGACTTACAAATCGTTTGCGGCGCCAAAAATATTGATGCTGGTCAAAAAGTTCCTGTCGCGATGATCGGCGCTGTTCTTCCGGGTGGACTGGAAATCAAGCGCGCTAAGCTGCGCGGCGTAGAATCCCAAGGAATGATCTGCTCGGCAAAAGAGCTTGGATTGAACGATAAATTGCTTCCGAAGGAAATCCAAGAGGGTATCTTGGTATTGCCGGAGGATACGGAAATTGGTCAATCGATTCTAGATGTATTGGCGATTAGCGATAAAGTCATGGAGCTTGATTTGACGCCAAACCGCTCCGATTGCTTGAGCATGCTCGGAGCGGCTTACGAGATCGCGGCGATCCTTGGCCGCGAAGTAAAACTGCCTGATGCGGAAGCTGCGCTTCAAGCGGCAGGAACTGCCGGTGTGAAGGCTGCGGACCGCATCAGCGTGAAGATCACAGCGACGGAGCAGTGCACGCACTACGCGGCTCGCCTGATCGAAGGCGTGCGCGTGGGCACTTCTCCGCTATGGATCCAGAACCGCTTGATGGCTGCGGGCATCCGCCCCATCAACAACATCGTCGACATCACCAACTTCGTGATGTTGGAGTACGGCCAGCCGCTTCACGCGTTTGACGCGGAGCAGCTGAACAACGGACACATCGATGTACGACTCGCTGAAGCTGGCGAGAAGCTCGTTACACTTGATGATGTGGAGCGTACCCTTGAACCGCACATGCTTCTCGTGACGGACGGCACAAAGCCTGTGGCAATTGCCGGAGTTATGGGTGGCGCCAACTCCGAAGTGACGGATGGAACTTCGCGGATTCTTCTGGAATCCGCAAAGTTCGCTGGCAGCTCTGTGCGCCGCACATCGCGCCAGCTAGGTCTTCGCTCAGAAGCGAGCCTTCGCTTCGAGAAAGAAGTGAACCCGGAATCGGTGATTCCGGCACTGAATCGTGCTGCTGCGCTGATTGCGCAATACGCAGGAGGTAAAGTCGCTGACGGCATCGTAGAAGCTGCTAGCGGAACGCACAAGGCGGTCAGCATCGAGCTTGCTGCTGACCGCGTGAACAACTATCTCGGCACATCGCTTTCCTTGACCGAGATGGGACAAATCCTTTCACGCTTGCATTTCACATTCGAGCAAGCTGGCGAAGGCAAGCTGCTCGTGCATGTGCCGAGCCGCCGCGGAGACATTACGCGTGATGTCGATTTGATCGAAGAAGTAGCACGTCTCTTCGGCTACGATAACATCCCGACAACCTTGATGACCGGTGTTACGACGCCAGGGTCACTGTCCAAAGAGCAATCCATCCGCCGGATTACACGCAATATCTTGACGCAAAGTGGATTGAATGAAGTGATTACTTATTCCTTCACCAACCCGCGGTCACACGGTGTCGCAGATGCTGAGGTGAATCCACAAGCGCAAATAGATGCTATTCCTGGTCTTTACCGGGCAGCGAAGCCAATTTCACTCGCGATGCCGATGAGCGAAGACCGCAGTCAGCTGCGAACTAGCCTAGTACCACATTTGCTTGATGTTGTTAGCTATAATCGCAATCGTACGATGGATGATGTCGCTATTTTTGAAATTGGCAAAGCATTCATTACTGACGAAGCAGCGCTTACGGTTCTACCGCAAGAAAAGCTGTTACTATCGATCGTATTGACAGGTAAACGTCGCCAAGCTCACTGGGCTCAGAAGGCAGAGGCTGTTGATTTCTACGACATCAAAGGGATTTTTGATCGTTTAATCGGGTACCTTGGAATTAAGGGACTAACATATACGTCAGCAGCACCAGAAGGCTTCCACCCAGGTCGTACAGCTGAAATCTCACTGGCTTCCGCTGAAGGTCCAAAAGTCATTGGTCGTATAGGCCAGCTACATCCGACTGCACAACAACAGCGTGATCTGGACGATACGTATGTGCTTGAAGTTGAACTAGCGCCTATCTTGGAAGCTGCTGGCGAGGAGATTGTTTATAAGCTGTTACCTCGTTATCCGTCTATCGGGCGTGATATTGCAGTAGTGGTGAATACAAGCGTCCCAGTTGGACTTATGGAGCAAGCGATTTCCGAGGTTGCAGGGGAATTGTTGGAGTCCATTCAGGTATTTGATATCTATACGGGAGAGCGCCTTGGTGCTAATCGTAAAAGCGTAGCAATCGCACTTGTGTACCGTCATGCAGACAGAACTTTGCTTGATGAAGAAGTAACTGAACTCCACGCCAAAGTTGTGGCAATACTTGAACAACAATTTGAGGCAGAGTTAAGAAAATAGTGTAACTTTCCTTCTAGGTTGCAGGAATATAGGCTGGTCTTATCGAAATTATTCTCGATAGGGCCAGCCTTTCATCTTAAGGGAGGATTTTAATTTGACTACTGAAGATAAAACAAGAATTACTGTTGATATATATGGACACCAATACAAGCTCAAAGCAGATACAAGCACCAATCATATGAAGGCCGTTGCTGAATATGTGAATGACCAAATGTTCCGCATTGCCAAAGGTTACCCCCGTTTGGATTCGCAGCGGATCGCTGTTTTAGCCGCAGTAAACATGGCTGATGAGTGCTTCCGAATGAATGAGATTTTGGAAGAGCTTAGCAAAATTCAGAAAGAGCAGGAAGCGACAAAAATCGCCTACGAGAAGCTCACAACACGGTATCACGAATTAAAGCAAGAGGATGACAAGAACCAAGCTTTACTCGCTGAGCAAAACGGGAAGCTGCAACAAATCCCAGAACTAGAAAAGCAATATAAGCAAGAAATGATAAAAGTAAGACAAGAACAAGAACAATCGAATCAGCAAATGCTGCAAATGAAACAGAAGTATGAACTTAGTAATCAACAGTTAGAGCAGGCCAAGCAACAACTTGAACAAGCGAAGCAACAGCAGGTTCAAGCCAAACAACAGATTGATCAAACGAAACAACAGATCGAACAAGCCAAACAACAGAATGATCAAGTGAAACAACAACAAGAGCAAACAAATAAACAAATAGAGCAGCTCAAGCAACAGCTTGACCAGGAGAAACGCCAAGGCTTACAAGTCAAACAGCAACTTGACCAAGAAAAACAACAGCATCAACAAAGCAAGCAGCAGCTTGATCAAGAAAAACAACAGCATCAACAAAGCAAGCAGCAGCTTGAGCAAGCGCAGCAACATAAATCGCAACAGCTTCTTAAGTTAACTGAACAGCATAAAGTTGAGTTGGATGTCATCGCGGAAGCACATCGCAAAGAAAATGAAAGTTTGCACCAACAGCTGCAAGAAGAGAAACAATCACTTATCCAGTTACATCTGCAAGATAAAGAAAACGCAGAACTTCAGCACCAAGAAGCGTTGGCATTACTATCCAAGCAAAGCGGTTCTGATATCGATGTCATCCATAAGCAGTACCAAGCACAAATCAAATCTATAACCGTGCAGCACCAGGAAGTACAAGCTTCCATGGCTCGGGAGCATCAATCTCAATTAGCGTCTTTGAGACAAGAGCATCAATCCGCTATTGGGACACTTACAGACGGGCATCAAGCTGCAATAGCACTTTTGGTTGAGGAGCATCAAGTTGCAACCGCGATCTTAACTGAAGAACATCAAGCGGCAATCGCACTCATGTCAGAAGAACATCAAGCAGAATTAGTAGCTATTTCAGATAGTCATCTCAATGAAATTGAAACAATTTCAGAAGAATACCAAACGGAGTTAACAGTAATTACGGATAAACTCCGAAGTGAATTAGCCAATCAAATTGATGAGCACCATTTCGAAATTGCTTCTCTGACAGAAAATCATCAAAATGAGATTAATTCTTTAACAGAAAATCATCAAAATGAGATTGCTATTCTCACAAATCAACACCAAAATGAATTGAGTGCAATTTCAGAGAAGCATCACAATGAATTGGAATCGCTCTCTAAGCAGCACCGAGATGAGTTAACCTTGAACAATACGAAAAATCATAACGAAATAGCAGCCATCGTACGCGGTCACCATGCTGAGATTCATGTGATTAAACAGAAACACCAAGCTGAGTTAGAAGTAGCAGCAAGCGCTCATAAAGAAGATATCGACTCGCTCGCGTCGTTATATCAGGAAGAAGAAGAGGCGAAAACCCGCCGTTTTGAAGAGGCGCAAGGTAATCTAGTAGGTCGCTATCAAAAACAACAAGCATCGTTCCAGCAACAGCTTGAGGAGCAAAAAGCAACGATCATTCAGCATTATCAAGGGAAAATTGAGGAATTACTTGCACAAATGCAGATAGAACGAGATACACGAGCTCAAGAATTTGAAGAGCAGAAAGAACTTATTTGGGCTCAAGCTCAGCAGGAAAAAGAAGAGCTCCTACAACTGAGTATGAACGACGAAGCTCAACAAGAAGAACTTCATGCAGTCAAAGAGGAATACCGAAAATTGCGTGAAGAATATGCTAAACTTCAAATCGAATACAACGAATGGATTGAGCTTGTAGAAGCTGATAGTCCAATTGGGTAGCCCTAAGTGACAGTGAACCTACTTGATTACGTCTTAATGTCGGTCATTGCCTTAGGACTGTTGATTGGCTACTTTAGAGGATTTATTTCACAAATCGTATCTATTTCGGGTATGATTCTCGCTTATCTAGTTGCCTTTTATTTTTACAAGGATCTTGCTCCGTTACTCAAGAGTGCGATCTCATTACCAACCTATCAGAATTATCATAAATATGAGTTCATCGTAAAAGGACTCAATCTAGATACTTATATTCTAAATGCCATTGCCTTCGCGCTCCTGTTTTTTGGTGTTAAACTTGCACTCATGGTCATTGGCAGAGCCTTGAATGTTCTTGCCAAAACTCCAGGACTAAGCACCATTAACCGTTGGAGCGGCGCATTACTGGGGTTAGCAGAAGCACTGCTCATCATTGTAATTGCTGTAAATGTGATGACTATCATTCCATCAGATGGCCCCCAGAAGCTGCTAGCAAGCTCATCTATAGCTCCGTATTTAATTAACGAGCTGCCGCAGGTTGCGGGGAAACTTCATGACCTGTGGAAACAAGGAATCTCCCTATAGAAACTACTGCCTTTTGAAAAAAGCAGTAGTTTCTATTTGTTTTTGGGGAGATACCATTTAGTAGGCTAGGGATAGGGCTTATCTACAACTTCCAAATAGTCATTATCCCCCCATTTTTTGAGAGATGATCAAGTCGTCTGAAAATAAAGAAAAAACCTGATCACAGAAGTCGTGAAAAGGTTTAATTGAGCAAGAACTGGTAAGTGTAATTATTCAACGATAAGTGTCGTTTTCATATTCGCATGGCCAGATCCGCACATGATGGAGCAAGTGATAGGGAATGATCCTGCTTTATCTGGTGTAAAGGTAACGGATTTATTTCCATTGTTGAGGTTAATGCTAAACTCCTTAATCGATGCTCCGTGAATACCTTGAGAATTGTCTAGTGTGATTGTGACCGACTCGCCTTTTTTGATACGATATTCGGTTTTATCAAATTGAAAATTTGTAGCTTTTAATACAACTTCTTGTCCACCTGCAGCAGCTTTCGTAGTAGCTGCTGGGGAAGCTGTGGCTGTCGTAGTTGTAGCTGGTGTTGTTGTAGCTTCTGTTGCTGTTTTGGAGTCTTTGTTTCCGCATGCTGTGATGGCAATAAGTACTGCTAGTCCCATCATAAGAATTGTAAGTTTTTTCATGGGTACCCCTCCGTATACATAATGATAACCTCATTATTGTACACGACCTTTTTCCAAATTACAGTGACAAACTGGTGAAACCACAAAGAAAAGATCGGCCCGGCGAGTGAGAACGCTGCAGGCCGATCTTTTTTTTGGCTTTACTTTAGCTATCAGTTATGGAAACTGACAAGTTTATCGACGATCTTCTCTACCTGTGATCCCCTGTTCGAACGGGGTTTTCACTGGAATGAATAGGTCGATGATCCCAATGACTAAAGCAGCTAAAATGGCACCTATCATGCTCGTAGACACATTGGTCACAATAAATTGAGCGGCCCAAATGACTAATGCGCTCACAATAAAACCTACGAGTCCTCTGCCAAATGGGGTGATTTGCTTGCCGAAGATTCCTTCAATGATCCAAGCCGCGATTGCGATAACGAGTGCCAAGAAAAATGCACTCCAAAATCCGCCGACTGAGAACCCTGGAACTAACCAGCTTACAAACATTAAAACCAAAGCTGAAACAATAAACCTTACCAGATGTCCAAGAAGATGCATGTCGTGAACCTCCTTCTTTCTGTCATGGAATAGGACCATTGACAAAAAAACGATTTTTTGAGCAGAAAGCTTTGATTGTGAGGATTTGCAATTCCTTTTGGCAGAGGATTAGATGCACGACTTAGTGTAACCAACTTTGTAATAATTATGGCGGGCAGTATCTTCCATATAATCATTGTCTCCGTAGCTAATCAGGATCTATTTGGTTTATAATATAGGGTAGAGAAAAGAGGTTGGAACATTGAATCCAAAAATAATAAAAACATTAGAATATCAGAAGATTTTACATAAAGTAGCTCATCATGCTTCGACATCATTAGGAAAAGAGACAGCGGAGAAGCTGGAACCTAAAGGAGATTTCGAACTCGTTAAGCTTCGCTTACAAGCTACTGATGAGGCGGTAAATGTAGAGAGGTTAAAAGGGAATGCACCTTTCGGAGGCATCCGAGATATTCGTGCGCCTCTGCATAGAGCTAGAATTGGTGGCATGCTGAATCCGACAGAGCTGTTGGAAATCTCAACTACGATGTTTGGATCGCGTAGATTGAAGCGATTTGTGCTTGCTGCTCATGAGGAATATGCGATCCCAATGTTAAAGGCGCAAGTGGAATTGTTGACAGAAAATAAACAACTAGAAGATAAAATCAATAGCTGCATCGACGAAAATGCAGTAGTTGTTGATGGAGCTAGCCCTGAATTAGGGCGAGTTCGAAGTGAGCTTCGCACAGGTGAAGGTAGAGTGCGCGAAAGATTGGAACAAATGATTCGTAATTCTTCTGTCCAGAAGATGCTGCAGGATGTGCTCATAACGATTCGGAATGACCGATTCGTTATTCCTGTGAAATCAGAGTATCGTTCCAGCTTTGGCGGAATGATTCATGATCAGTCAGCTTCGGGTGCGACACTATATATAGAACCAGATGCTATCGTGCAATTAAATAATAAAATTCGTGAACTCAAATTTAAAGAAGAGGCTGAAATTGAGAAAATTCTGCGGGCATTGACTGAGCTAGTTGCTGAACAAGTGGAAGTGCTTGTTTTGGATGTGGATCAGTTAGCAGAGCTTGATTTTACTTTTGCCAAAGCAGGTTTAGCTAGAGAATTAAAGGCTACAATGCCAAGATTGAATGATAGAGGCTTTATTAAGATTAAAAGAGGAAGACACCCGTTGATCGCGGCGGATGCCGTTGTGCCACTCGATCTGGAGTTGGGCAACGATTACTCACAAATTATCGTCACTGGCCCAAATACAGGCGGTAAGACGGTTTCTCTTAAAACGGTTGGACTTCTGAGTCTGATGGCGATGTCTGGACTGTTTGTACCCGCTGAAGAAGGGACGCAGCTCTGCGTATTTGATGCCATCTATGCGGATATTGGCGATGAACAAAGTATTGAGCAAAACTTAAGTACGTTTTCGAGTCATATGACGAATATCATTAGCATTTTGCGCGATATGACACCGAAAAGCTTAGTATTGCTAGATGAGTTAGGCGCGGGTACTGATCCTGCTGAAGGATCCGCACTGGCGATTTCAATTTTGGACTATATTCATCAAATTGGCTGCCGCATTATTGCAACAACGCATTACTCGGAATTGAAGGCATACGCTTATCAGAAACAAGGTACGATTAACGCTAGCATGGAGTTTGATATTCAAACGCTTAGTCCGACATATCGCTTGTTAGTCGGTGTTCCTGGGCGAAGTAATGCTTTTGCTATTGCTGAGCGGCTTGGATTGTCTCGTCGCATTATTGAACATGCGCGAACACAGGTAGGAGAGGAAGATCAGCGCGTAGAGTCGATGATTGCGTCCCTCGAGGAAAATCGCCTGATCGCAGAATCTGAACGTTATGCTGTGGAAGAGTTGCGTAAAGAAGCTGAAGCGATGCGCAAATCGTTGGAGGCTCAGCAGCTCAAATTCGATGAGCAACGTGATAAGCTGCTCGAAAAAGCGGAGCGCGATGCTCGCGAAGCTGTTGTCAAAGCTCGCCGCGAAGCTGACGAGGTCATTGCGGACCTGCGTCGCATGGCACTGGAAGAAGCCGGTGGTGTCAAGGACCACAAGCTAGTTGAGGCGAAGCGACGTCTGGATCAAGCGACACCTGAACTGCGCAGCAAGCAAGTGCGTGCATTGAAGAAGCGTCCTGAGCGTATTGAAGCAGGGGATGAAGTCAGAGTCATTTCATTAGGACAAAAAGGGCACGTTGTTGAGCTTGTCGGAACAACCGAAGCCAACGTTCAATTGGGTATTATGAAAATGAAAGTTCAGTTATCCAACCTTGAGAAAACTGGCAATGCGCCACAGTCGAAGCAACCGCAGAAAGTGGCTACGACACTTAAGCGAACCCGCGATGATAATGTCAAAATGGAATTGGATATGCGCGGCATGAATATGGAAGAAGCTTTGATTGAGGCAGACCGCTTCTTAGATGAATCCTTCTTGAGTAATTTTGGCCAAGTGTATTTGATTCATGGTAAAGGAACAGGTGTCCTTAGAACGGGAATGCAAGAATATTTGCGTCGACATCGACACGTGAAGAGCTATCGGATGGGCAATTACAATGAAGGCGGAGCTGGGGTTACGGTTGTCGAATTGAAATAACTTTTAAATTTTTGATCCTTTTTGAAACTCATTCTTCGGTAATGCGTATGAAATAGATATAAAAGAGTATTAAACCTTAGGAGGAATTTTAGATGGGAATTTTCAAAAGACTTCGTGATATGACAATGGCTTCAGTTAATGATTTATTGGATAAGGCAGAAGATCCTGTCAAAATGTTAAATCAGTTTTTACGCGATATGGAAGAAGATATTTTGGAAGCTGAAACGGCAGTTGCGAAACAAATTGCTATTGAAAAGAAATTTAAATTGCAATTTGAAGAGTCCGAAGAGATGGTTACAAAACGTACAGAGCAGGCTATGAAAGCCCTGGAAGCAGGGAATGAAGATTTGGCCCGCCGCGCACTGGAAGATAAGAAAGAGCACCAAGGTCGTTATGATGAACTGAAACGTCAATATGATCTAGCCAAAACAAATGCGGATCAGCTTCGTGGGCAGTTGGCGGAGATGAAAGACGAGTTTAATAAAATGAAAAACAAAAAAGATTTGTTAATTGCTCGCGCAGAAACAGCGAAAGCACAAAAACAAATCAACCAAGCAATGTCTGGGTTTGGTACAGACAATGCTGCTAAAGGCTTTGATCGTATGAGTGAAAAGGTTCTTCAAATGGAAGCTGAAGCACAAGCAAGTGGAGAGATTCGCTCCAAAAACCGCAGCTTAGATGATGAGATTGCTGGTTTGGGTGGAAGCAGCAGTGAGATCAATGATGAATTGGCTGCAATGAAAGCTAAGCTTGCTGAAAAAAAACAATCCTAATGATATACTAGTTGTACCTGCGAGAGACTGAGTCATACTCAGTCTCTACTACCATATATAGGGAATAAGGGATTTCGTTAAAATCTCTCTACTTGTGTAAAGGAAGGCAGGAGATGATATGAACGAAGAGGTGGATGTCTTGTTAAGTAATCCGTATTTAGCTACGCTTGCTTTTTTTGCTGTAGCAGTGGTCGCGCTTGTTGTTTTCCTTACTATCTTCGAAATGGTTACGAAGTATGATGATTGGGCTGAAATTAAAAAAGGAAATCTATCGGTCGCCATGGCTACTGGTGGGAAAATTTTTGGGATTTGCAACTTGTTCCGTTTCGCCATTTTAAACAATGACACCATGATTCACTCTCTCGTTTGGGCCGGATATGGCTTCGTGCTGTTGTTGGTTGCATACTTTATCTTTGAGTTCCTAACGCCTTATTTTAAAATTGATGAGGAAATTAAGAAGGATAATCGTGCGGTAGGTTTCTTATCCTTAACGTTGTCTGTCTCCTTATCCTATGTGGTTGGAGCATGTGTAACTTAGTATCATACATAGTCTTGGAGGCTTGAACAATGAAATACCTGTGGGGAACCTTGTTTGCTATCGCGCTTGTGTTTGTAGCGGCAGGGGTTTATTATGTATGGAAATATGCCTAGATGCAATTAGCTGGAGGATTTCGCAATGAGTAGCAATGAAGAAGTTGTATGTCCGTGGTGCCAAACCGAGATCGTTTGGGATCCCGAAATTGGACCAGAAGATGAGTGTCCACACTGTTTTAATGAATTGAATGATTACCGCAGCATTGATTTGAAGGTTAAGCAAACAGGGCAGAAGCTTCGTTTCAATGAACAAGAATATGCCGAATCCGATGAGGATTTATCATTGGCTTGGGATGATTCCGATGAGCCACTTGATAAGTATGGCGAGAAGGTCCAACAATTAACGGATGAGCAGGAAGAAGCACCTGAGTGCTCAAGTTGTCATGAATTCTTGCTCCTAGCTGGAACTGAAGTGACAAGCGGAGCTTCCTTCACCCCCACGATTCCCAAAACGTTAGGGAGTGCGTTCTTAACAGGCCCTTTCACAACGGATGTTTATGTGTGTCCATCTTGTTTCCGAGTTGAGAAGGTGCTTTCAGACACGGACCGATTACTGATGGTTGAACGCATCAAATCAGAATAAGATCGTTGGAAATGAAACCGAGTCCTCGTGGATTCGGTTTTTTTGCGTGCATTCGCCTCATAATTTCACTCCAAAGGGGAAGGTTAACAAAAGCCTATAATCGGTCTCAATTAGGAGGAGGAGTATGCAAACGAATCAAACGAATGTGAAAAGTAAAGGGAAACTGGATGCTCAAGCGATCCTTTTGCTCGTTGTTCATGCACTATTCGGCGGAGCAAATGCCTTATCGGGTACATTCGTCGGTGTTTATTTGTGGAAAGCCAAAAATGACTTTACGTTAATCGGCTGGTTTACCTTAACAACCCATTTGACGATGGCTATTACCTTTTGGTTGGCTGGAAAGTGGGTAAAAGAACACAATAAAATGAATTGCTTACGTATTGGTGTATCCATATCAGCGTGTTTTTACATGCTGGTGCTCTGGATGGGGACTAGCAGTGTCCATTACTTCGTTTGGTTAGGTATGGTCCAAGGGATCTCAGTAGGCTTGTTCTGGATTGCTTTCAACGTTGTATACTTTGAAGTGACAGATCCAGATAATCGAGATCGATTCAATGGTTGGGTTGGCTTATTGGGTGCTTGTGCAGGGATTATCGCTCCTTGGATTTCAGGTTTACTCATCGTTACGTTAGGGGATGGAGCGGGATATCGTCTTATCTTTTCCATCTCGTTAGGCATATTTCTATTAGGCGTTGTGGTCAGTTTTTTTCTGAAGAAGAGGAAATTGAGTGGCACCTACGAATGGCTCTTGCCTCTGCGAATCCTTAGGCAACCTCAAACACCTTGGAAGCGAGTAAGTCTGGCTTTACTTTTTCAAGGCGTACGTGAGGGTGTATTTGGATTTATGATTGGATTGCTCGTGTACATATCGACTTCAAGTGAAGCCAGTCTAGGTAATTTCGCTCTAATTACTTCATCCGTAGCGTTAGTTAGCTTCTGGGCAGCAGGGCGTTTCATTCGTCCTTCTTTTCGAAAAATGAGTATGTTCATTGGCTCGGTGATGGTTGTTCTTGTGATCTTGCCATTTTTTTGGAAAATGTCTTTCAGCACCCTGCTGATATTCGGGATCGGTTCTGCACTTTTTTTCCCCATGTACTCCATTCCAATGGTGTCCGTTGTGTTTGACTTAATTGGATCGGATGATGAAAGTGCCAAACAACGAGAAGAGTATATTGTTCTGCGTGAGTTATCACTGAATGTAGGGCGCGTATGTGGCGTACTTTTATTTATATGTGTTATTTCTTGGAGTAAAGAGCCGCTTGTCATCAATGTGCTGTTACTCGTCATCGGAAGCTCAACATTCTTCTCTTGGGTATTCATTCGAAACCAGTTACCTGCAGCCAAGTCTTGACAGCGGCTAGGTTTCAGCGTGAAAATGTGAGTAGCATGAGTAAGGGATGAGGAGGGGGCACCAATGCCGCCAAAAATGGTGAATAGCATCACAGAGCTGATCGGAGATACCCCCGCGGTGCGCGTAAATCGCTTATTGGAACCGGAAGCTGCTGAGTTGTATGTGAAATTGGAGTATTTCAATCCGAGCGGAAGCGTGAAGGACCGGGCTGCATGGAATCTCATTGATCAGGCTGAGAAGTCAGGACAACTTCAGCCAGGTGCGACAATTATTGAGCCTACAAGCGGAAATACGGGGATCGGACTCGCGATGAACGCCGCGGCCAAGGGCTACAAGGCCATCTTGATTATGCCGGACAATATGAGCAAGGAACGCATTAATATCCTGAAAGCCTATGGTGCTGAAGTCGTTCTAACACCAGCCGCTTTGCGGATGCCAGGTGCCATTGCGAAAGCTGTGGAGTTACGGGATCAATTCCCTGGCAGCTTTATTCCACAGCAGTTTGAAAATCCAGCGAATCCGGGTATTCATCGCGTAACGACTGCACCTGAAATTTTGCAGCAAATGGAGGGCAAACTGGATGCTTTTGTTGCTACCTCAGGAACTGGAGGTACGATTACGGGGACTGGTGAAGTGCTTCGGGAGCATTTGCCGAATATCCAGATTTATGTAGTGGAGCCGAAGGGATCACCTGTACTTTCTGGTGGAGTCCCTGGGCCACATAAGCTCGTGGGGACAAGTCCAGGTTTTGTTCCGGCTATTTTGAACACAAGCGTTTATGATGAGATTGTGCAAGTGGCGGATGAGGATGCCATCCAAACGATGAAGGATTTGGCGAGCATGGAAGGCATCCTTGTAGGTCCTTCGGCTGGAGCCTCGGTATGGACGGGGATGCAGGTTGCAAGAAAGCTCGGGGCAGGAAAGCGAGTGCTTTGTATTGCACCAGATACAGGCGAGCGATATTTAAGTATGGATCTCTTTTAACCCTTTTACGAGGTGAATTGGGAGCATTGAGCCACTCGGATGGTTATCCAGTGGCTTTTTATTTTGCCAATCCTAGAGGAATTTTCAAATATATATAAATATTCTGCCTTTCTTCCGCGATCAGTAATTGAATTAGGACAGCAATTCATTGTAAGATGAATGGATGAATGAAACATATCTCAGAAAGGTAGGTTTAACCATGGATACTTTGAAGCTTAAAATTCTCGATTTACTAAAGGAAGACGCCCGCAGGAGCGCGGATCTGATCGCCACCATGTTAGGAACGGCGGAGGCCGAAGTTGCGCGAGCGATAAGCGAGATGGAAGCGGATAAGGTCATTGTCAAATACGCGACAGTCGTGAACTGGAGCAAAGTAGATGACGAAAAGGTTACCGCCCTAATTGAAGTACAAATTACGCCGGAGCGCGGGCGCGGGTTTGATGCGATTGCGGAACGGATCTATTTATATCCGGAAGTCAAATCGGTTTATCTCATGTCTGGCGCGTATGATTTGCTCGTTGAAATTGAGGGGAGCTCGCTCAAACAGGTGGCTTCATTCGTTTCCAACAAGTTGTCGCCAATCGACCGTGTGCTTTCTACGAAAACGAATTTTATTTTGAAAAAATACAAACAAGACGGCATTATTTTCGAAGATCAAGAAGATGATCACCGAATGCTTGTTTCGCCGTAAGGGAGAGGTAGCGCTATGATCAAGGATGAGACTACGATTCAAACTAGCAAAAAATCAATGAAGGACTACCTCGCTCCTGCGGTACGTGAAATGAAGCCTTCTGGGATTCGGAAGTTTTTTGATCTCGTAAGCAATAGTAAAGAGGACATCATCTCACTAGGTGTTGGCGAACCTGACTTTTCCACACCGTGGCACGTTCGTGAAGCAGCTGTACATTCCTTGGAGCGCGGCAGAACGAAGTATACGCCAAACTCCGGTATTCCTGAGCTCCGCGAAGCAATTGCGAACTATTTGTATACCTCTTTTAAAGTGAAATATGAGCCTTCGAACGAAGTGCTTGTAACGGTAGGCGGCAGCGAAGCTATTGATCTAGCACTGCGTTCACTGATTACACCTGGGGATGAGATTCTGATTCCTGAGCCTTGTTATATTTCATACTCACCGATCACTGCCATTAGTGGTGGTGTGCCAGTGGGTATCGAAACTTTTGCAAAGGATCAGTTTAAATTGACGGAAAAGGCACTTCGCGATGCGATTACGCCAAAATCCAAAATATTAATTCTATGCTATCCTAGTAATCCAACTGGCGGCATTATGACGTATGAAGACTGGCTGCCGATTGCGAAAGTTGTTGAAGAACATGATCTGATTGTCATTTCTGATGAAATTTATGCGGAATTGACGTACGGTCAGAAGCATGTGAGCTTCGCAGCAGTTCCTGGGATGCAGGACCGGACGATTCTCGTTAGCGGATTCTCCAAAGCTTTCGCAATGACAGGCTGGCGGATGGGGTATGCTTGCGGTCACAGAGAGCTAATCTCGGCAATGACCAAGATTCACCAATATACGGTCATGTGTGCACCTGTCATGGGGCAAGTAGCCGCTCATGAAGCGTTGACGAATGGATTGGAAGAGAAAGACCGGATGATTGAATCCTATAATCAACGGAGACGATTAGTTGTCAAAGGCTTCCGTGAAGTCGGACTTGAATGTCATGAACCACAGGGCGCATTCTATGCGTTCCCAAGCATTGTGGCAACAGGATTAACCTCAGACGAATTCGCACAGCGACTTTTGTATGAGTCTAAGGTAGCTGCAGTACCTGGTGATGTATTTGGTTTAGGTGGAGAAGGATTTCTACGGTGCTCTTATGCCTATAGTGTTTCCCAACTGAATGAAGCATTAGAGAGAATCGGTAATTTCTTGAGGAAATTATAATATTCTTTATAAATTCATATGTTCATAGGAGACGAAAACTGGTATTCTAAGAGTAAGGAGGGATGAGCATGGCTTTTATGGAATATCAGCTTACTAACTTTCAGAAGCAATTTCAAATTCGCGAGCAAGAGTTCGGACAGCGTTGGCTGACCAGAAATGCCAAGAAGCAAAATTCCCTAGTTTTACTTGAAGAAGAGATCAATACCTTGAGACGTAAAATGGAACAGATGGTCATGGAAGGTAGAGAAATGACATCTGATGCGGTTGTTGAATTAAGTACGATGCTGGATCAAAAAATAAATGAATATATGACATCTGGAAAGAAAAGTCGGTGAAAACCGACTTTTCTGGCGATTATCGATAAAGAGAGAGTACTTGACGGAGGGAATTACATACACATGAAAGCAAAATGGTTATTCGTTGTCATGCTAGGAATGATGTTAATGCTTACAGCTTGTGGTGGACCGAAGGCAGATGTATCGGTATTTATGATGGGACCTAACGGGTTTCCAAGTGAAGCGGCGGAGAAGTTGGAAGTATCTTTGAAATCCAAGGTAGGTGAAATTCCTACTGTGAAGCTGAATACATCACCTATTTTTTCATTGGAAAAAATGATTGTTGAGCTAGCTGCTGGTGGTAACGGGATCTTCATCTTGGGAGAAGAGCAGTTCAAAGGCTTGAGCAACCAGGCGGGATTCGTTTCATTGGATAACATAATCAACCCTAAAGATTACCCAGATGGGGTTATCGAGATCAAAGAAGAAGGTAAGGCAGCGGAGAAGCATCTGTACGGCATTCCGCTTACTGGAAACAAATGGATGAAAGAGCAAGGCTTTGAAGGTAAAGGGTTATATGCGTTCATTCCACAGAATGCTCCGAAAATGGACGAGGCGTTGAAAGTCATCCAAATTATTGCGCAAAAATAAGAGAACGTCTATAATCGACAAATAGCTTAATTTGCAACTATAGGTACTGGTAATGCTCCAAATGGAACATTATTAGTTAAGGGGAAGCCGGTTTGAATCCGGCACGGTCCCGCCACTGTAATTCAGTCTTGTATAAGTCTGAAGAGTCAGGATACCTGCCTATGGTGCCGATACAACATCCTTCGAGGAAAAGGATCGCGTTAAATCAGGAAGCAGCGCACGTAAGTTCGTTGCCATATACCGCGATTTATCGTCTCCTCCGTTCCTAGTGAACAAGGGGACTTTTTTATTTTAGACTATGAATTGAAAATAAGGAAAGAGGGTTTAAGCGATGAAACAGAGCAATTTCAAAAGGGGTCTTATTCTTACACTAGCGGTAGCAACCGCGATCTCGTTAGCGGCTTGTGCGAAGAAGGAAACAGAAATAACGGATCCATCGAAACTAGGCGGTGTGGGGACGAAGGCGCCAACTACGACATCGTCGGCAGCACCTGCTGCAGCAAAGAAAACGACTTATCCTTTGAAAGTAAAAGATGCGACAGGCAAAGAGTTTACGTTCGATAAAGCGCCAGAGCGAATCGCTTCCGTGTCGCCATCAGAGACAGAAACGCTGTTTGCCATTGGACTAGAAGCCAATATTGTTGGTGTCTCGGATTTCGATGATTATCCCGAAGCGGCTAAATCGAAGCCGAAGCTAGGCAGCATTACAAAGCCAAACGTGGAGGCTGTCATTGCTACGAATGCGAATGTTGTTTTCACTGGCGTTTCGATGGATACTACATCCGTTGAGAAACTTCGTACGATGAACATTAACGTATTTAAAGTAGATCCCAAAACGTTAGATGATGCCATGAACAATATTCTAACATTCGGACAGATTACGGATCATCAAGAGCAAGCGGAAAAAGTTGTTGCCAAAATGAAAACGGATCGTCAAAAGGTTGTTGATGCCGTGAAAGACGTGAAGCAGGAGAACAAGAAAAAAGTATACATCGAGTTTGCCCCAGGTTGGACCGTGGGCAGCGGCGTGTTCATGGATGAATTGATTACCCTATCTGGGGGAATTAACGTTGCTGCGGATAAAGCTGGCTGGTACGAGATCAGTGAAGAGAAGATCATTCAGCAAAATCCGAATGTCATCTTGTTCGCGAATGGAATTGTCGATTTCAAAAGTAAAAAGCCGTTAGAAGAAATCATTCGTTCACGCGGTGGGTGGGATGCCATTGATGCCGTGAAAAATAAACGTGTGGTAGGTCTCGACCAGAACTCCGTAAGTCGTCCAGGTCCGAGATTGACGGAGGGACTGTTGGAAATAGCGAAAGGGATCTATCCTGAATTGGTGAAATAATGAAAAGAAAATTGATGCTTGGAGGAGGAGTAGGCGTTATACTCCTTCTTCTTTCTATTGTGGTGAGTTTATCCATCGGCTCAGCTCAGCTTCCAATTTCGCATATTGTGGGGATTCTGGCGAAACATCTTCCTTGGATAGGAAGTCATATTGAGGTGAACTGGCCGCAATCGTCGGAACAAATTATTAATAAAGTACGAATCCCTCGCCTGCTTCTGGGTATCCTTGTTGGGGCAGTACTCTCCATAGCCGGTGCTGGTTTTCAAGGGGTTCTGCGCAACCCTCTCGCCGATCCATACTCGCTCGGTGTATCTTCAGGGGCTTCTGTCGGGGCTGCTTTTCTTATTTATTTCGGACTGCAATATGCTTGGTTCGGACAATGGTCGATTCCGATTGTGGCTTTCGTGACAGGCCTTATTTCCCTATTCTTAGTCTTGAAGCTAGCAATGATTGATGGGAAGCTGAAGATGGAAACGTTGATATTATCCGGCGTTGTTATGCAAGCATTTCTAGGTGCGATTGTATCCTTTTTGGTAGCGATATCGGATCAAACGATTAATGAAATTCTTTTCTGGCTTATGGGTAGTCTATCGATGCGCGGATGGTCATATACGTATATGATTTTACCTTATCTCGTAATAGGCATTGTGATTCTGCTAAGCTATGCGAGATCTTTAAATCTGCTGGCATTGGGAGAGCGCCAAGCTGCTCATCTTGGTGTTCATGTCGAGCGTACGAAACTGATCGTACTGATCGCTTCCACGTTGATCACGGCGGCTGCTGTGTCTGTAGCTGGGGTGATTGGCTTTGTTGGGCTGATCGTACCGCACTTGGTGCGACTGTTGGTTGGTCCGGACTATCGACTAATCATTCCTTTGTCTGCGATCGGCGGTGGGATTTATGTGTTATGGGCAGATACGTTGGCCCGAACTCTCCTTAGTCCTACGGAAATTCCTCTCGGAGTGGTTACGGCGTTTCTGGGTGCACCATTTTTTGCCTATCTGCTCCATAAAGATAAGAAAACGTTAAGAGGTTGATCACGATGATTCAAGTGGAGGGGCTCATTCAGAGCTTTCGAGAACAACAAGTGCTAGATAATATGAGCTTTGAGGTCGGGCATGGGGAGTTTTTTGGGATTATTGGTCCTAATGGCAGCGGCAAATCTACGTTGCTGCGACTCCTATCCGGCATGGATCCGGTCATGCATGGTAATGTGCTTTTAAAAGGAAAGAAGGTATCCTCGTATTCGCGAAAAGAGCTTGCCAAATGGCTCGCTGTACTTCAGCAAGATGCGTTGCCTCCGGTTGGTTTCACGGTTCGGGAAGTTGTAGAGATGGGACGCTACCCGTTCCAAAATTGGCTAGGTGAAGATAAGGTTGAATCGGATGGACTCATTGATGCTATTATCACAAAGCTTGAGTTGGAAGGGCTTGTAGACCGTACGATTGAACGTCTGAGTGGTGGGGAGCGGCAGCGCGTTGCGTTGGCCAAGGTGATGGCCCAGCAACCAAGCTTGCTCATGCTCGATGAGCCAACTACTTTTCTAGATATCGGTTATCAAATACAGATGATGGATTATATTCGTTCTTGGCAGCAGGAGTCGGAACTAACGGTTATAGCTGTTCTGCATGATTTGAATTTGGCAGCGCAGTATTGCACGAGATTGATGATCGTACATGAGGGGCGAGTAACCGCCATTGGAACGCCTGCAGAAATTATTACAAGTACACAAATAGCTGAAGTATACGGAACAGAGCCGATTGTTCTTAAGCATCCTATTAGTGAGGTACCGCAGATATTATTACAACCTGGGAAATAATGAGAGTCCGGAGGAAGATGATAATGAACAATTTACATAACTTGATTAACGTGATTGAACCGATCCATCAAGAGGTGGCTGTTCAAGCCAATGACCATTTGAATCAATTGACGAAGCCGCAAGGAAGCTTGGGAAAGCTTGAGGATATCGCACGCCAAGTCGCTGGGATTACAGGTGAAGTGATACCGACTTTTGAGAAAAAAGCGGTTATTGTCATGGCTGGTGATCATGGTGTTTGTGAGGAAGGCATCAGTGCCTTCCCAGCGGCAGTGACACCTCAAATGGTGCTCAATTTCCTATATGGCGGGGCTGCTGTTAATGTTCTTGCTAGACATGCTGGAGCTGATGTGGTTTGTGTGGATATGGGGGTTAATGCAGATTTGGAGCATCCGAATCTTGTCTCTCGCAAAGTTAGAAAAGGCACGCGCAATATGGCGAAGGAAGCGGCTCTTACCTTGGAGGAGACAATTGAAGCTATTCTAGCAGGTAGTGAGGTCGTGGACGATTTGGTGGCAAAAGGCTACCGACTTTTCGCTACGGGTGAAATGGGAATTGGCAATACGACGGCGAGCGCAGCGATCTTGTGTGCGTTGACGGGAGTAGACACTTACGTTGCTGTAGGTCGTGGAACTGGCATTGACGATGCGACTTGGCTGCACAAGCAGTCGGTTGTGAATAGGGCGTTGCGCGTTAATGGGCTGCGTGGGCGTGGGGAAGATGCGGGTACGGGTGTAGGTGCGAGTGAGGGTGCGAGTGAGAGTGCAAGTGCAAAAGCAGGTGCTGGCTCAAGCAGTGATTATGCGCTTGAGGTGTTGAGTAAGGTCGGCGGATTGGAGATCGCCGGACTAGTTGGGGTGATCCTGGGCGCAGCGAAGCATCGCTGCCCGGTTGTTGTCGACGGCTTCATCTCGTCGACCGCAGCGCTTGTGGCGAGCCGATTAGCTCCGCTAAGCGCGTCCTACATGCTCGCCTCGCACTTATCGCAGGAGCAGGGGCATGCGAAGGTGCTTGAGTCGGTTGGCCTCGCAGCGATGCTGCAGATGGATATGCGACTTGGCGAAGGTACAGGCGCAGTGCTTGTATTCAACTTGATCGATGCCGCAGGCAAGATCATGAAGGAAATGGCGACCTTCGAAAGCGCAGGCGTTTCGAGGGAGTAACAAGCAGAGAGAAGGAGGCGAACACGATGGCGGTTCTGGTAACGGGCGGCGCGCGCAGCGGCAAGAGCTCCTTCGCGGAGAAGCTGGCGATGCATCGCTGCGAGCGTGGGGTTTACATCGCGACCTCCTACATCTACGATGAGGAAATGAGGGAGCGGGTTGGTCTGCACCAGCAGACGAGGCTTCACTCGGGTTTCCCTTGGGAAACCCGGGAGGAGCCGTATGCGCTGCGAGACTGTCTCACGCAGCTTCAGGAGAGCGGTGAGGATGCCGTGGTGTTAGTGGACTGCCTGACACTCTGGCTGACCAACTGGCTGCTCTATTACGAGCAGGAGAGCCATGCAGTTCAACTCGTATCCAATCAAATTGACGAGCTCGTGGATGTCGTGTCCTCCTACAGTGGACAACTTATTTTAGTTACGAATGAAGTGGGCGACGGTATTGTGCCGGAATACCCGCTTGGCCGTCAATTCAGAGATTTGGCTGGACGGATGAATCAGCGTATAGCTGAAGTCTGTCAGCAGGTTTTTCTGGTTACGGTCGGTATCCCGATCGAATTAAAAAGTAATGCCTATATTTTAGACTAATAGGGAAGTAAGTACGGAATGGTGAAGCCCTTATGTGGATATATACATGGCAGGAAATCGTCTGGATGACGGCTGCTGCAATAGCATTAGATTGGTTGATTGGTGACCCCAAATGGCCTACGCATCCCGTCATACTCATTGGACGCTGGATCCGCTGGGTAGAAGACAGACTGCATCCGAGAGAAGATATATTGAGCCCCATAGAAGGTAACCATCCAAAGTGGCTGCGCCTGAAGGGCTTCCTACTCATGCTGTCCACAATTACACTGAGTTTTATTGTGGTACTTATGCTGGTACATTTCGCAAATGATATTCATCCGTGGCTAGGGTACGCAGTATCAACCTGGCTCATCTCCACGACGGTGGCGATCAAAGGCTTAAAGGATGCTGCGTATCTGGTCTACAATCCGCTGCGTGAGGGCAATCTCGTGGATGCTCGCAAGTACACCGGCTACATCGTTGGCCGGGATACTGATGCGCTCCACGAGGAGGAGCTCACGCGAGCCGTCGTGGAGACGGTCGCGGAGAACATCGTGGACGCGGTCATCGCGCCCTTGTTCTATGCGCTCATCGGCGGTGCGCCGCTGGCGATGTTATACCGTGCATCGAATACGCTGGATTCGATGGTGGGCTACCGAAATGACAGATACCGTCATTTCGGCACCGCGTCGGCCCGCTGGGACGACGCCCTGAACTGGATCCCGGCGCGGCTCACCGGGATCCTGCTGATCCTCGTGGCCCTGGCGAAGCCGGGCCTCTCAGCTCCGCGCGCGGCGGCGGCGATTCGCCGCTTCGCGCATCTACACCCCAGCCCGAACAGCGGGATCCCGGAGTCGGCGGTAGCCGGGGCACTCGGGATCGAGCTCGGCGGGCTGAACGTCTATGGCGGCGCTGCTAGTGAGCGCGCCCGCTTGGGCTGGCCGCTGCGTCCGCGAACACAGCGGGATATCGTGAACGCCGTGAGCATGCTCTACGGCGTCAGTTTTGTAGTGATGGGAGGACTCCTGTGCGTCGTACTCATGCTTTGGTAGACTGGCTGCGAGCCTGTGTAGCCGCCTTTCAATTCCTAACGCGTCTGCCGATTCCGGTGCAGATTGATTATACCGAGCGCGTATTCCAGCGCAGCTCATTGTTTTACCCGCTTGTTGGCTTCATAATCGGACTGCTTCTCCTGTTGGCAGGAGCTGGGCTCTCCTATGTACTGCCAACTTTGCCTGCAGCCGTCTTGCTCCTTACGATCTGGGTCATTCTTACAGGCGGACTGCATCTGGATGGCCTAATGGATACCGCAGATGGGATCCTCAGTCACCGTCCTCGCGAGCAAATGCTTGAGATTATGAAAGATAGCCGCGTGGGTGCAATGGGCGTTATTGTGTGCGTCCTGCATCTTTTACTAAAATTTTCCTTGCTCTATACCATTCTGGATGCCAACCAAGCAGGGGAACGAGGTAACATGCTGCTCTTACTGGCCATCGTGCCGATTTGGAGTCGTTGGTTCATGGTTGCAGCCATTCGAATGTGGCCTTATGCAAGGCCACATTCGGGGTTAGGCAGTCTGTTTCGTGGCGTTAACAGCAAGCATGTTACGGTATCTCTTTTAGTAGCCCTATTAACGACTACGCTATGCATTTACAATAACTACACAATTTTATTACCGAATTGGAGTATCGTTATAAGCTTTATGGCCATCACCATGTTAGTTGGAAGCGGAATTGCAGCTTATATCAGCAGCAAGCTTGGCGGACTTACAGGAGATACATATGGTGCTTTAAATGAGCTGCTGGAGAGCGTGCTATTGTTAGCCGTCATTATCATCTTTGGCATGTAGGATAAGATCTGTCATCTTTTCGTGAAAGGAATGACCATTATGTTAGAGCGTTATGGACATGGAGGTGATCTGTGGACAGCGGAAGAAGCTTTTAATCTGCCTAAGGAACAGTTTCTGGATTACAGCTCGAATATGAACCCTCTTGGGCCTCCAGAGGTGGTCAAGGAGATTCTATCAGCGAGCTGGCGCGATATCGTCAAATATCCAGATCCTGCGGTGCGTGAGCTTCGCCGAAAACTAGCTCAGAAATATGAGATTGATCCAGAGAGTATTTTAGTTGGCAATGGTGCCGCAGAGCTGATCGATTTGATTATCCGGGTAGTGAAGCCAAACATGACGGGGCTTGCTAGGCCATCTTTTAGCGAGTATGAGGAAGCCGTTCACAAAACGGGTGGCAAGCTAACGAATATCCCCTTACTTCCTGAGCATCAATTCGAACTACAATGGCAAGATGTCGAAGCAGCGCTGCCAATCGTTGATTTGTTTTTCCTCGGGCATCCCAATAATCCGACAGGTAAACTAATTCCTCGCAACGTGCTAAGCAATCTGCTTCAGAGTGGGCGTAAGCTTGTGCTCGACGAGGCTTTTATGGATTTTGTTCCACAGGAGTCTGAGCATTCGCTGCTGAAACTTGCCTCAACAAGCCAAGACCTGATTGTGATCCGTTCAATGACGAAATTTTATTCAATCCCAGGCATTCGTCTAGGTTTTATGGTAGCTCACCCTGATCTTATTCGGCAACTGCGACAGCAGCAGGTACAATGGAGTGTGAATTATCTCGCTCAAAAGATGGGGGTTGCGGTGCTGGGAGATGAAGCGTTCGAACAGTCCACAAGGGAGTGGCTGAACGTCGAGAAGCCTTGGCTGATAGAGCAACTGCGTCATATCGGCTTGGAAGTAGTACCAAGTGATGTGAACTTCTTGTTGTTTTCATTTCCTGTGTCGAGCGGGATTAGTGTAAAACAGGCTCAAAAGTATATAGGGTGCCAAGGAATTCTAATTCGGGATGCTTCATTATTCGAAGGGTTGAATGAACGTTATTGTCGCGTAGCCATTCGTCTTCGTGAGGATAATGAGCGTTTACTACAAGCCTTACGCAGGATGATGAACGATTTAACAAGGAGCGGAGGTACAGGCCATGCGTGAATCAAAGTCAGCAGTTCTCATGATTCAAGGCACAGCTTCCGATGTTGGCAAAAGTATTCTTTCGGCGGCCTTATGCCGTATTTTCGTGGGGGACGGTTGGCAGACAGCGCCTTTTAAATCGCAAAATATGTCCCTCAACTCTTACATTACATTCGATGGTAAAGAAATAGGCAGGGCGCAAGGTGTGCAAGCTGATGCTTGCCGAATTGTCGCTACGACAGATATGAACCCGATTCTGCTCAAACCTAAACAAGACATGGTCGCTCAAGTTGTTGTTCATGGGAAGCCTTATGCAGATTTGGATGCAAGGGCGTATAGAGAGTCTTATTTGCCAAAAGCGGAGGCGATCGTGAAAGATGCTTTAGAACGCTTGCGAAGCGAATATGACATTGTCGTTCTAGAAGGGGCAGGAAGTCCAGCGGAAGTCAATCTGAAAGATCGCGACATCGTCAATATGAGGCTGGCTGGTTGGGCAGATTCACCGGTGCTGCTGGTTGCTGATATTGATCGTGGCGGGGTGTTCGCTTCGATTGTGGGTACGCTTGAAATCTTGACTCCAGAGGAACGAGACCGGGTGAAAGGCTTTATTATTAATAAATTTCGCGGGGATGTCAGCTTGCTGAAGCCTGGTTTGGATTGGCTGGAAGAGCGCACAGGGAAGCCAGTGCTTGGCGTTATTCCTTATTTGCAGCAGCTTGGAATTGAGGACGAGGACTCAGCATCACTCGATTCCAAACGTACGCTAAGCAGAAGGTCTTCGAACCATCAAGGAAAAAATTCAGATCAATTGGACGTTGCCGTCATTCGTTTGCCTCGTCTTTCGAACTTCACAGATTTTGATCCGCTGCAAGAAGAATCCGATATTCATTTCAGATATATTGATTCCTTAGCTGAATGGGGAGAGCCGGACGTCGTCTTGCTTCCAGGAAGTAAGAATACGATGGAAGACTTGCGCTATCTGAAGGAGTCAGGTCTGGCTGCGCAATTAGTTTCTTTTGCTCATGAGGACAAAGGTTGGATCGTTGGTATTTGTGCAGGGTATCAAATGCTAGGTGTCACACTCTCGGATCCTGGCAGGTACGAATCGGAGCATGCTAGGCTTGAAGGCTTAGGGCTACTTCCGACAGAAACGGTGTTCACGCCGGATAAACGAACGGTAAGGGTACAAGGTGTCAGCACGCTTTTCGCATCGAACTTTGTGATCGACGGCTATGAAATTCACATGGGTAGGACGCAATATGTGCATGATAACGTACCTCCTTTTCAAATAGCTCCTCAATTAAGCACGGATTTAGAGGAACCTCATGAAACTTCCCTGCATCCTGACGGAGCCGTTTCGCTAGATGGCCGTGTGTGGGGAACCTATATCCATGGTATTTTGCACAATGATGATTTCCGTAGAGCTTGGTTGAACCAGATTCGATTACAAAAGGGTTTATCCCCAATCTTACAAGGGCTACGTTATAAGGAGCGCCGGGAAGCTGCGTTTGATCGATTGGCTGACCATGTACGAGCTCACTTGGATATGAAGCGCGTTTATGAGATGATGGATGTAACACATCCTAAGAAACGGGAGGGGTTTTAAGATGAAAATATATACGCGTACGGGAGATGCTGGCCAAACCGGTGTGATTGGTGGTCGTGTGGACAAAGATGATGATCGCGTCGAGGCCTATGGAACGACGGATGAGCTGAATAGCTTTCTAGGTCAAGCGATGAGCTTCATGGATCCGCAGAAATACCCGGATTTATTGCCTGATTTGCTGCAGGTTCAGCATGAGTTGTTCGATTGCGGTTCAGATCTTGCGCTGCTGAAGCAGGATTTGCGTCCTTATAAAGTAACGGCAGATATGGTAGATGCGTTAGAAGTTTGGATTGATAAATATGATGCTGAGACGCCAGATATCACTCGCTTTATTTTGCCTGGAGGCGGGACTGTGTCATCAACGTTACATGTTTGTCGTACAGTTTGCCGTAGAGCCGAACGGCTTGTCGTTACACTAGCCCGCACACAGGAGATTAATCCCGAGGTGCGCCGCTATTTGAACCGATTGTCAGACTTTTTCTTCACGATTGCTCGCACAGCGAATTTCCGTGAAGGGATTGCAGATGTGGAATATATACGCAGTGCTGAGGTGTTTAAACGTAAATCATGAGCTACTATGAACCATTAGTATACATTGTCCCGCCAGAGGAAGAAGGCTTCATCCTCAAAACAGTGCTCCAAAAAAGATTGATGGTCTCACGAAAATTGTTATCCCGCATCAAGCTTACCGAGCGTGGGATTACGGTTAATGGGGAAAGGCAGTACATCAATATCAAAGTGAAGGCTGGCGATCGTGTAGAAATTCGGATGGAGGAAGAGCAATCGGAGGATATTCTGCCTCAGGAGCTTCCGCTGCACATTCTGCATGAAGATGAGCATCTGCTCATCCTCGCTAAGGATGCGGGCGTCATCGTCCATCCGACGCATGGTCATTATGTGAATACAATTGCGAATGGCGTTGTTTTCCACTGGCAGCAAGCAGGGATTACGTGCCGTTTCCGCCCGGTGCATCGATTGGATCAAGAAACTTCGGGTGTCCTAGCCATTGCGAAAACACCGTATGTTCATCAGCAAATTTCCGAGCAAATGATTCAGCATCTCGTGAAAAAAGAGTACCTCGCATTCGTTTGGGGCACGGTTGCTGAGCCTACAGGAACGATCGATGAGCCCATTGATCGTGATGACGAGCAGCCGCATGTGCGTATTGTTAGGCCTGACGGATACCGTGCGGTGACCCACTATGAGGTCGTGAAACAATTCGAGAAGGCGGCTCTTGTCCGAATTTGGCTCGAAACGGGACGTACGCATCAAATTCGTGTGCATATGCGCCATCTGGGCCATCCGCTGTTGGGGGATAAGATGTACACATTGCCTCAGTACGGGGAGCATGCAGCTGAACTAGAAGCTAGCGAAAGCTTGAATCGTCAAGCACTTCATGCGTATAAACTGGGCTTTGTGCACCCAGGTACAAGGGAATGGACCGAATTTAACGCGCCATTACCTGCCGATTTATCTGAACTTGAGCAATGGTTAGTTGAAAAAAGGTAATAAAACCGAAACCATGCCAATTTTTGGATGGTTTTTCTTTGCAATTACTTGACTTTCCTTAACAATTAGCCCAAAATTTTAAGTAGTGCTATTTGATCAACATACAGCATAAAGGAGTTATTACAACGTGGGAATTAAAGTGTATGGTTACGATAAATGTGGGACGTGCCGGAGTACCGTAAAGTGGCTGAAAGCACATGATATTGAGATTACAGATCAGATCGCTTTATTTGAAACGCCGCCTTCTGCGAAGGAACTAGCGGATTTACTTCAGCTCAGTGGTTTTGAGATTAAGAAGTTTTTCAATACATCAGGTGATGTCTACAAAGAGATGAATTTGAAAGACAAACTGCCAGGTATGTCACAAGAACAAATGCTTGATTTGCTAGCCTCGAATGGGCGATTAATTAAGCGACCTATTGTAACGGATGGACATAAAGTGACCGTAGGCTTCAAAGAAGATGTGTTTGAGGATGTTTGGGCGAAAGGGTGATAGGGACGTGGGAGACAACCAGAAACCAACACGTAAGAAGTCACCACTAGCCATTGGCGGATTTATCGCTGTCCTCTTATCACAAGGCAAGCTGCTGCTTGCCGCTTTGAAGTTTGGGAAAATTGGCGGCGCTGTCATCTCGATGTTTATCACAATCTGGGCTTACGCTTACTTGGCGCCATTGCCGTTTGCGATTGGTCTGGTACTTATGATCCTCATCCATGAGTTAGGTCATGTGCTTGCAGCGAAGCTGAAGGGGTTACCCGTCTCGGCACCAGTCTTCATCCCATTCCTCGGTGCGTTGATCACAATGAAAAAGAATCCAACTGATGCAGCAACGGAAGCCTTTATAGGTATAGGAGGTCCTGTTCTGGGGACTCTTGGAGGCGTAGCTGCTTTTGGTGTAGGTGTTTATTTTGATTCAGCAGTGATCGTTTCCGTTGCCTACGCTGCTTTTTATCTGAATCTGATCAACTTGCTGCCAATACATCCCTTGGACGGCGGACGAATCTCAACAGCCGTAACACGCTGGTTATGGTTGGTTGGCTTAGTTGGCGGGCTCATCCTTATTGTGTATCTCGATAGTTACTTTTCGAGTAAGATTATTTTCTTGATCATCTGGGCGATGTTTGCCTGGGATTTATACAAGAAATATGTGCGGTATCGCCATAAAGAAGAACGCGTAACGGTCGCTACACGATTCGAATTTCCGGCCAATCATTTGCTGCAGCAAGGCTATATGATCCCAGGTGAAAGTCATACACGTGACTTGGATTATATCACCTATTCGGAGCTGCATGGACCAGGTGCGGGCCGACAAACTTTGATTATGTCATGGCATGCGATTGGATTCGAAGGGCACGCATATTTGCCTGTGCAGGCGACTGTTAAGCGAGTGCAATTAGTAAAAGCAGAACGCATGAATAAAGAGGATGGCTTGCACCTTGGCCTCCAGGTTCAAGTGGAATACTCCCCACTTGGGATGCAAGAAAGTTATTATGACGTACCCGTTAAGACCCGCTGGAAGTTTGGGATCTCTTATTTGGTATTAATCTTATTTTTGCTCTATATGATAAGACTCGTTCATCAGGTCGGCATCATTTCCTAACATCACATTTCACATAATGAGGAAGCTATCTATGACATTTAAAGGATCCAAACGGCTGCAGAAACTAGGCTCGGCTATTTTTTCGGAAGTTGCTGAATGGAAGAGAGAGGTTATGAACCAAGGGGTAGACGTCATAGATTTAGGTATAGGAAGTCCTGACCAGCCTCCTTCAGATCGCATTTTGGAAGCAATGGCAGAGGCAGTTCGTAATCCTGCACATTACGGTTACCCAACATCCGAAGGGAGTTTGGCCTTTCGCGAAGCGGTGGCTAAATGGTATAATTATCGATTCGGTGTGCAGCTAGATGCTGAAACTGAGATCTTAACCTTAATGGGCTCACAAGATGGGCTTGCTCACTTAGCGCTTTCTCTCTGTGATCCTGGGGATATGGCCATTGTCCCTGATCCAGGTTATCCCATATATTCGGCAAGCCTTGTCTTGGCAGGGGTTGAACCCTATTTACTACCGCTGCGTGCAGCAAATCATTTTTTACCCCAACTAGAGGACATCCCAGATGACGTGGCTGCTAAGGCGAAATTCATCTTGCTAAACTACCCAAGCAATCCGTTGTCTGCTGTTGCAGATCATGCTTTCTTTGAGTATTTGATTTCGTATGCGAAGAAGCACGATTTGCTTATAGTACATGATCTTGCCTATTCCGAAATGGCTTTTGACGGCTATAAGCCCATGAGCATTTTGGAGATTGAAGGTGCTAAGGAGGTTGCTATTGAATTCCATTCTTTATCGAAAAGCTTCAATATGGCAGGTTGTCGCATCGCATTTCTAACTGGTCATGCAGATGCAGTTAAGGCACTGAAGACGCTGAAATCGAATATTGATTACGGGGTATTTGGGGCTATACAAACAGCAGGTATTGCAGCATTAGAAGAAGATATGGAAAGCGATCATTCTGTCTCAAGTATGTATGAGAAAAGACGAAATTCATTTATTTCGGCATTAAATGATGCGGGTTGGATCATTCCACCACCAAAAGCAACGATGTTTATTTGGGCTCCAATCCCTAAGGGGTGGACGTCTCGACAAATTTCCCGGGAAATGTTGTTTCAGACAGGTGTTGTTGTTATTCCTGGCTATGCATTTGGCGCTGAAGGAGAAGGATTTGT
Organism: Paenibacillus sp. LjRoot56; assembly: GCF_964253335.1. NCBI lineage: Bacteria > Bacillati > Bacillota > Bacilli > Caryophanales > Paenibacillaceae > Paenibacillus > Paenibacillus sp. LjRoot56. The sequence continues at coordinate 2,036,106 of NZ_CAXURV020000001.1, forward strand.
CCGTATTGCTTTAGTGCAAGAAGAAGCTCGATTACTTGAGGCAGCAAGGCGAATAGGAGATTGGCTTCGGACCTTAGAATGAAAGTTAGAGATTTTGGTAAAAATAGGAGAATGAGAGACATATTTAGGTATAAGATTGAGAAAATTTATACGTTGAAAGGGGTAAGTATATGGATGCCATTTCTTCACTATCGGAGCTGTTAGCTGAACAGAAGCCGTCATCGTACGTAGAGATTCCCGGAATTTTAGGACAGACGTTCGGTCAAGCGACAATCGCTGCTACATTACCTATTAGCAAACTATTTTCTATTTTTGAGGTGGATTTAGAAGTACAACGTGCGATTATTCCGCGGAACCTCTCAAAGTTAATTGACTATGTGAATTTATATTTGGAAGATCGCCAGCCAATCTATTTCCCTGGCATCATTTTCTCAGCAAGAGGCGCAGGACATTACGATGAGGACCACCAAGCCCTTCGCTTACAGCCGATTGAGAAATTGTATGTCGTTGACGGTCAGCATCGCTTGGCGGCATTCCAACGGATTATGGAAACGTTGCAAAGTCAAATGGCACGTGCCAAAGATCGTCGTGAATACGACAAGATGGATGAGATTACGGAAAAGCTGCGTCGTTTATATGCGTTCCCAATCTCAACAATGACCTATCTAGACATTAATGCACGTCAAGAACGTCAATTATTCTCTGATATTAACAAGCTTCCTCGTAAGCTTGGAGGCAACTTGGCTGTCCTTCGTGATCAACGCCGGTTCTACCATGTGGCAGCTACAGAGCTAGCAGCGAAAGCGCCTGCGATGCAGAAGCTAACTGTCGATATGTTCTCAGAGCGTGGCAAATCGCCGGAGTATTTATTCTCCTACCACTTGTTGATTGAGATTCTAGTGGGATTGTTTGAAGGGCGAATGAAATCTGCTGCTCGTAATAACAACTATCAATATGCGGATAAAGATTTGCAAGAGCTTATTTCGCTGGCAGGCGGCTATTTTAACGGATTATTGACACACTTGCCATCACCAACCAAAGGTGAAATCGTGTGGTCTGAGAATATTCAAATTGCGTTAGCTCTCTTCATGCATGAAGAAGCGACGAAAACAGGCAGCTTTAATCGCTATGCACTAGAACATGCTTTGAAAATATTGCCGCATGTCAACTGGAATAGTATTTATGCTGGAGAAGAGAAAGATCGTCTACCAAGACGTACACGTATCATGAAAGCTTACAACCACATTAAGAGCTTTTATCAAGATCAGAATGCATTCCTAATCAGTGATGCAGAAGACTATAAAGCTAGTTTTGCGAATAAGGAGGACGTGAGCTAATGGAAGGATTACGCCTGAAAATGACTATCCATCCTTTCTGCGAAAAGTTCGGTCTCGCGACTGTGGCTTTGCGCGTTCAGGATCTGCTGAACTATACGATGATCGATCCCATGGTTCAACGGAAGCTGAGTAATATGCAGCGCCGGAAGATTTCGACTTATTTGCAAGAACGCGAATTGGATCATGTGTTCTTCGGTCCTGTAACCTTATCGCTTCGCGAGGTGAACCAACTCTCCAAGGGAGCGAAGGAGTTCCTCTTGCGACACGGCTCTAAGCTTTCCATCCTAGATGGTCAGCATCGGATTCTAGCACTTGGTTACGTGAATGATCAGATGCAGAAAGAAGTACGACGCTTCGAGAAGAAGCTGGCTCTGCTGAAGATTAAGCAACGGAAGTTTAGTGACGATGCGGAGATTAAGCAAGAGGTTGAGGAAACAGAAGGCACGATTAATCAACTTGAGGGTAGACGTTTGGACCTGATGGAAACACAGCTTGCTGTGCAAATTTATATCGGCTTAACGGAGGAAGAAGAGCAGCAGTTATTTGGTGACATCAACTCCAAAGTGCAGCTGGTTAGCAAAGAACTGGGTCACTCTTTTGATTCGATTGATCCGCTGAACCTGGTTATTCAACAGGTCGTGGACCACAATGTGTATTTGAAGGCAGCGGGTGTAGAGAGACGCAGTAACTTGACCTCTTTTAACCGTAACTTTACATGTTTCAGCTGGTTGTATGCAACGGCAACGATGCTGTTCTCAGGTAGAATGCAGCCTTCTTATGAACTGCAACGTAAAATTCGACATGATCCATCGACGTATGTTGAAATCTTGCATCAATTTTTCAATACGATTCTACCAATGATGCCTGAACAGCCAGGTTTGGCACAATACACATCCGCGAACCGTGTGATTCAGGAAAGTATTGCTCTGTATGCGAATCGTTTCTTATTCCCGAATGGTGAATATAACGATGAGTGGACGCAGTCCTTACAATTGCTAGAAGGCTTCGATTGGTCACATGACAATGAAGAGTTAATCTATGTATTTGGCTCGTTGGATAATGGCAAAATCAACCTCATTCACGAGAAGTCGTTAAAAAAACATGCGAAGCTCGTGCAATTCTTCCTAGAAGGTACGGATTCTGCAAGTGATTCCGAAGAAGTATCCTCTGCATAGCTAGAAACCCAAGAACCCTTTCGATCTCAATGAGAATTGAGATTGAAGGGGTTCTTTTTTTGTTCATATCCCCTATGTGAGATCAATAGTCTCAAAAAATACGAATCCTAGTAATCATTTGTCTATATCAAAAATAAAGAACTAGCATACGATATCATATAAAGGTTGAAGGGAGGAAAACACAATGAGTTGCTCCGTATATGCTACTTTGGCTCATGTTGGACTTGGTACGGTTATTACGATTCATGCTGGCACTACACCAAATCATCAAGGTAGATTTCTAGGTATCCAAAATGGCAATGTTGTTATTGCTAATGGTGCTGGTACTGTATTCTATTTCCCAATTGATAAAATTGCTGTTGTTCATATTCCTTAATGATCGTACCCAATTGAGAGTAAGAAGGAGCAAGAGAGTAGACGAGCTCTCTTGCTTTCTTCCTTTTTCACATAAAAAGCAATGACCACAAAGAGAGTAGGACACTGTTTCGAGTCTTCTAAGTTTGTCTATACTAGCTAATGAAAGCGACTCCACCCGGCAGGGGGCTAAGAATGATGTTAGCCGTTCATCAACGTATGGCGGAATTATGGACACTACGCAGAGCCCGAGAGCTAACTCGAGGCGAGCAAGAGGAATTAATGCTATGCATGGAAGCAAACGCGACTTATGTATGGAATCGATTAAAACTAGAAAATTTATCGCTCTGTGCCTCACTGACAGGGGATTATGATTGGTTGCATGACATTTGTGAGCGTATCGAAAAGATTGAACCCAAGCACTGACTAACCGTCGGTGCTTTTTTCCTTTTCTGCAAGAGTGTGGACAGGTATAATGAGGATAGTTCATAGCTAAGGAGATGTCGCATGGTCAGCTGGTTCAAGCACCGGGGAGTAGCTCCCTATACATTTTTTCTTTTAGGATTCATGCTTCTGATTGCCCTCATACTTAGACTGGTTTTGGCCCCCACATGGGTAGGCTATGATACGGACGTGCGAACGTTCATGGCGTGGGCAGATCGCGCTTATACGGTAGGATTAAGGGACTTATATAAGAATGCCAAAGATTATTTCCTAGATTATCCCCCTGGCTACATGTATGTCCTATACGTTGTGGGCTTTGTACATCATAAGCTGTCTATTCCTTGGGAAAGCGGCAGCTCTTTACTTATCCTTAAGCTTCCAGCAATCCTTGCAGATCTTGGGACTGTTTATCTGTTATTTCGACTAGCGATGAGTAAACATGAGGGAGCACGTACCTGGAAACAGGCGCTCTGGATTGCTGCCCTATTTGCCTTCAACCCTGCCATTTGGGCGAATTCCGCGGTATGGGGACAGGTAGATTCTTTTTTCATGTTATTTATTGTGGCTACATTATTGATGCAGATGAAAGGCAAACTGCCGCAAGCCGCGTTCTTTATCGCACTTGCTCTGTTACTTAAACCTCAAGCGCTGCTGTTCGGTATTTTCCTATTGATAGATGTAATAAGGGCACGCAAGTTGATGGTTTGGCTGCTTAGCGTGTTGACAGGCGTAGCAACAATGGCTGTTCTTTCACTTCCTTTTGCAATGGGCAGAGGCTATGGCTGGATGATCGAATTGTACTCTGGCACGTTAGCTTCCTATCCATATGCATCACTTAACGCGTTTAATCTGTTCGCACTTCTTGGCGGGAACTTCGTGGACATCAACAGTGGTTTCTGGCATTTGTCTTATAAATGGATTGGAGTCGTATTAATGATTCTGTCCATCGGATACGTCTGTCTACTTTATTGGCTAGGTAAAAATAAGCGCGGTGCCGTCTTATACATCTCGTTCTTATTTATCACGGCAATGTTTATGTGTATGACCAAAATGCATGAGCGCTACTTGCACTACGGCCTATTGTTAGCATTGACGAGCTTCATATACTTAAAGGATCGCCGAATTCTATGGCTGTTTATCGGCTTTAGTATTACGCATTTTATCAATATTGGTGATGTACTCCTGCGGAGCTTTCATCAGGACTATCACATTCCGCGATATAATCCTTTGATGCTGACGGTTTCGGCGATCAATGTTATGATGTTTGTCTATGCTTGTATATTGGGATGGAGGCTTTTCGTGAAATCAGATGGGGATGTAACTGTGGAGGAGACTATGCCTCTAGTTGACAACAAGGTCGAAGTTCTTCCAATGGAAGATGACCTGGAAGAGAAAGCAACGAATCTCAGAGAAACCTCACTATGGAAGGCACTTTTCCATAAGGGAGAGGATCATATAGAAAGAGGGAAGCGCGGGCGCTTTTTCTCGCGTAAAGATGTCTTATATTTAGGTGTTCTTATGGTGGTTTATGCGATCATTGCGCTATTCCATCTAGGCGGACATAAGGATCCCACGACGTTCTGGCAGCCAACACATGGAGGAGAGACGGTCATTGCTGATCTCGGCAGCACGCATCAGATTACACGAATAAATAGTTTTGCTGGCGTTGGGGAAGGTGCTTACTCCTATTGGTTTTCGAAGGATGGTGAACAATGGCAGGATGCCACGGCGGTTAAATCCGACCACACGAAGGTGTTCACCTGGCATACCGTAGAAGCGAATAAAGAAGCTCGCTATGTAAAAATTGTGATCGATACACAAGAGAGTGCGAAGCTGCATCTTCATGAAATCGGAATTTTCGGAGATGGGGGAACGACGCCATTACAGATCGCTAGTCTGAAGGAAGTAGATGTTGACGCTGCCGATAATGGGAAAACAGCTCATTTATTTGATGAGGCAAGTGTCGTCCCCTATACACCTACATACATGAATGGCACGTATTTCGATGAGATTTATCATGCAAGAACGGCTTATGAGCATCTCAACAAAATCGAGCCGTATGAAAGCACGCATCCGCCGCTGGGCAAGATTTTCATTTCCATCGGTATTTACGTGTTCGGTTTAAATCCATTCGGCTGGCGTATTATCGGTACGCTATTCGGAGTAGGCATGATTCCAATTATGTATGTGTTCGCGAAGCGGATGTTTGGCCGTTCCGAATATGCCCTTATTGCTGCCTTTTTACTCAGCTTTGATTTCATGCATTTTGCCCAAACAAGAATTTCCACGATTGATGTGTACGGTGTGTTTTTCATCATGCTCATGTTCTATTTCATGTACCGGTATACAACGTTGAGCTTCTTCCGTGAAAAGCTGTGGACGACGCTAATCCCATTGGGACTTTCAGGTTTATTCTTCGGGATCGGTGCTGCTTCCAAATGGATTGTCATCTATGGTGGTGCCGGCTTGGCCGTCCTATTATTCATCTCGTTATGGGAGCGGTACAGAGAGTACCAATTTGCCAAGCGAGTATTGCGGGAGAATAGCCGTGACGATTCTGAAATAGAGGAGAGCGAAGGCGTATATGAAGATCTTCTCTCTGTAGAAGAATCTACGAAGCTCCTACAGGTACAAAAGACTTTCGTAAGAAACACACTGCTTACGATCCTGTGGTGCGTACTCATGTTTGTTATTGTACCGTTAGGCGTCTACACACTATCTTATATCCCTTTCATGATGGTACCCGGTCCTGGACATCAGTTGAAGGATGTTGTCACTTATCAGGTTCATATGTACAAATACCACAAGGATCTCGTCGCTACGCATCCGTTCTCCTCACCATGGTGGGAATGGCCGATGATGATACGCCCGATCTGGTATTATCAAGCGAAGCTGATGCCGCAGGGCATGCTTTCGAGCATCGTTTCCTTCGGTAATCCGTTGGTGTGGTGGCCAGGTTTTATTGCCGTGCTGATGTCCTTCTATCTCGCATTCAAACGCAAGGATAAATTGCTGCGCATGCTGCTCATTGCTTACTGCTCACAGTACCTGCCGTGGATGTTGGTACCGCGACTAACGTTTATTTATCACTATTTTGCAATGGTACCGTTCTTGGTACTGATCTTGACCTATTACATCAAGGACTATTTGGAGCAAGGACCGCTGCACCGAAGAAGATGGGTCTACGGCTACTTAGCTGCCGTCTTCGTGCTATTCGCACTGTTCTATCCGATTCTATCGGGGATGATTATACCGGCGAAATACTCGTTCTTTTTAAGATGGTTGCCGGGCTGGAATTTCTTTTAAGATGATGGATTGACGTCACTTAGAAGCCATGGTAATATAATTCCAAGTGAATTACTATGAATTGAAATAAGTCGACCGAACAGCAGGAGACTCCCACTATGTACACGAAAACATGGAGGCGGAGTCTCTTTTTTCACCCACAAATTGCTAATGGAGCGTGAATCAAATGGCTAAAGTAGTAATTATTTCTGGAAGTCCAACCCCAACCTCCCGATTACATGGAGTAATTGAAGTTGCCAAGAGCGAGCTTCTGCAAGCAGGTATAGAAGTAGATTGGATCAAGGTTCGCGACCTGCCTGCTGAGGATTTGTTATATGCAAAGTTCGACAGTGAAGCCATTGTGGATGCGAGTAAGCGTGTGGCTGAAGCGGATGCCGTTTTCGTAGCTACGCCTGTCTACAAAGCTTCTTACACAGGCGTGTTGAAAGCATTCTTGGATCTGCTGCCGCAAAAAGGACTCGAGCGTAAAATCGTGCTACCATTAGCGGTTGGAGGAACCTACGCGCACTTGCTTGCGATCGATTATGCACTCAAACCGGTGTTGTCTGTCCTAGGTGCACAGAATATTTTACAAGGCGTGTACGTGCTTGATAAACAAGTGACGTGGGGAGATCAAGGACAAGCGATCCTCGATGATGAAATCACTTCGCGTTTGAAAGAGTCCGTATCGGAATTCATTCAGGAAATTAAATGGCATACGAGCCGCTAATTACATAGCACACGCTAACCCGTCCTTGGTAACTTTTGCTGATGGCGGGTTTTTGCGTGTCGGGAACCTGTATGGCGTGCTATACTACTTGTAATGAATAATTCATATTTTCACAGGAATGGGAGCTATTATCAATGTCACAAAATTCATCCGAATCTGTGCTGCTCGTAGACGGCATGGCCTTATTATTTCGCGGTTATTATGCAACATCATCAAGTGGTTATATCATGAGAACTGATCATGGCGTGCCGATCAATGGTGTGTACGGATTTCTGAAATATTTGCTTGATGCGATCGGCACGTTCAAACCGACTCACGTCGTGTGTTGTTGGGATATGGGAAGTAAGACCTTCCGTACGGAGAAATTTGAAGCCTACAAAGCGAATCGTGGACCTGCTCCCGAAGAGTTAATCCCACAATTTGATCTGGTCAAAGAAGTGACAGCCAGCTTCAATATTCCGAATGTCGGCGTCCCAGGTTATGAAGCAGATGATTGTATCGGAACCTTGGCTCGTTTCTATAGCCCCCACACGAAAGTCCAGATCTTAACCGGCGATCATGATATGCTACAGCTCGTGGATGAGAATACCGAAGTTATTATTATGAAAAAAGGGCAATCCAACTACATGGTGTACACACTAGAAACACTCATGCAAGAGAAAAGTCTTACCCCAGCCCAAATTATTGATCTGAAGGGGTTAACGGGTGATACCGCAGATAATTATCCAGGGGTTAAAGGGATTGGAGAGAAAACGGCAACCAAGCTGCTTAACGAATATGTGAACATTGCTGGTATCCTCGAGAACTTAGCTGCACTTCCGAAAGGCGTGCGTGCGAAGATCGAAGCGGAGCTGGATATGCTGCATCTTTCGCTTGATCTGGCAACGATTCGCTTGGATGCGCCGGTCGCTTGCGCACTTGAAGATTGCGCGTGGGCGATGGATCGGGAGAAGGTCATTAGCAAATTCGATGAAATTGCGTATAAAGGATTAGCGAGATTGATCGGATAATTCATCAAATAGGGACAGTGCCTGTACTCAGGTGCTGTCTTTTTTTCTTTGCAACGCGTAGCGGAAACTGAAAATTGAACAAAGATGACGGTTTTTTTGATTACCGAATGTTAATTTTTAGCAGATAATAGAAATGTAAGCGATTACGTATACCGAAACGTATGTACAAAGGGGAGAAAAACCATGAAAAAGGCAGTAGTCACATTAATGTCATTATCCATGATTTTCACAGCAACCGCTTGTTCTTCAGGTACTTCTAGTAACCAAAGTGGAGGAGCTACAACAGCGCCAACAACAACAACGACTCCTAGTGCAACAGTAAGTGCAAGTAAGGACCCAGTAAAGCTTCGCATGGCCTGGTGGGGCGGTCAAGCGCGTCACGATTATACGCTGAAAGTTATTGAAATGTATGAGAAAGCACATCCGAACGTGAAAATTGAAGCTGAATATGCAGCTTTCGATGATTATTGGAAGAAGCTTGCTCCTCAAGCTGCTGCGAATCAACTGCCAGATATTATACAGATGGACATCTCTTATTTGACACAATACGGTGGAAGAAACCAATTGGCGGATTTGACGACTTTTACGAAGAGCAAAATTCTTAACGTGGATGACGTTAGTCCAAATGCTGTCTCAGGTGGTCAAGTAGGCGGGAAGCTCGTAGCTATGAACATAGGGGTTAATGCTTTGACCAGCATTATGGACTTCGAGATGTTGAAAAAAGCAAATATTACGCCTCCTGAAAAGAACTGGACATGGAATGATTTGGATGCGATTACTGAAAAAGCGAAAGCCGCAGGCAAAATCACGGGCGGATTCAGAGATGACGTTTTCTTCCCATATTACCTGCGTACTCTTGGGCAAAAAATGTATAACGCAGAAGGCACAGCCCTAGGTTATACCGACGATAAGCTGTTTGTTGATTATTTCACTCGCTCTAAGAAATATTATGACGCTGGAAGCGTGCTGGCGCTTGATAAGGCTGCACAAAAGAAAGGCACACCAGAAGATGACGAGTTGACATTGGGTAATTCCATTTCCTCCAATGGTTGGTCTAATCAATTTATTGGTCTAGCTACAGCTTCGAAACGTGAGCTTGTTCTGCAGCCAATGCCAGGGCCTGATGCAAACAAAGGGTTATTCTTGAAACCAAGTATGTACTGGTCTATATCAAGTAGTTCCAAAGTACAAGAGGAAGCTGCTAAATTTATTGATTTCTGGATCAATGATATTGAAGCGAATAAAATCATTAAAGGCGAGCGTGGAGTACCAGTAGCATCCAAAGTGAAAGAATCTTTGAAGCCGCTGTTAAGCCCGAATGAAATCAAAGTATTTGACTATGTCGCTTGGGCTGAGAAAAACAGTGCGCCAATGGATCCTCCGAACCCAGTTGGTTCCATCGAAATCGAGAAACTGCTAAAAGATACAGCTGAGAAAATAATGTACAAGAAAATAACGGTTCAAGAAGCGGCAGTCTCTTTCCGTAAAGATGCAACAGCGATCTTGGACAAAAACAAAAAGTAACATGAGATTTTTAAAAAAACAGGTACTCATTGTTGGACACTTTGAACAAGTGTCTAGACGGTGGGTACCTGTTTAGCGTTATGCGTAAACCAAAAATTTGAACATCAAGACTACAAAAAGTTGAATTTGTAAGCAGCAAGATAGATGTTACAATGTGGTATAATCGATCCAATTTTAATTTGGATCATGATCTTCGGCAAAGAAAATAAGCTGGAAGATTCATGGTCTAGAGCGGCTAGCTACGAGTCCGTCAAAATGGATCAGAGCATTCCTCATTACAAGGAGATGCTCGATTTGCCATTTCAACAGGCGCTTATGTTTACCTATAAGGATATCACACTACAGCAGGATTTTTTTGTTTATTCCATTCCTATTTATGATCCGTTGGGTGACGGAATCACCACACGGTTTTAACGGCAGGAGCCTTCCTCTATCCTATCGATTCCATAGCGCGATGATGGGCGGTTTGGGCATCGGGGCGAACATCAGTAAATGGTCGACAGAAGAATTGGAGAAAGCGAAGAGATATGTGGAGCTATATAAGGAGATCAGGCCGGTTATTCTCAATGGTGATTTGTATCGGCTGTCATCATTGCGAGTTTCGAATGTAGCGGTTTATCAGTATAACAGCACGGATCGTAGCGAGAGCGTTGTTTTTACGTTCCTGCAATCGCAGCATTTTGGCTCTGAAGTTCGGCATTTGCTTCTACAGGGCCTAGTGTCTCATGCCTCCTATGAGGTGAATATAGATGAAGGAGAACCCTTCGTCCGTCAGGGCTCAACACTTATGAACCTTGGTGTTGCTGTAAGCCTGCGTGGTGATTATAAAAGTATAATGATCCGTATTAAACGGTTAGATTAGTTTGGAAGTGAAGCCCGCATTGTGCGGGCTTTTTAGATTGTCTCGAAACGAGCCAAGCAGCACGGTTTTGTTCTACCTACCTATTGCAAAACAGCCGACTGCCGATAACGCAGCGGTGTCATTTTCGTCATTTGACGGAACACACGTCCGAATTGCACGAGGGAACCGAAGCCGACTTGCTCAGCGATCACAATGACTTTCAACCTCGTTGTAGCCAACAGCCTCTGAGCTTCTTGCACTCGAACGAGATTCACATATTCAACTAGCGAAAATCCGGTGATTTCTTTAAACATTCGGCTTAAATAGGCGGAGCTGATTTCGAATCGCTCTGCAAGCTCCTCGAGTCTCATCGGTTCAGCGAAATGGGCGTTAATAAATCGCACGATAGTAGATATTTTTCGGTGCAGGGGAGAAACGTGTTCGGGTGAAGTGACCGGATGTATGCGAACGAAACGTGCCGTGAATAATAACAACTCGATTAAAAAGTGTGTCATGGCAAAAGTTTGCCCCATCGCAGGCTCCTTGGCTTCATGGATTAATTTACCTAGCATGTCTTCAACAAGACGCCGAGTGGGCAGATCGAGCCGTAATACAGGCGTATCATGCGTGAAGGCATCCAGTAAAAAAGGTGCCGCTTCTTTCGTATCTTCCAGAATGCTGTCGCTAAAATTAATGACGACTCTCGCATGACCGAGTTTATCTGAGTCGGAGGTGGCATGAAGTTCACGTCGATTGATGAGAACCAAATCTCCTGGAAGAATGAGATAGGAACGATCACGAATGAAATACATGCGTTCTCCTTCGTATAAATAGTAGAGTTCATACATATCATGCATGTGCTGGGTCCTCTCAAAAGAACCAGAGCGATGAATATGCTGGATGTAGAAAGGGCCTTCATCTTCATTGCCGAAGGTGACGGTACGTGACATAGGCGCTGCTCCTTGTTTGGAAATGAGGTAACTGAAGTATATCATAAAATGAAGTGAAAAATATGAACAGTTTTCGCAGAAAATAGGAATAGATGAAGAGAAAACGCTCCTTACTTGCGATAAAATGGATGTATAGATGGAATAGCAAACGCTTGCAAATTAGGAGGAAATTGAACATGAACGCACTTATAGAAGCAGTACGCGCAGGAAAAGTAAACGACTTCTCATCCGAGGTTATTAAAGTGTATACATCTTCCCTTACCCAAGTGGGAGATACAACATTGCTTATGGTACGCACAACAGAGGGAAAACGACTAATCGTCGTAGGATCTGGCGAATTGTTCGACCAACTGCAAGGTGAAATCGTAGATGGAGAGAAAGTAGCCCCACTTACACATGAAAATCGCTTGATTATCAATAAATTTTTGCCATACACAGCGCCACAAGCGTTCGGAACACAAGTAGCAACAATGGGTTTAGGCGATCGACTTGGTATCGCAAGTCCTGGTCATATCCAAACGATCCGCGGCAAAGATATTCGTCCTGTATTGGCGCAACAAAGTATTCGTGAGCTTGCTTTGACTGGTCGCACCTATGAGGATGTATTGGATGCAGCGGCTTATGCGGTTCTGCAAGAGGGCTATACAGACGGTTACGGCGCTGATGGCGACCACTTGAAGAAAGAAGAGGACATCGAGTACGCGTTGCGTCTTGGTTTTACGATGTTGACGCTAGATTGCTCCGAGAATATCGACAACACGATTGAATCCATGAGCGAAGCAGAAATCGCAGCAAAATATGAGCAACTGCCTGCTAGCCTGCGCAGCCGATATGAAGAGCGCTACCTGCAAACAGCACCAAATGTACCAGGAGCTACTCTTGCCTATACAGCGGAAGCTTTGAAGAAAGATGTGCTGATCTATGATGCAGCTATTAATTTCATGGAAGCGATCTACCGTAAGTATATCGTTACACTTGATCGTGCGGTTGATTTCGAAATTTCCATTGATGAAACAGCAACGCCAACTTCCCCAGAGGCACATTATTTGGTAGCCAATGAGCTACGTGACCGTGGTGTTACGATTTTCAGCATGGCTCCACGCTTCTGTGGTGAGTTCCAAAAAGGGATCGACTACATCGGAGATATCGCGCAATTTGAGCGTGAGCTAGCTAGTCATGCTGCGATTGCTGTTCATTTTGAATACAAGCTAAGCATCCATTCCGGCAGTGATAAATTCAGTGTGTTCCCATTGATCGGGCAATACACGAATGGTTTGTTCCACATCAAAACAGCGGGTACAAATTGGCTCGAAGCGGTACGTGTTGTTGCGAAAGTGAACCCTACGCTGTATCGCCGTATGCACCAATTTGCACTTGACCACTTTGTTGAAGCGACAGCTTACTACCACGTGACAACAGATATCAAAGCAATCGTTCCACTTAGTGATGTATCGGATGCTCAATTGCCTGATTACATGGAAGAAAATAATGCACGTCAATTGCTGCACATCACGTATGGTTTGCTTCTTCAAGCGAAAAATGAAGACGGAAGCCGCACATTTGCAGACGAGTTCTTCCAAACATTGGCTGATCAAGAAGATACCTTTGCTGAAGGACTTCGTCATCATATTGGCAGACACTTGGAGTTGCTGGGCAAATAATCAACAACTAAAAACGCCACGAACATCCCTTTAACGGGTGTTCGTGGCGTTTCTCACTTACCTAGGACAAGCCCTCGGTAGACTCTCCTATTGCATCATCTGCTCCAGGATAGTCTCTTGTAATACCTTCGTGCAGCTCACGATTCTCGTAAGCAAAACGATTGGTAGGGCGTTGATCCTCTCGCCAAGGGGTGCTTTTCCCAAGGGATTCTGACATCATACTTGTGCCATAGGGCCCTTCCGGAAACTCCTCGGGGATCATGTCATTACGCTGTGATTCTACCGACTTGAGGTCTGTGTACGCAGCGAGGCGGTCTTCTGAGAGGAAGCCTAATCCCTCTACATTGTTGATGTGTGGTGACTTCTTACGCATGGATAAGCCTCCTTTTCAGGTTTTGCTTTTTCCAGTGTCCCCCGACAATCCCTTAAATATCCGTAAAATGTATGGAACCGATAATTTGGGATAAAAATTCGGTAAGCTCTTGAGCTTGTTCTTCGTTGATCTTAAACACATGCTCGAGGTAGCCTTCTTCATTCAAATCGTCCGGTCCAATAACAGCACTGCGGCCCGATTGCAAATCGATAACCAGCTTCTTGCCATAATAACGGGTTGTGGTCATGATAGCGAGGTCAAAACGGTGTAAAGCATTGCCAACGAAACAGACAAAACGCGTTGTTGTTTCTTCTTGATGATCATATAAAAAGTCATAATCAGACATGAGGGCCCTCCATTCTCTTTCTAGTATGGGTCTATTATAACCGATAAGGGTCTGGGGGCAAAACGGTTCTTGCGCCTAACTGTCAAACATGGTATGATTTGGATATTGGAAATGGGAAGCACCTTTTCTGCCTAGCGGGCGGAAGAGGTGCTTTTTCGTTTTTCTCACACTATTTCATATAAACGTCTGGAGGCATGGAAAGAGATGAACATTGTATTTTTGAACACGTTAGAGAAGAATTCGGGGGATCAGCAAGTGATTTCCGCGCAGGTTTCGATTGTCGAAGAACAAGGGATTTGGAGTGTGTATTGGAGTGAACCTGACTTGACCGGTAAGCTTACGCAGGACGAATGGTTCCAAGGCATAAGTTGGGATGAGATGCTATTTGCATTCCGTCAAGGCTTGCGTGAGAAAATTCGAAGCGGCTTCCGGCCGTTGGTACACACGGAATTAGATCTTACGCAAGGACTGTCAGGTAAAGCGAAAATGACACAAATGCTAACGTATTACTGTGAGGAGAATCCGAATGAAGAGGTGTTCGAGTCACTGCGTGCATGGCGTCGTGAGCAGGCTGCTCGTGAGAAGAAGGCACCCTATATCCTTGCAACGAACCGTGTCCTACGGATGATTTCAGTGTTCTTGCCACAGACCAAGGAAGAGCTTCAACAAATTCCTGGGTTTGGTGAGCAGAAAACAGCACAGTACGCCGATCAATTGCTTGGACGGATAGGCGAGTGCACACGCACGAACGGTTTTCCGTTGGATTGGGTTGCCAACTATGTGGATACGATGAAGTTCGAGGGTTGGCTCCTTGCTCAGAAGGAGCAGAAGCTGCGAATCGAGCTTGATCGTGAAGTCAGCAAACGCAAGCTGTTAGAAATCGTTGCTGGAGGCGGGAGCTTGGCCGATCTTCAGGCGAATCTGACGATGCCGCGGAGAGAATTGCTGTTGTGGGTGGAAGATTTGGATCGTGAAGGCTACGATATGGATCCTCTCGTGGAAGCTGAACTATCTTCGATATCAGAGGAGGAGCAAATTAAAGCGTGGAATGCATATGAATCTGAAGGTGATCGCTATTTAAAGCCTGTTCTCAAGAGTCTCATCGGGACGGAAGAACTGAAGGGGAAAGAGCTCGACCGTGCTTATGAGTGGCTGCGTCTGCTTCGGTTACGTTTTCGCAGAGAGAAGGAAAGAAATGCGATCCAAGCAGCTAGTTAATGTGCATTGACAAAGGGATGTGGGATATGATTAAATGGTCAATAATCTAATATCCGTCAAAGCGATGACGAACATGGGCGAAGCCCGAAGTAGGAGAAATGCCGCTGCTGCAGAGAGTCGGTGGAAGGTGCAAACCGATGCAAGCATATTGTCCGAATTACAGTTCTGAGTTGGTGGAGGGAATATGCTCTATCGAGCATTAGTAGCTTACACCCGGCAAACTATTTGTCGTTAATTTTCTAAGTGAAAGAGAAGTGGCATGCTTGTAGGCGTGCAACCAATCTCTTTAATTAGGGTGGTACCGCGAGACAATCTCTCGTCCCTTTGTGGACGTTGAGGTTGTCTTTTTTGTTTTCTTTTATAACCAATCGAATGGAGGGATCGTATGTTGTCTTGGGATAAGCTTACTGTGGAACAGCAGCAACAAGTTGAGCATCAATTAAGTATCCTCAAACGAGGCGCTGCGGAAATCGTGCCGGAAGAAGCGCTGAAGATAAAGATTATGAAGGCGGTAGTGACAGGGACACCGTTGAAAGTAAAGCTAGGATTAGATCCATCTGCACCGGATATCCACATCGGACATACGGTCGTCCTGCACAAACTTCGTCAATTCCAAGACTTGGGACATGAGGTTCAGCTAATTATTGGTGATTTCACGGGACGCATCGGCGATCCAACAGGGAAATCCGAGACACGTAAACAGCTTTCGGAGGAAGACGTAAAGCATAACGCGCAAACGTACCAGACCCAGCTAGCCAAGGTGTTGGATCTAAACAAAACATCCTTCTACTATAACTCCACTTGGTTAGGTGAACTGCGCTTTGACGATGTGCTAAGACTTGCTGGTAAAGTGACGGTTGCTCGCATGCTAGAAAGAGATGACTTTGCAAAGCGGTATGCGGCGAATCAGCCGATACATGTGCACGAATTTTTCTACCCGCTTATGCAAGGCTACGACTCGGTTTCTTTAGAAAGTGATATTGAGCTCGGTGGAACCGATCAGACTTTTAATATCTTGATGGGGCGCACGCTGCAAGGGGCATATGAGATCAAAGAGGGTCAGGTGGCGATCCTGATGCCGTTGCTCGAGGGACTGGATGGCGTTCAGAAGATGAGTAAAAGCCTGCGTAACTACATCGGTATCGATGAGCAGCCGAATGACATTTTCGGTAAAACCATGTCCATTCCAGATACGCTCATGCTCAAATATTTCGAGTTAACGACAGCCTTGTCGAATGAGGAAATCGAAGAGCTGCGGCAAGGGCTCGCAGCGGGTACGATCCATCCGAGAGATGCCAAGCTTAGGCTGGCGAAATTGTATGTTGAGATGTACCACGGTGTGGAAGCGGCTGAGGAGGCGGAGCAGCATTTTATTACTGTTTTTCAAAAGCGCGGTTTGCCAGATGACATTGAGGAAGTAAACCTAGACAGCAGCGATCTGGAAGCAGGAAGCTTGTCCATTATCAAGTTGTTAGTCAGCTTATCGTTGCATGCGTCAAATGGGGAAGCTAGGCGAAGCGTAGAACAAGGAGCTGTGAAAATCAACGAACAGAAGCTGACTGATATTCATGCGCAAATTACGCCAGTAGATGGCGATATTCTGCAAGTCGGGAAACGGAAATTTGTTAGAATCAAGCTATCCTAGGTTAAATGCCAAAAAGGGTGACTTCTAGGCAGTATTCCTACGTTTCTGCTAGAAGTCACCCTTTATCTATACATCGATCCGAGTTGATCACAGCCATTCTTTCTTGCGGAACAGCACATACATGGCAATGCCGAGGACGCCCATAAAGGCTAGCACGATTTCATCCCCATGAGGGGTTAGATGCAGTCCGAGAATATTATCGAAATTCATCCCGAAAACACCGGTAATGAATGTCAAGGGCATGAAGATCGTCGTCAACGCGGTAAACACACGCATGATATCATTGGCGCGGTTCGCTAGACTGGATTGATAAGCTTCTCGTAAGTTCCCCATCAGATCGCGCAGCGTATCGAATGTATCGACGATTTTGACGGCATTTTCATAAATGTCGCCGAAATACTTCTGAAGCTGATGATCGATCAATCGGAGCTCTTTTTTACCGAGCGTCCCAATGACGTCACGTTGAGGCACGAGCACCTTTTTCAGCCATAAAATTTCAGAACGAAGACCAATAATCTCATTCAAATGCGACTTCTTCGTCGCCATCAGAATATCTTCTTCCAACTTCTCAATCTTGGCTTCAATTCGGTCACCGACCGCCACATAATTATCGACCACGAGATCGACCAAATGATATAAGAAACGATCGGCACTGTTCACTTCTTCCTCCCAGAGGAAGGGTTTGAGTGCGCGCAGCTCATTAATTTTTTGTCGTGTTACAGTAATGATCACATGTTTGCTTAGAAATAGATTAAGTGCGCGTAAGAAAATTTCTTCATCATCGAAACGAATGCTATTAATAACAATGAAATAATGAGAATCATAAAATTCAATCTTTGGACGCTGTTCTTCCTCACTAAGGCAATCTTCTACGGCCAAATCATGCAAATGGAAAAGAGGCTGAAGTAATTCCAAGTCCTCGATCCCCGCATCAATCCAGTAAAAGCCTTGGCTTGGAGGTGTCAGCGCAGCAGTAACATCATCAACTAACGTAAAAATACCATTTTGAACCAACCGTGTTTTCATCTGCCCACCCCTTTGAATGGAATCAGCCGGTTAGTACATCTAGAAGAGCAATGCCCTGGATGATGGATTAACCGACTTCATTCCTACACTTTGAAATTGTTTATTCGCCTTGCAGGTTCTACTCCTCGGTTCTCCGTCCAAGCGTATGCCCTCCTTTTCCGTCCGTGTCGAATACTTGTCTAGTATACCCGTTCATATATCCTGTTTCAAGCCAAAAAGTTTGATGAAATAAGGGGAATTGTCGTTAAGTTAGCTTATGGAGAATAGGCAAAGTCTGTGCCAAAAAAATAAAACCGCCAAAACTTACTTGGCGGCATTTAAAATCTTATTTTTAACGTCTGTGTACATTTGAATGATCTCAGGTCCGCCGCGCTTCATCAGATCATCTTCGCTCTCAGCCCCATAAACGAGGTGAAGCTGTGAGACAGCGATTTGGGCTTGCTCAAGTGTAGGTTTGTCGGTTTCAATAAAGGCAAAATAACGATGTAAGGAGGCGAATGCAGAGAAATTATCCGATGTTTGGGTTGACATTATAGCCCTCATTTCTTCAAAAATTCTTATTCGTTTAGCAACATCATCTGTAAAAAGCTAATCCTTAGTAATAACCTTAAATACCTAAACTTAAACAGCTTGCCACAATACAAATTGTATCATTTTTAAGGTGGGTTGGCTACATTTACTAATTTCTTACGATCACTGAAATTGTACAAGTCTAACCATCTTGACTTTCGTTTATTTTATAGTATGATAATGCTAATCGCATACGTTACGTTTTCTTATCAAGAGTAGGTGGAGGGACTAGCCCTATGACACCCGGCAACCGACAAACCTTTGCAAAAAGGGGAGCACGGTGCTAATTCTTGCGGAAACGCTGTTTACAGCGAATCTGGGAGATAAGAGAAGGACATTGACTTTGATTTTTCATGGCCTTTCTCTGATTCCAGAGAAGGTCATTTTTGCATTTTCACATAGAATTTCGCACTAAACCTAAATTAAAGAAGAGGAGTGAACAGGATGCCGATCAAGATTCCTGACAACCTGCCTGCCAAAGAAATTTTAAACCAAGAGAACATCTTCACCATGGATGAATCCGTCGCGTATCATCAGGATATACGTCCACTTCGCATTGCCCTGCTTAACTTAATGCCGACCAAAGAAACGACGGAGACGCAGCTGTTACGCTTGATCGGAAACACGCCACTGCAAGTGGAGTTCGTGTTGCTACATCCGAAAACTCATACTTCCAAAAATACGTCCCTCGAACATTTAGATATGTTTTACAAAACTTTTGATGATATCAAAGACGATAAGCTGGATGGTATGATTATTACGGGTGCGCCCGTAGAACAAATGGAATTCGAAGATGTGAATTACTGGGAAGAGCTGACGCAGATTCTTGAATGGAGCAAGCGGAATGTGACTTCCACCCTGCATATTTGTTGGGCGGCTCAAGCAGGCTTATACCATCATTTCGGCGTACGTAAATATGGGCTAGAGAAGAAGACATTTGGTGTATTCCCACATACGGTAAGTGTTCCGAACACGAAGTTGCTGCGCGGTTTTGATGAAGTATTCAATGTTCCGCAATCACGACACACGGATATTAATCGTGAAGATATTGAGCGATGTCCGGATTTAGAAATTTTATCAGAATCCGATGAGTCTGGTGTATATATCGTCGCAACACGCGATGGTAAGCATATTTTCGTAACAGGACATTCGGAATATGATGCTTGTTCCTTGAAATGGGAGTATGACCGCGATGTGGCCAAAGGGCTGCCGATTGATATCCCGAACAATTATTACCCGAATAACGATCCGAGTAGACTGCCTTACAACACTTGGAGAGCCCATGCGAATTTGCTGTTCTCGAACTGGCTGAACTATTATGTATATCAAGAAACACCTTTTGAGTTGACGGTAAACATAAATGAAAGCTTGGCAAGCTCGCAATTGTAAAATCGAACACATACCCCTGAGGAGGAAATTCCCTTGTTGAAAATCGAAAGTCGTCTTGCTCAAATTGGCTCTATTGAAGAACCTGTTACAGGTGCTGTTAGCTTTCCTATTTATCAATCTACTGCGTTTCGCCACCCTAAGCTGGGACAGAGCACTGGATTTGATTATGCGCGTACGAAAAGTCCAACGCGTAAAGTACTAGAAGACGCTATTGCTCAGCTCGAGTCCGGAGATGCAGGCTTTGCGTGTTCCTCAGGCATGGCGGCATTGCAAACGATTTTCGCATATTTCAGCCAAGGTGATCATTTGATTGTTTCCTTGGATTTATATGGAGGTACGTATCGTCTATTGGAAAGGATCATGTCCCGTTTCGGTGTAACGGCTACTTATGTAGATACGAATGATTTGGATGCTTTAGAAGGTGCTTATCAGTCCAATACGAAGGGGCTTGTTATTGAAACACCAACAAACCCATTGATGATGATTACAGATCTTGAGCTTGTATGTACATGGGCCCGTAAAAAGGGCATCGTCTCCATCGTCGATAACACGCTGCTTACACCGTATCTACAACGTCCAATTGAGCTTGGGGCCGATATCGTTATCCATAGTGCAACGAAATATTTGGGCGGACATAATGACGTACTAGCGGGTCTGATTGTTACAAAAGGGAAAGAGCTTTCGGAGCAAATGGCTATTCTCCATAATTCCATTGGTGCTGTGCTTGGACCGCAAGACAGCTGGCTTCTGATGAGAGGAATGAAAACCCTCGCGTTGCGTATGGAGCGTCATGAGCAGAATGCTACAGCAATTGCAAATTTCTTGCTTGAGCACAAGTTGATTTCAGACGTATACTATCCAGCGCTTGAATCACACCCTGGCTTTGCGATTCAAAATAAACAATCCAGCGGCAACACAGGGATATTCTCCTTCAAGGTGAAAGATGCACGCTTAATTGAACCGATTCTTCGACATATTAAGCTCATTGCATTCGCAGAAAGCTTAGGCGGGGTTGAATCCTTGATGACTTATCCAGCTGTACAAACACATGCGGACATTCCGCTTGAAATTAGAGAACAAATTGGTGTCGATGACCGTCTGCTTCGCTTCTCTGTTGGGATCGAACATATTGATGATTTGATCGCGGATTTGTCGAATGCCCTAGATGCAGCGCAAGCCGAGTTGGAAGGAGCACCACAATCATGAGCCATTCTTCTTCAGACAAAGAGAAACGTAAAGCACATGGCAAATTTGCCACAAGACTGATCCATTTTGGCGCTGAAATTGATGAGGCGACAGGGGCATCCAGTGTGCCTCTGTATCAGGCTTCAACCTTTCATCAGGCTGATTTGGAAGCGAACCAAGAATACGACTACACACGGTCTGGTAACCCGACGCGTCAAGCGTTAGAGGATTACATCGCATTGCTAGAAGGTGGTACGCGCGGGTTTGCGTTCGCCTCTGGGATGGCAGCTATCTCTTCTGCGTTGATGTTGTTGTCGCAAGGAGATCATGTCATTTGTACAGAAGACGTGTACGGCGGTACTTATCGTTTGCTGACTACGATTATGAACCGTATGGGCGTGGAATCTACGTTTGTAGATATGACGAACATTGCAGAAGTGAGAGCAGCTCTACGTTCCAATACGAGGGCCGTTTTCATCGAGACACCTTCGAATCCAACACTTCGTATTACGGATATTGGTGAGATTGCTGCTTTTGCGAAAGAACATGACCTACTTACGATGTTGGATAATACATTCATGACACCTTATCATCAACGTCCCATTGAGCTAGGCATTGACATCGTACTGCATAGTGCAACGAAATTCCTTGGCGGTCACAGTGATGTGTTAGCGGGACTAGCTGTTGTAGCGAATGACAGCCTCGGTCGTCGAATGAAGCAAATTCAAAATGGCATGGGGAACGTGCTCGGCATTCAAGATTCATGGCTGCTCATTCGCGGTATGAAGACATTGCAAGCACGTATGGAAATGTCCGAGAAAGGCGCTCGCAGATTAGCACAATGGCTGACCGAGCAGCCGGATATCGACGTGGTTTACTACCCAGGTTTGCCTAACCACCCAGGTAGAGAAATTCACGAGAAGCAATCACTTGGTTATGGAGCTGTCGTCTCATTTGATGTTGGCTCTGGTGAGAAAGCGAAGAAGTTGCTAAGTAAAGTGAAGATCCCGCTTGTAGCTGTGAGCTTGGGTGCTGTAGAGAGTATCTTGTCTTATCCGGCCATGATGTCGCATGCTGCTATGCCGAAGGAAGTACGTTTATTGCGCGGTATTACAGATGGTCTCGTGAGATATTCGGTTGGGCTGGAAGATATCGAAGATATTATTGAAGATTTGGAACAAGCTCTGCGCGGTTAAGTGTTACGGTATTCAGAAATTATTCATATTTACAAAGGAATAACGTCTGGAAAAAGCAGCCCTGTGCTGCTTTTTTGGCATGAGTATGGTACGATTAATGGATACGAGCCTTCAGAAAGTAAAGGAGTGAGTTGCAATGAAACCGATCGATCGCATTTTAAATAAAGCACAAGCAGGCGGACGAATTGATGTAGAAGAATGTATTACGCTTTTCGAATCCGATCAAATAGAGAAAATTGGCGACACCGCTAATCAGATTATGAAAAAATGGCACCCAGATCCGATCACGACTTTCGTGATTGGGCGGAATATCAACTACACGAACATCTGTGATGTGTATTGCCGATTCTGTGCTTTCTATCGTCCACCAGGTTCTGCGGAAGGGTATGTACTGCCGGATGAAACGATCTTCCAGAAGATTCAAGAGACCTTGGATGTGGATGGAACTGAGATACTTATGCAAGGCGGTACGAATCCGAATCTGCCTTTCAGCTACTATACGAATATTTTAAAGGAAATTAAGAAGCGCTTCGATATCACGATGCACTCCTTTTCACCCGCTGAAATTATGAAAATGAAAGACGTTTCCGGCGGCCTATCACTGGAGGAAATCGTCCGTCAATTGCATGAAGCGGGACTTGATTCCTTGCCAGGCGGTGGAGCGGAAATCCTTGATGACCGCACGCGTCGCAAGATCTCCAAGCTGAAGGGCTCATGGCGCGATTGGATGGATGTCATGCAAACGGCTCATAAGCTCGGCATGCACACGACGGGTACGATGGTAATCGGCTTCGGCGAATCCATGGAAGAGCGTGCGCTGCATATGCTGCGTATCCGCGATGCGCAAGACGATGTGCTGCTGCAGAAGCTGAACACACCAGGCTTCCTGGCATTCATTCCGTGGACGTTCCAACCGGACAACACGAATATGAAGGCGGAGAAAGTTACGCCTGAAGAGTACTTGAAAACGTTGGCGATCAGCCGCATCATGTTGGACAACGTGCCGAACTTCCAATCCTCGTGGGTCACAATGGGACCTGAGGTTGGTAAGCAGACGTTGAGCTATGGCTGTAACGACTTCGGCAGCACCATGATCGAAGAGAACGTTGTATCCGCGGCGGGCACCACGCACAAGGTCAACGTGTCCTCGACGCTGGACATCATCCGTCAAGCAGGCAAAATTCCTGCACAGCGGAATACGAAATATCAGATTCTGCGTGTGTTTGACGACGAGAATGTGAAGATTGATCGTGATTTTGTAATGCAGAACTAAACATGTACTGCGTATGAACGACAACGCTTATCTATGATGACATCCTCAAGTGGGATTTGTTATGGATAAGCGTTTCTTCATCATTTTAAGCGAAAATTAATCCAAGCTTCAGGTAACCGCGGGTCAATAAGAGTACAATGGGGGGAACACCACAAATTCGAGATTGAAGATCGGAGTGATTTTTGTGAAATTGCTTAAAAGCTTTGTACAAGGATTCCTTTTTGCTTTCATCTCCATCGGTGCTCTCCCTTTCTTACTGGTGAAAATTCTTTTAGAACAACTGTAAAACGCCATCCTTACTTTTGAGAGGGGCAGCCATGTGCTGCTCCTTTTTTGCATTGTATCCCCTTCCTCAAATGGCAAATTGTTCGTTGTATATCTCCCTCGCATCGACCATATACTCTTAAGAGGAGGATGCATAGATGGAAGGAGTGAGCACATGGAACTGTTTGCAATTGCCCTAATCAATGTCGAGGAATCCTATGTACGTTCGCTAAGCGCACAGGTGAAGCAAGCGCTGCAGCATTTACATATTGCCCAAAATGGGTTAACGGCTACCTACACTTGGTGTGAAACACGTGCTTTTATTTATGTGGAAGCGGAAGCAGGAAGTGTGATCCACGATCCACATATTCATGAGGCTGAAGTACGAGCTTGCCTAGCTGAAGTGTTGGCGAGCCACATTGTAGCGGACAAGGAATCCAGCATTTTACGTAACTTGATCACCAAGGATTTTAAATATGAAAAGCAGTCAGACATCGAAGCCATCGAAGGTTACTGTAAGCAATCCTTGATCCAAGAGAGTGAGCTGGAAGGGTTGCCGCTGATGAATAGTAGCCCAAGTAGGCTTCGTCGTATTCAATTACTCAAGGAACAGATAAACGCATTACTCGAGGAGAATCCGCAGATTAGCTTAGATGGCTTCCTCAAATTTCGCATTCAGGAGTATAGGGAAGAACTAAGGGAAATTGCGGAATATGCGATTGATGAGTTTATGATGGACCGCCAGTATCAGGAATTTATTTCGCTTCTACAATATTTCGTCTACATTCAAGAGGCTAAGATACCCGCAGCGCATCTCATTCATAAAGGCGGCCACGAATTCGTCATTCTGAATGATCGGATGGAACCCATTGATGCGAATGAATTCGATGCCAGCTTTCGAATGGAGATGTTGGAGAAGGACATCAATTTCGAGGATATGATTGTAAGCACACTGATCACGGTCTCACCGGCTAACATTTACATTCATACTCGGGATCCTGAATTAACGATTATCAAGACGATAGGGCAAATCTTCGAAGACCGCACATCGGTGTGCAGTTATTGCCGCACGTGTGACCTTTATCTTGGAGATGCCAAAAAGCAGGATCAACTATCCCCTTGACCTTGCCCCTCTCGCCATTTATAATAGTGAACGAAGGCGTTAGTATCAAAGACAAGAACTTTCTGTATGAACTGCTCAGAGAGAGGAGACCAGGCTGCAATCTCCTTCAGCGAATCGGATTGTTTACCCCTTTGTAGCCGTATTGTGGAATTCGACCTGACCTGCAGGTACGATACTATACAGTACCGGAATCATTCCCGTTAACGAATGCTGATGAGGATTCGACTTTCCCTTTGGGTTAGAGCGAATCGAACTAGGGTGGAACCACGAGCTGAGCGCACTCGTCCCTTTATGGGATGAAGTGTGCTTTTTTGCGTTCAATTCACTATTCACTTACACAATTAGGAGGCAGGGAAGATGGTTGTTCAAGTAAAATTACCAGATGGCGCAGTGAGAGAGTATGCAGTGGGGACGACGATTGAGCAAGTGGCCGAGTCCATTTCATCCGGTCTGAAGAAAAATGCAGTGGGTGGTAAAGTAAACGGGAAATCCGTAGATTTATCCTTCGCTTTGAATCATGATGTTGATGTTGAAATTTTAACGCTGGATAGCGAAGCGGGATTAGAAATGTACCGTCATAGCACAGCACATTTGATGGCACAAGCGATCAAGCGTATTTATGGCAATAAAGCAGTTAAGCTCGGAATCGGTCCTGTAATTGAGGACGGCTTCTATTATGATATCGATTTGGAAACACCATTGAATCCTGAAGATTTGATCAAAATCGAGAAGGAAATGGAGCGCATCTCAAACGAAAATTTGGCGATAACGCGCCGCGTTGTTTCCCGTGAGGAAGCGATTCGTATTTTCACAGAGATGGAAGATCCGTTTAAGCTAGAATTGATCCGTGATTTACCGGAAGATTCCGTTCTTACGATCTATGACCAAGGTGAATTCTTTGACCTCTGCCGCGGACCGCATTTGCCGTCAACAGGACGCATTAAAGCATTCAAATTGTTGAGTGTTGCTGGTGCTTACTGGCGTGGAGATGCGAAAAACAAAATGCTGCAACGCATCTACGGGACTGCGTTCCCTAAGAAAGCTCAACTGGATGAGCATTTGCACTTGCTTGAAGAGGCGAAGAAGCGTGACCACCGTAAACTAGGCCGCGAACTCAAAATGTTCGCATTCTCACGTGAAGTTGGTCAAGGTCTACCGCTTTGGCTGCCAAACGGTGCGAAACTAAGACGCACAATGGAGCGCTATATCGTTGATTTGGAAGAGCGTCTAGGCTACCAACACGTATACACACCTGTACTTGCTAATGTTGAGTTATACAAAACTTCGGGACACTGGGATCACTACAGTGAAGATATGTTCCCGAAAATGGTCATGGACAATGAAGAACTTGTCCTTCGTCCGATGAACTGTCCTCACCATATGATGGTTTATAAGAGTGATATGCGCAGCTACCGTGATCTTCCTGTTCGGATTGCTGAGCTGGGCACGATGCACCGGTATGAAATGTCAGGCGCTTTGACTGGTTTGCACCGCGTTCGTGCAATGACATTGAATGACGCCCACATCTTCTGCCGTTTGGATCAAATTAAAGAAGAGTTCTCCCGCGTTGTTACATTGATCCGTCAAGTGTACGCGGATTTCGGAATTACTGACTATCGTTTCCGTCTTTCCTATCGTGATCCGAAGGATACAGAGAAATACTTCCAGGATGATGAAATGTGGGAAACTTCCCAACGCATGCTTCGTGAGGTTGTGGAAGAGCTTGGTTTGCCTTTCTTTGAAGCAGAAGGTGAAGCAGCATTCTATGGTCCTAAATTAGATGTTCAAATCAAGACAGCGTTGAAAAAGGAAGAAACGCTTTCAACTGCGCAAATCGACTTCCTATTGCCTGAACGCTTCCAGCTTGAATACACAGGGGAAGATGGTCAGAAACACCGTCCAGTCGTGATCCATAGAGGAATCATCTCCACAATGGAGCGTATGACAGCCTTCTTGCTGGAGAATTTCGCTGGCGCGTTGCCAACATGGTTAATGCCAACCCAAGCGAAAGTTATTCCTGTATCGCCTGCATTTGAAGAATTCTCCAATCAGGTGACAGACCGACTTCGAGAAGCTGGTATTCGCGTTGAAGCGGATAATCGGAATGAGAAATTAGGCTACAAAATCAGGGAAGCCCAGCTGGAGAAAATTCCTTTCATGCTCGTTGTTGGTGAAAACGAAGTGAAGAATGACAGCTTGTCCATCCGTAAACGCGGTCAAGGGGATCTAGGTACACAGCCGATTGATCAAGTTATCAGCATGATTCAAGAAGAAATTAAAAACAAACTGTAACTCCTATTTGTTCCATAAGAAGCAGAGAAGTGCTAGTCACTTCTCTGCTTTTTTACGTTCCCAAAAATCCTTTGCGATGTGAATAAGTGGTTTAAAGTTGTGAATAAGTGGTTAAAAGAAGGACATGTTAAACAGTGAGTCTATATCTGGAGGTTTAGTGATGAAAGGAAATGGAAAGCCTACATTAGTAGGGGGAGGCTTAAAACGATGAAAATAACCGATACTTCGAAGCAATCCAAGTGGATTTTGGCATGGATGGTGCTTACCGTTATGGTCGTGCTTTTCGGAGAAGAGGCTAGCTATCAAGGGAACTATAGGGCGGCAAATACCGATACCCATATACGAGATCAGCGGGACAATCAAGCAGGTGCAGTGATGCCGGTTGCACGCCCTGTTGCACAGGAACATCAACAACAAGCGAGTTACCGCTTTATTCCCAACTTGGATTCTGATTTATCCAAATATACGGCAGTTGAAGTGACAGCGACCGGGTATTCTGCGGGTAAAGAATCAACAGGAAAGACTCCGGACCATCCTACTTATGGAATTACGTATTCTGGGATTAGAGTCATGCGTGATGATAAGGCATTATCGACGATCGCAGCAGACACTAAGGTGTTCCCGTTAGGTACCGTACTGTTTATTCCGGGTTACGGTTACGGGGTTGTTGCAGATACAGGAAGTGCGATTAAAGGGAAGAAAATTGATCTGTATTTCAATACGAAGGACCAGGTTTACAAAGAATGGGGTAAAAAGACGGTCAAAGTCTTCGTGGTGAAAAAGGGGAATGGCAAAGTCACAGAGGTTATTTGGAAGCAGCTTAAGGATGAAATACTTGCTCCAGCCAAAGCGCTGTAAGATTCGATTTTGTTAAAAAGAAATTCATAAAAAATCCTGTATGGGAAAAGATACTCATACAGGAGGTGATTGACATGGCAAAGAACAAGAACAACAAGAAAGCAGCGCAAGACGCTGAATTTGCTACTGAAGTAGCGGTACCTAATAAGCAGCAACAAAACAACACACAAAACCAAAATAAATAACAAATAGCGTTGTTGAAAAGACGGAGACCCGAAAGGGTCTCCGTTTTTAATTCTTTTCAAGGCCTTCTATATTCGATATAATGTAACAAAAACTAACATTTTGTTCCTTTTGGGAGGAGTTCCGGTTGCGCATGTGGACGGATTCAAAGCAGAGAGCTTGGTTCTACGGTTTTGTACTTATTGGTATGCTTGTAAATGTATTCGCTTTATTTTCTGCTTCGAAATGGGTTGCCGTAGTTAGTGTCGCTGTTTTTATCTTACTGGGTGTAGGTGCATTACTGAGTTCAAGAGAATCTGGTAAGGAGCAAGAACAAGGGGCACTCCATCACGAAGAACAATTCCGTACGTTTATTCAAGAATCTCAGGTCGTTGCGGATCGACTAGCAGCGGCAGTAGAAGAAGTCAATCGATCTATTGGACATCTCCTTCAAATTGCGGATGCATCCATCCAAGGAGAAGAGGAGTTGAAGGGGAGAAGCCAACATGCCGCTGGACAGCTCCAAGAAGCCTTTGCTGCAATTCAGCAAGTTGCAGCAGCTGCGGATCAGATTCTGGATTCGTCGTTACATATGCATCGTGAAAGTGAACAAACCAAAGATACGGTAGTGGACGTCTGCCGCTCCTTGAATACTACAGATGAAGTCATGAACGATTTACATGTAAATAATGATACGATGCAGAAGAAAATTCAAGATTTGACCGAGCATACATCGAAAATTGAAGAGATCAATACGTTCATAACGGAGGTCGTTGCCCAAACATCATTGCTTGCTTTGAATGCATCTATTGAAGCGGCTAGAGCCGGTGAACATGGAAGAGGCTTCTCTGTGGTAGCACAAGAGATTAAGAAGCTAGCAGCACAAAGCCATGAAGCCGTTCAGAAGTCTTCCGAGCTTCTTGCTGATATTGAAAGTGGTGTTGCTCAAGTTGTCGCCGCAGTAGCTGAAGAGAAAGCTTCTGTGACACACGGGATTGATGAGATGAAGGTGATGAAAGGCAAGATCGATACGATCTTTTCATTAATTCTGCATGTGAACAGTCTAGTGGCAAGTACGACTAGTTCAACGAAGCACCAATCCTCTCTGGTTACAGGAACGAGAACATCCCTAGGGGAAGTCGTCGATTTGATGAATGAGACAATGTCGAGTGTTGAGCATACGCTGGATCAAATGAAGAAGCAGCGGCACGAGGTTTCGAGATTGCAACATATTAATCAGAATTTAGATCGTTCTTCCGCTGAGCTGATCACGGCCATACAAGCTGTTGGCATGAAGAGCAAGCAGGGAACTATTCATGTCAACATTGAAGAAATGAAGCAATTATTGAATGCGCTTGTTCGCGTACCTGACATCAAATCGTTGGTCGAAGATAAGCATGCCTCGCATTTACATGGGATTTTGAAGAAAACAGCAGGGATAGAAGCGATATGGTCGAACCGCGGAGATGGAACCTTCATCTACTCTCAGCCAGAAGCAGGGCTAGTGAATGCAAAGGGGAGAGAATGGTGGAAGCGTGCAATGGCAGGTGAGTTCTTCATTTCGGATGAGTACGTGTCAGCTATTACGAAAAAACCATGCATTACGTTGTCGAAATCCGTTATAGATGACATGGGAACGCCTATTGGTGTCGTCGGAATTGATTTAGTGTTAAATTAATAGTTCTCAAACCACTCTTTTTAGTGTAAAATAAGATTACTGTTATAAATCTTGACACGGAGAGATAGGTGATGGAACATGCTGCAAGCATTACGATCGGATGGTATGCCCTTAAGACCAACAAGGAAAGCTGCGGAGGTACTTCCCTTCTTGGAGGCTTTTATTACGCGGAAAGAGCAGCAAGCTCGGGAAATTGAGCAGGTTGTTGAGCGATATGAAGTGAAGAGAATGAAAGAAGAACGGGCTTATCAAACCATGTCATCTTTTCGACGCATGTTATCTGGTAAGAAGCCTGATCATCATCTTGCTGTTGAATATATTCATTATGTGAAGAAACCTATGGAGCAGGTAAGAAAGCTCCGTGCCGAAATCGAGCAAGCTAGACAAATAATGAATGATTCTAAGCCTGGCGACGATATTACGTTCCCAGAGGAATTTGAAGACATATTCTCATCATAAAATAAAGAAGAGGACACTGCGTGTGCGGTGTCCTCTTCTTTATTATTATTGGTTATTCTTCAAGTGTTGTAGGTCCAAGAATCCTTCTTCTTGGCTATATGCTGGAACCCCATGCGAGCCAACATCTAGGCCAATCAACTCTTCGTCGCGACTCACGCGTAAAGGAACGATAAGCTTAATGAGCTTTAAGAAAACCCAAGTGATGAAGAAACCCCATACACAGACAGTGACAAGACCAAGTGCTTGAACACCTAGGAGGTGGAAGCCTCCGCCGTAGAATAATCCAGCTGTTCCTTCGCGGATCGCATCCGGCTTCGCACATAAGCCAACAGCGAGAGTGCCTATACTTCCGCTGATCCCATGTACAGGGAAAGCGCCAACGGGGTCATCAATCTGTCTAGCTTCCAGCATTTCCGTTGCGTAGACCATGGCAATCCCGCAGATCGCACCAATACAGATCGCTGCTGCATCACTGACGAATGAGCAACCTGCAGTTATTCCGACGAGTCCGGCGAGTGCACCATTAATCACCATGGGCGGGTCCGCTTTGCGATAACGCATCATAGTAAACAGAATGCAGGCCGCACAACCGGCTGCGGCGGATAGCATCGTGGTAACCGCGATGTGCCCGATCGATGTATTGGTAGCGCTTAACGTACTCCCAGAGTTAAAACCAAACCAACCGAACCACAAGATAAATGCGCCTACAGAGGCTAGTGGCAAATTAGACGGGGGGACAATGTTAGCTTTACCATCGGCAGAGAATTTACCAATTCGCGGACCGATGATTATGGCTGCGGCGAGTGCGGAGAAACCGCCAAGTCCGTGGATGACAGCTGATCCAGCGAAATCAACCATGCCCAGCTTGCCGAGCCAACCACCAACACCCCAAACCCAATGGCCAGCAATGGGATAGATTAATCCGGTCATGGCTATCGTGTAAAGAATATAAGCGCGAAAATTGATGCGTTCTGCTACAGCTCCGGATACAATTGAAATGACGGCGATAACAAAAGCACATTGGAATAACCAATAGGTATCATGTGAGATTGTCAACGCGATGTGTGATAAATCTCCGCCCATAAAGAAGCCAGTTGTACCTAGAATGCCTCCGATGTCTTTACCGTACATAAGTGCAAATCCAAAAAAGTAAAAAATAAGCGCACCGAATGAGATATCGACAAATACTTTCATGATAATACTTACGGCATTCTTTTGTCTGACAAACCCTGCTTCTAGTAAGGCGAAGCCACCTTCCATTAATAAAATCATGGCAGCAGTCAATACGACCCAAATTGTGTCCAGGCCAGAAGTAAGTTGTTGGATTTGATCCATTCCTGTAATCTCTCCTTATAATACTTGCGTTCTCAGCCCAATTATACGGTTCTGATGATAAGCATGTCAACGGAATGCGTAAGATTACATAACATCTCTAGTGAAATGTTCGTCTTATACGACATCCATGTTAGGTTTTCTTGTGTGGCTTTTGAAATATCGGTCTTGAGGCGGAGATCGCCTTCAATCTAACGTCTCTTTTCATTCCACCTTGTATCTTATAAACTAGAGTTATCTTAACAACGCTTTACACAAATGGAGGAAGAACGTATGAATCCGCATATGTTTCAAAGAATGATTTGGGGGCTAGTACTCGTATCCGCGGGAACACTCTTTTTACTAAATCAATTAGGAATTATTCAAATTGATATCGGTTATTTAGTGTCTACGTATTGGCCTGCGATTCTGATTTTTTATGGGCTCATTGGCTTTGTCTCACAGAGAAAGTATCATTGGGGTGGATCCATAGGCAGCTTGATGATGTGCGGCGTAGGAACCATATTTCTCTTGAAAAATCTAAATGTAACCGACCTTTCTATTGGAGAAATGTTTAAATTCCTTGCGCCGGTTGCTTTAATACTTTTTGGTTTAAATGTGATTTTTAAACCGGGTAAGAAAGAGTCGCCGGAGTGGCCTTCCATTAAAAAAGCAAAAGATGAAGAAAGACAAGCTCGGCGAGAAGCGAATCGAGCACGACATTCCCACTATAAGAAACAATGGGAGTCGGGAAATTGGAACGCGTCAGGTGATCTTTCCAGCAATTCGAAAGAACACATGGATCATACTTCAGCGGGTAGCATGAAACATGGCCTTACTGCTGAAGAAAAGGAAGTACTGAAGGATATCCATGGCACGTATCCAAAGGACGAGGAACACGGTGAATGGACGGACCCTCAACAGCACCAACAAAAATATGATGGCTTCGTTCGTAATTTTGATTCAGGTAATGTTCTACACCGTCATGGTTTTATTGGCGATGTTCACCTTGGCCAAGAGGCTTGGGAATTAAAGCCTATTCAGATCTCTCACTTTATTGGTGATTCGGTTATCGATCTTACGCGGGCTTCAATTCCACGTGGTGAAACAACGATTCATGTTACGGCTTTTATTGGCGATGTGAAGATTTTCATCCCGAACGATATGGATGTTGAGGTTCGTGTCATGGCAAGCTCCTTTATTGGAGATATGAAGGTTCTTGATCGGCGTGAAAGTGGTTTTCTGCGCAACATCAGAACGCAAACCTCACATTATGAAGAAGCGGAACATAAAATTGTCGTAACAACAAGTATGTTTATTGGCGATATTACCATTAAAAAGATAGGTTAAGGATGGAGCATGTACAAATTGCGAATGTTCAATATGAAGTGGCAGCTGCTGAATTACTTTCTAATCTCGAGCGTAGTAACGGTTTCAGGTATTTATATCGTACTTGAATATTACGAGAAGGAACTGAGTTCTTGGGAGTTCCGTTTGTGGTTCGCTTTCGCGATTCTTGTAGTGAGCTTGTCCGTAGGTTTCATTGCCACCAGAAGATGGCAGCGCAAGGTAGACGAGCTTCACGTCGCGATGCTGGAATTGTCAAAAGGGAATTTCTCTGTTCGAATTGATATGGAGCCAGTAGAGCCTTTCTTGTACTTGTATGATGCTTTTAACAGCATGGCAACTTCGATTGAAGAGCGCGTGCAGTTGATGCAAAAGTTAGGGGAAGCCGAAGCGATTCGGGATCAGGAGCTGACAGAGAGTGCTGTGATGGAGGAAAGACGCAGGCTTGCGAGAGATCTCCATGATACAGTGAGCCAAGAGCTATTCGCGATCCATATGTCGGCTTCCTCACTTCCCAAAATATTAGAAAGAAACCCAGCGGCTGCACCTGCGCTAATGAACCAGCTCATTGAGATGTCTCATCATGCTCAGAAGCAGATGAGGGGCCTCATTTCACAACTACGACCCATCGAATTAAAAGATATGAGCCTACAGGAAGCCTTGGAGAAATGGTTCCCGGAATATTGCCGGACCCATGAACTTCAGGGTCAACTTGATGTTTCACTGCCTGAAATTATTTCGGAGGCGATTGAACATCAGTTTTTCCTCATTATTCAAGAAGGACTTGCGAATGTCATTAAACATGCCTCGGCCAAACAGGTTCGATTGGCAATCTACGAAAGAGAACATCAATATGTGCTGCAATTGCAGGACGATGGTCAAGGTTTTGAACGAAGAGATATTCCTTCTGCTTCCCACGGCCTGTCAACCATGAGAGAACGAGCACAAAAGCTGGGCGGAGAAGTGGAGATTGATAGTAAATTAGGCTCAGGAACTCGCGTGCGCGTTCGTATTCCGCGATTTTCAGGGCATTCTGGGGGAAAACAAGAATGAATCCGAACATTAAAGTAATGATTGTGGACGATCACGACATGGTACGAGTGGGATTGCGTACTTACATTTCATTGGAGCCTGGTTTAGAAGTAGTGGGGGAAGCGTCAAATGGTCAATCTGCTTTTGATCAGTTGAAGGAAGAAAGCCTTCCATCACTGCCTGATGTCATTTTAATGGATTTAACGATGCCCGTGTTGGATGGGATTGGTGCTACGAAGCTAATTTGTGATGAGTTTCCACAGATAAAAGTAATTATGCTGACCTCCTTTCTGGAGGAAGCCAAGGTGCTGGAAGCTGTTGAATCCGGAGCTATCAGCTATATGTTGAAGACGGTTTCTTCCGATCAGTTGATTCATGCGATTCAGAGTGCCTACCGCGGCATGCCAGTCATGAATGCTGAAGTGTCGCAAGCCTTGACTAGAGGTATTAGACAGCGGAGTGAATTACCGGAACAGGAGGGGCTAACAGCTCGGGAACGTGAAGTACTCCTCTTAATTGCCGAAGGGAGAAGCAATAAGGATATTTCCGAAGAGCTTTTTATTAGTATCAAAACAGTTAAAACACACGTTAGCAACTTGTTGATGAAGTGTGAGCTTGACGATCGGACACAATTAGCGATATTCGCGCATCGAAAAGGATGGGTTTAACAGCACAAACAAATTGAGGGACTATCGCACATAAAAACGTCAATTTGGCACATTCTATGCGTAAGTAAAATAATATGAGCGCTTAAGGAGTGTCCAATCGCTATGAAACCACTAACTTCCTCACTGGAGCAGGTACAGGAAACATTTGATAAGGTGCGTGCCCAGCTAGAACAATTTGATTTTAACTTAGGTGGCGGTTGGGATTATGACCATGGCTACTTCGATCGTTCGCTGGATGAGGCGAATAAAGTTTGGTTGCGAATTCCCGTTCAAGTCGTCACGGGCAGAATTGAAGGCGATGTGGAAGCGACGGATGCCGTCGTTGAGGTCGGTACTCCTTTTGTTCTGAAACATGTCTATAATGAAGGATTAGATCCTGAAGCTGACGTGGAGACAGCCGGAGCTTTGGTCGATCAGTTCCAAACACCGCTGGATTCCGATGCGGGGATCGAGGATAAATGGGTAAAAGAAGCTGCAAACGTATTAAAATCAGTTGAAAAAGCATGGATTCATTAATTTATGTCCTATTTTTACCTCCATTTTATTGATTTTTAATATTCGTTTAAGGTTGTGAGTGCATGATAGACACATAGAGAACAACAAGATCCTTCAGATGAACATGCACTTATAACTTTAATTATGGAGGTAAGACCCATGGATGAAAATAAAAAAGACTACAGCGACTTTTTCAAGCCGCAGAATAATGATAACAACGAGCAGGAGCAATCCCGCGGTAATGATGGGCAAGAGCCTAACAAAGAAAGACCTTCCTACTATTACTCCTATGGGCCTTACAAATCTGCTTTTAATGAAGAAAGTGAAGGTCAATCCTTAACAACGTCTTCTACAAGTTCGGAAGGTACTTCGAATGTAGAAGTAACACCGCCTAAGACGTTACGTCCTTTCAGCTTTGGTTCAGACAATACTCCTCAAGGTCCAGCGGCATGGGATCCTAATGCGAAGAAGCGTTCTTCTGTAAAAAGTGTCTTTGCAGCATTCATGGCAGGAGCCCTCGTTGTCAGTGCGTTGATGTTTACAGCGGACAAAACGAACTTGTTTTCAGGTAACCAACCACTAGCTTCTGGATCAAGTTCAGCGACAACCGTGGCAAGCAGCTCGAATAGTAATGGCGGTGAAGTGAAGAATGCTGCTCTTGATGTTGTTCGCCCGGGTAATATTGCCGCGATCGCTCAAAATGCAGGTCCTGCCATTGTAAAGGTTGAATCACTTGTTAAGCCGAAGACAACGAGTCGCAGCAATGGAGGAAACTCGCTGTTCGATGATCCATTCTTCCGTCAGTTCTTTGGTGATAATGGTGGTGGTCAAACGACACCTAAGAGTGGTCAAAATGACACGGGGAGCGGACAGTTGCAACCTGCTGGTATGGGAACTGGCTTTATTTTCGAAAAGACAGGATATATCCTGACAAATGAGCATGTGGTTGACGGTGCGGATGAAATTCAAATCACGGTAGAAGGCTATGATAAGCCGTTTAAAGCGAAATTGCTGGGTAACAGCTATGATTTAGATTTGGCCGTACTCAAAATTGAGGGCGAGAAAGATTTCCCGATCCTTCCTCTTGGTAAAGCGGATGACGTAAACGTAGGTGATTGGGTTGTTGCGATTGGTAACCCTTACGGATTCGACCACACAGTAACCGTTGGTGTACTTAGTGCGAAAGAACGTCCAATTAGTATCCCTGATGAGAAAGGGACGCGTGAGTATAAACATTTGCTACAAACAGATGCTTCCATTAACCCTGGTAACTCAGGTGGTCCTCTCTTGAACCTTAACGGTGAAGTTATTGGGATCAA
The DNA here is from genome assembly GCF_964253335.1 of Paenibacillus sp. LjRoot56. NCBI lineage: Bacteria > Bacillati > Bacillota > Bacilli > Caryophanales > Paenibacillaceae > Paenibacillus > Paenibacillus sp. LjRoot56. The sequence goes on from NZ_CAXURV020000001.1 coordinate 2,072,646, forward strand.
CACAGCGGTAAGTTCACAAGCGCAAGGGATTGGTTTTGCGATTCCGACTAGCACAATTTCTTCTGTACTAGATAACTTGAAGAATAATGTTACGATTCCGAAAGAGCCTGTTCCTTACCTTGGTGTTGGTCTGCAAGATATCGGTCAAGATTGGGTGAGTGAATTGAAGCTTCCTAACACAGATGGCGCTTTGGTTGGAAGTGTTCAACGTAAGAGCCCCGCATTCACAGCAGGCTTGCGTCAATATGATGTGATCGTTGATTTGAATGGCACCAAAATCAAGAACTCACAAGAGTTGATTACGAAGGTTCAAGGAACGAAAGTTGGCGACAAAGTAACGCTGGGCATTATTCGTGATGGCAAGCGTACAGAAGTCCCAGTTACGGTAGGAGACAAAAATACACTTGCTGAGACACCAGCTCAGTAAGCCCTAAGCACTTAATTGAAGGGAAGTAGAGTCCGCGGCCTCAAGCTTGCAGGCTCTGCTTCTTTTTGCTAGGCAGTAATTTTGCTACAATAGAAGGTAGAATGGGGGCGGACCAATGAGAGAGAATATTATGGTTATTGATGATGATGAGAAAATCACATCCATGTTGAGACGTGGACTAGCATTTGAGGGCTATTTGGTTACGACAGCTGCTAACGGTTTAGAAGGTCTCAAGCAAATGCTGGTGACTGAGCCGCAGCTTATTATTTTGGACGTCATGATGCCGCACATCGATGGGTGGGAAGTTGTTCGTCGAATTCGTGAAAGCGGCAGCGAAGTGCCAATTCTGATGTTGACTGCTAAGGACGATATTAGTGATCGTGTCAAAGGTTTGGATTTGGGTGCTGATGATTATTTGGTCAAGCCCTTTGCTTTGGAAGAGCTGCTTGCGAGAGTGCGAGTATTACTACGTCGAAGAACGGAACGACCTGAACAGATGAACAATCGGCTCAGCTTTGAAGATGCTGTACTGGATTTAGATACACGGGAGGTTTTCCGTGGCGAGAAGCTGATTGAATTAACGACGAAAGAGTTCGATTTATTGCATCTCTTCATGCAGAATCCGAAGCGAGTGCTGTCGAGGGATATTATCATGGAGAAGATTTGGGGTTACGATTACAGCGGTGAGTCCAATGTCTTAGAGGTTTACATAGCTTTGTTACGCCAGAAAACAGAAGAATTTGGCCATAAACGTTTGATTCAAACGGTCCGAGGAGCAGGCTATGTATTGAGAGGGGAAAATTAAGATGTCGCTTCGCCTGCGGCTTACGCTATGGTATTCAGGCATATTGGCTATCACGATGCTGCTTTTTGGCATTGTTCTCTATTTCTTCTTGAACTATTTCCTTTATGATCAAATTCGTCAAGATGTGAAAAGAGAGGCTGTCAACAGCTCCACTCGTATTCAGAAAAGCATTGCTCTTTCTCAGAAAGGGCTAGTTGTTGATCTTGAATTAGAAAGCAGAGATTTCTATTCCACCAATACTTTTTTACAATTATATAATATCGCGCTAAAAAGTTTTAACCGATCACAGAATTTACAATATTATGATCAGACGCTGCCTATTGGCCAATCGACAATCGATAAACTGCAACGCCAAGTAGATAAACTTGAAGATGAGATTGGTTATTTTGAGAAGACGAAAATTCTTAATCAGGATTTTCTGATCTACCATCTAGGCCTAACAGATAATAAAGCACATCTCATTGGCATTCTGCAATCAGCTGTGCCGATCGGCAGTTACGAGAGAACGGCTGTCACGCTGCGTTATACGCTTATCATTTGGGCTATTTTAACGATTATCGTCGCTGCCTCCTTGGGTTGGTTCTTGGCACGTAAGGCATTAAAACCAATTGAGCGAGTTATAGATGCTGCGAATCAAATCGAAAGCGGAGACGATCTTGAGAAACGGATTCACTACGATGGACCTCTAGATGAAATAGGCCGATTGACGAATACAATCAATGGCATGCTTGCCCGTATTCAAATTACGTATGTGGAATTAGATGAGGCCTACCGCGCACAGCGACGATTTGTATCGGATGCTTCACATGAGCTTAGAACTCCACTAACAACGATTCGTGGCAATGTGGATTTATTGGAGAAAATGTGGAAGCAAACATCGGGGACCAAAGAATTAGCTACGCCGGATCAGGTTCAAATGTCCTTGGAAGCTATGCACGATATTGCCGGGGAAGCGCAACGAATGAGCAGATTAGTCAATGATTTACTCGCCCTTGCGAGGGCTGATGCGGGTGTTCTTATGGAGAAACATCCGATTGAGTTCAAGCCGCTAGTTCACGAAGTCGTTAGGAGAGCACAGCTGCTCGAGCATACGGCTGAATGGCAAGTGGGGAATCTGGATGCGCTCGAAGATGCCATGGTTCAAGGAAACCGAGATTACCTGCAGCAATTGTTGTTCATCTTTATTGAAAATGCTTTTAAATATACACCTATGGGTTCAGTAACCATTGAGGCGATACGCAGAAACAGCTTTATTGGCATACGGATCTCAGATACTGGCATAGGGATGGATAAAGAAGATATTCCTCATATTTTCGATCGGTTCTATCGCGCGGATTTGTCCAGAGGGGTTACGACGGGTACAGGACTTGGTTTATCTATTGCCAAATGGATCATTGATGAACATGACGGGTCTGTTGAAGTCACCACTCGGAAGGACGAGGGAAGTACCTTTTTAATCTGGCTGCCAGCAAACTTCCCTCATGCCATATAATCAGATATAATTAGAAGAAATACAACGGTTTAGGTAGGTGGAACAGATGGAAGTTGTTCGAATATCCCCCAGAGGTTACTGTTATGGGGTTGTTGATGCTATGGCGCTCGCTATGCAAACTGCTAAAAATTTAAATCTTCCCAGACCTATATATATCTTAGGCATGATTGTTCATAATGCGCATGTGACCGATTTCTTCAAAGAGGAAGGAGTCATCACGCTGGATGGCGAGAATCGCCTTGAGATTTTGCAGCAAGTGGAGACAGGGACTGTTATTTTCACTGCACATGGGGTTTCTCCTGAGGTAAGACGTTTGGCGCGTGACAAAGGACTTACTGTTGTAGACGCAACATGTCCAGATGTAACGAAGACGCATGATTTAATTCGTGAAAAAGTAGCAGACGGTTATGACATTATTTATATCGGGAAAAAGGGGCATCCAGAGCCAGAAGGAGCTATTGGCGTAGCACCAGATCATGTACATTTGATTGAGAAGCTGGAAGAGGCTGAGCTCCTTAATCTGAAGTCGAATCGAATCATCATTACGAATCAAACCACGATGAGTCAGTGGGATATTAAACATATTATGAATCGGTTATTAACGCTTTTCCCGAAAGCTGAAATTCATAATGAAATTTGCTTAGCAACGCAGGTTCGTCAAGAAGCCGTCGCGGAGCAGGCAAAAGAAGTGGATCTGGTCATTGTCGTTGGGGATCCGAAAAGCAACAATTCGAACCGCTTGGCTCAGGTTTCACAAGAGATCGCTGGTGTAATGGCTTACCGTATCTCAGACGTTTCTGAATTAAACAGAGAATGGTTGGCGAATGTACGTAAAGTAGGTGTAACATCAGGGGCTTCAACGCCCACACCGATCACTAAAGAGGTCATTACCTATTTAGAAAATTACGATGCGAAAGATGAAACCAGTTGGGAAATAAAACGTACTATTAATATGAAGAAACTAATTCCCCCTGTTAAATCCAAAGCAGCAAGTACCGTGTAATTCCTGCTTATTCCACTCGACGGGATTGAAACTAGCATGCAAAGTACTCAGAAGGTGAAAATGATGAAAGCTCGCTACGATTGGAAAAGTACTAAACGTTGGTTCAAATTCAAATATTTACTTCTTTTACGTGCCAAGGGCGGTCCTTCCATGGTAGCAAGAGGTTTTTCGATTGGTCTATTCGTTGAGATGTTCACATTACCGACTGCAGGGTTTGCGTTTGTTCTTATCTTTCCATTGGTTTACCTACTGAGAGCAAACTTGCCTGCGGCTTTAATTGGCTTTGTGTTCGGTAAAGTCATCTATATACCTTTTTCCATTCTTAATAAGCAGGTCGGGGAATATTTAGTGCCGAAGCATTTTAAGATCTATCTGATCCACCATCTACCGCATCTCCTCTCTAATATTATTCGTAGCGGATTGGATTTAATTGTCGGTGGGATGGTCGTTGGTCTTTTCCTTGGTATTATTGCTTATTTCCCAGTCGTGCTCCTGCTCAAGTACCACACGAATCGCCGTAAAGAAAAACGTAGAATACGTAAAGATCAGTTAGCTCCTAGTGAATCAAAAGAATAGGTAATAAATTAGCGCTTGACGAATTCTCGTCAAGCGTTGTATATTTACTTTAGTGGTTAAAAGCATAAAAGCGTAGAAGCGAACAAGCGTTGAAGCATGTTAGTGGACTGATAATCAATTATCCCATAATAAATGAAATAGGAGCGTGGATCACATGATCGCAATTACATCAAACAAAACTTCGGATGAGCGTATTCAGGAAATTGTGCAATTTATCGAAAAGCAAGGGGTTCAAGCGCATGTTTCCAAAGGTGAGGATCGTACAGTAATTGGGATCATTGGTCAAGCGGATCCGAAATTAGCGGAACAACTTCGCCAAATGTCTGGCGTTGAGCAAGTTGTGAAAATCTCGAAGTCTTACAAGCTGGCTAGTCGTGATTTCCATCCTGCTGATACGGTTATTTCTATTAAAGGTGTTGAAATCGGCGGTGAACAACTTGTCGTCATGGGTGGCCCTTGCGCAGTTGAAACGCCAGAGCAGATCGATGAGATTGCTCGCTTAGTGAAAGCAGCTGGCGGGCAGGTGCTCCGCGGCGGTGCTTTTAAACCAAGAACAGGTCCATACAGCTTCCAAGGTGTTGGTGTGGAAGGTCTGATCATGATGGCTGAAGCGGGTAAGAAACATGGCCTACTTACGATTACAGAAGTCATGACACCGGAGTACGTTGATGTATGTGCGGAATACGCGGACATTCTGCAAGTAGGTACACGTAATATGCAAAACTTCGATCTACTTCGCAAATTAGGAACGATTCAAACGCCAGTTTTGCTTAAACGTGGATTCAGCTCGACGTATGATGAATTCTTGAATGCTGCTGAGTACATTCTTGCTGGCGGTAATCCGAACGTTATGCTTTGTGAGCGCGGAATCCGTACATTCGAAACCTACACACGAAATACGTTAGATTTATCAGCAATCCCAGTACTTAAATCGTTGAGTCACTTGCCGGTTATCTCAGATCCAAGTCATGGAACAGGACGCAGAGAGTTGGTAGTTCCAATGACGAAAGCATCTGTTGCAGCTGGAGCGGACGGATTAATCATCGAAATGCATACAGATCCCGACAATTCAATGACAGGAGACGGCGTACAGTCGTTGTTCCCAGATCAATTTGCCCACTTGCTATCTGATCTTGAGAAGCTTGCACCACTACTTGGTAAGAAGTTTGATACGAAGAAAGAACCGATTTTGGCGTAATATACGGTTTTCATAGGAAGGGTTTCTTCAGAAATGGAGAAACTCTTTTCCTGTTTTTGGATTTATGGCAATTGTGGGGAAATAGTGTAAGAATAGCTTACACTCATTTAAAAAATACCTGACATAAGTATTGACTGTGTTAGAGGAATCACTATATAATATGTGAAAGAAAACAAGCAAAAGTTGAACATTAATCATGCAAAGTACGTTGAATGTACGGAAATGGGAGGGTTTTTTAAATGTCAGTTCAAAACGTGTTGAACCTTATCAAGGAAAAAAATATTGAGTGGGTAGATTTTCGTTTCGTTGGTCTTTCCGGTAAAGCGCAGCATATCTCTTTGCCTTCTACAGAAGTAGATGAAGAAACATTCGTAAATGGCGTAGCTTTTGACGGTTCATCTATCCCAGGATTCCGTGGTATTGAACAATCTGACATGGTAATGATGCCAGATACGGAAACTGCTTATGTGGATCCTTTCACAGCACACCCAACACTAGTAATTATGAGCAACATCCATACACCTGAAGGCGACCGTTATGACCGTGATCCACGTAGCATCGCTCAAAAGGCTGAAGAATATTTGCAAACAACTGGCGTAGGTACAACTGCATACTTCGCTCCTGAATCCGAATTCTTCATCTTTGATGATGTTCGTTTCGAGAACGGTATGAACAAATCCTACTTCGAAGTTGATTCCGAAGAAGCTGGTTGGAACACAGGCCGTAAAGAAGAAGGCGGTAACCTTGCTTATAAAGTTCCAGTTAAAGGCGGTTACGTTCCAGTAGCTCCAATCGATTCTCAACAAGATATCCGTTCTGAAATGTGTAATAAGCTTGCTGACGCAGGTCTTCGCATTGAGCGTCATCACCATGAAGTGGCAACAGCTGGTCAAGCTGAAATCAACTTCCGTTTTGACACATTGACTAAAACAGCAGACAACCTGCTTAAATACAAGTATATCGTTGCTAACACAGCGAGAGAATATGGTAAAGTAGCTACATTCATGCCGAAACCATTATTTGGTGACAACGGTAGCGGAATGCACGTTCATATGTCCATTTTCAACGAAGGTAACCCTTTGTTCTACGAAAAAGGTTCATATGCTAACCTTTCCGAAATGGCTATTAACTACATCGGTGGTATCCTGTATCACGCTCCAGCGTTGATCGCGATCACAAACCCTAGTACAAACTCCTTCAAACGTCTAGTTCCTGGTTACGAAGCTCCGGTAAACCTTGTATTCTCCAAAGGTAACCGTTCCGCAGCAGTTCGTATTCCAATCGCAGCTGTGACACCTAAGGGTTGTCGTATTGAGTTCCGTACACCAGACAGCACAGCTAACCCATACCTTGCTTTCGCAGCAATGTTGATGGCTGGTCTTGACGGTATCAAAAAGAAAATCGATCCACGTGCTCTTGGATATGGTCCTTTCGATACTAACATCTATGAAATGTCAGATGCTGAGAAAGCTGAGATCCGCAGCGTTCCTGGTACATTAGACGAAGCTTTGGATGCTCTTGCAGCTGATTCCGACTTCTTGCTTGAAGGCGGCGTATTCACACAAGATTTCATCGATAACTACATCGACTTGAAACGTGGCGAAGCGAAACAAGTTGCAATCCGTATTCACCCACACGAGTACAACCTTTACTTCGATTGCTAATCTTTAGCACTTATACGATATGATAATAGGAACTGCCCCTTCATAGGACGCTATGGAGGAGCAGTTTTCTTTTTAGAGGAAGGAAGAATTAACGATGAAAATTGCGATTGTTGCAGGAAGCAATCATGGAGCTGCTACGAGTACAAGACTTGCCACATATATTCAGCATTTGGCAACACAAGATCAACATGAAGTAACTCTAATAGATTTATACAAGACGCCGTTACCTTTCTATACACCTGAAGATGATGGAAAGGATCACCTAGCACTTGGAGCGTTTAAACAGGCGATGTTGTCCGCCGATGCAATTGTCTTGGCTACGCCTGAGTATCATAGTGGAATGTCCGGTGTGCTCAAAAATGCGCTGGATCATGTTGGACAGGATCATTTCCATAACAAAGCTGTGCTATCCGTCAGCTCCTCAGGCGGAGCGGTAGCTGTCAGCTCGCTAACCCAGATGCAGACGACCGTCCGCAATCTACATGGGATTAACAGTCCGGAGTGGATTTCGATTGGTGGCGATCAACGCAAGAGCTTCCGCGAAGACGCCCTCTTCGAAGACATTCATCCAGATGTCGATAAGCGAGTGCGACGTGTTGTTGGATCCTTCCTACAGCTAGCTGAGCAGCTCGTGGGATCAGCTAAATTATAACGTTTGACACCCATGTGAATACGAATTCAGGTAACCAAGTCACTAGACTTGGTTATTTGTATTTCTACATACTTTTGACACATTTATATGGTACAGTATGGAGAAAAATGAACGGTGGGGAGATCATGGGAGTCCATTGGACCAGCAAGGAAGTTGTTCATCTTTTACTACGTGCGGGATTTGGTGTGGCGAAGGAAGAAGTTGCAACTTGCTTGGCGCTTGGACGGGAAGAAACAGTTCGGCGCTTAGTAACGGGTGAAGCATTGATCGACAAGGCTCCGAAGCTAGCCTCCTTTGACCAGTTTCATGTGGACGGGAAGAAAGCTTTGGATCCGCTCTTGCTAGTAGATCAACAGATGTACTGGCTTTATCGGATGGTGAACTCACCTACGCCGCTCATCGAGAAGATGACGTTGTTTTGGCATGGACATTTCGCGACGGCGAATTATAAGGTGAAAGATGCGTCGCTCATGGTGAAGCAAAATGAACTGTTCCGTCAATATGCATTGGGGAATTTCAAAGAGCTGCTTATCGAAATCGGCAAGGACCCTGCCATGATGATTTGGCTGGATGTGAATCAGAATAAGAAGGGGAAGCCGAATGAGAATTACGCCCGTGAGGTGATGGAACTATTCACACTTGGCATCGGTCACTACACCGAAATGGATGTGAAGGAATCTGCGCGCGCTTTTACAGGCTGGACGTACAATAAAAATGATCATAAGGTCAACTACAATGTCAAACAGCACGATAACGATGCCAAGACATTGCTCGGGGAAAGCGGGAAATTAGATGCAGACGATGTGATCGATATCTTATTTCATCAACAAGCATTGCCAACGTTTCTAGCGACGAAGTTGTTGAACTATTTTGCAACAGACACACCGTCCGATCGTTGGATTCAGACCATAGCTGGATTAATTTCACAGAAGAATACGGTGGGGGAAGTGCTTCAGGCACTATTCCTTTCCGATGAATTCTACGCGGATACCAATCGGATGTCACTTATTAAAACACCAGCAGATTATGTAGCGGGTATCCTGAAATGCTGCAAGCTCTCCGTCGCCAAGGGGCATGCCCAAGCGATGCGAAAGATGGGGCAGGAACTATTCGTCCCTCCCGATGTTGCAGGCTGGAGAGGTGGCGCCTCTTGGCTCACAACCAACTGTTTGCTAGCAAGGTACCAGTTCGCTGAGGGAATCGCGAAGCAAATGAACGGACAACAGCTGAACACGTCAGCGTTCAAACCGAATCAAGTGGAGTCACCTATGGAGTGGGCGAAGCTCTATGCAGAGCTCATGGGCATCTCAGACTTATCCGAACAAACACAGGCGAGCTTGCGTGCTTACGCAGATGACACCATTGTACATACAAACCAAACAAAGCAAAAACTAACCGGCTTACGAGGTCTCCTGCAGCTTGTATTGATTAGTCCTGAAGCTCAAATGAAATAGGGGGGAAACTTGTGAAATTAACGAGAAGAGATTTTCTGATCAAAGGAACGGCGTTATTCGCAACCCTCGGGCTTGGCGGTGCACTTTTCACGGAAAAAGGTAAATCACTTTGGGCAGGAAGCTCTGAACCTGGCTTGGAGGACCCAGTGTTGGTTGTTGTGCAGTTAAGCGGCGGCAATGACGGGATCAATACGTTGATTCCATACGGTCAGGGCCTCTATTATGATTCACGGCCTACGCTTGCTTATGAACAGAAGGAAGTACTAGCGCTCGATTCTCACGTAGGCCTACATCCTAGTCTTACAGGATTAGCAGCGTTGTATAAATTAGGAAAAATGGCTATTATACAAGGAGTTGGATATCCGGAGCCTAATCATTCACACTTTCGCTCTATGGAAATTTGGCAAACCGCAGAGCCTGCGAAAATGAGCCGCAGCGGTTGGTTGGCACGGTATGCGGAAGCTTCGTTACAGAAAAATCCCAATCCTCTCAAAGTGATTCAAATTGGCGGATCAGGCAGCAAAGCCTTCGCCTCTGATCAATCAAGCTTTCCAGTGATTCAATCCCTGGAGTCCTATCATGTATTCGATCCTAAGACAGCGTTGATGGACAAGAATAGAATAACCAAAGCGTTCTTGGATATGTATGGGGCATCGAATTCGTTCGATCAACTGCGGGTCATTTCTGCTCGAGGATCGGAAGCCTATAAGAGCGTAGAGGCGATCCAATCTCTTGCTGCTACCTATACGAAGAAAATTGAGTATCCCAATACGAATTTTGCAAGGGACTTACAGCTTGTAACGAAGTTGCTGGCTGGAAAATCAGGGACGCGGCTCTTTAATGTAGAAGTAGGTGGATTTGACGATCATGCGGATGAGAAACTGCAGCATGCACAAATGCTGACGCAGGTCGATGAAGGGTTAACTGCGTTCTATCAGGATTTGCAGGCACAGGGGCTGCAGGATCGCGTCGCTGTCATGGTGTTCTCCGAGTTTGGACGTCGTGTTAAAGAGAACGGCAGCGGTGGAACCGACCACGGAACAGCGGCACCGATGTTTGTCATTGGCGGCAAGGTGAAGGGCGGGCTATACGGCGCCTATCCGAGCTTGAGTAACTTAGATAATGGAGATTTGAAATATGAGGTTGATTTCCGTTCTGTATATAGTACGCTAATTGACTCGTGGTTAAATGGAGATACAGCAACAGTGCTAGGTAAAACGTATGAAAATTTAAAGTTTATATAACTCGCAGGAGGTGCACGGTTGGAACTAGCGGCAATTTCAGATCATATGGCGGAGGGTTTGCAAATTCTCTTCGTTGGCTATAATCCGAGTATTCGATCAGGGGAAACCGGGCATCATTATGCGAATCCGAATAATCGATTCTATCGCATTTTGTTGCAGGCGGGATTAACGCCAAGGCTTTATAAGCCGCAAGAGGATGGTGATCTGCTTGAAATCGGTTATGGCTTCACGAATATCGTGGCACGCCCTTCTTTGACAGCAGCAGAAATTACGGCAGACGAGTATCGTGAAGGCAGACGTATTCTGAAAGCGAAAATTGAGACCTACCGACCGAAGGTTGTTTGCTTCGTGGGGAAGGGTGTCTATGAGCAGTATAGCGGCCGAAGAGGCGTCTCCTGGGGCAGTCAACCGCAGCCGATGGTAGAAGGCGTTATTGATTATGTGTGTCCGTCTTCTAGTGGACTTGTGCGAATGAAGCTGGAAGATATGGTAGCGATTTATCGAGGAATTCTGACAAGTCTCGTAGAGCCTGTTTGAGGTTTTACTTGATGCTTGCACAGAATATTGCTATCATAGCCATAATACAAAACGCAAAGGTGTGGTCACTCATGGGAAACAGGGCCTATAACTTTAACGCAGGGCCTGCGGCTTTACCTCTCGAAGTACTTCAGAGAGCACAAGAAGAGTTTGTTGATTTTAAAGGCATTGGCATGTCCATTATGGAAATTTCTCACCGTAGTTCGGAATATGAGCAAGTGCACAATGAAACACAAGCGTTATTGAAGCGTATTTTTGGTATTCCAGATGGGTACCAAATTCTCTTTTTGACAGGTGGAGCGAGCTCTCAGTTCTCCATGATCCCTATGAATTTCTTGAAGGCAGGCAAGGTTGGCAGCTATGTGCTGACAGGCGCTTGGGCCGAGAAGGCTGTGCAAGAAGCAGCACTATTCGGAGAAGTTTCGCTTGCGGCTAGTTCGAAAGAACAGAAATTTATGAAAATTCCTGCATTGAGTGACATTAACTTAGATCCGAATTCAGCTTACCTGCACATCACGTCCAATGAGACGATTGAGGGTGCGCAATTCCAAAGCTTTCCGGAAACAGGCAACATTCCTCTGATCGGTGATATGTCCAGTGATATCTTGAGCCGCCCAGTCGACGTTTCGAAGTTCAGCATGATCTATGCGGGAGCACAGAAGAACCTTGGACCATCTGGTGTGACCGTTGCGATTATTAAAGACGATCTACTCGTTGATCTGCCAAAAACAATCCCAACGATGATGCGTTATGAAACGCATAGCAAAAACAATTCCTTGTATAACACACCGCCAGCATACTCCATTTATATGGTGAATCTGGTGTTGAAATGGATTGAAGAGCAAGGCGGATTGACGGTTATTCAGAAGAATAATGTAGAAAAATCAGGCCTTATTTATAACGCAATTGATAGCAGCAATGGCTTCTACCGTGGACCTGTAGATCTAGGAAGCCGTTCTGCGATGAATATTACATTCCGCTTGCAAGATGAAGAGCTGGAGAAGAAGTTCATTAAAGAAACCGAGCAGCAAGGGTTCGTTGGATTGAAAGGTCATCGCAGTGTCGGTGGTTTACGTGCTTCCACGTATAACGCAGTTCCTTACGCATCATGTAAAGCACTTGCTGATTTCATGACGGATTTCCAACAACGCAACAGCTAGGAAAATGAATTAAGCTATTCATGGCACCCTCGTGTGCGCGTGAATAGCTTTTTTTGTGCTGAGGCATGTAGTTTCGACCGAGGGGTTTAAAAGCCTGTAGAGGGTCACTGAGCAGGTTTAAAAGCGGTAATTGGAAGATGAGTTTGGACTAGATCTAGTAGAGGAGGAATGTCCTAGTCATTTCGACATATCCGAAAAAATCAAGTAAAAATTGAAAATATTTTTTCTAAACCCATCGAGCCACGCCCCGTCTAGGATTACGTGTTTTGGAATTGTAAATAGGTCGTTTTGCTCGTTGACAAACACAATATATTGATATAAATTTGAATCTATCAACTAGATGTCGTGATAAAAAGCGCATTGCGAGATTGCTAGCAGAAGGCTCATATCGAGCCGGAAATCAAGTGAAACCGCAGGTTTCAAGCTTTTTTGACCGTTTACGGAGTCGTGAAACAAATGCAGATTCTGTCGATTAATGGGTAGATGAACTCGCGAATGACAGACGATAGAATTGGTATCTTTACTACATATAGGTTACCCGCAAGCGAAGACACAAGATAGAGAGAATTGAGAATGATAGGAGACGGAAGCTATGTTGATTGCTTACGATTCGAAGACTGGAAATGTTCGCCGTTTTATTGCGAAGCTCCAGATGCCCGCGGTACAAATTGAGGAAGCGATGACAATGGACGAGCCATTCGTACTCGTGACGTATACAACTGGTTTTGGACAAATTCCTCCCAAGGTTGCTTCTTTCCTAGAAAGTAATTCCTCTCGTCTTCAAGGCGTTGCAGCAAGCGGTAATCGCAACTGGGGAGATGGCTTCGCCAAAAGCGCAGATACGATCTCAGCACTTTATGATGTTCCCGTATTAACCAAATTCGAATTATCCGGCACGAAAAATGATGTAGAACGATTTGTTCAGGGGGTACAAGCAATTGCGGCACATTGAACTTAATAATGAATTAATGCAACGCGGTACGGATGGTTTTTTTCAATTAGAGAAGGATAAAGAAGCTGTTAAGGTGTTCATAGAAGAAGTACACAGCAGAAGCCTCACATTCCCCGATACCTCTTCGAAGGTTCGTTATATGATCGACAATAACTTCTACGAGAACGTTTATGACAAATACACCGAAGATGAAGTTAACAGCGTGTATCAAGTGGCACATGACAATCAATTCGAGTTCGCATCGTATATGGCAGCTTCGAAATTTTATACAGATTACGCTTTACGCAGTGACGATAAGACGTTATACCTCGAGCATTTCCCTGATCGCGTAGCGATCGTAGCCCTGTACTTGGGTCGCGGAAATGCAGAGACGGCACGCGTGCTGGCCCTATCCATGATGGAGCAGCGCTTGCAGCCAGCGACACCTACGTTCCTGAACGCAGGCAAGAGTCGTCGTGGCGAATTAGTATCGTGCTTCTTATTAGAAATGGATGATTCCTTAAATTCCATCAACTATGTATTAGCAACATGTATGCAGTTGTCCAAAATTGGCGGCGGTGTAGCCGTGAACTTATCAAAGCTTCGTGGGCGCGGTGAAACGATTAAAGGCGTTGAGGGTGCGGCGAAAGGTATTATTCCTGTACTTAAGCTAATGGAGGATGCGTTCTCCTATGCGGATCAAATGGGTCAACGCAAGGGCTCAGGCGCGGCGTATTACAACATTTTTGGCTGGGACGTTATGGAGTTCCTAGATAGTAAGAAAATTAATGCGGATGAGAAATCCCGTTTGAAAACACTCTCCATCGGACTTATTGTACCGAATAAGTTTTATAAGTTGGCGGAGGAGAACAAGCCTCTACATATTTTCGCTCCTTACACCGTTCTGCAAGCTTATGGCAAGCATATGGATGATCTGGATATGGATGAAATGTATGATGAACTTCTAGCGAACCCTAAAGTTAAGAAGAAAGCAATCATGAATGCACGTGATATGCTGACCAAAATTGCGACAACTCAACTGGAATCCGGTTATCCATATATGATGAATCGTACGAATGCGAATAAGGATCATGCCCTGAAGGGGATTGGGACGATCAAGATGTCCAATCTTTGTACAGAGATTTTCCAATTGCAAGAAACGTCCGAAATCAATGATTACGGTCAAGAAGACACCATTCTTCGCGATATCAGCTGTAATCTAGCTTCGATGAATATTGCCAATGTGATGGATCGTAAAAAGCTGCGCGAAACCGTGCACGAAGGTATGATTGCCCTAACCTCTGTGAGTGATATGACGACGATCCACAATGCGCCAGGTGTTGCCAAAGCGAATCGTGAACTGCATTCTGTCGGTCTTGGCGTTATGAATTTGCACGGCTATTTGTCCAAAAACAAAATTGCTTACGAGAGTGCTGAAGCAAAGGATTTCGTTCGCACCTTCTTTGCAGCGATGAATTTCTATTCCATTGAAAAAAGTATGGAGATTGCCAAAGAATCCGGGCAAACTTTCGAAGGCTTTGAGCTATCGGAATATGCGAATGGGAACTATTTTACCCGTTATACAGAAATAGATTATCGTCCACTTTCGGACAAAGTGAAAGCATTATTCGAAGGCATGCCGATTCCGTCTCCAGACGATTGGAGAGCGTTGCAAGCTGATGTTCAGAAGCACGGTCTTTATCATGCGTACCGTTTGGCAGTAGCGCCGACGCAAAGCATCTCGTATATTCAAAATTCAACATCCAGCGTTATGCCAATTGTTGAACCTATTGAGACACGTACGTATGCGAATTCGACAACGTATTATCCGATGCCATTCATGGCACGCGACAATTTCTTCTACTATAAATCCGCTTATCAAATGGATCAATTCAAGATTCTTGACCTCATCTCGGAGATTCAAACGCATGTGGATCAAGGGATCTCGACTATTTTACACGTAAACAGTGATGTTTCAACAAGACAACTTGCTAGATTATACCTGTATGCGGCACACAAAGGACTTAAATCGCTCTACTACACAAGAACCAACCAGCTATCCGTTGAGGAATGTGTAAGCTGCTCAGTATAAGTAGGAAGGGGACTACCATTCATGACAAGTGCACCAACGATCAATAAACCTATCGTCAAAAAAGCGGTGAATTGGAACCGGCCTGATGATGATTTTACTATTACATTCTGGAATCAAAATATTATGCAATTTTGGACAGATGAAGAAATTCCATTGTCTGATGATAAAATGTCCTGGATCACACTCAGCAACGTTGAGCGTGAGCTATATATGAAAGTGCTTGGCGGTCTGACGTTGCTCGATACTATGCAGGGCGGCGTCGGGATGCCGAAGATCCTTGAGCATGTGGATGGGCTGCAGCGCAAAGCTGTGCTTAGCTTCATGGGGATGATGGAGCAGATCCATGCGAAGTCTTACAGTTCGATTTTCACAACGCTGTCTACGACAGAAGAGATCAACGAGCTGTTTCAATGGGTGGAGCGGAATCCTCACTTGCAATTTAAGGCGAATAAGATTTCACATTACTATGAGAATATTAATACGACCAAAGAGCTGTATCTAGCGATGGCTTCGTCAGTCTTGCTAGAAAGCTATTTGTTCTATAGCGGTTTCTATTATCCGTTGTACTTGGCTGGCCAAGGTAAAATGACGAGCAGCGGTGAGATCATTGACTTGATTCTACGCGATGAGAGCATCCATGGGTTGTACATAGGTGTGCTGGCACAAGAAGTCTACGCGGAGCTAAGCCCTGCCGAGCAAGACGAGGCGTACGCGACGTTGTGTGCACTATTGAAAGAGTTACATGCGAATGAAGAAGGCTACACGGATAGTCTGTACGGACCGCTGGGACTGGCAGACGAAGTGAAAGCATTCCTTCGCTACAACGCGAACAAGGCGTTTATGAACCTAGGCGTTGAACCGATGTTCCCGGAAGAGGATATCAACCCGATTGTATTGAACGGACTGAGTACGAAGACGAAGCAGCATGACTTTTTCTCCAAAAAGGGCAATGGTTATGTGCGTACGATTCACGTTGAGGCTTTGACGGACGATGACTTTGTATTTTAAGTAAAATAGATGAAAGATAAACCACCTGGGATGACTGGGTGGTTTTTTTGTTTTGAGTTTAGTTCAGTCTCAAGGCTGATTTACTGCGTAACATTGTTATGTTACATTGAAATGGCAAAGGAGGGATGTACCTTGGATGAAGATTTGATATCGAAGAAAGAGCTACTCGAGCTAACAGGCATATCTTATGGGCAACTTTACCGCTGGAAACGCAAAAACTTAGTTCCAGAGGAATGGTTTATACGAAAATCAGCGTTTACGGGACAGGAAACGTTCTTTCCGAAGGGGCAGATGCTGGCGCGTATCGATAAAATTGTAAATATGAAAGATGATTTATCGTTGGATGAATTAGCGGATGTGTTTTCAATCGTGCCAAATGACATGAAAATAGACAAATTAGAGCTAATTAAACGAAACATTGTTTCTCAGCAAACAATAGATTATGCATCTCCATTGTTGGGAACGACAGCGGTATACAGCTTTGAAGAAATGTTGTTTCTGTTTCTATTAGAGGATTGCTTACAATCCGGTGAAATAAGCCTCGATGAAGGGAAATACTTGCTTCTAACCATGAAAGAGCAATATGCCAAGTTTGAAGGTAAGCCTTGTGATCTGATTTTTATACGTAAGATGGGCTTAACTTTATGTCTACTCGTTACGACAGGCAGTGAATTATTTTTCGAGCAAGGTGTCAAGGTTGTGCTCCGCGTGCAGGTGGCGAAGAAGATTGAAGAACTGAAGCTGAAAATAACAACAACGTGAGGAGGTGACACTATGCATACAGCAGAATTGAAGCGTAAATTGATGATTTCCGGAATAGGATCTTCTAATGGCGGGAGCTTCCGTACAGTTAAAATCGACGGTATTGGGCGTCTGGAAGGGGACGTTATATGCTCCGATTTTACGCTAAATGGGCGTGCAGAAGTTAATGGTAGTATTACATCTGAAACGGCAGAATTGCATGGAACGCTAACGATTCAGGGGAATCTGAAGGCCAAAAGTACCCGAATTCATGGCAAAGTTAAGATTGAGGGTAATTATACGGGTGAGAGCCTCGAAATTAATGGCTCTTCAATAATAACAGGCAACTGTGAGGCGGAGAAGTTTAATGCCAATGGTAAGCTGCAGGTGGGCACGCTTAATGCAGATACAGTCCTTGTTACCTTGCATGGGCATAGTAAAATTTCAGAGATCGGCGGAGAACGAATCCAAATACGTAAGCAGCGAGGCATTGGCTTGGCAAGTTGGTTGAAGATTCTGCCTCTGGGGATTGGTAATCATTTGACGGTTCAATCCGTCGAAGGCGACCATATTTACTTGGAATATACAACGGCTGATGTCGTAAGAGGAGCGGATATTACAATTGGACCTGGTTGTGAGATTGGACTCATCGAATATACGGCAAAGCTCGAGCAAGATAAGCAATCTAAGGTGAAACGCAGTGAAAAAGTGTAGCAAAGAGAGGAGGGTTTGAGGTACAATGGGTATAGATACAAACAAACGTTCGCTTTCTAGCAATTTGAAGATTACGGGCAGCTCTACCGCGGCAGGGGGCCAGTATGATCGAATGAAAATTGTTGGAGAAGGCATTATTGAAGGCGATACGAAATGCCGGTTTCTGAAATGCATCGGAACACTAGAGATGGAAGGTAATTTGCACGCAGGCGAAGCGGGCATTGTGGGCACTTTTTCATTGACGGGGAATGTTCGAAGCGATACAATGAAAAATTCGGGAACGGTGAGTATCAGCGGTGATGCGGAAATCGGGTCACTTGCTGGTTCAGGGACGATTGAAGTGAAAGGCCATATGCAAGGCAACAAGATCGCACTTAAAGGGCATATCGCTGCAGGAGGGGATTGCGAAGTCGATGTGTTTCATCTAAAGGGAATGTTTGATGTTGGGGGACTCCTGAACGCAGGAGAGATCGACATTAGGCTTTTCCAAGATTCAACGGCGAAAGAGATTGGCGGAGAGAAAATTAGAATTCGCAAAGCGAGTTTGCTTCATCCGTTTAGCTTGTTCTTCAGACCCTCACCGCATGCCAAGGTAACGGTATCGGTTATTGAAGGGGATGATATCTACGTGGAGCATACGAGAGCGAAAGTTGTTCGCGGCAACCAAGTTGTCATCGGTCCTGGTTGTGAAGTCGATCTAGTAGAATACAAGGTACACTTAGAGAAGAAGAAGGGTGCCATTGTGAAAGAGTCACGCAAGTTGTAATATGTCTGTAAGTTCAGGGTGTAAGGCGAAAACAAATTGTAAAGGAATGTGTACGAATGACGAGTTCAAATAATAAAGTAGGCTTCGTCTTAGCAGGTCTACTCTTGGCCATGTTAATGGCGTCAATGGATAATACAATTGTTGCCACAGCGATGGGAACCATTGTAGGAGATCTCGGTGGATTGGATAAGTTTGTTTGGGTAACATCGGCCTATATGGTCGCTGAAATGGCAGGTATGCCAATTTTTGGGAAGTTGTCCGATATGTTCGGGCGTAAACGGTTTTTCATTTTTGGATTAATAGTCTTCTTGGCCGCCTCCATCTTGTGTGGTACGGCAGAAAGCATTGTACAACTCAGTATTTATCGAGCACTGCAAGGTATTGGTGGTGGAGCGCTGATTCCAATTGCGTTCACGATCATGTTTGATACGGTCCCTGTCGAACAACGCGGGAAGTTAGGCGGTTTGTTCGGTGCAGTATTCGGTTTGTCCAGTATTTTCGGACCGTTGCTTGGCGCTTATATTACCGATTATATTAACTGGCATTGGGTTTTCTATGTCAATATTCCTCTTGGTATTTTGGCCCTTATTTTTATTGCGATCTACTACAAAGAATCACCGATTCATACGAAACAGAAGATCGACTGGTGGGGTGCCGTTACGCTGGTTGGTGCCGTGGTCAGCATGATGTTTGCCCTTGAGCTTGGTGGAAATAAATATGCATGGGATTCCAGCTTAATTATCGGACTATTTGCAGCTTTCACCGTGCTAACAATTTGCTTTATCGTCATTGAAAGAAAAGTAATCGAACCGATCATTTCATTCCCGATGTTTAAGAACCGTTTGTTTACGACGAGTAATGCGCTTGGATTATTGAGCGGGATGGGCTTTATCACGGCATCTGTGTATATTCCCATTTATATTCAAGGTGTACTTGGCGGAACAGCAACCAATTCAGGGCTCGTCCTCTTGCCGATGATGGTAGGCTCTGTATTCTCAGCGGTAGGCGGCGGTTTCTTAATGAATAAGATGCCATATCGGAACATTATGATGGTCTTTGTTGTCATTCTAGCAGCAGGTATGTACATGTTGACACAGCTTGAACCAGATACAAGCCGCTTGTATGTGACAATGTGCATGATCGTCGTTGGTGTTGGGATCGGTGCGAGCTTCTCCGTACTTTCCAATGCGGCGATTCATCACTTTGATCCGTCGCAGCGTGGTTCTGTGAATGCAACAGTCTCTTTCGTTCGTTCCTTAGGTATGACTTTAGGGATTACACTATTCGGAATCATTCAACGGAATGATTTCACGGCGAAGCTCAAGGAGATTTTTGCTGGAAGCGGGCAAGGCAACATGGCTGACAATCCAGCGTTTAGTGATCCTAGGGTACTGTTAGCACCTGAAATGCGTGCTCAAATCCCTGCACCTGTACTTGATAAAATTACAGCAGGGTTATCATCCTCGATTTCATATACATTCATGTGGGCACTGATTCCAACAGCTTTGGCTGTTGTAGCAGCGGTTCTCATGAGTAAAGAGCGCTTGACCGAATCATTGGAGCATAAGCAAGCAGAACAAGCCGCTGCAGAATTGAAAGGTCAATAGAAAGAAGCCTCATCCAAGTTGCTATGTGGATGAGGCTTTCTTATGTTCTGCTTGATGGAGTCCTAAACTTAAGCGTAAGACTCCTTAATAACAGGCTCCGTCAATTTATAGCCGACGTTGCGGATGGTCATGATATATTCAGGGTGACGGGCATTTTGCTCAATCTTATCACGGAGATGAGAGATATGGACATCAACGATGCGCGTATCCCCAAGGAAGTGGTAGTCCCACACGCCGTGAAGCAGTTGTTGTCGGCTTAACACTTTCCCACGATGCTTGCATAGGAAAAGAAGCAGTTCGAATTCTTTCGGTGTCAGTTCGATCGGTGCACCATTCATCGTCACTTCGCGTTGCTCGGCTTTGACGGAGATTTGGCCGATGGCAATCGGTGCTTCTTCCGTCGTAGAAGGCAGGGTCTGGATGCGACGATGAATCGCTTGAATGCGGGAGACGAGCTCGAGCGGTGAGAAGGGCTTCGTCATGTAGTCGTCTGCACCATTGTCCAGACCAGCTATTTTATCCGTAAGGTCTTGCATGGCCGTCAACATAATAATGGGTACGAGGTTATTCTGACTTCTCAGCTTGCGGCATACCTGTAAGCCATCCATTTTGGGCAGCATAAGATCAAGGACAATGAGGTCGGGGCGGAATGATTGAATGGCACCAAAGACAGCTTCTCCGTCGAATACGCAATGTACCTCGAAACCGGCAAGCTTCAGGTTGAATTCAATGAGCATGGAGATGGAAGGTTCGTCATCAACAATTAATATCTTTTTTTTCATTGTTAGCAAGGCTCCTTTTTAATGAAGGATAACTCTAGTATGACGTACCACTATCATCGCGATATTAAGATAAAGTTAACCCAGTGTTAAATTGCAATCGGGCACAGGTTATAATAGGATAGAGAATGAGGTGAATGAATAAAGATGGCTTTTCATATTGTATTAGTAGAACCCGAGATTCCTGCGAACACAGGCAATATTTCTCGCACATGTGCGGCAACAGGTGCTCATCTTCATTTGGTGAGACCCCTTGGCTTTGACACCGATGATAAGACCCTGAAGCGAGCTGGCTTAGATTACTGGCATTCGGTGAAGATTCACTACCACGATTCTTTCGATGAAGTTATGGCAGCATATGAGGGGCATAGATTCTTCTTTGCGTCGACGAAGGCTAGCAAACGTTACTCTGATTTTGTCTTCCAAGATGGCGATTTCTTCGTATTTGGTAAAGAGACCAAAGGACTGCCAGAGGAGCTGCTGCGTCAGCATCCGGACACCTTGATCCGGCTGCCAATGTCCGACGCGGTAAGATCATTAAATCTTTCCAACTCTGCGGCTATTATTTTATATGAGGGATTACGTCAAACGGGATTTGTAGGTCTTGAGTAGGGAGACTCATGACCTATATTTTTTGTCGCTCTACCGACATTTCTGACAAGAAAAGAAAGTTTTTGGGGCTTTAGCAGAAGGAATTTCATGATTCGCGGCGAATAGTATCGGTAAGCTCGATATGGAAATGTTGGTCGATGTGAAATTGCCGGAAGTGTAGAAAACGTCTGGGAAAAGAGAGGTGAAGTCCTATGATGAAGCCAGCTGGAGTCGTACGTAAAGTCGATCAATTGGGACGAATCGTGTTACCTAAATCGTTACGAAAGCGATACCAAATGAACGAGGGAGATCCTGTAGAAATTCTTGTACAGGGTGACCATATCATTCTCGAGAGATATCGTCCGAAATGTGTGTTCTGCGGTAGCATGGAAAGTGTCAGTGAATTCAAAGAACGTTATATCTGCGGCGTTTGCGTAACTGAAATGAACCTGCTTAAGGCGAGAGCCTAGTAGTTAAAAAAAAGAAAAAGCATCGCTTCTCCAACTGGAGAAGACGATGCTTTTTTTCTTGGCTTAAAGGCCTTTTGTTTTGTCCTCGTTATAGGAAGCCGTCAACATAGCGACGATAAATAATAGGAAAACGGAATTAACGAGCCAAAATGTTGTGGATAAACCGAACATTGCTGCACCTCCTAAAAGTTTTCGGCAGAAAACCGACTTCGTAAGTATTCCCTATAGGGTTAAAGAACATTTTTGCAAAATATAAGCATTTTTACTTGTTTCACATAATAAGTCGGCTATATTTCTCCATAAACACACTCGTCCTTTTAGGACGGCGTAGCCGTTTATTTTGCATAGTTAAGGCTTATTATACCCAACCATCCCCAAAAAAGAAACGAATATTGTGTGAATAATTTGGGTCATTTGAAAAACAAGAAGTTCGTAGCAAGCGGTCGCAGTCTGCCATCTGACGGGCGATTGATTACGCTGCCACCCCAGACAAGCGTTGTCGAGCCGCCGCCATCCAAGTTATAAGCATCCACTACGCCTAGTTGCTGCATCTTATCCTGCAATTCAGCAAGCGTAGCGCCTGAATTGCCGCTTTCATCGTAGCCATCTGTGACAAGGAATAAGAGCTGGTCATGCTTATAGTTGGCCATCACGGTTCGCGCTGCTCGTGCTGGAGAGCTTTGCCATTGATACGGAATGGATGTCTTGCTGCCATTTTTCATCAGCACAGGGACAAAGGTCGAACCCATCAGTGGGTTCAGCTTATCGAGCTCCGATTGCGAGCTGAACTTGCCGCCGATCAACTTGCGATCTTTGTTCAAGCCGATGAAGGCTGTGTCATTGTTGGTGGGGAAGAAGCCGTTCACATATTTCCCATTCATCACCGTCGTGTCGAGCGGATAGCGTTTTCCACGGTTATCATCCGCGAAGCCGCCAGCGTTAATGCCAACAACGGCGCCGTAGCGCGAAGCTGCGGCTAATGTCGTTTCACTGGAGCCGAGCTTATCATTCCCCAGTACGAGCTTGATCGCTTTATCGCTTTTGAGGTTCACTTTAAGAGCATAACCTGAATAATGTTTTTCATTCAAAGCAAATAGCTGAATATCGATATTGCCAGAAGTGGCCTGGCGGATCGGACTGCCAAGCTTAGCTGTAATCCTTGCGTCATAGATAAGTCCGGGTTTGGCGATTTGGGAAGCTGCGCTTTGGAGCATAGCGGTAACTTCTGCCGTGCTCTTCTCGTACAGCTGGAAATACTGCTGAATAACGGTTTTCGTTTGGATTGCGTCATTGTTCGCCTGTGTCAACAGGCTGTTTAAACTGGTCGTCTCTTGTGCAAGATTGATCGGTGTCGAAACAACTGGCGATTTCACTGGGATGGAAATATGAAGGGAGACGAAGAGCAGCCAAATCAGCATACCTAGAAAAGGTGCGCAGGCTAGCAACATAACACGATTGATTTGCTGAATCGAATTCACTGTCATTATTTCAACACATCCAGATTTTTGGTCAGTTCATCTAGCTTCTTCTTGACGTCTGCGAGCTGAGTATAAAGTTGATTACTATTATCGGTCTTGCTGTTAGCGCTATCCTTGGTGAATGCCAGTAATTCATTCAATGAATCTACCTTGGCTTGCAAAGTCTTCATATCGGTAGATACACTATCCTTCAACTCAGAGACTTGCTTCTGATAATCTTGCTGAACAACTTGTAATTGCTGCTGGGTTTGCTGTGCGATATCGGTCGATATTTGTTGCCTCAGATGTTCAGTGTACATCATCGTAGCTGTTACTCCGACTGCGATCAGCATGACCCAACCCACGAATAGGAAGACATACGTTTTCTTCTTGACCCGGGTTGCTTTCGACGTGCGGGGAAAAGAATTCGCCGTTGCGCTCTCAATGGGCATACTCATGAAAATCACCTCTTACTACTAGTATAGCATATTCCATTATTTTCTCGGAACTTTAGATAGAATTCGCTGTTTTTCGATATTCACCCGGGGTCATGCCCGACATTTTTTTGAAAACTTTGCTGAAATATTTCTCATCCTGATAACCAACCATCTCAGCAACTTGAGAAATGCGAAGATTAGGATTGCAGAGCAGTACCTTGGCCTTACTCATCCGAATTTGTCCTAGGTAATCAGAGAGATTGACGCTAAACTCCTGTTTGAATTTACGGGAGATGTATTCGCGGCTAAGATAGAAACGGCTGGCAATATCCGCAAGCGAAATATCTTCATGATAATGCTTTTCTAGAAAGTTAGCGATTTCGAAAATCACATTGTTATCTTTATGTTGGCTCTCCAAATGGAGCTTGGATACTTGAATGAGGCTGCGTGTCAGCTCTTGCTGCCAGAGGGAAAGGGACAGAATGCCTTTCTCGTCAAGCGTAATAATCGAGGCTGCGTTATCCTCAAGAAGCAGCGGCTGTATGTCTTCCTCACGGCTATCCGGTATTAATTGCTGGATCCAGCGGCGCATCATAACCCGATATTCTCCCCACCAATGCTCAAGCTGAGCAGGCGTAATGACATCACTACTCTTGATGGCGTCAATCCAGATCTGAACAATATCCTGAATCTGCTCGACATTTCCACTACGCAGAGCTAGATGAATTTGCTCCTCAAATTGGTGGAAAGTCAACGTTTGCTGGGATCCCTTGCTCGGGAGCAAGTTCGTATGAATCCACGTTTCTTTGGTTGTTAGGTTACGTTGCCGCAGGGCATCTCGCGCTTCTTGATAGGATAGTTTCAAATGACTAGGGAAGTTGTGGCTACTCCCAATCCCGAAATCTACACGGGCATGCAAGGCGGTGCGAATGCCGTCATTAATCGTTGCCAACAGTTCTTCTGCTATGGATGGAGCCGACCATAAGAAGAGCACAATTTCATTCGAATTATGCAAGTGTCGGAAGGCGTAGCCGCGCTTATGCGGAACAAGAAATTCATTGCAAATATTAATCAGTGAGAAGAGGAGAAGATCGATATTTTGACTGAATTTATTTTTAATACTAGCTTCCATGGTATCTAAAGAGAGAATCGCAACACGACAAGTTGCAACACTTCTGGATAAGTGAAGTTCACGCTCGAGCTGGTCAGCCACTGGTTCGTAGGTGGCAGGTTCAGCAATTAACGCGGAAAGCAGCTTATCCCAGTAAATAGGTTTAAATTGGTTAACCTCGATATTCAGTTCGCGATTGGCATGCCGCTGCTCCTCATCTTTGAGCCAGGTTTGAATCGCTTTGTCCAAAGCCTCGTTCAACTGATCCGGATCAATCGGCTTCAAAATATAATCCGTTCCACCATACTTCACGGTGTGTCGCAGTAAAGAGAAGTCATCGTGACCGCTAATGACGATCGTCTTGGCGTCAGGCGCATGGCGATGCAGCCACTCAAGAAGCTCGACTCCGTTCATGATAGGCATCATCATGTCGGTCATAATAATCTCCGGATGCTCACTACTTACCAAGGCAGTCGCTGCCTCTCCGTCGGACGCTTCTAGTATGGTATCGATCCCGTATTGCTTCCAATTCACCAGTAATCGGATGGCATCGCGTACGTGCTTCTCATCATCTACGAGTAGTACTTTCATATCAGGTAACTCCCTTTTTCATCGGAATATGGATGACAATCCGCACGCCGTGGGGATGGACATGGTCAATCTCCAAAGTTGCATCATCATTGAAATAGAGCTGGATGCGCGTCAGGACGTTGCGTAAACCGATATAGGAATCATCGGTAACGGATGGTGCTTTCAGTCGACTACGAACTTCAAGAATTCGTTGTTCCGTCATCCCGATACCATTATCCGCCACGGTAAGCTTCAAGTAGTCTCCCTCAGGGGTAGTCAGCTTCTCCGATTCGATGTGTAACAGACCGACGTCTTGCGAATGGCTAGGTTTAAAACCATGCTTGAAATAATTTTCGACAAGCGGTTGAAGAATCATTTTAGGAATAGAAATGGTCCCAGTTCCTTCTTCAATCGCATACACAATATCAAATTGGTGTTCAAAACGCTGCTTCTGCAGCTCCAAATACGCTTTAATATGATCAATTTCTTTGCGAAGAGGAACGACAGATTCATTCGTGTTCATGCTGTAATGCATCATTTTAGCTAACGAATTAATGAGGGTGTAGATCTTAGGTGCTTCATGCTGCAAGGCCAATGTTCCGATCGATTGTAAGGCATTATTCAGAAAATGCGGATTAATTTGCGCCTGCAGCGCCATCAACTGATTCGATTTATTCGCTAGTTCTAGTCGATATTCACGCATAACCATTTGATTCAAATCCTGCATAAGGCCGTGGAAGCGGTTCGCGAGGATCCCCATCTCATCAGTTCTGGTCAACTCAATGTCGCTCTGATGATCACCTAGTCCAGCTTGTCCCGTTTGAATGCGTGTAATGTAACGAATCAATTGTTTAATAGGAGCCGTAAAACGGATGCTAATATACACCGTGCCAGCCATGACAATCAACATCGAAAAAGAAAGGATTAGGGCATTAATGAAAGTCAATTGGCGAGCGTTCTTGGTGAGCTGCTCATACGGAAGACGTTTTACAATCGTCCAGTTCAAATAGTCTGTACGCATTTTCTCATACATATTAATCCCCGCAAAAGCACCTTTCGACCATTCATAGCTGCCTTTGTCAAGGGTACTGTGCACGGCTTCATCACCCCAATTACCATCTAATTGAAGTCCCCATTTGCTTGGATCTGGACCGAATACGATACGCCCCGTTTCATCTAATATGTAGAGTTCCTCTTGATCATGAGTGAATAGGCCTTGTGAAATATCTGAAACGAGATCCAAATTCAAATCAATAATTAGCTCACCAATAGATTGATTACTAGGTGAGTACATGATGTTGCGGTGCATAGAAATAACTGGCGTTGGGTTAGAATATGCAGAGAGTGACATGCCATACAAATTGTTCTGATGCTTGATTTCGAAATACACAAGCTTGCCCGCAGGGAACGGCTGCAGTCCCTCGTATTTACCAGCCATGCTTACTTGAATGTCATTATGGGTAAGGAAAGAACTGTTGCTAACGGAGGCATACAGGTAAATTTGTTTGATTTCTTTAACCGAATGTGACATGACCTGTAGACCGCTTTTGATCACTTTATCGCTCTGATAGTTGATCTCGGGCTGCGTTTGAATGATCTCATAAAATTGGCCGAGCTCAGCAATATTCCTACCTGTGTAAATGGTTGAGGAGGCTTGAACCACACCATCTAAATAGTTCACGAGATTCGTTTTACCTTGTGAGAGTAGGGCGGAATTGTTGGTCAGCGTATCTTCTGTCACTTTCTGTTTGGTGAAGAAATAGGAGACGCCAAGTGAGGTGAGGAAGGGCACAAGGGTGGCAATCAGCAGAAATAAGATCAATTTATTACGAATACTGTGTCGTATCACGCTTCATCAGCTCGGTTTCTGTATTGGGATTTTCCCCTACATTGTAGCAGGAGAGGTCAACAAATTCCACCTAATGCGTCACCATCGTCTGTGTTTTGGGGTACTGCGGCACTCTATACTTGGAGTACAGTAGCAGAATGGTAAGGGGGACTTCCCAGTGAAAACAAAAAGAATGCTTTCCGGATGGCTTCAGCAATGGGTATTTATTGGACCTGCGTTAGTCTTTTTTGGCATCGTGGTCTTGATTCCATTTCTGATGAGCATCTATTACTCGTTTACCGAATGGAATGGTGTAACAACCAAAGTAACCTTCAATGGACTTGAGAATTTCAAGCAAATCCTATTCCATGATAAGGATTATCGCAATGCTTTTAACTTTACATCACGCTTGACCGTGACGAACGTGATTCTAACCAATCTTGTAGGCTTTTTATTAGCGTTATTGCTCACGCAATCGCTGAAAACAAGGAATGTGTTGCGCACAATCTTTTTTATGCCCAACGTAATTGGTGGTTTATTGCTCGGTTTTATCTGGCAGTTTATCTTTGTAAAAGGGTTTGCAACTCTTGGAAATCTCACGCATATCGGTTTCTTCGAACTGCCGTGGTTAGGTGATTCACCGACAGCTTTCTGGGCAATCGTTATCGTTAGTGTGTGGCAGGGCGCTGGATATCTCATGATTATTTACATAGCTGCCTTGTCGAATGTTCCGAAGGATATGCTGGAAGCAGCATATATCGATGGTGCATCCCGCTTGCAAGTACTGCGGAGCATCATCGTGCCACTCATCATGCCAGCGGTCACCGTGTGCTTGTTCTTGACGATTTCGTGGTCTTTCAAAATCTTTGACTTGAACTTCTCTTTAACCAAAGGCGGGCCATTCAATTCCACGGAGTCGGTTTCCATCAATATTTATCAAGAGGCTTTCCGTAATAATCGGTATGGTTTAGGTACGGCCAAAGCTCTCGTATTCTTCATCGTGGTTGCCATCATTTCAACCATCCAAGTGATGTACACCAAGCGCAAGGAGGTTGAGGTCTAATGGCTTCCGTCAAAAAATATACAGGCCGATTATTTGCTCTTGAAGTTCTTGGCATTCTAGTTGCCTTACTGTTCTTGATTCCGTTTTACTTCGTCATCGCGAATTCATTAAAAACGTTTCCTGAATTAGCAGCGAATACGGCGAAGCTGCCAAGCTCTCTCTATCTAGATAACTACACCAAAGTGTGGAGTATTATGAAGTTCCCGAAGGCGTTCTTCAACTCTTTGTTCATTACGGTTTTGAGTAATGTAGGACTCGTGGTCATTTCCTCAATGGCAGCGTATCGCATGGTGAGAAAAGCAAGTAAGTTCAACAATCTTGTTTTCTTAGCTTTCGTTGCTGCCATGGTGATTCCATTCCAGTCGATTATGATTCCGCTTGTTCGTGTAGCAAGCCAAGTAGGCTTTATGGATAGCAAGCTAGGATTGGTTGCGTGTTATTATGGATTTGGCGTTTCCTTAAATGTGTTCTTGTATCATGGTTTCATCAAATCCATTCCACTGGAAATTGAAGAGTCAGCCAAAGTAGATGGCAGTTCAGCATATGGCGTGTTTTGGAAAATTGTATTTCCACTGCTTAAGCCAATGTCGATTACCATCATCATCTTAAACAGCTTATGGATTTGGAATGACTATCTACTTCCTTCTCTCGTACTTGGAAATCCAGAGCTGCGGACCATTCCGCTTGCTACCTTCTCGTTCTTTGGACAATATACGAAACAATGGGATTTGGCGCTTGCTGGATTAACATTAAGCGTACTGCCGATCGTAATTTTCTTCTTGTTCTTACAGAAGCACATCGTAGAAGGGATTACAGCGGGTTCAGTAAAAGGGTGACAAAATTGCAAATATGTTCAAGATATTCCACCTTTATGTTCAATATACTCGGTGTTAAGCCAGGATGTAAGTGTTTACAATGAATCATGTAAGGAAGCAAGGCAAGAACAAGTAAGTGAGATTAAAAGAAGAAACAAGTTAAAGGGAGGCATTACCTAAATGAAAAAATTAACAATGGTTTCAGTGGCAGCAGTATTATCCCTATCCGTATTAGCAGCTGGTTGCGGTAAAAAAGAAGAGACAGCAACTCCTGCTCCAACTACGGGTGCATCAACAGCGACAGCAACGCCTGCTGCTAGCGGCAAGCCAGTTACCATTAAAATGTTCCAATTTAAAGTTGAGATCGCAGATCAGCTGGGTAAAATGGTGCAAGAATATCAGAAGTTGAATCCGAATGTCAAAATTCAAGTCGACACAGTCGGCGGTGGAGCTGACTACGGTGCAGCGCTTCTTGCAAAGTTTAACGCAGGTGACAAACCGGATATCTTTAACAACGGTGGTTTCACAGATCTTGATAAATGGATCGATAACTTGGAAGATCTATCCGATCAACCATGGGTAAAAGATCTTGTAGACGTTGCGAAAGAGCCAATGACCAAAGGTGGAAAACTATACGGTCAACCACTTAACCTTGAAGGTTACGGCTTCCAATACAATAAAGATCTTTTTGCCAAAGCAGGTATCACTGAGCTTCCAAAAACGTTCTCTCAATTAGAAGCAGCAGCTAAAAAATTGAAAGATGCGGGTATCACTCCATTTGAAACAGGCTATGCCGAGTGGTGGGTACTTGGAAACCATTTCGTGAACCTTCCATTTGCTTATCAAAAGGATCCGAATGCGTTCATCGATGGCTTGAACAAAGGTACAGCGAAAATTACTGGCAACGAAGTGTTCAACCAATGGGCGAAATTGTTCGACCTTCAACTGCAATATGGCAACAAAAACCCTCTGCAAACCGACTACAATACACAAGTAACGGATTTCGCAACGGGTAAAGCAGCTATGACGCAACAAGGTAACTGGACACAAGTTCAAATTACGAAAACAAACCCAGACATCAAAATTGGCTTCTTGCCAATGCCGATCAGCGATGATGCAGCAACAAACGACAAATTGTTCGTAGGCGTACCGAATAACTGGGTTATCAACAAGAACTCTGCAGTTAAAGACGAAGCTAAGAAATTCTTGAACTGGATGGTTAGCTCCGATATCGGTAAGAAATATATCACAGATGAATTCAAGTTTATCCCTGCTTTCAAATCCATTCCTGCTGACGAGAAAGTACTTGGACCATTAGCAGCAGACATCATTGCTTACAGCAAAGCTGGTAAAACATTGAGCTGGAACTGGTTCAAATTCCCAGGTGGAGAAGCATCCAGTAAGAAATTCGGCGATATCATGCAAGGTTATGTTGCTAAGAAGTATACGAAGGATCAAATGTTGGAAGAATTCCAGAAAACATGGGATAGCCTTAAGAAGTAACCCGAATCTAGACGTACATCAAGCCTCAGCGTGAATGCTGGGGCTTTTTGCTGTTTAACAGATGTTGCAATGGCTGTTACAATGAAGAGGACTGGAGGTTTACCATGAATCTTACTATCAGAGCTTGGTTGCAGAGCAGAGGGAATACGCTTCCACATGAGAAAAGACTGTCACGCGAAGCTGTCATTTCTTTACTTATTCATTCCATTTTTCAATTCGGTGCTTCCATGTCAGGGGTGTTTCTCAATTTATATTTGTGGCGGTTAACGCATAGTGTTGTCGTGAACGGAACCTACAGCATGATCGTGTACATCTTAACACCGATCGGGTTCGCCATTGGCGGGTATATGATTAAGAAGAAGGATCGTATGGTCGCGTACCGGCTAGGTATTGTACTGATCGGTCTCTTCTATTTAAGCGTGAGTATTGCTGGGGAGCGGTTGGTCGATTATTATGTGCTTTTTGCCATATTTAATGGATTAGCTGGCGCTTTCTACTGGGTTGGCTATTTAACACTGATGTATGATGTGTCCACGGAGCATAATCGGATTCGCTATCTTGCTTTCAATATGATGTTCTTCACAGCGGCTACGCTTGCAGGGCCAGCACTTGCTGGTTTCATCATTCGATTAAAAGAAGGGTTAAGCGGATACACCATCGTCTTCTCCATTGCTTTCTTCATGTTTCTATTGGCTGCGTTAATTTCTTTGAAAATTAAGGCGTCAAGCGGGCATCATCGTGTGTATTATTTGAAATATACGGGGCTCATTATGAAGAAAAAGCAAGAGTGGTCGAATGCGCTGCTTGGCTTCTTCGGCATGGGCTTGCTGCAGGGCACGATGTTGTTTCTACCGAACATTCTCCTATTCAAAGTACTGCCGCGGGAAGACTTGGTCGGCTACCTAGGCGTCCTTTATTCGAGTCTAAGCATCGTCATGGGGGTCTTTATTTCGAAGTACGCGAATGCGGGCAGGGCAAGGATGTATTTGACCATTTCTACGGTGGGTTACCTCGTTGGGGTCTCCTGTATTATAGGAAGTTTAAATGTGTGGTCTGTGGTTGGCTTTATGATTCTGTACTCGATCTTTGCACCGCTGCAAGGGAATACCATGACGGGTTTCTATTATAGCCTCATTGCGAGACTTCCTCTTAAGGGGGAATTAAAGGTAGAAAGCGTGGTTGTCCGGGAATTTTTCTTAAATGTGGGTCGGGTTATTTCCATTCTTGTTCTCATTACCTTTGGAAGTGATTTGGATGGGGGTCTTATTCCATGGATTCTGTTGATAGCTGCTTTGACGCAGTTTGGCTTGATTTGGTCGATTAAGAATCGGTAGGGATATAAGTGCAAGTTAAACAAGTCCAGTTTTCAGCACCGAGGAGATTGAAAGAAGCTAGGAAATGAGGAGCCGAGCGTAGTGGAAGCTACGTGAGCACCGGAAGTTCCGGCTGAATTCAATATTCGATGTCGAATACACTTCTTGGATTACCTCGTGATCAAAAGTGGACAACGGATTAGAGGCTGACAATTCGGTTATCCTAGATGGTAGTGAATTGGAGAAATGGGGCATTGTGCAGATGGAGAAAGTAGATATTCTGATCGTCGGAGGAGGCATTGCAGGGCTTCAAGCGGCGATTCAATTAGGCAGATATGAGCATAAGGTACTTGTGGTTGACGCAGGCTACGGCCGTTCGACCCTATGCAAAAGCTATCATAATATTTTAGGTTGGCCAGATGGGGTATCGGGGGAAGAGCTGCGACGTGTAGGCAGGCTTCAAGCAGAGCGATTAGGGGTTGCTTTTGTCCAAGATGAAATTGTTCAGGCTGTCGCCAAAGGAAGAATCGGTGACGGCTTCGAGCTATGGGGAAAAAGTGGCCGAGGCTATGAAGCGAGAACGCTTCTACTGGCAACAGGTTTAATGGATCGGATGCCTGAACTCCCGAACCTGAAAGAATGCTTGGGGTTAACGGTATATGTATGCCCCGATTGCGACGGATATGAGATCAAAGATCGAAATACGCTAGTGATGGGTTCTGGTGATGCAGGGGCAGCGATGGCGATTAAACTCCGTCATCGAACCGAGCAAATGACGTATGTGAATCATCAGCATCGGTCCGTGAAAAGTGAGTATCTTATGGAAATGAAGAAGAAAGGCATTACTTATTTAACGGAAGATCTTGATGAGGTTCTGGTGGATTCGCCCGGACGATTCCAGGGAGTTGTGCTTAAAGATGGCAGACGCCTTGAAGCGGAACGAGGCTTTATTGCGTTTGGTGGGAATGAAGTGAAATCGGATCTGGCTCGTCAGCTTGGTGCAGAACGTATGGAGAATCGGCATGTGATGACCGATCCTCGCAGTAAAATGACGAGTGTCCCTTTCGTCTGGGCGGCCGGCGATGTCGGCGTTCATGCGGAGCAAGTGACGATTGCGATGGGAGAAGGCTCACAGGCGGCCATCTGGATCAACAAGGCGTTGCTAAGAATGAACGAAGAGGCGAATGTTCATCGGGTTGTGATTCGGTCTTAGGGTTGGAGTAGGGGATAGTCTATAAAACCGACTAACTCGGGCGCGGCAAGGGTAATGGCAGTCGAGTTAGTCGGTAAAACCGACTAATTCGGGCGCGGCAAGGGTAATGGCAGTCGAGTTAGTCGATAAAACCGACTAATTCGGGCGCAGTAGGTGTTTTGGCAGTCGAATTAGTCGGTAAAACCGACTAACTCGGGCGCAGTAGGTGTTTTGGCAGTCGAATTAGTCGGTAAAACCGACTAATTTAGGCTAAAATTTGGGAAAGCTGTAACTACGTGCGCATACTCTACTAAGGCCTTCTCGCCGTTGGGGGTAAGATGGTAAATGCCTCGGCTTTGTCGGACGAACCAACGATAGTAGTTTTGCTGCAGAAGTGAGCTCACGTTCATATTGCTGGTCATCTCGCGCAGCTTGCGTGGGCTGAGTGGACCGTGTTGCTGCATCAGATAAGCGCAGTGCAAAGATTTCTCTCGGTATGCGGTCATTAGCTTCTGCTGAGAACTGCCGCCGACATTATAGTCGCCGCTGCGCTCATGGAACTCGGTCATTAGCTTGCCGGAAGCCCTCTTGTTAGGGCGTAAAGTATAAGGAGTAGGCTCACAGACGAGATCGACTGTGGGCTGTTTGCGTTTGTAGAATTGGACTGTCAAAACGCCAAGCCCCAGCATGCGACAAAGTCGACGAATATCCTCCCATTGTAAGCGGTGGGGGGCTTTTCCTTTGTTAGGGAGCTCGAAAGCGACATATACGTCTTGCGTGAGCTTCAAACGTTCAATGCCTTGAACGAGAAGGGGGATATTAAAGCCTTTCTTTAATTCAACGATAACCGGAGGCTCATCGCCTCGAATTGCCACTAAATCACAGTGCTTAACTTCTCCACGAACGGTATAACCACGCTGCTCGAAGAAGTGTTTAATCGGTGCATACAGTTCGGTTTCGGTCTGGATCGGCATGAGGGTTTCTTTCTCCTCTTTTCGTGCAAAAAGTCTAATAGAATGGCTTTTATTATAGCATAGGTTGCGCTAGAATAGGTGGTAGATTAACTTGTACGTACAGGTTAGGAGATGAGAGCTATGAGTGAGTTATTAAATGAATGGTTAGGAAAAAGGTTTACTTGCGCCTGCGGGCAAAAGCATGAGATTCCGATTCGCCGTATTGTCATAGAACGAGATGCTTTAGCTGATGTTGTTGATTATGTGAGGGAAGCGGGCTATGAGGAAGTGACGCTCGTAGCGGACGCGAATACGTATGCGGTTGCTGGTGAGAAGCTGCGCTCTCTGTTGGAAGATGGCCAAATAAGAGTTGGCTTAAGTGTGATTCGCGAGAACGGTATGGGGGAAGTAGCTGCTGAGGAAGAAGCAATCGTTCAGTTGATGTTAGACACATCACTGACATCCAAGGTTTTGATCGCCGTGGGTTCAGGCACACTCCATGACATTGTGCGTTTCGTTAGTCATCGTACGAATCGGCCATTCCTTTCCGTTCCGACAGCCCCATCAGTTGACGGGTTTGCCTCTGTTGGCGCTCCGCTCATCGTCCGTGGCTTCAAAATGACGATACCTTGCTCATCGCCGGAGGCGATCTTCGCTGACTTGGGGCTGCTTGCTGCAGCGCCGCAAGAAATGATTGCAGCTGGCGTCGGCGACATGCTCGGCAAGCATACCTCGCTCGCGGACTGGTCACTCGGCCGCGTGCTGCTGGATGAGCACTACTGTGAGCTGAGTGCTCGCTTGACCTTGGAGGCGGTGGAGCTGTGCACCGCACATCTGGAAGAGATTGCGCAGCGCACTGAGCTGGGCATGCGTCGATTAATGGAAGGCCTGATCCTATCCGGCCTTTCCATGCTCTTGGTCGGCCACTCGCGGCCGGCCTCAGGTGCTGAGCACCATCTCTCCCATTATTGGGAGATGGTGCTTCTGCAGCAGCGCCGCCGGGCGCTGCTGCACGGCGCGAAGGTCGGCGTCGCGACCGTGCTCATGGCGCAGCGCTATCAAGCGCTGCTTGCGATCACGGCCGACGAGGCCGCTGCGCGCCTAGCGCATGGGCAGGCCCCGAGTGCGCAGACGGATACGGAACGCATCCGGGCGGCCTACGGGGCCATGGCCGAAGCCATCATCGCCGAGAACGCGTCGGCGATGGGTGGGGATGCGCGTGCGCTGCAAGCGCGCATCGCAATGCACTGGGGCGATGTGCTCAGCATCGCCCGGGCGGTTCCGCCGCCAGAGCAGCTTGCTGCGTGGCTCGCGGCGGTGCAGGGGCCGGTAGCGCCAGACCAGCTGGGCGTGGAGCCAGCGCTGGTAGAGGCGTCGCTGCAGGATGCGCTGTTCGTGCGCAACCGGTTTACGATCTTGCGCTTGCAGCGGCTGCTGTAAGCACAGAGTCAATGGGTTGAGGAGATGCATGACAAGGTTGAAGGGGAATCTAGATGCGCTATTTCATCGAAATCGATCG
This sequence comes from Paenibacillus sp. LjRoot56, assembly GCF_964253335.1. Lineage (NCBI taxonomy): Bacteria > Bacillati > Bacillota > Bacilli > Caryophanales > Paenibacillaceae > Paenibacillus > Paenibacillus sp. LjRoot56. The sequence goes on from NZ_CAXURV020000001.1 coordinate 2,108,318, forward strand.
AAAATGACTCCAAGGGGAACGTAGGTACTCTATTGGTTCGATTTTCAAGAATTTGGCATTATTTAAACAAAATAGTGCACTGTAGTTCCCTTACGCTGTTCATTTTACGAATTTAGCCGTAATAGGGCATCCTCGTTCCCTACCAAATGTCGCCGATATTCCATCTTTCATAAAAACGTCAGTCCTCTAGTGGGGGCTGGCGTTTTTCAGTATGCTTCCGTGAAAAGTGTAAAAAATCACAACCTCACTTAATTTTTGCCATCCCGTAATGTGGAATTGTTTTCTATACTGGTAGCTAATGCTAGGCGGTTCTACATCATGAAGGAGGCGTAACATGAAATTTGCTAATGAGAAAGTCAGCGATATCCAAATCGCTTATATTGGCGGCGGCTCGATGTATTGGGCTAAAAATCTAATCGCCGATTTAGCGCTGGATGGTCAATTATCGGGCACGATTCGTTTGTATGATCTTGACTATGGGAAAGCCAGAAATAATGAAAAGCTGGGGAATTCGGTTTCTGATTATCCAGAGACGAAATCCAAGTGGACATACAAGGCGTATCCGACGCTTCAAGAAGCGCTGAATGGATGCGACTTTGTCTTTATCTCGATTCTTCCAGGTACCTTCGAGGAAATGGAATCCGATGTCCATGCACCGGAACAATACGGTATTTACCAAGCCGTTGGCGATACAACGGGACCAGGGGGACTGCTCAGAGCGCTTCGCACCATCCCGATGTATGTGGAAATTGCCCAAGCAATCGAGCGATATTCTCCGGATGCTTGGGTGTTTAATTACACGAATCCAATGACGCTCTGTACGCGAACGCTGTATGAAGTGTTTCCTAAAATCAAAGCTATTGGTTGTTGTCATGAAATCTTCGGCGTGCAAGGGTTATTGATTCGCATGCTTCGTGATATGGAAGGAATTGAAGGTGTACACCGTGATCAAGTGAAAGTGAATGTGTTGGGTATTAACCATTTTACTTGGATCGATCAAGCGACGTATCACAATATGGATCTACTTCCGATGTATCGGAAGTTTGTTGATAAATATTATGAATCTGGATTTGAACATAACAAAGATGCTTGGGTTACGAACACCTATACGGCAGCGAACCGAGTGAAGTTTGATCTATTTCGGCGCTATGGGGTAATTGCAGCAGCAGGTGACCGCCATTTGGCGGAATTCATGCCTCCTTGGTATTTGAAAGATCCAGAAACGGTGCGATCCTGGAAGTTTGGCTTAACGACGGTCCAGAGTCGTGTCGAGAAGCATGCTGCAACCGAGCTTTTTTACGGAAAGCTGCTAAGTGGTGAGGAAAAACTACCGCTCAAGACATCAGGTGAAGAGGAAGTTAGGCAGTTAAAAGGTTTGATTGGACTTGAGCAATTTGTAACCAATATTAACGTTCCTAACGTTGGCCAAATGAAGGGTATTCCACTGGGAGCAGTTGTTGAAACGAATGCTGTGTTCTCTGCGAATAGCTTGCGTCCGGTCTACGCGGGAGAGCTTCCGATGGAAGTTAATAATCTGGTCCTGCAGCATACGATGAATCAAGAGCTTATTCTGAAGGCTGCTCTTCAAAAGGACAAAGAAATAGCCTTCAAAGCGTTCGTCAACGATCCGCTTGTGACGATTGATATTCACGATGCGGAAGTATTATTCGATCAGATGCTGCACAATACAAAAGCGTACTTACCTGGATGGAATATCTAGTGGCAGGTCGGCCATGAGTGCAGATGCAGCGATATCCAGCGAATCCGCCTCTATAAATCCGCAGGATGATAAAGCTGTTCGCCGGATGATTTTCAAATTGGCAGGTCCATCTTTGACGGAAATGCTGCTCATGAATGCAACCCAAATGGTGATGATGATTCTAGTCGGACATCTCGGGGCCGTTGCCGTGGCAGCAGTTGGCTTAACAAGCCAACCCTATTCCTTATTGACCGTACTATTTGCAGCGCTGAATTCGGGTACAACGGTTATCGTTGCTCGTTCCACTGGAGCGGGGAAGATGGGGGACGCGAATTTAGCTGCTGGGCAATCGCTTATGCTAGGTACTGTCCTATCTGTTCTTATTGTTTCGATTGGCGTCACCTTTGCGGAGAGTCTGCTTCAACTGATGGGCGCTAGTGATGAGGTCGTTCAGGTTGGACTAACCTATGCGAAAATCATGTTTTTCTCAATCGGTTTTTCCTCGATTTCATCTGCTTTATCTGCTATTCTGCGAGGCTCGGGCGACACCCGAACACCGATGATAATCAATGTGCTGGCAGGCTGCATGAATGTGACCCTCGGGTTCTTGTTGATTTATGGTCATCTGGATTTTCCGCAAATGGGCATTACGGGTGCGGCAATTGCTACGTTGGTGGTTCAGTTCGGAGCGATGATTTGCTTTATCGTTGTCATGTTCAGCGGGAGGTTTACAGTTCGTATCGGATGGTCAGAAATCAGCCGTTTGGATCGAGTCATGATCAGCCGAATGTTGAGGATTGGCATACCAAGTAGTCTAGAGCAGTTGATCATGCGATTAGGGATTATGACTTTTGTGAAAATTTGTGCGGGATTGGGGACTGTTGCCATCGCGGCATCGCAAATTGTAACGAGCATCATTGGCATCTCGTTTATGCCAGGTGCTGCATTCGCGATAGCAGCTTCAACGTTAGTTGGGCAAACCCTAGGAGTAAGCAAACCTGATCTTGCCGAACGATACGTGTGGCAGGTCCGAAAGTACGGCATGATGGTGGCTGGCTTTATGGGGGCGCTTTTTATTTTGTTCGCACCGCATATCCTTAGGCTGTATACAAATGACGAGACGATTATTCGTGAAGGGGCCTGGGCTCTTCGAATCGTAGGTTTTATTCAAGTATCACAAATATCGCAATTTGTTCTTGGCGGCGCGCTGCGAGGGGCGGGCGATACCCGTTATCCGTTATATTCGACGTTCATTGGTGTGTGGGGAATTAGGGTGGTACTGAGCTACTTGTTCGTGTACGTCTTCCATTGGGGCATGATCGGATTATGGACAGCGGTGGCAAGTGATCAATTTCTTAGATCTAATCTAATTTATATGAGGTTCAAACGCGGGGCTTGGAAGCATCTCAAGATTTAATACGCACAAAGGGGACGCGTCAAAATGGGGATTGTGTACGATTCGAATTCGCAAACCTTCCATCTTCAAGGGAAGTCATCGAGCTATATCATGCAGCTGATCAACTCCACCTATGTAGCCCATGTTCATTGGGGGCGCCAAGTGAGGGGAAGCAATCTGGGAGGATTGCTCGCTAGGAGACGACGCTGCTCTTTCTCTCCATCCACAGATCCGGCTGATCTGACACTGTCGTTGGACACATTGCCGCAGGAATATCCGGGATATGGGGGAAGTGATTATCGAGTTCCGGCCTATCAGGTTCAAATGGAAGACGGCACGACAGTCAGTGAACTGATCTATGAGTCCCACCAGATTTACGCAGGAAAAACACCGTTAGAGGGACTTCCATCGACCTATACGGAGGATGAGAGTGAAGCGGAGAGTATCGATATCGTAATGAGTGATAAGTTGATCGGATTAAAGGTGATACTCACTTATACGGTATTTCGTGATTTGGATGCCATTACCCGGTCTGTTCGATTCGTGAATGAGAGTAAACAGTCCATCAAACTGCTGCGCGCACTGAGCATCGGTATCGATATTTCCCACAGCGATTTCGATATGCTCCATTTATCTGGCACATGGGCGCGCGAGCGTCATATCGAAAGACGTCCTCTTGCCACAGGTGGTTCTGTGATTGAAAGCCGACGCGGGGCTAGCAGTCACTCGCTGAACCCCTTCATGGCGCTGCTCTCAAAGCAAGCGGATGAAGATCACGGAGAAGTTTACGGATTCAGCCTCGTTTACAGCGGGAACTTTGTTGCTCAAGCCGAAGTAGACCCTTATGGTACGACTCGTGTCGTGATGGGCATCAACTCATTTGATTTCTCGTGGCTCTTGGAGCCTGGGGAAGCCTTCCAAACGCCCGAAGCGGTTCTCGTTTATTCTGCCGAAGGTCTCGGCGAGATGTCGCGCACCTATCATAAGCTGTACCGCACACGGTTATGCCGTGGACAATTCCGAGATCGTCACAGGCCGATTCTGATCAACAACTGGGAAGCCACGTATTTTAATTTCAACGCGAATAAAATTGAAGAGCTTGCACGAGTGGGCAAGGAGCTCGGTTTGGAGCTTCTTGTACTGGACGATGGTTGGTTCGGCAAGCGTGACAATGATAAAAGCTCACTCGGCGATTGGTTCGTTGATCGAAACAAGCTCCCACAAGGCATGCCGGAATTGGTGAACCGTGTGAAACAGCAAGGGCTAGAGTTCGGTCTATGGTTTGAGCCAGAAATGGTTTCCCCAGACAGTGAGCTGTATCGGGCTCATCCCGACTGGTGTCTGCATGTGCCAGGCCGGCGAAGGACAGAAGCACGGCAACAGTTGATTCTGAACTATTCGCGTCAAGATGTCAGAGAGTATATCGTGAAAGTCATCACCGATATACTTGCGAGCAGTCCCATCACGTACGTGAAATGGGATATGAACCGCAATATGACGGAAATCGGATCGGCCCAACTCCCGCCAGAGCGGCAGCGGGAAACGGCACACCGTTATATGCTTGGACTTTACGAAGTGATGGAGCGGATAACCTCGGCATTTCCGAATGTATTGTTCGAAAGCTGTTCCGGCGGTGGCGGGCGGTTCGATCCAGGCATGCTCTACTATATGCCACAGACATGGACGAGCGATAATACGGATGCCGTTGAACGGCTGAAAATTCAATATGGCACGAGTATCGTGTATCCAATCAGTTCGATGGGCGCTCATGTATCTGCTGTCCCTAACCATCAAGTGCATCGGACGACGCCGCTTGATATGCGTGGGCATGTGGCGATGTCGGGTAACTTCGGTTACGAGCTTGATTTGACCACTTTCACAGAAGCGGACAAGGAAGCCGTGAAGGGGCAAATCGAGCTATACAAACAATTACGGCCACTGATCCAGTTTGGCGAATTTTATAGACTAATTAACCCTTTTGAACAAGCTAGTGCGGCATGGATGTTCGTTTCCGAGGATAAGAAGGAAGCCTTGGTTGCTTTTTTTCAAGTGCTGTCAGAGCCCAATGCACCTCTCAGGAAATTGCGATTGAAGGGTCTTGCACCAGAAAATAATTATTTGCTAAATGAAGCGGGAGATCTAGATGAGTCTGTGGAAATATTTGGTGGAGATGAACTCATGCACGTAGGTCTTAATTTGCCGATCTGGAAGGGCGATTATCGAAGCCGCCTTTACCGCTTGAAAATGGAGGAATAACAAGATGAAAAAGCTGCGTTTCAGTGATTTGCAGGATAAGAGGAACGGTCACATTTTGCAGGATGTATTACCAGGTGCTTATTTGTCTACAGGCGGTTTGTCTTTCGCGAAACGGGGCGAACGCAGCCATACGAATGATGGTCCTGAAGGAAGAGACTACCATGTTCACGGAGATTGTGAAGCTTTCCTTATTTTGCAGGGAACGGGAACGATGGAGATGAATGGGGAGCATATTCCAGTTACAACGGGAGATATCGTGATTATTGAGCCAGGTGAGGATCATCATCTTAATTCCAGCGAAGACGATCCAATTGTCACTGTGTGGTGTCATGCAGGTCCGAATCGGCATAAGAATCAACACCAGGAGGATGTCGTGTGAACAAAATCATAAGCACGGATATCCATTCCTTCAATTTATCTAGTGAGGATCATGGGTTTACCGTCACGTTGCAAACAACTAAGCTGCAGGATGGCGTCAATCTTATTACACTGCGATTGGAATCAGAGGAGGCGGCAACGCCTCCCGTCTTCACCCTTCGTTGGTCGCATCCCGCCTGTGATATTCAAGGCAGCTGGCATCCGGCCCAGGATCGGAATAAGAGCTTTAAGGCCGACTGGATGCGCACTTTGCGCTCCAATGCTGCTGCGTCGGCTCCTGTTTATGCTTTATTTAATAGCAGGGGTCGCAATAGGATGACATTTGCCTATTCAGATGCCCTGAACACGGTACATTACTCTGGAGGCATCAGTGAGGAAACAGCCGATTTCCATTGCTGTGTTCAGTTGTTTACAGAGACGACGGCACCTTTCCGATCGTATGAAGCGAAGCTCCTCGTAGATACGAGAGATGTTCCTTACTATGAAAGCCTTGATGGCGTTCAAGCGTGGTGGAGCGAGATGCCGGAATATCGTCCGGCGTTCGTTCCTGAGGCTGCTAAGGAACCAATGTATTCGACTTGGTATAGCATGCACCAGAATGTCACGGACACCCATATCGAAGAACAGTGCCGTATCGCCAAAAAGCTGGGGATGGAAGCTGTCATCGTAGATGATGGCTGGCAGACCGCAGATAACCGCAGAGGGTACGCCTATTGCGGAGATTGGGAGACTTATGAGGGCAAATTCCCCGACATGCAGCGGCATGTGGATGCGGTTCATGCATTAGGCATGAAGTTTATCCTCTGGTACTCGGTACCTTTTATTGGCAAATACAGTCAGGCATGGCATCGATTCAAGGATAAAATCCTTCGATTTAATGAAGGACACGGAGCCGCTGTGCTGGATCCGAGATATCCAGATGTCCGGGAATATATCATCAATACGTATGAAAAAGCGGTCAAGGAATGGGGCTTGGACGGCTTTAAGCTTGATTTCATTGATACGTTCTATTCGCCTGAGTTGCAGCTGCCTTCCACAGTGGAAGGTAAGGATTATGAGTCGATACCAGCTGCTGTTGACCGTTTACTGACGGACTCGATTGGTAGATTGAGAGAATTGAACCCTGCTATCATGATCGAGTTCCGTCAAATGTACATTGGTCCTGCGATGCGCAAATACGGCAACATGTTCCGCGCTTCTGATTGTCCGAACGACAGCATCCAGAATCGCGTGCGAACACTGGATCTTAGGCTGATTTGTGGAAATACGGCAGCCCATGCCGATATGATCATGTGGCATCCGGAAGAGCCCGTGGAGAGCGCTGCCTTGCAGTTAATAAACTGTTTGTTCTCGGTGCCGCAGGTATCTGTCCTTTTGGATAAACTGCCTTCTGATCATTTGAAAATGCTAACCTACTGGCTCGCCTTCTGGAAAGAGAATCGCACGCTGTTGCTGGACGGTACTATTGCGCCGATGAATCCGGAATTGTTATATCCGTTAGTCCGTGCGGTTCATGAGGATCGAGGGATTGTCGTCGCTTATCATGAGCAAATTGTGCCTATCGATGCAGCCGTGCCGGTGTCTCAGTGGATCGTTGTGAACGGCAGAAGACAGGACGGACTCTATCTAGAGGTTTCAGGTGAAATCGGGATAGCGCAGGTGACCATTCGCAACTGCTGTGGTGAAATCACGGAGGAACAGTCTGTTGAATTGCGATCAGGTATGCATAAGCTTGCAATTCCGGCGTCAGGTCTTGCAACCATCTCGATTAGATAAGATTAGAAACACGGAAGTATTAATATAGGGGGTCAACGATGCGATGAACTATGCAGCACATGAAGGCAGATATGCGGACATGCCGTACAATCGAAGCGGGAAGAGCGGATTAAAGCTGCCGCCGATTTCGTTTGGATTATGGCACAATTTCGGTGGCGTCGATCATTTCGAGAACAGCAGAGCGCTAGCGCGTCATGCTTTTGATCTGGGGATTACGCATTTCGATCTTGCGAATAATTATGGTCCACCGACGGGCTCAGCAGAAGAAGTGTTTGGGCAAATATTGAAAAAGGATTTGTTGCCGTATCGTGACGAGCTAATTATCGCTACGAAAGCAGGGTACCGCATGTGGGATGGTCCCTATGGGGAACGTGGTTCCCGTAAAAGCATGCTCGCGAGCATTGATCAAAGCTTGAAACGACTAGGCATGGATTATGTGGATATTTATTATTCGCACCGTTTCGATGCAGAGACGCCTCTAGAAGAAACGATGAGCGCTTTGGATCAGGCTGTACGTCAGGGCAAAGCACTGTATGTCGGCGTGTCCAACTATAATGCGGAGCAAACGGAGCAAGCTGCAGCTATTTTGAAAGGTCTTGGCACTCCGTTCATCATCCATCAAGTACACTATTCGATGTTCGAAAGACGGTTGGAGCAGGGACTACAGGATGTTTTGGCAAGTGAAGGTGTAGGGTCCATCGCCTACAGTCCGCTCGCCAGGGGGCTTCTGACGGATCGTTATTTGGAAAACATTCCGTCCGATTCCCGTGCTGCGGGGGGCAGTGTGTTCCTAAGACCTGAGGATATTACGGAGGCCAAGATTGCAAAGTCTCGTCTTTTGAATGCATTAGCTCAGGAGCGGGGGCAAAGTCTTGCCCAGATGGCTTTGGCATGGGTTCTTCGCAAAGGGCTAGTGACTTCTGCTTTAATTGGTGCAAGTAAAGTGAGTCAGCTGGATGATAATGTGGCAGCGTTGAAGCAGCCTCATTTCACGCAGGAAGAATTGGATCTGATCGATCACATATTAAGTAAATGAGCTAAGAGCATCGGGTGGACGTTGTCGTCCATTCGGTGTTTTTTCATTTATCAAACGTTAATGAAAGCAAAAGAGCGAGGTTAGTCGATAAAATCGACTAACTCGGGTGCAAAAGAGGCAATACGTGTGGAGTTAGTCGAAAAAATCGACTAACTCGGGTGCAAATGAGGCAATACGTGTGGAGGAGTCGAAAAAATCGACTAACTCGGGTGCAAAAGAGGCAATACGTGTGGAGTTAGTCGAAAAAATCGACTAACTCGGGTGCAAATGAGGCAATACGCGTGGAGTTAGTCGAAAAAATCGACTATCTCGGGTGCAAGAGAGGTAATATGTGTGGAGTTAGTCGAAAAAATCGACTAACTCGGGTGCAAAAGAGGCAATACGTGTGGAGTTAGTCGAAAAAATCGACTAACTCGGGTGCAGGAGGGGCAATACGTGTGGAGCTAGTCGATAAAATCGACTAACTAGCGTGCAAGAGAGGCAAACCGAGTGGAGTTAGTCGATAAAATCGACTAACTCGGGTGCAGGAGGGGCAATACGTGTGGAGTTAGTCGATAAAATCGACTAACTCGGGTGCAGGAGGGGCAATATGTGTGGAGTTAGTCGAAAAAATCGACTAACTCGGGTGCAAAAGAGGCAATACGTGTGGAGTTAGTCGAAAAAATCGACTAACTCGGGTGCAAATGAGGCAATACGTTTGCAGCCCTTTGCCAAGTATGGCGACGGTGTTTTTTCATTTTCAACGATCATAAAAAATCACAACCCTGTGGAAGTTATCCCATGTAACAGAATGGGCAATCCATGTACCATCAGGACATACGGCATGTAGAAGGAGGAAGAGAAATGAATAAGCAGATGAAGCAGGGGAAGGAAGATTTTGAGGCGCAGATTATGCAGCTGCCCGTTGTGGATACGCACACCCACCTAGTGGGGAATCGACTCTGTGCGAGCGACTTCTGGGAGATTGCCCACTATTTCTGGTTGTTTCGTGAACTGCAGGCTGCTGGTTACCCAGCGAATGCCATGGAGCTACCTGAGGACGAACGGATCGCTGCTTTCTTGGAAGCTTACCATGGATCGAGAAATACGATGATGAATATGGCGATGACACACATTTTTCGAGATTTATACGGCATTGTCATCCGTGACGCGGCCTCGGTAAAGGAAGCTGACGCAGCCGTTAAACAGAGTGCTGGGCGTGTTACGTGGGCGCAAGAGGTGGCAGATCGATTGAACGTGAGTAGATTCGTTGTGAATATTCCCGAACATGCAGATTTCCAAGGCATGCGTGAGAACGCCATCCTGATCCCGCGCATTGATGGTAAATTAGGGGGCTGGGTCAAGGAAATCGAGTCATCGCCTAATCCAGCTGGGGTATTCGCACAAGTGCGTGAGAAACTGACTCAGCTATTAGATACCTATAAAGAAGCGGGTTATCCAGGAGTTATGACCACATTGCCGAGTTATGAAGCCAGCGCAAACCGCAAGGTTGTGGTCGGGCAAGGCAATACCAAGGATGAGATATTATTGATGCTTCTGCACGAATTAGGGGCTGCTGCTGAGCAAAGGGGACTTCTCATACAGTTGTTTCTCGGCGTGGAACGTTCCTGGTGTGGAACAGCTACTCCGGTCAATGACCCCACTCGTATCCTGAAGCTTTCTGCCTTGTTTGAAGCGTATGCCTGCACGTTTGAGCTCGTAGTGGCATCAGAGCTTAACAATTTGGATATTGTGCAAGCGGCATGGAATTTTCCGAATGTTCATGTAGGTGGGCATTGGTGGTTTAACTTCCGAGCGAGTACCTATCGCGATAGTATGCAGTACCGATTAGAGGCGCTGCCGGCGATCAAAAGCTCACTCATTGTATCCGATTCCAGATGTATGGAGTGGAGCTACGGCAAGATTCTGCTTGTAAAACGGATTGTGAGCGATTTCCTATGGGGTCAGATCGAGGCAGGCTGGATTGATTATGACACGGCGATCTATGTGGCTGAGAATTGGCTTTACCACAGTGCAGCGAAACGCTACGGGGTTGCACATTGATCCTGTTGTAATCGTTGCCACCGCTCCTACCCCTATAGTAGTTCTAATCATAAAAAAACACAGTGCGCTATAAGTTTCACCATGTTTACCTTGCAACAACCCTAGTAAGATGAAGAAGTCAAATCGATGCAGCATGCAAGAAGGGGAGGAAAACATGGCCAGCAAAATACAGCCATCCGATCAAACAATATATAATTTCTCATCGCAGAGTCAGAAATGGGCTTTTATGCGAAAACATTGGCCGATTTATGTGATCTCATTACCGGGAATTATTTATTTCTTACTTTTTAAATATATCCCATTATTCGGTTCGGTCATCGCGTTTCAAAACTACAACATTTTCAAAGGGATAAAAGGAAGCGACTGGGTAGGATTAGAGCATTTCCAACGCATGTTTGCTTACACCGATTTCCTGCAAATTTTAAAAAATACGATATTAATCGGTATTTATGATATGTGTTTCGCTTTTCCGATTCCAATCGTCTTGGCTCTTCTCATTAATGAAGTACGCATCATGGCTTATAAACGGATTGTACAAACGGTGGTGTATATGCCGCACTTCCTGTCGTGGGTCATCGTCGGAGGCATAGTTGTTGGGGTTTTGTCCCCTTCCACGGGAATCGTCAATCATTTACTCTCCTTGTTCGGCGTTGAGCCTATCTATTTCTTGGGGGAAAATAGCTACATTCGAACCATTCTCATTAGTTCTGGCGTTTGGAAAGATAGCGGTTGGGGAACGATCATCTATTTGGCAGCGATTGCAGGCATTAATCCTGATCTATATGAAGCCTCACAAATCGATGGAGCCAGTCGCATTCGTCAAGTGTTCTCCATCACGATTCCTAGTATTTTACCAACCATCGTTATTTTATTTTTGCTTCAAATTGGTAATTTCCTCGATTTCGGTTTCGAACGCGTCTTCGTATTTCTTAACCCGCTTAACAACGAGAATGGGGAGATTATTGATACGTTTGTGTATCGAGCAGGGCTTGTTGATCGCCAATACAGCTACACGACGGCTATCGGGTTGTTCAAGTCGGTTGTGGGTCTTCTGTTGATAATGATCAGTAATATGTTTAGTAAAAAAATGACGGGCGAAGGCTTGTACTGATACGGAAGGAGACCGGAGGTGAATCACTATGATTATGACAAGAGGCCATAAAATTTTTAATATATTCAATCTTATATTGTTAGGTGTTCTAGGATTGAGCATGGTACTGCCCCTTATTCACATTATTGCCCAGTCCTTAAGCAATAACACGGCCATTAATGCAGGAGATGTCTCCTTTTGGCCTGTGGGCTTCACATTAGGCAGCTATAAACTTATTTTAGAGGATCCGACCATCTGGATCGGGTTCCGGAATAGTGTCATTATTACGGTATTTGGTACTTTTATTAATTTATTTATGACAACAACGCTTGCGTATCCATTGTCCAGACCTGAATATTTGTATCGTAAATCGATTCTGTTGTTGGTGCTGTTTACTTTAATTTTCAGTGCACCGTTAATACCCAACTATTTGTTGATTAAGCAATTAGGGATGTTGAATACCCTCTGGGCTTTAATGCTTCCGATGGCGATTAGCGCTTTTAATTTATTCGTGATGCGCTCATTCTTCCTGAACCTGCCATCGGAGCTGCTGGATTCAGCGCGAATGGACGGCTGCGGAGAATTCCGGATACTCTGGAATATTGTCTTGCCACTATCTAAGCCTGCGATGGCTACTATGGGCATTATGTATGCAGTCGGTCACTGGAACCGTTATGCGGAGGCCGTCTTCTATATTGATCATCGTCAATGGATACCGCTGCAAGTACGGCTGAGGGAAATTGTATTTACCGATCAGATGGGGCAATCCGACGTATCTTCGGAACTCCTGCAGCTCCTATCTCCAGAAGGAATTAAGATGGCAGTCATTGTCGTCGCAACGATTCCAATCCTGTGTGTATACCCGTTCCTACAAAAGCATTTTATCCAAGGTATGATGGTGGGTTCGGTGAAATCTTAATAAAACTAGTGTGAAATTGGCCGCCCCGTAAGTGTAAATGGGGTGGTTTTTTTTGACCTAACGGATTGCAGCTCATATCGTAAATAAAACAACCCCAATCGTAAATTTTTCCATCTATGGAAATAAGAATGTGATTTACACTTATGCAAGCAGAGGAGGGAGGAGATGATCTTACCATTTATAATGGAAGCGATTGCAATATGAATGAGAACCCCTTGTTTCAAGTAGGTGTAACTGACTCTAAGGAGGCTTTAGAATGTTCAGTAAGAGATTAAAGCAACAAGTACTTAAAAGGGCAGTAAGCATAGTGCTTTCATTGGCACTTGTTCTTACGTTGATTAACATGAATCCAATAGAAACGGTTTATGCAGCTCCGGAAGACAACTTGGGCATTTTGGACATACACGTGAATAAGCCAGTCAGCGCAGAAGTTAATCTTAATAATGCAACAATTGATATATCCTTGCCCTATGGCACTATTTATCAAATGTTAAATGTAACCACAAATGGTGCAAACGCAGTTCTGTACAGAAGTGACGAAACAACGGTGATCCCTTTTGCTACCAGCGGTATTAACAAAGGCGATGCGAAAATGGACCAATTTTCAACTAGTGGAACCACGACGTACTATCTGGTAGTAACCGATATCAATAACAGCAGTAATAGCAAAAAATATACCATAACGGTTTCGGTAGATACGGCAGTGCCCTCTTTAAGTGGCCCAATGGGGCCAAATGATAAATATTTGCCGCTGAATATTCAGGCAGGCGAGTCCGCTTGGGATGTGATGGGTGCCTCCAAAATTGGCAATGGCAGCGGTACGGGTTCCATCGAAGGACCAACCAGTCCCTCCTCCTACAGCGGGAAACCATGGACGGAGTCGGTATATGACCGTTCAGGGGACTACCCTGTGGCTTCAACTGTGAATGAGTCATGGTTGGGAGACAATATGTATTTGCAAACGATCGGACGAAACGATTTGAATGCGCTTACGAAATATGGCATTGCAGGCATACCAGGTACGTCTAAGCTCAACTCGGACATTTTGCGGTTTCACGAATTTAAACCTTTTGTGACGCCTGAAGGTGTAAGTCGGGACGATGGTGATCGTGGAGCTGTAGGCAGTGATCGGCAGAGATTGGAGATTAAGAGCAATACCAGCGCAGCCAACATCGATGCGAATAGCGTAGGCGGCGATATTATGACCCATCACTGGAGGCTCATGCTCCCGTCGGAAACGTTAAGGTTTCAACAAGATGTTGGTGATAAAAAAGCTGGTGACTTTATTGATCCACACCGGTTTTGGCACATCTTCCAACTGAAAGAAGTAGCGGGCAACGCTGCCGGCCAACCGGTGACTACGCTGACTTTAGTTTCCAGCGAAGGCAAAGGGCAGCTTGAATTCAGAAACAATCCAGATGGCAGCTATGCGGATCGCATTAAGCCATTGTTCACGATTCCTTTTGAAAAGGTTGCAGATCGCTGGCTGGATTTTGAAGTAACGATCTTAACAGCAGATAAAGGTTATGTATACGGTAAGCTTGTCGATCTGGAGTCGGGTGATGTGCTGTTCGAAGGTGGGATGACAGCCGAAACCTCAAGACGACCTGAAGTGAGCAATCCGACGACAGGCAGACTTGAAAGAACGGATTTACCCGTTGAAGCGGGTCAACAAAACCGTTCCAAATGGGGGCTTTACCGGGGGTTGTATAACAGTCCGGCTGATGCAGCCTATGCCGATGAATGGCAAGCAGCAACCATGTATCTGTCAGATGTTCACTTAATCAAAAGGGATAAAGACAGTTACATTTTTCCTGACGGCTGGAACCCCAGTGTACAAGCGAAAGATGTTGTTGCATGGGCAAGGCCAGCAGCGATTTCAGCTTCCCAAGGTACGGCATTTGGCAGTTTAACTTTACCCTCGAAGCTTGATGTCACTCTGAGTACGGGGAAAACTGAGCAGGTGAATGTAACATGGAGCTCGTCTGGCTATAACCCTGATCATACGGGGATTAATACGATCTATGGTGAGTTTAATGGCTCAGGTATTACGAACTCAACCGATATTAAACCATTTATTGAAGTTAATCTTTCTAGTTATAAAAACTGGGCGGTTACTCCCGGAGCTACACTTAAGGTTGTGTCTAGCAGCAGCAACAGTAAAAACAACTTTATTGATGATAATGCTACGACGGCTTGGCAGGCCAATAGCTCACTTACCAAAACAGATGGCTACCAATACTGGGCGGCCGTACAACTGGAAAAGAAAATAGATGTCAGTAACATTCAAATTGAGTGGACGAGTAATAGCAAGTTTTTGAAAAATTATCAGGTTTACTACGCGAATGACGCAGCAGCTTTTAATGAACTCAAAGAGGGAAATGCCCTATCAGCGACTTCAGATGCAACGCGTAAACCGCTTGAGACGGCCAATGGTGCCCTATGGCAGCCAATAGTAGGCGTGGGAAAAACGACACAACTAGAAAATAACGAAAAAGCTAATCATACGTTAGCTGTACCGATTGCAGCGCAATATATATTGCTTGTATCCGATGTTACACTCGATAATAGTGCTGGCGGAATCAAAGCGAATGTATTCAATGTTTTCGGTGAACCTTCAGCAATAGATATTCCGGTTATACCGACAGGTTCAGTTAACCTGCTAGATCCATCTCGTTTTACACCGCAGGCTGGCGTCAATCTTAAGGTAAGCTCGGAAGCCAATGATCATCCGGGCGTAGATGCTTTGCGGTCAGGCGGCAGCGGGTATTGGCGGAATGCAAGCCCTGATATCTATAAAGGGGATTATTCGCCATCCTCACTCGCATTAAGTCTTGACTTAGGCGCGCCTAAAACGATTGATAAACTTTATCTTGAAATCCCTAACACCATCGCCAATATTCAAAGTAATGCTACAAGATTTGAGGTCTATTACACCAATGATCCTGCATCATGGTCAAGTGCACCTACGACTTCAAATGGGGCACAGCAGTATGACTGGAAAGCTAACGGCTGGACGCTAGCTGGTGGTACGGAGACCGAAGGTTTGTGGTCCTATGTGACGTATAACGGTCAACAATGGGGCTATGATACGAAGACGTTTCTGTATCCGTTTACAGCGCGTTATGTCATGATAAACACCGTGTTGGTTGGTCCTAGCGATAAGCGTGCGAATGATACCAATTCCATGATGGGTCTATCCGCCTTAGCGATCTATGGCAAAAATCCATATGCGAATACAACAGCATTAGTGCCAGCTAAGGACACCTACAGTACATGGGATCAGGTTGCACCTGTATCGACAACGATTAACCTGGGTGGGAAAGTGCTTACAAGCATTAAGAAGGGTGACAGTACGCTTCTATTAAATACGGATTACACATTCGCTGGCAATAAGGTTACATTCACACCTCCATACCTTGCCAAGTTGCCACTAGGCACGAATGAATTTACGTTTCACTTCAACAGCGGTGCACCTTCGCTATTTGCATTGGATGTCATAGCCCGTGGTTATGGCGCAAATGACAAGACGATCAAAATGAACGCAATCGAAGGCGTATCTCCTTACAATGTGTTAGGCGGGGCTATGGGCACCGACGAACCTGTAGAAGGTGTCACGAAAAGAATAAGAGACGCTTATCACGCATTCTACGGTAATCAGCCTCGGGCGACAGCCGCGGATGATCATATCACGAGTGTTTGGGATAGCACATTGCAAAAAAATGTATTCAAGATCTTTGAATACGGCAGAGGCTTGAATAATGAGTTCTTGGATAAAACTCGTGATGGCGAGTACGGTCACAAAGGTGTATTTGACCCGAGTGTAGGCTATATCGTTGGCGGCGCAGCTACAACGGATCGGCAAAGAGTTGAGATTCGCCCAAGCGAAGATTCGAATAACGATTTTGTCGCGTACGAAGGCGATTTGGTTTCCTATGAGTGGATGTGGAATATTCCAGACGGCATCCAGTGGAACCAATCAAACTTCAGGCATATCTTCCAGTTGAAGGCTACGAATCGCCAAGCCCCTGATACTTTACCAGGCGGCAACAATGGCGGTGAGAACGGCGCCTATATTCTTGCAATGTCCATTTCTGGAACAACGAACCGAGATTTAGTTGTCAATCATAACCGTTATGACGGTGATAAGACACTGATGCGAATTCCATTAAAAGAAATTGATGGACACTGGATTAAAGTTGAGCTCAAAGCTCACATTTCGGACAGCGGCTGGCTTACTATTAAGATTACGGATCAGGTGACGGGTAAGGTCTATACCTTTGACAGTCCCGATGTCTATCAAGTATTCGGTAATCAAGGGACAGGCGACGGGGTCAAGGACCTATGGCGAAGACCCGAGAGAGCAGGCGGCTTTGAGACCGAGTATCCAGCTGCGTTTGATCAATATTTGCGTCCAAAGTGGGGAATTTACCGCAGCTCTGCTAACGGCACCAACTCTGCGTATGACGCTGAGCTCGGACTATCTGACATTACGATAAGCAAGGTTGCATCAGGGTTGTCCTCTGTCAACCTGGCGCTTAATAAGAAGGCGTACAATGTTGGGCCGACAAGTGGTGCTAATCCGATTCAAATGCAATCTGCTACGGCGAATGTATACGGAAATGCTAACAAATTGACCAACGGTGTATTGCAGGACCCAACCAAATGGACGGTAACGAACGTTACCAATTTGGACCAAATCGGCAATTATTCATGGCTGGGTACAGACGGAGAGCGCAAAGGCAGCTTTGTCATCGACCTTGGCCAGGCGATGGATTTTAGCCAGATTAGACTGTTTGCCAAATCCACGAGGTTAAAGGGCGCAACCGTGTTTGTATCCAATGAGATCGGAGATCATTCATCGGCTGCTGAGTTTAACAATATGACCTTTCAACAAGTGGAAAAGCAAACAGCCTTAGGTTATACGTATGAGACAGGCACTAGTAATGGTGGTAGCGATTCAGCAGATAGTTCGCACCCCATTAACCTGGGCAAGACTTACCACGCCAGATATCTTAAAGTAACGGTGGAGAACGCTTCTGGTGGGAATGCAGGCGCAGATCTGACGGGACCTCCACGCTTGACGCAAGTACAAGTGTTCAATGCGCCACTTCCTCCGCAGCATTTGACGATTGAAGCTAGCGGTTCAGGTAACATGCTGAAGTGGGATGCGAATGTTTTAAGCGAAGGTTATACGGTGTACAATGAGACAACAGTACTGGCTGATTTACCAGCAGGTGTAACTACTTATCTGTTACCGAGTAACCTGACGGATTTCTCCAAAGTGACCGTAAGGTCCAAAGGAACAGATCCGTATTCACGCAAGTTTATGATTTCGGCACCGACCTTACTGAACATGTCAACGGACATCGTAGGGATTGCACCAATAAGCATCACAACGAACGTGGGCGTGGCCCCTTTGTTACCGACGGTGGTCACAGCGGTTTACAGTGACAACACAACGGGACAGCGAGCCGTAATCTGGGACGCTATTGACGCATCCCAATATGCTGTAGCAGGTAGCTTTAGCGTGCAAGGAACCGTCACAGGCGTGACGTATAAAGCTTTGGCCAATATTACAGTTACAGCTGTGGATATTCCACTACCTGTTATTGTTAGTTATTCGCCAATCAACATTACGACAACTGCGGGTACAGCACCCGTATTGCCAACGGTTGTCACAGCGGTTTACAACGACAACACGACTAAGCAGCTAAGCGTCGTCTGGAACAATATTGAGGCTTCGCAATACGCCTCGGCAGGTACCTTTAAAGTACTGGGAACTGTTGGAGGAACCTCCTTGAAGGCAGAAGCAACGATCACAGTCACACAGCGTTCGACGGATCCGGGACCAAGTACAGGGACAGGTAGTGGAACTGGCACTAGTTCAAGTTCAAGTTCTAATTCAGGAACTACAGGGATCATCGATCTGGATAAAGATGCCAAAGTGACGAAAGAAACAACGGCGGATGGAAAGACGGTTACGAAAGTTACCGTAGATAAGGATAAACTGGAGAAAGCATCAGCGATTCCAGTTGTCGTGATTGAAGTGAAGGACAGTGCATCCACCGTAAATGTGGAACTGCCAGGCAATGCGTTCCTGAACGCAATCAGTAAGCAAAGCAACTCGGTGATTCAGATTAAAGCGAATGGTGCCACGTATGACCTGCCAGTCCAATTGTTTAAAAATATAGCTAAGGATTCCACCGTAAGCATTGTGATTTCTAAAGTATCCGGCAAAGTCGGAGACGATGTCTATGCAGCGGTGAACAAGTTGAACGCGAAGCAAATCGTTGCGAACCCGATTGATTTTACAATCACAGTCAATGGGAAAGAAATGAATGATTTTGGCGGCGAGTATGTGAACCGCACACTAAGCTTGGGGACATGGACAGGTGACCCTGGTAAGGTAACTGCGGTCTGGATCGATGCAAACAATGGGGTCCATTTCGTACCAGCCCTTATTTCGACGAAGAATGGATCATCTGAAGTTACGATTCGCTCGCCGCACAACAGTACGTACACGGTCATCCAATCCAATCAATCATTTGCAGATTTAGCTGGGCATTGGGCCAAGTCGGATGTTGAGCTGCTAGCCAATAAATGGATTGTTAACGGAATCACGGATAAGCAGTTTGCACCAGAGGCGCAAGTTACGCGCGCTGAGTTTGCGGCGATGTTAGTTCGATCGCTTGGACTCGTAGAGAAGAAAGCGGATGTATTCGGCGATGTAAAGTCGAGCGACTGGTTCGCTGGAGCCGTTAGCACGGCGCATCTAGCCGGGTTGATTAACGGTTATGAGGATGGTACCTTCAAGCCAAATGCCAACATCACTCGCGAACAGATGGTGGCGATGTTGATGCGTGCGATGAAAGTTGGAGGGAAGGAAATCCAAGCCAGTACCACGGCGATTGATCGCTTCTCCGACCGTTCGACGATCGGCGAATGGTCGAAGGCAGCCGTCGCACAGGCACTGACCGCAGGTCTTGTTCAAGGCTTGTCGGACAATATCTTCGCACCGACAGAGCTTGCAACACGCGCACAAGCAGCCACGATTCTGAAGCGCATGCTGCAATCTCTACAATTTATTAACTGATTCACACCCAGACCGCCAAAGTTGTTTGGCGGTCTGGGTTTCACCTTGGGTTTGCGCCATATGGTAACCTTCAACATGCGGTGACTTCCCGAGCTAATTCTAGCTGTCACCCAGTCATCTAAATGGATTTACTCCATCTATTTGTGCCAAATTCCCCGAATATGAGGTATTAGCTGTATTTTCTACAGTTAATTTTCAAGTAGGAGCTCGATAGTTCAAAATACAGATATATTACCTGTAGTTTTTCCAGCTATTCGCGAAAACACAGGAAACTAGTGAATGTTAGCTGTAGTTTCTCCATCTAAATACGGAGAGCTTATTACGTTGGAGACAAACGTGATCGTGATGGCACTTTGGAATCGAAATTCAGGTCTTTCTTCAATCGTATAAAATCACATAGCGTCTTAAATTTATACATTCAGAAATCGGATCGTAATCGTTATGATAATCACAGATCGATGGAATCGCTTACAGTAAATGAAGAAAGAAGGGGCTTTCAATGAAAAAAACAATCAGTCTAAGTCTAGCCGTCATGATGGCAGCTACCGCACTAACCGCGTGTTCCTCAGACGGGAAAGTGGCAGGCACGGCTTCACCACAGCCATCAGGCAACGTAAAAGCAGCACCGGTCAAATTCTCATTACTTTTTCCAACGACAGTCAGCACAGGCTATCACACTCGAATTCCCGATTTAAACAAGGACAAGTGGGTCTTGAAGCTGGAAGAATTAACGAATACGGATTTGGATGTTAGGGTTGTCGAAGATGCCAAGTTCGGGGTGATGTTCGCAAGTAATGATATTCCTGATGTTGTTGGCAGTATCGGTGGTCCTGGCAGTAAGTCGATGTCAGGTTCGGTTGAGAATGGTGTGTTCATGCCGCTGGACGATCTGTTGAAGCAGTATGGACCGAATTTGTTGAAAATGGTACCCAAAGCAGCGTGGGAGAGTGTTTCGTATAACGGAAAGATTTATGGCATTCCCGAATATTTGAGCAATCCTTCCCGTCGTGCCACTTACATTCGTACCGATTTGCTAGCTAAAACGGGACTTCAAGCTCCCAAAACGGTAGATGAGTTTCTGAATGTCCTAAGGGCTTTCAAGAAGCTTGGCGTCGAGAGTCCGTATCAAATGAGAGAAAACTTCAAGTATGCGGACGTTCTTCTAGGAGCTTACGACGTACTGCCGTATAAAGATCAATTTGAACTCGTGGATGGTCAAGTGGTTCCTAAATTTTTCGATTCGGAAAATGTACAGAAAGCACTAACCGCCTATAAAACAATGTACGATGAAGGCTTGATTCCGAAGGAATTCGCTACCATTTCCGCTACGGATTACAACAAAAGCCTAGATGCAGGGAAAGCTGGAATTTGGTCGCAGAATGCTTCCGGCTTACCGGGGTCCAAAACCAAGCTAAGAGCGCTCAACCCGGACTTTAAAGCGGATATCATTGATTCTCCTAAGGGACCAGAAGGTAAAGGTGGTTACTTCCTCTATTCGCCTGTCGTTCGAACGTTCTATATTAATAAAAATGTGAAGCAAGACACAGCTGCCGGAATTATCAAAATGTTCGAGTGGATGATGACTTCCAAGGATGCAGAAACATTCTTTACCTTTGGGATTGAAGGCGATACCTATACGAAGGACAGCAGTGGTGCGATTAACTATAAATTCCCAGTAACGAAGGAAGATATTGATGAAGAAGGGTTCCGCAGTGGAACACTTTGGGCGGTACATGACTCTACCTACAATAAACCAAGAATGCAGCTAAATGATGATGGAAAAACGACCTTGAAAGCATTTGACGATATTCTTTCGAAGGAAGGTTTACCTGGCATTGGATTCTATCCTGATTTGAGCAGCTTCGCTAAATTCCCAGATCTTGCAGCGCCTCAGCCAGACGTAGGTCCGAAAATTATCGTCGATCACATGATCAAAATGATTTATGGCAAAGAGCCGATTTCCGATTGGCCGAAAGTGATCGAAGAGTATAAAGCCAAAGGCGGTACCGAAATTATTAAAGAAGCGACAGATCGTTGGAACAAGAAGCAAGGCGCGATTATGATTGACACGAAATAACGAGCTATGAATAGAGGCATCCCTTTCGCAGTATAATTCGCGGAGGGATGTCTTTATTTATGCGGAAATCGTAAAAAAACACATACTGCCGTAAGTTTATACGTTTTTCTTGGACGGTCAATCTCCTATAATGAAGGCAACTAAAATCTATGGAACTTAGGGGGTAATTCATACATGAAAGCGATATTGGTTGGTTTAGGTTCAGCCGGGTTCAGTTGGTATAAACGTCTAAGAGATCAAGGATTATTAGCAGCTGTTGTTGAGGTTGATCTAGCAATGAAAGAGAAGATGCTGGATGATCCGTTCCCTTTTTACACCTCATTAGAAGAGGCTTTGCAGAACGAACAGGCTGATTTTCTAGTCAATGTAACTTCACCTATGCGGCACACAGCAGTGAACCATGCGGCATTTGACCATAAGTTGGCTGTATTGTGCGAGAAACCGATTTCCTTTGATTATGAGGAATCCATCGAGATCGTAGCTCGAGCTGCCAAGGAGAAGATCCCATTTATGATTGCAGAGAATTACCGCAGGATGCCTTATATTCGTAAAATGAAACAGCTCTTGAACGAAGGGGTCATCGGCCGTATTTCGTCTATGGATATACAGTTCTACAGATACCACCATGTTCAGCGGAGATATACCGTTAGTATTCTGGATGACATCGGGGTGCATCACTTAGATATGATCCGCTATTTCACGGGTAGAGAAGGAAAGTCAGTGCAATCGAAGCTGTACAATCCAATTGGTGCTTGGAAAGAAGAAGGAGCGCTTATTAATGCGTATGCTTTATTTGAATTAGAGGATGGCATTACAGCGACCTACAACGCATCCATCTCGGCCAGAGGAACGGAGACGCCATGGAGCGGCAATTGGCGAATCGAAGGAACGGAGGGCGCTATGGAAGTCGTCGATAAAGAAATTCGTCTCATTCGGGATGGCAAAGTTGAAGTGATTGATGACATGAGTGGTGTCGATGAAACAGATACACTGGCTGAATTTCTGACATCACTCCGTGAAGGACGCGAAGCGGAAACGAGCGGCAGGGATTATTTGAAAACCCAAGCACTCGTTCATTACACGAAGTTGGCTAATGCGTCCGGCAGAACGATGTCCATTGAAGTTCCAACAATATAAAGGATTGGGGAAATGAGTATGCTAGCATCAAATTGGCAACAATCAGCACCAGGGGTATGGCGCCTTATGATTGGAAATCCGCAGGGCATAACACCGCTCTCTTTGATGGAGGTGTTACCGAAAACAGAGGCGCTGCAGCAGCTTCCGCAAGTGAATCCTCCTTTTACAAGAGAAGACATTGAAATCGAGGATCTTGGTGATTATCTTATGTTATCTATACCGCTTAATCGTACGGAGAAGCTGTATGGGACAGGCCTTCAATTATTACGAATGAATCAACGCGGAAGAAACCGTTATTTGCGGGTAAACAGTGATCCTAAACAAGATACAGGGGAGACGCATGCGCCAGTACCCTTCTACATAAGTGATCTCGGGTATGGCGTGTTGGTGGATACTTCGCGAATCGTTACGATGTATTGCGGTTCAACGATGAGACAAGAGGAAACGCTAAGCGAGGATATACGTGATCGCAATACCGATAAGGGATGGAAAGCGACACTAGTGGCATCGCGAGTGGAGATCAAACTACCTAGGGAAGGTGCAAACGTTTATTTGTTTGGCGGACCAACCCTTTCTGATGTCGTAGCAAGATATAATTTGTTTTGCGGTGGAGGCACGCTGCCTCCGAAGTGGGGACTTGGCTTCTGGCATCGGGTTCCGACGCTGTATACGGACGGACAAGTGCTCGAAGAAGCAGAGCAGTTCCGTCAGCATGATATGCCCTGTGATGTCATTGGACTCGAACCTGGTTGGCACAGCCTAAGCTACCCAGTCAGCTATGAATGGGAGAAAAGCCGATTCCCTGAACCTGAACAATTCGTAAAGGAACTGGATCGTAAAGGCTTCCGTGTGAACTTATGGGAGCATCCCTTTGTATCACCGAAGAGTGAGTTGTATGAAGAATTGAAGCCGCTGTCGGGAAGTCACTCGGTATGGGGAGGGCTTGCGCCGGATTATTCGCTGCCTGAAGCTGTGTCGCTTTATAAGAAGCAGCATGAAGAACAACATGTCAATATCGGGGTAGCTGGTTACAAGCTGGATGAATGTGACGGCAGTGATTTGACCAATAACTCCTGGATGTTTCCAGGACACGCTCAGTTTCCATCGGGTCTTGATGGCGAGCAGATGAGACAAATGTACGGGTTAATGTTCCAAAAGATGACGACAGAGCTATTCCGCAGTAAAAACCGGCGAACCTACGGGCTAGTAAGGGCCTCGAATACCGCGGCTTCCTCCATGCCTTATGTCTTGTATTCTGATCTTTACGATCACAAGCAATTCATTCGTGGTGTATGTAACGCCTCTTTCAGCGGGTTGCTGTGGACGCCGGAAGTGCGAAGAGCTAGGAATGCCGAAGACTGGGTCAGACGGATGCAAACGGTCATCTTCTCGCCACTTGCGATGCTCAACGCTTGGGGGGATGGCACGAAACCGTGGTCTTTCCCAGAGGTTGAGGACACGGTTCGCCACTATATCAAGCTGCGGATGAGACTGCTGCCTTATTTGTATACGGCTTTCGCAGCATATCGAGAGAAGGGGATTCCACCTTTCCGTGCTATGCCGTTTGTGATGTCACCAGCAGAAATCGCAGAAGCTGAGGCGATCGAAGCTAAAGCAGCTGAGCAAACCTTGAACACGACAGATGGCGCTTATGGCAAGAAGAAAGTGAGAGAATGGGACGACCAATACATGGTTGGAGATGCCCTATTAGTTGCTCCACTTGTCGAAGGAGAGACTGAGCGAGAAGTTCTGCTCCCCTCGGGAATCTGGTATGGATTAGAGACTGGGGAACGATACGAAGGTGGTTGTATCATTCGGATTCAATGCGGTCTAGAACGAATTCCAGTATTTGTTAGAAATGGATCTGTCATTCCGATGATGCCTGCGCTGTCGCATGTCCCACCGCTAGGAACGCAAGTTCCACTTGAGCTGATTCATTTCGGTGATGCTGTCGGTGAAGGGAATTTATATGACGATGACGGGGAATCGTTTGACTATGAGACAGGTGTATGTGGCTTGTGGAAAGCAACAGTCACCCAAGAGGCAGATGGTTCCTATGAAGGGCGACTTACTGGACCGACGGAAATACCGCAAGCATACAGCACTGTCACGTGGCGCTTCGCACAAATTCGTTTGTAGCACCTTCCGTTGAAGAAGCGATCACGGTGAGTTATCATAATTGGGTATTGATTCTGAGCGATGCTAGGGAGGTCTGGACATGCATGTATTGATCGTAGATGATGAACCTGTCATACGCAGAGGAATCGTGAAGATGGCGGAAATGTACCAACCTGCTTTCTCGCGAATTCAGACAGCTGAGAATGGCGTGGAAGCGTTGGAGCGAATTCGAGCCTGCGAGCCTGATCTTGTGCTAGTAGACGTTCGTATGCCGAAAATGGACGGATTAGAGCTCTGCAGAATCATTCATGAAGATTTCCCGCAAATCAAAACAGTTGTGATATCCGGGTATAGTGATTTTGAATATGCGCAAAAAAGTATGAATTATGGTGTACGTCATTATATGTTGAAACCAGTTACGACAGCGGATGTCCATGACATGTTGAATCAGTTAATTAAAGAGCCTTCACGCGGCTACATGCCGCCTTCCCGTTATATTGAGTGGATTGATCAGATGGAGCAGCAAATATGGGCTTTGCAAATGGAGGAGCTTGGCAGCCTAATCGACCGTTGGCGTGACTATTGTCTCTCTGTGCAACTATCATTGGCTGGACTTAAAGAACTATTGGATGATTGTCATACCTTGTTAGTCAAGCGCTTCCAAGCCCGTAACTACTCACCTTCCATCGCGCAAGCCTATTTGCAGGCAGATAGTGTGAAGGAAGCTGTAGACACATTTAATAAAGGTTTAATTCAAATGGCCAAGGGCTTGCAAGCCGTTCGAAGTGGAAGCTTTAAAGATCCGATGGAAGAGGCCAAAAGCTATATTGACAGCAGGCTATCGGAGGACATCACGTTGGATCAAGTTGCGGCCATGGTCGGATTGACACCGACGTATTTCAGCTCGCTTTTTAAAAAAGTCACACATGAGACCTTTGTTCAGTACCGGATTAATAAAAGAATGATGAAAGCGAAGGAAATGTTGGCCATTCCCTATGTCCGAATCGTGGATGTAGCCACAGATGTTGGGTACGACGATTACCCGCATTTTACAAAAACCTTCAAGAAAATTGTCGGTGTATCGCCTTCTGAATATCGTGCAGGATTGGGTATCAAATGAAAATTAGAGGGTTAACGAAGAAAATATTCGTTTATTTCTTGATTGTTATCATTCTTTCGCTTAGCAGTGTCGGCTTCTTCTCCTACATGACTTCTTCCGGCGAATTAGCGGAGATGGTGGAGAACCAAATGAACCAAATCGTCGGAAATGCGGTTCATCACACGGATTTGTATTTGAAGGATTATGAGCGGTCGATTGTCTCCCTTTTGACAAACAGACAGGTTATGGAGTTTGTAGATTTGAAGGCAGATCGGGAGGAATATGACTATTATATTGCTCGGAAAACGATACGTGAACTGAGTGTTGATCCGTTATTCATCCGTAATCCGAAGTTGTCATCCGTATATGTGCTTAGCGATAAACTGAATGCCATCTATTACTATAACGGTGTAGGTGAGCAATCTTTTAATGCCGAGGATAAGCGGAAACAGCGCGAATATTTTCTCGCCAATACAACGGCTGACGGTAAGTTAAGTATTTTGAACCATACCATCATTGAAGGTCAAGAGAATCAAATGCTTACGTTAGTTCGTCGTTTTCGAGGATTTACCTCGCCTGAACTGAGTGGCATACTCGCTATTGAGATGCGATCGGCTGATCTGTCAGCTCTATGGAAAGGGATTGATTTAGGTAAATATGGGTACTTATTTATCATTGATAATAAAGGCCGATATATCTATCATCCAGATGGGGAAAAAGTCGGGTCCGATGTCCCAAAAGCGTTTGTAGAAAAGATGGAAAAGGCAGGCACGTCTTCCTTCATTGACAGCAGTGAGGGGGATGAACGCATGTATGTGAGCCGGAAGTCCGATTATTCGGATTGGCAGCTTGTCGTCTCCATGCCGCTGCGTGAACTGCGTAAGCCATTAACGAACATTCGTTCAACAACTTTGATTGTCGGATTATTTACATTGGTGTTGGCGATTTTACTTGCGTACAGATTCGGTAAATCAATTACGAAGCCGATTCAAGTACTGAAAAGCGGGATGAGAGAGACGGAGAAAGGAAACTGGGCTACGATTCCACTCCCCCCTCACAAGGATGAGATTGTTGAGTTGATGGTGCGCTACAATTTGATGGTTAAGCGGCTATCCGAAGCCGTTGACCGCGTGGTTCAGGTTGAAATCAGCAACTCTGAGATTCGGATGGAACGCCAGAAAGCGGAGTATCAATCTCTGCAGCTGCAGATCAATCCTCATTTTATGTACAACACACTTGAGACCATTGTTTGCTATGCCACGATTCAAGAATCAGAAGAAATATCTGAAATCGTGAAGGCATTGGCGTACATGCTGCGTTACTCGGTTCAAACTAATCTCGAGGAGATTACCGTTGCTAACGAATTGAAGCATGTCTTGTATTATATTGTCGTTCTGAAGCACAGAATCGGCCGCGATTTCGAGATTGATGTTGCCATAAAACCGGAGTATCTGCTTCATGTCATGGTTCGTTTGACCCTCCAGCCTTTAGTCGAAAATGTGTTCCAGCATGCCTTTCCTGACGGGTTGGAAGATTACCACTTCGTTCGCATTGACGGAGGCGTTGTTGACGGGATTTTCTGGATCAGTGTTGAGGATAATGGTTCAGGGATGACGGAGGCCAAATTAACGCAGCTCCAAGCGAAATTGAATGCAAATCGGTTGGCGGATACGGAAACAGATGAAGCAGGCAAAAAGGGTGGCATAGGTGTGCTGAACGTCCATCGCCGTATTCAAATGGTCTATGGGGAGAGCTATGGACTCAGGATTGAAAGCGTGGCAGAGCAGGGGACCAAAATGATCATGGTGATGCCTGCATCGCCTAAACAGAGTGATAAGCCAAATGTTGGATAGGGGGCGTATTCTTGAACAATCGTGAGAAACTGTGGTATTTGCAGCCTGCTAAGTTGTGGGTGGAGGCGCTTCCGATCGGAAACGGTCGGTTAGGCGGGATGATCTTCGGTCACGTACAGGAGGAACGCATTCAGTTAAATGAAGATTCCATCTGGTACGGAGGTCCTAAGGATGGGATTAACCCCGATGGTTCCCGTCACTTGGAGGGAATTCGGGAGATGCTTTTTGAAGGGAAGGTGGAGGAGGCCACGCGATTAACGCGAATGGCTCTTTTCTCCACGCCAAAATATTATAATCCGTATCAACCTTTGGGTGACCTGAGGCTTTATTTTCATGGTCAAAAGGGTGAAGTTGAAGGGTATCGCAGAGAATTGGATATCAAAAATGCCGTTGCTCGTACGAGCTATAAGGTGGGCGGAGTTACCTACCATCGAACGATGTATGCCAGTTATCCCGATCAAGTGATTGTCATCCAACTGGCATGTGATCAACCTGGGCAGCTGAACTTCTCGGCGAATCTGAATCGCAGACCCTACGAGGGAGAATCAGGCAGGATATCAGCTGACAGCATCTGGATGAGCGGCGAATGTGGGAAGCACGGTGTCGAGTATGCCTGTGTACTGAAGGCAAAAGCTGAGGGAGGCTCTGTCTCTGTCATTGGTGATTTCTTGTCTGTGGAAGGGGCTAGTTCCGTGACGTTGCTGCTTGCTGCAGCGAGTACCTTTCGAGAGTCGGATCCATTAGCTGCCTGTCAGCTGCATATCGCGGCTGCAGAGCTGTTTAATACGGAAGAACTAGAGCGCCGGCATATTCAGGATTATCAGACGTTGTTCAATCGGGTGAATCTGCGACTGACGGAGCATGATCCGTTAGATGACTTGGCAACGGATGAGCGATTGAAGCTGCTGCAAGAGTCACATTCGCATACGGACGTTGGATTGATGGAGCTTTACTTTCACTATGGACGGTATTTGCTGATCGCCAGCTCCCGGCCGGGATGCTTACCTGCCAATCTTCAGGGCATATGGAATGACAGCTTCACACCGCCTTGGGAGTCCAAATACACGATTAATATCAATACGCAAATGAACTATTGGCCAGCTGAGGTATGCGGACTATCCGAATGTCATGAGCCTTTGTTTGATCATATTGAACGCATGCAAGTAAGCGGTCGGCAAACCGCTAGGGAGCTGTATGGATGCTCAGGCTTTGTCGCTCACCACAACACGAACCTTTGGGGAGAAACAAGGCCAGAAGGCTTGTTTCCAACTTGTGTGATTTGGCCAATGGGAGCGGCATGGTTGAGCTTGCATCTGTGGGAGCAATTTCTATTTACGGCAGATAAGGATTTTTTACGGGGGAGAGCCTATCCGATCTTGAAGGAAGCCGCGGCTTTCTTCGTAGATTATTTGGTGGAAGCACCGAATGGGCAGCTTGTGACGGGTCCATCTGTCTCACCCGAAAACGTGTACGTATTGGAAGATGGAACCAGAGGGGCATTGACCATGGGACCCGCTATGGATTCGCAGATCATTCATGCGTTGTTCACGGCATGTATTCAGAGCAGTGATCAGCTGCAAGTGGATGGGGAACTGCGGGAACAGCTCACGGAGCTGCTAGCGCGGCTGCCTAAGCCACAGATTGGCAGACACGGTCAAATCATGGAATGGTTGGAGGACTACGCGGAGGAGGATCCTGGTCATCGTCATATTTCACAATTGTTTGCCTTGCATCCTGGAACGCAAATAAGCCCGCACCGAACGCCAGAATTAGCTGAGGCTGCAGCAGCAACCCTTCAGCGCAGATTAGCAAACGGAGGCGGGCATACGGGCTGGAGCAGCGCGTGGATCGTTAATATGTTTGCGAGACTCGAGGATGGCGAACAGTCGCATGCGCATTTGAGCCACATGTTGCGGAAATCAACGTATCCCAACCTGTTTGATGCGCATCCTCCTTTCCAGATTGACGGCAATTTTGGGGCTACTGCTGGTATCGTTGAGATGCTCCTGCAGTCACATGCGGATGAGTTATCCTTGCTGCCGGCTCTGCCTTCTGCGTGGCCTCAGGGGGCTGTGAGCGGCTTGCGAGGGCGCAATGGATATGTGATTGATCTTACATGGTCCGATGGCAAATTATCAGAAGCGGTTATCCATGCAACGGTCTCTGGTCTATGCAGAGTGCGCACAAGTGAAGCTGTTCTGGTGCGTTGTGGAGGAGAAGACATGCAAGTCGACAGGGATCATATGGTTATCGAATTTCGAGTTGACGCGGGTTGTAAGTATGAGATTTTCAGAAAATAGGGAAGATGGTCTTGGATTCCTAGTCATTTCCATTTTCATAAATCGGGAAGAGAGAAATCCGTTACATTTTAAAATTTCGGGCAAGTTATCCTTCTTGGGTGCATAGGATTGTAGTACACAATTCACCATCACGAGCTGACCTATTGCCATTAAAGGCAGCAGTGAAAGGAGGTACCCATGGACATATTCAAAAGAATTTCAGAGCATCGTACGGAGAAGGATTCATTGAGCTGGACCGGTACGTTCGCGGAGTACATAGAATTGCTTCGCAGTAATCCTGGACTCGCGAGAACTGCGCATTCTAGGGTCTATGACATGATTGCTTCGCAAGGTATCAACGATCAAGTTGGCCACAAATCCTACAAATTTTTCAATCAAGAGATTTTCGGTCTGGATCGTGCCGTTGAGAAGCTAGTGGAAGAATATTTCCACTCCGCTGCCCGTCGATTAGATGTTCGCAAACGTATTTTGTTGCTAATGGGTCCTGTAAGCGGTGGGAAATCCACAATTGTGACCATGCTGAAACGCGGATTAGAGCAGTTCGCCAAAACGGATTTAGGGGCAGTCTATGCGATCAAAGGGTGTCCGATGCACGAAGAGCCGCTTCATTTGATTCCGATGGAGCTGCGACCAGAGATTGAGCGCGAGTTGAATGTGAAAATCGAAGGCAGCTTATGCCCATCGTGCCAAATGCGTTTGAAAACGGAATACAACGGTTGTATTGAAGATGTGCATGTGGAGCGGGTTTTTGTCTCCGAAGAAGGCCGGGTAGGGATTGGTACTTTCAGTCCTTCAGATCCCAAATCGCAGGATATCGCCGACTTAACGGGAAGCATTGACTTTTCAACGATTACAGAGTTTGGTTCTGAGTCGGATCCACGGGCGTATCGTTTCGATGGCGAGCTGAATAAGGCAAACAGGGGAATCATGGAGTTCCAGGAAATGCTGAAATGTGATGAGAAATTCCTCTGGAATCTACTCTCACTGACGCAAGAGGGGAATTTCAAAGCAGGTCGCTTTGCCTTGATCAGTGCAGATGAGTTGATCATTGCGCACACGAATGAAACGGAGTATAAGTCTTTTATCGCGAATAAGAAAAATGAGGCCTTGCAGTCTCGTATGATTGTTATGCCGATCCCTTATAATTTGCGTGTATCAGATGAAGAAAAAATCTACTACAAGCTCATCGGACAGAGTGATATGTCACACATCCATATTGCACCGCACGCGCTTCGTGTGGCCGCGATCTTCTCGATTCTTACGCGTTTGAAGGAAACGAAGAAGCAAGGGATGGATTTGATCAAGAAAATGCGTATGTACGACGGTGAAGTTGTCGAGGGTTACAAAGAGGCTGATCTGAAGGAAATGCAAAATGAATATCAAGAAGAAGGCATGAGCGGAATTGATCCACGGTATGTTATTAACCGAATTTCCAGTGCCTTGATCCGCCAGGATCTACAATGTATTAACGCCTTAGATGTGCTGCGAGCTCTGAAAGACGGTCTGGATCAACATCCATCGATTACCAAGGATGAGCGGGAGCGCTTCCTGAATTTCATCTCTGTAGCTCGTAAGGAATACGACGATATTGCCAAGAAAGAAGTGCAGAAAGCGTTCGTGTACTCCTTCGAGGAGTCGGCTAGAACTATTTTCGACAACTACTTGGATAATATTGAGGCCTATTGCAACTGGGGCAAGATTAAGGATCCGTTGACCGGCGAAGAGATGGATCCAGATGAGCGCCTCATGCGTTCCATTGAAGAGCAAATTGGTATTTCGGAAAATGCGAAAAAAGCCTTCCGCGAAGAAATATTAATCCGCATCTCCTCGTACTCACGCAAAGGCAGAAGGTTCGACTATAGCAGTCACGAGCGACTGCGTGAGGCGATTGAGAAGAAGCTATTCGCAGATCTGAAGGACATCGTGAAGATTACGACCTCAACGAAAACGCCGGATGAGAAGCAGTTGAAGAAAATTAATGATGTGACGAAGCAGCTCATCGACGAGCATGGATATTGCCCGGTATGTGCCAATGAATTGCTGCGCTATGTAGGAAGCTTATTGAA
Source organism: Paenibacillus sp. LjRoot56 (assembly GCF_964253335.1). Taxonomy (NCBI): domain Bacteria; kingdom Bacillati; phylum Bacillota; class Bacilli; order Caryophanales; family Paenibacillaceae; genus Paenibacillus; species Paenibacillus sp. LjRoot56. The sequence continues at coordinate 2,140,657 of NZ_CAXURV020000001.1, forward strand.
TAGATAGGCTGACGTGCTTGAAGCGAAAGACCTGAGCGGGTGACGACCCCTTAGGTCTTTTTCACTGTGCAGAGGATGCCGATTGTTGCCTAACACGAAATCTATTAATCTCTCATATACTACTTTAGCTTCATATAAGGGAGGTGTAAAAGATTATGGCAGGGAACTCAATGAAAATAACAGGCGCTTATATTTTAATCGCAGTATGCTTTCTAGCTATCATCTTGACCTGGGAGCCATCGCTATTGTCACCGTTGGGGGGGATTTTCATTGCAGGTGTAAGCTTCATAGGGGCCATTCTAATGTGGCAGGATGCCGTCGAGTCATTGCAGGGAGTTGGCAAGGAGAATGTCAACCGAGCCAAAACCGATCGCTGATAAACAAGAGGATAAAGACAATACCCCCCAGAAGTCGAAGTCTGAATCCGGGAAGTGGAACGATTTATTTGGATTCGGCAAAATGATGGACAAACTCCCACTTCATAAACTCTCAGCAAGGATGGCTTATTGCATGTTTTTCGATTTGCTTTTATTGTTTTTTGTTCTTATTCTCCGTGCGACAGATACCAAAATGAATGAGTTTCCGAATGCTTGGGATTTCAGACTAATCGTATTCACAACCATCGTTGTATTCTTCGTAGGGCTGTGTGATTTGATGAAATTTAAGAAATAATCAGGATGAAATCCATGTTAAACGCCTCTTTTGTAAAAAAAATGGGAAGAGGCTTATTTTTTATCAGGATCATCTCGCGAAAATGTAAACTATAGTTTACAGAAAATTCAACCTTTTAATCTATGAAGAATAATGTCGAATAATAAAGGTAGTTTGTAGAACTTTGTCGAATCAAATGGGAAAATAGGATATTTTAGTCTTTTCTAGCAGTTCGTAAGAGAATCCGCATAAATTGCACATAAAATTCGGAACTATTACAAAGGTGAAAATTTGATTAATATTCCATAAAATTCACGAGTTTGCTACTTGTTTCCTAGTCCTTAAGGTAGGCAACACATCGTATATATGTTACACTTTCAGTAAGAGATTTAGGAGAAAAATGGTTTAAATCCTGATTTTTTGTCGAAATTATATCGTTTGTTTACGTGATTGGGGTCTCCTATGATTGATATACATAGTCATATACTACCAGGTTTAGATGACGGGGCATCTGATCTGGAGCAAGCTGTTCACATGGCAAGGGCAGCCGTGGAACAAGGAATACATACAGTAATTGCAACCCCCCATCATGAAAATGGTAGATTCACGAACGATACAACTTTAGTTGTAGAGCAAGTGAAATTGTTTCAAGAGGAGCTTAATAACAGGAATATTCCTCTTCATATCCATACGGGTCAAGAGATTCGCGTATATCGGGGATTAATTGACGATCTTGAAGCTGGGCGAACTGCTACGTTAGATGGCTCACGCTACTTGCTTATGGAATTCCCATCAGATCGAATACCTGCGGGAATAGATGAAGTCATGCACGAGCTTGCGCTACTGGATATCGTGCCAATTATCGCACATCCAGAGCGTAATCGTGAGATTGCCCAGGATCCTACGAAGCTTCTTGAATTAGTGCAGCTAGGTGCTTTGAGTCAAGTAACGGCTCATTCCCTGCTCGGTCACTTCGGTAAGTCCATTGAATCACTGTCATTTGATTTATGCAGGAATCACTTAGCACATTTTATTTCGTCAGACGCACACAACACGGCACATCGTGGGTTTGCACTGGCCGAAGGCTATGAAGCTTTGCGTTCAGAACTAGGGCAAGGAATTGTGAGTTCTTTTCAAAACAATGCCAACAGGATCATACATAACCTTTCTATTGAGACACAATCGCCTGTTTGGTCGAAGCCGAAATGGTTTCAGTTTTGGAAATCCAAATAAATGCAAGACAACTAATTTAAAGAGGTGAATTTTAGCATGACGATGAAAAAGAAATTAACGGTTACAACTTTGGCAGCAAGCATCATGTTTGCATCCATTGCTGGACTTCCACTAAGTGAGCAAGGTCTGGCTAATAAACTGGGTATTACGGCGGGGGTTGCTTCTGCTGATACGCTTTCCTTACAAGATAAACTGGAAGGTTTGCGTCTTGAGCTAGCTAAAGATGATGATGGACTTACAGCAGTAAAGGCGACGAGAGTTCTTGTTGCTGGTGCAGTTGCTAATAATGAAATAACAACGGATGATATGAAAGTTTTACTTGGAAATGTCTGGTCAAAATTTAGCGATGTAGATGTAGATGTAGATGTTAAAGCAATATTTGCGCTTATTAATGGCTTGGATTTATTCTACGATGAGTCTGGCGAAGCAATCAATACATTGCTGAACGATTCGCATGTTAAACCAGCAATTGACGCTATTTTTACGAAGGTACCTGGTGGGAAGACTTTAACTAAAGCTGATGTGATAGCTTTCCAAGATGCTGCACTTCAAGCGATGGCTTCGGAAGAAAACCAAAACGAGCTACTTGAAAGTGTAGGGAAAGTTTTCTTGCTAGGTGGTTCCTCACAAGATATCAAAGACACGTTGAGTACAATTGTTGACAACGACATTTTGACACAAGATTTACTAATTAGTAACTTTCTGAAATATTACGAAATTTCACTTGGCGATCTTAATGCAGTTCAGAACCGAGTTGCGAATAAGTTTGGCCCAACAGCCATTGCAGCAAGAACAGCAATCGAATCTGCTGGTATCCGATACCTATTGGCACCGGATTTCAAACTTACTGATTTGGATTCGAGTTCTGAAGTATACGAACCAAATCTTACAGTATTTGACTTGGTATCATTAAATCCTTATTTAAATTGGGAATTGGTAAGCGGGAGTGGCGTGAAATTTGAAGGTGGCAAACTTCTACTTGACGGTGCTGAAACAGGAAAAGGTGTTTTCCAAGCACATGATAAAAAATTTGGTCTTCTGCTGTATATTTCACCTGAGAAAACATTAAATAAAACTGACGACGGAGATGGCGATGGTGGAAACACCGGAGGTAATACTGGTGGTAACACTGGAGGTGTTCTTCCAGTTAATCCTGATCCATCAGTAGAATTGGGCAATCTTTCCAAAGAACTTGTAGGTGCATCTGAAGAAAAGAAACAAGAAATTTTCCAAAAAGCACAAGAAGCAGTCGCTAATGCCATTCGTGAACTAGCGACATTAGATCTTAGTGCACTGATTAAAGTTGAAGGCGACACAGCTAAACCGACTCTTAATGTAACTGAGCTTGCAGGCAAGATGAAAGAAATTGCTGCGAAAGCGAAAACACTTAACGATCAATTGAAACAATTGAATCCAAATGCAATTGCAGAGAAGATTCAACTTAAGCTTGATTTCGGTTCCATCACTGCCAAAACAACAGAAATTCCTTTAGATAAATCTTTGCTGGATGCAGCAATTGCGAATGGTGTAGATACAGTAGCCATTTCCATGAATGGCCTTACATTAGGCGTGAGTCCAACTGAATTTAGAGCAGATACGACGCTTAAAGTGACGAATCAAGATACCAAAGTAGCAACAAGTGCAACACAATTGCCTGTAGCAGCTGGGGTATACGAATTTGAATTTACATCTGGTGGAACGAATATCAGTAACTTCAATACACCAGTTGAGGTGACGATTCCAGTTCCAAACGGCAGCAAGTTCGATACAGAGTTATTATCCCTAGCCAAAATCGTAGATGGCAAATTAGAATTCTACGGCGGTAGCTATGAGAATGGCGTTCTGAATGCACTGCGTACTGGATTCTCTACGTATACAGTTGTTGAGAATAAAGTTGAATTCGGCGACACAGCTTCAGTTAAAGCGTGGGCTGGCAGACAAATTCAAGTTGCTGCTTCCAAAGGCATCCTAGAAGGTCGCGCTGATCAATCTTTCGTACCGAACGGTCTAGTAACACGTGCAGAATTTGCGAAAATGATCGTAAAAACATTCTCCTTGGAAAGTGCAACAGCAACGGAAAACTTTACCGATGTGAATGATTCGGACTGGTTCAAAGTCTACGTGGCTTCCGCTGTTAAGAATGGCATTGTCAACGGTAAAGAAGCAGGGAAGTTTGATCCGAATGGTAATATTACACGCGCTGAAATGGCAGTCATGTCATCCAGAGCGCTCGCACTTAAAGGGATTTCTTTGAGCCCAGCTAAGGTAGACGATGCACTCAAAGGATTCACAGATGTGACTGCGATTAACACATCTCTGAAATCGGGTGTTGCACTTGCAGCAAGTGAAGGTATTGTTATTGGCGAGGAAGGCAATGTGTTTAATCCCAATGCTAACTCTACTCGTGCTCAAGCCGCGGTTGTAATCTATCGTTTGTTGAATAAATAGAAACCGTATATTTTAGGAGGAATCCTCAACTCTACCAGATAGAGGGGGATTCCTTATCTTTTCTAATAAAAATAAGATGAGACCAACGACCAAGGCGAGACATGACATCATGTAGACGGAGGGAATGGCATGGAACTGGATTTAAAAGATTACTTGAAGATTATTAAGAAAAGGGTGTGGATGATACTTTCAATTGTTGTGCTGGCCACAGTAGCAACGGGGATTATCAGCTATTTCTTTATGCAACCCATTTATCAGGCTTCAACTAAATTAATTGTAAATAAATCAAGCGATCAAGTAGGTTTATCTCAAGTTGACATCAATACAGTTAATTTAAATATCAGACTCATTGACACGTATAAAGAAATTATTCGTACACCAAGAATCATGGATAAAGTCGTTGCCGAATACCCACATTTGAAAATGACTGCTGAGCAGCTCGTAAATACGGTCAAAGTGAGCTCAGTTAACAATACACAAGTTATGACGCTAATTGTACAAGATCCTTCGTACGCTCGTGCAGCAAGCATTGCCAATGCCGTATCGATCGTATTCCAAGATGAAATTCCTAAGATTATGAAAGTCGATAATATTTCGTTACTGAATGAAGCCAAAGATATTGAGAATCCGGTGCCAGTGAAGCCAAATAAGAAGTTAAACGTAGCTATCGCTTTCGTAGTGTCATTAATGATTGCGCTAGGAGTTGCCTTCCTATTGGAATACTTGAACGATCAACTAACGACTGAAGAAGAAGTTGAACAATATTTAGGGCTGCCAACCCTAGCCATGATAACCAAGATGAGACCAGAAGATTTACAGAACAATCATAGCAAACAGTCGAGTGAACAAAGAGTGGGAGGACGTTCGGATGTCAAACTCAACCAATAAAAGACCGATTATCACACATCAGAATCCCAAATCTCCCATTTCGGAAGCGTACAGAGCCCTTCGTACTAACATCCAATTCTCATCTATCGATGAGGAGTTAAGGGTTATTATGGTAACTTCTGCTGGTCCCGGTGAAGGGAAATCAACAACTTTAATCAATCTAGCTGTAGCCTACGCACAAACAGATAAGAAAGTATTAATCATTGATGGTGATCTCAGAAAACCAACCATGCACCATACCTTGCGTGTATCGAATCGTTGGGGACTCACGAACCTGTTAACAAATCAACTAACCATCCGGGAAGTACTTCAAGATACATTTATACCTAACTTGCAGATTATTACTTCGGGACCTATCCCGCCTAACCCATCTGAGATCCTCGCTTCTAAGAAGATGATAAGCACGATTGATGAGTTGAAACAGTCTTTTGATGTTATTCTGATTGATGCTCCACCTGCGATCGCAGTAACCGATTCACAGATCATTGCTTCTCGTACGGATGGTGTAATCTTGGTAGTTAATTCGGATCGAACGAAGAGAGAAGCTGTACTCAAAGCAAAGCAAAACTTAGATAATGTGCGAGCAAGAATTCTTGGCGTTGTGCTGAACAATGTGGATCGCAAAAATAAAGATGCTTACTATTACTATTACTATGGTGAAAGTCAATAAGATCATTTACGAGTGAGGGATTTCCGTGAAGTTTGGCAGCAAAAAGACAATACTCGTTTTGCTCGATATGGTTCTGATTTGGATAAGCGTTTTGATTGCCTATTTGTTAAGGTTTGAATTGCATATTCCTGAAGCCTATATGAGACAGTGGATTGAATATTCAGCGATATCCATGATTGTTGGATCTGCTTGTTTAATCTACTTCAAGATGTATAGACGCGTATGGGAGTATGCGAGTATAGGCGAAGTCATATCGATCTTCAAAGCAGTCGTAGCTACCTGTACACTGTCTTATTTCATTATGATTTTGTTACATGAGCCCAGGGTTCCCTTCGCTGTCTACGTTAGAGTTATGGAGAATATGATCCTCATTATTGGGGCAAGTCGATTTATTTGGAGAGTAGTTAGAGATAAGTATAATAAGAAGCAATCTAACCAACGAAAAGCGTTGATCATTGGGGCTGGAGACTGTGGGATCTTAATTGCGAAAGAATTGAAATATAATTCGAATTCTCCTGTATACCCTGTTGCCTTTGTTGATGATGATCCTTCTAAGTATAAGCACTTCATTATGGGAGTCCCTGTTCTAGGCGACCGCAATGAGATTATTCGAATCGTGGAAACCAATGATATTGACGAAATTATTATTGCAATGCCATCTGTTTCCAAGCTAGAAGTATCCGAAATTATTACGATCTGTAAACATACCAAAGCCAAAATGAAAATCATTCCTAGAATTAATGATTTGATTGAAGGTAAAGTCACGATAAATGCGATTCGCGATGTGCAAGTAGAAGATCTGCTTGGCCGTGATCCTATTAACATTGATCTAGATGGCATTGCCAATTATGTACAAGGTAAAGTCGTACTAATTACAGGTGCCGGCGGCTCCATTGGTTCCGAATTGTGCAGACAAATTGCACCTTTTCATCCCAAAAAGTTAATTCTGTTGGGCCATGGCGAGAACAGTATTTACATCATTGAGAAAGAAATACATAGACTTTTTCCAACTTTAAACATAGAACCAGTAATCGCAGACGTTCAGGATTTGGAACGGATCAAGGATGTTTTTCAAACTTTTCAGCCAAAGGTTATTTTTCATGCAGCTGCTCATAAACACGTTCCCCTCATGGAACGCAATCCAGCAGAAGCTATTAAGAATAACGTTTTCGGGACTAGAAATGTTGCAGAATGTGCCCATCAATTTAACGCGGAGAGATTTGTTCTTATCTCTACAGATAAAGCCGTTAATCCGACAAGTATCATGGGAGCTACCAAACGAATAGCTGAACAAATTATTCAAAGCATGGACCTTGTAAGTCAAACCAAATTCGTAGCCGTGCGCTTTGGCAATGTACTCGGTAGTCGCGGTAGTGTGATCCCGCATTTCAAAGAACAGATCGCCTTAGGCGGACCTGTGACTGTTACGCATCCTGAGATGGTGCGCTATTTCATGACCATTCCAGAAGCTGTTCAGCTCGTTATCCAAGCAGGTGCTTTCGCGAAAGGCGGCGAGATCTTCGTGTTAGATATGGGAGAACCGGTCAAAATCGTTGATCTAGCCACCGACCTCATTCGTCTCTCCGGTTTCGAACCAGGAGTCGACATGGAGATTCAATTCTCAGGCATTCGTCCAGGGGAGAAGCTATATGAAGAGCTGCTTCTAAGCGAAGAAGGGCTTGGGAATACCACGCATGATCGGATCTTTGTGGGGAGTCCTCTGAAAATTAGCCAGAATGAATTAGCACTGAAGATCTTAAGACTAGAAAAAGTAATTGCTGATAAACATGGAACGGTCTATGAGGCTGTGAAGCATTTGGTGCCGAGTTTTAGTAATGTGGGTTAGAGGATATCGGTAGTAAGTTTGATATTACACACAGTGAATTCAATTTTTATGAATCTCTTCTCACTTCGAATTATTTTAGCAAAATGAAATGGAGCATTAGAAAATGGGAGATAGAATTTACCTATCATCACCCCATATGAGTGATGAAGGCTACGAGATGACATATATAAAGGAAGCATTTGATACAAATTGGATAGCACCCTTAGGTGAAAATGTTAATCAATTTGAACGAGAGCTGGCAGTCAAGGTGGGTTCTAAAGCTGCAGCGGCACTTTCTTCTGGTACAGCAGCTATACATCTAGCACTTAAAGCCGCAGGTGTAACTGAAGGTGATATTGTATTCTGTCAAAGTCTTACCTTCTCTGCTACTGCCAACCCGATTATTTATCAGAATGCTATTCCTGTTTTTATTGATAGTGATTTACTTTCTTGGAATATGTGTCCTAGAGCTCTGGAAGAGGCTTTTGAGAAATATCCAGAAGTAAAGGCAGTTATTGTAGTACATCTATATGGATTATCTGCAGATATGGATAAAATAGTAGAACTTTGTAACGAGCATAATGTTGTACTGATAGAAGACGCGGCTGAGAGTTTAGGGACATTTTATAAAGGAAAGCACACAGGGATATTTGGTGATTTTGGGATTTATTCTTTTAATGGAAATAAAATTATTACTACCTCAGGCGGGGGAATGCTTGTTTCGAATAATGAAGAAAAAATTGAAAAGGCACGCTTCTGGTCAACGCAATCAAGGGATCAGGCAAAGCATTTTGAGCATAGCGAATTAGGATTTAATTATCGAATGAGCAATATTGTTGCTGGTATTGGTAGAGGGCAACTTAAGGTTTTAGATCAGAGAGTCGAGAAGAAGAAGTATATATTTGAGTTTTATATTAAGGAGTTAGGTTCGCTAGAAGGTATTGAATTCATGCCAAGAAATGAATGGAATGAGCCGAATTTTTGGTTGAGCTCTATGATCTTGAATGGTAAAGTGAGGCCATTTGATGTAATGGAAGCTTTAGAAAAAGAAAACATCGAATCTAGGCCGATCTGGAAGCCGATGCATATGCAACCTTTTTTCGAAAAATACGATTTTATTGGAACGGGAGTATCGGGGAAATTGTTTGAGAATGGTGTTTGTTTACCTTCAGATACGAAGATGACAGAAAAGGATTTGGAGAGAGTAGTACAGATAATTAAGAAATTGTGGTGCGAATGAATGAAACATTCTAATGGTGGCATTTATAGTAGATATATAAAAAGACCTATGGATATATTGTTGTCATTGGTAGCAATTATAGTGGTTAGTCCAGTTCTTTTAGTAGTGGCTTTATTAGTAAGAGTTAAGTTAGGGAGTCCAGTGCTCTTTAAGCAGAAAAGACCAGGACTGAATGAGAAAACTTTTATGATGTATAAGTATAGAACGATGACAGATAGTAGAAATGAGAATGGGGAATTACTTCCTGATAATGTTAGGTTGACAAAGTTTGGAAGGTTCTTACGTTCTACGTCTCTTGATGAGCTTCCAGAGCTTATTAATATCTTAAAGGGGGATATGTCCATTATAGGTCCCAGACCATTATTGGTACAATATCTGCCTCTTTATAATGATCATCAAAAAAGAAGGCATGAAATAAGACCGGGTTTGTCAGGTTTGGCACAGGTTAGCGGTAGGAATGTTATTAGCTGGGAAGATAAGTTTGATCTTGATGTTGAGTATATAGACACTGTAAGCTTCATTAATGATTGGAAGATTATTTTTCTAACTATTAAAAAGGTTTTTATCAGAGAAGGAATAAATTCAGAAACTGCTGCAACAATGGAGTTTTTTAATGGAACCCAAAAGGAAAGAATGGATTTATGAGAAACAAACTTCTTATTATAGGTGCCAGTGGCCAAGGGAAAGTTGTTGCTGATGTTGCATTAAAAATGAATAAATGGAAGAGCATTGGTTTTTTAGATGATGATGAAAATGTTGAATCGTCTATGGGAATAGAAGTAGTCGGTAAATCATGTGATACATTTAAATATTTTCAGGATTGCGATATATTTGTCGGTATTGGTAACAATGCAGTAAGAAAATTGATTCAGGAGAAACTTGAAGCTGAAGGTGCAAATATACCTATATTAATACATCCTTCTGCTGTTATAGGTGAAAAGGTTGAGCTGTCACCAGGAACAGTCCTCATGGCTGGGGTAGTTATTAACTGCTGCACAACTATAGGAAGAGGTTGCATTATTAATACAGGTGCTACGATAGATCATGACAATATAATCGAAGATTATGTTCACATATCTCCAGGGGTTAATTTAGCAGGTACTGTGAGAATCGGTCAAGGCACATGGTTAGGAATTGGTAGTACAGTAAGTAATAACTTGAATATTACTTGTGAATGCAAAATTGGCGCAGGTGCTGTTGTAGTTAGGGATATTACTGAACCTGGAACGTATGTTGGAGTTCCGGCTAGGAGAGTTTAGAGAATGAAGGTTCTTGTGTTAGCTAATTTCGGTATGGGGTTGTATAAATTTAGAAAAGAATTGTTGCAAGAACTACTTCGTCGAAATAATGAAGTGTATATTTCACTGCCTAATGATGAATATGTATCGAAGTTAGAAAATTTGGGATGTAAATTTGTTGAGGCTCGTCTTGATAGACGTGGAACAAATCCAGTTACGGATTTGAAGCTATTATTTCATTATCTAAACATAATTAAAAGGATTAAGCCTGATGTGATTTTAACCTATACTATTAAACCAAACGTTTATGGTGGTATCGCCTGTAGAATTACTAAAACGCCTTTCTTAGCAAATATTACAGGACTCGGAACATCACTAGAGAATGAAGGGTTAATTCAGAAAATCACACGTTTACTCTATAACACAGGATTAAAAAGTGCATCGTGTGTGTTTTTTCAAAACAGAACTAATAGAGAGTTTTTTATTAATAAAAATATTGTAAGTTCAGGTATTACCAGATTAATTCCTGGATCAGGTGTTAACCTTGAAATGTATAATTTTGAAGAATACCCCGAGGATGACGAGACTATTAGGTTCCTATTTATCGGGCGTATAATGAAAGCAAAAGGAATAGAGGAATTGCTTCAAGCGGCTAAAATGGTGAAAAAGCAATATCCAAACGTACAATTTGATGTAATTGGCGTTGATGAAGAAGAAAAATATTATCAACAAATAGATGAATTAAATGAATCAGGGATTATAAAATATCATGGGCAACAGGAAGATGTACATTCGTTTATTAAAAAATCTCATGCAACAATACTTCCATCCTATCATGAAGGAACAGCTAATGTTTTGCTTGAATCTGCATCAACGGGGCGACCTGTATTGGCATCAAGAGTCTCTGGTTGCATAGAAACATTTACTGATAACGTGAGCGGTATTGGTTTTGATGTTCGAAGTGTAGAGAGTTTAATAAAAGGAATCATTAAATTTATAGAATTGCCCTATGAACAAAAAAAAGAAATGGGAATAGCTGCGCGGAAGAAGATGGAAGATGAGTTTGATCGTAAAATTGTGATAAACGCTTATATGAATGAGATAAAATTGTTACAAAATAAAGGGGAAGCGTTATGAACCTATATGATAAGATCGTGTGTAATGAAGAGAAGATATCTTTAGTTGGTTTAGGTTATGTCGGTATGCCAATTGCTGTAGCTTTTGCTAAAAAAGTTAGTGTGATTGGCTTTGATGTTAATAAAGAAAAGATTAAGCAGTATCAGAATGGTATTGATCCTACAAAAGAAGTAGGAAATGAAGTCATAAAGAACACAACGGTTGATTTTACTTCAGATGAAGCAAGACTCAGAGAGGCTAAATTTCATATTGTAGCCGTTCCTACACCTGTAAAAGATGATAGAACACCAGATCTAACTCCAGTTGAATCAGCTAGTAAAACGCTTGGTAGAAACTTAACTAAAGGATCAATAGTTGTCTTTGAATCCACAGTTTATCCAGGTGTAACAGAAGATATCTGCGTTCCGATCTTGGAACAAGAATCGGGATTAAAGTGTGGAGTAGATTTTAAAGTTGGATACTCTCCCGAAAGAATTAATCCAGGTGATCATGAACATAGATTAGAAACTATCATTAAAGTTGTCTCGGGTATGGATAAAGAAACACTTGATATTGTTGCGAAAGTATATGAGCTAGTTGTGAATGTGGGAATCTATAAAGCAGAAAGTATAAAGGTTGCTGAGGCTGCAAAGGTTATTGAGAATTCTCAGCGTGATATAAATATTGCATTTATGAATGAGCTATCCATTATTTTCAATAAGATGGGTATAGATACAAAAGCAGTCCTAGATGCGGCAGGAACGAAATGGAACTTCTTGAAATTCTCTCCTGGGCTTGTAGGTGGACATTGTATAGGAGTCGATCCATATTATTTGACTTACAAAGCAGAGCAAATGGGGTATTATTCTCAGATTATTCTCTCAGGAAGAAAAATAAATGATGATATGGGTAAGTATGTGGCAGAAAGCACGGTTAAGAAAATGATTAAGGCAAATAAACAAATAAATGGGGCCAAAGTAGCTATTTTTGGAGTTACTTTTAAAGAAAACTGTCCAGATGTTAGAAATACAAAAGTTGTAGACGTAATTAAAGAGCTAGAAGAGTACGGGATTGAAGTTAAGATTGTTGATCCAGTGGCAGATAAAGAAGATCTATGGCATGAATATAAGATAATCCCTTGTGATTTTGATCAAATAAAAGAAATGGATGCAGTTGTATTTGCAGTTCCTCATAAAGAGTTCAGTACTATAAATTTGAAAGATGTTAAGAGTATGTACAGGGAAGTAGGATTCGATCAATTAAGTGTTATGAATGAAGTTGCGGTAGGGTCTGAGTTCGAAGTTGCCATTGAAAATAATGATTGTGTATTAATAGACATAAAGGGAATGTTTAATCGAAAAGAAGCAGAAAAAATGGGATTTTCATATTGGAGGCTTTAATATGGGTTATGAGAATATAAGATTTCCGCAAGGAGCAACATTTTTAGTTACGGGGTCAGCTGGTTTTATTGGATCCAATTTAGTAGAAGCAATAATTAAATTAGGTTATCAAGTTAGAGGGCTTGATAACTTTTCAAACGGAAAAAAGAGAAATGTTGAAGAGTTTACTAATAATCCCAATTATGAATTTATTGAAGGAGACATCTGCGATCTAAATACTTGTTTAAAAGCTTGCGAAGGCATTGATTTTGTTTTGCATCAAGCTGCTTGGGGGAGTGTTCCAAGAAGTATTGAAATGCCTTTGATATATGAAGAAATCAACATTAAAGGTACTTTAAATATGATGGAGGCAGCTAAACAAAACGGAGTGAAGAAATTTGTTTATGCTTCAAGTTCATCTGTTTACGGAGATGAGCCTAATCTTCCAAAAAAGGAAGGAAGAGAAGGAAACGTATTATCACCCTATTCTCTTACCAAAAAAGTCAATGAGGAATACGGAAGACTTTACACCAAACTATATGGTTTAGATACATATGGGTTAAGATATTTTAATGTATTTGGTAGAAGACAAAATCCAGATGGTGCTTATGCAGCTGTAATTCCTAAATTTATTAAGCAACTTCTAAATGAAGAGAGTCCTACTATTAATGGAGATGGAAAACAGAGTCGGGACTTTACGTATATCGAGAATGTTATTGAGGCAAATCTAAAGGCATGTAATGCTACTCATGAGGCAGCAGGACAAGCATATAATATTGCATTTGGTGGTAGAGAGTTTTTAATCGACATTTATTTTGGACTATTGAAAGCATTGGAGAAAGATATTAGCCCTACTTTTGGACCAGATCGCAAAGGTGATATTAAGCATAGTAATGCTGATATAAGTAGGGCAAAGGAGTTATTAGGTTATGAACCTGATTGGAGCTTTGAAAGAGGTATAATGGAAGCTATTGAATGGTATAAGGAGAATTTATAGAACAGTAGAGGGTTTCAGGATGAAAAGAGTTATTCATATTATTACTGGTTTGGGTAGTGGAGGAGCAGAAAATATGCTCTATAAGCTACTGAAGTATTCAGATAAACAAAGATACTATCACGAAGTGATATCATTAATGGATGAAGGGGTGATGGGAGAAAAAATAGAGAAATTGGGAATTAAAATTCATACTTTAAATTTAAGTCGAAAAAATATCTTTAAATCAATATTAAAAGCTAAAAGTATATGTAAAGATTTTGATTATGTTAACTCATGGTTATATCATGCTGATTTATTTGGATTCATTACAGCCAAATTATTTTCTAATAAAAAACTCATTTGGAATATTAGACATAGTAATTTAGATAAAGAAGTAAATAAAGCACGAACACTAAAAATTGTAAAACTGAACTCATTGTTATCTAATTTTGTAGATCGCATAACTTATAATTCAAATAAAGCTTTTGAAAATCATAGAGAATTTGGCTACACAGATAAAGGGTCAATTACCATCCCAAATGGTTTTGAGTTGGATACGTTTAAGTTTAATCCAATAGACAGGATAAATATTCGTAATGGTTTATCTTTGAAGGAACACGAGAAAGTTATTATTACTGTAGGTAGATGGAACATACAAAAAGATTATTATACCTTGCTCTTGGCGTTAAATGAACTAAGGATGAAAAATGTTCAATTCAAAATGGTAATGGTTGGAACCAATCTAGACTATTCAAATAAAGAATTAGTAGATCTAGTAAATCGATATGACTTAAAGGGAAATTTAATTCTGTTAGGAAGAAGAGCTGATATCCCAGCAATCTTGTCCGCAGCAGACATTTATGTTTCGTCATCGCTAGGAGAGAGTTTTTCAAATGCAATAGGTGAGGCAATGGCTTGTGAATTACCATGTGTTGTTACGGATGTAGGCGACTCTAAATTAATAGTTGGCGATACTGGATTAGTGGTAAATGCTAAAGATCATTTGGACTTAGCAAAAAAACTGCTGACAATGATAATGAATGTGAATAATAGAGAGAGTGGGAAAAAGGCGCGTTTACGTGTGGTTCAATATTATGATATTAGGAAGATTGTTGAATCATACGAAAAAACTTTATTTGGTAGTTAAGTTGTTGAGGTGATTATATAATTGAGCTTGTTAATCTATAGTTTACTTGTAATTGTTGTTGTATTATTTGCATATATAAAAGAAAATTTACCTAGGACAAGAAGAGCCTATAAAAAATTTTCCACTATTGGGGATCCCATAATCATACAAGAGAGTAGAGCACCTATATTTAATATACTTATATTAACAATTATACTTAGTTTATACTCTGCATACCTAGCAACTTCTGGAAAATTAGTGGATACTTTACGATATGCATGGAGTTTTTTATATAGGTATCCGGCATATTATGGTTCATTTGAAAGCCTTCTTAGTGCAAAAACTGAAGTTGGTTATCTACTAATAAATATGTTGATAGGAAAGATCACTGATGAACCATTTTGGCTTTTTTTGTTTGTTTCTTTTATTACTACATTCGTCAATTTATTTGTTGCATCAAAAATAAGTAAGAAGTATACTGTCATAATTTTTTTATATCTAATTAGTTTATATTTCTTTCAGACTACTTATACTTTACGTCAAGCTTTAGCTGTTTCATTTGCAAATTTTGCGTTTTTATCATATTTAAAAGATTTTAAATTAAGATATTTTCTTTTTACTATACTCGCAATATTATTTCATAATACTGCATTTATATTATTTTTTGCTTTTTTTATTTTTAAGATTAAAAATTCCAAAAAAACATACTTTTATATTGCAATAATGTTTTTTATTGGATTCTTTCTTTTTGATACATTACTTCCTAAAATTCCTTTTATTGAAAAAATTATTAATACTGATGAAGAGGGGCTGTCGATTGCAAGGGGATCCTTTAATGCAATTTTCAAAGGAATACCTTTTTATTTCATTTCAGTATTAGCATTAGTAAAGAGAAATAGTTTAAAACAAATAATATATAAGGCAGATTTTTTTATAATATGTTCTGTATTTTATTCAACTAGTTGGCTGCTAACATATCAAACATATTGGTTTTTTAGGATGGGTTGGTATTTTCTCTTGCCTACATTGGCTTTGGTTCCTAGTTTATTTGGTACGATTAAGAATCCTAAGGAAAGGGTCCTTTTTTATTTAATCTTTATTTTTGCTTTGATTTTCATCACTTATAGACAGATATTTATTACATTTAGATAAAAAGGACATTAACTACTGGTACCCAATAGTTCATTTTAAGAGAATGAAGGTGAAAAGTATGTTTCTAACGATTTTAACACCATCATATAATAGGGCACATACATTAATTAAACTATATCAAAGCCTTGAGAAACAAAGTAATAAGTGGTTCGAGTGGCTGATTGTTGATGATGGAAGTGATGATGGTACTAATGAGTATATAAACGAAATTAAGGAAAATGCTTCAATTGAGATTAGGTACATTTATAAACCTAATGGAGGTAAGCATACGGCTATTAATGAGGGAATTAATCATATTGATACACCTCTTACGTTTATTGTAGATAGTGACGATTTTTTAACAGATGATGCAATAGAAACTATTTTTAACACCTGGGAGATATATAAAAATAAAACCGAGATAGGCTCGATTTGGTTCTTACAAAGTGATTCTAATGGCAAAATAATTGGAGATTATTTTCCAGATAACGATTTTATTTCATCATATATAGATGTGATAATTAACAAAGAAATTAAAGGAGATAAAAGAGCGGTTTATTTAACAAAAGCTCGTAAAGAATTTCTATTCCCAACTTATAAAGGGGAAAAATTTATAGGAGAATCAATTGTTCATAAAAGAATTGGGGATAAGTATAAAGGTGTATTCATTAATAAGGTAATATATAAAGGAGAGTATCTTGAAGAAGGATTGTCTAAATCTGGAAAACGCATGAGAATTAGAAACCCATTAGGTGGGATGGATCTTTCTAAAGAATTTTTAACGAGAGATGTTTGTTTTAAAGTTAAATCTAAAAAGATGATATTATATTTAACTTACGGTTTTTTCGCAAGCAAAAAAATTAAGTTTATGTTAGAAGGACTAGGTACGTCGCGGACAAAAAATAATGATTTAATCTTACAGATGGGATTATTTTTTCTTGCTTTGCCATTCGCATGGTGTTTACATAAATATTGGGGAAACAAATATCAATAGTACGACAATAACCATACTATCAAAATATTATGTTGATTCGTAGTAAATTGTGTAATGAATAAAGGGAGTTTGGTATGAATAAAAAAATTTATTTTAAAGGTTACTATGGTTTTAAAAATTTAGGTGATGATATATTCTGTGTTACTGCTGATTGGGTCTGCAATAATTTGTGGGAAAATGTTACTCCCATATTTATTGGAAATAATTTACCTCTCGTTTCGAAACAAGCTAAGAAGTATCAGACTAATAACTCATTTTTGAAGAAAATGTATGAGTTAGTAACATGTTTTAAAGTGAACTATATTATATACCTAGGTGGGTCTGTATTATCTAAGATATCTGGCATTAAAGATATTAAGTATCATTTGAGTAAATATAACTTTTTTAATTCTAAGTTAGGTACAATTGGGACTTCAATTGGACCATTCAAAAACGAAAATGATTACCATGCGATAAAAAAGCTTCTGAAAAAATTTAAGTTTATAACAGTTAGGGATTATTCATCACTTTCAATTATGGAAGGAATGGAATTAGAAACGAGGCCAACTTTTTCTTTTGATACTGCTATCTTAATTGATGAAGTTTTTCCATCTTTGAAAACTAAGAAAAAAAAAGCTAGTAATAATATTAAGATTGCTGTTAGCCTCTGCCATTATGAAAGGTATAAAGGTAAGGACATTACAGCTGAATTCGAGAGGGAAAATGCGATCATGAATTTTCTCGATGGTGTTATTGAAAAATATGATAATATTGGGGAAATCATTTTTTTTCAGTTTAATGGAAATGAAACTAATGGAGATCTCGAGATTACTGAAGAGTTTCACAATCGAATTAAAGATAAAGTAGCGTCGAGGATTGTCAAATACAGCACTGAAACAGAGAAGTTTTGTAAAGAGTTAAACGAAAGTGATTTCTTGATTGGTATCAGGCTTCATTCGGGAATATTGGCCTATGCATTAAATATACCATTTATACTTGCAGAATATCATCCGAAATGTACGGAATTTTTAAATACAATAAATAATAATTATAGATTTGACACCAAGAATGATCAAAAAAACTTGGAGCTTTTTGAAAGCATAATTAATAAAGGTTGTTTATCAAACATTAAAGCCCCAGATTATTTCAAAAATATTTTGTTAGAGGAATTAAAGAGTATAGGTGAAATTTTATAATGGAGAGATAGCATGAAAAAAGTTACCATAATCATAGTATTACTCTCTCTCTTATCGAAAATTATTGGGTTTGGAAGAGAAATTACATTGTCTTACTTTTATGGAGCATCACATATTAGTGATGCTTATTTAATATCCCTTACGATTCCAGGCACTATATTTACATTTGTCGGGGTAGGGATAACAACCAGTTTTATACCAATGTATAGCAGTATATCGAAACGTAGTAATAAAGAGGCAGATAACTACACAAGTAATTTAATTAATCTGACTTTAATTATAAGTATTCTCATTTGTGTATTGGTATTGTTATTTACAGTGCCAATAGTGAAACTCTTTGCTTCAGGATTCGATAATGAAACTTTGAATTTAGCAGTTTATTTTACCAGAATCAGTGTGATAGGAATACTTTTTTCTGGTGCTACATATATTCTCACCGGATATCTGAATATGAAGAGAAGCCTTCTTATGCCAATACTAACTGGAGTACCTTTCAATTTAATCATTATAGCTTCAATAGCTCTAAGTTCTAAATTTGATATTGCAATTCTTTCTATTGGTATGGTCACAGCTATGGGTTTTCAACTGATAATATTGTTACCTTTGGTCTATAAAAAAGGATATAAGTACAAGCACATGCTTGATTTGAAAGATGAGAATGTAAAACAAATGAGTTTATTAGCATTACCAGTAATTTTCGGAACATCTGTTGATCAAATTAATAAATTGATAAATAGAACAATTGCATCTCATATCGAGGTTGGGGGGATTTCAGCTCTAAATTACGGCAATAGGTTGGTCTCTTTCGTACAGGGGATATTCGTAACATCTATTGTTAGTGTGATGTATCCTGCAATCTCAAAATTGTCTGCTGAAAATAATATGAATGGACTTAAGAAATCATTGTCTGACGCGATAAGTTCAGTGAATCTTCTTGTTGTCCCCTCAACGGTGTTTAGTATTATTTTCGCTGAGCCTATAATTAGAATACTATTTGGAAGAGGGCAATTCGGACCAGATGCAGTATCCATGACCTCGAATGTGCTCTTATTTTATAGTATAGGATTAATTGGCGTTGCATTAAGAGAAGTGATTTCTAAAGTATTCTACGCTATGCATGATACTAGGACTCCTATGATTAATGCAGCTGTTTCTGTAGCTATAGATATAGGATTGAATTTGATTTTATCCCGTTATATGGGTATCGCTGGTCTTGCACTATCAACCAGTATTTCGGCAATTTTTTGTACTATGCTTTTATTTATAAGTCTGAGTAAAAAAATTGGAGCATTTGGGTTAAAAGGGCTTTTTATTTCCTTTGGTAAAATTGTTATCGCATCTATGTCTATGGGAATCTTATCAAGATTGGTATTTAGTTTTCTTACAAATATAATAAATTTGAATATAAGTTTGTTAATCTCAGCAGGAGTTGCTGCAATAGTATACTTAATTTTAATTTATATGCTAAAGGTAGAAGATGCCTTTAATGTTGTAAATACTATCAAAAATAAGTGGTTGAAAAATGGTAAAGCAGTATAATGTAGAGCTCCATTCTTGATTTTATTCTTTCCATTATTTGCTCATAGCATAATTTGAAAATGGAAGAAAGCTTATGCACTTAGAGGTCATTACCTCCCCCTGTGTTGTAACTAGTTTGGAATTGAAGTGAAAGATAAGTATACAATTTGATTTTCATATAAACCAAGAATTAGATATAAATGCATTTGTAAATTAGCGTTTTAATATGAATAAATTCTCGACAAAAAAAATTTGAATTAACAGAAATATAGACATACTTTGCAACTGTCGTTCTTTATAATGAACAGTGTGGAGGTGAAGTAGATGTCAGAGATTTATCTGAATAATTCTTTTGCTTTAAGAGAATGCCTGTATATCGCCTTAGAGGTGTGCGGCAAACATCTAGAAAATGACATTATAGAAAGAGTACATCTTTTCGCGGCTGAACTAAAATTCGGTATTGAGACAAAAACTGTAATCATAACAGCACAAATTGCATCAGACTTAAATAGACTTATCCTTGATTTCAGGAATAGTCATACAGCAAGATGGATTAGAGATGATTTTCATGTTGCTATCAACGAACTGGAAATTAAAATTAGTAGAGTGGCATAGATCGAAGACACCCTATGGTGTCTTTTTGATGTGCAGCTAACTTTAAGTTAATTATGTATAGAGCCATTCGGAAAAAATAGGTCTACAAACAATATTTTTGAGTCCTGTATAAAATGGATTCTTGTAAGAGTCTTATTTAATATCAGTGTGTTTCCTGTAGCATCATATTTTACGATATTATAAGTTTTTGTCACTTGTTCTGAAATTAATGATTGTAAGTGTAACAACCTAGTACTTCCGCCCCTCCCTACCTCCAAATAATCACGACGAATTGACCATTGCTGCAAACTATGGATTTGCTACAATAGATATATAAGTCAATCACATAAATCGGACGATAATGGCAAAGCTGATGAAAATCAGTGACGCAAAGCTATAGGGACTAAGGTGGTTTATGCCATTATGTCAGCCAGCTTCCGAATCATCGTGCCTCCCAGTGATTTATGTGAAATCGAGGAGGGAATTATATGGATAAGTTTTGGCATTCTTTTTGGTTGAGATTTAATGAGGTTATCCTGGATAGCTGCATCTGTGATGTTGAGCGAACGAAGATTTTTAATAAAATTAGCTATCATCGTACGAAATTGTATACATAGTGAAAGCACCCCAAAGGGTGCTTTTTTCGTTCACTGTCTTTTTGACGCCGCGGGTATTGTTTTAAGCTAGAAATAGGACTATGGACTATGACTTTGGTCCCTCTTCAAATGTCGAATCCTCAAGTATAATGAAATTATTCGCAGCTTGTACCAAACAGTTATTTGGGACTGTCGGTGAAGCGTCTGCGTTTAAAGCCCCAGTATTTGATCCAAATGGCGCCTTCATCATCTTTGAAAAGCTTGATACCTAGTAGTTTCAATGGGGTCCATACTTCCGTAAAATAGTAATTAGGCAAGCGCATCGTCTCCCGTGTATGATGTATATTACTCTCTAATATAACCGCTCCCAATTGAAAAGTATGTCGAAATTTGTCATATGGTTTGTGTGGTGATTATTTTTGCGTTCCAATGCACTTCGAGGTGCATTTTTTTTGCGTTTTCTGCGACAATATGTGACTTCTGGGCTCATAGAGTTTATAATAAACATATCCATTATGTGACTTGGCTGGTGAAGATATGAAGAAAAAGAAGTGGACGAAGCGACTAGTATGGGTAGGAAGTAGTGCTGCTATGCTACTTGTAATTGGGTATTTTGGCATGAATATAGCTATGTCTTATTTCCTGGATTCGATGATTCCCTCCATGCCTTTGGAGATCAGTCAAGAGGTTGATGAAGAGACTAGTTTAATAGTTTCTGATGTTAGTGATGTTAATAGTAAAACAAACGAAACAACAGTAACTAAGGAGTCTACTAATTCCACTGTGAATAAGCTAGATGATGCGACGGCTACGCTTAAACCGCAAGGGACGACGATTCCGATAGATACGTCAACTGAGAAACAAGCTTCTAGTACAGCTTCTGAGAAGACGAATGATTCTAAGAGTGTTGATCAGATTTCTACACCATCTCCAGCAGCGTCGAAGAATGGGACAGGCTATGAGGCTCAAATTACGACGGAGAAAGCAAAAGAGGTCCAGGATGCGATCACGCTCAAGGAGAAGGCTTCGGTGACTTCGGTGCTTTTGAAGAAATTAAGTGCGTCGGATCTCCAACTGTTTGCGAAGATGGCTGGTAATGGTTTATCTGTTGATGAAAAGAAGAAAGCCAAGGATATTATTCTGCAGAAGCTATCGGAAGACGAGTATAACCAATTGATTGGAATTGCAGCGAAGTATGGCTTAAGTCAAGGGAAGAAATATGCAGAAACGCAGCCGAAGACAACAAAGTAATGTAATCACAGATGCAAACTACAGTAGGGGGTTGAGATGAGAAAAAGGCTCATACTGACAATCATTGTGCTAGGTATGCTAGGAGTTGGCGGTTATGCGGCGTATAGTTATGCGATGAATGTGATTGCTAACAAAATAGCCAATCAACTCGTTGTGGATGGTGGGGCAGGCCAGGAATGGTTGGCGTCAATGGATTTGTCGGCTATTGCAGATACGATTGAAATTCCTCCTGCTGTTACACCGAGTGCTGAGAATCCGAAGTCTGTTAGCGAAGATAATTCGAATGGGAAAGTGATCTCTAAGAACTCGGATGAACAGGTCAACGCTACCAATACTGTGAAGGGGCAAGATCCGACAACAGGTAAAGAACAGCAGAAGTCGACTGCAACGGAGAAGAAGGAAGCTGTTCAATTTGATAATAAGCAGGAGGCTGTAAAGTTCGTGATGAGCCGTTTCTCGGCATCAGAGCTCAACAGGCTTAGGCAAATGGCCAGCGGTGGACTAACACCTGAGAAGAAGGCGGAACTGAAGAAGATCGCGTATACGAAGTTTACATCGGCAGAAATCGCAGCAGTACAGAGAGTGGTTTCTTCCCAATAATACATAGAAGAGGTGTTCAGGAAGTGAAAGCAAGTCAACGATTGAAAGTAATTACAGGTTTATCCATAGCCGTGATGATGGGGATTTCTGCGCAAGCATCAGCAGCACAAGCACCATTGGATGTGGATGTGTATCAGGTTCCGATGCATTTTACGTTTGACGGAAAGGAATATGCACCGCCAGAGGGTCAGCAGGGTTTTATTTATGAAGGCACGACTTATGTTCCGATTCGATTCATCTCTTACTCGCTAGATAAAGCGGTCAACTGGGATCCGAATACGTACACGGTAACGATTGCAGAGCCTAAGACGACAGAAAAAATTAATATTAGTGAATATAAATTAAATACGCAGGTTTATTCGAAAAGTACGGAGAAGTTCGATAAATCGAAGTTGGCTCCAAGTAATTTGAAGGTATATAAAGAGAAAATTAATTATGTTTTTGATGGTGTTAAGAAGAGCCCGTCTGATGAATTGCCAGGGTATATTGTTGATGGTAGTTTGTTTGTTCCGATTCGCTTTTTCTCGGAGTCTGTTGGCAAAACGATTAACTGGGATTCGGAAACGTACACAGTGTCCGCGGTCACGAAGGAAGAGAAGAAGCCTGAGGTGAAATTGCCTGAAGTGAAACCAGAGACGAAGCCTGTGACACCTGGTCCTGTTGGCGGTGGTGGTGGAGGTGGAGCTCCGAGCACCAAACCATCTGAAGCTTCGATTAAGGCGGATGCTGAGGCTAAGTTGACTCAACTTAAAGAATCTGCAAGTTCTAAACTACAAGCTCTATATGATCAGTATAAGGAAAATCCAAGTTCGAGTTTAATTGCCAATGGCAAAGCGATTCTTGATCAAATTGAAAGTCAATTTAATCAAATCATAAGCGAGACTACAGATAAGTTGAATACAAATGGTTACGACACGTCTATTATAAATTCTTATGAAGATCAATATAATCAAATCAAGGATGATGCCTTAGCTTCAATCCTTAAATAATGCGCCCATTTTTGGGCTTTCGTTCACCGAGTAGGCAATCGCACACATACAGTATAGTAGTAAATCAAACTATACAGAGAATGTGAGTGATTCCGATATGACGAAGCGTGAAGATCAAGAATTTCGTCCACCGCTCGGAGGGCATGGTGGCGGTATAGGAGGCGGTATAGGACATGGACCCGGCGGCATTGGCCACGGCCCAGGGGGTATTGGAGGCATTGGAGGTCCAGGCCACTTCCCAGGCGGCCCAGGTCACTTCCCTGGTGGACCCGGCCATTTCCCAGGAGGTCCTGGACATTTTCCCGGTGGCCCAGGCCACTTCCATGGCGGAGGTTTTAACAATATACTACCTTGGGTAGTGGCTCCATTACTATATGGTGCGGCGACACAACCATACTACCCACCATATTATCCGTACCCATATCCATATCCTTATCCCTACCCACCATACTATCAGCAATATCCACCATACCCGACGTACCCTGTGATCAGGGAAGAGGATGATTTGTAGTTTCCATAGCATTTAAAATCAAAGCTGCCTAACGAGTAGGAACCCCCTGCTTGCTAGGCAGCTTTTTTTTTTTTTTCTATTAATTAGAATTATTATAAATAAGGTTGACTTTATTTTTATTTTATTTATAATAATTATTATCTGATATCAATTATTAATGAAATGAAAGAGGCCGTATGGAAGGAGTGTATCACCAATGTATGATGTCATTATTGTTGGAGCTGGTCCCGCTGGAGCTTCTGCGGCGATTTATACAGCAAGAGGGAATTTGAAAACATTAGTTATTGATAAAGCACCGAATACAGGAGCATTAGCCATCACGCACAAAATTGCGAATTATCCCGGTGTCATTGGCGAATTGTCAGGTAAGGATCTGCTGGATACGATGCGCGACCAAGCCAAAGGCTTCGGAGCTGAGTTCATCCAAACGACGATTACGGATGTGGATGTCGAAGGCGATACGAAGTATGTGTTTACCGCTGATGGGATGTTTGAAGGCAAGGCGATCATCATTGCAACGGGTTCTAAGGGACGTAACCGCATGCTGCCTGGTGAGGAGAATCTGATGGGGCGCGGCGTGAGTACGTGTGCGACGTGTGATGGTGCATTTTTCGAAGGGAAAACGGTCGCAGTGATCGGGGATTCGGAAGAAGCGCTGGAAGAAGCCCAGGCGCTCAGCAAGTTCACGAAATCCATTCATTTCGTTGTGCCTCGACCTGAGCTGCAAGGAGTTCACCACGTTCCAGATTTGAAAGGCACCAACATTCTTTACAAGACGAAGCCCCTCGAAGTTCTTGGCGATAAGCAAGTGCAAGGTCTCAAAATTCGTACAAGCTCTGGTGGCGAGGAAGTGCTGGATGTGGATGGTGTCTTCGTTTTCCTATCTGGCAGCAAGCCAGGTACGGATTTCTTACAGGATCAAGTTCCTCTGGATGAGGATGGTTTTATGATCTTGGACAGCTCGATGCAGTCGCCGGTTGCGGGTGTTTTCGGTGCAGGAGAAGTTAGACGTACCCCAGTGAAACAAGCGGTTGTTGCCGCTGCAGATGGTGCGATTGCCGCCATGGCGGTCGATAAATTCATTAATAAACGGGCTCAACTGATCCCGCAATACAAATAATTTAACCTTTTAGGAGATGACCAACTATGTCTAATGTAATCGTATATTCCAGTACGAACTGCCCTTATTGTGTCCAACTGAAAAAATATTTAACAGATCAGCAAGTCGGTTTTGAAGAAAGAAACATCGATTTGAATGATCAATTCGGACAAGAACTGCATAATATGGGCCTCATGTCATTGCCTGTGACTGTCATCGGTGAGCACAAAATTCTTGGTCTTAACGTGACCAAACTTAAAAAAGCACTGGCTGAAATCGCTAGCTAATTCAATCCATAAACCCAAAGGAGATAACATCATGACACAACAACTAACCGTTCAATCACCTGCTACTTTTGCTAAAATAGGGCTGCCAGCCCCGAGCTTCAACCTGCTCTCCACGAAAAATATGGAAACACTTGAGGAAAAAATCTCTCTCGAGGACTACCGTGGCAGGTGGCTCGTATTCTTCTTCTGGCCCTTCGACTTCACGTTCGTGTGTCCGACGGAAATCACGGCGTTCAGCGACTATTACGAGCAGTTCCTTGATCTCGATTGTGACATCGTCGGAGCCTCCGTAGACAGTGTCTACACGCATCGTGCATGGACACAAACACCGCGCGATCAAAGCGGCATTGGCCCTGTGAAGTTCCCATTGGTCAGTGACTTCTCCAAAGAAACAGCACGTGCCTATGGCGTCCTAGATGATGAGACAGGTGCTGCTCACCGTGGCTTGTTTATTATTGATCCGGATGGCGTACTACGCTATCAAGTGGTCACAGACATGAATGTTGGCCGCTCGGTTGACGAGACGCTTCGTGTACTTCAAGCACTGCAAGCAGGCGGTCTGTGCCCAGCGAACTGGAAGCCAGGCGATCGCACGTTGTAAGTCAAGGAGCCCTAATCGACATGTTGTCGGTTAGGGCTTTTTCTTTATTCGTATCGTGCTCTCATTTGAAGTATAATGAGTAAACTACAGGTAGATAGTGAGGTCGAATGCAGCATGGCGTCCATTGCGGACAAGGTATTTATGGGTTCTTTAATTTTGATGATGGTAGCTGTTGTCGTTAGCGGGATTGGCTTTCAATTCGTGAATTGGAAATCGCAGGTGACCAATGAACTTGAGGGAGAAACGCAGACGAGCAGCAGTCGAAAGAAATCCGTTATGGATCGACAAGATAAAAGTCTGAAACGCATAGGGCGCTCTTATTTATTTTGGATTGCGCTTGCGGGTATGCTGATCTCTATTGGTTTAAGTTATTTATCAAAATAAGTAGTTGGAAAAAGCGTACAGCTGCTCATGTTCATGATGAGTGTGCTGTACGCTTTTTTTGTCGTCCCAGGGGATGACAAAAATCTACATGAAATGATCTACAAGATTCTCCAACATTTTCATTGATTGTGCGTTATAAAGAATATATGTATTCTTTATAAAGGAAGGAAATGTTGAATGATGAAAACTTACTCTCAATTGAAAACTGAAATTCAAACGATATCGGATGAAATATCTTTGTTATATAAGATACAAGATGAGCTAAACAAGCACTTACAGGAAGTTTGTCTCCACGAGAACAAAGTTACCCTCGACAATGTTGAATATTCAGGAATGCTACAAAGCATTGATTACTGTATGGATTGCAGAAAAGCTTTGCCCCTTGCTAGCTTCGCATCAAGTGTTTAAATAAACTCAAATAGTTATATTTTTCGTTATAAAGAACAGTGAATAAGCACGCCTTATTAGGCGTGCTTATTCACTGTTCTTTAATTAGCCAGAATCCCGCGCAATAAAACGCGCAGATAACACCACTTTCTCCACCTGTCTCCCCTGATGCTGCAGTCGGTACAGCAGTGTTTCTACAGCTCGAATACCTAGAGCTTCTTTCCCGAGCTCAATTGTACTTAGCGCAGGAGTCGCATAAGCGGCTGCTTCAATATTGTCCAGCCCGATGACTTTAACTTGACTAGGCACATCAAGGCCATGACGCTTCAGGATCGGCAACAACGCTAGCGCGAGGTGATCATTGGCGCAAACAAACCCATCGGGCATGGTTTCCGGCGTCAATGCCGCCACTTTGCGCTCCAATTGGTGAAGCATATGAGGACCGGAATAGGCGATTTGCCATTTCTTCAAATGGTAGTGCTCAGCAGGTCCGGCCATAGCTTCGAGGGCCATACGGCAGCCCCACCAACGCTCTTTGAAGCTGACGGCAAATTGGTCATCGCCAATGAAAATAACACGCTTCGCGCCCTCGGATAGCAAGCGTTGACAGGCCATTTTACCAGCATCCAAATTGTTATTGAGCACACAATCGACTTCGATGAGTGGTTCATGATGGTCAATGAGGACGAGTGGAATCCCACTCTGTTTCAATGAAATAACAGACTGCGCAGGAAAGGTGCCTGCTAGCAGCTGCCCTATGCAATGCGACGGATCGAGATAGGAAGGCATCTGCAATCCCAGTTGATGATGAGGTGCGATAGGAACGATGAGATGCTCAAAGCCCAATTCTTTGCTAGCTGCGGCAATACCGGTGAGAACCTTTCCCCAAAAAGGGTTGTCCTCTAAATAGGTAGACTGAATCCACACCAAGATATAGGGAGTGATTTCAGTTTTGGCGTGTGTATCTCCAATGACATGGCTGATAGATTGATGATGAGTTGGCGTGCGTTGTGGGTGCTTCTGCTTGAGGGTATAGCCCATCGCTTTCGCAGTCTCCTGAATACGAAGACGGTTCTCTTCACTGACGCCTGATTTACCAGATAATGCTTGAGAAACCGTATATTTGGACATACCTAGTCGGTCAGCAATTTGCTGCATGGAAACTTTTGGGCTCATGAGTGACATCCTTCTATGTTATACATACGTTAATTTTCCGAATCGAACCTAACAAATCTATTGTTCCTGATCAGGCGGATATTGTCAATGTGCATTATAATGGGGTTATGCAAAAAAAAGATTGACCGCAACTCAGAAAGTGAGTAAATTATGTTCATAATTATGAGTTGTTAGCCTAACAAAAATAACAAAATGAATATGAATTGACGATTGAACCCACACATCGATTTGGAGGATGAAGCATGCTTACAACGATCATATTTTACGATCCCACATTTCCATATGAAGGAATTCGGCCCGATGACAAGGCTGTTGCACAGCTTGGAGAAATAGGAAGAGTGGTTGGAGCGGAGCGGCTAGAAGCGGCGCTGCAGCAGGGGGCAGATAACTTCATCCATCTTCACGGACGTTACTTTCCGAAGTCAGCATGGCAAGCAATCCTAATTCATGCGCGTAAGGGTAAAGGATTCGTACATCTGGGCAGCGCTCCTTTCCGAGTACCGTCTTACCTAGGCGCAGAGGGCTGGGAGCTGGAAATCGAGCAGACAGCGTATCATCAGCAGCTTCAAATTCATGAAATTCTTTCCGTAGACGACGCTCCTATTGCGGAGTATGCCGTGAATACTGAGCTGCCGTTGCTGGCAGGCAAAGAAAATCTGTTCGCCATTCAACCGACGGTTGGATTCGCGCTGCATGTGACACGGACTGATGATCATCCAGGTCAAATAGGTTCTAGTGGTCCGATGGATGCGCATTTCACACCATTGTTAAAGGGGATATCGAAGGAAGGACGCGAGGTGGCTGCGCCGATCGTGCTTCTTGAGAATACAAAGGGGGCATTCGCGGGTGGCCGGTGGATTTTCGCCAATGTGGTCACGGATGAAACCTTCTGGGGTAACGGTGGAGCCGCACTAGTTGGGGAGTTAGCAGGGTATACGAAGCGTGGTGTAACGGAAATATGGTTCAAGCCGAACTACGCTTGTTATGATCCGGGCGACCGCGCAGCCTTGACGGTTCAATTGCAAACACTTGCGAATCGTACAGGGGTTGTGCCTTTGAATGAGTCTTGGACCTTCCATGTCCAAGTATCTAAAGACGGTGCAACATCACCGATCTGGACGACGGAATTCACGATGAATGCGTCACGCGAGCTCTCTTTTAAAAAGGTAAATATTCCTGTTGATATTGAAGCGGGTTATTATACAGCGGTTTGTAAAGCGGTAGCGAATACGGGGGAAACGCGCACGTTTAACCAAGGCTTCTGGGGATATGATGCCGAGTTGCTTCGCGAAGGGACGCCGATGTCCTGTGATCGCGACTACTTCTGGAAGGACGGACGTCCGCTTCCGATCGTTGGGATGACGTATATGACGAGCGATGTGGCGAGGAAGTTTTTATTCTTGCCGAATGTTTCCGTGTGGGATCGCGATATTGCGCAAATGGTTAAAGCAGGCATCAACCTGCTTCGTACTGGTGTGTGGTCGGCTTGGCGTCAAATCATGTTCGTGGACGGACATCCGTATGAGGAAGTGCTGCGCAGCATTGATGCTTTTATTTTGACTTGCAAAAGACATGGGATCGAAGTCACGTTCAATTTCTTCTCTTTTACACCAGAGCTGTGGGAGGGCGTGAATCCGTATTTGGATCCGCGCAGCGTGGAGGCGCAGAAGCGGTTTATATCTTCGGTAGTGTCCAGACATAAGGAAACGACGAATGTGCATTGGGATCTGATCAATGAGCCCTCGATGTTCAATCCGAGCAAGCCGTTTGCTGGGCCGCAGTCAGCTCATGATGCTTTCGAGCATGAAGCGTATGTAGCTTGGCTGGAGGAGCGCCATGGGGATATTCGCAAGCTGCAAGAACGCTGGAATATGTCTCCTGCGGAGCTCCCGAACTTCGCTAGTGTCCGTTTGTTGGATCCTTCTGAAGTGAACATGAGCACGACAGAAACGGTTGAGAAAAAAGGTTCCCCATGGCTGGACTATACCCTATTCACCATGGACATGCACAATCGGTGGGCGAAGGAATTGATCGCGACAATTCGCAGTATCAACCCCGCACAGTTGGCGACTGTGGGACAGGATGAGGGATTGGGCGCACAACGGCCATCGCCTTTCTTTTACGCAGAAGCTGTGGATTATACGACGGTGCATACGTGGTGGTTGATGGATCAGTTGGTGTGGGATGGCATTTTCTCCAAGGCGCCGACGAAGCCGAGTTTGATTCAAGAAACGGGCATTATGTATGTCGAGACGGCAAATGGGCGTGCGAAGCGGTCGGAATACGAGCTGCGAAATATTCTAGAGCGTAAATATGCCTATTCCTTCTCGACAGGTGGAGCGGGTGCTGTTCAGTGGATTTGGAATATCAACTTCTATATGAACAACATCAATGAGTCGCATATTGGTGCGCTTCGGGCAGACGGGACAGAGAAACCGGAGGCGGATGTTTCCTACGATTTCGGGGCATTCATGGGCGCGATTCGCGATCTCTTCGTTGGCCGCAAATTAGAGGACGTCGTGGCAGTGTTCCCGTATTCAAATGATTTCTCCACGCGCAAAGTAGCAAGTGATGCAACAGCGAAACTAACTCGCACGCTTGCCTATGGGATGAACGTACCGTTCCGTGGGTTGAGCGAGTATCATCTCGATGCACTGGCATCGGATCAGCCGAAGTTGATTATCGTGCCGAGTGCGCATAATTTCAGCGATGCCGCGCTTACGAAGTTAACGACGCATGTCCGTGAGAATGGCGGAACGCTGCTGTTTACAGGGCCGCTAGGATTGAATGAGTACTGGGCACCCGTAGCTCGGTTGACGGATATAGTAGGTGAAACAGTGCTGGGCAACATTGTGCGAGAAGAGGCAATGGTGTTGGAGGGAGAAATGGTTCCTGTGTCCTTCGGAGGTGCACGGATCGCTGAGTTGAATAAAGAGGTACCACTATCCGATGATGGAAAATGGAATTCGCAGCATGGCGTCGTTCGCAGTTATGAGCTGGGCAAAGGGCAGCTCATCTGGTGTCCACTCCCAGTGGAGCTTGGTGAGCGCGGCGATGCACTCGAGAAGCTGTACGCGTATGCTCTTAAGTCAGCTGGTGTGGATGCGGAACTAACGTGGGTAAAAGGCGGGCAGCTGCCGGGCGTATATGGGCGGAAGCTCAGCTTTGATAGCGGTTCGTTGTTCATCTTGGTCTCGGAGTTCAGCGTGGACACGCAGATCGAAGTGACGGATCCGGCAACGGGCTTGAGCTACGCGTTCGAGCTGGAAGCCGAACGTACGGTGATGTTCGCCGTGAATTCTGTCGGCGAGTTGTTGGCAGTGTATCGACCTGAGCAGGTGCAGGTTGAGGTGAAGCAGTAGACGATTAGCGGGTAAGCTAATTGAAGAAGCCTCTGAATGAGATGTAATTCTCATTTGGAGGCTTTTGGTTTTTGGCGGGATGTCGTCGATGAATGTCCCGCATTAAATAGATTTTGCCGAACTATTGCAATATTTGGAGTTAAAGTGTAAATTAAATACCTAAGTGCATAATCACGGGAGCTTGGTGAGACCAGGCTGAGAGGATAGTTATAACTATCGACCGTTAAACCTGATCTGGATAATGCCAGCGGAGGAACACAAGATCTCTTTGTATACCAAGAGACCGCCTCTATTTATAGATGCGGTCTTTTTTTCGCAGCATGAACCCTCCGCTTGATCATATCAACTATAGGAGGCATGGCAAATGTCAATGGAAACTAGTAATGAAAAGGTCACATCATCAACATCCGCTTTTCCGGGAAGCAAAAAAGTTTATGTCGAGGGCTCACGAAAGGACATCAGGGTCCCTATGCGTGAAATCAAATTGAGTCCTACTACTGGTGCTTACGGAGAGCAGGAAAACGCCCCTGTTCGTGTATACGACACGAGTGGTGCTTATACAGATGAGGAAATCCAAACCGATATTCGTGCAGGTATTGCGCCTAATCGTTTGAATTGGATTGTAGAACGCGGCGATGTTGAAATATATGAAGGAAGAACGATTAAACCGGAAGATAACGGATATACCAAGGAAGAGAACGTTACCGAAGTTTTTCCAGGCTTACATCGTCACCCGATGAGAGCGAAAACAGGTCGTAATGTAACCCAGATGCATTATGCACGTCAAGGTATCATCACGTCCGAAATGGAATATATCGCGATTCGCGAAAATGTATCTCCGGAATTTGTGAAAGACGAAGTCGCTCGTGGTAGAGCGATTATCCCCGCCAATATTAATCACCCTGAAAGTGAGCCTATGATTATTGGACGAAACTTTCTCGTTAAGATCAATGCGAATATTGGGAATTCAGCTGTATCGTCTTCCATTGAAGAAGAAGTGGAAAAAATGAGATGGGCTACTCGCTGGGGCGCTGATAATATTATGGATCTCTCAACGGGTAAAAACATTCATACCACCCGGGAATGGATTATTCGTAATTCCCCTGTTCCTATTGGTACCGTGCCTATTTATCAAGCATTAGAGAAAGTGAATGGAAAAGCAGAAGATTTGACGTGGGAAGTGTACCGTGACACGCTAATTGAACAAGCTGAGCAAGGTGTCGATTACTTTACGATTCATGCTGGTGTCCTGCTGCGTTACGTTCCTCTTACGGCCAAACGAGTGACAGGTATTGTTTCACGAGGCGGCTCCATTATGGCAGCCTGGTGTCTCGCCCACCATCAGGAAAACTTTCTGTATACCCATTTTGAAGAGATTTGTGAAATCATGAAAACCTATGATGTATCCTTCTCTTTAGGCGACGGTTTACGCCCAGGATCCATTGCAGATGCGAATGATGAAGCCCAGTTTGCAGAACTAGAAACATTAGGTGAACTCACCAAAATCGCTTGGAAACATGATGTACAAGTCATGGTAGAAGGTCCTGGTCACGTACCCATGCATTTAATCAAAGAAAATATGGATAAACAACTTGAAATCTGTGACGAAGCTCCATTTTACACATTAGGACCCTTGACTACGGATATTGCGCCAGGCTATGACCATATCACTTCTGCCATTGGAGCAGCGATGATTGGCTGGTTTGGCACTGCCATGCTCTGTTATGTAACGCCCAAAGAGCATTTGGGCTTGCCCAATAAAAACGACGTTCGTGAAGGGGTTATTACTTATAAAATTGCTGCTCATGCCGCTGATTTAGCCAAAGGGCACAAAGGCGCCATGGATCGCGATAATGCATTATCCAAGGCACGTTTTGAATTCCGCTGGCATGATCAATTCAACTTATCCTTGGATCCAGAAAGAGCCATAGAGTACCATGATGAGACACTTCCTGCAGAAGGTGCCAAGGTCGCTCATTTTTGTTCGATGTGCGGTCCTAAATTCTGCTCCATGCGAATTTCCCAAGATATCCGAGACTTCGCCAAACAACAAGGTCTTGAGGAAGCTCAAGCCATTGAAAAAGGGATGAGTGAAAAGTCAGAGGAGTTTAAGAAAGCGGGCCACGCCCTATATACGTAAACAAAAAAGGGTTGCTGCGGCAACCCTTTTCCTTGTCTAACCTTTAGCTGACGCTTGAATCATAAGAAGATCGTAACTAGCAATGATACCTTCCTGTATGCCAAACTTATCTTCGTATTCCTGATACATCTTAGCGAACAAGCGTCGCGTACTGATGCCAGGCAAAGCAACAGCTTCTGATGAGCTAGCTCCCATTCCTTTTACCGAAAAGAGAAAATCTCTTACGGTAGGATAGGTTTCCTTTCGAACCTCACGCTCATATTGGATGCTAGAAAACCCAACCTCATTAAGCCATTCCTTCCACTGATCCGTCGATTGAAAGGATAAGCCATGCCTCTGCGGCTCTAAACCGCTAGCTCGATAAACTTCATGAAATGACTTGTGCAGTTCATGGAATGTATGGGGTCCGAAGGTAGTGAACACCAGCATTCCACCAGGACGAAGCAGCCGCCGAAGATGACCAAGCGTGTGCACTTGATTACTCAGCCATTGAAAGCAGGCATTCGAGATGATGAGATCAAACGAGGCTGAAGGAGCATCTATCGCCCACACCTCAACATCAGCTTCAAGAAATTGCAAGCGAGTGGATGAGCTTTGGTAGGACTCCGAATCGTATACGGCACTGGATAAGACTCGCTGTTCAGCCACTTTGATCATCTTAGGAGCGATGTCTAGTGCAGTAATAGATACGAATGACGACCACTCCTTCAGCAAAATTTCAGTCAGTGCACCTGTGCCGCAGCCGATTTCAAGGAGGTTGAGTCCCTCTTTGTAACTATCGTCCACCCACCCTTTGAGAATTTGAACAAGACGGTCTGCCATACTACGCTGCACACTAGAATGACGGTCATACGAACCTGACGAACTACGGTTAAATTGACGCCCAATCGCAGTTATCCTAGTGCTCATGCCACCATCTCCTCAGTTTATCAACTAGGGCCGATTCCCTATCCCAAAACGGTACATGCCCACAATCTGGAATGGTAAGTAGCTCTGCTTGAGGCAATCCTGCAACAAGCTCTAATGCAGCACTGTAAGGATAAATCTTATCCTCAGTTCCGTGAACAACAAGAACGGGACAAGCGATAATCGGCAACTTCGTCAAGACTTCCTCACTTCGTAAAATCTGGAGACCAGAGATGAGCCCCGTGATTGTCCATTTACCAATAAATGGTAATATATTTCCAAGACCGGCTCCGGCTCTGATTTCAGCTTCCCTAAATAGGTTCTGTCGAAATCGGGTTTCAACCTCTTGCGGATTCTTCCTGAGCCCGATCATCATCTGTTGAATGGCAGCAACGGACCAACCGAGGTCCATCTCTTCCTTTGTCCGAGTGAATCGAGCGTTTGCCGCAAACAACACCAGTCCATCCCCATAGCCTTTGGCAGCTAATTGCAGTGCCAATAGTCCACCAAGCGACCATCCGCAAATCAACAGCCTGCCACCATCACCTCTCGAATGAGCAGCTATTCCATTTGAAGATAGGATATTCTTGGCGACCGTTTCAATCAAGACCAACATTTCCTCAGGGGAACCAGCCTCGCTGTAATCGACAGAAATATGATGAAAATCTGGCAATAACTCACGAATGGGATCGAAAACTTTATCGGACATACTCCAGCCTGTTAGCCACATGATGGTGGTACTAGCCTCTTGCCGAGTTTTCACTTCGTGGAACTGAGATGTCCTCATGGCTGCACCATTCCTAATCGTAGTCCGATATTACGGATTCGTGCAGCTGCATCTCTCAGTTCCTTTTCTGTATGGGCTGCCGACAAGGAGAAACGGATTCGAGCAGTGCCATCCGGAACAGTAGGTGGGCGTATGGCTGCTGCTGCAATGCCTTCATCTTCAAGTGCACGACTGAATCGTAAGGCCATATCGTTATCGCCGATGATCAGAGGCACTATGGGAGAGTCCCCCTCACCGATTGTGAAACCAGAGGCTCCCAACAAAGACCGAAATAACATGCTTAACGCGAATAGCTTTTCTCGCCGCCAATGCTCGCTTTGTACCACAACTAACGCCTCTGAAACACCAGCTACAACAGAGGGAGGCAATGCGGTCGAATAGATGAGCGGCCTCGCTTTGTTCACCAGCCATCGAATGAGCGTGCGACTACCGCAGATATATGCGCCGTAGACACCGAACGATTTGCTGAACGTCCCCATATGTATATCCACATCATTTTGGATTGCAAGCTCATGGCATAAGCCCTCTCCATACTTCCCGTAAATCCCACCACTGTGTGCCTCATCTACCATCAGCATGGCTCCGTACTCGCGTTTGAGCGCGACCAATTCACGCAATGGCGCCTGATCACCATCCATCGAGAAGACAGCGTCTGTTATGATCAGCTTTCGCCGTTTATCTCGGTACTTATGCAATAATGCCCGCAAATGAGCCATATCCTTATGACGGTACCGAGCGTGCTCCGCTCGACTCAAAATAATACCATCCACAATGCTTGCATGATTCCACTGATCACTGAAAACAACATCGCCTCTGCCAGCTAACGCTGCAATAACACCGGAATTAGCCATATAGCCGTTTGCAAAAACAAGTGCTGCTTCATAGTTCTGCCAATAGGCTAACTCCTCTTCAAGACGATCATACGGGGGACGATTACCCGTCACAAGCCTTGAAGCTCCTGAACCTGCTCCTTCTGTGAGCAACTTCTCGCGCATTGCTTCAATAATGGCAGGATGCCCGGAGAGTCCCAGATAGTCATTGGAGGACAAGTTGAGCAGCCTTCGTTCTTCACGCACGGTGTAGCCTGGAGCTCCGCTTACTGGACTAGATGTTCGCAAGGAGCGCTCCAAAGAGGCGTCAGCCAGAAACTCAAGTTCTTTTTCTATCCAATTCATAGTTGTCACAACCTTAAAGAGCGTTTAATTCAATTTCAAAGCCCAAATCTTCAATGATTTGGTGATCAGCCGAAACGTCTTGGCCTGCTGTTGTTAAATAGTCACCTACAAAGAGTGAATTTGCGGCGTACAGCGACAAAGGCTGTAGGGAACGGAGGTTAACCTCACGCCCGCCCGCTACGCGGATCTCTTTGGACGGACAAATGAAACGGAACAGGGCCAGTACCTTCAACGCTTTCATCGAAGGCGTGCGGCCTGCGTGTTCTAGCGGGGTTCCCTGAATCGCATTCAGGAAATTAATCGGAATCGAATCCACATCGAGTTCGCGTAATGCATAAGCCATTTCAACTATCTCTTGATTGGTCTCACCCATCCCGATAATGACACCGGAACAGGGGGACATGCCTTGTGTCTTTACTTTATCCACGGTTTCAACCCGTTGGTCGTAGGTATGCGTCGTTGTAATTGATGCGTAATTGGCCTTGCTGGTGTTCAAGTTATGGTTGTAGCGATGTACACCTGCTTCAGCAAGACGTTCAGCTTGATTGCCTTTCAGAATACCCAGACATGCGCAAATTTTGAGCGGCATCGTTTCACGTATTTCTTTTACTGCGTCTACGACTTGATCCAATTCCTTGTCTGTCGGGCCTTTTCCAGCTGCTACAATGCAATAAGTTCCTGCTTTGCGTGCCAACGCTTCACGCGCCCCGGCAAGCAGCGTATCTTTATCAAGCAGTGTGTACTTGGCAACAGGCGCTGTCGAAACGATGGATTGCGAGCAGTAGCCGCAGTCCTCAGGACAAAGGCCGCTTTTGGCATTGATGATCATATTTAACTTTACTTTTTTACCGTAAAAATGTTTTCTCACCTGAAAGGCAGCTTGTAGTAGGAGTAGTACCTCATCATTGTCGGCTTCTAGTACAGCAAGCCCTTCCTCTAGGGTTATACACTCACCATGTAACGCTTTACTAGCTAGTGATTGCCATTTCAGATCAACAGTAATTGTTTTCATTTCAATTATCCCCCTATGTGCGATAGCTTTTGATCGGCTAATGCCTCTCGGATAGGCCCTAATTGTATGGTTTGGCGAACGGTATGTATCCACATTTCTGAATGGGAATCGGCGTGCAAGCGGGGAAACCTCCCCAGTACTTTAAGGCCACTGTATTGTTCAATTAACTCCGCATTGGAAGCTATGCTAGGGTCGTCAAGCGGCTCAGTCCATTCGCTGTCATTCAAGATAATGCCTGTAATCTGAACTCCACGATTCCTAAGAAATGACACAGTCAGAAGTGTATGGTTAATCGTACCAAGGCTGGATCGGGCTATAATCAACGCAGGAATCCGAAGCTCTGAGATCAAGTCCACCATAAGGTTGTCGTTGGTAAGCGGTACAGCGACACCGCCAGCACATTCGATGAGGAGCGTGTCGTAACGTTTCGTAAGAGGTATACCTGCGTCAATGAGCTCAGTGAGCGTAAGGGTCACACCCTCCTGTTTAGCAGCTAGCAGCGGAGTAAGCGGAGCTTCGAATGTAAATGGCGCCACAGCTTCTGGTCGCTCATCAATTCCCGTAATCTGCAGCAACCTCTCGCTATCTGTCAATCCGCTGCCCAGCCGTGCACCGGATTGAACAGGCTTCCAGACTCCCACATTCAGCCCTTCAGCGCGAAGAGCAGCGGTAATAGCCGCAGTAAGAATGGTCTTTCCGACATCCGTGTCTGTCCCTGTCACAAATAAACCGCGTATGGATTCATCTCTCAATCTACTCATGTCATGAATCGCCTTCTGTAACACGGATAATGGATTCTATTAAAATATCTGTCATAGCATCAAGCTCAGCTTCATTACTCGCAAGCGGAGGGATAAAAACGATCACATTGCCAAGCGGTCTTGTTAGCATTCCGAGTGCTCTGGCACGCTGACTTGTTCGTACGCCGATTCGTTCTGACCAATCATACGGCTCGCGTGAAGCCTTATCGCGTACAAGCTCTATTCCGATCATCAGTCCCTTCTGCCTGATTTCACCGACATGCGGTCGATCCTTCAGCGCTGTGAGTTTACGCTCGACAAATGCTGCCTTAGCTCTTACACCTTCAACCATGTCGCGTTCCTCCATTAGCTTCAAGCTAGCTAAAGCAACAGCACACCCAAGCGGGTTGCCCGTGTACGAATGACCGTGAAAAAATGTCTTCTGTTCTTGGTAATTCGCATAAAATGCGTTGTAGATCTCATCTGTCGCAAGCGTTGCCGCCACAGGCAAATAGCCGCCGGTTAGACCTTTCCCAATCACCATCAAATCAGGCGATACTCCTTCGAGATCACAAGCAAACATGGAACCCGTCCGACCGAAACCAGTGGCCACTTCGTCAGCGATAAGCAATACGTCATGTTGTCGGCATAGTACTGACATTTCGCGCAGACAGCCCGGCGGCATGACAACGATGCCTCCTGCCCCTTGCACAATAGGCTCCACAATGAGCGCCGCAATCTCATCGGAACGCGTCTCAAGCAATTTACGAAGAGCAGTTAGCGTATCTTCCATTACTTTCAACGCATCACCCCCATGGCGATAAACGTAGGGATATGGAATGACGTGTGAAGGAAATAGCATAGGGCGGAACACCTCGTGATAGAGTGGAATTGCCCCGACGCTTACGG
Source organism: Paenibacillus sp. LjRoot56 (assembly GCF_964253335.1). Lineage (NCBI taxonomy): Bacteria > Bacillati > Bacillota > Bacilli > Caryophanales > Paenibacillaceae > Paenibacillus > Paenibacillus sp. LjRoot56. Next base: position 2,179,771 of record NZ_CAXURV020000001.1, read on the forward strand.
CACCAAGGGTATCTCCGTGGTAGGCTTGATTCATCGTGATGAACCTTGTTTTCCCGCTTGCTCCCTGGTTATGCCAGTATTGAAAGGCCATTTTGATCGCGATCTCAACAGCGGTCGCTCCGGAATCCGAGTAGAACACTTTGTTTAAACCTTTCGGCGAAATCCCCACCAACTTCGCTGCAAGCTCGATCGCTGGTATATTAGCCATTCCGAGCAGAGTGGAATGGGCGACGCGACCCAATTGATCTGTAATCGCTTGATTTAACTCGGGCATATTGTGTCCATGCACGTTGAGCCAGACTGATGAAAAACCATCCCAATAGGCTCGACCTTGGACATCATACAGCCTAATGCCTTCTCCACGCTCAATAATGAGTGGATCAGCGTTAATGTAGTCTTTCATTTGAGTAAAAGGATGCCATAAGTGATCCTTATTCAGGGCAGCAAGTCGTTCATAATCAGTCAACACCATGTATCACCTTCTGTCATTTATTTAATTGTCAACCAAATTAAACGAAATTAAGTTGACAATGAGTTTTGGCAATTTTATCAAACCGTGAGGATTCTGTAAAGATAATTCCACAGAGAATGGTAGTGATAAAGGAGTGACTGAGTGAAGTAGGAAATGAATAGCGGTTAAGCTAATGTCCGCTCACCCCCTCCACGAACAAAAGCCCCTCAGGGTCATCCCTGAAGGGCTTTTGTCCAGCCTTACTTTTACAATTAAGCTATCTCATCAATACAAGTGCCGCAAACGAGCTTCCCTTTGAAATAGGTCATGTCCTCGAAATTCCCACAGAACACACAAGCAGGCATATACTTCTTGAGCGTAATACGCTCAGGGTCCACATAGACCTCGATAGCGTCACCGATCTCAATATGGAGTGTCCGACGCAACTCAATAGGTAAAACAATCCGTCCCAATTCGTCTACTTTTCTTACAATTCCCGTCGATTTCATACAATTACCTCCTTTTTTCATGAACGAAGGAACTACTTTGTCTAGTTACAAAGACTCATATTCTGTTTATACATCTATTCCACATATGCACTCAAATTCCTTTTATTTACTGGGTGTGATTTTCATGAAGTGGCCAATAGGGATACTGCTGAATGAAAGCGAAAAAAATGTAAACTTACTTCAATAGAAACGTCAACTTTGAACCAGACAATCTTGGTATAGTTAGGAAAATAACAAGCGAAGGTGGAGGTTTCTCATTGATTTGGAATCGATTAGGCGTACTGACGGATGAAGTATCTCCAGATTTCGAGAAAGCGTTAAATTGGGCTGCCGAACAGGGTTTGAAACATGTTGAAATAAGAGTTGTGAATGGCATGAATGTATCCGTGTTGACTGACGATCAGATCGTTGGCATCCGTAAAATGGTTGAAGAGCGCGGATTGTATGTCTCCGCCATTGCCTCTCCTTTGTTTAAATGCGCATTGGATCCAAAGCGATTGGTTGAATCGGGGGACACATTTGGGCAGAAGGAGCAGAGTGTAGAGGAGCATTTTAAGAAACTGGATAGAGTGATCGAAATTGCTAAGCTGCTGGGGACAACGCGCATCCGTATTTTCTCGTTTTGGCGAGAGTTGGAGCCTGAGCAGCATCGTGATGAGATTGTTCATCATTTAAAAAGGGCAGGCGACATTGCAGCGCGCGAAGGCGTAATCCTGCTTCTAGAGAATGAGCCTTCCTGTAATGGAGGCTTTGCTGAGGAAGTGGCGGCACTTGTGTCTGCCATCGATTCTCCAGCTGTTAGGGGCCTTTGGGACCCAGGCAATGAAGCATATGGCGCCAGAGAGGCTTTCCCGAGCGGGTACCAGTACATGAAGAATGCTTTGGCACATGTCCATCTGAAGGATGCCTATATTCGTCAAGATGGAACACCGAGATGTGTGCCTCTTGGTTCAGGGGATGCGGCAATAACAGCTCAAATTAAGGCGCTTGAAGCGGATGGGTATGAGGGATTGTATACGATTGAAACGCATTTTGTTCCAGAAGGCGGCAGTCAGCTGACAGGTACGCGAATGACACTGGATGCGCTTCGAGCTCTGCTTGAGGAGGTATAGGGTTGGCTAACTGGAGGTTCGGGATTATCGGCTGTGGCTCGGTTGCTGATTTTCATATCGAGGCTATTCGTCAAATCGAAGAAGCAAGCCTAGTCGTGGTATCTAGTCGAACGGAGGCGAAAGCGCAAGCGGTTGCTGATCGAGAAGGCTGCTCCTGGACGACGGACTATCGTGAGCTCTTGGCCAGGTCTGATGTAGATATCGTCTGTGTAACGACTTCAAGCGGCAGCCACGCGGCCATCGGTTTGGAGGTCGTGAAGGCGGGCAAGCATCTGATTATAGAGAAGCCAATTAGTATGAATGTGTCTGACGCGGAGCGGCTTGTGCAAGCGGCAAAAGCAAATCATGTGACACTCTCTGTCATCTCACAACGGCGATTTGAAGCTCAGAATCAAGCTATTAAACGGGTGTTGGATGAGGGTGTGCTCGGTAAGCTTCTGCTAGTTGAGGTGTCGCTTCCCTTCCATCGATCCCAGTCTTATTACGATAGCGCGAAATGGCGTGGAACGATTGCTGAAGATGGAGGGGCGTTGATGAACCAAGGGATTCATTGCTTGGATCTGCTGCTGTGGTTTGCTGGAGACGTTCACACCGTCTTTGGCAAGGTGGCTACTCAGACGCACGAGATGGAAGCGGAGGATTTAGGTTTAGCCATTTTGCAATTTAAAAATGGTGCGTTCGGTACAATCATGGCGTCGACCAGCATTACGCCAGGTTTTGCAGCGACGATCAATTTGTACGGTGAAAAAGGCTCGATCAAGTTGGAAGGCTCGACGATTGTCCATTGGACAGTACCAGAGCGAAGCGAACCGACTTGGGCGCAGGCAGGTGCCTACGGCGGCATTACCGATCCGCGCAGCATCGTGTCGGATTTTCATCAAAGCCAGCTGCTCGACGTCATGGCTTCCATCGAAGCCGGCGATGAACCGCTGGTTACCGGAGAATCTGGGCTGCGAGCTGTACAGCTAGTTGAACAAATTTATAAGAGCGCTGCCGAAGGGCGGCAGCTGACTATATGATAATTGGAGGAACGATTCTATGAGCGAGCCACAAGTACAAGTGCAACCTGTTTGGCATGCACGAATCGACGCGTTGAAGGTTAACGTGTATGAGAACCGTATCGGGTTGGGGCAAGCGGCTGGGCTAGATGCAGCCAACCAAATCAAGTCGCTGCTTGCTGAGAAAGCGGCTATCCGTATTATTTTCGCGGCAGCGCCCTCGCAAAATGAAATGCTCGAAACGCTGGCTCAAGATGAAGCCATCGATTGGTCAAGGATCACTGTGTTTCACATGGATGAATACATCGGGCTCAGTGAGGATGCGCCGCAGCGATTTGGGTGTTTTTTGAAAGACCGATTGTTCGATCAGGTTAAGCCGGGTACTGTGCATCTGATTAATAGCATGAACCAGGCAGAGGACGAGTGCAGACGGTATAGCGCACTCCTGGAAGAAGCGCCGATTGATATTGTCTGCCTTGGCATTGGTGAGAATGGTCACATCGCCTTCAATGATCCGCCTGTTGCCAATTTTGCAGATCCGGAATTGATCAAGCGTGTGGAGTTGGATGACGTTTGCCGGCAGCAGCAGGTGAATGACGGATGTTTTGTCCGTTTAGCCGACGTGCCGACCCATGCATTAACCCTAACCATTCCAGCTCTGATGTCAGGTACTCATCTGTTCTGCTCTGTACCTGGGGTAACGAAGCATCAGGCGGTGAAGCGTACGTTGAACGGAGCGATCTCGACCGAGTGTCCATCGACGATTCTCCGCCAGCATCCGGACTGCACGATGTATCTGGACCGCGATTCCTATGGCCGATAGAACGAGCATCATTCGCGCACGCCATTATGCCACAGGGGCACCTGTCGCGATTACCGTCAGCGATGGACGGTTTAGTGAAGTGATGCAGGTAGAAGAATCAGATGGATTGCCGATCGTCGCCCCTGGTTTGGTCGATCTGCAGATCAATGGCTATGCGGGATTGGACTTCAACCAGCTTCCACTGCAAGCGGAGACGGTTAGTCAGATCATCCGCAAGTTGTGGCGGGAAGGGGTCACCTCCAGTTACCCCACTGTCATTACGAACACGCCCGAAGCGATCGCAAGTGCGCTCGGCAGTATTGCAAGCACCTGCGCAGCGGATCCGGCGACAGAACAAGGCATTGCGGGCATTCATCTCGAAGGCCCGTTCATTTCACCGGATGACGGAGCGCGCGGCGCTCACCGCCTGGATGCTGTAAGGCCGCCCGATTGGGACCTCTTCTGCCGATGGCAGGAAGCGGCGGGCGGCCGCATCAAGATCGTGACGCTGTCGCCGGAATGGCCGGACAGTGCCACATTCATCAAGCGCTGCGTCGATAGCGACGTGATCGTCTCCATCGGTCACACCGCTGCAGACGCTTCGCAGATTCAGGAAGCTGTCGCGGCAGGCGCGCGAATGTCGACGCATCTGGGAAACGGGGCACACCTGATGCTGCCACGTCATCCCAATTACCTGTGGGAGCAATTGGCGCAGGATGAATTGTGGAGCTGTGTCATTGCTGACGGGTTTCATTTGCCGGATCAAGTGTTGAAGGTCGTGCTGAAAGTGAAGGGGGAACGAGCGTTATTAGTTAGCGATGCTGTAACTATCAGCGGACTTGAACCAGGCGTCTACAAGACGCATATTGGTGGAGATGTTGTACTTACCTCAGAAGGCAAGCTTCACTTGGCTGCTGACCCCCGGCTGCTTGCAGGCTCGGCTCAGATGCTGCTGTGGGGCATTGCACATCTGAGCAGACGGGGCATCGCTGAGTTTCCATCCGCGTGGGAAATGGCCTCGACACGACCGGCTCGCTTGATGAGATTACCCGTCGCAGAGGGCTTGTCGGTAGGAGCACCGGCTGATTTCGTTCTCCTGGATAGGGTGCAAGCGGACGGCCGCATCCCTTTGCGGCAGACTTACAAAGCCGGCAGGCTCGTCTATGATGAGGGCAGTGAGATTTAAATAGAAGCGCTGATCTGCGCGTTGCATGATAGGGTTGTTCTATTCCGCCAATTGGCATATGCTTGAAGGAAATATGGCTTCGGACAGGTGGTAATCGTATGAGCATGGGGAAGGGAATGTCCTATTTTCAAAGTAAATTAACGCTGAAAAAGGAATTTCCTTTTAAAATATTCAGCTACTCCAGCCTTGCGCTGAAGCAGCCCTTGCATATTCACGAATATACGCAGATTGCTTACGTGCTCAAGGGTGTGTGCAACCATCAGCTGCGTGGCAAGTCGCTGAATGTCAGCAGAGGAGATATGTTCATCATCACCCCAGGGGTGGAACACAGCTTGAGCGCCATTGAAGAACATGAGTTCGAAGTGGTCCTGATTGATTTTCTCCCGTATTTGGTGAGGGAGCAGTTGAAGCCTTTCTCGGATACTTTGCAGCCCTTGCTTCAAAATGCTGACGAATTACCCGAGCTTTCCTCCTTGCCGCAGCCTTGGTTGCATATTGCGAAGTCGAAGCAACTTCTCGTCGAGCAACTGCTTCAAGATATTCAGGATGAATTTGAGCACCGTGAAGCGGGATATGAATATGCCATATGTACGAGTCTTGTCAAGCTGCTCATCATCATGGATCGCGAATATCGGCGTGCTAGGCGCAAGCAACGCGTACAATCAACATCGACGAGCCAGCATCCAATCGAAGAGGTAAAACGATATATACACGACAATTACAGTCAGGATATTCCGCTTGAGCAAGGAGCTTTCCTAGCGAATATGGCGCCTGCTTACTTTAGTACGGTTTTTAAGAAAGAAACAGGCCAGAACTTCGTCGATTATGTGAATGAGGTACGCATCGAAAGGGCAATGGAGCTGATTCAGCGCAACATGCATACGATTACACAAATTGGCTTCCAGGTCGGATTTCATCATCTTAGCCATTTCATCCGAACATTTAAGAAACGAACAGGCATCACGCCTACTGAATATAAGAAAACGTTTGGCAAGACCCCCTAAACCTACGAAGAAAGAGGTAGTTGAGATGACCAAGAAAATTGTAAAGGTAGGTATTATCGGACAGGGACGCAGCGGGCGCGATATCCATGGGAATTTACTTGTTCAACTTCCTGAGCATTACCGGATTACGGCGGTTGCGGACTCCATTCCAGAACGTCAAGAGCTGGCGAAACTAGAATACGGATGCCAAGCCTATGCGTCCTGGGAGGAGATGGTGGCCCACGAGGAGCTGGATTTGATCGTGAATGCTTCTCCGAGTCATCAGCATTTTCCGATTACACTGGATTTGCTTAACCGCGGTCTACATGTTCTGTGCGAGAAGCCGTTGGCAAAGACAACGGAGGAGGTTGACCAGCTCATCGAGTCATCTGAGCGAAACGGTGCTATCTTGGCAGTATTCCAGCAATCCCGATATCAGCCGGCCTTCGTTCAGCTACGTAAAGTAATCGAATCAGGTGTGCTGGGTCGTATCGTGCAGATCGATTTTAGCCTGAATGGCTTTGCTCGCCGTTGGGATTGGCAAACGCTGCAAAGCAATAATGGCGGCAGCTTGATGAATACGGGGCCGCATCCACTGGATCAGGCACTGCAGCTGTTTGGTGCGGACGCGCAGCCCGAGGTCATGTGCATCATGGATAGAACGAATACCTTTGGTGATGCGGAGGATTATGTGAAGCTCTTGCTTCGTGGAAAAGGTAGACCAACGATAGATATGGAAATTTCATCCAGTTCTGCTTTTCCTCATGAACAGTTCAACATTCAAGGAACGAATGGGGGCCTCCATGGAACTGGAGATAAGCTGGAGTGGAAATATTTTAAACCAGAGGAAGCGCCTGAGCAGAAGCTGATCCGAGAGCCTTTATTTTCAGCAGAAGGGAAGCCTGCTTATTGCAGTGAGAAGCTGCCTTGGCAAACGGAAAGCTGGGAGGTTGCGATTCCAGGTGGGAAGTCAGCTTTCGAGCATATGACGGAGAGGCTGTATTTGATGCTGTATGACACGCTGACCGAGGGGAAAGAGTTGGAGATTACGCCTCAACAGGTGCGTAGACAGCTGTGGGTTATTGAGGAGTGTCAACGCCAGAATCCTCACATTTATACGCAATAAGTAATAAGAAGTAAAGCCCCGAACTCGCTTTTTAGGCGGGGGAGGGGCTTTTTGAGATAGCTTGTGGTGTGAGGACGGCGTTATACCGTGATCTCACAAGCTTATTAAGGTTTGAAAGACGATTTTAGTTAGAACAACTGGATTTCCTGTAGTTAATTTTGCACCTTTTCCTCATTTTCAAGGAATAACTGTATTTCATACAGCTAATAGAGCTCAATTTGCTGGGAATAGTGAAATGTGGCGATATTAACTGTACTTTTTACATTTAATTGGATTTTCTTGGCGGACATGCAGAAAATAGCTGTAGTTTATACAGTTAGTTGTCGGCGAGTGTTGGGAAAGTGGCTAGTGAAAGTGTATGTGAGCGAGTGGCAGGCAAGTAGCTAGTGAGTGTATATGTGAGCGAGTGGCTGGCAAGTAGCTAGTGAGTGTATAGGAGCAAGATGCGTTGCCCATCTAGTTAGCCTCTTTTCATAGATGATTCTTATCATCTACAAACAATTGAAAGATTTGCTTATAGGCGAGATCGCCCAGATGTCCTATATTTCTCAGTAAGGCTATGCCATTTGCGGTAACTTACGTATGTGTAATCAGGGATACCCAGAGGAGGAGCAGCATGAACTGGATTTTCGAACGGATGGAAGAGACGCATCTGAGTGAGATGGTGGCGCTTTGGAACAAAGAGTTATTGGAGTCGTTTCCGATGAGGCTTCGATTGCTGGAGCAGAATGTCGTAGGAGACAGACTTTGGCTAAGGGAAGGATCCTGGGTGGCGCTAGAGCCATCGTCCGGGCGTGTTGTTGGATTCGTCATTGCTAAGAGGGCTAGTGAAGTTACTTCGCGTTTTGGCATTCGCGGGGATATGGGATGGATTCAGGCGCTGATGGTAGACCCCCAGCAAAGGAACAAGGGGATCGGTAGTTACTTGCTTCACAAAGCTGAAGATGCCCTGCAGAATGCTGGAGCACGGCGGATCATGCTGGGCAACGATCTGCATGGCCGTCTGTTTCCAGGGATTCCGGATCAGCTCGAGGAAACGAAAGCGTGGTTTGAGAAGAGGGATTACGCCTTCCTGGAGAAATCATTCGATCTATTGAACGCGTACGAAGATGATCAGACCGTATCTTTGCCAGCTGTCCACGAGGCGACATTCCGAGTCGCAAATTCGCATGATCGAGAAGGCTTAACAGCGTTCATGAGTCGCTGCTTTCCTGGCGCATGGGATTATCAGCATCGCGACTATTGGGAACGCGGTGGTACGGGCAGAGAGTTCGTTCTGTTAGAGAAAGAGGGCTCGATCATTGGGTTCTGCAGAATGAATGATGCGCAGTCTCCTTTGTTAGCTCAGAACATTTACTGGTCGCTGCTCTTCGAGGGGGAATTGGGCGGTATTGGGCCACTAGGCATCGATGAGAGCTTCCGAGGACATAAATATGGTATCTCGATTGTACAAGCAGCGATTCATTATTTGTTGCAGCGTGACGTCCGTCACGTGGTCATTGATACGACTCCTTTCGTAGATTTCTACGGAAAGCTGGGCTATCACAGTTGGAAGTGCTACGCGAGATATGCCAAGGATCTATAAGGTAGAAATCAAAGAGGGAGCCGTTATGCCGAACAGGCGTAATGGCTCCCTTTATTGTTTGCTCCTTTTATTCAGTTTTTATTATTGAGCCTTCTGAACTCACTTGGAGTAATCCCTGTATGTCGCTTGAAAACACGGTTGAAAGAAGCAGCTGTGAAATAGCCTACGAGCGAAGCGATTTCCTGCACTTTCAGGTCGGTATCCCGCAGCATTTCAATTGATTTATTCATTCGGACGGTGAAGATGTAATCGCTGAAATTCGTTCCTGTCTTTTCTTTGAAGTAGGTCGATAGATACGGACCGGTAATTCCCAGCTTGGCTGAGATGGCTTCCAGTGACAGATCATCTCCGAAATTAGACTCCACATATTCCATGACGAACTTGGTCATGACGTCGGTTTCAGATTTCTTCTCTTTAATGGCGGCTGCAGATCGTGCTAAGAACCAATGCAAGAAATCTTTGTACTGCGCCAAGGTATGGCATGCTTTCAAGAGATCGTAAGGTGAACCTCTGTCAGAGAACGTGTGGATGGAAATATTTTGGGCGTACATACTCTTCATTGCTTTGTTCACGATATCTTTGGTGAAGTCTTGGAACTGGTGGGCTAGTGCGCCTGCCTTCGCAAGCTGATCGAGCAGCTTATCGGCTAGAGGAATCGTGACGGCATCAGATCCTGCTTGTAGATTAGCTGTCAGCTCGTTCTCCTCAGACGGTGTAGGAATCAGTAGAGCAGGCTGTGGAAGCCATTCCGTAATAATCTGAACATCTTCGCCTAGCCGCCGTTGTTTAATGAGATCTAGCGCGTTCTGATAGGTTTCCACAAAGTCAGATGAGTTCTTGTGAATAGAACTTGGTGCAATGGTGAAATTGCAATACGCAGAGTCGATATCCAGCATACGCACAAGATGATCTAGATCATCAGGATGCCCAACATCTTCCTCATTTTCGATAAAAAGAATGGATAAGATTTGATCCTTTTCCAATTGAAAGGTTAATGAATCTGTGTACATGCGCGAGAAATGGGCCTCGATCAGCTCTTTATACGTGTTAAAAATGCGCTGATGCCCGTTCGTAATTTCCGTGAGGAATTTATCCTTGAAGTCGATTTGAAAAAGGACGAGCTTGTATGGCTTGTTCGCATCGATAGAGGTCTGCAATTGTGAGCCTTTGCCTTCCAGTTTCTTCAATCGTGTCATATAGGCAAATTGCTGCAACAGTGTATTCTTGGAGCGAATATCATTATGAAATTCCTGATTCGATCGGGATAGATCGTGAAGTGTATTGTGAAGCAAGTTGAATTCCTTAATTCGGCTATTCGTAATGTTTTGCAGGCCAGCAGGATGATATGCTTCCAGCGAGCGAAGCATATTCGCAAGTGGATTATGGAATCTCCTAGCAATCAGATAGGAAACCGCAAGTGAGATGAATAGGGAAAGTAGGATAAGTACTAGCATATTGAGGTTAAGTCGGTGAATTTGCTTGGTGAGACCTTTGTCGGAAACGACCTCGATATAAGTTAAACCTGTCTCTGCGCTAGTCTGGTAGATGTAATAGGTATTCTTAATTAATGAATAGCCACTTCCAGATTTCCCCTTGATTTCAGCTGGTAGTTGAACCATATCGGAGGAGAAAATCATGTTTTGATTACCATCCATAATCAGGAGGCTACTTTCAGGCTGTGACTGATGAAAGGCTTCATAGACCTTTGAGCTCTTCATGAAGACGATAAAAGCGAAATTCGTATCATACGCACTCTTAATTAGGATGGGCATGAGGCTGCCGATTGGTTTATTTTCGAATGCGGTAAGTGAGTTGAAGACGGCGGAAGGGTAGATTTTGAAGCTCTGTGAGCTTTCCAACTCCTTGTTCCAGAAATCAACCGTATAGGATGACTGGGCATAAAATTTACTGAACATGGTCTCGGCATTCCGGGTACCGTCTTTCTCAATGACAAACCGACTATCTTTGAAGTAATAGAGGATGTTGTCTAAATAAAGTAAGGAATTATTAAGTGAGTACTGTAAATTAGTTTGCGCTTTAACCACAATATCGTAGTGGGTTAACGGATTGCCATTCTTTAAGATTTCTGTGTCATTGCTGAACAGGTAGCCGACCATGATGCTTCGAATCAGCTTGATATGCTTCTCATAATTAGCGACAGTCGTATTCAAATTCAGACCGCTATTGAGGATAATCTCATCCTTGATCCGATCGCGGAAGAAGGAATAAGACCACGTATTAATCGATACGAGCAATAGAATAATCGCGATGAAGCTGAAGAACAAGGTGTAGAACAGTGATACTTGATTTTGAATTTTTGTCGAAAATCGTGCTATCCACTTCATCGTGTCATTCCTTTCCTTAGTAGGAGTTAACCATATTGAGTATATCACGGTGCAGTGGGAGGGGTTCAATACTCTGAGCTTTAAAAAGTTCTCCATTTTCATGATTCATGCCTCATGAAGCGAGGAGAGGGTGCAAAATAGTTACAGATAGTGGATGCTCATGCGGAATTTTCCAATCAGGTTGGAATAAAGAATGTTGACTTTTCTTAAGAATCTATGTCGATTTCGGGAATGTAGAAAATGGTGAGGAATCGAAAGTATGCCTCATTGCCCGGATGATTGCGTTACATTAAAGTTTGATGCATAGACAGGATATTCAGACTGGAGGTCAAGGCATGGGGCAATTCCAAAAGAGATGGCAGAACAGCAAGTATTTAATGCTCTTGTTTTTGCCGGCGCTTATTTACTACCTATTATTTAAGTATGTGCCGATGTTCGGGATTTTGATTTCGTTTAAGGACTACAACACCTTTAAAGGTGTGTGGGCGAGTGAATGGGTTGGTTTGAAATTCTATTCACTATTCTTTCATAGTCCCGATTTTCTGAAGCTGCTGAAAAACACAGTGCTCCTAGGGATTTATAAAGTAGTTTTCGGATTTCCCGCACCCATTATTTTAGCTCTCTTATTAAATGAAGTGCGCAGGGCTACATTAAAGCGTTTTGTACAATCGATCAGTTATTTACCTCACTTTATATCCAATGTTGTTGTTGTAAGTATGATGTTCTTATTTCTCTCACCAACGAGTGGATTAGTCAATAAAGTGATCCAGTGGTTCGGATATGATGCCATGAACTTTATGCAGAATGAAAGCTATTTCCGGACAATTTATATTTTTTCAGAAATTTGGCAGCATGTCGGCTGGGAAACGATTATTTATCTAGCAGCGCTAAGTGCGATCGATCCTCAATTATATGAGGCGGCGAAAGTGGATGGCGCAAATCGCAGACTCCAATTGCTGCATATTACAATACCTGGCATTCGGCCGGCAATTATTATTCTGTTTATTTTGAACATCGGACATGTCTTGGATATTGGTTTCGAAAAAGTGCTTCTGATGTTGAATCCATCCATTTATGCAACCGCCGATGTTCTATCTACCTATGTATATCGGACGGCTATACAGTCATTGAACTACAGCTATGGTACCGCGATCGATTTATTCAGCAGTGTCATTAACCTTATCTTCATTCTGACTGCCAATTGGATTAGCCGCAGAACGAGCGAGACAAGCTTATGGTAGGGAAGGGAGTACGTGTATGAAAAGAAAATTTGGTCTCTTTGATATTGTTTTATTCGTGAGTTTGCTGGGAGTTGTCGTATCGGCACTGTATCCCTTCGTTTATATGATAGCGGTTTCGTTCAGTGGAGTCGTTCCCGTCTTAAAGGGGCAAGTATTCCTATGGCCAAAAGAATTTAATCTGAACACCTATGCATCCGTTTTTGAAAAACCAGAAATTGGAAGGGCTTACCTCAATACGATCTTCTATACCATACTCGGTACGACGCTTTCTTTGTTAGTTAGTGCAGCAGGTGCTTATGCCCTTTCCAAGAAACATATGCTGTTTCACCGTGGCTTCATGATCATGATCGTGATTACGCTATTTTTCAGTGGTGGCTTGATTCCGACGTTCCTAGTGGTCAAAAGCTACCATCTCATCGATACGATTTGGGCGATGATTTTACCAACATTGGTCAATTCCTGGAACCTGATTGTAATGCGTACGTTCTTTGCTGGCATGCCCCAAGAGGTTGAGGAATCTGGCAAAATGGATGGGCTTACGGACATCGGCATCTTCTTTCGGCTCGTATTACCCTTATCCAAAGCGATTCTGGCGACCATTGGTTTATTCTACGGCGTTGCAATCTGGAACAACTTCTTCTCTGCTCTCTTATATTTGCGAGATGCCGACTTGTTCCCTTTACAAATTATTGTTCGCAACATGGTGCTGCAAGGTCAAGGCACGGGTGCTGGCAATATAGGCGGCGATACGATGATCGTAGACGAATCCATTAAATACGCAACCATTATTATTACAACGGTTCCCATCCTGATGATCTACCCGTTCCTTCAGAAGTATTTTGCAAAAGGAGCACTAATTGGGTCGATCAAAGGTTAATATAGAGGTACAAGAACAATGGGAAGCAAGGAAGAAAAGACAAGCGAGACAAGCTAGACAGGGAAAGTCGAATCAGTCGAGCAGCATGAGGCCATTCCGCACAAGGGGAAAGCAAATTTAAGGGAAATAGGGAGAGTGGGGCAACGTATGAAGAAGAAGTCGGTCGTTATGTTAGCAACAATTATGAGCATGAGTTTCGTCATGGGTGCATGTTCCAAAGAAAACAGTGTGGCAACACCATCCGCAGCATCGACAGCAGCTGCCTCATCGTCGTCATCAGTACCGAAAGCACAAACCTTCAAGTTTCTAGACTACAGTAACCCAAGCTGGCCTTATGATGCGAATTGGAAAGTATGGGGATATTTGACGGAGAAAACAGGTGTAAAGCTTGATATTCAATTGCCTCCAGGAAATCTGCTTGAAGATGCACTTAGCATAACTGTTGCTTCTGGTGATATGCCAGATTTGATGTGGACACAAACGAAAGCAACCGCTGATAAATTCGGGCAGCAAGGTGCCTTGGTCAACATTCTTGACTATGTGAAGGACATGCCGAACTTGAAGGCTTGGATGGAGAAATATCCAACAGAAGCGCAGAACGTATTATCGTCTAATGGCAAAATGTATGTGTTCCCTAACCAAGGTTTAGGTGAATCTAACCGTCGTACCTGGATGTATCGGGAAGATGTATTCAAGAAGCTCGGTTTAGCTGCACCAACGAACTGGGATGAACTCTATGAGACTTTGAAGAAGCTCAAAACGGCATATCCAGACAGTTATCCGTTGACGTTCCGGAATGGCTTGCGTTATTTGTACGATTTCGGAGCGGGCTTCAACGTACCTGCAGAAGTAGAGAAACGTAAAGCTTCTGTGTTCTTTGACAGCGCATCTAAAGATTGGAAATACGCACCTATTCAAAATGAATACAAAACGATGTTAACCTATTTGAATAAGTTCTATAAAGAAAGCTTGATCCCGAAAGATTTCTTAACCATTGATACGAAAATGTGGCAGGATATCGTTTCCACGAATCGCGCATTCGTAACACTTGACTACATGGGACGTATTGACTTCTACAACAGTGCATTACGTAAAGACAACCCACAGTTCACTATGAATTATATGGCCCCGCCAGCAGGCTGGGCAGGTGGACCGCGTAAGACTGCCTTTACAGCAGTGACAGAGGAAGGCTTCATGGTTTCTTCCAAGTCGACCAAGATCAAAGATGTCATGAAATATATGGATTTCTTCTACTCGGAAGAAGGTAAGAAACTTGTTAGTTGGGGGAAAGAAGGAGATACGGCTAGCGGAAATTCCTTCACAACGAAATATGCGGACATCGCAGATTTGAGAAAGAAAACCGGTTTGTCCACAGATGGAGCTTATACATGGTTTGATTTCAATGCACATATTTCCGTTTCTTCACCAGAGTTGCAAGCTGCCTATAAAGAAGCACCTAAGTATGATGGCGAGAAGAATAGTACGCTTGCCTTCACGCTGGAAGAGCAACAAATCTTGGATACGAAAGGTGATTCCCTGAATGCTAATCGTGACGAGAATTTCTCCAAATTCATTATGGGTTCACGCAACTTCAGCGAGTGGGATAAATTCGTTGAAGAGCAGAAGAAGCTTGGCTACGAGGAAATCGTGAATATTTACAGAAATGCTGACAAACGTGCGAAAGCCGCAGTGAAAAAATAGGGTTACAGAGGAATGGCTTCACTGATTACAGCCCCGCCTGAAATAGCGGGGCTTTGTATTACCCCAGAGGAGAGGAATGAAGATTATGGTTCTTCGTCGGTTTATGAAAAGGCTGTCAGCTTTACATGCAGCACTGCTACTCTTCAGCCTGCTGCAAGTGTTCCTTCCACTTCAAACCGCGCGTGCGGCGGTTCAGGAGTTTCCGATTTCCTTGCAGTTGAACAATATGGATTCGACGACGAATCTAGCTGGCGACATCAAAGGCACAGCTGATCTTGCAGTCGTAAATAATTTGGATCCTCAGTATATCAAAGAGGGAACGGGATCCAAGAAGTGGTTATTAGCCTTTAATAATGGCGCTGATGTTGCGGGTTCGGCTCTTATTTATCCCAAATTAGCGCCAAATGTTGATTTAAACGGATATAGCACAATGAAAATATGGGCTTATTCAATAAAAGCAAGAACCGGCGATCAAGCTGATAAGCCTATTCAACTTCGATTTTATATGAAAGGGGACACCAGTAATTATTATTACTACAGAGTCCTTTTGGATTGGACAGGATGGAAGGAAATTGAGGTTCCCCTCAGTGTTGTAAAAACACAGAAGAGCATCGCAACATTGAATAATTGGGGTTCGTTAGATTATGTGCGTTTCGATCAAGCCGCAATCGCCAATACGACGCTTGACTTGGGATTGCAAATTTACTTAGATGACTTCCGGTTGACCAATACGGCATCTGTCCAACCTGTTACGGCAGATAAGGCCTCTGGCGAATATGCAAATAAAGTAACGGTTAGTTTATCCAGCTTATCGACGCCAGCTATACTCACGAAGATATACTATAAACGAGTTGGCATTGATAGTGCGTTCCAACTTTACACAACTCCGCTCACGCTCACATCAAACGGTGAACAGACAGCCAATGTGACACTGGTTACGAAATCGTCGATTAACAATATTGAAAGTGAAGAAACGAGTTATCAGTACTCAATTATTTATCGAGACTATGTAGAAACGGTTAATGTGAACCCTCCAGCGGGATTGTATGCGGAAACGAAGTCGGTTACCTTATCATCACCGACAGTCGGGGCTGCGGTCTATTATAAAATTGATGGCGTAGATAACGCTTATAAGTTGTATACAACACCCCTTGTGGTTGATCACTTACAGACGGTAACGACGAAAGCTGAATTCGAAGGCAAGGTCAGTGAAGTGAAGAGTTACACGTATAACATTGATTTGTCTGGAAGTTCCAGTACACCAATTGGTAATATGGAAACTTTTGCAGGTTGGACGAACACGACAGCAACCTCTGAAATACCAGCCGTTCTTGGTACGAAATCGGGGAAATGGACAGATCCAACAACGGCCATTAACGTAACAGGGATGACTGGACTTTGGAAGCAAAATGACCAGATTGAATTCTGGATGTATTCGGAAAAAGCATCGAATAAAAAGGTGTATTTCATTCTTGAGTGTAACGTTCCAACGCCAGGGTTCGATTATTTCATGTCTACCTTTTATGTGGATTGGGTAGGATGGAAGAAAGTTGAAGTACCTTTCAATAAAATGCTGAATTCAACGGGATTAGCTGACTTAGCGAATTTCAACCAAGTCATTATTCATCCGAATTGGTACAATTTAGATGTATCCGATCCGACGGATAAGTTGTATTTCGATGGTTTTGCTCTGGCTAAGAATGCGGTAGAATCATCCATTAAGCAAATTGATAAGAGCACATTACCAGATAGCACGCTGAACTATACATTTTCACTCAAAAACATTAGTGACGTTGATACCGCTTATCAAATTACACCGAAAACAGCATTTGGATCTGGTTATGATGTAACGGTTACTCCGACAACCGCTGTCGTTGCGAAAGGCGCGGAAACGGATGTGAATCTTCAGGTCAAGGTGCCTGCCTCTGCCCAAGCGGGTGATGTGCAGAAGGCGATTTATACTGTGAAGCCTTTACAAGGTGGTAAAGAAATAACAATTGAATTGAATGCGAAGGTCGGGGCTCCAAGGGTCGCGACGAAGCAACATCCGTACATTATGACATCTCAAACGCAACTGAATGAGGCGAAGGCTAAGATTCAGAGCTATGGTTGGGCTGAAGATTACCTAGATGCGATTAAAGTAAAAGCGGATGGCTGGTTGAACAAAACGGTCTATTATCCTTCCAAACCAGCAGGAGAGAGTGGGAAATTCGTCTGCGGAGATACGCCACTCGTATTTAATTATGACAAACCTCATGAACATTTATGTCCGACTGACAATCAAATATATACGGGTTCGGATATCGATGCCGGATGGCGGTTTACAGCACATACAGTTAATATCGAGGCAGTACGCAATCTAGCGCTGACTTATGCATTAAGCGGTGAAGCTAAGTATGCGCAGAAAGCCAAAGAGATGCTGCTCAATTATGCGGAGCTATATCCAAGCTACGCGTTGCAAGCGCTAAACGGCAGACTGTATTATCAGTCGCTGGATGAAGCGGTTCAAATGATTGAACTCGTTCAAGCCTACGACTTGATTGAACCAAGCGGTCTGTTGAGTGCCGCTGAGAAGTACAATGTGGAGCAGAATTTATTTGCCCCTTCAGCTAAAACCTTGCAAGGTTATGATGTGGGTAAGTCCAACTGGCAAACGTGGCACAATGCCGCAATCGGTGCTGTTGGCGCAGCATTGGAAGATAAGACGCTGATGGATTTCTCTGTCACAGGGAAGAGCGGATTTAATTTCCAAATGGCAAACAGCGTACTATCCGATGGATTCTGGTATGAGGGTGCGATCGGATATCATTTCTACGCACAGTCAGCGTTGTTCTTCCATGCGCAAGCTTTGAAGAATATGGGGTATGATCTTTTTGCTAGTCCGAATTTCAAGAAAACATTTGATGTTACACTGCAATATGCGTTCCCGGATCTCGGAATTATTAACAGCAACGATTCTGGTAAATATCCTACGAATTTAGGGGCGCCAGGCAGAGTTGTGCCGATGGATTACGAAGGCGTATATGCGGAGTACAATGACGCTGATTACGGCACGCTGTTGAGTATGCTTTATAATGATAGAGAGCGTGCCAGAGGCGGCTTTATTGTGCCGGGCAATACAAACTCGGGTATTGTTGGCGAACAAGCGGTGTTCTACGGGAAATCCATTATTCCAAATGGAGGAACATTGCCGTCCGAAAGTATGAATTTCACGGGACTCGGCCATTCTGTTTTGCGTGCGGGTACTGGAGAAGAGCAGCTTTACGCACTTGTTGATTACGGTGTGCACGGAGGTTATCACGGTCATCCGGATAAGCTTCATTTAGAGGTATTTGGGAAGGGTGAACGGTTAGCCCCTGATCTTGGTATTCCTCCTTATAGTAACTCTATGTACACGTCTTATTACAAAACGACATTCTCTCATAACACCGTCATGGTTGACGGCGATACGCAGGCAATTCCGACTGTGAACAATGTGGAAGTGTATGAACCGACGAAGTTATTCATGCAATCTGAGCCATTCAATATTATGACGAACACATCAAGTAAAGCTTACGCGGGCATGGGGCGCTATGAGCGAACAGTGGCTGTGACCAAGGATTACATGATCGATCTATTTACACTGGAATCGTCAACAAGACATCAGTATGATTGGTTATTGCATGGTATTGGTGCATTCACACCTGGCACGACAATGGACACTTTCGCAGGTCCACTGGGCACGAAGGACTCAACGCCTTTCTTCCGAAATGGCACATCCAAGGAGCTGTCAGGTAATTGGGAAGGTACATGGAATACTGTCAATGGAAATGGGTTAAAGCTATTTAGCTTAACAAGCTCTCCTAGCGCGACTTCTACGATGATCGTAGGCGAAGCACCTGGGCCTGGTAACGATACAGCTGCTTACACACCTACAGTGGTAAATCGGGTGTATGGCAACAATGCGCAATTCGTGAGCGTACTTGAACCGTACAAAGGTACAAGTAAAATCGAGAACGTGCGCAGAACCGATCCAACACACATCGTGGTGGACATGAAAGATGGTCGTAAGCAATTATTCTATTCGAATAGTGAGAAGGAAGTCGCTGGACAGTTGCAATATTATTTCGTAGACGGTTTGCAACAAACAGCGGAGAATGTGGATATTACAACGAGTGTGAACACGAATGAATTACAGCTGACGATAAACGAGCTGTCAGGCGTCAGCAGTGTGACTACGGTTACTTACGCACCATCCACAACGAAGGTGTTATGGAACGGCAGCGAAGTACCTTTCACCAAAGATAATGGTTTTGTGATGGTAAGTGTGAACGTAGCATCTGCCCCCGTGTTAACAGCAGATGTGACAACGAACGATACGCTTAGCGCAATCGATATCACGTTCACAGAGGATGCGGCATGGAGAGCGGCCATTACAGCCGTGAAGGATGGCACAACGACGTTGTCACCGACGGATTACACCATCCAATCAGGGAAGATCACGATTCATGCTGGCGTGCTAGGTGAGGGGAGCCATACAGTAACGTTAAAAGCAGCGAAGTATGAAGATGCCGTGGTTACACAGGTTATCCTGCTCGGTGTTCCAGTCGTGATAAGTAACGATGCTTTGCTATCGGACTTAGGTGTAGATCAAGGCACAATAACGTTCGATTCTGCGCAGCTTTCTTATAACGTTGAAGTTCCGAATCGTATTACCAGTCTTATTTTGACAGTAAGTAAAGCTCATGCAAATCAAACTCTGACAGTGACCGGAGCAACGTATAGTTCAGTAACGGGTAGTGTGTATACGTACACAGTGAACGACTTACAAGTGGGATCTAACCTAATAGATATTCAGGTGACAGCCGAAGATGGCATTGCCATGAATCCATATCAACTTCGTGTGAATCGATTGCCAGAAGTGCCTGTAGTTAGCAGCAATGCCGACTTAAGTGGATTAACATTATCTACTGGCGTAATATCTCCTGCTTTTGCAGCTGGCACAACGTCCTATATCTTAAATGTACCTAATTCGGTATCGCGTATATCGGTAACGGCGAATGTGTATGACAGTCATGCGTCGATGACCGTGAATGGCGTTTCAACGAGTAGTGGCCAAGCAAGTGGAGGGGTTAATTTACAAGTAGGTACGAATGAAATTAAAATTGTGGTAACTGCTCAGAACGGTAGTAGTAAATCTTATACAGTAACGGTAAGACGCGATGCAGATAACAGTAGTTCTTCACCGTCACCGTCAACTTCAAACAACCAACCCATTGTTTCTAAAAATGGGACGTTGACATTACCTCAAGGTAGAACAGGCGAGGTTAGTTTGAATAATGAGGTGAAGATTATAATCCCGGCTGATGCTTCGGCCAAAGAACTGAAGGTCACGATAGACAAAGTGCTAGATACTGCAAAACTGATAACCAGTAAAGAGGTTCTCGCTAGTCCGATTTTTGAGATTTTGAAAAACATCTCTGAGAACTTCAGTAAGCCAATCACGTTAACGTTTGCTTTTGACAAAACGAGCTTGAAGGCTGACCAGAAAGCAGCGGTTTTCTACTATGACGAAGTTAAAAAAGTGTGGGTGGAGGTCCCAGGCGGTAAGGTAAATGAGGATCTAATCACTGTCGATGTGAATCATTTGACGAAATATGCGGTATTCGCTGTTAACCAATCGACGGCAGTACCTGGGAAACCATCCGTAGACCCCATATCGATTCTTCGTGATATCGCAGGACATTGGGCAGAGGCAGATATTCGAGCAGCGTTGAAAACGGGCATCATGCATGGGTATGAGGATGGCTCATTTAAGCCGAATCAGTTCGTGTCACGTGCAGAATTCATCGTTATGCTGATGAACGCTTTGCATCCAAACGCCGGGGCAGAAAAGCTGCCGAATTACAGCGATGGTGATACGATCGGCGATTGGGCGAAGCAAGCGATTGCGCTGGCAGCCAAATCGAACCTTGTTCAAGGCTACGAGGACAGCACGTTCCGTCCTGGCAATCCATTGACAAGAGCACAACTGGCTGTTGTGCTGGCGAACGCGTATGCGCCGGGCACCTCAGGGGTGAAAGCCGTGACATTCGCGGATGTCTCCGACATTCCTGCGTGGGCCCTAGAAGCTGTAGGCATCGTACAAGAAGCAGGACTGATGCAAGGATATGCAGAGAACCGTTTTGGACCGCTTGCCACAGTTACCCGTGCAGAGGCGATTACGGTGATTACGCGATTGTTGCCTAAGCAAGCTAGCAAGTAAAATCAATTAAGCCATTAACAGGAACCCGAAAGATGTACGCTTGGAAAGCGTTGTCTTTCGGGTTTTCCATTTGTGTGGCTCCCGCCTCTTCCCAGGCCCTCGCCCCCGCCTCCGCCTCCGACTCCCTCGATTCCCCTTGACGCCCCGACACCCCCAATATGAGTAGTGAGAAGTAAGGACAGCAATGAGGAGTTAAGAGTGTAATGAGAATAATTGGTGAGTAGTGAGGATAAAGAGAAGAATGTGGGAAAAGTGGAGTAATGTGAAGTAGTAGTAGGATGTGGAGTAATGAGTAATGAGTAATGAGTAATGAGTAATGAGTAATGAGTAATGAGTAATGAGTAATGAGTAATGAGTAATGAGTAGTGAGTAGTGAGTAGTGAGTAGTGAGTGGAGGCAACCAATATAGTGCCCGATCGAGAAAGGTTGTTGAGTTTCTGAGAACTCTTAAGTCTTTAAGTCCTCTATCTCTGTCAAAAATGCAAAAGAGCACTTTTTGAAAGGTTTTCCCCTCCGTTATGGGAAATTGATGCAAATAGGCATCAATTTAGCGTGATTTCAGGAGATTCTCCTGAAATACGTTAAAAAAAGTTGCCTATTTGCACGCATTTTCTAATATCGACATTAAATTAGTAGAAATGGTTGTATTTTTGCATTTTTGAGAGTGAGATGGAGTGAAAAGAGAGAAGTTGAAGGAACGATGGATGGATGGATGGATGGATGGATGGATGGATGGATGGATGGATGGATGGAGTATGTTGTCAGGTTAGTAGAATTGGGCATACGAAGCATCGCTCCAAACAACTCTCGTACAAGGAAAATAGGTAAATAAGTCGGTAGAATCGGACTATTAGGCTATTTTAGGATAGAATGTTCGGTAGTTAAGAGATATCGGGTTATAGGATTTTGAGGAGGAGTTGAGAAGATTGGAAAAAAAAGAATAAGCCAATTGCCTAAGCAACTGGCCTATCCCTCCTTCACGTCAAATTAATATAGTTTGGTGATTTTCCACCAATTGATATCGAAACCGCCGGTCGCCGCATAGAGACCGAATTGATGTGTGCCTGCTGGGATCTGCACCTGATGGGAGACGGTTCGATAAGTGGAAAAGCTGCCAGTATTGGGAATATCGATTTGACCTAGTACGGTTCCGCCGGCGTTGATGTCCAGCGAGATTTTTCCGTTATTATTCGGGGTCGCGATCCGATATTCGACCAAATACGTGCCCGCCGTGGGAATGTTCACATTGCTGAAAGCGATCCAATCTTGGTTGTCAATCGCTCCAATATTTTGGCCACCGCCTGTATCGGGTGTGGTTTCCGTGATGACGCCGCTCATGGAATTATAGCTTTCGGCTTGGAACGTGCGGTTATAACAGCCGCCAACGGCGAGTTCGCAGATTTCTGCTTTACTAGTGGAAACCTTGAGATCATCGTACCAGATATAGGAGTCATTCTGAGGTGCGAATGCGGAGGTAGCTCCACCGAAGAACGAAGAGAAGTACGCTTTATCAACCTTATCGGTGTTGCGAACGAAGCGCAATCCTGTAATGTTGGCTGCCGAAGTGCCGTTATACCAAATTTGGATTTCACCATCTGGATTGGCATTTCCGTTCGTAACGGTGTTGACTTTGAGGCGCTGAACGATGTTCACCCAGGATCCTTTTGGATAATAGATGTCGGCACCGTTGTTTTTCAAAACAGCATAGTCCCCATATTGCCCAGCATTGCCCATGTGATAGTAATAAATAGCGGCTTGCCCGCCGGAACGCCATATCATCCGAGAGCTAAAACCATTATAGCCCGTACACTCCTGCCCGCCAGAACAAGCGGCACCGCCGGCTAATCCGAGCCCTAGTTTACCTGCATTTTCGGTCGATCCCCAACTGAAATCACTGCTAAATCGAACCCAATAAGATAAATAGTATTCTTGCCCAGGTGTAATGGTAAAAGGTGCTTGAGCGCCAGAGTTTTGCGGATCAATTTGGCCTTGGGGGTAGAACACGCGTAGTGACTGACCGCCAGAGTGGTTAAAATTGTAGCCATCAATCCATGTGCGAGTGCTCATGCCAAGATCCCAGGGGGCACTCCAACCGTCAACACCCCATTGCGATAAGCTGTAAGCGCTTCCGCGTGCGGGCCGTTCAAAGGTATTCACTTTTGGTGCGGCATATGCAACAACCGATCCCATCATCATGAAGAAAACAAGCACTAACAGCAAGACTTTCTTTTTCATAAAAAACCTCCTGTTTACAATAATAAACGCCTTATTTCGGAATGAATGATAAGCTGATGCAAATTCATGCTGATCGTTGGCCGTTCGTGTCTTGCGACGTTAAGGTATCACCTTCTTCCTTCGTCTGGGGAATTCTCTCCACTACGCAGAATTACGAACTCTTGCTGACTCTAAGACTCGATAGATGTCTGCGCTTCTTAATTGTAGTAGCGAAAAGCTAGGTGAACTATCGTCTAATTTTCGGAAAATAGCCCTAAATACGTCTTTGAGGGTGTGTAGGGTTATCACTTTTTAAGAAAATTGATCAAAATGGGTATGTATGGATTATGTTGAATTCTCCATGTTAGAATAGAGGTAAATGGACAACTAGGAGGCACTATGGATTCCATCAGATTGTTGAAAAAAGATGATTTTCAAGACAGTCTTGCCTTGTCGGAGTTTGCTTTTCAATATACGTTTTTGCCGGAGGAACGGGAAAAACGTCTGGCAGAGATGGCATCCCAACAGACTCTTGGATATTTTGCCCAAGAGCAGTTAGCAGCCAAATTAACAATTCTGGAGCTGGAAACATGGGTAAACGGCAAAGCTTTTGATATGGGCGGTATTGCGGGTGTAGCGACTTGGCCAGAATATCGTCGGCAGGGAATGGTCGGTCAATTGTTGTCCCATGCACTGCAAACGATGAAAGAATCTGGTCAGATTCTGTCTTTCTTGGCACCATTCGCTTTTGCTTTTTATCGCAAGTACGGGTGGGAGGCATACATCGAGTACATGCGATATGAAATTGCTACCCACCAGCTGTCGAAGCCAGAGGTTGCAGAGGGCAGCACGCTCCAACGGATTGAAGCGGAACCGGCGGTGCTGAATCCGATCTATGAGGCGTACGCCAAACGTTTTAACGGCATGCTCGTGCGGACGGAGGATTGGTGGAGAAAGAGAGTTTTTGGCAGGAAGAAAGGGATCGTAACCTTATATCGAAATGCTGCAGGGGAGCCAGAGGGGTATATCATTTACCAAGTAAAAGATAAGGTGCTCACTGTGCATGAACTGATTGCCCTGACAGAGGATGCGAATCGTGGGCTATGGCGATTGATCTCCAATCATGACTCCATGATTGACAAAGTGGTATGCCAGGCACCGCTTGGCGACCCGCTGCCTTTTATATTGGCGGATCCTCGGATCAAGCAAGAGGTCGTTCCCTATTTTATGGCACGCATCGTCGATGCTGCGGAGTTTCTTAGGGGTTATCCTTTTAACACGGTTGTGGAAGGAGCAAGCGAGGGTAAGCCGTTTTATCTTCAGCTTAGTGACGGACATGCCGAGTGGAATAACGGGATATTCCGAATTCAACTAGCGCGAGGTGATGGGAATGACGTTGTTAAACTAAGTGAAGAACAAACGTTCGCTATTGAGGAAGGCGGCGATAAAAAGGAAGAGCGGCATATCGTCTCGTGTGATATCCAGACTTTATCCGCGCTGCTCATGGGTTACAAACGAGCATCGTTGCTTTATCGCATTGGCCGTCTGCAAGGTGACGCAGGTGAGATCTCCAGATGGGAGCGATTCATTCCGGAGCGTACAACGTATCTGACGGATTTCTTTTAAAAGAGTGAAAGGCACGGATCTCGGATCCGTGCCTTTTGAGTTCCTGGGGTAAGGGAAGGAGGCAAATAGAAGGAGACCGATTCCGCTGGCAAGTCTATTCCACTAACTTTACATCCACGATAACTTCCAAGTCCTGTGTGCCCGAGCCGCGATAGACGCCTTTGACAGGGACGATATCATTATAGTCTCGTCCATGCCCAAGCTTGATATAGCGCCAATTCACTTCGCAATTGTTCGTTGGGTCATACCCGAACCAGCCTGAGCCGGGGATAAGACATTCCACCCATGCGTGGGAGGCTTGCGTGAAATCGGCGCTGCCTCCTTGCAAATCACCGACGAAGTGGTAGCCACTCACGTAACGGGCTGGAATACCTTTTTCGCGGCAAATGGTGATCATGAAATGAGAGTAGTCCTGACAAACACCACGCCGCAGCTTCAACATTTCGCCTACTGTGGTCTGTACGGAGGTCGCCGAAACATCATAAGTGAAGTCGCGATTGATGGTGGTATAGATGGTTTGGAGTAGATCATATAAGGGTACGCCATCATCGACAATGGCATCGGAGTAAGCTTTCAATTCAGGCGTTAGCCCGGTATAGCTGGTGGGTAATAAATACTCAGCGTATTCATTCTGGAACTCTTCTCCGTATCTCAAGGCCTTATCCTCATAAGAAGATCGAAGGGAGACAGGATTGTTATTATTTTCGTGGGTGACAACGGTGGAGACCATCTTGATTGTGAGCTCGCGATGGAGCTTGTTGACCGTAAAGGCGTGCACGCGGTTGTGGAAATAGTCGGAATAGGTGAAGAAAGCCGATACAGGCTCGGTTGTGATCGCATGGTGATAACAGGACTGACGATTGTCCGTTAACGGAGTTAGCCGAATTTCATTGACACTGTCCTGTGCGGAATCGGTGTAGGAATAGCGAGTAATGTGCGTGATCTCCAGCTTCTTCATGCGATAACCTCCTCCCGAGAGGGAAAAAAGACTTTGGACATCCGTACCCCCATCCCATTACAGGAGTCGAGGAGTGTTTGCAATGTCGCTTCTAATTTACCTGATCTCAAATCCTCTTCGTCCATGCAAGCCAAATTCGCTTTCACTTTCCCTGCTAATTTGGCCAGTTTATGCACAGCGTTGGTGAGTTCAGGATCATCCAATTGAATGCCCTTGAACGAGCGCTCCAAAGACTGTATGGAGAAGGCAACGGATCGAGGGAAAGTTTCATTTAAAAGCAGAAATTTGATGATGCTATTCAAATTGACCGTATCCGCATACTCTTTTCGATACGATTCGTATCCACTGACGGATTTCAAAACCGCAAGCATGAGCGGATAGGATGAAAAGTCCTCTTTGGCATATTCCGAACAAAGCGATTGAATTAAACGCAGCAGATTCTCTGCACGTTCTAGATAGCGCCCAGCTTCAACGAAGTGCCATTCGTTCTGACGAGGCATGACGGAAGTCGCCGAGCCTTGAAACATAGATAGCGTATCCCGGATGAAGCGATAGAACAAATGAGGCGAATCGTTCGTGATATCGCGGACTTCTTTTTCTTTTAGCCATAAATAGAGGCCATTCATAATATCCCATAACTCGGATGGCATTTTCTCCCGAATATTTCGCAGGTTAGCACGTGCATGGTTCGTGCAGGCAAGAAGGGAGTTCGCATTATTTTTATCTAGCGTAATGTATTGAAGGACATGTTGTTCGGTGAAGCTGCCGTACTGCTCTAAGAAAACAGCACGGTCTCCGATTGTATCGATGAGCCGGCTCCAGGATTGCTTACTGCTGCCTTCCATGTCCTCACGGATATGATAATACACATCGATCAGCCTCGCGTGATTCTCTGTTCTTTCCGAATATCTACCGATCCAGAATAAAGCTTCCGCTGTTCGTCCCATCATGACCATATCCCTTGGCCTCCATTCGAATTGTAGGTTGCGTTTAGCGAACAACCCACGTATCTTTACATCCCCCGCCTTGCGAAGAATTCACAACGAGGGAGCCTTCTTTCAAAGCAACGCGCGTAAGTCCGCCTGGAATCACTTGTATGTCTTCACCCGCGATGACAAAAGCTCGCAAATCAATGTGCCTTGCTGCCATTTGACCATCGATCATGACAGGTGCTCTGGATAGTTGAATCGTAGGTTGCGCGATATAGCGATCGGGGTTAGCTAGTATTTTGAGCCGGAAGTCAGCGATTTCGCTCTCAGAAGCCGTAGGCCCAATTAGCATGCCGTAACCGCCAGATAGAGAAGTTTCCTTCACGACCATTTCATGCAAATTCTCCAGGACATGCGCTCGCTCATCAGGCCGCGAAAGAATATACGTTGGTACGTTGTTTAAAATAGGTTCTTCATTCAAGTAATATCGAATCATATCGGGCACGTAGGCATAGATGGCCTTGTCATCGGCTACACCTGTACCTGGTGCGTTCACAATGTTGATATTACCTGCGCGATAGGCGTTCATTATGCCAGCGACCCCAAGCATCGAGTTGGGATCGAAAGCGAGTGGATCTAAGAAATCATCATCGATCCGCCGGTAGAGAACATCAATTTGACGAAGTCCTTTGATACCGCGAATGTACACTTTGTGATCAATGACGACGAGATCGTGTCCTTCAACTAACTCTAATCCCATTTGCTGAGCGAGGAACGTATGCTCGAAATAAGCGGAGTTATAGCAGCCTGGTGTCAAAAGTCCAATGACAGGATCTGATTTGCCAGAAGGATTCAGCTTGCGTAGCGCGGTTAGAAATACGTTTAAGCTATGCTCAATATCTTGAATGGAATGACTGAACACGAGTTCAGGGAATAAGTGCGTCATGATCGATCTGCTTTTATATAGGTAAGAGAAGCCAGAAGGGGAACGGAGATTATCCTCGAGAACGAAATATTCACCCTGCTCATCTCGAATTAAATCAATCCCAGAAGCCGTAATATACACATCGTTTGGAATAGAAAGACGCATCATCTCCGGTCGGAAATAACAATTGGAAAGTACCATTTTCCTGGGAATAATCCCATCCTTCAGTATGGACTGCTCATGATAAATATCTTTGAGGAACAAATTGAGTGCCTTTACGCGCTGCTTGAGTCCACGTTCGAGCTTTATCCACTCTTCCTGCGGGATAATCCTAGGGATAGGATCGAAGGGGAGAGTGCGCTCTAGCGCCTCCGTCTGATCGGGACTATAGAGGGTGAAAGTAATACCTTCTTCCATCATCCGTTTCATCGTAGCGGTCTGGCGTTTGTTTAAGTTACCTGTCTTCATCGACATGAATTGAAGGAAGGTACTTTGATAATGAGGGCGAACCGAGTAGGCGTTCATAAACATCTCATCAAAAAAAGGACGAGGATCATAAGGGGTAGTGACCAGATTCTCAGGTTTGGACATCGCAGCTCCCTGGTTTCATCAATATGCTTTCGGAAGCTACATGTTGCTAAGGGCCCGAAGCAGAAACCAGGCCTCCTTTCTGATCTAAGTTCTTTATTTGTTAGTTTACATGACGTGATAAGCTGGAGGAGATGTGTATTTTCTTTTATTTTAAATTTTTCAGAAAATTATGTCAATATAGCTAACACATAAAAATACCGACATTCCTCATGAATTTTTTGTTAATGTTCGGAAAATTCATGAAAATTTCAGTTATTTGTCTTGATTTGCATGAAAAATCACTATAATATTGTCGAATAAGACAAATGTAAAAGAAAGTCACATTAAATGTGATAAAAGGGGTGTTGTGGTATGTTTGATTGGCTGGGGTTTAGAAAAGGTCTGCCTTTGTGGTGGTCTTACCGCCTGAATCGTCATATCAAGGAAGATGTTGAGCATATTTTCGAAGGAATTGCGCACACAAGAACGGAAATTTTACGTGGCTGGGCCCTCGCCTACTGGTCCAATTTGGATCGATTGCTTGAACAGTTAACGGGAACTGAAGCGTTGAAGGAGTCTGCGGCGAAGGATGCATCTGTGGTAGGAAAGCTCCTGACAGCAGCAATGAAGAGTGGAGCTGATTTCTCCGAAGTATTCATTTTGAATGAAAAGGCTGCTGTCGTATACTCCACACACAACGCGCATGTGGGAAGATCGTATGCGTCGGGAGGCGTGCTTGGGAAAGGCTTGGAAGAAACGCGCAAAGGTGTGAAATGCTTATTCGGACCTTTCTCGGACCCGCTTACGCTCCAAATAGGCCCAAGCACTTCGCCATTTCATGATGCAATGACGATCGCTTTCATTTCACCTATTATGGTAGGTGGGCAATGGAAAGGAGCCGTTTGTGGACGCGTACCGAACGATGTGCTCGGAGATCTGATTCAGCGCGAGTCGGGACATGTGTATCCCGATTCGGGTGATAACTATTTATTTATGGCGAAGCCTGGGTTAAATAAGCAAATCGTTCCTGGAACAGCGTTATCGCGAAGCCGATTCGAAGATTTGACCTTTACCCATGGCGATAATTTGAAAGACGGCGTTCGCACCGATTATGGTATCGTTGGCGTCAAGGAGCATACGGAGCTGGAGCTTGTTTTCACGGATCCTGCGACGGGACAGCTGCATCCAGGCGTAGCAGGAACAATTGCTAAGGGAAATAATCTATTCGTTGAATACCCGGGATATTCCGATTATCGTCATATTTCTGTTATTGGAAAAGGTGTGACCTTCCAGTTGCCGCATTGTCCGGACGTGTGGGGAATGATGTGTGAAGGCGATTTGGAAGAGGTTTATCGGATTCGTTCGATCGATTGGAAGATGTTCAGTCTGCAAATACGGTTTATTGTTCTCATGCTGCTTGTTACCGCGGGTAGCTTCTGGCTGCTAAATGGACATGTTTCAAATGGTGTCGGCGCGGCAATTATGGTGGGGGTCAATCTACTCTTTGGCGGGATTGGTGCAAGTTTAATTAGACGCCAAGGAAGTAAGCCAATTGCTAAACAACTTGCTCAAATTAATAAATTTATTCGAATTAATGCAGAAGGTAAAGGGGATTTGACGCAGCGTCTGAAGGTTGATGAGTTCGCTGGCGATGAGACGCGTGATTTGGCCAAATGGATCAATAATATGATCGATTCTTTGGAAGGCATTATGCTGCAAGTGAAGCAAGCGGCTGCTGAGGTGCAGGTGAGCCAAGAGCGGATGAATGACTCAACAGGTTCTACGGAGCAATCAACGGGAAGGATGAGTACGAAAATCCATGATATGATTCGCTCGCTGCGTGGACAGCTGAAGGATATTGATGTCGCGAAGGACGTTACGCAAAATATGAGCGGAACCTTGCGAGAACTGGAACAGAAGGCTTCAGGGCAGATTGCAGTTGCACAGGATGAGGTTGAACGTATTGGTCAGAAGATGACCCATATATCGGCGAAGGTAGAAGAAACGAATCAAACCATTCAAACCTTCTTGCAAACAACGCAGGAAATTCCGAAGCTGCTTAAAGTAATTGAAGAAATCTCTGCGCAGACGAATCTACTGTCATTGAATGCCTCCATTGAAGCAGCTCGTGTAGGTGAGCATGGCAAAGGATTTGCCGTCGTTGCCGGAGAGATCCGCAAGTTGGCAGATTTGACGAAGAAATCAACCACGGAAATTAATGAGACGATCGAGCACATTGAACGACATGCGAATGAAGCTTTCATCTCGATGGAAGAAGGGACAAAGGTCGTTCTAGAAGGAACACAAATTGTTGCAGCGGCGTCTGAGATTCTTAGCACGGCGAATGCTCACGATACCATGAAAACACAGGTTGTGGAGGAAGTCGTTGCACTTATGGAGAAGATTGCGGCGGTAAGCAAAGAGAACCGTCAGATTTCAGCGGAGGTTGAGCATACTGTGAAAGAGCTCCTGCAAGACATGCATCATGTGCGACAAACGACGGGTGATGTAGGAGCAATAACGCAATCTATGTTGCTGCTTGTGAATCAGTTTCATTTGACGGAGAGCCGTATTCGTTAAAAGGTTATTATTATCTTTCGCATGTTAACAACCCCATGCCGCATACAATGATAATGCGGTATGGGGTTGTTCTGTTTCATACAATGTGAATACTTACGTGGCAAGTTTCTAAAGAAACTTTGCGTTAATGCTTACGAAGAAAGTTTTCTTACGAAAAACTCGGAGGAGGATGTCGAATGAGTGACCGTTTGAGCATTCAAACGAATCGGGCAGATAATGTGAATCCTAGTGAATTTAGAATGCTAGCCCAGCGTTTGAAGGAGGAGCATGTGCAAATGCGTGAGCAGCTCTCCGACATTCGAACGCTAGCTGCAGCTTTGTACACCCTTGATGATTGCTCAATTGGAATGTGTCGTCTGATCGAACTTCAGGACGGCATTCTATCCTTGGTGGAGGAGTTGGAGCAGCATTCGGAATGGGAAGAACAAGTGTTATTCCCGAGTCTGCAATCCTATTTACATCCGACGATGGCCATCTCTGTTTCGCGGTCCATGCATGTGTTGGAGCAGGATCATGATTTGGCCAAAAGAGTCGTACAGTCATACGTAAACGGTGTCAATGCCATGAGCGTGCCGGTCGACATGGACTTCGTCCATGTGATGGCTTCTGAGCTATTGACGGCTTGCCTCATTCTGCTTAAGCACTTCACGTT
Organism: Paenibacillus sp. LjRoot56; assembly: GCF_964253335.1. Taxonomy (NCBI): domain Bacteria; kingdom Bacillati; phylum Bacillota; class Bacilli; order Caryophanales; family Paenibacillaceae; genus Paenibacillus; species Paenibacillus sp. LjRoot56. The sequence goes on from NZ_CAXURV020000001.1 coordinate 2,211,385, forward strand.
GGAGGAAGAGCTAGTCTATCCTCTAATTGATCGGATTATGGACCAGATCGAGGATCAGATTAGTTAGGCAGGGTAGCCAAGAGGCCTCTCCCAAGTCAATCGACTTGAGAGAGGCCTCTTCTAGTGAAAGTGATAGTTTATGTGGTGGGAAGCGATGCTCCCAATAGCCACGCCACTTTTAGGCTCCATAGGCCGCTACAAGCGCTGCTCCTCCGCAAATAACGGGAAAACCTACATCTATTTCAGTCAAGCTAGCCTGATTCGAGTGAATAACTGCAAAAACTCCAGCTATTTTCAACCATTTGCTCGCTCTTCGCGACAAAGGTGAAATTTAACTAGAGTTTTTCCATTTAAATGGAAGTATTCGCCGAACCGAGCGAAATTAGATGTAGTTTTTCCATCTAAACGCTGCGGGGGCTGCGATTAGCGTGGCGAGGGCAGATATTTCCGCGATAGAAAGGGCAAGCCCCCCTCTTATGCCTCCAACGCGCTCAACGTTTTCTCTTCGCATTCCTTGGAACAGAAGCTGTCATGCTCCTCCTCACAAGCCTCGCAGCAAATGTGCTTCAAGTGGCATAGATCGTTCGCACAGTTAATGTACCGATCCTCTGCGGTTCCGCAGTGGTAGCATTTGCCCACAACGATATCTTCATCTGTTCGGTTAATCGGTACGGAGATGCGCTCATCGAACACATAGCATTTTCCATCGAATAAACGACCTTGCACCTCTTCGTCTTTGCCGTAGGTGACGATCCCACCGTCCAACTGATACACGTCAGTGAAGCCTTCGTTGATCAAGAAACCAGATAATTTCTCACAACGGATGCCTCCCGTGCAGTAAGTGAGAATTGGTTTGTTTTTGAACTCCTGCAGATTGTTGCGAATCCACTCAGGGAATTCCTTGGTCGTCTCGACTTCAGGACGAATGGCGCCGCGGAAATGCCCGATATCATACTCATAATGATTACGTCCATCAAGCACGATGACATCTTCATTTTTGAGCTTCTCATAAAATTCCTTCGGCTTCAAATGCGTACCCGTAAGCTCATTCGGATTCACGTCTTCTTCAAGACGGAAGGTAACGAGCTCTTTTTTCGGACGGACAAACAGCTTCTTGAAGGCATGTCCTTCATGCTCATCAATCTTGTAAACCATATCTTTAAACAATGGCATGAGATTCATCATCGCCATGTAGGCTTCCGTTTGCTCTACGGTCCCAGAAAGGGTGCCGTTAATGCCCTCAGGAGCAATCAGAATGCGTCCTTTTACACCAAGCTTTTTGCAATAAGCCAAGTGTTCTCGCGCCAATGCTTCGTGATCAGCAACAGCGACGAATTTATAATACAACAAGATGCGGTATGGAGCGCCATGTTCAGTCATAACAATAACCACCTATACGTATAAAATGACACACTCCATCTTGATGGAGTATACGCATATAGTGACATAAATTCGTGTTTTTTTCAATCAAGCAGCAATTTTTGGATGGTTTGATAAACGAACTGCAACTCAAACTCTACAATTTGAAGCAAATGGAACACGTCAGACAGATCTCGATCCGCTGCTTGCAGTTTCCCTTGTGCCTTCACAGAATCCTCCAACTCGCTTGCCGCGGCAAACACACGATTAGCTGAAAGGTTGCTGGAAGAACCGCGTATGCCATGAAGTAAACGAAGAGCCTCCTCAAAGTTACCTGCGTCAATGTTACCTTTTATTTGCGCCATCTGCGGGTCGGTTTGGTCTTGGAATTTACGGAGCATCTCACGATAGATATCCGTTTTTCCGCCCATGCGTTGGAGCGCCTCCGCGATATCGAGTCCAGCCGTCCTATGATTATTCTCCACTTGCAGATGAAGAGTGGATTCAATAGCAGCTCTTAACCGTTCGGGTATGATGGGCTTGGAGATCATATCACTCATGCCGGCATCTATACAGGCCAGCCGATTGTCGAGCGTTGAGTCCGCTGTTAAGGCAATAATCGGAATATGTGCCCATTTCGGCTCAAGACGAATGCGCTTGGTCGTTTCGATCCCATCGAGCTCAGGCAAGTGGATATCCATGAGGATCAAATCATACGTGTGATTCGCCAAATTATGCAGAGCCTCGAATCCGTTACCAGCGACTTGAATGCGACAGTTCATCATACTTTCTAGAAGAGAGCGAGCCACTGTTTGGTTAATTTCATTGTCCTCCACAATCAGAATGCGGAGTGGAGCATTACTTAAGCTGTTTAAAGGGAAGAGCGCCCAGTCCTTCTCTCTATCCTTCACCATGGTTTTTGTCAAATGGGTATGAACGATATCGCTTTCAGCTTGCAGCGAAGCTAGCGTCCTGTACAAGAGGCTTCGAGAGATCGGCTTGACCAGAATAGCATCGGGTGAGGCTTCTGTAGGTAGCTGTTCAAGAGCATCTCTTCCTGATAACGAAGTGTAAATAATCGTTCTAATCCCCTGTTGTTGGCAAGCTGCCAGCATGCTTAGCCACACTTCCTCTCCATACATATCGTCTGCCTCCATATCGAGCAGAAGGAAGTCGAGAGGGATGTGATCGATGACCTGGAGGGCTTCCTTCCAGGCGTACACACCCGCAGCGTCGTTGCAAATGGATTGCAAGCTTTGGACAAGTACCCTATTGAGCGTAGGATGGTCTTCTACGACGAGCATAGCCAGCGGTAAGGGATTGTACGCTTTGTTGCCAGGCAGGTAGAGCGTGAAGGTGAGAAGGACCACAAATTCGCTCCCTATACCTTGCGTGCTGGAGACAGAGATTGAGCCGCCCATATTCTCGATAATATTTTTGGAAATAACAAGCCCAAGCCCTGTTCCTCCATATTTGCGGCTCGTCACCTCGTCACCTTGGATAAAGGGTTGGAATAAATTGGCCAACTGCTTCTCATCCATGCCAATCCCGGTATCCGTGACGCTGAACCGGAGAGTAACTTCATTCTCATGCAACTGATCGACGCCAACACGAAGTATGACGGTTCCTTGCTCCGTAAATTTAATCGCATTGCTGGAAAGATTCAGAAGCACCTGATAGAGTCGCAAAGAATCGCCTATCAGCCCACCAGGAACTTGGTCAGGTATATCGCAAATGAAATCCACTGGCTTATGACCTAACAGCACACTCAGCGTTTCGCACACGCGATCGATGGTTTCATCTAGCTGAAAAGGGTGATGTTCAATCACGAGCTTATCTACTTCCAGTTTAGAAAAGTCCAGAATATCGTTGATGATATGTGAGAGCGACTGGGAGGAACGAGAGATCTTGCGTATATAATCCATCTGTAGTTCAGTCATTGCTGTTCTCTCAAGCAAGTGGGAAAGTCCAACAATCCCATTCAGAGGCGTACGTATTTCATGGCTCATTCGAGCGAGGAAAACACCTTTGGCCAAATTGGCATCATCCGCCTCCTGTTTAGCTAGGATAAGCTGCTCCTTGGCATGGACTTGATCCGTAATATCTCTCGTAATCGCCGAGAAATACAGCTCACCATTATCGAGAGGAAAGTGGGGAACGATGATAAGTGATGCTATGATGCGTTGTTGTTTCTTGGTCATGACCTCTGCTTCGAATTCCCAGAAGCCATCTCTGATCGCAGTTTGAAGCCCTTCCTCAAAATTAATGTCATTGAAGACATCAATAAACTCATGAAAATGTGTTCGTTCATAATCGGTTCCAGCTAATCCCATTGTATGGATGCCGGCGGGATTAATATAGAAGATATAACCGTCTTGATCGAAGGTGAGAATGGCATCCCGTGCGCTCTCGACAATCGTTAACAACCGTTCTTTCGTCTCATTACTTTCTTTAATATCACTAATATCGCGTGCAATTAAGACGTATCCTTTTAACTCGCCATTCGGATGCGTGATGCAGCTAACACTCGCTTGCACATAGATCCGGGTGCCGTCTTTGTGATACCAGGTCCACTCTAAATCCTCTTTCAGATGACGCAAGGAACGAATGACAAGTGTTGTACAGTCTGCGGGAATCGTCTCGCCTAGCTCTGCGGAATACTGTGCAGCTCTTTCATTCAGTTGTTTTTGATCTAACCAGATTAAGGGAGAAGCGATTTTGTGTACGTCTGCAAAAGAATACCCTAGCATCTGCGTAGCTCTGCCGTTGAGATGGTTGATCATAAAGTTCGGATCCATCACGATCATGGCGTATTGATTATGACGAATGAAAGCCTCAAACGGCTCGAAAAGCTCACGGATATTCTCCATCATGCCGTTGACCGATAAGGCGAGGGCACCTAATTCATCTTTACTTTTTAACTCGATGGGCTTCGTGTGGAAATCACCGGCAGCAACCGCCTCGGTTACTTGGAGGATTTGTTTAATCCTTTTGATAATCAGATGGTTCGTTGTGAGATGAATTAGGAAAAATATGACGAGTACGGTCATCAGAATGATTCCTACAGTTAACCAAAGGAGAGGACTTGTGGGAGCTTCGATAGCCCTGATTGGCATAGAATAGGTGAGAAACCAATCTAATTGAGGGATTCGCGCATAGAACCACCTTGTCTTGTGACCCGTTAGAATAGATTCGTCAATAAAGCCGTTGTCTTTTCGTAAAGCTTTTTGAAAAGCAGGTCCAAGTTCGGGATATTCGGTGAAAATATTCAACTTCAGAATGTCGGGCTTGTGAGTAGCATAGAGGGCGAGGCCATCTCGATTGAGGATCAGTAATTCTCCATTGTCGAGCGGAGTAAGTAAATGTTCTTGAAACACCGGAGCAGCTTCGAGTGAAGCATTGACGATACTAATCACGTTATGTTGATCATCAAAAATAGGAGCTGTAATGGAGATCACATAGAAGCCCTTTATTCTGCTTATATAGGGGTTAGAAATATAGCTTTTCCCTTTCAGCGCTTCCTGAAACCGGGGCTCGTTCGAAACGGAGAGTGTAGTCCCCGTAGTAAATTGAAGAGTACCTGTCATATCAATAATTCCCATGCTGTAATATTTATTTCCATCCGTTTGTAATTCATGGGCTAGGAAATTTAAACGATCCGCTTGAGTGCCTTGTTTCATAATACTTACGCGACTAATGAGTTCAATCTCCGCCAAACGGATGGACAGGAAGTCATACATATTTCGCGCAGAGTTCGAGACGGAGGTCAAGGATTGCTCATTCATCTGCTTCAACAGCTTATCGCGAGAGAAGGTATAATTGGTAATCCCTACGACGGCAAGGGAGATGGATGTGATAAGAACAAGCCAGGCGACGAGTTTAAAACGCAAGGATGATGACATTTTTTTCCTCCAAAAACCATGTAATTGTTAAGAAATCTCATAGTTTCATCATGATTAGAATAGAACAAATTTAATGATTTCAATTTATGATATATCCAACAGATCATTCACGTATACATACTTGTTCAAAATTGGGTCAATGAAATAGGGGGATTTACGTATGCAGGTGACAGTACGGACGAAATTTATTGCGGTATTTGCGATCATCTTCTTGATGGTTGTTGGAATGAGCTATACAGCTATGAGTCGTATGGGCGCGTTAAAGGACATGAATACTAGTCTAGCAAACAACTGGATGATGGGGATTCAAGATATTGAGGAAGTTCATTATTACTCGGAGCATTTATTAACCCTATATTATCAGAAGAAATTAGAGCCAGACGTGAAAAAACATGAACCTATAGACAATGGTATGGTAGCAACGATTACACAAATCGACAATTTGTTAGGAAAATATAAGGATTCTGTGTCAAGTGATGATGAAGGGGCACGTTTGCAAGAGCTTACCCAGAACTGGGATGGATTTAAAGCGGCATTCGTTGCCAATAAACAGCTAGCAAGTGATCCAAGTAAAGTGAAGGAAGCGGCAGAGAGCCTTACAGTGATGTCTGCGGCCTTCACTAAAGCACAGAAATCGATGGCGGATATGGTTAGCTACAACCAAGAGGGCGGTCAGCAAGGTGTAGTCGACAGCACAAAGGAATACAAGAAAAGCGTCCAAATATCACTTACTGCATTGGCTGTGATGCTTATATTCATGATTGCGACTTGTTATTTCCTCGTAAGTAACATTTCAAATCCTGTTCGAAAAGCATCACAAGCTTTGAATCGTATCTCAAAAGGTGATCTAACCGTTGAACCGATTGTTGTGAAAAATAAAGATGAAATTGGCCATCTCATCGGGGCCGTTAACCAAATGGTGAACCATCTACGCCATTCCGTAGAGCAAATGCTGCATGCTTCGACTAGTGTGGCGGCTTCCTCTCAGCAGCTGTTTGCCAGCTCGGAGCAGAATAGATCTGCTTCACAGCATGTTGCAGTTTCGGTGCAGGATTTCGCTAATGGAGCGGATGCGCAAGCTCAAAGCTCTGTGGAGTGTGGGAGAGCCATGGAAGAAATGGCAGCGGGCATTTCCCGTATCGCCGAAACCACAGCTGATGTATCAGAACTATCTATGACGGCTACGAACATTGCCGAGCAAGGCACACATGCCATGGAACGTGTTGTGAATAAAATACAGGCGGTCAGCACTTCCGTTGATGCAGCGAATCAGGTGATTCAGGAGCTTGAGAAGCATTCCCAAAGCATTGGTCAGATTACCACGTTAATCGGGAATATTGCATCGCAAACGAACCTGCTTGCGCTGAATGCAGCAATTGAAGCTGCGCGTGCGGGAGAAAGCGGAAAGGGCTTTGCCGTAGTAGCTGGTGAAGTGCGCAAGCTATCTTCTCAAACCGATGATTCCGTTCGTGAGATCTCGGAACTCATTTCGTCCATTCAACGGGATTCCGCTCGGGCTGTTGGAGTCATGAACAACGGAAGAACAGAAGTGCAGGAAGGTCTATATGAGGTAAGCATTGCCGAGAAAGCATTCGGTCAAATCGTAACAGCTTCGCAAGAAGTAGCTAGCAAAATTCAAGAAACAGCAGCAGCTGCAGAACAGATGGCAGCGAGCTCGGAAGAAGTAGCTGCAACCGTCGCACAAGTTGGCTTCGTTGCTCAGCAAACCTCAGGTACAGCGCAATCCGTCGCTGCAGTTACCCAGGAACAGCTGGCATCAGCCGAAGAAATTACGGCGTCAGCCAAAAACCTTGCCGGAATTGCCACGGATTTGAATCAAGTGGTAGGCACTTTCCGTCTTTCGTAAATTTAATTAATTTTGAAAAAAATGGTCTAGGATCAGACTTTTCCGAAAGCTGGTGCGTCTAGTTATCGTGAAGGTTAAACAAGCGACACAAACACGATAACTCAGAAGGAGTGAATACGAAATGAAAAAGAATCCTTGGAACATGTTGAAAATGGGTGTTGTTAGTTGTGCGGTGCTCGTAAGTGTGAGTGCTTCGGTACTGCCAGTTGCGAGCATTGCTTCAGCAGATACCGTTGTAGCTATATCGGCAACTACATCATCAGTACCCGTTGTCATTAAAGAAGTGGTGCTTACTTCCAAAAGTACAGACTTAACGACCAACATCAAAGTACCACAGCTGAGCGGTATGTTGGATACGAAATACCAAGACGAACTAAATGACATTATTCTCTCCCATGCGAACAAAGATTTAGCAAGCTGGGAAAAGGATGCTGCGGAGGCTGCTGCAGCTGCCAAAGATAAGGGATATACGTACCGTCCTTATGGGCTTACAATTGTCTACACATTGAAATCGGATGGCAAAGGAAATCCATCAGGTGTTGTTTCTCTTACTGTTACTACGTACGGAGAAACGGGCGGCACTGGCATGCCGAGAGTGGATACGTATAATGTGCTGAATGCAGCAGCTGCTCAACGTGTAACGCTGCAGGATCTGCTTGGCGCAGACTACAAGGCAACGGTTGATGCAGGTGTTATTGCCAAGATGGAGGAGGAACCGCAATATTTCTTTAAAGATCAATTTAAAGGGATCTCCTCCGAGCAAGGCTTTTATGTAGAAAAAGGGGCAGCGGTTGTTGTATTCCCGAAATATGCGATTGCAGCTGGTGTCGCTGGAAGTCCAGAATTCCGTTTCATCTTGCCTAACGATCTGACAATTAAACCGAACCCTACTCCGCTGCCTGGTACCGACAAAGTGAAAGTGGATTTGGCTCCTGTTGATGTGGAACAGAATGAGGATGGCGTTACACTTGTTCCTTTCCGTAAAGTAGCTGAAGGTTTGGGCTACACCGTGAAATGGAATCAAGATACGTATGCGGCTGAACTATCGAAAGGTGCGCAGTGGACGAGTGTGAGTGTGGGGAAAGATAGCTATTTCTTTGCCAAAATGGCGCCAGTTGCGCTAGGAGCGGCTCCGGTCATTCTAAACGATACCCTTTATGTGCCTACAAAATTTGTGTCAGACATTTTAAAGGCCGATGTGACTATTGATTCGAAAGGTATTCATATCGCACAGTAATTGAGTGGAAAACATGAATAACCAGTAAAATAAGCCTTCAGTTGCCGATTTAGGTGATCTGGAGGCTTTTTTAACTAACACGTTATTGTAAGCGTTTGCATATACTAGAACATCCCGCATGTAGGAGGTGTGATCGGTATGTATCTCAAAAATAGTTTGTCAGCACTCATGGGTCTCTGGTTTCTGATGACTCCTTGGGTGTTTGGATTTGGAGATGTAACCAATGCGCTTTTCACCTGTGCACTGTTCGGAAGTCTTCAATTCGTAAGTTCTATGCTAGCTTTAGGGAAAACGGGGAAGCATATGTGGCAGAACTGGGTTTGTGTCGGCAGTGGTGTCGTTTTTATCGTATTCCCGAATGTGTATCACCTATCTTTCATGGCTTTTTTCTCTTTCGTTGCACTTGGGTTTATGACGATTCTCATTAATTATGCTAATTTGTACCCAGATTCACAATAGATTTCTTGAAATACCTATTGATATGTGAATTCAATTATGTCATAATGAATTTATCGAAATGACAATATGAAACACGGAAAGAAATATGTAAAGATCAAATGCCTTAGCTGTTGTTCTACAGTTAGGCTTCTCTTTTTACTAGTTGATAAAGTCGTTATAATAATATTAAATATACATTATAAGGAGTGGTGAATATGAAAGCCTTCATTCTGATTGATTATACGGAGGATTTCGTAGTAGGCAAACTGCCTTGCGGGGACCCCGCTATTGCGATAGAAGCTCGCCTGTGTGAGCTAACCAAAAGCTTTGTTTCAGAGATGGACTTTGTCGTGATGGCTGTTGATGTGCATGAGGAAGGAGATCCGTTCCATCCTGAGACAGCCTTGTTTCCACCTCATAATATACGTGATACAGATGGCAGGGAGCTCTTCGGTGGTTTAAAAGAAGTGCATGAAGCTCACAGCGCTGCGATCTATTGGATGGACAAAACGAGATACAGCGCATTCTGCGGAACAGATCTTGAACTGCAGCTTAGAGCTAGAGGTATTCAGGAGCTTCATCTGGCTGGTGTGTGTACAGATATTTGTGTCTTACATACAGCGATGGATGCGTATAATAAAGGCTTCTCTCTCGTCATTCATGAGGATGCGGTTGCGAGTTTTGATGCAGAAGGCCATGCGTGGGCATTGAGACATTTTGAAAAGACGCTAGGGGCTAAAGTTGTTCATGGTTGGAAAAATTAAGTAAAATGAGATTGTGGAGATGAATGGATGTAGGATGGGGAGGATGAAGGCAATGAATTGGCAAACCATGAATGCGATGAATAACTTAACGCTGCATACCGATAAATATCAAATTAACATGATGTACGCCCACTGGTTACAAGGGACACATACGGAGAGAGCCGTGTTCGAGGTGTACTTCCGCAAGCTGCCCTTTGATGGGGGTTATGCGGTCTTCGCTGGGCTAGAACGGGTGATTCATTATGTGCAAAATCTGCATTTTGGCGAGGAAGAAATTGCTTATTTACGTGAGCAAGAAGAGAACTATAAGGAAGAGTTCCTTGATGCGCTTCGTGCCTTTACGTTCAAAGGCGATATCCAAGCCGTACCCGAGGGAACGCTTGTCTTCCCGAATGTGCCGCTTGTTCGGGTGATTGGAAGCATATTCGAAGCGCAATTGGTTGAGACGACGATCCTCAACTTCGTGAACTTCCAGACGCTCATCGCGACGAAAGCCTCGCGCATGAAAGGCGTTGCTCCGCACGATGTGCTGATGGAGTTCGGTACGCGCCGCGCCCAGGAGGCTGACGCCGCCATCTGGGGCGCAAGAGCCGCTTATATAGCGGGGTTCCACGCGACATCGAACCTAAGGGCCGGGATGCTGTTCGGCATCCCGACCAAGGGCACGCACGCGCACGCGTGGGTGCAGGCCCACGACACGGAAGCGGACGCCTTCCGTGCGTATGCCGAGGCCCTGCCCGAGCAGGTCACGCTGCTCGTAGATACCTACGACACGCTGCGCAGCGGCGTGCCGAATGCCATTGCGACGGCGCGGCAGCTCGCGAGCCGCGGCAAGCGCTTGAACGCCATTCGCCTCGACAGCGGCGATTTGGCGTACTTATCCCAGCAGGCGCGGCGCATGCTGGATGAGGCGGGCTTTCCGGAGGTGAAGATTGTGGCATCCAATGACTTGGATGAGCACATCATCGCCGGGCTGAAAGCCCAAGGGGCTAAGATTGACAGCTGGGGCATCGGCACCCAGCTGATTACGGCAGCCGACCAGCCGGCGCTGGGCGGGGTGTATAAGCTTGTTGCCCGTGAGAAGGACGGCGCGCTCGTGCCGGTCATTAAGATTTCGGGCAACCCAGAGAAGGTGACGAATCCGGGCTTCAAGGAAGCCTACCGGATTATGAACTTGGCGACGGGCAAAGCGGAAGCTGACTATTTGGCATTACAGGACGAGGTGGATATTCGGGAAGGGCAGCGAATTAAGCTATTCGACCCCATCCATCCGTATCTGTTCAAATATATTGAGAATTATGAGGCCGTCCCGCTGTTGAAGCCAATTTTCGAAGCGGGTGAGCTAGTCTATGAATTGCCAACCTTGGATCGTATTCGTGACTACCATGCTGAGCAAATGCAGACCGTTTGGCCGCAATATTTGCGGATGCTGAATCCCGAGGTATATCGCGTTAATTTGAGCGCTGCTTTGTGGCAGCTGAAAATGGATTTAATTCATGCGCATCAAGACTAAAGAGTCTTGATGCCATCAAACGCAGGATTTTGGAATATCCGACTTCGGTGGTATGATTAATGGGAGCTACACGGTAAAGATGCGCTCATTCTAATCTTATTCCGATGGAGGTTATGACCAATGTCTACGAAAGCGAATCAAGCATTTACACCAGGAGTTACACTCAATAATGGTGTACATATGCCTTGGCTGGGTCTCGGCGTTTATAAAAGCAAGGAAGGTCAAGAGGTCATCGGAGCGGTTCAAACCGCTTTGCAATTAGGTTATAGAAGCATTGATACGGCAGCAGTTTATCGCAACGAAGAAGGTGTTGGTCAAGGTCTGCGTCAAAGCGGTGTACCGCGTGATGAGATTTTCGTAACCACGAAGGTGTGGAACGCGGATCAAGGTTACGAGTCTACGCTGCAAGCGTTTGAAGCGAGCCGCAAACGACTTGGTTTGGAGACGATTGATTTGTATTTGGTGCACTGGGCCGTATCCGCAACGTACCGCGAAACGTGGAAAGCGTTGGTTCATCTTTACAACGAAGGGCATGTTCGTGCGATTGGCGTGAGCAATTTCCAAATCTCTCATTTGGAGCATGTCATCGATGATACCGGCGTAGTGCCTGCGGTTAATCAAGTGGAATACCATCCGGAACTGTCGCAAAAGGAGCTGCTCACGTATACCCGTGAACACGGCATCCAATTGGAAGCGTGGAGCCCGCTTATGCAGGGCAGGCTGAACCAGCCTGAATTGGCGCAGCTTGCGGCTAAATACGGCAAATCAGCAGCACAAATTGTGTTGCGTTGGGATATCCAGCATGGTGTCGTAACGATTCCCAAGTCTGTGACAGAGCATCGTATTCGAGAGAATGCGAACATTTTCGATTTTGAGCTGAGTGCTGAGGATATGGCTTTGGTGGATGCTTTGAATGTCAACAAGCGTATCGGTCCAGATCCGGATCATGTGACGTTCTAGTTTGATTCCATAGAGGAAGAGGAAACACCTGATTGTACGGGGTTTCCTCTTTTTTGTTTGATCCTCCCTCCGCTCATTTCAACAAAGCTATCATCTGATACACCTCGCGGTGGTCACCTGGCAGTAAGAAATTCGCGACTTTCAGCTGAGAGGAACCATCGCCGTCAAGGAAAAGCCCATCGACCAGTTGTTTCTCCCCTACCTGCTCCTGTACGGCTGTTCGGAACTCTTCGCCCGTACAAGGGGTAGGCGCAACCACCAGATACACGTTGTTCATTCGATCATATACAATACCAGATCGCATGCGCTTCTCGTTAATGACAGGCATTTCTTCCGAAATGGCTTGCTCGGCCCATCCCATTGGATTCGTAAGCCCCATGCTTACGCCTCCCTGCGCCCAATATCGGGTGCGATCCAGCACCTGTAACTCACTTGCATTTTCGACAATTTGGACGGTAAAGGTCTGCGCCTTCTCATCCCACACAAGTGTCCCTCGTTTGCGATCCGTATTGTACCAGCCTGAACCGTAGTCGCCAGGTTGTCCCTTAACAGGCTGATCATTGGTCACGGCGATGCTTAGCAAATACCCCTGCCAGAAAAATCCGCCATTAATCCCATTGTCCTGCCGATCGGTTACATTTGCTGTAATAGCTTTGAGTCCTATGTTTTCAGGAGTAGTTTGAATGACGTGCAGAAGGACACCGTTCGTCGCAGGCTTAATGCTATACTCGGCACTTGCTTGTGGAGGCAGTTGTGAGGTGGTGTGAAGGCCCCAAATTAAGGTCCATACGAAACTGATGATTACGATAAGTAGATAGATTAGTAGCTGAGCAGCATGCGCTTTGAAAAGGCGAATAAGGTACATAGATTTCTCCATCCCAGCTGTAGTAGCTTCCTTCATTTCTATTAGTCTATGAAAAGAGTAGGAGAGTTATGCCTATTTATCTACGAAAAAAACGCTTACGAAGGAATCTACCATTCGTAGGCGTTTTTTCTGAAACATCTATGTAGCGACAAGAATTAGAAAATAGGTATGCGCGCCTTATTCCCATCTGTAGCATATAAAATGGCTTCTGAACTAAATAAATCTACACGCTCTAACGAATTAACTAAATTCATGGTGGTGAATTTGTTATGGCGAAGTGCGTTGATCAAAGAGGGAATTAACTTATGGTCCGTGCCGACGAAATTAACGGAAATCGGCTTCTTATTAAATAAAATATTCATTCTCACTTCAACACATCTCCTTCTGATTTTGTTTGCTAAGTAGATATTAAGATTATCATATCTTTCTCAATAAGTTCGTCGATTGGCGTTGTCGGAATTCCACTAGTTCTGTCAGTAGATATTTCATAGTGGTGTTGGACGGCGTATCTGTTTATTTTGTATGATAGGGGGAGTTACGTAAAATTTGGAAACGGAGGGGGCTAGCTTTATGGAGTCTTCACACATTGTTATTGAAGCGGATGGCTTAATTAAAAATTATGGGTCCTTCCAAGCTGTGCGAGGCGTTAATTTCCAGGTCTATCAAGGCGAGGTATTTGGTTTGCTTGGTCCTAATGGTGCCGGAAAAACGACAACGATGGAAATGATCGAAGGGCTGCGGAAGCCTGACGGCGGACGTGCTATTGTGGCTGGATTTGATACACAGAAGGATTTGGGTAAGGTCAAGGAAGTCATTGGTGTTCAATTGCAATCAACTTCGTTATTCGAGTTGTTGACCGTAGAGGAAATTATGAGGATGTATGCCAGCTTCTATCCGAGTTCTGTTCCTATTGGACCGCTTTTAGAAGATATGACGTTGGTTGATAAAAAGAACGGCCGTGTCAAGCATCTGTCCGGTGGGCAAAAGCAACGGCTAGCCATTGGTCTAGCGCTTTTGAATGATCCCAAGGTCATCTTCTTAGATGAGCCTACGACAGGGTTAGATCCGACAGCCAGACGAACGCTGTGGGAGATTATTTTGAAGCTGAAAGAGCGAGGCAAAACGATTGTGCTGTCCACGCATTATATGGAGGAAGCGCACGTGCTTTGTGATCGTATTTGTTTAATGGATCAAGGGAAAGTCGTCGCATTGGATACACCCCGTAATCTTGTGAGCAGTTTGCAATCAGATAGCGCAATAGAGTTTAGACTGCAAGATTTGGTGGAAGCGGACAAAGAATCGGTTGTCGAGGAGCTTCGCGATATTCGTGAAGTCAAGGGCATCGACGTGCGTAAGGATGTGTTCGTCCTTTATACAGATAAGCTTCAGGAATCGCTCATTGATCTTGTAGAGAAAAGCGCTGGCGGCAGATGGCAATTGGCAGACTTGCAGACGCGAACGGCTACGCTGGAAGACGTGTTTATTTCCATGACCGGAAGGAGCTTGAAAGAAGAATGAATGCTTATATCCAATTGACGCTAAGCCAGCTTCGGTTTTTTGTCCGGAATCGACAAGTACTCATATTCACCTTGTTCATGCCGCTTTTCTTCATGATTATGCTCGGTTCCTTTCTCGGAAAAGGAAATGATATCATCGTCGATGGCGTTGTCATTGATCAAGATCAAAGTGCAGAATCCAGGATCATGGTGGAGGCGCTGCAAGCAAATAGTATTTTGAAACTAAAGCCCGCGGATGACATGGATAAGTCGTTAGAGCAGCTGAAGCATGGGGATCAGAAGTTAGTCGTCGTCATTCAGAAAAATTACGGGCAAGCAGTAGGGCTGAAAGGAGCTGAAAGCTCGAAGGCCAGCTTCCTTCAGGTTTACTATGATCAAACGAACCAACAGAGTGCACAAATCGGTTTGCAAACAGTAGGTCAAGTGGCGGATGGCGTTTCCAAGCAAATGTCCAACTATATTCCGATTGTTAAAATTGAACCGGTTGGCGTGCAAGCTTTGCAGCTTCGCTACATCGATTTCCTTGTACCAGGTATTCTGGCGATGATGATCATGACCAACAATCTAAATGGCGTTTCGGGACAAATTGCTTCATGGCGTGAGCGAGGTGTGCTGCGACGCATGCAAAGTACGCCGCTAAAAGCGTCGACGTTCATCGCTGCGCAGATCACTGCACGCCTTGTGATGAACACGGCGCAGGCCTTGATCGTACTTCTTGTCGGTGCTTTAATTTTTGGAACGCAGGTGAACGGCTCATGGTGGCTGCTTCTGCTGTTCGTTGTCATGGGAACGTTGACGTTCATGTCGATCGGCTTCATTATCGCTGGTTTGGCCAAAACCCCAGAAAGCGTAGGGCCAATTTCTGGTTTAATCTCTTTCCCGCTGATGTTCTTGGGTGGCGTGTTCTTCTCCGTGTCCAGCATGCCAGAGTTCTTGCAGCCGATCGTGAAATCGATCCCGATCACTCAACTCAGCACTGCTCTTCGGCAGATTATGAATGTGGGCGCAGGCATCGGGGATCTGTGGCAGGAAGGGCTGATGCTGGCCATCTGGCTGGTCGTGTCGTTCATTGTGGCGACGTTTACGTTTAAGTGGGAGTAGCTAACTGAAAGCCCAATCTCTCTGAGATTGGGCTTTTTGCTGGGAGTAATAGCACAATTTATCATAAATCCATAAACGATAAGCCATACTGTAAGGGGAACTTACCTATAAGCAGGAGGACTTGAATGAGTAAACAGCAATGGCAAATTCCGGCTACAGAGGGCCTCGGTTTCCAGCTCAAGAAGGGCCAAGTGATTCGAGTTACCGATGTAGAGGGAGAACAAGTTGCCGACTTTGTGGCTTATCGTGAGGATGATTTCAGCGAGCGGCTTGACCCTAGCGTTACGATGGACGCTTTACATGCGATGAAAGTGAAACCCGGCGATATGATCTACTCTAATAAATATACCCCTATGTTCACGATTATTAGGGATACGGTAGGACAGCATGATTGGATTAACTCGGCCTGTCGGCCTGAAATGTATGAGCTGCTTTACAATAAGCGAGACCACACCAGCTGTTATATGAACTTAAATGCAGCTCTGGCACCATTTGAGATCCCAGCCCCAGATCAGCATTATCCCTTTAATATATTTATGAACACCATCATTCAGCCATCTGGACAAATTAGTGTTGAGAAGCCTCTATCTAAAGCCGGAGATTATATCGAGCTTCGTGCAGAAATGGATTTGATTGTGGCTATATCTGCTTGTCCCTGCTCAGAAAGTCTCTGCAATGGATACAAATGTACTCCTATTCGCGTTGATATCATTTGATCTTCTAATGGACTAGCGCCTCTCATACACTAACTTGTACAAGTTAGTGCTATTCAGGGGGGCGAAGTCTATGGATGCTTTTGTTACTTATCTGTTTCTTGGCATTTCGTTATCGGCTCCAATCGGTCCAATTAACGCTGCTCAACTCGACAAGGGAGCCAGATTTGGCTTTACTGCGGCGTGGTTGATCGGACTAGGCGCGATGTGTGCCGATTTGCTGTATGTGCTGCTGATTTATTTTGGTTTAGCCCATTTCTTGACCACCCCGTTTATGAAAACATTTCTATGGTTGTTTGGCTGTTTTGTTCTTATCTACACAGGCGTGGATACGCTAAGAAACGTGAAGATAACCAAGGAAGCCAGCCCCCGCGAGGCCCAATCCAGTGTTAGCTCCTTCCGCTCCGGGTTTATTATGGCTCTTACCAATCCGCTAAATATCTTATTTTGGCTAGGCATTTATGGCTCTATTTTAGCCGAAAGTGTGCAGAATTATGGTCTCACCCAGGTGCTTTGGCATACCTCCGGTATCTTTGCAGGTATTCTTCTGTGGGATGTTGCTATGGCTACGCTCGCCAGCTCCTTTCACAAGTTCGGGAATCGCACAGTCTTGCAAATGATTTCTGTCATAGCTGGACTTTCTCTCATGGGCTTCGGTATTTACTTTGGCTATCAAGCTTATAAGCAGCTACTGGGTTAGTCAGAGGATTCTTAGTCCAGTTGTACCTCCTACCGGGATACTCACCTATCTAATTTCCTTCGCATAGTATGCTTCGTACTTACGAAGGAGGTTGTTATTACGACATGGCTGATTTATATGCCAGAGACTGGCTTGATACACATATGACCATCCTTGCCGCATGGCAGCAGGATGCCTTCCGCCAATTCGGCAATATGATTGCAGATACAAGCAATACGTACCCTTGTATTCCCGGCCGTCAAGGCTTCCTTACCAATAACCTGCGCTTTGGTTTTGCGGCAGATCCGAGATCAGAGCAAGCTGCCCTTGACGTCGTCCAGCTCCTGCAAGCTTATGGCCGATGCTCACGGGAGACAGGGAAGTTCGCCTCGCTCGTTATCTTTTTCCACACACCAGCAGACATGCTGAATAGCTTCTCGGTAGAAGACTACGAGGAGCTATTTTGGTCTGTTCTAAGTAGGGTTAGCGCCAATGACACGGCATCATGGCCTGAACATATTTCAAAGGATCCATCACACCATTCATGGGAGTTTTGTTGTGATGGGCAGCCTTATTTCTCTTTTTGCGGAACACCTGCCCATGTGGTTAGAAAAAGCCGAATGTTTCCACATTTCCTCATAGCTTTCCAGCCGCGATGGGTGTTTGAAGAAATCAACGATTCTACCCCTTTTGGACGCAATATGAAAAAGCGCATTCGCCAAAAGTTAGAGGCCTACGACGGTATCCCCGCACATCCTTCTCTGAAATGGTACGGGCAAGCAGATAACCAAGAATGGAAGCAATACTTCTTGCGTGATGACGAAAGCGTCCCTTCTAAATGTCCGTACACGTTTATGAAAAATAAATTAAAAGCCGTAGGCGTACTATTTCATAAATAGAACATCGTTACGCAGGCTTTGTTCGTTCTGATTTATGCTTCATCCACCATGTAATTAGGATAATCACCATGACGATAAGAAGGCTAGTCCAGAATCCCAGTCTTCCGGTTTTCTCCAAGAGTGAACCCGTTATTGCTGCCATGATTAGAAGGATAGCGGTCCAAGATTTTAGTTGTCCGCTAAGGCTCGGCCGAAGTTGTTTCAGATAGGATGCGACGATTAGTAACCACGTATATAGGAGCACCAAGCCCCCAGCTGTGGTTATATGTTCAAATATTTGGCTTGGCATCACTAGTGCTAAGACGATAGAAACAGATAGCCCGATCGTATTCACACCTAGTGCATACAGTGGTAATTGCTTTTTGCCTTTCCTATTGGCTAGCCGTGGCGGGGCATCACCGCCTTCCGCTAAAGCAACCAGCATCGTAGATACGCCGTATAGCGAGGCAACGAGAATAGAAAATCCTGCAATAATCAGAACGCCATTCATCAAGTGCTCGAGAATAGGCAATCCCATGATGTTCAGAGCGAGAAGCAGAGGGCTTTTATCAGGTGTTAACTGCTCTTTGGTCATAAAAAGAAGCGCTAAAGTAAGAGATAACACATAGAGGACCGTGATCGTAAGCAGCATAACTCTTCCAGCCTTAGAGGCTTCTTTGGGATTATGCAAATGGATAGCCATAAAGCCCATGACTTCTATACCGCTAAACGCATAAAACGCATACAAAAGTCCTTTCCATGCGCCTGTCCAACCTGAACTAAACCAATGGGTTGTGCTGCCTTGAATGGTGTTTATGCCATGGCTTCCTTTGAAGAAAACGATGCCTGCAATGGCGATGAATAGTAATATGGCTCCCATTTTAACGATAGCGCATATATTCTCAGTTTTGTTAATTCCTTTCGAGCCAAGGATAACAACGAGGAGGGCAAGGAATGAGTAGATAGCGGTCAACAACCAGAGTGGCAGGTTAGGAAACCAGAATTGTGTGAAAATTCCTATTGCCGTTAAGGAACTGCCGAGAATGAGCATTTCTGAGGACCAATATAACCATCCCACGCCAAATCCTGCCCAGCGGCCATATGCTTCCCTCACATAATTTCGAAAAGACCCCTTTTCAGGGTTGGCAGCCGTCATCTGTGCTAAGTCATCATATACAAATAAGGTGGCTAGTGCTGCCAATAAAAATATGACGACAACCAGAAACCCACTCTTCTGAATGGCGATGCCAGAACCTAGGAAGAAACCTGTTCCAATGGTGCAGCCAATTCCGAATAAAGTTAACTGCCACCAGGATAGCTTGTTCGTGTTGTCGTCATTGTTCGTATGCTGCAAAGTCACCATAAGTGATTGACCTCCATATCTCTGGCTACAATATGAAAGCCCAAACAGCGGCCGTTGGGCCGATGCTGGGCTTCACAATTTGCTAGCTAGTGAACAGACGCTGCCCCTCTGTTATTGGGCGGCATTTGTGGCGCCGCGGTTGCGGGGACGAATGCTGTTAGCATGCTTTGCATATCGGACGCTTCTAATTGTGGCACCTGGTAGTAAGCAAGTCTATTTTGATAAAGGAAGATTTCATAAGCCATTTCTATGAAATTTTGTACCTGAGAGGCTAATACACGCCGAACAACGGGATTCGTCACTTCCACGGCTGTCATGGTTAGCAACGACGCATGCGTTTTGATCAGACCTAGCATATGCCCGCTTATTCCGGCATCCTTCACATCAGCGAGCGATTGGTTTGGCTTTTTCGGCACCGTTGGCTTAATGCCGTAGATCGGCTCCGATAATTGCCTAATCATATACGTGGACGTTTCTTGGCTTGGCTTAAGCCCGGTTGTGAAACACTCAGCAGTTAAATTGTACTGGGCAAGTGTGAACTGGTATTGACGATCCAGAATGTCCAGCAGCTCGCTGTCTTGTACAAACTGTCTAAACATCATGAATTGGTCCAGCACATTGATGGTACAGGCCAACACTTCATGTAAATCGAAAAGCTCATGACCGCCGTGGTTTGTGTTCGGCGTAGTTTGCGTTTGATAATTGGGCTGTATTTCCTGTTGCATAACGAAGTCTCCTTTGGCGTTGAGGTAAAGTAACTTCGTTAATGTTGGTTTTAGTTCGTTGGTTTATACATGGCTAGTGTAAAAGTAGGCAGCGCCTTGTTAAAGCCTATAACATATCCCCGGCTCCGACATCATTGCATCAATATATTGTGGGAGAGCTTTATTATGCTCTCAGGACTTTTTTACCGGAATTGCTTTGTTTTCGTGGCTCCATTTGATGTGTTTTTAGTGAAACTGAAGATTACGAGTCGCCCGATCACGTCACCCAACCCGATCTCTCGGTGGTTTGCTCGAAGGATCAGATTTCAAAAAGTGGCTGCCAAGGTGCTCCAACAATAATCATTGAAGTGCTATCCCCTTCTACCGCATTGAAAGAATTAATTTAGAATAAATGCACACCCAAAAGCCCAACCCCTCGGGGTTGGGCTTTCTCTTATAGAAACCTCCGATGATGCTTCTTTCCATCAAAGCTAAACAACACCGGCTTATCTTCTACCATCGTATGCATATGAATGGTCTTACCCCACAGCTTATAAATATACGGCAGCGTCCGCTCGACATATTTCAGATCCAGCTCCACACCTTCAAAAGCATGCTTCAGATACAGCTCCCCGTTACGCTGATAGTCGCCATCCTCAACAACAATGTAAGGGAATCCTCCATTTACTCTGGAGTAAATGAGCTGATCCCGCGTATTTTCCCACGTTTTATCTGTGATTTTCCACTCAGGGCCTTTCTTCTCAAATACGTATAGATCTAACTCTTCAACCAGTGGTTTATTCAAATAGTTGCGGATAAACGAGGTATCAGATTCATATTCACGAACTTCGAAGATTTTCTTCCTGCCTTGCCCAGGCTTCCGCCCGAATCTGCGGATTTCTTCATCGGTTGGAGCATCCCAATGCTTTTCGATGTCTTCAAATATTTTGACACCCAGATAATAAGGATTTAAGGAATGGCGAGAAGGAACGACGACGGAGGAGTTCAGCTTTGAGTATTCGATCGTTTCTTCCTCGGTCAAATCCAACTCACGCAGGATATGTTGATGCCAGTAGGAGGCCCAGCCTTCGTTCATGATTTTGGTTTCGAGCTGCGGCCAGAAGTAGAGCATTTCATCACGCAGCATGGTCAGGATATCTCGTTGCCATTCTTCCATATAAGGGGCATTTTCCTCTATAAAAAGAAGGAGATCCTTCTCCGGTTTCGGTGGAAAACGCTTCGTATCTTCTTTATCCAAGGAGACAATAGGCTTGTTTCGACTATCTAAGTCCCATAAATCCTCATACCCGTATGTGGCTTCGCCTCGAACGGTTGGTGTAGCTGCCTTGTTATTTTCTTGGCGTTTGCGAGTCTGACCATACGTTAGCGTTAGTACAGGGTCAATGTGCTCTTGGATGGCGAGAACGGCATCTATGAATTGTTCGACCTCATCGATTCCATGCTCAATTTCATATTGGCGGATGCGTTCAGCCGTAGCGGACATGCTCTCGACCATGTTGCGATTCGTTTTGGAGAAGCGTGCGTTATTTTTGAAAAAGTCGCAGTGGGCAAGCACGTGCGCAACAATGAGTTTATTCTGAATCAGCGAATTTCCGTCTAAAAGGAAGGCGTAGCACGGGTCCGAATTGATGACCAATTCGTAAATTTTACTAAGTCCAAAATCGTACTGCGTTTTCATACGATGAAAATTTTTACCAAAGCTCCAGTGACTGTAGCGTGTCGGCATCCCGTAGGCACCGAAGGTGTAAATAATTTCTGCCGGACAGATTTCGTACCGCATGGGAAAGAAGTCGAGCCCAAAGCCTTTCGCGATCTCCGTGATTTCATCAATAGCATATTCCAGCTTTTGGATTTCGGATTTACTCACTGTGCAGGCACTCCTTCCTGTTTGGTAAAAAAGGTTTTCAACGCTTTATACACTTCACCTTTTTCACGAATGACATAATGCAAGAATTTCGGATTGTTGATATGTCGGAAAGCGGACATCAGTGTTGAACTGCGGTTATATTGATTCACTTCCCCGTAGCCAAACATGTTCGAACGCTCCATTAATTGTGTAATCAGCTTCACACAGCGCTCGTTATCGGATGTTAAATTATCGCCGTCCGAGAAATGGAAGGGATAAATATTGAACTGAGAAGGGGGGTACCTTTTATCAATAATATCAATGGCAGTTTGATAAGCTGAGGAGCAGATCGTGCCCCCACTTTCGCCTTTCGTGAAAAACTCTTCCTCTGTCACCTCTTTAGCTTCGGTATGATGCGCGATGAACACAATCTCAACGTTCTCGTATTTCGTGCGCAAGAAGCGGGTCATCCAGAAAAAGAAGCTGCGGGCTATGTACTTCTCGAAGGAGCCCATGGAACCAGAGGTATCCATCATGGCAATAATGAGCGCATTGGAGTGCGGTTTTTCGATTTCTTCCCATGTTTTGAAACGCAAATCATCTGGGGAAATATGATGGATTCCCGGTGAGCTGCCGCGCGAATTGCGGCGCATATTTTCGAGGATCGTCCGTTTCTTGTCGATGTTGGACATGATCCCTTTTTTACGAATATCGTTGAAAATAACTTCGGTGGATGTCATATTCCGCTTCTCTTTTTGCTGCAAATTCGGCAGCTCCAGCTCAGAGAACAGCATCGCTTGCAGCTCTTCCATACTCACTTCGGCTTCGTAATAATCCTCGCCAGCTTGATCGCCAGCGCCTTCGCCTTTGCCAGGACCTTGGGCAGGCTGCGGGTCTGTTCCAAGTACATCGCCAACCTGTGAATCACCGTCGCCTTGACCGACATGCTTGCCTTTGTTGAAGTTGTAGCGGAAGCGATATTCGTCTAAGCTTTTTATCGGTACCTTCACGACTTGTTTACCGTTGGACATGACAATGCTTTCGTCTGTAACGAGATCAGGAAGGTTCTGTTTAATTGCATCTTTGACCTTCTCTTGATGTCTGGTTTGATCTTGGTATCCTTTGCGGTGGAGTGACCAATCCTCTTTGGAAACGATAAATAAGGGCTCTGTCATGGGGACACCTCCTTGGCGTTTATGATAAGCAGAACGCTAATCAGACATAGGGGAATAAAGCTTGTTATTAAATATATTCAAGTGTGCGGGGGATATGTGGTGGCGGGCGGATTTTCTCTTCGACTTCGACTTTTCAACTGATTGTGTTAAAATAAGGGAAATATTGTAGAGAGCGAGGTACTTTCCATGAAAATGCCTGAACAGGATCATCGTTATAAATTTCAAGATCTGTTAGAATGGGAAGGCAGATGGGAATTAATTCATGGAGAGCCATTTAGCATGACGCCTGCTCCCTCTACGACACATCAACGGATCTTAAGAAGTATTTTTCTTGAACTTCACACATTTCTGCAGGGCTCATTTTGCGAGGTGTTTATCGCTCCATTTGATGTGAGATTAAGTGAAACTGAAGAATACGATAATCCAGATACAGTCTGTCAGCCAGATCTATCTGTCATATGTAATCCCTCTCAAATCGATGATCGAGGAGCAAAAGGTGCTCCCAAGCTCATTGTTGAGATACTATCTCCGGCTACTGCGATAAAAGATAGAAATCAAAAATTTAAAACATATGAAAAGTTTGGTGTTTTGGAATATTGGATTGTTGACCCTGCACATCAAACGGTTGAGGTATATGGACTACAAGAGGGTTCGTTTCAAAAGCGAGAAGTTTTTGGAAGAGAGGACAAGTTGCGTTCATTTGCTTTTTCTGACTGTGTCTTTGAATTAGAAGGAATATTCCAAGCGTAGTTTTCTATATAAAACAAAGTCTGTTGATTCTCCCGCGGCCACGCATCGGAGATCAAGCAGACTTTTTTCTTATTTCTGGAATCCGTCAAAGATCAATGGTTTGAACGATCACAATCGGTTATGATGTAAGGTGGATATATTCTCAAACAGGAGCATGCGTTCATGAATTCCAACTCTATCATTCGTACATATTTGCAAAAAGTAAAGAATAGCAAAGTCTCACTTCACGAATTAGAAGCTCTATTTCAAGGCCAGCCATGTACCTACGAACAATTCGCTCAGTCGGTACTTGAGCTTGAAGCTGAGGAGATCATTCAGATGGTTCAGAGCAAAGGGAGAACGGGTAAGCGACCATCCCTTGCCTATCAATATAGCGTGCAGAAGAATCGGTTAACGATATCGATAGAGTAGGCATCCATATTTGGCATCTATTTAATGAGCGGGTACTTGCGCTTTTTGGCAGACCAGCTAATCTAGCCCTTCCCTTTTACAGAGCATGTCTGAGCCTAGAGTTTGCATACGGAAAAGAAAACCAACGTGGCCATAAGCAAGCATTGCAAGATTTTCTCTCTCATTTCACGGTGGAAGAACAGAAAATTATTAACCAGTGTCTAGCAACGGGGGCTATTTTCCCCAAGAAATAGTATCAACATACGAGCTTTGCAAGATTTGGAGGCACACAGCATGGACTACGTAGAAATTGGTCAGGTGATTTCCGGGTTTCGGGAACGAATGACCAAGCTGGCACTTTTTGATCCGCTCTATGAGCTGCAGAGAAAGCGCCAAACAGATCGACAGAACAAACCCATCGATTTCATGGAACTCGGGCTGCTAACGCTGCTTTACTTTTTCGAGCAGAAGTTGATGCGAAACAATAAGGCAGGTGTCAAGGACTTAGCCGAGTTTCTACTCAAAGTGGCGGGAATCTTCATTGATTTAGATGAAGCAGGATTTGAGGATCTAGCTAGACAGATCACGCAAGTGTTTCGCCCGACGACAGGGAAGAAGCGGGATTTTACGTTTATGAACTGGGAATCTGGGGTACAGGAGCATATTTACATATCGATTCTGAAAGCGAATGCCTTCGATTTAAAAACGAATACGCAGTACTACACGCTCGACGAGGATGGGTTGGAGCTTATTTTTGCGACCAAGGAATTTTACACCGAATTTCAATTGTCCATTCATCAGTTGGTATTGCGCAAACAATTGGAAAAGGGCGAGTTTGAAGGCGCACTGCGGCAAATCAATGAAATGCGGATCGATGTGGAAGCTTTGCAGGAGCGGATGATCAAGCTAGAACATGAGTTGAAAAGAAACATTGTATCGGAGGAAACGTTCGGACGATATAAAGGTCTGCTAGAAGATATTTATTTGCGATTGCAAATGGAGAATGAGGAGTTTGAAGAATTACGACAATTCGTCAAAGAGACCAAGGATCGCGTTCAGGCACAGACCGTTAGACAGGCGGATCAACGACCTTATGAGTTAATTTTACGGATATCGAATGAACTGGAGAAGGTACATGGCGAGCATTCCGTTCTATTTCACCAGAGTATGGTGTTGAAATCACATGCCTTGGGCGCAGCGCAAGAATCCTTGTATTATACGGGACTAGATTCCTTTAATTTTGATCAGGATATTGCTTCGCTTATCTTCAGTACGCCACTGCCTTTGGAGACAATGAAAGGTGTCATTGCTCCGTTCTTACCTGTGCAAGAGACGAAGATGTGGTCGCTGTTGACGGTGTGGTCTGAGCAAAATTTACTAGAAGACAGCACTGGACAGGAGCGTGAGGATACGTTTCTTGAAATTGGCGGAGACAGCGAAGAATACCGGTACCAGACGATGCAGAAAAAGTTGTACAAGCATCTGATGGAGCTCCTTCTGCAGATGATGGAAGAGCAGGGCCAAGTTGAAGTGAAACTTTTCATCGAACAGTTCGAAATACGCAAAGATGCAAGATTGCTGAGCGAGAGAGCTTTCTATGATTTTTGGATTTATCTGCATCAGAGAAGCCCCTTGCGGGCGGTGGATATGGATCAGCAGCAGAATGAGGAGCAGGCGACATTAATGGAAGATATGTATGCGCTTCTGGGAAGCCGCTGTTTGGTCGTTATTGAACAACAGGACATCATTCAGGCGAATGACAGGTTTAGCATACAGAATATGTTGATTTCATGGGGAGAACAGGATGACAATCGGACTTGAAAATGGAACAGTAATGAAAGCTTTTCGGATCTACACGTTGCTCGCTCGCGATAACGAGGTGGGGAAAGAGTGGCTCCAAGCCTATATGGCGGACGACGTGGTACGCGGACTTGTGGATCAATTTGCGCGAGAAGTCGATTGCGTAACGATCATTGCTGGCGAACAACTGTATATGATTCCGGAGACAAGGCTATCGCCTTTTCATATGAATAACGAAGTGATTAAACGCACTTATCTGCGGGCGAATGCTGTGAATGCGGATCTTTATCTGATGTATGTCAGCATTATTGTGCTTATTGGCGCTTTCTATGATAGCTATCAAACGATGGAGCCTACGAGAAGTTTTATCGGGATTGAAGAATGGACAGCGCTTGTGAATGAGCGAATTTCCTTATTGAAGACTCATCCGGAAGCGGAATTAAAAGAGATGGAGAAAGAATTCTCCTATAACTGGACAGCCTTGATCGAAAAATGGAGTGCCATGGACGATATCAAGGAGACGGCCGCGAGGCAAAGCGGGAATACGATCAGCCGGGTTAGTTTCATGGATTCTGTCCGCAAGTTTCTCATCGCGCAAGAATTGGTAATCGATATTGGCAATCAGGAAATTACGTTGACCGAAAAGGCCAAAGTGGTTGTGCAGCGCTATTTTATGGAACTCGAGTATAACCGTGGTATTTTGGAGTTTTTATATCAAAGCCATGCATTTGAGGGGGAGGGAAGCGAACATGCCAGCGATCTCTAGAATACGATTTACGAATGTCGTGTATGAGGACGGAAATAAGCGTTACAACGACGAGTTGTTTCATTTCGATGGGCATAATGGCGCGATTCTGTTGGAAAATGGAGGAGGCAAGACGGTTTTCATCCAGTCTGCTATTCAAGCCATTTTGCCTCATGAGGAACTAGCCGGACGTAAAATCAAAGATACGTTAAGTCTCGAAAATGGTCCTGCGCACATCGCGATCGAGTGGATTCTAAGTGAACGGCCTCGACGATATGTCGTGACCTGCATCAGCTTATTTCTGACGGCTACAGGGATTGATTCGTATCGGTATGTGTA
Source organism: Paenibacillus sp. LjRoot56 (assembly GCF_964253335.1). Lineage (NCBI taxonomy): Bacteria > Bacillati > Bacillota > Bacilli > Caryophanales > Paenibacillaceae > Paenibacillus > Paenibacillus sp. LjRoot56. The sequence goes on from NZ_CAXURV020000001.1 coordinate 2,238,311, forward strand.
TGACTATCCAGTGCTTGATCCCGACGCGATTGATCGGATTCCTTTTGTGAAGGAAAGTGCCGGTCATCTGCGAGCAGCGGATAAAGGTGAAATTCATGATTATTACCACCAAATGACGGTGAAGAGAATGAATGCGAAGCTGCCAGCTACGATGAAAGAATACAGAAAAATATTGGAAAATGATTACCATATAATAGCTTCAGAATGGGAACGGATTGCGAAGATCAATAGCTCGGAGGGCGGGGTTGAGAGCTTCTTTGACGAATGCAAAACGACGGGCCAGTTGTTTGATCGTTTGTTGATCCCGACGGTAGAAGATGCGATGGCTGGCTATGAACAAGGCGAGTTCGCGAATAATTTTGAAATGCATAGGGACAGCTTCAAAAAATATAAAGAATTAAAAGAAAAAATAGAAGAAAACAAAAAAATCCTCGTGGAATTGGACCAGTATGTGCATCGTTATGCCACGATGGATACGAAGCAGGTGGCTTATGCAGCTGCACAAGCTGAAACAAAGGCCTATTGGCTGCTCGTCAATGAGCAGAAGAATGAGGAAACCGCCAAGCTCTCGAGGTGGCATCAGATGATGTCGGCTTGCGATGAGCAATTGCTGGTATTGGCTCGGAAGAAAGAATCGCTGCATATTGCAAAGCAGATGCAGGAGCAATCCGTGTTGGAAACAAAGCTTAGATTAGTTGAAGACGACGTTGAGTTCAAAGAAAAGCTTGTCCGAAGTGCAAGAGAGAGCTACTATTCGTTGCGTTTGGCCGATTACAAACAGCAGTGGACCTCGGCCGAGGAACGTATGAACTACGTGCAGCGGGAACTTGAACAATTCGGTCACACCCAAGAGGAGGATGTTCTGCGGAACGCATGGAGCCAGAATGGCGGGCAAATTCGCGGTATTTTCAGCAAGATGGAGCAGGAGTGGCAGGCTGAACAAGAGAAGCTCAGTCAGGAAGAAGCTGCTCATCAGAATAGGTTGAACCTAGAGGAAACGATTCTGCGTGATCTCACAAGCGAACTAGAGCTATTAAACAAGCAACTCATTGAACATAGATCGCTTGTACAAGCCCGCGAGAAAGATAGAGATGTGCTGAGGGCAAATGTTTTGGCCAATCCGGCTGTCGAGAGCATGGAAGGCAGCATGGCGGAATGGAGTCAACGTTGCCAGAAGTTGGATGACAGTAATGTTCAGCTGGTCCAGAAGAACAAGGATTTGGCATTGGGTAAAGAGGAAAGTGAGAGACAACTAGCAGACGTGAGTGAGAGCCTCAAGACTGCCTTCGTGGAGCGGGCCAATACAGAGCATAAGCTCGAATCATTTAAAAAAGAGCAGCAATCCATGCTTGAAGCAATTGCTTCGTACAGGTCTTCATGGGAAAGACTCTCGTCTGTTTATGAGAAGCAGAGTTCGATTGAAGAACGACTTAGTGAGGATACGGCGAAGCTCCTGCTCGAGAAAGAAGCTTACTTGCTGAAAGAGCGTCTTGCTTTTCGCTATATCGATGATTATAGCTCTCAGCCCATATTTTTTGCCGATGTCTATGTGGCTGGCTTGGTGGACAAGTGGAGAAACCAGTTCACGTTACTAGAGACAGGTATTCAATATTTGCAGAGTTTGAAGTTAACCGAGCGGGCGATGACGCATCCGCTATGGTCCATCACGTTGATTACGACGGAAGGCGAAGTTGGGTTAGTCACAAGCAAGCTGCAGCAGTATGCGGAAGATATGCAGTTCCCGATTCAGGTAATCTCTTCTCAGGAAGCGGCGCGTCTAGCGGGTAGTGATACACCGGAGGCAGCGGAGGATAGCGCGTGGGTTGAACCGCAGCATTGGCGTGATAATGCGGAGGCGGCGGAATTCATCAACTGGAAGCATACGATCTCTCAAAAAGGAGAGGAAGTTCGGACAGCACGCAAAGAAAAGGAACGTGATCTGCAGCGTACTTCTGAGCTTCAAGCTGCGTTTAGCCGATTCCTCTTGCAATATCCGCTTGAGGTTGTGCAAGAAATGGAAAGGCGAGTAGGACTTGCGCGCGATTCTGTGCGTGAACTAGAAGGCCAAGAGGATGCTATCAAGAAATCCATTCGTCAGGCAGAGCAGGTGATTCAGCAGCATAATGCCGTTCTGGATGAGCAAAAAGAGGAAATGATTCGGCTCGGGCAGTGGATTGAAAAAGGGCGGAAGTATGTCGAGCTGGGCAAAGAAATCGTGACGTTGAACGGGGCGATCGACCAGCTTGCCCAGCAGTCTGACGATCAGCAGCATAAGCTGGAGGGCAGACGGCGCTCAATGGAGCAAGCGAAGCTGCAGAGCGAGTCCGTGAAGGGCAGAATGAGCGTTTTGAGAACGGAGAAAGCGAGTCTGTTAAGCCAAGATCTATATATCGAACTAGTGGATGTGCAGCCCATTGAAGCGAAGTATAGCTTAGATTGGTTGAAAACAGAGAGAAAAGATTTGCATCTCAAGCTCAATCATATTTCCCAAGGGCGCCAGCAGCTTGAAACGGAGTTAAAGCATGCTCAAGCTAGCAGAACAACGTTGGAGCGAGAGATGAACAAGCTTCGCTTGGAACAAGCGGATCTGAACTTGAACGAGGAGCTTGCTTTCTCTGTGACGGGTGAAGATCAGATGTCACAGCTATTGTCTGAGCTCAAGGAACACGAATCACGGTTGACACGCCATAAGGAAGAATTGGTGCGGGTCGACAAACAATTTAATGAATTGACAGCGCGAATTAAATTACTGATTGAGCAGTATAGTGGTTTACACGAGGGTGAGCGGCCACTAACCTTTACGGAGTCGCTGAGCGTAGTGGATGCCCAAGTCCAGAGTGAGGATGCACGTCTGCAACAGCAGAAATTGGGCTTACAGCAGCAACACACGCAAATCCAGGCGCAATTAAGTAAAATCGGAGATGTGATCGATTACTTAAATCAATACAAAATTTTGCATGGGTTTGAAAATCCACTCATTCAGGCAGCTTTTATCACACCGGAGCAGAAAGTAGAGTTTCCGAACGACAGAATGAAATGGGTGCGGAAATCGGTGGCGTCGCTAATCGCCTTGATGAAAGAACTAGAAGCGGAAGAGTCGACGGTGAAAAAGGCCAGGCTGCATTTTATTGATTTTTGCCGGAAACAAATTAAGGATGTCAAAATGAGAGATATGGCTGAGCAAGGTGTCGAGAACAAAGACAACTATGTGGAGCTGACACAATTTCAGCATAAAATGCACAGCCGCATTGAACGTGTCAATCATGTCGCGGAAGAGACGATGCGCACACACAATCAGCAGCTTGAACAGTATATCATTCATGTGCACAGCCATTTGAAGCTGATCGCGTCTGAACTTCGAGATATTCCCAATAAAACGAGAGTTAAAGTTGAAGATCAGTGGAAGCATATTTTCTCCTTTCTCATTCCTGAATGGGATGAACTTGAGGCGAAAGATCATTTGCGCAAGCATCTGGAATGGGTTTTGACTGAACTAGAAAAAGGCCATTACCGTGATGAGAACGATCAAGAAGTGAAATCAACGGTTCGCAAGGAGCTCGAAAAATGGTTGGATACCAAGCAGCTTCTGCAGATTGTTTTGCAAGAAAAAGTCATGAAAGTTTCTTGCCGTAAAGTCACCAATGAGAATAATGTAACGAAGGCTTCCTTCTCATGGGAACAGTCGAATAATTGGTCTGGCGGGGAAAAATGGAGCAAAAATATGACATTATTCTTAGGCTTACTTAACTATGTCGCCGAAAAACGGCAGCATATTCAAGCGAATATGAAGCGGCATCGCACCGTGATCCTTGATAATCCCTTCGGGAAGGCATCGAGTGACCACGTGCTAAGTCCTGTGTTTTTTATCGCTGAGCAGCTTGGCTTCCAGATCATTGCACTGACAGCGCATGCGGAAGGCAAATTCCTCAAGGATTATTTCCCAGTTGTCTTTAGCTGTAGGCTCAGACAGGCAGCCAATGGAAGTAAACTGGTCATGACCAAAGAAAAGGAGATCAATCAGGCTTATTTCCGTGATCATGCGCCGATTTCGCTGGAAAGACTAGGGGACGTTAAGCAGATGGAGTTATTTATCTAGGGAGGGCTTTACTACATGAACCAAGCGGGAGTATATGCTGTATTACGTACCTAACAACGATAGTATGTTCCCCGTTTAATGGACACGAGGGACGCTATTTCTAATTAAGCAGACAGTTTTCTCGTGTAACGGACACCAGCGACGTTATTTACTGTTTTGGAGGCAAAATTGTGCCCTAAGCAGGGGAATAACGGCCATGTTGTCCGTTATAATTTGTAATGGCTACATTGTCGCTTAATAACGTTCCCTGCGTCCGTTAAACATTGGGTTGGCTTTATTTCCTGGCGAAAAATAAATGCTTATTGAATTACAAAAAGTCTGCTTAATCTCCTGTGGCTACGCTTCGGAGAGCAAGCAGACTTTTTAGTTACTTCAAAGACGGAACGAAATGGTATACTAGTTCCCAATAGGATGAAGATGGGTGAAACACGCTAAAGACAAGGAGAGGGGAATATGAGCACATCGGTTCAGGCTTATATAGCGGAAAATTACGGAGTTAGGATGGAGTCCCATCCAGACCCGCTTTTTACGATGGCAGGACAGCATCTTTTAACGGAAAAAGGGATGCAAGAGTTCTTAGCTGCTTACTCGCCCTTGATGAAAGCACTCGAACCCGCAGCGGCTGGTGCCTATTTGATTAGCCGTCTCGGAGGTCTGAATGCGGCGATGCAGTATATGGTCACACATGATGAATTATTTGATCTGTCTCCGGGGTTATGGGTGCTGCAATTGTATCGAAGTGAGAAGGGGTTCGTTGAGTTCCGTATTGTGCTTCAAGAATTAAGAAAACTTAGTGGTCCAGAGTGCGGACATCGAAGTGAATGGCGTGAAGAACACTTATCCCACTGGTATGCTGGGACTATTCGGCCAATTGTCGAAGCAATCGCCGTTGCCGCCGATATGGACATTCATCATTTGTGGAAAATGATTCCGATGCGCCTTCGTTTTATTTTCGAACAATGGAAACAAGTGAATACGTCAGAAGAGTGGCATGCTCGTTATGCTGAGGACCATATATTTGTAACGAAGGGATTGAAAGGTGAAGTATTCGGCCGACTTCGGAATCCCTTGTATACCAAGGTTGTGACTGTGGATTACCCTGGTTATCCCGGCGAGCCCGACACGAAAATTAAACTGAAGACGGCCTGTTGTATGTACTACCGAACAGAAGGCGGGCAATATTGTTATACGTGTCCCCGGATGAAGCCGCAAGAGCGCGATGAGCGCAAAGAACAATTGCGAGTTCAATTCGCCCAAGAAGCAGCCGCTAAAATTGCTGTGAATTAACGCACTCATACGCGTGTATTGGAATAATTGCAAGAGTTTCACGAAAGTCTGCCTCTAATCTCCCGTGGCTGCGCATGGGAGATAAGGCAGGCTTTTTAGTTGCTTTTTCCTCAATTTTCGTTGCGAGATTGGATAGTCCTTCCTTGGTCATTTTCCTGTTGGTTTTTTTCTGCAATATGCATACAATAAGGGAAAGCACTTATTCGATGCAGCAGGGTGATGAACTTTTTGAAAAATTGGCTAGCTAGTAATATGAAATCGACATTGATTTTCGGTATTCTCGTATTTATTACGATAGCTGGCGGAGTTTTAGGCTACTTCGGACTGCTCCGAGACAGTGATGGGGGATTTACCCTACATACGCATTCGACCTTTCAGCCAGATGTGGTCGTCATGGGAACAGAATTAGAGGGCATGTATCTTGCTCAAAAGGCAAAGAAGGAAGGTCTCGACGTATTAATCCTCGAAACGAAAGGCCGATTAGGCGGGCAACTCATTCAAGGTGAGATGCTCTATCTCGATGGAACCTACGATGATGAAGGCACATTGCTCATGCAAGGCGGCATGAAGGAGCTTTTCCAAGCGTACACACAAGGAAGTATCCGTACAAAAACGGATTTTGCCCATTATTTTCACAAACTTATTGAAGGCATACCCGTTGAGAAAAATATCGTGCTTGAAGACTTGAAAGTGACAGGCAATAAGGTCATTTCTCTCGCCTATCAAGACGGTGATGGGAAAAAGCGGATAGTGAAGCCTTCCTATCTGGTTGATAATTCGGATGACGCTGCGTTGATTCGCAAGCTCAATGTGAAACCGCTTCCAGGGTTGGAAGCGCTATATGGGAGCAAGGAACGCGAATATATGAGTGGCACGTACATGATGAAATTTAAGGGAGTCGATTGGGACAAGTTTCAAACTCAGTTTTGGAAAATGACGAAGATCGAGCGTGCTCATACATTCGGACCCGAAAGCTATGTGAATTCGCACATCGCTTATGGGTTTCCGCCTATCGTATCGGCCTATGAACTGCACAACAAGAACGAGCTTAATCTCCGAGGATTGAACATTCTTAATCAAGGTAATGGAGAAATCATGATTAACGCGCTTCAGGTATACGGTATCGATCCAAGCCGGAAGGAAACGATCGAACGAGGGATGCAGCTCGCCAAAGAAGAAATGCCTTTCATACGCGATCATCTTCGCAAACATATGGCTGGCTTCGAGAAGTTGGAGCTAGCTGGAGAGCCGAACGAATTGTATATTCGAGAGTTTAATCATTACCCAACAGAATATGTGCTGCAGGCATCGGATTTAATGAGCGGCCGGATGTTCTGGGATAACGTTAGCGTTGGTGGGTATTTCATGGACATTCAAGGCTCACGCTCGAATCGGGAGGGACTGGCTATTGGGCGTCCGGATAAATATGGGATGCCTCTACGAAGCTATTTGCTTCATGATTACGACAACGTTGTCACCGCGGGGAAGCTGGTTGGTGCAACCGCAGTGGCTTACGGAAGCGCAAGAATTCAGCCGAACGGGGCAATGGCTGGGGAGAGCATAGGCGTATTGATGGCGCAGATGCAGGGGAGAAGCCTGAAGTCGACGACCCCAGAGGAAATTGCTCGACTTCATAAGCGGATGGAGAAGACTTATCAGATCAAGCTGTATGACCAAGTAGCGAAGGACAAAATTGCTCATCTCTCAGAGGTGGAGCGGTCAGAGTTGGACAATGGAAGGATTACATTGCTGAAAGGCAACAAAATCGCACATCATTTGCCTTTTATCCGAATCAGACTGGAAGGTCAAGCAATCACTTATAACGGGATCAAGCCAATTGTCATTGGAGGCATCCCCTGGGTGCCACTCAGTCAAACGTTCGAGAAGCTAGGCCAAGGTGATGCTACATACGATGAAGAAAATAGACGTATTCAATACACGTTTATGGGAAGGAATGGAACGATTCCTTCGGCAGACGTACAAGTGCTGAACAATTTCGTGCTCGTAAGCTGGGCGAAACTTGCGGAAGAACTAGGCTACCATTGGGATTGGAATGAGTCTCGAGATGAGGTCATCGTGAGGCGTTTATAAGCGTGTTGGAAAGTCTGCCTGAGCATAAGCTCAAGCAGACTTTTTTGTTTCGGCCTATGCCCACACGTTCCCCCGCCATAAGCAATAGTCTACTCTATATGGTGATTGGGAGTGTGTATACAGATGAATAGATACGGAACGAGTAAGCGACTCGTCAAAATCAAAAGAAAAGCTAGCTTGCACGTGGCAAAGCCAATCCAACAACGCGTGTATGCGATCCGCAAAGTCGCTACGGTCATGTTGCCTTTCTACCGCAAGTTGGCGAGCAGCCGTACGTACTCCGTCCAATGGGCGAAGGCCGTGCGGGAGGCCGATATTGCACGCATGAATAAGCTGCTGCGCTCAGTCATCGGTTCAGAGCCACTTTCAGCCTTAGCGTCGAATGGCGTGGGGTGGTTTGTCGATTTGCCGCTGCCGAAACCACTGCTCGTGATTACGAATGGGACGACGATTCGTCCTGGTCAAGTGCAGTTCACATTCAGTTCCACGATTAATCGTGCGATCGCGAAGGCAGTCACTCCCCTATATCGGGAATTAATTTGCAATCCGAGTTACGCGGCGCTGATCGTGAAGGCAATCAATACGCAGAATGAGACCTTGTTGAATCAATTGATACGAAGTACAGTGACGAGTCGGAGACTTGTTTCTGTCCAAATTGATTTCTCTGGCTTTTTCCTCGGGTTCAAATATCCAACGAGCAAATATGTGTATTTGAATGAGGTTTTTCGTGAGTATGTCATGTAAAAGGTTATGATTAGGCGCCTCGATTCTTGTGCTCGGAGGATTTGGAGGTGCTTGGCTGATTGACAGATGGCCAAGCCCTGCACAGCTATATCAACTTCCCTCGTCGGGAAACCTATCTCCTTCAGCGCTCGTTCCTATCAATAATGGATATGCATCTGTAAACGCTTCATTTGTGATAGTTTTTATCAAGGCAGCGTCCTATATTTCCCAGGTGCAGGATGATATTCTCTTAATAGGAAAGAACAAGGCACACAACCATTAGAACAAACCATTCAGGAGGAAGCGGATATGAACAAAAAATGGGGTAAAATGCTCGGCAGTGTGGGGATTATGTCGGTACTTGTCTCCGCAGTTGTTGGATGTAGTAGTGAGAAGGCAGCGGTAGAGACGACGAAGCCAGCGCAAAGTACAGAGACACCTAAAGCGCAAGCAAAACCTGTTACGCTACGGTTTGCTTGGTGGGGGTCTGATGCCAGACATAAAGCAACTTTAGCGGCAATTGAGGCTTACACCAAATTGAATCCGAATGTGAAAATTGAAGGCGAGTACCAAGGTTATGAAGGTTACCAGCAGAAGATTATGACGCAAATTGCTGGCAACTCTGCTCCTGATCTGATGCAATTGGATTACCCGTGGCTGCCAAGTCTTTCTGCACAAGGTGATATTTTCGTGGATTTGAGCAAAGAATCAGTGATTGATCTTAGCCAATTTCCGAAGAAAATTTTGGATGAATACGATTCCGTAAATGGCAAACTGGTTTCATTGCCGATGGGAACGAATGGTTTTGGGACGATGATTAATAAAGCCTTTTTCGATAAAAATGGTCTTTCCACTGACACGGTCTGGACGTGGGATAAACTCATTGAGGCAGGTCAGAAAATTAGTCAAACCAACAAAGGGAACTATCTTTTCGCACTGGAGCCAGGTACGACAACGGGTGGGTTAGGTGAATTCATTTTAGGTGAATACTTATATTCCAAAAATGGTACATACTGGGTATCCGATAAACCTGCGATTACAGCACCCAAGGAAGATATCTCCGAGGCATTGACGATGATGAAAAAGCTATTCGACAGTGGCGCTGCGCAGCCATTGGGTGATGCGGCTCTGTTCAGCGGTAAAATGGAACAAAATCCGAAGTGGGTCAATGCGGAAATCGGGATGACATCCGATTGGTCTTCAACGGTTGGTAAGTATAAAACGGCTGCAGGCGAAGGTAAATTCGCCGTGGGGATGCCGATATTTGCCAAGGACGGTAAGGCGCAAGGCGTGAAGACGAAACCGTCGATGATCCTTTCAGTTAACAAAAAATCACCGAACACGGCAGAAGCTGTGAAGTTCAGTAACTGGCTATTGAATAGCAAGGAAGCTGCACTTATCCTTTTGGATACACGTTCTGTACCCACTTCTGAAATTGCTAAGAAAACGTTGGTCGAAGCAAATAAAATCGATCCAAGTGTTGCCAAAATGGTGGACAATGCTGTGAAGAACCCGACGTCACCACCGCCGATTGTTCAAAACAATCCAGAAGTTGCCGATATCATCCGCGATATTTGTGAGAAGGTTGTCTATGGCAGTCTGACCCCTGACAAGGGTGCGGATCAGCTGATCCAACGTGTGCAAGATAAATTCAAAGACTTGAAATAAACCGATAGGGTGATGGGCCAGTCGAGACATCACCCTATTCTATTCCACATAAAGTCAGGTGAAATCGGAATGAGTAGCTTTCTTAAATTGACTAAAAAGAATATTGGTCTCGTCTATATCGCACCTTGGTTAATTGGTTTCTTGATTTTTCAGCTGTACCCTTTTGCGTCGTCCTTCATCTATTCCTTTACGGATTACAGCATTACGAATACACCTAGTTTTGTTGGGTTCAAGAACTATATCACGATGTTTACGAAGGATACGGCCTTCTATCACTCCTTGATCATCACTCTTCTGTATGTCGTTATTTCTGTTCCGATGAAGCTGGTTTTTGCCTTGCTTGTGGCTCTCATGCTGAACACGAATATGAAATTCATTAACTTTTATCGGACTGTCTATTATCTACCATCCATTCTTGGGGGGAGTGTGGCTGTCTCCATCTTGTGGCGATTTTTGTTCATGAAGGAGGGGATGGTGAACGGCATCCTGAACGCGATGCATATCCCACCTGTTGATTGGCTTGGAAGTCCCAATATGGCGCTATTCACCTTAAGTTTGCTGTCCGTTTGGCAGTTTGGTTCCTCCATGGTTCTCTTTCTAGCAGGCTTAAAACAAGTTCCCAATGAACTCTATGAAGCTTGCAGGGTGGATGGTGCAACTAAATTTAGAATGTTTTTCACGATAACGCTGCCGCTGATCTCGCCAATTATTTTCTTTAATGTCATCATGCAAATGGTCAATGCTTTCCAAGATTTCACGGGAGCATTTGTCGTAACCAATGGCGGGCCAATGAATTCAACGTATTTGTTTGCGCTCAAGCTGTATGACGAAGGCTTTAAATTTTATAAAATGGGCTATGCCTCCGCGCTCTCATGGATCCTATTCATTATCATTTTGATTGTGACATTGGTAATGTTCAAGTCCTCCAAGCATTGGACGTATTACGAGGATGGAGGTGACCGGAAATGACGCTAGCAGGCGTAAGAATAAAACGTGTTCTCAACATTGCTTTCCTCACGATTTTCGGATTGATCATGGTGTATCCGCTCATTTGGCTGTTCTTTGCCTCGTTCAAAGCGAATAATGAGATTTTCGGAACGCTTAGTCTTTTTCCTAAACATGTCGTCTGGAATTCATATGCCAAGGGTTGGCAGGGAAGCGGGCAATTTACATTTGGTGTGTTTCTATTTAATACGATCAAAATGGTTGTCCCTGTCGTACTGTTTACATTGCTTTCCAGCACCGTTGTGGCCTACGGCTTCGCACGATTCAACTTCCCACTGAAGAACGTGTTGTTCGCGATTATGATCTCGACGCTCATGCTTCCCAATGCGGTTATCATTATTCCGCGCTATATTTTGTTTAAAGAATTTGGCTGGTTGAATAGCTATTTACCCTTTACGATCCCAGCTCTCTTCGCTTGCTATCCGTTTTTTATTTTTATGCTCGTGCAATTTTTCAGAGGTCTTCCGAGGGAATTAGACGAGTCAGCGACGATAGATGGGTGTAATTCTTTCTCGATTCTGACCCGAATTCTACTCCCATTATGTAAGCCCGCGTTATTCTCAGCAGCGATATTTCAGTTTATCTGGACATGGAATGACTTCTTTAATTCTTTAATTTACATCAATAGTGTGAAAAAGTTTACCCTGGCGCTCGGGCTCCGCATGTCGCTGGATGTCAGCTCAGCCGCAATGTGGAATGAAGTGATGGCGATGTCCATCGTAGCGATTGTGCCTTGTGTCATGATCTTTTTCTTTGCTCAAAAATACTTCGTGGAAGGCATTGCGACAACCGGTTTGAAAGGTTAAGGTTTGGGATATAGGGGATGCAGCACCAAGTTAGAATACTTGGTGCTGCATCCCTTGTTCGACATCGTGAAGTTAGTCGCTAAAACCGACTAACTCCAGCGAAATCATGGCCAGCAGCCCGAGTTAGTCGCTAAAACCGACTAACTCCAGCCAAATCAAGGCAAGCAGCCCCGAGTTAGTCGACAAAACCGACTAACTCTAGTCAAATCTAGCTCTCCACTTGCCTGCACAGATTTAACATGAGGTTCTGGAGGTATTGAACCTTTTCTGGTTATTCTGGTGTACAAAGATCAGGGGGATGTTTACTATAATAGAGTGAAAACTGCGAGTGAATATACGTTGTGAGCGGTTAAGAACAAAACCCTGCAAATTCTGCAGGGTTTTCACTTCTTTCATTTTGTTCACTTGTACGAATGTCTCGTCTGCAATTTCAAAAATTCAATGCCACTTAGCATCACGATCCCGATGCCGTGTGTGTCATTAAGAATCCAGCCTAGCTCCTCTTTATAATAAGCGGGGGTAAAGGAATAGCCGGAGCCTCTGCATACGCCATAAATATTGCCGGTGGCATCGATGGCGATCTTGGTGAGTGCTTCCCAACCGGAAGCGATGGACTTCTTGTAAGGCGCGATTTCATCCAGCCAACCGTATCGAATCCCTCGGCTAAAGGCGTAGATGAACATAGCGGTGCATGAAGTTTCTTCATAGGAGGTGGGATCTGTCAGCACCTGATGCCAAAGTCCATTAACACCTTGCAGCTTCAGGTATCCCTCAGCCAGTTGACGGAAAAACTGAATTAGCTCCGGTCGCTTACTGTGATCCTGTGGGAGTACGGCGAGCAACTCGGATAGTGAGAAAATGACCCATCCATTCCCACGTCCCCATGGTACATAAGTGGCGGTTTCATATTTGAAATCGTACACGTGTGACATGGCTTGTAGCTCTGGTATGTACAAATAGGGTTTGAACAGGAGGAACTGTCTGGCAGCCTCGTCCACACAACGGATATCGCCAGTATGTTTATAATATCGAGTCAAGAAGGGTGTGCTCATGTACAAATCATCTGCCCACAAGGTATTAGTCTGGTATTCACCATCTCGCTGGCGATAGAAGACACCATTTTCTTTCCTTTCTTGGGTGTTCATGATGTAATCTGCGATGGTATGTGCAATTGTTAAATAGGTGGGGTTTTTGTTGGTCTCATAAGCTTCTAACATAGCTGAGCCGAATGAACCGCAATCATCGAGCATGTTTAATTCGACGAGTTGATGATTAATAGCAGGGTATCCGTAGGTATCTCTATCCCATTTGGCATATGCGTAGAGCTGTGTGCACGCATCGATATGACGGGTGACATAAGCGAGGATATCCGCTCGACCAAGCTCTCGGCCTGCTTGGAGCAGTCCATATAAGGTTACGCCTAGTGGGTAGTTCCATTTGGCGAACAGCTCATTTTCCAAATAGGGCCGTACGCTGTATCCTTCCGCAGACTTCCAATACACATTCTCTTGCGGTTCAAAACGATAGAGGGTGCGTATACTTGCAGGCTTCTCGATCGCTTCATCAAGAGGACCTAGATAAAGCCAGGGTGATCGCATTCCCTTGATATCTACGGGTAAACGGAAGTCAAGCGAGGTGCTATTCATTTCAGCGAATACGTGATAGTTCCAAGATTTCTCGGAACAGGTAGATTCGATAACGATGTCGTGCTTGCCAGCAGATAGCGTTAGCGTAACATCAAAAGCGCCATGCTCTGATGTAACGACAAGCTCATGATCCACCCATAGTTGGATCGTGCCGTCGGAAGTTCCTTGCAGATGTAACAGGTTATCGCTATCTTCGTCCAAGTAGACAGAGCTCCACGCATACGCTAGTTTCCCATAATGTGCGCCAAATAACGTAGAGAGGGAGCTGTTAGATGTTGATTCCTGCAAACGTGGGAACCAATCGAGATCAGTTTCCACCTCTAGGCTATCTACAGCTGGCACGGTCCTATCCGTGTAGTCGTGTGGCACATTCCCTAATGCGTATACCCAGCCTCCCATGCCGGTTCGTTCTTGAAATGGAGAGAGGAAATGGATCGGAAACCATTTGCTATTGCTGGAGCCGAAGCGGCAGCCGAATCCGGATGAAGTTTTGATTAACGTGATGAAAAAGGCATTCCAGCCTCTTTTTAATGGGACATTCAGTAGTTTATGATGGTTCACATTGACATCGTCGGCCATCGTCGATCGGTAGAATAAGCTGCCATTTACGAAAATTCTAGCTGGACCGTAACAGCTTAAGGACAGTTCTGTCACGGTTTCCTGGTTGCTATACACCATAGCGTAGGCATAACCATAGCTGCCAAGCGGGCTTTCCGGGAAGCTGGTATTCAAATTCAAATCGCTGCGTCCATCTTCCATTTGCTTACAGGTATCTGGATGGATCGTTCGGAAGGTAAAACCGCTAGGAGGATTCGTGCTAATATACTTATTGGCAATGGTTTCGATGATTGTAGGAACATGATGGCCTTGTTGATAGTGAATACTTTCTTGACATTCAAAGTACGTCTGCATGGAGGCAACCCCTTCACCAAGATAGGATGGAAATGATATGCAACAATGATAGCAATACTTTTGTGATTTAAAAATTCATCTGGTCAGACATAAACTATCAATTGTAGAGCGCTTTGACGGGGATGTCGGATGATGCGTATAATCATGTCTTTTGAGGATATGGACGAGAGGGGAAAGCATGCTGTATAGTCTTTTCAATGGCTATGTCCGGCATGTACGGCAGTTAGTAGGGGGATATTAACAAATATGGAAGCGCTTCAATTGAAGTGGGGTAAGAGATGACGGGCTAGGCATGGAGGTTGCTATGTATAGATTACTAATTGTGGATGATGATGTTGAAATAAGAAATGGACTGTGTAAATTTTTCCCTTGGGACTCTATTGGATTTCAGGTTGTGGGTGATGCGGAGAATGGGAAAGAAGCCTATACGTTTATCCGCAATCATCCAGTAGACGTGGTCTTGTGTGATATCAAAATGCCTATCATGTCAGGGGTTGATCTAGCTGCAGAGCTTAGTGTCCATTATCCCAAGATTAATATTATCTTCTTTAGTGCTTACAAAGATTTCGATTATGCTCAAAAGGCAATTGAAGTTGGTGTGAAACGATATATTTTGAAATCCACGAATTTCAATGAACTAGTTCGTGTTTTCACGACGATTAAGACAGAGCTGGATAACCTGAACCAAGCCGCAACCCCGCTGCAAGCGAGGAGTCAGCCGGAAGATCTAGCTAATTTTGCCGACAAAATGATCCACACCATTAAAGAGCACGTGGAGCAGAACTATCAGCATGTGACCTTGGAGGATCTGGCGCGAATCGTGAATTTGAACCCCGATTATTTGAGTAAGTTTTTCAAAAAACACGCAGGCATTCTTTTCTCTGAATACTTAACACAGGTTCGTATGCAGCGAGCAGCACAATTTCTGGATGATATTCAATACAAAACATATGAAATCAGCGAAATGGTCGGCTATAGCAATGCTTTCAATTTTACGAGGGCGTTCAAGAACTACTATGGCATGAACCCGAGGGATTATCGCAATAAGAAGGAGTTGAAATGAGGAAAAAGTTTTTTATCAAAAGCCTAATCCGTTTAATCATTCCTTTATTGATTCCATTAATCATTTTGGGGACATTTTCCATTATTACGACGCAGCGCTATATCAAAAAAGAAGTCAATACGTCCAATTACAAAACGCTTGAACAAACGAAAAGTACAATTGAATTGCTTTTTAATGAGCAGGAGTCGCTTCATTATACCTTTAACTACAATGCGCGATTGATTCAAAAGCTGAAGTCCGTTTTGCGTAACGAAGAATTGAATCCGTATGACATAGAGGCTTATGGAACATTCATGAGTATGATGAATTCCCCTGCGAACATTAAACCCTATATTCATTCTATCTATCTGTACTTTTCTAATGACAAAGGGAATTTCCTTGCCTCGAATGAGGGGATTACGAGTATTACCCAGTTCTATGATACGTCATGGTTCCGGACGGCGAGTTCTATGACGAGTGAAGGTAACCTAGTTATCCAAAATAGAACGATAAAGAGATTCTCTTTTGATAAAACCGAAACGCCGGTCGTGACGATCTACAAAAAAATATACGCGCCGGGCTCCACGAAGCCTGATGGCTGCCTTGTGATGAACATTAAGAAGGAAGATTTAGAGAAGGTAATGAGTGATTTCCTATACCTGCCGCATCAAGCTATTTTTCTTCTGAACACCGGCGGTGAGGTTATTGCGAGCTCGAATGAAGATGAGCTGGATGTTAGTCAACTGCTGGACGCAAGTCAGCTTCCTTCAAACTTTTATGAGAAGACGACTTCGAATGAGCGATACATTATCTCGAGTATTGCTTCTACGCAATATCCGATGACCTATGTGACCGTTTCGCAGGAAAAATATTTTTACCAGTTGCCCATTAAGCTCATGTATGTGACGTTTACACTGCTCATTGTCTCCCTCATCCTGGGTTTCGTTCTTGCTTACTATGTGTCGCGGAAAAATTATAACAATCTCGTAACAATCTTACTTACGATTGACAAGGCAGAACGGGGGCTGCCGATCCCAGATTTGACGGTTAAAATAACAGATGAGTACAGTTTTATCCTGCAAAATATGATTAAATCCTTTATTGAACAAAGCTATTTGAAAATTCAGCTGTCAGAGAAGAAATACAGGCTGCAAGCGATGGAAATGATGGCGCTGCAATCCAATATTAATCCCCACTTTTTGGCGAATACGCTGCGAACTATTTTCTGGAAATCGATGGGCCTAACGGGTGGTCATAACGAAGTGAGTCAGATGATCGACTATTTGTCGGAGGTTGTGCAGTATTCAATTAGCCAGGGGAATAAAATGGTGACGCTAGCTGAGGAGATTTATCATACGAGCAATTATATTGAAATTCTCAAAATTCGCTACAAATCGAAGTTTCAAATCATTTGGGAATACGACGAGGCGATCACCCATCATAAGGTTATGAAGCTAATGCTGCAGCCACTTGTTGAGAATGCCATTTATCATGGGATCAAAGAAAGTGAGCGCTTCGGCTACATCCGAATTCGAATGAGAGCACGTGGCCCTCTCATTGCGATTACGATTTTGGACACAGGTGTCGGAATGACTAGAGCGAAGCTGTTGGAACTTAGGAAAACGTTGAAAGCGGAGGATCAAGTCGAGCATATTGGTCTCTTTAATACGAGTAAGCGGCTTCAGCTCACGTTCGGTGATAAGCATCGTTTTCACATTCGGAGTAAGGTGGGATATGGTACGGTGATTTACATTACTTTCCAGACAGAAGAGGGATTGGTCTTAGAAACAGGTGCGGAGAGGGATGCGGTATAAATTTCTAGGCGGGCCACTAATCAATTAGGCGTATTTCGTAGTATAATGTTCCTATTGATTATTGGAGGCACACACATGACATTAATTAAACATTTACAAGCACCAGATGAATTTACGGGCTTTTACTTAATTAAAGAGTTGGAAATTAAACAGACGAATACAACACCTGCCAAAGATTTCATGGATATTGTACTCTGTGATGCGAGCGGACAAGTATCCGCCAAAATGTGGGACGTCAGCGCTGCGGATAAAGAGACCTTTTTCCCAATGACCTTAGTGAAGGTACAGGGACTGGTTCAGTTGTACCGTGAACGCTTGCAAGTGAAGATTGGGAAAATTCGCAAAGCATTGCCGGAAGATGGCGTGCAAATCACTGATTTTATTCGTTCTGCGCCGATCAGTCCAGCTGATCTGATTCATACGATTAATGGCGTGTTGGCGAGTATTACAAATCCAACAATTCAGTCTATCGTCTCGTTTTGCGTGGCGAAGGTCGGAGATAAGTTAGACCATTATCCAGCGGCTAAGACGCATCACCATGCGTATTTCGCAGGGCTTGCCTATCACATCGTGCGGATGCTGGAGCTTGGTGAGTTTGTTTGCAAGCAGCGTCCATTTCTCAATGCAGACTTGATCAAAGCAGGCATTATCCTTCATGATATTGCAAAGCCAGAGGAAATGATCGCGCAACTCGGCATCGTTTCCGACTATAGCGTACAAGGGAAGCTGCTGGGACACATCTCGATGGCGTCCAACTGGATTACAGAGGCTGCTCTGCACCTTGGATTAGATCTGCAATCCGACCTCGTCATTGGATTGCAGCATATTGTCCTTTCCCACCACAACTTGCCGGAGTGGGGAAGTCCTGTACTGCCGCAGCTACCGGAGGCAATCGCTCTACATTACATCGACTCCATGGATGCGAAGCTGCAAATGGTCGAGGACACGCTGCTAGTCACACCTGAGTCCGAGTCTTGGACGCCGATGATCCGTGGCTTAGAAAACAAAGCGATGTATCGCTTGAAACTGTAATAGAGGAAAGCTGTTTCCAAGTGGAAAGATCTACTTGGAAACAGCTTTTTGTTTTTGGGGGAGGTAGCTGGTGTTGAGTGCCACCGCAACGCCGCCACTATTACCCGCGGCCGCACCTGCACCCACACTCGCACTCGCACCCGCACTCGCACTCGCCCCCAAACGAGCCCCCAAACCCACCCCCAAGACCCAGCCTAGGCGCTCATATAAAAGTGAATAGATGGAAAATATGTAGTTAATTTCATGTCATTCTTAGTTTTATTTGAAATAACTGTAAAAAGTACAGCTGTTTTCAGTCGAATCCACCGAAATCAACAGAATCGAGAGTATTAGATGTACTTTTTCCATCTACTCTCTACATTTCACCCTAAACTGACGAAAAAGCTGGAGTTTTTCCAGTTAATTGAATCTGAGCGGGCACGCCCTCCGAGACTTCTCGATCTAATAGTAAATCTCCGCGGGTGGCTCTCTTTACAATCGATTAATGATGCTACTCAACACCCAAGCCTGCCACAATTCTCTTATTCAGCAGCATTATTATCAAGTTTCCACCTCACCAACTAACCAATTCCAATCCCATCAACAGTACCTCAACCCCACAAGCTCACTTAAAGTAGCCAATCTGTTCTCCTCGACCCAATCCTCGCGCCTAGTCGCCCCCAGATAGTCCAAATCAAAGCTCCAAACCCGTCCCTTGTTTGAATCTTTTAATCACCATTTGTGTGTTCACGCGCACAACGCCGTTCAGCTTGTAGATGTTCTTATAGAGGAATTCCTCCAGCGCAGCATCATCCTTTAACAAAGCGTGCATGTGTAAGGAGCTGGTTCCCGTCATTTGGTAGATCGACACCACATTCGGGTCCGCCGAAAGTGTGTTTCCCACTTCCTCCGCGAAGCGCGGCTCCACTTCCACTTCGAAGAATGCACTAACTACCTTCCCTAGCTTCGTTGCATTCAAGCGAATCGTAAAATTTTCGATAATTTCATTGTCAATAAGGTGTTCAACACGCTTTTGAATCGCAACACGCGATAGATTCAGAATCTCACCGATTTTTGCATAGGACATTCTGCTGTTCTCATGCAGCAACTTTATAATTTCTTGATCGACAGGGTCCAGAACGTGCAAATCTAACATAAACATCACTCCTATTCATTATCTAAAAATATATACAATTGCTCAGTATTTCTTGATATTTTCAAAATACGACACGAAAAACATTGAAAATACAACTAATGTTAATTAAGAATCACAATATTTTTAAATAAACGAAACAATTTTTGTGATATGCATTTACACAAAGTGTTGACGATATACGAAAGTGTTCATATAATCATGTTAATTAATATAACATAAATTGAACAGAATTAATTTAATGTTAGATAACATAACAGAATTAAGCGAGGAGGTGCCGCATGACCAAAAAACTCATCTATAACGGAACCGTCCTGACAATGAATGCCACGAACCAAATGTTCAAACCAGGCTATGTGTACATAGAACATGATGTTATCTGTGAAGTTGGCGAATGGAAATCAGATGGCAGTTTAGATCATCTTCTCACAGAGTCCTCCTACCGTTATAACGCAGAGGGGAAAGTAGTTATCCCCGGCATCGTGAATGGCCACACGCATCTGTTTCAAACATTCATGCGAGGCGTATCCGATCACTCCCCCTTAGCCCAGTGGCTGAAAGAGATCATTTGGCCGATGAGTCTCGCGATGGAACCGGAGGATTTCTATTTGGCCGCATTGATTGGGTGCATCGAGAATTTGAAATCAGGCGCTACCTATATGATGGATCATCACTACATCCACACGTACCCCGAGAATGATGCCAGTGTGTTAAGAGCAATGATTGATTCGGGGATTCGTGGACATTTGGCACGAGGGGGCTCCGACCTAGCAGGAGAGGTTCGCTTGCGAGAGACAGGTGAGCAAATTTTCAACGCCACAGATCAATTGCTTGATCAGTGGGAAGGTACAGGAAATGGCCGCATTCGAATAGCGCTCGGACCACTCAATTTATATGGTTGTTCCCGAGAATATCTCGAACAAGCAGCCGTGTTCAGTCGAGATCGCAAGCTCATTTCTCATGTACATGTCGCAGAAACGAGTGAACAAATCGACACAACGATGGCGCGATACGGTCTTAGAAATTTGGAGCTTCTAAATGAAGTGGGCTTACTCAGCGATCAGACACAGATTGTCCACGGTGTTTGGCTGGATGACGGAGAACTCGACCTCATTAAAGAAAAACAAGCATCCGTCATCCATTGTCCCGTTTCCAATATGTACCTAGCTTCCGGCGTTGCACGGGTACCTGAGATGCTGCGGATGGGCATCAATGTTGCGCTAGGAACAGATGGTCCTGGCAGCAACAACTGCCAAGATAACCTCGAAGTGCTGAAATTTACTGCTTGCTTGCACAAGGTGAATGAGTTGGATGCCACATTGCTGCCTCCGATGGATGTCCTGCGTATGGCCACAGTGAATGGGGCAAAGGCTGTTGGCCGAAGCCAGGATTTAGGCAGCCTCGAACCAGGGAAGAAAGCAGATCTAGTGACAGTTGATATGATGAAAGCCCATATAAGTCCCGTGCATCGCGCTTCTTCAGCCCTTGTCTATAATGCTAACGGGAATGACGTCGATTTGGTGATGGTAGGCGGGCAAGTCGTTGTGGAGCATGGGAAGAGCACATGGATTGATGAGCAGGAGATTTTGAGAAGAGCGCAAGCCAGAGTTGACGTACTTAGAAGCAAGTTAGCGGGGCAGTATCCTATTTTTGCGAATCAAATGTAGGTCCAATTAGAGGAGGATGAATTCTATGGCATTACAACGTCTACATGATCCCGTTCTTGAAAATGATTGGCATGCGGTGTACCTTGCATCTGAGCTGAAAGATCAACCGGTAGGTGTCATCATTTTAGGAGAAAGAGTAGCCCTTTATCGCTCAAGCCGAGGCGTTCACGCCATGCAGGATCTCTGCGTCCATCGTGGAGCCATGTTATCCAAAGGGTGGGTCAAGGATGATGTGCTGGTTTGTCCGTATCATGGCTGGCAGTACGACTCCTCGGGACAGTGTGTTTGTATTCCTGCACAACCCAAAGGCGAGAAAATTCCGCTTCGCGCGAAAGCCGTGACGTACGCTTGTGAAGAGAAATATGGCTTCATTTGGGTATGTATTGGTGAACCCGCTGCCCCAATTCCGCATTTCGAAGAGTTTGCGAATCCAGAGTACCACCCACTTCCGTGCGGACCCTATAAGGTTGCTGCAGCAGGGACACGTGTCATTGAAAATTTCACAGACTTCGCTCACTTAATGTTCGTCCATCAGGATTTACTGGGTCACCCAGACTATGCCGAGCTTCCTGATTTCCAGGTTGTGAAAGAAGAGGATCGCATCTATATCGAAAATATTCCGATTTTCCAGCCTGTTGCGCATTCGGGTTCGGATAAAAGTGAGGGTACTACGTATGTCTATATGAAGGAAGTGTATCGGCCATTGTCAGCTAGACTATCGAAGGCGGATCCAAGTAATGGTCAAACGTTATGGATTATGCTCACTGTACTGCCTGTAGCTGCTGAAGAATGTGTTGTCTTCATGATGGTTTCACGTAACTATGCGTACGATGTTGATGATGCGAATTTCATTAAATTCCAAGACATCGTGTTTGAGCAGGATGCTAGGGTCATTGAGACGCAGAAACCTGAGCTGCTGCCTCTAGATCTGCAAGTCGAGTTAAATCATAAGGTGGATCGCTTCTCAATTGCGTATCGTCGTTGGTTAAAAGAATTAGGTGTGGTGGTTGGTACGATTTAGTTTCGCAGCTCAATGTTCGGTTTTAACTGATATAAAACACTTTGCAATAATTATAAAGTTGGAAAAGTAATGAAAAGGCGTACTTTTATTGTGTAAAAATACAAAACGTCAGTCTATTCGTTGACGGAGACAAGCAGTGAAACGTATATTTGACTCAAGGTTAAACAAGATTTGTAGACATAGAAAACCAAATATGGAGGGGAAGTTAACCATGAAACGATTTCAACGTACATTGGCACTTGCAACGAAACGCCCAGGAGCTGTATCCCTTAGTTTAGTGATGATTTCTAGTTTGCTAGCCGCGTGTGGAAGTTCCAGTACTCCCGTTTCCTCGTCAGCGCCAACAGCAGCACCAACGACGGCGACGGCGGCTTCTCCTGCAGTATCAGCGGCACCAGCCGCCAAACCGATTGTTCCAGCAACGGTGGTGTTGAACTGGTTCGCGGAGCCTGAGCACGGTGGGAATTTCGCAGCATTATCGAAAGGCTATTACAAGGATGCAGGTTTCGATATGACATTGATGCCCGGTGGTCCTTCTGTATCCTCGACACAGATTGTAGCTTCTGGTAAAGCTCAATTCGGGATGGCGAACGGTGATGATATTTTGGTAGCCAGACAAGAAGGAATACCAGTAGTGGCGATTGCAACCTCGATGCAAAAGAGTCCACAAGCCCTGTTTTATCATAAAGATGCCGGTGTGAAAGATTTCGGAGATTTAAATACTCACAAAGTGTACGTAGCGTCCACGGCGAGCTTCTGGCAATTTATCAAAAACAAATACAAATTAACAAATGCACAAGAAATGAAATATACAGGTCAATTAGTGAACTTTGTGAGTGACAAAACGGCATTAACGCAAGGCTACGTGACCTCAGAGCCATTCACGATGGATCAACAAAAGGTCGAATACGGTACGCTGCTCGTTGCCGATTCGGGTTATAAAATCTACGCAGGCGTGTACTTCACAACAGAGAAGATGATCGCAGAGCATCCGGATCAAGTCAAAGCTTTCGTTGAAGCGACGGTGAAGGGTTGGGATTACTACAAAGATCATTCCGATGAGATTAATCCAAGCATTCAAACGAAAAACCCAGACATGGGCCTCGACATGATGAAATACAGCGCAGCGAAGGAAATGGACTTTGTATTCGGTGGCGATGCAGCGACTAAAGGCACAGGCATTATGACCAAAGAGAGATGGGAAGAAGTGCAGAAGCAATTAGTTGAAGTAGGCGTACTGAAGACTGCTGAGAATATTGATAAAGTGTTCACGACACAATTCTTGCCTAAGAAATAAACAAACTTCGGGAGGTGGCGGCATTGGCTTCTAACAACAACATCGATCTATGTAACGTCAGATTGCCATTATTAGATGAAGGGGAATTATATCGTCTCTCGATTCGCGATGGAAGTTGGACGCATATTCGGAAAGAAGAAGCGGGTGCCGCTGCTCCCATTTCAACCTCGCTCGAGTCATGGAATCCTGATCAACATGTAGAAACATCCAGCATCACAGTACTCGATCTACAAGGTAAAATCGTACTTCCAAGCTTTGTGGATTCGCATATGCATCTCGACAAAGCGTTTTCCTTAACCACCGTGGAGAATATCAGCGGTACGTTGGAAGAGGCAGTTCGCAACTACTCGGCGGCATCGCCAACGTTCTCGAAAGACGAGATCAAAGCCAGAATGATGCGATCGGCGCTGCAGGCTCTGTCTTTTGGAACCACGCACATTCGCACGCATCTGGATTTCAATCTTCGATATTCACGTGATATCGCTTTACGCACAATTGAAGCCGCACTGGAAGCCAGAGAAGCCTTAGCGCCATACATGACTTTGCAGCTTTTCCCGATGTGTCCTTACAATTTCATGTCTTTGGATAATGAAGCTATTGAGGAAGCCTTACGCATGGGCGTGGATGGTATCGGTGGTGCACCGCATTTATCGTTAACACCGAAGGAAGACATTGATTTTATTTTCAAAATGGCAGAGAAATACGATGTTCCGATTGATCTACACTGTGACGAAACCGACAATCCGCAGATGCGAACTGTAGAATATGTAGCAGAGCGCACGAAAGAAACAGGCTATGAGGGCAGAGTGACCGTTGATCACTTGTGTGCATTAGCCTCGATGACCGATGAAGATGCAGGCGGCATCATTGACAAGATGGCAGAAGCCAAACTAAAGGCAGTTTCCTTACCTGCAGTTAACCTGTATTTGCAAGGTAGACATGATTCATTCCCTGTGAGAAGAGGCGTCACTCGCTTAAAGCAAATTCATGAGCGAGGCATTCCAATCGCAGTTGCATCGGACAATATTCATGATCCATTTCACCCTTTCGGGCGAGGGGATATACTTCAAATAGCACTGATCTCTTCCTATGCTGCGCATATGGGCAGACCCGCAGATCTTCGCACATTGCTGCGGATGATCACGGAAGCTCCCGCAAAGGTTCTTGGACTTTCTGCCTATGGGATTACAGAGGGTTATCCAGCCAATTTCGTCATCTTAGATGGCAGCTCAACCGAAGAAATCTTTACCATGCTCCCTGAACGCAGATGGGTATACAGCCAAGGACGCTTTATCAGATCTCCTGGCACGAAAGCAGCGTGGAACAACAATGCCTTAGCTCAGTTCTGGCAAAAGGCAAGTGAAGCCGTATCGTTCCAAAAGCCCGAATTTGCGAAAGGGTGAACCGTCAAGATGGCTAATCTGTTGGTCATTTATTACAGTGCCTTTGGTCACGTGTATCAGATGGCGCAAGCCGTTGCAGATGGTGCCAGCCAATCAGGTGCGCATCCTGTACGAATTGTGCGTATACCCGAAATGGCTGCGGATGTGAATCGTGTGATTACACCTGATAAAGACAGACGCCCTGTCATGCAGGAGAAGACATCTAGCGCTTCTACGTTATCTAAGCAATTTCGTCTAACGGATCGTTATCAGAAGTATGAAGCAACATTAGCGCTGCAAAAAGAAATCCCAATCGCGACAAATGATGACCTACGTTGGGCTGATGGGATCCTGTGGGGCTTCCCGACATATTACGGTTCGATGCCCGCGCAAGTTAAATTGTTCCTTGAGATGGCTGGTGAGCTTTGCATCGAGGGTGCCCTTGAGGGCAAGCCGACCGGCATATTTAATAGTACAGCGTCCATCCATACAGGACATGAAGCAGCCATATTAACCGCGATGGTTCCCTTATTTCATTTTGGTATGATTTTCGTGGGATTGCCTTATTCGGAAAATCCGGAGTACTTAACGGCTGATGCGATCGGCTGCTCGCCTTATGGGGCTTCCACTTTAGCTGGACCGGATAGTTCACTTTCACCAGATCCTAGAGAGCTGCTGATGGCAGCACGATTAGGAGAGCGAGTGGCGGACATTGCGGCTGCCATCAAGCAGTTTCAAACCAAGAAAGCATAAGGCGTGCATCATTTAAAATTGGAAAGCAGAAAGAACCCCTCTTTGAAGAGTTTGGTTCTTTTTTCGCAAATAGATGACCCATCTTACAGGAGGTGCTCAGCATGACATTCAATCGCTATCAAGGGAAAGCCTGGGATCAGTGCTTCCTCCCACGCCTTAGTAAACTACAAGTGGCTGAGATTCCCAAAGAAAATGCATTAATCGTACTGCCAGTCGGAGCTGTTGAGCAGCACGGTCCACATATGCCGGTGTTTACTGACACCTTAATCTCGGAAGTGTTGCTGACAGAAGCCTTCGAGCAGCTTCCAGATGATGCGAATATATGGCTTCTGCCAGCCATCCCTTATGGGAAGAGCACAGAACATTTAGGTCATGCAGGAACCATCACCTTATCGGCAACAACGTTAATGGCTGTTGTGATGGATATTGCCAAAAGCCTGCGGCGAAGCGGATTTCAGAAGCTCGTTCTCGTTAACTCGCATGGCGGGAATACCGATCTGTTGAACATGATGGGCAGAGAAATTCGCATCGAAACGGGTCTAGCTGTGTTTCGCTTAGATCCCGGTGGACTCGGCGGTGCTGATGAATGGATAACACCGCTTGAGAAACAAGCGGGCATTCATGCAGGAGATATGGAGACATCCATCGTCATGGCAGCAATGCCGCATTGGGTGAACATGGATGTGGCACCAACGGAATATCCGAATTACCCTGAATCGCGTTATCTGGCACTTCGGAATCGCGCCTTCGCTTGGGTGATGGATGATCTCTCTCATACCGGCGTCTCTGGAGATGCAACAGCGGCATCAATGGCCAAAGGTAGGGCTATGACGAAAAAATATGGGAATTACATCGCAGAGGCGCTGCTCGCATTCCAAGCCTTCGATATGCAATCGCTCAAAATCAGCAAGTAGATCTGATAAGCCACTAACACGTATAGGAGATGACAAATATGTCGAAACATTCTTCTCTAATGGATACAGCTAGCCCCCAAACCGCAGGTTCATCTTTCGTGAGTATGACGAATCTCTCCAAGACCTACCCGAACGGAACGATTGCCTTGCAGGATGTCAATCTGACCATTCAAGAAGGTGAATTCTTATGCTTTGTAGGTCCATCGGGTTGCGGGAAATCGACGATATTCAAAATCATTACAGGCTTATCCAAACCAAGCAAAGGCTCGTTGGATGTCTTTGGAACGACTCCGAAGGAAGCGCGCAAGCAAAGTGACATCGCTTTTGTGTTTCAAGATCATACGCTCTTACCCTGGTCGACAGTTGAAGCGAATGTGAAGCTTCCGCTGGAATTACGCGGAGTGGATAAGAAGACCCAACAACAAGAAGCGGAGCGAGTGCTTGAACTTGTTGGATTGAAGGATTACATGAAAGTGCTGCCTAGGCAGCTTTCTGGTGGTATGAAAATGCGCGTATCCATCGCGCGTGCGCTCATTTCGAGGCCGAAGCTGCTGCTGATGGATGAACCGTTCGGTGCGTTGGACGAAATTACGCGTCAAACATTGCAAATGGAGCTGCTCAATATTTGGCAGCAGGATAAATCGATGACTGTGTTGTTCGTGACACATAATGTGTTCGAATCGGTGTTCTTATCAACAAGTGTCGTTGTGATGACACCTCGACCAGGTAAAATCTCAGCACGTATTGATATACCTGTTCCTTTTCCAAGGGATGAAACGTATCGAACAACAACGCAATTCAGCGATTTAGTGCGCATTGTGAATGACGCTTTGGACCATTAAGACGAGAGGGTGAAGACAGTATGTCCACAGAAGCGGAAGTTACCTGGGTTCATCAGATTGAAGAGCAGCTAGGG
This sequence comes from Paenibacillus sp. LjRoot56, assembly GCF_964253335.1. Taxonomy (NCBI): domain Bacteria; kingdom Bacillati; phylum Bacillota; class Bacilli; order Caryophanales; family Paenibacillaceae; genus Paenibacillus; species Paenibacillus sp. LjRoot56. The sequence goes on from NZ_CAXURV020000001.1 coordinate 2,265,515, forward strand.
AAAGAAATCGTATCCATCGATCAAGCAACAAGAGATAAGCTTTCCAAGGATTATTACTGGTACTCTCCTGTACTTAATCGTAGGCTGGAGGGGATTGCATCGGCTGATGTCGTCGTGCTGCCCCGTAATGAAGACGAAGTGGCTAAGGCTTTGGCTTTTGGCTATCGCCATGGTATTCCCGTAACAGTACGTGGTGCTGGGACTGGTAATTACGGTCAGGCCGTTCCCTTACAGAAAGGGATCGTTCTAGATCTAAGTCGCATGGATGAAATCCTCGAGATTGGACTTGGCTTTGCACGTCTGCAATGCGGAGTTCGTCTAGGCGTAATTGATAAGAAAGCGCGTGAAGTTGGGCAAGAAATTCGGATCTATCCTAGTACCTATGTGAAAGCGACGGTCGGAGGATTTGTGAGTGGTGGTTCTGGCGGTATTGGTTCGATCATGCATGGCAACCTGTGGGATGGCAATGTCCTTGAGGCTGTGATCTATACGATGGAAGAAACACCCCAACGCCTCGTTGTTACAGGTCCTGAATTGTTTAACTATATCCACAATTACGGGACTACCGGTATTTTGACCGAGGTCACCATTCCACTTTCACCGCGTACTGAATGGACACAAGGCATAGCCCAATTTCCTACTTTTGAGCAGGCGATGCAGTTTGGTGAGGCTCTCGCTCGTGAAGAAGTGATTCCCAAACGTCTCATTGCACCGATGGAATGGCCGATTCCTTCCTATTTTGTACCCTTTAGTAAAGTCATTATGCCAGAAATGGCTGCTGTTATGTTGGAGTTTGCTGAAGAAACACTGCGGTTAATAGATATGCTTGCGAAGCGGTTTGGAGGTCATGTCGGTCATGTGATCGAGGCCAAAAACTACCGTAAAACCATAGGTGTATCTGACTTTACATGGAACCACACGACTTTGTGGGCGATGAAGACAGACGCATCGATGACGTATCTGCAAGCAGGCTTTAAAGTGGATAGCTACTTAGAACAAATAAAGCAAATCAAATCGAAGTACAGCGACGAAGTCTATCTGCATGTCGAATGGGTGCGCAGTGGCGGAGCGGTGACGCCTACAGCCCTCCCTGTTGTAAGGTTTACAACGGAAGAACGCTTATATGAAATCATCGAATTTTTCGAATCTATTGGTGTCAAAATATTTGATCCACATACCTGGGTGCTCGACCAAGGTGGACGTGGCGAAGTGGGCAGTATGGAACGCAAGAAGCGGGAGAATGATCCGAAGGGGCTTCTCAATCCTGGCAAAATCATTTGTAAGTCATAAAGAAGGGGGATATGTGCAATGGCTGTCGATTCGAAGTACCTACAAATATTACCTGATGAAATATTTCCCGCTCGTGAACGTGCAGCTTGGATGAGTCGCATGGAGGAGGGCGTGTCGTTTAGTCGCCGTCTGTTGATGCTGCTCAAACAGCTGCTGCCGCCTTTAGTAGCGTTCGTAGTCTTTATTGGCGGATGGGAGCTAATCGCAGCCTTGACGCACGCGCCAGTCTATCTTGTTCCTAAACCATCGGATATTGTGAAAGCCGCTATCGAGAATAGGAGCGGTCTTTGGGTATCCGTGCGAACGACTACTTTCGAAGCTGTTCTTGGATTTATTCTCAGTATTATCTTAGGCATAGCGGGGGCAATTCTGCTTGCGAGTTCGAAATGGATTGAGAAAAGCGTGTACCCGTACGCGATTATTTTACAAACGATTCCCATTGTTGCGATCGCACCATTGATCGTAATCTGGTTCGATGCAGGTATGAATGCGATCGTGATCATTACGTTCTTAATCGGGTTCTTCCCGATGCTATCGAATACCTTAATTGGACTTAATTCGACGGATCAAAATATGAGCAATTTGTTCTATTTGTATAATGCCAATGGCTTTCAAACGATGTGGAAACTTCGCATTCCGGCCGCGCTTCCTTATATTGTGGCGGGTTTGAAAATTTCTTGTACCTTGTCGGTTGTCGGCGCCATTGTCGGTGAATACATTGCCGGAATTGGCGGGGGGCAAGGCGGACTAGGCTATGCTATCACGTACGCAGCTGCGCGATTAAAGACGCCATACTTGTTCGCATGCGGGTTATCCGCTTCTGCGCTGGGGATTGTTTTCTTCCTGTTAGTGAATGCCTTTGCCAAATGGCTCCTAAGCTCCTGGCATGAGTCTGAAATGAAGCGTGATAATTAATCGCGTAGCTCTAGATATGAGGTGATTAACTTGCTTGATATGGTCTATCGTCAAATTCGTTTACTCGGTGATCACGAGTTCCAAGGACCTATAGATATTGGCGTGGCAAATGGTAAAATTGTCGCGATGGGTGAAGTTGCCGATCACGGGGAGCGAGAGGTTGATGGGACGGGGCACTTGCTGTTGCCGCCTTTCGTGGAGTCGCACATTCATCTAGATACCGTGTTAACTGCGGGGGAGCCTAATTGGAATGAGAGTGGCACGTTATTCGAAGGGATTGATCTATGGCAGAAACGAAAGCGGACACTCACGTATGAGGACGTCATGGCACGCGCTGAGAAGGTGCTTCGGATGCAAATCTCATCGGGCGTCCTTCATGTCCGGTCGATGGTGGATATATCAGATCCAAGTCTGACTGCTTTAAGAGCGATTCTCACGCTTCGTGAGCGTGTGAAGCCTTACATGCATGTGCAGGTTATCGCCTTTCCGCAGGAGGGGATTCGTGCCTGTCCAGATAACGAACGACGGCTCGAGCTAGCCTTGGAGCTTGGTGCCGACGGTATAAGTGCAGTCCCGCATCTGGAGCCTACGCGATCAGAAGGAGAAGCATCCTTGGAAATCTGCTTCCGAATTGCGGAAAAGCATGGATGCTTCGTTCACGTATTCTGTGATGAAATGGATGATCCCCACTCCACATTCTTAGAAAATGTTGCTTATTTAGCCCTTCGTTCGGGCTTAAGAGAACGAGTAACAGCTGCACATGTGAATGCGACAGCCTACTATAGTGAAGCTTATTTTCAAAAAATATTGGGCCTCGTGGCTAGATCCGGCATTCATATCGTTTGCTGTCCGCTGATCAATAGTGCTATGCAAGGACGATTCGACAGTAGTCCCAAAGGTCGTGGTATTGCTCGCATCAAGGAGATGTGGCAGGCCGGCATCAATGTAAGCATTGCTCATGATGATATTCGGACGCCATTCTATCCCTTAGGAACGGGAAATATGCTGCAAGCAGCTCATATGGCTGCACATTTAGCCCATATGACGGGGCGCGAGGAACTAGATGAGCTCGTTCGGATGATTACCCTACGAGCTGCCCGAACGTTACAACTTAAGGATTACGGTATTGGCTTAGGCTTACCTGCTAGTTTCATTATGCTTCCTGGTCAGGCGGCAATGGATCTTATTCGCGGGCAACCTCCATGCCGTAATGTCGTTAGTCAGGGTCAACTTATTACCGAAACCTTGCCAGCCAAAACGTTTTGGTTCACTGACAATTAAGGAGCGCTCGCCTGTTGGAATGTGGCGAGTGTTTCATTTTGTTTGTATAATGTTTACCTAGTTAAGAAGGAAAGCACATAACCCCGTCGAATTCATTTAATGTAAATTACTTACAGTCATCGGGGGAAGGTGAATACATGCAGCATTGGCTTCAAAAACATCATTTGCGATGGAAAATAGGGTTAGTTTTCTTGTTTGGCTTATTATTTATGGCTAATCATGTGATGGCGGAGCAGCCCGATGGTGTGAAAACGATTCCAAACTGGGAGATGAAGTGGGGGGGGGCCGATGATAAAGTTCAAGATATCATAGCTTCGTCAAATAAAGATCAATGGATGACGATCGAGAGCGGAGCGGAAATGCCGGATAAACCAAAAGATGTTTCTACTGCTTGGGTCCGTATCCAACTACCGGAAAATCTTCCTAAGGACTTTGGCTTGTATATCGATGGTATTTATGCACAACAGGTATCGGTTTACATAGGTGGTAGATTACTTAATGAAGTGAAATTTGACTTTCCTTATGACGAACAACGGAGTTTGCTTCCTATAAGCGCGGAGGACGGTGGGGGGAGTGTTTACTTAAAGCTTCAGACAAGCATGGAGCGGTTGGGCATACATTCCGATATCCAATTGGATCATTATACCTCCTTGACACATACATTCATATTTCGCGATTTGCAGAATATCATCCTCGGGTTTGCTTTTCTATTCATTGCTGTCATTATGCTGATTTGTTCACTCTTTCTCAAACAGAAACAACGGGCAAGCTGGATTTCACTTAGTTTAATTATTCTTACATTAGGTACGATCTTTCTTACCTACTCCCCTTTTCTTTATGCTAATTTCACACCTTTTGGTGCTTTGATTCTGAATATTTTTGATGTTTCTTTAGCCATATTTTTGCCATCACTTATTTATTTTTATGAGAAAATATTTGACAATGGCAAATTTAAATGGATTCGTATTTTCCGGAAATTTCAGATTGCCTATTCAGCTTTCTGTATTATTTTGATGTTATTTAATCAGGTCAATCAATTTCAGTTTATCGAAACGTATTTATTTTTCACACTGACCATGCTAAGTGTGATTATGATTTTTGAGTTTATTTTAATTATTAGTCTGTCCATTGTTTTTGTTATTCGAGGAAACAGAGAGGCTGTTATTTTCTCTTCAGGTTTCGCTATATTTGCATTGATGGGGATCTTTGATCTTATTCTTTACTATAGTAATAATCAAAAGTATCAGTTCTTCCTATGGAAATTTGGTGTGGTTGGATTTATTATTGCACTCATCGTGATATTGGGTAGGCGTTTCGCAATCAATCAGGAGCAGATGTCGAACTATTCGAAGGAATTGGAATTTTATAATCATCAGCTGCAGCTATCAGAGAAGATGGAGATGATTAGCTCCTTAGCGGCCTCGGTCGCACATGAAGTCAGGAATCCCTTACAAGTTACAAGAGGGTTTTTGCAGCTTGTTGCGGCTCGAACGGATGATAAGAACAAGGAATATATGACGATAGCGATCGAAGAACTGGATCGGGCTTCGGTGATTATCACAGACTTTCTTACATTTGCGAAGCCGCAGCTGGATGAAATCGTCGAATTGAATGTCAGCAAGGAAATTGGTCAAATAGAAGGAATCATTGTTCCATTAGCAACATTGAATGGCGGTCAGATTATCGTCAATGTTCCTTCTGATTTACATATTTTCGGGAATTCTTCGAAGCTTAAGCAAATTTTGATTAACATTATCAAGAATAGTATCGAAGCGTTTCAAGCGGATGGGCAAATACATATTTGGGCTTATGAGAAGAATGAAGAAGTATTCATACATATCAAGGATAATGGTGAGGGAATTGAGCCCATGCAGCTGAGAAAATTAGGCGAGCCTTACTATTCCACGAAGACGAAGGGGACGGGACTAGGGTTAATGGTGACGTTTCGGTTGATCGAGATTATGAAGGGGCATATTGAGTTTAAAAGTCAAAGATTCTTAGGTACAGAAGTAATTATACGTTTCCCAAATGTGACAATAAATTAAGAAAAGGTGTTCCGCTAATGGCGGGACACCTTTATTTTATTTTACCAAACTGCTGCTACGGCATCAGATGTAACAAGAATCTTAGATGGATTTGTAGGGATTACTAGAACGAATTCTGTCGAAGTTTCTTCAACAGCTTTGACTTTGATGTCGTCTGGGAGTGTAATGTTAAATGCTTGTTTCAGCGCTGCTTTCGGGTTGGCTAGAAGTTGTTGTTTAAAGGCTTCATCTTCCCAAGCTTTTTGAATAATTTTGGCTTTTACGCTATCATTTGTGGACATTTGTATTCACTCCTAGTCATTTGGGTAATTTTTCCTACAAATAAAAGTATACCACGATCATATCTATTAATCTATCAAAATCTATCAGAATTAGACAAAAAATAGTAGAACCCACCAGAGACTAAAGTCGCCCTTCGCTCTTTGATTTCTTGGGCTACCCGATGGATATTTTGCACGAGAGAATCATGGAAGGCAAACAGTTGCTCCATGCCTACTGACAAGGTTAGCAGGTGCTCGTGATGAGAGTCAGCAGTCTTTCCGTAATCGGCGAAGAAGTCATGGACATAGAGTAGCTGCTTAATCATTTCAGGCGTTAGTGTATCTACTGTCGAAAGCTGCAATTGCTTGCGGATAGATGCGATTAAGCAATTATATGATCCATCTACGAGATCCTCTTCCCAGTCTGACCAGTCATCTAACATTTGAAGGGTTACAAGTGTTTGTTCAACGGCATTGGTAACTACAGGGATGAGATCATCTTGGTTGGCAAGTAGTAATGCCCCTGTACTGGCATTTTTAACTGGACTAGCTTTCTTGGCAATTTGAAATTTTTCCTCATGGAAATAATCGGATTGTCGTTCATTTGTGACACTTTTCGACCATTCTAGGATATAGGTTTCGTAATAGTCCCAGAAGGGGGAATCTGAAGGGAATAGCTCTCGATAAATCGAGAGGAATTGGACATGGAATAAGTTGGCGAGTGGCAGCTTGCTTGCGTGTTCGCCTTTGTTAGCGTCCATAATATCATCTTGTATGAAATAGTACAGCATGACAAAGATATTCGCTAGAGAAAGCTTGTTAAACGATTCTGCAGGCAGCTTGCAGATGTCTTTCATCCAATACGGAAGAAGATAACAAATATAATTCTTGCTGCTACCTTCTTGAGTGGGATCAAACTTAGCTAAATAGGTAAGACCTAGCTGGTCCAATGGAGAAGGGAATTGGCGTACAGCATCCTTTGCTTCTGCAAAAATAAGATGTAATTGATTCTTGTGATCATGGAGCCAATTCATCGTTCTTCAATTCCTTTCTGTTGGAGCGTATTTTCATATTTGAGTTGTTTGCGGAAATCATTCGGTGTAATCCCATTATACTTTTTAAATAAACGATAGAAATAAGAGTCGCTTGTAAAGCCTGTCTTCTCCGCAATTTCAGCAACGGATAGCGATGAGTTTAAAAGCAAATCTTTGGACTTGTTCATCCGCACATCTTGAATCACATCGGTAATGGCCGCCATCGTGTGCTGTTTGTACAACCGGCTAATATAAATGGAAGACATCGCGAGTTCATCGGCAATTGAGTTCAGTGACAAGTTCTGATTCGCATAATCCCGATCAATGATGTCGTTCATTTTCTTGATCAGCTCCACATGCTTAGAGCTTCTTTTCTCATCGAGCTTTTTCTGAAGCTGCTTGAATACGTCAATGAACTGTGCGTTAATTTCTTCAATGGTCTCGACGTGGGTCAGAGAAGCGACAGCGGCATCCAAGTAGAGGGGGAAGGCTAGCGCATTATTCTTGTTAATCGTTGTTAGTACATTATTAACAGTTAAGGTGAGGTGGGAGACGGCCAAGTGGACGACCGTGTAAGGATATAGTGATGTTTCATTCACGATGTCGATATAAAGCAGTTCGGCCTCTTCCGAATCGCCTGTCATGAGGCAATCGACGAGTTGTTTTTCCTTCTGAGATGGAAATTTGTACTCCTTGGTGCGGTACGCAATGATTTCATCGGACCAAATGATGCAGCCATGTCCTCTAAATAAACGATGGTAAGAGGCCTCGAGCAGTTGCTTATAAAGTTGGAAACACGGTATCGCTTCGTCTTGCAGCGGGCTTACTGTAATCGATACGGATAATTTAATAAAGGAAGAAATGGATGCTTGCATATTTTGAAGTAACTCAGTGAAATGTACAGGTTCCCATTTGAAGTCCGTTTCTTTCGCAGAGAGAAGCAACAAAATATGGTCATCTCCCATATCGATGCCTTCCGCGTGAAAGGTGGAGGCGCTGATTTCGGTACCGATATTCATGATGGCATAGCGTAATAAGGTAAGTTGATCTTTATAAGTTCGAATGTTTTCTTCATATTTATCAATTTTAACCATGAGAAGTAGAGCCGGATGATCAATGGTGATTTTGGATCCGAAATAGGATAATTTCGATTTCAATGCCTGAGGGTGGTAGGCATCTCTGCCCAACATAATATTTCTCAGGAAATTTTGTCGTAAAATTTGCAGGTTGTCACGCTTTTCTATTTCTAACGTTTTTAAGCTTCGAATGACCTTATCAATTGGACCGAATAATCGTTTGGACATGAAGAACGAAATGAGCAGCCCGAGTAGAAGAATGCTAAGTGAGATATAAATCGTTTTGAGACGCATGTCTCTGATCTCTTTTGTGATAATGGTGTAAGGGGTTGTGCGAACGTAACGCCATCCTAGAGAATCAGGAGCTGTATACGAAATCAAAGACTTATTCTCATTGACGGTATCAACCAAATAACCCGGTGAAGAAGCATTAGCGATAATTTTCTGGATGTAGCCTTTATCTGCATAATTGGAAAGTACAGGATTGGATCCATCTGTGGAGATCAGAATCCCTTCTTTATTAATAATAAATTCGTTGCTTGCCCGATTGTTTGCTATTTTTTTCAATGACTTATTGAAGAAGGACTCTGATATATTGACGACAACGGCTGAATTCAAAGAATTATTCAAATTGATGGCATCATAGCACAAATAGGAATAGATCCCGACAGTTGTGGTTTGGAGTGAGCTTACATTAGTTGACTTGAAGGTTCTTGGAATCGGTAAGAAAGGAATGTAATCCTGAAAATGATCGAGGATATCGACCATGCCAGGGTCGCCAAGATTGGCTTTTGTTTGGATGCCGCTCTGAAAGTTATTCGAGCTGACGTAGAAAAGCTCTGAGTTTCCGTTATACACATAAATGGAATCAATAAATGGCATTGCTAGCCGATATAAATTCAATTGAGCCATGCTGCCTTGGACATCATAAATATCTGGTTTATCGTAAAACAACAATTTACTAATGACGAAATCACGATAAATTTGAAAAGACAGGGAGGTTGCAGTCTCTGTTATCGTCCGAATTTCTTGACTCGTTTGGAGCAAGGAGTTGGAGTCGGATTCATACACTTGCTTCAGCGCAATATTGTCGAAGTTGACATAAAGAATCGTAGAGGAGACAAGCAAGGTAATGACAATGGATAAAACAATACTGAGAAGTATGTTGCGGTACATAAATTTGCTCTCTTGATTTCGAAGTATCAAGTTATCCGTCCCCCCTTAGGTAAAAAAAGTATATCCCAACTTTATACGGCTTGCAATGGAATCGGATAGTCCAGGGGCTGAAAAAGCACTAGAAACGCCGATTTCTCCATGAAAGTTTACATTGTGCATATGCCGTTTAGACGGTTTTGGGTGGGTTCGTTCATAAATGTTAGCAGATCTTCAGTATCCTTGACGGAACGATTCTGTCTATAATTCGAGTATGGCAACCGACAAGATAAACAGGACATATTAACGCAGGGAGGTTTACCAGCATGATCCGGAAGAAAGGGTTTTTCTATGAGTTAAACAAAAATAAATTGTTATTTCTCATGATAGCGCCAACGTTGATCTTCTTTTTTATTAATTCGTACGTACCGATGGTTGGGATCTACTTCGCATTTACCCGATTTGATTTTAATGGGGGACTTTTCGGAAGTCCATTTGTAGGACTTGCGAATTTCGAATTCTTATGGAAATCAGGTGTGCTGTGGACGTTAACGCGGAATACGGTTGCCTACAATCTGGCATTTATCGTGTTCTTAAATGCGACAGCCATCTTTTGCGCCATCCTATTAAGTGAAATGACAGGGAAGTTTTTCAAGAAACTTACGCAATCCGTGATGTTCTTACCTTATTTTATTTCATTTGTTCTCCTGAACGCAATCGCTTACAACATGTTTAATTATGATACTGGCTTTGTAAATACGACACTTAAATCCTGGGGATCTAACCCGGTAGACATCTATAACACACCTTCTTCATGGGTTTTTCTGCTGATTATGTTCTATGTATGGAAGAATGTGGGCTACACGATGGTGATCTATCTCGCCACGATAACAGGCATCAGTGATGAGTATTACGAAGCGGCTACGATTGATGGAGCGAATATCTTCCAGCGGATTTGGTACATAACGATTCCAATGCTAAAGCCTACCTTCATTATATTGCTGTTATTCGCACTAGGCAGCATTATGAAAGGTCAATTCGATCTCTTCTACCAATTAATTGGGAATAACGGGATCTTATACAATGCAACCGACATCTTGGATACTTACGTTTTCCGCTCTTTGAAGGTTACGTTTGACATCGGGATGGCGACTTCAGCGGGATTGTTCCAGTCGATCTTCGGTTTTGTACTTATTATGACTGTGAACTATTTGATTAAAAAATCAAATGATGAATATGCACTTTTCTAGGAGGTGACTGCACTTGCGTACCAGAGGAATTGATTCCGTTACATTCAACATTATTGCTTATTTTGTCATTATCGCGTTTTCTGTGATCTGTTTGTTTCCATTCATTCTCATCATTTCTGGTTCACTAACAGATAATGAATCCATTATACGAGATGGATATCACCTCATACCGAGTGTCTTTTCATTGACAGCCTACAAGGCGGTTCTAACGTTCCCTGAAAAAGTATTAACAGCTTACGGGGTTACGATCTTTGTGACGGTGGTCGGGACGGCGCTAGGGTTGTTCATGATGACGATGGCTGGTTACGTGCTGCAAAGGAAAGATTTTAAATATAGGAATAAGCTTTCCTTCTATATTTACTTTACTACGCTTTTCGGTGGTGGCCTTGTCCCTTGGTACATCATGATGACGAAATATCTGCAGTTAACAGATACGTACGCTGCACTGATTTTCCCAGGGCTCATGTCTCCCTTCCTTATTATATTGATGCGCAGCTTCATTAAGTCATCTATTCCAGAAGAGTTAACAGAGTCTTCGAAGATTGACGGCGCGAATGACTTCACGATTTATTACCGTGTTGTTCTTCCACTAGCTATGCCTGGGATTGCCACTGTTGGATTATTCCTGGCTTTACATTATTGGAACAGCTGGTTTTCGACATCGCTCTTCATTAATGATCAGAACAAATACGAGCTGCAGTATTTCTTGTATAACATCATTAATACGGCTGCTGCGGTTTCACAGCTGGGTGTCAGTACGGGAGTAACGATGAGTCAGGACATTCCATCGGAATCTACCAAACTAGCAATGGCTATTATCGTAACCGGCCCGATTTTATTCCTGTATCCATTCGTTCAACGATTTTTCGTTAAAGGCCTAACCATAGGCGCTGTAAAAGGTTAGAACTGTAACGGAGTTATTCCGTCAGCTAACATAGATGGTTTGACCTATTAAATTATGTGCAAATAAAGGGAGGATTTACATGAAAAGTAATGCGAAAAAGATGTACAGTGTGTCAATGGCATTAGCACTTGCCGGTTCCGTTGTTGCAGGGTGTAGCAGCTCCACATCCACAAGTTCGCCAAGCCCTTCCGCAGCAGCAGCAACGAAAGCACCAGAAACTACTGCAGCAGCGGCTACAGCTAAGCCAGCAGGTTTAGATACATCGAAGAAAGTAGAATTACAATTCTATATGTTAGGACCTGCACCGAAGGATCTTCCAGTCATTGAGGAAGAAATTAATAAGCTGGCTTTGAAGGATTTGAACGCGACGGTTAAATTCAATTTCACAACATGGACGGATTGGGATCAGAAATATAAGTTGTTATTATCTTCCGGCCAAGCGGTTGATTTGATCTTCACAGCAGAGTGGACGCAATACCAATCCTATGCTAAAAAAGGAGCTTTCCTAGCACTCGATGAGTTGCTTCCGAAAGCAGCGCCTAAATTGAATAGCTTCGTACCAAAGGACATGTGGGAAGCTGTCAAAATTGATGGCAAAATCTACACCGTTCCTGCCACTTATAAAGAGTATGTAACGACAGGCTTCATCTGGCGTGAAGACCTCAGAGAGAAATTCAATTTGCCGAAACCGGATTCCCTTGCTAATTTCGAAGCGTATCTAGCTGGAATCAAGAAAAATGTGCCTGATATGGTACCATTAGCAGCGAATAGTGATGTTAAGGGCAGCCTCTCTGATCAGTACAAAAACCTGACAATCGATCCAATTGGAGCTGTTCCTTATGGGTTGAACATTGGTTATAAAACGCCAACTGAGGTTGGCTTGTATTGGGGCTCCCCAGAGCATTTGAATGAGCTGAAAACGATGAAAAAATGGCAGGATGCCGGCTACATTACGAAGAACGTCCTGAATACGAAGGATGCTATGACTGATTTGATTACAAGCGGTAAAGCAGCAGCGAACCTAGGAGATAATCCTAGCCGCTTCAATGACCAAAAGCTGAAAATTGCTTCTACACACCCAGACTGGAAGCTTGAGTACTACCCAGCGCCAATGATTAAAGGCCATGCAGAGCCGGTTCACCCGATCCACAACGGCTTCGCGATTCCAAAAAGCAGTAAAAATGCCGAGCGTGCACTTGCCTTCTACGAAAAAATGGTAACGGACAAAACTTACAATCAATTGACTGAGTACGGTATCTTAGGCAAAAACTATACGGTTGATAATGGCTACTACACCATGATCGGTGATACGAACAGCAATGGTTTCCCTAGAGAAGCTATGCAGGGCTGGGCTTGGAGAAATCCTGAGTTTATGTTATTCGATAAAGGCTACGATGGCGTGAAAAAGATTTTCGCTGATCTGGATAAAATTGCAACACCTGATAAATACACAGGCTTTGCAGAAGACTACACGAGCTATCAAGCAGAAAGAGCGGCATTAGAGCAAGTGGAGAAACAATACCTGTATCCTCTTGAAGCAGGTCTCGTTGCGGATGTTGAAGGCGGATTGAAAACATTTATGGAAAAAGCCAAAGTAGCAGGGCTTGATAAAATCCAAGCTGAATACAAGAAACAATGGTTGGAGTATGTGAAAAGCCAAAATATTAAATAAGTAAACTTAAAAAACGCGGATGTGTGCCCGATGGATGGGTGCTCATCCGCGTTTTGTATTGACAGTCGGAGACTTTTTGTTTAAATTGGAAGCAAATCGATTGTTCACAATATGACGGAGGGAAGGAAACGACTATGAGCAGCAGTGAATTTTTGAAGCTGGAGAATCAGCTTTGTTTCAGCCTATATGCGAGCTCCAGAGCGATCACTCGGATGTATCGCCCTTTTCTCGAGGAGCTCGGTATCACGTATCCGCAATACTTGGTTCTGCTTGTACTCTGGGAGCAAAAGGAGAGCACAGTGAAGGAGCTTAGTGAGAAGCTAGATCTGGACTCCGGAACACTGACCCCGATGCTCAAAAGAATGGAAGCGCAGAAATTGCTCGTTCGGAACCGTTCACAGGAAGATGAGCGGGTCGTCCTTATTCGCATCACAGAAGCCGGACTAGCCCTCTACGACCAGGCGCTGTGCATTCCGCAGACACTGTTCGCTTCGAGTGGTTTATCACCGGAAGAAATTGCGAATTTCAATGCGCAGTTGAAACGAATTATCACAAGCGTTAATGCCTCCATGTAAGGAGCATCATGGGGATTCTCGATGAATTGAGGCTATTGCAATGAATTATTTCGTGTATATTCTAATCAATAATATTGTTCCGATTTGTATCATGATTGCGATTGGCGTGACCATGTATCGCGCCTTTCAAATTGACATTCGCACACTCTCGAAGCTGAACTTTTATGTATTTTCGCCAGCGCTTGTTTTTGTAAAGCTGTATGAATCCGAAATGAGTCTCTCTATCCTCATGCAGGTGCTCTTATTTTTTGTCATTTTCTTCAGCCTTTTATTTGCGATCATTGAAGTGATCATCCGCATACAGAAGCTGCAGCGCGGCATGCGGATCGCCATGCGAAATAGTGTTATTTTCTACAATAGCGCGAATTATGCGCTGCCACTCAATCAAACCGTATTTGGCGGCAACGCCTATACATTAGCTATCCAGATCGTTATTATGATAATGCAGACGCTTATCCCTAATACTTACGGAATTTACACGTTAAATGCACATAAGGCTACTTGGAAAGCGACGATGAAAACGATTCTTTCGTTACCTGTCATTTATGCCATTCCAATAGCACTCTTATTGCGTTATTATCATGTGCCTGTGCCATCTTCGATCGACATCCCGTTGAACTACATCGCAAATGCCTTTATGGCCACAGCGTTGTTGACGTTAGGCGTACAGCTTGGTGCCATGAAATGGACATTTCAGTTCTCGAATGTATTATTGTCGAATATGCTGCGCTTGGCGATAGGTCCGTTGTTAGGTTTTCTGGTTGTGTGGATGCTGGGTATTGAAGGATTGACCGCGAAGGCGTTGATTCTGTCCTGCGCAGTTCCTACGTCATTAAGTAGTGTACTCCTTGCCATTGAGTATGAGAATGAGGCTGAGTTTTCTTCACAGGCAGTCTTTACTTCGACACTATTTAGCATGTTTACGATACCAATTGTCATCTATTTGTTGGATTTTATTTGAACATTGTGGGGAATCATGAAACTAGCAGGAATATCGACAATTTTCGGCGAATGGGTATATATACCTAAATACATCCAATTCGAGGGGGATTTTTTACGATGAGATACCAATTTTGCCAGTACGTCACGATTGTCGATATGAATGATGAGATTTTGTCCGAGGTGATATTTGAACACGGAGAATTCGAATCGAATGCAGTCTCCATTGGTTCTTCCGTTTTGATTCATCAACTAGGTTTGAAGCAGTTCGACGTTGTCTATGACAAGCGTGAGGGAAAGACGATTCGTTATAAGATCGAAGATATTGAAGTCAATTTAATCGAGCAGCCTACCGTTACGCGTGTTTTCTTGGAGCCTGTTCGTTTAATTGTTGGCCAACATGATATTGGTGAAGTCGAGTAGTTCATTACAGCAGTGAAAGGAAATAAAGTCTTATGATGAAATTGTTTATGATTTTTGGAAGCTTGAATGCTTTCCTATCTGTCGCATTAGGTGCGTTTGGCGCCCACTATTTAAAAACGAAAATACCTGATAAGATCGACGTGTTTCAAACAGGCGTTCATTATCACATGATACACGCGATTGCTTTACTCGTGATCGCGCTGCTCTCTGACAAGCTAGGAAATACTTCCCTGGTGAATGCCTCAGGTTGGGCCATCTTCATCGGAATTATCTTGTTCTCTGGTAGTTTGTATGGATTAAGCTTGACAGGTATTAAAGCCTTTGGACCTATAACTCCGCTAGGCGGATTAAGCTTCCTTGTCGGTTGGACCCTGTTAGCCATTGCGGCGTTTAAATTAAATTAGTCGAAAAGAGCCGGAGAAATCTGGCTCTTTTTCGCGTTTCATGGCAAGTTAGCAGGAAATGGCACAACCTTTGTAGAAAGTAAACAGTGATTGGTAGTGTGCGCGAGATTCATTTACATCATTTGGGAGCTAGGGTCGGACATTTACGAAAAGCTTCCCTATCGAACATAGAATTATAGAAGGAGGCGAATTCGTGAACAATCGGCTCTATATTGGCGTATATGTCGTCGTAGCCATATGCGTTAGCATTTTCGTAAAGCCGTACGCCCCATGGATTTGTCTCTTGGGCGCACTCGCACTACTTTATGTATTGCGTGCTAAGAACTCGCTGCGTCAACCGCAGATACCCAAGGAACTCCCGAGAGATCATGCGTATCTAAGTGTACTGGATTCACTATTTGAACATAATCCCAATGCGATCGGGATATTTAATGATGAAGGTAAATTCATTCGCATGAACCAAGCAGTAGAATCGATTCTGGGATACTCGGTCACAGACCTGCTGCATCAACCTTTTACGGACATTGTAACGGAAGAACAGTTGGAGCTAACCGAGTGGCAATTGCAGCAAAGTCGCAACGGAATTCCATATACCTTTGATACGTCGGTGCTGCACCAGCGCGGTTATCGCGTCGATTTGCACGTAACCGCTGTACCAGTCGATATTCATCACCATTCCAAAGGTAATATTCTGATTTGTCAGGATATTACGGAACGTAAACGTGGCGATGAGCAAGTCCGTTATATGGCCTATTACGATGATATGACGGGCCTTCCGAATCGACGGTTATTTAAAGATCATTTGAACGAACGACTGCGTCTATGTAAAGAAGAAGGAAATAAGGTCGCAGTGTTTTATTTGGATATTGATCGCTTCAAGCTTGTAAATGATAGCTTTGGACATGACTATGGCAACATGCTGCTGCTTCAACTCGCAGAACGGTTCACTCGCTGTTTGACCGCTGAGGATTTCCTGGCGCGTACGGAAGGTGACGAATTTGCCTTTTTCTATTCCAATGTAGAAGATGTGAATGATGTGATGACTGTCATTGCCGAAATCAATCGTGTCTTGGAGAAGCCCTTCCTCCTTGAACAGTATGAGCTGCATGTCACGGCAAGCATTGGTGTCGCCATTTCCTCGGAAGATACAGATGAGGCTGACGTATTGATGAAATATGCGGATATTGCATTAGCCAGGGCCAAAGAGAAAGGTCGAAACGATTTTCAGATATTCAATTCGGATATGAAATCTGTTTCGATTAATCGTTTGAGGCTGGAGAATGAGCTGCGCAGAGCGTTAGTTAATGAAGAATTCGTACTTTACTACCAACCTCAAGTGGATATAGGATCGGGGCGAATTGTTGGTGTAGAAGCTTTAATTCGGTGGAATCACCCGGACAAGGGAATGGTTATGCCTAATCATTTTATCCCATTAGCGGAAGAAAGTGGTTTGATTGTACCGATTGGCGAGTGGGTGCTCCGTGCGGCATGTAAGCAAAATAAAACATGGCAGTCTGCAGGGTATGCCCCTATTCCGATCTCCGTGAATTTATCGATGAGACAGTTTTTTCAGCATAATCTGAAAGGGAAAATAAGCCATGTTCTTGAGCAGACCGAGCTGGATCCGCGATATTTGGAGTTGGAAATTACTGAAAGTATGACGATGGATGTGGATCATGCCATTCAATCTCTTCTTGAATTGAAAGAGCTTGGTGTGAATGTGAGCATCGACGATTTCGGTACTGGCTATAGTTCGCTTTATTATTTAAAGAAATTTCCGATTGATAAGCTGAAGATTGACCGCTCCTTTGTACGCGATATTATGGTAGATCCGAATGACGCAGCCATTGTTGCGACCATTATCGCCATGACGCACCATTTGAATCTGAAAGTTATCGCGGAAGGTGTAGAGACAGAGGATCAATTGAAATTCTTATATCAGAATCGATGCAACGAGGTTCAAGGTTATTGGTTTAGTCCTCCTGTTGATCGAATAGAGCTGGAGCACATGCTCAGGCATGGCATTTCAGTTGCAGCTGCGTCAGGTGAATAGAAAAAGGTACCCTTGCAGATCGTTTGCAAGGGTACCTTTTATTCAATTTGTTGCCACGTAGTCATCAATTTCATTTAACTTGAACAAATATACCTTCTTCTCATCAACATGATAGACAGTCACATTCTGGCTGCTCGCGTCAAAATTGAGGATTCGACAAGGGAGGTTTAGTTTAATTCCTTGCGCTTTGACCACCGTCAAACGAATCAAGGTATTGTTCGTTTTGAAACTCTCTAACTGCTCAACAATGTGCTTCGCGGCTTCAGTTGGGTTCGTTCTGCCAGTTGTGGTTGGCGTAGGAACGACAGTTTTTTTATTTGTATGTAAGGAAGCTGGACTTCCTTGTTTCGTATTCAATTCAATAAGTTGACCAAGCTGGATACCTTTAAGGATTTGATAATCTTTGATCGCGTCTACATTTAACAAATGAAGGAGCTTTTCCATTGCTAGGCCATTGGTTCCATCTTCAATTAAAATCTCTACGGTGAATAAATGTCCTTGCTTCGGACTTGTGTTTGAATCCCGTTGGTTCATCATAGCCTCCTAACTGCACTGAAATCGCACTCATCTTAACTATATCATGATATCATTAGCAAATGTAGCCTCGTTTTCATAAATGGTTCTTTCCCCTGAGTAATTTGGAGTAAATGTGAGTAGAGAAAATAAATCGATATGGGAGGTACCACCTTGGATGATTATACAGCAAGAGAAGATCTAAGATTAAAATTGATAGAAGCAGAAGCCATTCTCAAAGAAGCCGAAGAGGAATATGCTTTATTTGTAAGGCAATTAAAAGTGTATGAAGACGTTATTAAAGGACAGAAAGAAAAAATTCGCATGATCTCCTAGGCCCCCTAAAGAAACTGGAGTCTTCCTACCCATTTTATTAAAATAGGGATAAGGGAGATGATCCGGTATGGGAAAAAGGTTGAACCAAGAAGAACGTCTTAAAATTGTTAAAGAAGCATTGGCTGGAGTTAAGGTTGGGGTGTTAGCCCGCATGTACGACATTCATCCAGAAACTATCCGGGAGTGGATTAGGGAGCATCGTGATTCCATTCCACAAGAAGAAATACCTAAGGCTGACGAGCATTTACAGGAACTTCAAAGGCTACAAAAAGTTGAAGAACGCTATGAAAAGGCCTGTAAGGTGCTTGGTGAAAAGGAACTAGAAATTGAGATTTTACGTGAGCTGCTAAAAAAGAAGAACCCCGCTTATCTGAAAAATTTGAAGTAGCAGACCTATTTATTAAGCGGGGAAATCCAACTGCAAAGGTTCTGCGCATACTTGGATTGTCAGAATCCACCTACTATGATCGGAAAAAGCGAGCTGCACAATTGGAACCAAAAAGCCCGGAAGTTGCTGTAATGGGGCGTCCAGTGCCTGGCTATTCGCTTACGGAATCGGGGGATACGGTTAGTGACGAACAGATCAAAGAGTGGCTGCTCGAACTCCTTGAAGGCGAAGAACATGTCTACGGCTATAAGCTTCTAGCACAATGTGTTCGCAACCAACGTGGTGTGATACTGAACAAAAAGAAGTCGTATCGCTTGTGTAAAGAGCTAGGAATCCTTCAAAAACAACGCAAAAGGATCCAAACACATCCTCGCAGATTAGCGAAAAACAGATCCATTACGGGGCACAACCAGCTCTGGCAAATGGATATTAAGTATGGTTATGTCATTGGACAGGAACGTTTCTTTTATGTACTCAGTATTATTGATGTGTTCGACCGCGTCGTCGTTGGACAATACAAGGGTCGGGTATGTGAAGCCAAACATGCCGTCCAAACACTGTGGAACGCGTTACAGAACCGGACAACAGCAAATGAAACGTTACCCGTCGTTCGAACGGACAACGGGCCACAATTCATTAGCAAGTTATTTCAAGACACCTGCGAGAGCCTTGATCTAGTCCATGAGCGCATACCGCCACGAACCCCGAACTTGAATGCCTTCATCGAGTCTTTCCATAGCCTGCTAGAACGCGATCTCTTCAGTCAAAGAGATTTCATGACCTTTGATGAAGCGTATAAGGGGCTCGACGACTATATGGACTTTTACAACAATCGTAAGATGCACGGTAGTTTGAAGTTAATGCCACCAAGGAAGTTTTCGGAATGGGTAAAGACGCTCGACGA
Organism: Paenibacillus sp. LjRoot56; assembly: GCF_964253335.1. Taxonomy (NCBI): domain Bacteria; kingdom Bacillati; phylum Bacillota; class Bacilli; order Caryophanales; family Paenibacillaceae; genus Paenibacillus; species Paenibacillus sp. LjRoot56. Next base: position 2,284,929 of record NZ_CAXURV020000001.1, read on the forward strand.
CTCATCAGCATTTCATAATTCCATGTAAACGCTCGAAATAAAGAGTATTTCTAAGAATGAGCAAAGACTGTAGGCTAAGACTCCGGATTAAAGGGGCCTAGCCGTGATTAAAGCAACATCGCATTTCCACCTCCAGTAAACCTGTAACAATACCGCATGAAGGAAGGTTGCGCTTTGAAATGGATCGTACTTGTTATCGTCCTATTGAGTGTGCTTCTTTTGATTTATAGACTAACCTTTAGAATTAGAGATAAGGTTGAGACGACGAAAATTATACAGATGTCACTTCACGGGAAGCGAGTATCCAAAGTGAATAAACAAATGTGTTCGTTTTGTCGTAAAAAGGATAAGAAGCTGAGTTTCTATTCAGACGAACAAGGAAGAGTTGTAGGCGTTTGTCCCGTATGTAGACCTCAAGCCGAGCGGAGAGCTCTAATGAGGTTATGAAATGGTTATGAATTAGCCTTATTTCACGAATTCGCAATAAAATGGAAAAACACACAGAATCTTTACAGTGACCTCACACCGTACTAGCCGCAGGCGCATATACTACCGTAAGACTGCGAAGAGGAGCTGTGCAGAGCATGATGCGCGTAGAACCCATTCTTCTTGAAGGACATACAGCAATCGCGATAGAGGTCAAATTGCCGAAGACGACCTTGTTAGTGGTGACAACGGATAAAGGGTACATTATGTGTGGCGCCCTCGATGTGGGGCTGCTGAATGAGCGATTAAGTGACAGGAATATTGTAGCGGCGCGAGCCACCGGGGTTCGAACGATCGAGGAGCTGTTGGAAGCACCGCTTGAATCAGTAACCTATACAGCGGAAGACCTAGGTATTGTAGCTGGGATGACTGGACGAGAAGCGATACTTAAAATGATGTAAAACAATTTAACGGCAAGCTCGAGCGCTTGGGTCTCTAAGACCTAAGCGTTTTTTGCATCATGCAAGATGACAAAGCGTCGTGTGCCGTCTGTGCATGAAACTGAAAATGCATAAAAATTCAGACTTCCTGCAATTTCCTTGCTTTTTTTACACATAAAAGTGTTGTTATTTTATTGACCAAGTGTTAATATATGATTCGTCCATTACATAGAACGGGGGAAAAATGATGAAAAAATTAATGATTTCTGTGGTAGCAGCAGCTTTAGTTTTAACAATGGCAGGTTGTGGCTCGAAAGATAGTGGTGGCACGAAAGTTAAATTTGCAACAGATGCAGCTTATGCACCGATGGAATATATGGATAAAGACAAGGTAGCTGGTTTTGATATTGACTTCCTTGCTGAAGTAATGAAAGAAGCAGGTCTTTCCTATAGCGTTACTAACACGGGCTGGGACACAATGTTGACGAGTGTTCAACAAGGTAAAGAGTATCAAGCGGGTATTTCCAGCGTATCCATTACGGATGAGCGTAAACAAACGTATGATTATACAGCTCCTTACTTCGAGTCAACGAACATGATTCTTGTTAAAGAAGGCAGCCCGATTAAAAGTGCACTTGATTTGAAAGATAAGAAAGTAGCGGTTCAAATTTCAACTACGGCAGATACGCTTATGACGAAAATTATGGGTGGCGATAACAAGTCCCTGAAACGTATGGATAATAACACGCTTGCTTTGATGGAACTTGAAAGTAACGGTGTTGACGCGGTTGTTGCGGATATTGCTATTATTCGTGAGTATGTTAAAAATAATCCAAACAAAAAATTCGTTTCGATCGCTGACGCGAAAAACTTCGAATCCGAGTACTACGGTATCTTGCTTCCTAAAGGCAGCGATCTGAAAGCAAAGCTAGACCCAGCGATTAAGAAAGTAATCGAGAACGGCAAGTATGCGACTGTGTACAAAAAATGGTTTGGTCAAGAGCCAGATACGAAAAAATTGCTCGATCAAAAATAAAAGTTCAAAAGCATGCGTGACTTAACCTTACGCATGCTTTTGTTCTGTGAGTAGCAGAATAATTAATGGAAAGGAAGTGTGGAATGGATTTTCGGTTTGATATTATTCTTGATTATGTCCCATTGCTGCTGAAAGGTACGCTCTGGACGATTGGTATTTCCATTCTCTCCATCTGTTTCGGGTCTGTATTGGGTCTGGCAGTTGGTTTAGGTAAAATGTCACACCGCGGCTATTTGAGATGGCCGACAAGTATATATGTTAACTTTTTCCGCGGCACACCGTTGCTCGTTCAAATATTGCTTGTTCACTTTGGGGTTGTTCCTTTGTTTTTAGGGTCAACGAACCCGATCATTGCATCGATTGTTGCCCTATCTTTGAATTCAGCGGGTTATATGGCTGAGATTTTCCGTGCAGGCATTCAATCGATTGATAAAGGCCAGACGGAAGCCGCGCATTCTCTGGGTATGACGCATTTCCAAACGATGAAATCGGTTATTTTACCGCAAGCGATCAAGCGGATGATTCCGCCTTTTGGGAATGAATTTATCGTACTTATCAAGGATTCCTCGTTGTTCGCCATTATCGCGGCACCTGAATTGATGTATTGGTCCAACGCGATGCGCAGCCAATACTTCAAAGTGTGGGAGCCGTATCTGACAGCTGCACTTATTTATTTCATCCTTACTTACTCTCTTAGCAAGCTTCTTGGCTATATCGAAAGGAGAGTATAATATGACAGCTTTAATCGAAGTAAAGAACTTGAAAAAAGCGTTCGGAGATAACGTTGTTCTTCGTGACATTAGTACGGAAATTCGACACCAAGAGGTACTGGTTGTAATTGGCCCCTCCGGATCAGGGAAATCTACGTTCTTACGTTGCTTGAACCTGCTGGAGCAGCCCAATGGTGGAACGATTACGATTGATGGCCGCAATCTCATGGACCCTGCGAACAAAATTAACGAGATCCGTATGGAATTAGGTATGGTTTTTCAGCGGTTCCATTTATTCCCGCATATGAAGGTTATTGATAATATTATGCTCGCGCCGATCCAGGTACGGAAATGGCCGGAGGATAAAGCACGGAAGAATGCTTTGGAACTTTTGGCCAAAGTCGGACTCGCAGACAAAGCGAACGCACTTCCAGATTCTTTATCCGGTGGTCAAGCGCAGCGTGTTGCGATTGCACGTGCACTTGCGATGGAGCCGAAGATCATGTTGTTCGATGAACCGACTTCAGCACTGGATCCCGAAATGGTTGGTGAAGTACTCAACGTTATGAAACAGTTGGCCAAAGAAGGTATGACAATGGTCGTCGTGACGCATGAAATGGGCTTCGCGCGTGAAGTTGGCGATCGCGTCATGTTTATGGAGCAAGGTGTTATCGTCGAGGAAGGCAGCCCGAAACAAATTTTTGAGGCACCGACCCAGGAACGTACGAAATCGTTTTTGTCCAAAGTGCTATAGTGATATAAATGAGGAGGCTCGCGCTTAGCGCGGGCTTTTTTGTTTTTTCATTAAAAAATGAAACTACATAAATTTCCAATATGCTATGATAGAAAATAGGTTCATTCAGATAACAATTCAGTCGAAAATGAAAGGTGACGTATGCCATCGTTGTTCTCTCACCTCACGAATCGATTCCAACTTCGTGTGTTTCTCTATGTATTTCTGGCGATTTCCCTGCCAGTAGGACTTGTGCTGTATGTGGGCTATCAGCAGTTCTCCTCTTACATGAACAAAACGGTCATGCATGCCGTGGATGTACAACATGATCAAATCATCACGGGATTACAGCAAGAATTAGGTTATATAGTCGAAATGACACATCGACATGCGGCGGATTACGGTCTTATTTCGTATGCGAAACTCAATGATTCTTCCTCATGGGCTGCGAAAGAACTGAGTACCTATGTAAATAACTTGTTATCTGAGCAAACAGTACACACCCGTTATATCGAACAGGTATGTCTGACCGTTCAGTCAACCAATCGAACGTTATGTGCTCGTACTGGAGAAACAGATGGAGCACTCGTTACACAAGTGAAACGTACGAACAAACGTTTTGAGTCGTTAGGAGAAGAATCTAGTCGGTATAACGCCTATCTAATGACCTATTCAGAGTCAATTATAGACAGTTCAAGTACCCAAGAGCTTGGTAAACTTACAATTTGGATGAATATGAACAAGGTTTGGAAGGAGTTCACTGTAAAGAGTCCAACACATACCTATGTATTGATGGATCCAGATCAACGGGTGCTGTATCGAGAAGGAGTTTACACCGGGGATTTGCTGCAAGGAGCAGGTCCGCAAGTTGGCAGCGTGTATAGGGATGGGACAATGATTCATTCGGTGAAACAAATGGAGGTTATCGGAAGTATTCCGTGGCTATCGTATTATGAGGCGCCTATGCCAGAAGGTCTTCTAGATGTATTTCCTAACTACCGTACTTGGCTCATAGCCCTCATCACTTTCATAATCGCACTTAGCCTAGGTGGGTTACTCCTCTTTATCAACGCTGTGACGAAGCCGCTTTATGTTCTGAAAGCATTAATGAATCGTGCAGAGCGAGGTGATCTGAGGGCCTATTGGACGTTCAAAAGTTCTGATGACTGGACGCAAATAGGCGAGAGCTACAATCAGATGTTGAATCGATTGGAAGATTTAATTAAGCAAGTGAAACGGGAGGAATCTCTGAAGAAAGAAGCTGAAATGGAAGCGCTCCATTATCAATTGAATCCCCACTTCCTCTACAATACATTGAATACGATCAAATGGGTGGCCAAAATCCATAAGACACCTCAGATCTCAGAGGTGGTTAGTGCGTTAGTTCGCCTTCTGCAAGCTAGCTTAGGTAAAAAAGGGGACTTTATCACCTTACGTGATGAAATTGGTTTAACGTATGATTACATGGAAATTCAAAGATTTCGTTACGGGGATCGCATTCAGATTGATATGCAAATAGATGACATCACATTAGGTTGTTTAGTTCCCAGGATGCTATTACAACCGCTGGTGGAGAACGCGATTATTCACGGTATTGGGCCAACCAAGCGTCAGGGCGTTATTACGATTCGGACATGGTTGGATCGCGATCTATTATTTTGCCAAGTTGAAGATAATGGTGTTGGCATGCAAGTCGAAGAGGGCGGCTCCGTTTGGAGTGCGGTGGCAGCAACTGGCACTGGAGGTGCGCAGGCTGATCTTATGCTGAAGGAGCGAATGAGCGGTGTGGGGATTTCGCATATTCGAGAGAAAATAAAGCTGATCTATGGACCCGAGTACAAAATGCATATTAGCAGTAAACCCGGAGAAGGAACCACGGTTCGCATGTTTCTTCCCATTCATCAAGGTGAGGAGTGAAGCGTACATGAACGTGCTTGTGGTGGATGATGAACCTATCATTCGGCAAGGTTTGCGTGAGCTGGTAGATTGGGAGCATTTCGGCTTTACGTATGCGGGTGATGCTGAGGATGGCTTAGAGGCATACGAGCTTATTGATACCTTGCATATCGACATCGTCATAACTGATCTCATTATGCCTCGAATGGATGGCTTGGCATTAATCCGAAAGCTCAAAGAATGTTCAAGACCGATCAGCAGTGTTGTCCTGAGCTGTATGGATGACTTCACTTATGTCAAAGAAGCGATGAAGCTGGGAGCCAAAGACTATATTCTGAAACCAACGATGGAGCCCGAGTCGTTAATGGACATCCTGGTTGGCGTTAAGCGCGATCTGGAAATACAGCGAAATGAGCGAAGGGAGCAGGGGCTGCGAGAGCTGGAGCTTGCCTCGACCCTGCAGATGCAGATTTCGACCCGACTGCAGGCATATCTGCAGTTGGGGGTTGGCGAAGCGGAGCTGCAGGCTGAGCTATTCGGCACATCAGCAGGCAGCTCAAGGGCAGATGCAGCAGCAGGCAGCCTAGTCAGCCTGCTGCTGCACACCGGTGCCAGCGCCGCTACCACGGGCTGGCGCTGGACCGGCTGCCTCGCGGCGCTGCCGCTGGCCGCGGACAGCGTGCTGCTGCTCATGCCCGTGGCAGCAGCAGCCACAGACGGCGGCGCCCTCGCCGCTGCCGCAGCGCTCGAGCGCGCTGCGCAGGTCCGGCTCGCAACCGCGCCGGACTGGTTCATTGGAGCCGGCGTCGTCTTACGCCGGCTCCAAGATGTGCAGCCTGCTGCGGCGCTTCATGCGCAGCAGCTGCACGAGCGATTCTACGGCGTGAGCCGGAATCGCCGAATTGTGCTAGCGCCGGAGGCCGCAAGCACGCCAACTGCAGCGCTGCCGTATGACATACGCAGCGACCTGCTGCGCTGTATCGTGCACGATAACAGCGAGGGGTATCTGCATCACGCGGACGTTCTCTGCGCGAGACTGAGGGAGCAGCGTCCAGAGAAGGAGCGGGTGCTGCCTTTTATCCAAGAGCTGCTCGCGTTAGCAGCTGGTTATGCCCGCGAACGCGGCTATGCGGAGATTGAACGTTATGAAGAATTGTTCGTGCATAACAAAGCACTCCATCCATGCACCAGCTTTGAACAGGTAAAGCTGTTTCTACTGCAAGCGATGAGCATGCTTAGCGAGCATCAAATGGCGCTTGGGAACGATCAGAAGCATCGCTCCAATAATCCGTTTATTCGGAAGGTACTCACGTATATGCAAGAGAATTATGCCTCGCCAATCAGCACATCGGACATGGCTGATCATGTCAGGCTCAGCCGCAGCTATTTAAGTGATTTATATAGTAAGGAAATGGGGGAATCTCTGAGCGAAACGCTGATTCGAATTCGAATGGAAGAAGCGAAACGAAGGCTGCGTGCGGGCGAAATGAAAGTATATGAAGTAGCAGATGCCGTTGGCTTTCCTGATGCCAAAACATTTGCAAAAACGTTCAAGCGTGTTGTCGGTTGTTCACCGAAAGAGTTCGAGAAGCCGAATTAGACTGGTATTTCGCCTAAGTTAGTATGGACTCACAAAAACGAACAAACAGACACCTTTTCCAACAAAGGCAGTCTGTTTATTTGTTATGTAAAGGTTTACATTTATAGAGAAGATGCAGGATTAGCGTAAAGATGAGGTGTTCACTTTGACTATGCAGGACAATCAGGTGCCTATGGTGCAAGCCATTGGTGTAACACGTGTGTTTGGAAAGGGGTCAGGAGCGGTTCATGCCTTGCGCGGAGCGAATCTCTCGATCCCCAGAGGCAGACTTGTGGCTTTGCGTGGAAGATCAGGGTCAGGGAAAACAACGTTACTTAACATCATAGGTGCCTTGGATCATCCTTCCGAAGGTGCAGTTTACTTGGAAGGGATGGAGATCAGCACACTCTCTGAATCCAAGCGAAATGAACTCAGACGGAAGCAAATCGGGCTTATTTTCCAATCGTTTGCCTTAGTGCCGTATATGTCCGCTTACGAAAATGTAGAGTTTGGTTTGCGCATATCAGGTGTACCTCCCAGTCAATATAGGACTCTTGCCGAAGAGGCGCTGCAATTCGTGGGTTTAAAGGAGAGAATGAAACATCGACCCTATGAGCTTTCTGGCGGAGAACAACAGCGAGTTGCCATAGCAAGAGCGATTGCTCATAAGCCTAAGCTGATTCTGGCAGACGAGCCTACGGCCGAGTTAGATAGTCGAATGGGGCTTCAGATTCTCAAACTTTTCAAGGATTTGGTGAAGGAAGGGATGACCATAATTTTGACTACGCATGATCTGGCGATTATGGAAATTGTAGATGAAGTTTATGCATTGGAGGATGGTTCCATTGTCGATGAAGGTTAATAAAATCGCATCAAGGCTTGTGCTACTAGCAGGTGCCCTTTTCATACTTGCTGGCTGTTCGTTGCTGCCCAAAGAAGAAGAAGCGTTGAAGCCGCCATTGGTGAAGCCCGTCAAAGAAAACTTTGAGCTGTATGAAGTGAAGAAAGGCTCCATCACGAGGAAAGTCAGTGCGATGGCGACACTAAGATCAAGCAAAACGACTAATTATTTTTTTAAAGAATCGGGTCACCGACTTGCTGGATTACGTGTCAAATCTGGGGATATCGTGAAGCAGGGGGATGTGCTTGCGGAACTAGAGCAAGGTGATTTAGAAACAAAAATTGCCCTGCAGAAATTGAATTTGGAGAAGGCTCAGATCGCTTATACGCAAGTTAGGATGACCTCGAGTTCGTCGGATCAAGAGTTGTCTATACGTCTTAAGGCCATCGATGTGGAAGCAGCACAGCTGCAGCTTGCTAATTTGCAAGCTGAATTGGCCAAAACCAAATTAACGGCTGAAGCCGGAGGCATAGTTACGTACGTGACGGATGCTCAACAAGGAAATATGGTGGATGCTTACAGCACACTAGTCGTTGTTTCAGATCCGAGTAAGCTGCAGTTATTTTATGAAGCACCAGACAGTGGGACGCTAACAGGGATTGAAGTGGGGATGAACGTGGAAGTGAAGTTCGGATCTAATGGAAGTGTGGTGCCAGGCAAAGTGCTGCAGACCCCTTCAAGTGCGCCTCGAACCGATAATAAGCAGATAGCTGAGCGTAATGCCAAAACGATCATGGTAGGGATTCCAGAAGGCACAGCTGGCGCAGAGATCGGGGCATCTGGTGATATGACAATCATCGTAGAGAAACGTGATAACATCCTGATTATTCCAAGAACAGGTCTCCGCTCTTATCTAGGTCGAGATTATGTGCAAGTACTGAATGGCGAGAGCCGCAAAGAAGTCGATGTCGAGAAAGGGCTTGTCTCCGCTACGGAAGTAGAAATCCGAACGGGGCTAACGGAAGGCCAGAACGTCATTTTAAATAATTAGCACACTTGAAGGATAATGTTTACGATACTAGTTTTGCTAAAGCAAAACTTTTAGGAGGATTACAATGGCTTTATTACTGATGATTCTCCGCAAAATGGCAAAGAACCGTTGGTTAGAGCTAAGTTTATTACTAGGGTTAATTATTTCTGTCGCCCTTGCGAGCTCCATGCCGATTTATACGCATGCCATTTTGCAACGGATGTTGATCAAAGACTTGGAAGTTCAACAAACGAATACACAGAAGTATCCAGGACTTGTAGCGAACCAAGCTTACTTTGGCAAAGCCAAAGAAGGTGATAAACGATTAGCAGAAACGGACGCACTCATGACCGCAATGAGTAAGCGCTTTGATTTACCGATTCTGCTTTCTACGGTAACCAGGGGTACCAAGACGTATAAACTTACACCTAGCGATCCAAGTAAATTAGATCCCAAGGTAAATAGGTATGGCGAAATCGCTGCCATGACCGATTTGGAAAAGCATATTCGTCTTGTTGATGGCGTCATGCCTTCGACAAAGCCTGTGAACGGCGTTTATGAGACTTGGGTATTTCCAGAGTTGTTGACGAAACAGAAAATCGTATTAGGTAATGAACTCACCATGGTGGACGATGATTTGAAGAGCACTATTCGAATTAAACCGGTTGCCGTGATTGATCGGGCAGATTTCACTGACCTGTATTGGACGAATACGATGAAGGATCTGAATTCAAGATTTTTCATTCCGTCGGCCTTATTCGAACAAGATTTTACGAAAAGCAGTAATTTCATGGATCAGTTTTCATACTGGAATATCGTCTTGGATTATCATCAATTGAAGTTAGAGGGTATTGACACCTTTATCGCGACTCAGAAGGAAATGGACGACTATTTTAGTCGGAACTTAGAAACATACACATCCAGTAATATAACGGTACTCACCTTGCAATCCTATGGGGAGAAAGAGAAAAAGCTCCGTATCCTACTATGGTCATTGAATGTGCCCGTCTGTATTTTACTTGCTTTCTATTTATTTATGGTTGCGAATTTGATTACCGATCGGCAGAAAACGGAAATCGCTGTGTTACGAAGCCGAGGTGCAAGCCGAGCTCAGATCATGATTGGGTATGTGATCGAAGGTATTTTACTAGGTGGAGTTGCTTTATTAATTGGTCCTTTTGTAGGGCTGGAATTAACGAAAGTCTTGGGTGCTTCGAATGGTTTTCTGTCGTTCGTTCAGCGTGCAGCTATTGAAGTAAAGCTAGGTCAGGAGGCTTACCAATACGGATTGATTGCAGTGATTGTTTCGGTTGGTATGGTTCTCATTCCTGCCGTACTCGCGACACGAGTGAGCATAGTGGGTCATAAACAAACAATCGCGAGGAAGAATAAGCTTTCTTTTGTCCATAAAATATATCTAGACGTCGTCTTATTGATTGTGTCCATGTATCTCTTGCAAAGCTTTAAGCGACGGATGGATGATTTAAATGCTCTAGGGTTAGATTCTCTGGACATGAAGGTTGATCCGCTTTTATTTGTTGTCCCCGCCTTTTTCATATTCGCTATGGGGCTCTTTCTGCTCAGGATCTATCCTTGGATCATTAAACTGATCTATGCAGTCGGTCGAAAATGGTGGCCGCCCTACTTATATTCAACGCTGTTGCAAGTGGGGAGATCAACGACCCAATATCAATTCATCATGTTATTTATTATTATGACATTGGCAACGGGTATTTTTAGCGCGAGTGCAGCAAGAACGATGAATAAGAATGTGGAAGAGAAGATTCAGTATAAGAATGGTTCGGACATCGTCTTGCAAACCGCATGGGATAATGATGCACCACCTCCACAGTCAGGTCCGCCAGGATTCGATAGTGGAGAGAAACCTCAAGGCAGCGAAGGTGGGGGGAAGAAACGCGTCCAATACGTAGAACCGCCGTTCATGCCGTTCACACAATTGACCGGTGTAGAGTCAGCGGCAAGGGTATTTAAGAAAGAAGATGCGTATATTTCCATTGGCAAAGATACGAAAAAGACGACACTCATGGGGATTGATACCGATGATTTTGGTCGAACAGCCTGGTTCCGTGATCATTTATTAGATCATCATTTCTATGACTATCTGAACGTGTTGGCGACGGATTCCAAAGCAGTTCTGATCTCTAGGTCCATCGCGGAGGAAACGGGAGCCAAGGTGGGAGATGTCATTCGAATCGGCTGGAATGATGTGGAAGGCGCTACATCGGTGATCTATGGCATCATTGATTATTGGCCTAGCTGGAATCCGAATCCGATCTTAACGGCCTCATCGAGTTCAGGAAGCAAAACAAATGCACCGAAGCTCGTCATCGGACATCTTTCTTTTATCCAAAATAATTTAGCTGTAGAGCCTTATGATGTGTGGCTAAAGCTGAAGCCAGATATGACTAGTCAAGCCTTATATGAGTCATTAGAGCAGAAACGCTTGTCAGTCACACGTCTAGTTGATACGAATATGATGGTGATTCGGTCGAAGAACGATCCCTTCCAACTGGCAGTGAATGGTGTTATGACGCTTGGTTTCCTGATCGCGATTGGCATCAGCTTCATTGGATTTCTCCTATATTGGTTACTCTCGTTGTATGGCCAGATCCTACAATTCGGTGTGCTTCGTGCCATGGGGATTTCCTATAGACAGTTGATCGGAATGCTAGTCGCCGAACAGCTTCTAACGTCGGGAGCCGGCGTGCTGATTGGTATGATTACGGGGAATGTGGCTAGCCGCTTGTTCGTTCCTTTATTCCAGTTAACATTCGATTCGTCAAGCCAAGTGCCACCTTTTCAAGTCAGCTTTGATCCGAAAGATCAGCTTCATTTGTATATGATCGTTACAATCATGATCGGGCTTGGATTACTGCTGCTCGGCACGATGCTCTCCAGAATTAAGATTCATCAAGCCGTTAAGCTTGGGGAGGATTAGGTATGATTCATTGTGAGAATTTAGTTAAAATTTATAAGGCAGCTGATCTTGAAGTTGTTGCGTTGCAAGGGCTAGACCTCCATATTCAAGAAGGGGAGTTGATGGCCATTATCGGCAATAGCGGCAGTGGGAAATCGACGCTGCTCAATATGCTGGGAGGGTTGGATCGACCTTCAGCAGGTAATCTGAGTGTGGATGGGAAGGATTTATTGAAGTTTAAAGAGTCCGATTTGGTCAAATATAAGCGGGAAACCGTTGGCTTCGTATGGCAAAATAATGCCCGTAACCTGATTCCTTATTTGACGGCATTGGAAAATGTAGAATTGCCCATTCTACTGCAGGGACGGCGCAAGCGCTATCGTGCAATGGACTTATTGGAAGCTGTAGGCTTGAGCCATCGGAGAAATAACAAGCTTAATGAACTTTCTGGCGGTGAGCAGCAGCGCGTGGCGATCGCGATTGCACTGGCTAATCAGCCTAGGCTTTTGCTGGCGGACGAACCGACTGGATCTGTCGATACGAAGATGGCGAATCAGATCCTTGATCTGTTTCGAGAGCTGAATCGCAGCTTCGGTTTGACCGTCGTGATCGTTACGCACGATCCACTTCTGGCGAAGAAAGTAGACCGTGTAGTTGCGATTCGTGACGGCAAAACCTCCTCTGAGATATTACGACGCAAATCCTATCAGGAAGAATTACTGGAGCTGGAGCAGGGGATTATTTCGTCAGAAGAGGACTCCCATGTTGAATATGCGGTCGTCGACAAAGCTGGCAGATTGCAAATTCCGGCTAACTATCTGGAATCGATAGGTGCTGCGGGGACGAATAAAATGCGTGTAGAACTGGAAAATGGACGCATTATACTACTCCCACAGGACAAAACGTGAGAAATGCCCGTAATCGAAATTCGTTTCGATTGCGGGCTTTTACAAATTGGAAATTCTTGTGTTGACTTTAGGTAGAATATTCCTTTAAACTTATACCATACTATTTTAGTAGGAATTAAATTGGCTATTATTTCTTTGGTGGATCCACAATGAATCATTATCCTAGGAGGCATGTTCATGTCAAATTCGGAACGTAAACATTTACCAGAAACACTAGCGATTCACGCAGGTCAAAAGGTTGACCCCGCGACTAATTCACGAGCGGTTCCTATCTATCAAACGACGTCGTATGTGTTCAACGACACCGAGCATGCTGCGAATTTATTTGCACTGAAGGAATTTGGCAATATCTATACACGGATTATGAATCCAACGACAGATGTATTTGAGCAACGTATTGCTGCACTGGAAGGTGCGCCTGCCGCGCTTGCGGTGGCGTCCGGTCAAGCAGCTATCACGTTTTCGATTCTGAACATTGCTGAAGTTGGTGATGAAATCGTATCTGCTTCGGCTTTATATGGCGGGACTTATAATTTATTTGCCAATACATTGCCTAAATTAGGGATTAAAGTGAAGTTCGTTGATGCAAGTAATCCTGATAATTTCCGAGCTGCGATTACGGAGAAAACGAAAGCCATCTATGCTGAATCCATTGGCAATCCCAAAGGGGATGTTTTGGACATTGAAGCTGTAGCGGCGATTGCGCATGAAAATGGCATTCCGCTTATCGTAGATAATACGTTCCCAAGTCCGTATCTGCTCAGACCGATCGAGCATGGCGCTGATATTGTGGTGCACTCTGCGACTAAGTTTATCGGAGGGCACGGTACGACTATCGGTGGGGTTATTGTCGACGGAGGGAAGTTCGATTGGGCAGCAAGCGGCAAATTCCCAGGTTTGACGACACCAGACCCGAGTTATAATGGTGTTGTTTATACGGAAGCGGTCGGTTCGATAGCTTATATTATCAAGGCACGCGTGCAATTATTGCGAGATTTGGGAGCGTCCCTGTCCCCGAATAGTTCATTCTTATTATTACAAGGCTTAGAAACGCTGCATCTTCGTCTTGAGCGTCACAGCTCCAATGCGTTGAAGGTAGCTCAATATTTAGAAGCACATGAGTCCGTGGAGTGGGTAAGCTATGCTGGTTTAGAAAGCCACCCGACGTATTCACTGGCTAAGAAATACTTGCCGAAAGGTCAAGGCGCCATATTGAGCTTTGGCATTAAAGGCGGTATCGAAGCGGGCAAAAAGCTGATACATGCTGTAGAGCTATTCTCTCATTTGGCCAATGTGGGAGACTCCAAATCCTTAATTATTCATCCTGCAAGCACGACACATTCGCAATTAAATGAGCAGGAACAAGCATCAGCTGGTGTATCTCCTGGACTTATTCGTCTATCCGTTGGAACAGAAGCGATTGAGGATATTATTTATGATTTGGAACAAGCCATCGTCGCTAGTCAGAAGTAAACTTGAAACGTTAACCTGTTCCGCATAAAATATGAGAAGGCTGCGATTTAGGAGCTCAACCTAAATGCAGCCTTTTTTGTTGAGCTAAACTAATAGCGAGCATGAAACTTTTTCATCCAAATCGCGGTCTATTACTTTGAAAAGCTTTTTCAACCTCTAGGAGGCATGACGACACGAAATGAAAGGACTAATGAAAACCAACATGAAAATCAAAATGAATGTATCCATTGCCATTCTCTTGGTGTTAACTATTGTGGCAGGATGTGGGAGTAAGAACGAAGGAGCCTCTACGACTACTCCTAGCCCAACACCTACAGCTAGTGCGACAACAAGCCCCACGGTTTCACCAAGTGTAGGAACGACACCTACGACATCAGCGACTACTTCACCTGCGGCTACAGCTACAGTGAAGCCATCGTCAAATCCTGTGACTTCACCTGCTCCAAGCCCTACGCCAACTAAGAATGGCGCGATTCAGGTGATTGCCAAACCAGAAAGTATTACAGTTCTCGTCAATAAGATGAATTCGCTGCCTTCCAGCTATGAGCCGACAGATCTTGTCTATCCGAACATTGCCTTTACATTTTCCGAAAAAATTGATAAGCGCAAAATGCGCCAAGTCGCAGCAACTGCCATAGAGAAGCTATTCGCTGGAGCGGCAAAGGATGGAGTTCCGTTAGCAGGTGTTTCTGCGTATCGTTCGTATGCCACACAGAAATCCCTTTTTGAAGCCTATGTGAAAAAAGACGGGGAAGAAAAGGCTAAAACCTACAGCGCTGTACCTGGAACTAGTGAGCATGAAACAGGGCTTGCCATCGACGTCACCAGCAGCAATGGGAAATGCGCAGCTGCGGATTGTTTTGGTGGAACGAAAGAAGCGATTTGGTTAGAGAAGCATGCAAGTGAGTATGGTTTTATTATCCGCTACCCACAGGGGAAAGCTGCCATTACGGGCTATCAATATGAGCCATGGCATTTACGATATGTGGGAGCCGACATTGCGCAGGAAATCCAGTCGAAGAACTTGACGATGGAAGAGTATTATCACACCGTTCCAGTTTCGAAATAAATGTAAGCCAAAAACCCCGCTTGGACGTTTGCAGTCCAAGTGGGGTTTTGGCTTTGGTTTACCATCCTCGTTGATAAGGTCCCGGTGGTGCGAGCTCGACGCGTAAGTCACGGGCGGCAGATCTAGCCCAGTAAGGATCTCGTAAGAGCACTCTACCTAGAAAAATAAGATCGGCACGGTGATTCTGAAGAATCTCTTCCGCTTGCTGCGGTTCTGAAATCAATCCGACAGCGCCGACAGGGATGTCGGCTTTGCTACGAATTTCTTCGGCGAAAGGCACTTGGTAGCCTGGGAAAAAGTTCGGAACGATCGGTGCATTGCCACCGGAGCTGACATCGATAAGATGGACGCCAAGTTCTTTGAGCTGAGTCGCGAAATAGACATGATCCTGCGGTGTAAGTCCGCCTTCCACATACTCATGAGCCGAAATACGGACAAACAGGGGACCACTCCACCGCGTTTGAATAGCCTGAACCGTTTCACGCAAAAAGCGGAATCGTCCCTCTTGATCACCACCGTACGCATCTTGACGATGATTCGAGTATGGAGATAGGAATTCATTAATGAGATAACCATGCGCCGCATGTATTTCTATCACGTCAAAACCCGCTTGCTTGGCACGGTCAGCTGCATCAGCGAACGCTTGGATCGTATCCTGAATGTCCGTGAGTGTTGCTTCCTCAGGTGTTTTGAACGTTTCTGAGAAGGGTATGGCAGATGGGGCTATAATCGGCGTATCCAGGACGGCTTTTCTTCCTGCGTGGGCGAGCTGAATGCCTGCATGAGAGCCATGATTATGGATGGACGTGACAACACGCTTTAAGCCATCGATATGTGCGTCATCCCAGATCCCTAAATCACGAGTTGAAATCCGTCCTTGTGCAGTAACTGCTGTTGCTTCAAATGTGATAAGTCCCACTTGGCCAACAGCTCTTGTAGCGTAATGAATATGATGCCAATCCTTGACTTCACCGGATTCATCCGATGCATACATACACATAGGTGACATCACGATACGATTCTTCAAGGTTAGGCCGGCAATGGTGTAGGGTGTAAATAACATGCAAAATCAACTCCTTACAAAGGATAGAAATAATCATTCAATTGTATACTATTCCTGTTGGAATTATCAACTTTAAGTTTCTGATTGAAAAGGCTTGACGTACTAGACATTTTATCCTAATCTTCGAGTAAGCTAGTAAAGATAAACATGTCGTAATTTTGCACCTTCATCTGTCACGAATTCGAAATTTATCCGCTTTCAAGCCCATGATACAATGAACCCAAGTCACTTATTTGGAGGTCATTCAGGATGAAAGTAGCAATGTTGAGTTTCTGGCATGTACATGCAAAGGATTATGCGAAACAGGTAAACGAGCACCCGGATACAGAGATCGTAGCGATTTGGGACGAGATTGTAGAAAGAGGGCAGAAAGAAGCTGAAACACGAGGTGTGGCTTTCTACGCAAGTCTTGAAGAGTTACTAGCCAATCCAGAAATCGAAGCCGTTGTTGTTGATACACCAACCAACCTTCACCGAGATGTCATCATCGCTGCTGCACGGGCAGGTAAACATATTTTTACAGAGAAAGTAATTGCTCCTACGCTTCACGAAGTGAACGAGATCCTCGGAGCTGTTGAGGAAGCAGGCGTGACCTTAACGGTCTCCTTACCGCGTTTGAATTCACCATCAACACTCGCTATTCAAGATATCGTTGCTAAAGAGTTATTAGGTCAAATCACGCTTGTGCGTACACGACTCTCGCATAATGGCGGAATTTCGACGACGGCGAATCCGAATGGCTGGTTGCCTCAGCATTTCTATAATGCGGAGCAATGTGGTGGCGGAGCACTCATCGATCTTGGTTGTCATCCGATGTATCTCAATCGTCTACTACTAGGTCTGCCTGTCGCAGTAAGCGCTTCTTATGGCTATGTGACGGGAAGAGAAGTGGAAGATAATGCCGTTTCACTGCTCCAATATGAGAATGGTGCGTTGGGTATCGTTGAAGCAGGCTTTGTGAATGCTTTCTCGCCTTTCGTTATTGAAGTACATGGCACGGAAGGCAGTGTATTATACTCAGAGCAAGATGGCCGTGTCATGCTGCGTACGAACAAGCTGGAAGAAGCGACAGGACAATGGGTGGCTTACGAATCTATACCAGAGGCAAAGCCAACTGCGTTTGACCAATGGGTTGCTCATATTCAAAATGGTACCAAAGCTACCGAAAATATCGGATTGGCTGTAGACTTAACGAAGCTAATGGAAGCTTCCAATCTATCTGTGGCTAGCAAAAGCCAAGTACGATTGGATTCTCTGACCAACTAATACTAATCGTCAAATCTGGAAAGGAAGCGGTGTTTCCCCTATGAGTCAACCCTTTTACTTCGAACCTATGTTAGAAAATCCGATGGCGTTAGATCGCCTGGAATTAAGCTTCCGTTGGGGAGCATACGGAATTCGAGTATTGCGTTGTCATCTTACTTCCTTTCCAGCTGGAGCCATCGTAAATTATCATCAGCATTCCGAATACGAGATTCACTATATCCCTTGCGGCAAGGGGAGCGTAATTCTAGATGGGATTACACATCCACTCCACGAAGGACTGCTCTACGTCACAGCACCTGGTGTCATTCATCGGCAAGAAGCAGATGAGCATGAAGCGATGGGCGAGCTATGTCTACACGTGGATATTGTGAAACTATCAGATAAGGAAGAAGCAGGATCCTCCGCGTTGTCTTCCTCTGGTTGGGGAGAGGAATGGGAGATGGCAGAAGCCGAAGCGTGCATTGGACAGCTTGGTGAACTGCCGCATACGCCAGCAGTGGATCGCCATGAAGCGATGAAATGCTTCCTCGTCGCTTACGAAGCGTGGCGAAACAATCAGTTAGGTCAGTACACGGTTATTAAACAGTCCATTATCCAGATGCTGTTAAGAACCGTTAGTGCGTATAAACCGGAACAGCAGGGAGTTAATCTGCCAGCCCGTGATATGAAGAACTATCGCTATCAGATGGCGGTACAATTCATTACAGACAATTTCCGTCGTCCCCTGACCTTGGAGGGGGTAGCTGAGCGTGTGCAGATCAGCTCTAGGCAGCTTCAACGGATTTTCAAGGAGAAGGCCAATGTTTCCTTCAGTGAATACTTGGAGCAAATTCGCCTTAAATTCGTATGCAGCGAGCTGCAGCAAACCACGCTGACGCTTGAGAAAATTGCCGAGCGCAGCGGCTTCACGTCCAGCAATTACTTGCACTACGTATTCAAGAAGGCGCACGGCACAACGCCTAATGCCTACCGCGAGAATACAGTGCTCCAACACGCGAGCACGATGTAAACCCAAAAAAGAGCTGTCCGTAAAGTAGAGAATCTACTTCTGGACAGCTCTTTTTGGTTACGCCCTAGCAATTTATACCGCAAACTATAGTCAGTACACTGAAAACTAGCATCTAACGTCTAGATCAGTTCGAATCCCCTAGCTACTCCTACCACCACAGCAGTCAGGACAGCAGAAAACTAGCAAGCTATTATCCAGTTAACCAGGTAATCACATCGAATTCTCTGACTACTCCAATCACACAAATCAGCTTCTGGAATCCACCAACCAACCAGCCACACGCTAGCACACTCTACTAACTGGAAAACATACAGCTATTTCGCTCCAATTTCGCACTATATGCCGAATAACTGGAAAAACTCCAGCTATTTTCAGGCTTTCTCTGCAAAAGAAGCAGATTACCTGAATTTAACTGGAGTTTTTCCATTTAAACTTCATCCCAACAAAGATCTATTCGAAAAGCTTACGCAGGTTTTCGCCATATGGTGCCTGAACGATGCCTTTTTCCGTGATAATCGCGGTTACATACTCATTCGGCGTCACATCGAAGGCCGGATTGAACACTTTCACGCCAACAGGCGCTGTGCGCTTACCAAATCCTTGCGTGATCTCGTCCTCATGGCGCTCCTCGATCGGAATATCGCCGCCAGTCGGCGTGTTCAAGTCGATCGTCGACAGTGGACTTGCCACATAGAATGGGATGCCATGCGCTTTCGCCAGCACAGCTACGCTGTAGGTGCCGATTTTGTTGGCTACATCGCCGTTCGCCGCAACACGGTCCGTTCCGACGATGACCGCTTGAATCCAGCCCTTCGCCATGACCGCGCCGGCCATGTTGTCGCAGATCAGCGTGACGTCTACGCCAGCCTGCTGCAGTTCAAAAGCCGTGAGTCGCGCGCCTTGCAGCACGGGCCGTGTTTCATCGGCGAACACTTTGATGTTCATCCCTTGTTCCTTCGCCAAGTAGAACGGCGCTAACGCCGTGCCGTACTTGGCAGTAGCCAAACCGCCGGCGTTGCAGTGCGTCAGCACGCCGAACCCATCCTCGAACAGCGTGAGCGCATGTTCTCCAATACGGCGGTTGGTGTCTTCGTCCTCCGCCTGAATCACTTGCGCTTCTGTTAGAAGCGCAGCTTTGAATGCATCCGGGCTAACGCCCTCGGCTGCCAAAGCACTCGCTCTCGCACGCATGCGATCGAGCGCCCAGAACAAGTTCACCGCTGTCGGACGTGACGTCGCCAGGTAATCCGCTTGCTTCTGGACTTCTTCCAGAAGCCCATCAACAGCAGCATCCACACCGCGGATGCCGAGATATACCCCATACGCGGCGGCGATCCCAAT
Source organism: Paenibacillus sp. LjRoot56 (assembly GCF_964253335.1). NCBI lineage: Bacteria > Bacillati > Bacillota > Bacilli > Caryophanales > Paenibacillaceae > Paenibacillus > Paenibacillus sp. LjRoot56. Next base: position 2,304,687 of record NZ_CAXURV020000001.1, read on the forward strand.
CGCAGGTGCGCCGCGAACTTTCAAGTGCCGAATCGCTTCCCACACCTCAATCGGTGTCTCCAGCGGTAAATACACAATCTCCTCCGGCAGCAGTCGTTGATCCAGCAAATCCAGCTGCTGGCCGTTCCAGCGCAAGGATTGCAAAGCACCTTGCACTTCATTTTCAGCACTTACTTTGCTTCCATTTACATCATTCGTAGTCGTCATAGTACAAAACCTCTTTCTGCTGCTCGTGTTGCGATTGCGATTAGCTCATCAATCGTCGTAACCTGACGGTTAGCTCGAATGCTGGCAGTGCCGATCGTTAAGGCCATGCGCTGAGCGCGTTCTCTTGCTGCAGCATCTTCGATTTTATCAATATCGGCGACGTGGGCAAGACCCACTACGCGACGGACCATTTTGGCTCCTGTGAATCCAACCGTATCACGCAGCAAGTTTAACAAGAAGTAATCTTGGTATCCTGGAGCGGTAAATACACGGTCAACCCCTTGCTCATTCCAAAGGGCACGGAAGTTTTCTTCAAAGTGCGTCCATACATCCTTAATGGTTTGTGTTAAATAGGCACGGTAAGCGGAACGGCTTTCTTCATCCTTACTCCAACCTTCTTGTGCAGCAAAGTTAAGTAGGAGGTTGGCGAGAACAGCACCAATATCGAAGCCCATCGGGCCATAATAGGCAAATTCAGGGTCAATCACTTTCGTTGAATCGGATTTGATGAAAATACTGCCCGTATGCAAATCGCCATGAAGCAGGGCTTGTGCTTGTGTCAGGAATTTGTTGCGTAGAATCGCAACTTCGAATTGAAGCTCGCTATCTGCCCAAAGTTGTTCCGCTGCATCACGAATTGGCGCTTCTATATTGTTCGTTTCCGCATCTCGATACGGATCATCGAAGATCAAATCTTCCGTGATTTTGCAAAGTTCAGGGTTGATGAAGCGTCCCAGCTGAATCTTTTTATCTTGTTGATTTTTGCCTAAGTCGGATGTAAAGAACAATGTATTAGCTAGAAAACGCCCGATATGTTCAGCAAAAAGCGGGTATTGGTTACCCTCAATCAACCCTCTACGCATGATGACATGATCGCTCAAATCTTCCATTACTGTAAGCGCTAGGTCTGCATCATAGGCGTACACATGCGGGACTAGGTCTGGCACGAGCCCTTCTTCAATGATCAATGCTTCGCTTTCAATGCGCGCACGATCGAGCGTCAGCGGCCAGGATTCCCCAACAACTTTGGCATATGGAAGAGCTTGTTTCAAAATAATACTTTTTCCTGTAGCAGCCTCTGTTATACGAAATACGAGGTTTAAATTCCCATCCCCAATTTCTTGGCTGGCCAGGTCAGAACCTGGTTGAAATAATTGCGGAATACGGCGTGCGTATTCGATGGCTTGCTCTTCCGATAACGGATGATAAGTGGACATGAGTGAACCTCCTAAAAGTTTTCGTCAGAAAACTGACTTCGTAAGCGTCCTTTAATTTGATTGGAATTAATTCCAACTAATTTACTGAGTATTAATAGTCTTTACCTAGTATAAGACAAATTGTTTCCGCATGAAATACACTTTTCAGAAATGTCGTTTATTTTACATAAAATCCGCGTGATTAACGTAAATTAGCGTGTACAAGGATGATTTTTAGGCAAAAAGAAGGAGGATTTGAATGACGAGCGCAACATTAGTTTCAACGCAATCAATTCAAACTGTTCTTAATAAGCAAATTTCCAACTGGAATTTACTGTTCGTTAAGCTTCATAACTTTCATTGGTATGTAAAAGGGAATCAATTTTTTACGCTTCATGTAAAATTTGAGGAGCTCTACAATGAGGCTGCGCTGCATGTGGATGAGTTGGCAGAACGATTATTGGCGATCGGCGGTCAACCTGCTGCTACGATGAAAGCTTACTTAGAGATTTCTTCACTAAAGGAAGCATCCGGCACGGAATCGGCTACGAAAATGGTTGAAGCGATTATAGAAGATTTCACGATCCTTACGCAAGAGCTGAAGGCGGGCATGCAGATCTGTGAGGAAGAGAGTGACGATACCACATCGGATATGCTTTTGGCGATCCAAACATCTTTGGAAAAGCATCGTTGGATGCTGCAATCATTCCTGGGATGAGAGATTTACACAATCTTTAACTTACACAAACATTCACGAGATGAAATTCCATTATCCTAGAGATAGACGATTTCAAAGGATGTGAAATGGATATGAAAATTCTGAATGTCCTATTCGCCATTGCTGTGGGCACTATTTTCCTACTCCTTGCGTACCAGGCAGATGCACCTGACACCACACATGATCCGAATCCAATGAAACATAATCAAGATCAGTTTACCCGAATGCAGGTTACGTATGAGAAAACCTCTATCGAGGCAATTCAAGGATGAGCGACCGCGTGTATAAGGTAGGTTTTATCGCCAATAAGAAAATATAAATTTTCGGAAACCGAAAACTTATATTTTCTTATGTGGAGAGAAGGATGTAGAGAAATAAAGGGATGGCCGATTTTAAGGCTGTTCCTTTTTATTTTTCCTGAAAAATGTCAATCTACATTTGTCATGCTAACAAAGTTTATTTATAATAGATAGATTAATGAGGAGAACGAGGGGTTGGCGAGATGGGGAATGGGAAAGCATTGAAAGAGTGGGCCTCTGCGGTAAAAGCGTTAGAAGCTGGCTCGCAAATTTTTATTATGCGCAAGGGAGGTATTGTCGAAGAAACAAGAGATTTCCAGGTGGAATCGAATGATTTCTTTCTCTATCCAACATATGAACATCAGAGAAAAGAACTACTGAAAGAGCAGTATCGCGGGATTATCGATGAAACGTTGGTCAACTGGAGCGCGCAGGATACACACGTAACAATCAACTCCTTTGCCCGAATGGTGGAAGATATCGAAGTCAGCGACCAAGAAAAGCTCCATCAGTTGTTTCCTTTTCATATTTGGACAGAAAATTTCACAGAAGAGCGATTGAAGTGGAAACGTAAAAACCCGTTGCATATAATGATATTAAGGGTATATACGTTGAAAGAACCGATCCAAATTGAGATCGAACAGGCCTATATTGGCTGCAAATCATGGATACAACTACAAGCACTGGTACCGGATGATTCCGGCATGACACCCGTGTTGAATGAGGAAGAATTTAACGCACAAGTTGCTGAAATAAAACGTACTTTGGCGTAAAATTCACGTAGCATTTCACAAAAAGCTCGCCTTTTTCATGGAATTGCCCTTTCTTGATTTGTCACAGTAAGTTATAATAGAATTATTCTAATGAGAATCAGTGATAATCATTACATATGATTGTCATCTATCTAGTACACTCAAACATTATGGAGGCTTAAAGAAAATGGCAAATTCATCAACATTTACAATAGAGGGTCTGAAAGCGACCATCGAAGGAAAGGAAATTTTGAAAGGTCTTAGCCTAGAAATCAAAGGCGGCGAAATTCACGCGATCATGGGGCCGAATGGTACGGGTAAAAGTACATTGGCATCCGCGTTAATGGGTCACCCGAAATATGAAGTAACAGAGGGCTCTGTTACATTAGATGGCGAAGATGTTCTTGAAATGGCTGTTGACGAGAGAGCTCGCGCTGGCTTGTTCTTGGCTATGCAATACCCAAGCGAGATCACTGGTGTAACGAATGCTGACTTCTTGCGTAGTGCAATGAATGTTCGCCGCGGTGAAGGCAACGAAATTTCTTTGATCAAATTTATTCGTCAAATGGAAGCGAAAATGAAGCAATTGGAAATGAACCCTGAGTTCATGCACCGTTACTTGAACGAAGGCTTCTCCGGCGGTGAGAAAAAGCGTAATGAAATTCTTCAAATGCTTTTGCTTGAGCCTAAATTCGTTATTCTTGATGAAATTGACTCCGGTCTAGATATCGATGCTTTACGTATCGTTGCTGAAGGTGTTAATGCGATGCGCAGTGAAGAGCGTGGATTCTTAATCATTACGCATTACCAACGTTTGTTGAACTACGTTAAACCTGATTTTGTACATGTTATGATGCAAGGTCGCATCGTGAAATCCGGTGGTCCTGAGCTCGCTGAGCGTTTGGAAGCGGAAGGTTACGATTGGATCAAAGAAGAACTAGGCATCGTTGATGAAACTGTTGGTCAAGACGAGGAAGAATTCAAAATTCCTATGAACACACCAGGGCCGAAGTACTAGGAGATGAGAGACTTTGATCTTAGGGTCAAAGATACTTATAAATGGAGGAAATCATGAGCACTAAAACAACACTTTCCATCGATACTAATGCTGTTACTGAGCTCTCCCGCAGCAAGCAAGAGCCGGAGTGGATGACAGCCCTTCGTACTGAAGGGGTAGCATTAGCGAATTCGTTGGAATTACCTATACTAGAAAAAACAAGAATCGACCGTTGGAGTATTTCCGCCTATGGTTCCTATAAAGAGCAGGCAACTTTGAGTTCACTTGATGCATTGCCTGAAGTGACTAAGGGCTTGACGAGTTCTGGCAACCTGATTGTACAACGCAACTCCGGTATCGTGTTCAATCAAGTGTCCGAAGAATTGAAAAAGCAAGGCGTTATTTTCACAGATCTTGAAACGGCTGTTCGTGAGCATGGAGATTTGGTTAAGCCATACTTCATGAAGGCTGTTCAATCGAATGAAAATCAACTTACAGCTTTGCATGCGGCATTGTGGAATGGCGGTATTTTCATCTACGTTCCGAAAAACGTTGTTGTTGACATCCCACTTCAAGCTTTGTTTGTTGCAGATGATGCAGAAGCTACATTTGCACCGCACGTTCTCATCGTTGCTGAACAATTCAGTTCCGTTACGTATGTAGACAACTTTGTGTCTTCTGTTGGCGGCGCAGATCTTGTACAAAACGGGATCGTTGAAGTGTTTGCAAAACCAGGTTCACGCGTTAGTTATTCCTCCATTCATAGCTTGGAAGCATCCGTAACAGATCTCACCTATCGTCGTGCGATTCTTGAAGATGACTCCCGTATTGGATGGGTTGTTGGTGAGTTGAACTATGGGAATTCGATGTCTGATACGACATCTATTCTCAAAGGGAAAGGCTCCGACTCCGATGCGAAAGTCATCTGTGTGGGTACGCACGAACAGAAATTAAACTTGACGACTCGCGCTGTTCATTGGGGCAAAGCGTCTACAAGCGATATGATTACACGTGCGGTTATGCGCGATAGCTCTACAGCGATTATCAACGGAATCACGAAGATCGAGAAAGGCGCACAAGGCTGTAACGGTCAACAAACCGAGAAAGTCTTGATGCTTAGCCCGAAAGCTCGCGGAGACGCGAACCCGATTCTTCTAATTGACGAAGATGATGTTAAAGCAGGTCACGCTGCAAGTGTTGGGCAAGTGAATGCAGAACAAGTTCACTACCTAATGTCCCGTGGGATTACAAAAGAAGAAGCTCAACGCTTAATCATTTACGGATTCTTGGCACCAGTTGTTTCCGTAATTCCAGTTAAGAGCGTTGAAGAACAGCTGCAAAGCTTAGTGGAGAGGAAGCTAGGACAATGATATCTGCCGAGATACGTGAACTTTTTCCCATTCTGAAGCAAGAAGTGAACGGTCATCCTCTGGTTTACTTGGATAGTGCTGCTACTTCCCAGAAGCCTATTCAGGTGATTGAGGCACTGAAGCATTACTACGAGTGGGATAATGCGAACGTTCATCGCGGGGTTCATACCCTAGGTTCCCGAGCAACTGATGCGTATGAAGGAGCTAGAGCCAAAGTGGCGAAGTTCATCGGCGCAGCTAGTGAGCAGGAAATTATTTTCACTCGAGGCACAACAACGGCTATCAATATTGTGGCAGCTAGCTTTGCCGAATCGGTACTTCGTGAGGGCGATGAAATCGTCCTTACACCGATGGAGCATCACAGCAACCTGATCCCTTGGCAGCAAGCTGCTAAGAAATCAGGCGCCACTTTAAAATATATTCCGCTGCAGCCAGACGGATCCATATCCCTTGCAGATGTAGAGAACACCATTACTGATCGTACCAAAATTGTTTCGATTGTGTATGTGTCCAATGTGCTCGGCGTCATCAACCCGATCAAGGAAATTGCAGCCATTGCCCACAAGCATGGTGCCAAAATCATGGTCGATGGTGCGCAAAGCACGCCTCATATGAAAGTGGATGTGCAAGATTTGGATTGCGACTTTTATGCATTATCCGGGCATAAGATGTGTGGGCCTACCGGAATCGGGGCATTGTATGGGAAGAAGTCTTTATTGAATAACATGGAACCTGTTGAGTTTGGCGGGGAAATGATCGATCATGTCGATCTTTATGAGTCAACTTGGAAGGAACTTCCGTGGAAATTCGAAGGCGGAACGCCTATGATTGCAGGAGCAGTTGGGCTTGGCGCGGCCATCGACTTCTTAACCGAAGTAGGGATGGATAACATATTTAAACATGATGTGGAGCTCACGAATTATGCCTTGGATCGTATGATGCAGATTCCTGACTTAGCTGTTTATGGGCCTACAACGAATCGTGCAGGACTGGTAACTTTCAACCTTGGGGATGTTCATCCTCATGATGTAGCAACCGTGTTGGATTCCATGGGTATTGCAGTTCGTGCTGGTCATCACTGCTGCCAGCCACTTATGAGATGGTTAGAACAAAGCAGCACGGCTCGTGCAAGCTTTTATCTATATAATACGGAAGATGATGTAGACCGTCTTGTGACGGCTTTACTGAAAACAAAGGAGTACTTCGGCGATGCAATTGGATGATTTATACCGTAGAGTAATTATGGATCACTATAAAACTCCTCGCAACCGTGGAAAATTTGAGTCCGGCGAGTCCGTTACGATTGACCTCAACAACCCAACCTGTGGGGATAAAATTTCCCTGCAGATGCAAGTTGAAGAGGGTATCGTGAAAATGGCGAAATTCACAGGTGAAGGCTGCTCGATTAGCTTATCCTCTGCTTCCATGATGACGGATGCTGTCAAAGGCAAAACAGTCGAAGAAGCACTGAAGATGGCTGATGATTTCTCTGGCTTGATGAAGGGCGAATCCGTAGAATTTGAATATGAAGACATTGAGGCCCTGTCGGGCGTTAACAAATTCCCAGCGAGGATTAAATGCGCAACTCTGGCGTGGAATGCACTACGCAAAGGGATTGAACATTCTCATAAGACCGATAACTAACGCATTTGCGGGTGGAATAGGTTAAAGATATGGAACAAAGAGAACGTTAAGGAGGAATTAACCATGGCGAAACAAATGCCAGATTTAGAAGATTACAAATATGGTTTTAGAGATGAGCACAAATCCATTTTCCAATCCGGTAAAGGCTTAACTCGTGAAATCGTTGAAGAAATCTCAAGAATTAAAGGCGAACCAGAATGGATGTTAGAATTCCGTCTGAAATCCCTTGAGCAATTCTTCAAAATGCCTATGCCGCGTTGGGGCGGAAACATGGATGACTTGGATTTCGATGATATCCAGTACTATGTTCGTCCTTCTGAGAAGCAAGGTAAAACGTGGGAAGAAGTTCCTACAGAAATTAAAGAAACGTTCGACAAGCTTGGTATCCCTGAAGCAGAGCAAAAGTTCCTTGCTGGTGTATCTGCACAGTATGAGTCTGAGGTTGTTTACCACAGCATGCAAAAAGAGCTTGAAGATCAAGGTGTTATCTTCACAGATACAGACACAGCTCTTCGTGAATATCCGGAGTTGTTCAGACAATATTTCGGAACGATCATTCCGCCAGCTGACAACAAATTTGCTGCATTGAACAGCGCAGTTTGGTCCGGAGGATCCTTCATCTACGTACCAAAAGGCGTTAAATGTGAAGTGCCTTTGCAAGCTTACTTCCGTATTAACTCCGAGAACATGGGTCAATTCGAGCGTACGCTGATCATCACCGACGAAGATAGCTTCGTGCACTACGTTGAGGGCTGTACAGCTCCAATCTATAGCACGAACTCACTTCATAGTGCGGTTGTTGAGATCGTTTGTCTGAAGAACTCCCGTGCGCGTTACACAACGATCCAAAACTGGGCACCTAACATCTACAACCTCGTTACGAAACGTGCGGTTGCAGAAGAAGGAGCTACAATGGAGTGGGTTGATGGTAACATCGGTTCCAAGCTGACAATGAAGTACCCAGCAGTTGTTCTTAAAGGCCGCGGCGCTAAAGGGATGGTTCTTTCCATCGCTGTTGCAGGCAAAGGTCAACATCAAGATGCGGGCGCGAAAATGACGCATTTGGCACCAGATACAACTTCCACGATTGTTTCCAAGTCGATCTCCAAGCATGGCGGTAAAGTAACGTACCGTGGTTTGGCTTCCTTCGGACGTAACTCCCAAGGTTCCAAAGCTAACATCAAGTGCGATACGTTGATCTTGGATAACGAGTCCACTTCGGATACAATTCCTTACAATGAAATCTTGAACGATAACATTACGCTTGAGCATGAAGCGACCGTATCCAAGGTATCAGAGGATCAATTGTTCTACCTTATGAGCCGTGGTCTTACAGAAGCAGAAGCAACGCAAATGATCGTTATGGGCTTCATTGAGCCATTCACCAAAGAACTTCCGATGGAATATGCCGTTGAAATGAACCGTCTCATCAAGTTTGAGATGGAAGGATCTATCGGTTAATCTCCAGATAATAAAAAAAGCGTGCCAGAGATACTTCTCTGGCACGCTTTTTTGCATGTTATCCGTTAATTCGCTTACGATTCTGTGTAGCTGCCGATTGGAGGGCCACATATAACGACTGGATATTGAACTTTTTCTTTAATTCAAAACGATAAGCCGCCGTCGTGATGTTATTCGCTTTGTAATAAGGTGAGGTTATGTAATGAATAATGAGCTCGCTGTCATCAAACCCTGTACCGCCAGATTCCATCGATACCTCATAGATGGAATCCAGATCTATCGTGGAGACTTTCGTTTTCTTACCAGTGACACCTTGATGATCAATTAGGATAATGCGTTCGTCGGTGATTATGAATGAATCCCGAACAAGTTTAAAACCTGTAGAGATAACTTCATTTGGCATGAGATAAGTACCATACTGCCTCGTAAGCTCCTCAACAGATACTTCTGATAAATTTCCTAGTAATCCACTAAAAATACCCACTATCATCACTCCTTCTTGAACAAATATATGTATCAACTCCACATTTATACGGCGTTCTCCTCTTACAGATTCCATTACTTCCAACAAACGCCAAGCCCATTTGAACGAACGGATTGCATATTTGCATGCCACTTGTCTCACTCTATAAAGGATAATAATGTGTCCCTGAAGGAGAGAGAATTTCATGTGGAATAAGCTAAAGATACCGGCAATAGGAAGCGTGATTGTCGTGCTGGCGATTTCGACTGCTTGTGGGAAGGATCATGCGAGCCCACCAAGTGTAACACCGTCGCAAAGCCCGACAGGTTTAACTGGCTCTGGTAATTCGGTTACGAAGAGTATGTCGCAAGCGGGCAAAGATATCATTGCGCTAGCAAACAATGATGCAGTTCTACCGATGAAACAAATTGGAAATGTCAATTATGTATCTGCGCAAGATCTCATTAGAACTCTCAAATTCCAGTCTGAATGGGAAGATTCTGAAGGTAAGCTGATTATAGGGGACAATGATGCTAATTTTGAGTTGATCATGAACTCGAATAAAGCTATGAAAGATGGGGCGGATATTCAATTAAGCCAGCCGGTAGTGAAAGAGGGCGGAACGGCTTACTTACCTGTCTCGGACTTAGCTGACTTATTTCAAGATGATATGTCGTACGAGGTTAGAAAAGGGGACGTCATTATTCATGCTTCGCCCATTGCGATCATCGAACATGAAGATGACCCAGCAAGTGCGAATGATAACTCACCAGAGTTGAGTTTCGGAGATGATCCTACAGATCCATTCAAAGGCAACGGGGCAGGTGCAAATCCTGCAGGGATGCCTATTCAGACCCAGCATGATCTTCAAGTATGGTCGCCAAATGATCAAAATGACGTCATGCCGGTTTTGAAGAATATCGATATTAATGCATTGATTAATAAAGGGGAAAATTATATGGGCGTAAAGTATAAATTTGGTACGGGCTCATATCCCCAAACAGGACGATTTGATTGCTCGACATTTACCCAATATATTTATGGGAAATATAATATTAAACTGCCGCGGGTAGCTCGGCAACAAGGTACTAAAGGTAATTTGGTTTCTCGCAAGTCTTTACGCAAAGGGGATCTGATGTTTTTCTACGTGCCAGGTCGTTTCAAATCGAACAAAACCGTTGGTCATGTAGGGATTTACATTGGAAACATGAAGATGCTGCATGCCTCCCCGAAGCCGAAGAATGGGGTACAAATCAGCAATATTGATAAAGCTTATTGGAAAAAAACATTTCTAAAGGCAAAGAGAATTGCCTATTAATAGGAGTAATGGGAAAAGTCTATCCGATGGATAGGCTTTTTATTTTTATCTATTTTGAAACAATTGAATTCCTGGTGCGTTTAAATGTGTAGAAAGTTTTTTTGTGGAGGAGGCTAGCAGTATGACAATCGTGCTTTATGAAAAGTTGCCAGAAGGGCAACTGCTCAAACTAAGTGAGCGTGCCTGGGATGATCAACTTATTCAAGCCTTAAATGTGGCTAATTTCATTCTCGTTGGCGGGAAGGAATACGAAATGATTGAGGGCCGTTTGAATTTGGATCTCCATGTGTTTGAGCTGCTGCTCGTTAAAGCTGGCGCAGAAGGGGGAGGGAGCAAGGAGTGAAACGACCGCTTAAAGTACTATCAACTTCACTGAGTTTGATCTTGTTAGGTCACATGCTGCTAGGAACGGCACAGGCTGCGGAGACGCCTAGTCCCAATGCAGGCTCATCTAAATTGGTGGAATGGTCGAATGAGGATGTTAAAGCCTATTACGATCCTCAGGTCGATTGGAGATTACCTATACCGCCTGATAAAGGCTTGGCTGCACCTTCACCTACGCCAACACCGAGTACAACAGGTGGGAGCACAGCTCCTATTATTGTGAATCAAGTGTCAGGCGGTGGGTTTGGATGGGATGATCTGCTGCTATATCATCTGATTTTCAATACGGTAAGTCCGTATTCATCTAGCAGTTGGGGGAATAATCATCGCTCGTATTATTATCGATCCAATACGCCCTATGTTAATAAAACGTATCAACCCAGCTCATTTACGAATCGTTCGACGACGAAGACACCAACAACTTCAAGTGGTAGTGGGACCTTTACTTCAAACTCGAATAAATCGTCAACTACCACCAAATCAGGTACTACAGGTTCCTCTGTTAGCGGCTCCAAGTCAACATCAACTTCATCAGGCAGCATAGGTGGTAAATCAAGCGGTTTTAGCTCCTCCTCCAGCTCAAGCTCTGGGGGTTAATGGCATGGTTTTTGAAGTGATTGGGAAACCAGCCCCTGACAGAAATTCTCGGATACAGCAACTAGCTGAGCTTGGATTTACATGGGCTAATTTGGAGAACGAAGAGTACTGGATTGATCAGCTTGTCGTTATGCCGAATGAGGTTTATCAGGACCTTATTCATGCTGCTGCTGGACTGTGGCAGGTGTTTGATAAAGCTGCCCGCTATGTTTTCGGCAAAAGAGAGCTTTATGCAGACTTATCGATACCAGAAGTGCTATGGGATGGGCTGGATCGACTTGAGCCGAATGGCGAAGGCTTCATAAGCCGCTATGCGAGATTTGATTTTACTGTCGATCAGGCAGGCAACATTAAATTACTAGAACTAAATGCAGATACGCCTACGGGTTATGTCGAAGCCTCCATTGCGACTCCATGGCTTTGTAAGCAATATGGGTTGGAATCACCAAATGGCAGGATGAAGGAGCTTCTAAAGGCGGCCTGGGAGATCGAGGTACCTGATTATGCAGCTTGTATAGCCTACGGTGTACATGCGGAAGACACGGGGACGATAAATGCACTTGTTGCACATAGCGGAAGAAAAATGACCTGCGTCGACTGTTTGGATTTATGGATCGACGAGGGCGTTGTCAAGGTTGGTGCTGATCAGACCATTCAGCGTATGTTTGCCCTATATCCGAAGGAGTGGATGGGGGTTGACGACGGGGGAGAAGCGCTGTCGTATGCGATCGAGGAGCAATTCGTTCATTTGTTCAATCCTTTGCATGCTGTGATTTTACAATCCAAAGGCTTACAAGCATTGATCTGGGATCTTCATATCAGACAATCAGCGTTATTTACGCAAGAGGAACATGACATCATTCAGACTTACATGCTGCCGACCTTTACGAATCCTATCCTTGCAGGTAACTATGTGTCCAAATCGATGTTTGGCCGCGAAGGCGGCTCAGTTGAGCTATATAACGAGTTAGGAGAATTGGAATACAAGGATGAAGCGGGCTTCGATACGAGTGTGTTTTTTAAACGTGTGTATCAAGAACGGGCAGACCTGCCGCGGCTAACCTTTCAGCATGGTCAAGGACATTTATTAACCGGTCTATTCGTATTGAATGGTACGCCATGTGGACTTCTAGGTAGAGCTGGCGGCATCATAACGGGAAATGCAAGTCAATTTGTGGCGATTGGAGTGAAAGCGCCTTGAAACAAGGAAGATTTATACTATTGGCAGTAGGACTTATCGGCATCATTGTCATCATTTGGATCATCTCAACGGCATTTGATAAGAAACCATCCGTCCTAAGCCAATCAACAACAGGTAACATATCGACAACATCGAATTATGCTCCTGGTGATGTGCCATGGGACTATCAAGTCCAGCAAGTCAAGGTTGGTGATCTTATCGATGGTGATATGGTGCTGTTACCGAACAATGACCGAATGTCTAACGATCAGAATTTTGCGACTGGAGATAGTATCTGGGTATTGAGTTTCATGCAAGCCACGATGAAAGCGGACAGTCAAGGGAAGAACGATGTTACTTTGTCGCAATGGAAACCGATCAAGTCCTTCAAAACAAAAGAAGAAGCCGACAAAGATCTAGTGGAGCTGAAAGTGGAAATAAAGACGGATGTGAAATTAATCGGTGTTTATAAAACAGAGCTGGATAGTCAATTCAGGTACTTTGCGGTAGTAGAATTGCCAACTGGGCAGAAGGTTAAGCAACCGATTCCAGAAGAGAGATACAAAGCGTTTAAGGATAAAAAAGAAGTAAGTGTAGTCCTAGAGGAAGTACATGATTATACAGATTTTGATCAATCGATGGCTAAATTTCGGGGGTGGGCAGAGTGATCGTTGTAGATCTAATTATAAGTTTATTCGTCATTGTCTTGTTACAGTTTGCAGGGATGTACATCTTTAGTTTAATGACTCCTTATCGGGATATGGAAGAAATAAATAACGGCAATGTGGCTGTGGGGATTACGATGGGAGGCAAGTTCGTAGCTACGGCCATCATTCTAGGCATTGCCGCCTACACGAACTCCTCCATTTGGCATATGAGCTTATGGTTTGCGGTAGGGTACGCATGCTTAATAGCCTCATATTGGGTGTTCGATTGGCTTACCCCAGGTATGAAGCTATCAGATCAGCTAAAGGGAGGGAATGTGGCTGTAGGTACCCTGCTTGCTGCTGTATATATCGGCATTGCGATTTCGGTAAGTAGTCTAATTATTTAAGATTCGTATGTATTAGATCGCAATTTTCGTAATTTCTACATTTCCAAGCTGCGATAAATCCAAAAACTGATTGTCGATGTTGATGAGCGGTCGGAAGAAATCAGTAGGGTTCGTCATGATGATCGTACCTTCACGTCCGTCGCTCAAAGACACTTTTTTACCTATAAAATTAGGAATCATGTTGCGTATGAACACTTGGGTGATCTTGGGATCCAGCTCGCCGAAGCTCATGCGGTGAAGCTCTTTAAGTACATGCAGAAGATCACGTCGTTGTTGATACACTCTGCTGGATATCATGGCGCTGTAGACATCTGCGACCGCGACAATGCGGGAGTAAGAATGGATGTCCGTACCGTTTTTTCGTAGGGGATAGCCTGTACCATCCATACGCTCATGATGCTGAAGGGCAACGAGTGCGAGCGTCTCATCTTTTAATGATTTACGAATGATATCATATCCATGAATGGTATGCTTCTGAACTTCCTCGAATTCTTCCTTTGTCAGCTTACCTGGCTTGTTCAGAATATCTGGATGTATTCTACATTTCCCGATATCGTGCAAATAGCCTGCTTTCCCGATGACGATAGCATCCTTCTCGGATTTATTCATCCATTTGGCAATATAATAAGATAGCATCCCAACTTGAACGCTATGCTGTAGAGTATAGTCATCTTTACTATGCAAAGATAAAAGCAGGGAAACAACATCCTTCTCCTCTTGTATGCTGTCTATCAGTGGATTGAAAGCGGATTCTACAGTGTCGTTGCGAAGAGATCCACCGTCTTGCAAAGCTTCAAACATTTCTTTAATACCCTGAGATGCGTTGTTAAAAGAGGTAACCTGTAAGATATTTGCTTGTCTAGTTGGCGCTTCCTCTACGACTTTCTCGATTTCACTGCTTCTTGGAGCTATATCAACATAATCCACACTGTGGCGATTGAGCATCGAAATATCTCCAGCATCGAGAACGGTGCCCGAGGATAGAAGATGAAGGCCTACTGCATTGTAGGAATCGGAAATTAATTTGTCACCAACGATAAGTTGAAGCACATGTACACGCATAGAAGCTCCTCTCCAAGTCCTAGTATCTGGTAGGTATATTGTAATACTACATCCCAATATAACGACTGTAAAGACTTTTGGCTTGAATTAAATCCTCAGTCCCTTGAATGAGAACACGACCACCAGGGAATAGAATTATTTGGATATCTGAAGAAGCGTGAAACTTAAGTAGAAAACGGTTTCTCTCAACCAGGCCAAGAGGTTGTAGTCGTTCCTCCCAGTACTCCAGTGGTTGCGTGCTGGGAATAATCGGATGAATTTGAACCGAATTGCGCCCGCATAAGGATTGAATTGTATCACTTTCAAGATGGGCATCTAAGTACTCAAATTGCTTCTGCGCACAAGCGGGACAATCTGACTTCTTAGCACCAGAGACCCGTATTGCCGAGTTCTGATTGAACCATAAGTCCCATTGCTGCATGCTGAGATTGAGCTGCTCCGTAGCACCTACGAGCAACTTAAGCGCCTCTGTGGCTTGAAAAGAAGCGACAACATGGATGATTCCTCCAATGACACCAGCAGTGTCACAAGTATCCGTGGTGCCCGCAGCAGGTGCTTGTGTGAACAGGCAGCGCAAACAAGGTGTTCGTTCAGGGATAATCGTCAATGAGACACCTCGCGAAGCCACGGCACCACCATAGATCCAAGGGATCCCTAATTTCAAGCTGACATCGTTGAGCAGGAACCGAACGGCAAAGTTATCGGTGCCATCGAGAATCACATCGACATCATGAAGCAATTGTTCAGCATTCGTGGCATTAAGATCACAGACATGAGGATCTATGACGACATTGGAATTAACTAGCTGAAGACGTTTCGCAGCGGCGATTGATTTGGGAATCGTGGCAGCAGCGTCCTCTTCATCGTACAGCATTTGTCTTTGCAGATTGCTTTTATCAACAAAATCACGATCAATGATCCGAACAAATCCAACGCCTGCTCGCACCATATGATTGGCAAGAACGGTGCCTAAAGCACCCATACCAACAATAGCAACACGACCAAGGCCAAGTTTGCGTTGACCTTCCATGCCAATTGGGGGGAAAAGAATTTGTCTCGAATAACGCGGGTCAACATCTGACGCAGTTTCTGTATGTAAATACGGGTCCAAGTGAAGTCATCTCCGTTCAAATCAGTTATCAGCTTGCGGTGCTTGTAGCGGGTTCCAGGGGCCTGTTTGATTGCCTTTCCATTCGGACCCATCCTCCCATATTTCTTTTTTCCAAATAGGTACGATTTGTTTCAAACGCTCAATCGCATACCGACTAGCTTCATAGCAATCAGCGCGGTGAGGAGAGGATACAGCGATCACGACGCTGGCCTCTGCAATCGCAACCTTACCTAATCGATGTGTAATGGCACAAAGCGTGCCAGGCCACTTCGCATCGATTTCTTCGCCGATGCTTGCCATCGTTTTCAAGGCCATAGGGACATAAGCCTCATACTCCAAAAGGACGGTTCGCTGTCCATACGTCATTTCTCGCGTCGTGCCAATGAAGGCAAGTGAAGCACCGTGGTTGGGATGATTCACCTTAGAGGTCACGGAAACCACATCAATCGTTGAATTGGTGATTTCATAAAGCGATGGCTGTCCACCTGAAACAGGTGGGATGAGTGCGAGCTCGTCGGAGGCGGAAACCGTTTCCTGATC
Source organism: Paenibacillus sp. LjRoot56 (assembly GCF_964253335.1). Lineage (NCBI taxonomy): Bacteria > Bacillati > Bacillota > Bacilli > Caryophanales > Paenibacillaceae > Paenibacillus > Paenibacillus sp. LjRoot56. The sequence continues at coordinate 2,321,040 of NZ_CAXURV020000001.1, forward strand.
ACCGGCATAAGCTTGATTTTTGGCGAAAAAGCATATAGGAAGCTGCGCCGATGCAGCAGGATAATCGGTGATGATTTTATCCTTCAATTGTGCAATGGTAATCGAATCTTGATCGACTGAAATCGTCAGAACTGCAGTACCGAATAGGTCTACAAGACCTGCGAAGAGTTGGATGTGTAAGTTCAATTTGTTTCTCCTTGCGATAGATGTTAGAATCCCTTACAGCATATCATATTTTGCCCTGAAAATGGTATAATGGAGTGATCCTTTGGAAGGACATGGAATTTGAATTAACGGAGGAGATCTACGCATGCAAACCAATTCACACATAGAAGTGTCTGACCTACATAAGCACAAAGAAACCTTTACCGTTGAGGAAATGGTCGCATTAGCGGATCTACGGTTGAACATTCAGGATCGGGTTCCAGCGGTGGAAGGGGAGGCATTTGATCTCAAATCATGGTACCGAAACTGGAATAACAAGGGGAAACATCCTGCAACTGAAGAGCCAACGCATGTGAGAGTGGAAGCGGTAGATGAGTTCCAAGCGCTGATACCTTGGGGGCAGGCGGATCAAGCGCTATTCCTATATGCACAAGAGGGACAAGCGTTGAAGAAAGGATACCCTATTCGACTATATGTACCTAATGGAAGCAGTGAATGTCTGAATGTAAAAAGTATTGTAAGGGTATGGTTTCTGAACGATCCAAGTTTAGGTGAAGAAGCAACTTATGGGTTTAAGAACAAAGTAACCCCAGGTGAGCTCAAATTCAAGAAATGAGGAAGGGGATACTTGCATAATATAGAGACATGCTAGGATCTACTTGCCCATGAAGAGAGGTGAACGGGATGACGTCCCCCTTGCAACGGCTAGTCATATTACATACGAATGATATTCATAGTCACTTTGAACAAATGCCCAAGATAAGCGCCTATTTTGATCGTGTCCGCCGTCTCTGGCCGCCAGATCAGGTATTGACACTTGATATTGGCGACCACATGGATCGGATGTTTCCAGAGACAGAAGGAACGAATGCGATCGCCAATTTGGAAATCATGAATGCTACGGGCTACGAAGCTATGGTTCTAGGCAATAATGAAGGATTAACCTTCACACCGGATTGGCTCAGGGCTGTTGTGTTGGAGCATGCGAAATTTCCGATTATTGGCAGCAATATTACGGATATCAACACGAAGGAAACGCCGGATTGGATGTTGCCATCACTTACGCTTGAGAAATCAGGTCTTCGTATTGGTCTGATTGGGGTTACGGCTGCTTACCAAGCTTACTATGAGTTGCTAGGCTGGGATGTAACGGATCCTATGAAGGCTGTAAACGCCCATGTGAGCCTATTACGTCCCAAAGTGGACATTCTAATCGTTATGTCGCATTTGGGCCTGAGAACGGATCAACGGATGGCTGAGGAGTTGGATGGCATCGACATCATCCTTGGCGGTCACACCCATCATTTACTCGAAGAGCCGCTGCTGCTCAGCGGCACTTATATTGGTGCGGCCGGCAAGTTCGGTCAGTATGCCGGCCATATCGAGCTTGCCTACGACCCGGCGCAGCGCCGGATCGTAGAGCTGAACGGCCGCGTCGTCCCGATGACGGACGCGAGTGAAGAAGACAGCAGCGTCATTACGCTGCTGGAGCACTACCGCATCGCCAGCAGCGCCTCGCTGGCGGTGGAAGTGGCGCAGCTGCGGCAGCCGCTGCGCCTGGATTGGTACGGCGAATCCCCGCTCGGCAACTTGCTTGCCGCGGGTATACGCCGCTGGACCAGCGCCGAGATCGGGCTGGTCAATAGCGGGCAGCTCCTTCAGGGACTGAAGGAGGGTGGCTTGTCCCGGGGCCGGCTGCTAGAAATCTGCCCCGGCCCGATCAATCCCTGCCGCATGCTGCTCAGCGGCGCGGACATTCGTCAAGCGCTCGAAGAGTCGCTGCTTGACGAGTTCATGGAGAAGCCGATACGCGGCTACGGCTTCCGCGGGGAGGTGCTAGGCGTCCTCTGTGTGGACGGGATAACCGTCCAAGTGGATGCCTCGCGGCCTCCCTACGAGCGCATCGTCGCCGTATATGTCGGCGAGGAATTGCTGGATCCAGAACGTTCCTACCTCGTGGGTACGATCGATATGTTTACGTTCGGCTCAGGCTATTTATCGCTGAGCCGAGGCAAGGAGATCGTTTACATGCTGCCAGAATTTATCCGTGATGTGTTAGCTGATCAACTGCAAGATGAGGCTGCGATTGCAAGCAGCCACCACCTTCGGTTCTTAGATGTTGTCAGACCCAGTCCTAAACAGGTAGAATAAGAACCGGAGCAAGAAAGTTATCAGAATATAGGGGGCAATTATGCATACAATTTTTGAGGCGATCATTATTGGGATCGTTGAAGGTTTGACGGAGTTTTTACCCGTATCCTCGACAGGACATATGATTTTGGCACAAAGCCTGCTAAACTCACAAAATGACGAAGTGATGAAGACGTTCGATTTCGTGATCCAATTGGGTGCCATTATGGCGGTTGTCATTATCTATTGGAAGCGAATCCTTTCCTTATTTGGACTTGTGAATCGGAAAAGCGAAAGTAAAACAGGGAAAAAGCTGAATTTATTTCATATTTTAATTGGTATCATACCAGCTGGTGTGATCGGTGTTTTATTTAATGATATTGTGGATGAGAAGCTATTCAATACAACAACCGTATTAGCTGGACTCGTGCTTGGTGGTATTCTACTGATCATTGCCGAGAAGAAAAAGGAACAACCCAAAACGACGGTCCTTGATGATTTGACGTATCGACAAGCTTTCGCTATCGGATTGTGGCAGCTCGTATCAATTTGGCCTGGCTTTTCACGATCGGGTTCCACGATTGCCGGAGGTATGCTTTCTGGTGTAAGCCGCGCCGCTTCAGCGGATTTCACCTTTATTATGGCCATTCCGATTATGTTCGGGGCTTCAGGCGTCTACTTTTTGAAAAATTATGAAGCATTGTCATCCGACGATTTGGCCTTCTTTATTGTAGGGTTTCTAGTGGCTTTCGTGGTGGCCTTACTGGCTGTGGTAACCTTCATTAAACTTGTACAAAAGATGAAGCTCACTTACTTTGCGTATTATCGTTTTGCCATCGCGATAATTTTCGCGCTTTATATGTTTTTAAAGTAGGAAAATTACGAAACACTAGCGAATCGCGTCGAAAGACGCGGTTTTTTGTATTGAACTTTTCTTTAAAATCTATTACATTTAAATAGAACGTAATGCTCACCTATGCGGGGGTCCTGAAATGCTGTTTATGCCGATCAACATGTGTCAACCTGGGATGAGGCTGGCTAAGAATATATACAACGATGATGGTATGGTCCTTCTGGCCGTTAATGTTGAGCTTACACAGAGACTCCTTGATCGCTTGTTTAGTTACGGAATTGATTATATTTACATAGAAGATGCAAGAACGAATGATATTATTCAACAAGATGTTATTCAGGATGAAACAAGAAGCAAAGCGGTTACCGAAATTCGCAATACGTTCAAGAAGGTAATGGAAGATTCCAATAAACGCGGAGCTGTGAATTATTACGACATTGGTCGTAATTTTCGTGATGTCATGAAGATGATTATTGATGATCTGAGTGCTCATGAAGGCGCTATGGTCATGCTTAATAATATGAATGTGAAAGATAATTACTTATTTCAGCATTCAGTTAACGTGAGTATCTATGCGATTATGCTTGGAATCAGTTATGGGTATAGTCGAGATAAGCTCGAGACACTTGGCTTAGGTGCGTTACTGCATGATATTGGGAAAACGAAAGTGCCATTAGGCATTCTTCGCAAGCCATCGCAGCTAACTCCAGACGAGTTCAAGGAAATGAAGAATCATACGACCTATGGATTCAATCTATTAAAGGATGAACCGAATATCCCACTTCTTTCAGCTCATTGTGCTTTGCAGCATCATGAACGGATTAATGGCAGTGGATATCCACGAGGCATTCAAGGGGGCGAGATTAATGAGTTCGCCAGATGGATTGGACTTGTCGATTCCTATGATGCCATGACGACTACACGGGTATATCGCAGACCTTTATTGCCACATGAAGCGATGGAGCAGTTATTCGCAGGCTCTGGCACGATGTATGATCAAAGTCAGATTGCTTTGTTTCGAGACAAAATTGCTATTTACCCACTAGGGATTACAGTCCGATTGAATACTGGTGAATATGGACTCGTATCGAAGTTGAACATGTCTGTTCCGCACAGACCTACTATCCGCGTACTACAAGATGAAGCAGGTACTGTACTTAAGGAACCTTATGAAATCGATCTTTCAAGCAAGCTATCGATATTAATTTCCGAAATTGGAGAAATTAAGGTAAGTGAATCAGAATTAGATTCAACTATGCCTACACTTCTATAGTATAGATATAGCACGTATTAGATAAAGAACCTGGGAAACCAGGTTCTTTTTGTAGATTAAGGAGGAAGCACGATGCGGGAGTCCATGGAAAAAGGTGTGTTCTGGAGATGGGGGCACGCCATGTTTCGGTTCCGATGGTTAGTGCTAACGATTGGCATAAGCTTAATGCTGATCTTTGCTATTTTTGCTCAAAAAACGCCAGGGATGTTGAAAGACAATGGGTTTACTCCGAAAGGGAGCGAATCCGATCTGGGCTTGATTCAAATGAGGGATGAGCTTGGTGTGCCTCGTACCCAGCTGAATATCGTGTATACGGGGCATAACGGGCTTGATTTAACGGTGAAAGATCAGCGAGATGCGATTATGGCCTCACTTACGAAACTGAAAGAACTGCCTTATGTGGAGGATGTGAAATTTGTAACTACGCCTCGGAATGAGGGACATCTAGATGTTCAGGCTGTTAGTGTATCGCTCACATTGGATACAGATCCTGCGCTTGAGGCATACCCAGAGCTCAAGTCGCTTGTGCATCCACCGGCAGGTATGGACGTGTATGTAACGGGAGGTCCCGCAATTCTGTATGACATGCAAGTAGCCAGCAAACATGATATCGCTAAGTCGGAAGCGATAGGTTTACCTATTGCACTACTCGTATTGTTAATTGTCTTCGGTACATTCGTTGCAGCTTTCCTGCCTATGGTCGTGGGATTAATGAGTGTGACGCTCACACTGGGAGTTACCTATTTTATCGCACAACATCAATCTTTATCGAATTTTTTGCCGAATATGGTTACGATGCTGGGGCTTGCAGTTGGGATTGACTATGCACTCTTTCTGGTTAGCCGGTTTCGTGAGGAGCTTAAAGTACAAGGTAGTGTAGCTGCTGCCGTAGCCATGACATGTCAGACCGCAGGAAGATCGATTTTCTTCTCGGGTATTGCTGTGCTCATTGGTTTATTAGGGATGCTGTTTGTGGATTTGACCTTCTTCCGGTCTCTCTGTCTCGGGGGGGTTATCGTTGTATCTATTTCCGTAGTTGTAGCTAATACAGTATTGTTAGCGCTTCTAGGTATTTTGGGTCATCGCATTAACTCTTTACAGGCCGTTCCTAAACGATTCCGTAAGCAAGAAACATCGAAATTCTGGGAGAAAATCGCCTATGCGGTGATGAAACGTCCAGTTGTTTTAGTTGTCGTAGTAGGCGGTGTGTTGATCTACAGTATGACGCCGATCTGGCATATGAAATTAGGTGTACCGAATGCGGAGGTCCTTCCTCCGAGCTATGAATCCCGTTATGGAGCGGAGCTGCTCAAAACGGCCTATGACCCTCGTATGACAGGACCGATTCAAATTGTGATACATACGAAAGAAGAGATCTGGTCATCAGCTTCGATTGGTGAGATTCAAGCTTATGGAGAACAGGTTAAAGCTGTTGCTGGTGTAAAAGAAGTGCAGAGCTATCTAACCGTCTTAGGGCAGCATTCGAATGCAGAGCTTGCGGGGATGTTTACAAAGGCTGATGTTCAAAAGCAGTTAGAAGAATCGCAATTAGCGAAAGGGCATACTGCTTTGATGATTGTTATCCCTGAGAAGGACACGGATGATCCTGCGACGGATGCGTTAGTCCACGAGCTCCGCAAGTTGGATAAAGAAGGAATAGAGACTACCGTGACAGGTGGACCAGCCTATCGATTGGACATTATTGATCGCATTCAAAAGGAAATTCCGGAAGTTCTTATTTTCGTTATGGGAATTACCTATCTCGTCCTTTTGTTGGCATTTCGCTCCATCCTGCTCCCGCTCAAAGCTGTGCTGATGAATATGCTTAGCTTAGGCGCTAGCTTAGGTATCGTTGTATTAGTTTTCCAACACGGATTTATGGCAGATATGCTGCACATTACGTCAATTGGATATGTGAGTGCAACGCTGCCTGTTATCATTTTCTGTGTCGTTTTTGGTATCTCCATGGATTACGAAGTATTCCTTATTTCACGTATCATGGAAGAGTACGAGGCAAGTGGAGACAATGATCAGAGTACAGCGGAAGGTTTGAAAAAAACAGGGAGCTTAATTACAAGCGCGGCTTTCATTCTTGTCGTCGTGGTTGGATCCTTTATTTTCACGGATATCGAAATTATGAAAGCTTTAGGACTTGGCCTCGGACTCGCCGTATTGATTGATGCCACGATCGTACGGGTTATGCTTGTTCCTGCGCTAATGAAACTGCTCGGTGACGCCAATTGGTGGGCACCAAGGTGGCTCCGTGTGAAGCCCCAGGCAAAAGTGGAGAAGCGGTAGCGCCATCTGCAATTCCTGTCTCTGTTTCCTTTTTTGTGAATCATAAGTTACAATAAAGGGCATAGGTATAGGCATAATAGGTAGTAACATGTTCTTGAATAGGAAATGATAGGTCAGGTGTAAACAGCATGAATAGGAACGTAACACACTCCATCTTACCGGAGTTAACCCCCCATTATGATCCTTGGGACCCCATTCGGTCATATCGGAAATACGGGAAACATGTATTAACCAGCATTGAGCTTACCATCACCAATCTGTGTAATATGCGTTGTGAGCATTGTGCAGTTGGGGATTCACTTACGATGTCAGAAGGACCACGTATCCCGTTGCCAGTTATTTTGAAAAAACTGGATGAAATTGAATATTTGGAAACGATCAGTTTAACAGGCGGCGAGCCGTCTTACCACATCAAGATTGTGAAGGACTACATGCTGCCAATCCTGAAGTACGCGCGGGAGCGGGGAATTCGCACTCAAATTAACTCGAATTTAACATTAGATTTGGAGCGTTATGAGCTGCTTGCGCCGTATCTCGATGTGATGCATATTTCGTTTAATTATTTGAATGCAGATGATTTCCATCAGGTAGGATTTGTGAATTCTCAGCGTCCGGTCGGGCAAGTAACGGCATTAGGGATGTATGAGCGAATGGTGAATAATACGATCGCGCTAAGTAAGGGTGGTTTGTACGTTTCTGCGGAATCGATGATTAACACGCGAACCCATATGAAATTGCCAGAGATTCATCAGTTAATTAACGAAATGGGCTGTAAGCGTCACGAGGTACATCCGATGTATGCAAGCTCTTTCGCCTCACATCTGCCGATGGTTACCCTGGACGAATTGCGTGCGAGTATCCATCGCTTGTTAGACCACCGCAATCCGGACATGTGGATGCTGTTCGGCACGCTGCCTTTCTTCGCATGTAATGAACTGGAAGCGGACCGTAAGTTAGTTAAGCGTCTACGTGAAGAGCAGAATGTTACGGTTCGTAACGACCCAGACGGGCGGAACCGATTGAACGTCAGTACGTTTACTGGCGAGGTTTTCGTCACCGATTTTGCTAATGAGCCTCCGCTTGGAAATATACATGATGATGGGCTTGATGATATCTTTGCACGTTGGGAGAACAATCCGCTGAACCAGCGGGTGAATTGCTTCTGTAGTACGGCATCCTGTTGCGGACCCAATCTGCTTGTAGCTGACTCGTACTATCGCACTGTGGATTTCAAAAGCCGTAAAGCTATTATCTAATCATCTTTCTGAAGGAGAAATACATTTTGCCACATACGTCGTTTGATTTCGGTTCCATCGCACTCAATCTTTTCCTGGTTATCTTACTCGTCCTGTTAAATGGATTTTTCGTAGCAGCTGAGTTTGCCCTTGTGAAAGTTCGACATTCTCGTATTCAACAGCTTGTCAATGAAGGCAGCGGAAAAGCCAAATATGCGAGTATCGTAACGTCACAACTGGATAGGTATTTATCAGCTACACAGCTTGGCATTACACTTGCCTCCTTGGGACTGGGTTGGATTGGAGAGCCTGCGATTCATGATCTGATTATGGAACCTCTATTTCATACGTTTGGTTTAGGGGAATCCGTGTATACAACGACTTTGTCTTTTGTTATTGCTTTCGGATTTATTACGTTTATGCACATTGTGCTAGGGGAATTGGCCCCTAAATCATTTGCGATTCAAAAACCTGAATTGACCTCTTTGTGGCTCTCAGCTCCGCTATTGTTTTTCTATAGAATATTTCGCCCGATTATTTGGGTGCTTAATGGCGCAGCGAACAAATTTCTGGCAATGATCGGCGTAGAGCCTGCCAGTGAGAATGAAGCGGCGCATACGGAGGAAGAAATTCGAATCCTGATGGATGAGAGTGTCAAAAGCGGTCATATCAATGAAGACGAGATGACGCTTTTCGATAACATTTTCGAATTCTCCGATCTCATCGCTCGTGAAGTGATGCTGCCGCGGACAGATATGGATTGTCTGTTTCTAGAAACAAGTTTTATCGATAATTTGCGTTTCGTTCATGAAACCAAGCACACACGCTACCCTGTAGCTGATGGGCATAAAGATAACATCGTAGGTTTTGTACATATTGCTGACTTACTAACGGCGGATCCTGATGTTGAGCAGGAACTTAAAACCTTCATTCGTCCGATTCTGAACGTGCCGGAGTCGATGGAAGTTAGCCGTGTGCTTAAGCTCATGCAGAAAAAGCATTCCCAACTCGCGATCGTTGTTGATGAGTACGGGGGAACTGCGGGTCTCTTAGCTTTGGAAGATATCATAGAGGAAATCGTGGGAGAATTGCATGACGAATTCGATGTGAATGAGCGACCTGGCGTGGAAGTGAAAGACAAATATACCTCTGTCGATGGTCGTGTATTGCTGGAAGACCTGAACGACATGCTGGACCTTCAAATTGAAGACGATGATGTGGATTCGATTGGCGGCTGGCTGTTCAAGAAGGTGGAAGGCGCGCCTGTCAAAGGGAAGAAAGTGCCTTATGCTAATCATGTTTTCGAAGTGACTGAGGTAGATCGATTACGTATTGTTCGTATACATATAACGAATATCGACACGGTTAAACCGGGAAATGAATAATCGGAGGAGTCTCTATGTCACCCAGGACAGCTATAATCATGGCGATAGGAATATTGGTGTTATACGGTTTGTTCACCGTAGGGCTGCCATTTTTCTTAGCGTTGGTGACTGCTATTTTTTTAGACCCACTCACAACTCTCTTGATGCGTGTCGCGAAAATGAAACGCTTTGTCGCCGCAACCATCGTTAGTACGGCATTTACTTTGCTGATGGTGGCATTAATCTATTTTATTGGGATGAATGTCGTAACGGAGTTAATCGATCTTGGTCGTAAAGCGCCTAATTATATGGAGGATGTCAATAAATACGTGGATCAAGCTGTAGTGCGAACCCAAGTATTCTATGATTCTTTATCCCCAGAGATGGCAGCGCAAGTACAGACGTGGGTAGAACGGAGTACAGAGACATTAACCGGAGCATTGACGAGTATTTTGAGTGGTATTTCAGGCTTTTTCCTCAATATGGCCGGGAAAATCCCTAATTTATTCATGTTGTTGATCATCTATGTGATCACCCTGTATTTGTGCATGTACAACTTGCCCAATTTGAAGGTTGCTTTTCTCTCGATGTTTGAAACGAAAACGAAGGATAAAATGGAGCATGTGCTGACTTATTTGCGTGAGGCCATTTTTGGCTTCATACGCGCTCAACTGATCATGGCGATTTTTACGTATTTGTTGACTTTCATTGGATTGCTCGTTCTTCGGGCAGAGTACCCACTCGCAATTTCACTACTAGTTATGGTGATGGAATTCGTGCCTGTGATTGGGACTGGAATTATTTTCATCCCATGGATCATTTATCAGCTGTTGCTAGGATATACGAGTATGGGAATTGGGCTATTCGTGCTCTTCTTGGTACTCATCATCTTGCGTCGGATTGTAGAGCCAAAAGTGCTTAGTGATGCAGTTGGAATCAACTCGTTAGCGGCTTTAATTTCCTTGTACATTGGCTTTGAATGGCTAGGCTTTGCTGGTTTGTTCCTCGGCCCTCTAGTCGTCATTATTTATCAAGCATTGCGCAAAGCAGGCGTGTTGAATTTGAATATTAAATTAGATTAATAATGGGCTAAAAGAAATCTCTTTTCGAATTGCGTGGGTGCAATCGGAGAGGGATTTTTTTGCGTTTGGTGGGGCGAAAGGCTAATCATCTCTCAAAAATGCAAAAGTACAACCTTTTTTACTAATTTATCGTTTGATAATGCTAAATGCCTGCGAATAGGCATCCTTTGTAACGTATTTCATGATAATCTCCTGAAATCACTCCAAATTGATGCCTATTTGCATCAGTTTCCAATAGCGGAGGGGTGGAACCCATTCGAAAAGTGCTCTTTTGCATGTTTGACAGGGGGAGAGGACAAGAGCTTGAGATTTCCTAGAAAATCAACAACCTTACACTATCGGGCACTACATTTGTTGCCTCCACAAACTTGCTACATGACTCCACATTCTCCTCTCACTTCACATAACTCCACTACACTCTTCTCTTTATCCTCACAACTCTCCATCTATTCTCATTGCACACACAACTCCACATTACAATCATTATTACTCCCTACTCATATTGGGGGGAGAGTTGGGGCAACAGTGGTGAAGAGATTTTCTCGAAAAATATGGGAATAGGTGATTTTGGTCAAGTTATGCCGCATATAACGAGTCATATAGGCTCTGAAAAAGGAGGAGACGTATGTACACACAATTTAAAAGTTGGTACCCGTATATCGGACCGTGTGACCCTTGTCCACCGATTCGAGTGAAATGGTATAATACGCCGCCGCAATTATATATGCATTTTCAACCGCCAGGATTGCCACAGTTTAGCCCTTATGATGCTTTGAAAATGGGGACGCTCTGGCCAGCACTTTATGGGCCCTATCCGAATCCGTTACAGGAGATTAGAGCTGATGAAGGAGGCGAATCTACATGAGCGAGCGAGTGCTGCCCGAAGCCTATTACACGCAACTTCGTGATTTGCAAGCCGTGGATTTTGTATTGGTGGAGTTGACACTTTATTTGGATACGCACCCTGACGATCTGAGCGTGCTTCAGCAGTATAATCAATTTGCCCATAAGCGCATGCATATGGCACAGCAGTTCGAAATGGAGTTTGGCCCTTTGATGCCCTTTGGACACAGTTTCACGAAAGCGCCATGGCAATGGGTGGAGACTCCTTGGCCGTGGCAAGTTTAAGAAGGAGGATAGCCAATGTGGATATATGAGAAAAAGTTGCAATACCCGGTCAAGGTAAGCAAATGTGATCCGCGGATGGCCAAACTGCTTCTTGAGCAGTATGGGGGAGCAGATGGGGAACTCGCTGCGGCACTTCGCTATTTGAACCAACGCTATTCGATTCCGGATAAGGTTGTAGGTTTGCTGACGGACATTGGTACGGAAGAGTTTGCACACCTCGAGATGATTGCTACCATGGTGTATAAGCTGACGAAAGATGCCACGCTGGAGCAAATGAAGGCAGCAGGATTGGATGATCACTACGTAGCCCATGATCGAGGGCTCTTCTATCAGAGCGCAGGAGGCGTCCCCTGGACCGCAACCTACATACAAGCGAAAGGAGAACCTATTGTATATTAAGGCGCCAATGATTCCGCCTAGGGTTTCCACGTTACAGAGATCTCTTCCCCTTCAACAATTACGCTATCAATTAGCAAGCGTATAGCGGCCTTCGCCTTCATACGGTCATCCCCAGTTATATCTTCCAGGAGCTTCATAGCATTGTTTTGAACATTCGATGCATTCCCATTTTGATTCTCAAGTTTGGTTAACTGGTCGAGTAAGATAGCGCGGTCAGCTTCTGCTTTATCGGTTGCCATCTTTAAAACCTGCGCGGTAATGAGATCCATTGTGTATGCTTCGAGTTGCTTCTGCATCTGCTTGTCCAGTTTAGCGAGTTGCGCTTTAATCTCTTTTAACTCAGTATCCACGTTAGCTGCTGCAACTTTGATGTTCAGTTCCTTATCTGTTGCGGATGCTACCCACTTGATCTGTCCAATAATAAGATCTTCTAAATCGCCGCGGTGTACTGCATGATGTCTGCAGCCATATCCAAGCACATAGGACGAGCAGATGTAGCGGTGGTAAGTGTAATCATTGTACTTGGTCTTATGACGGTTCGTAGCGCCCTTCATACCGCCTCCACAGTACTTACACTTAACTAGGCCTGTAAGGAGATAAGTCTCGTTGTCGGCGTGACTACGTGCCTTAGAACGTGAAGATATAATGTCCTGCGCTTTCTCGTACCTCTCAGGATCTATAATTGCAGGATGGTTATCATCCTTGATAATCCATTCACTTTGATCTCGAAGCACTGTTTTCCCGTGTTCTGTTTTCCTTTTGTTAAAGATACGTATCCCGGCTATCGTTTCTGTTTTCATTAACCGCTTAACATTGATCTGATCCCACGGTTTACCTTGCTTCGTCAGCACACCTTTTAAATTCAGGTGTTTAGCAATCATTCGGTGGCCTTGACCTTGTTCGGCCATATCAAACATATAGCGGACGTTAGCGGCTTCATCCTCATTTATCACATACATACCATCTATGATGTCGTAACCGTAACAGGGCTTACCTAGCGCCTTGTCAGTGTTCCTAGCGATACTAACCATGTTATCATGCACGCGTTCGGAAATACGCTCACGCTCGAACTCAGCGAACGTACCGAGCAGTTGCAGAGTCATGCGTCCTACCGCGGTGGAAGTATCGAAGCTCTCCGAAGATGATACGTAGCTGCAGCCGTATTTGCTGAATGTTTGAATGATTTGCAAAAGGTCCAAAAGGTTACGGCACAACCGGTCTAGCTTAGAGGTTAGAATGATATCCACCTCTTTGCGTTCAACACGTTTGATCATTTCGGTGATACCTGGGCGGTTCAAATTTTTAGCGCTGTAACCATCATCTATGATAAAAGCAGGAGGAGGCCATCCCATAGCCACACAGTACGCTGTAAGGCGTTCCTGTTGTTCGGTTAGGGAATTACCTTTCTCTGCTTGATCTTCCGTACTGACACGAATGTAAGAAATGACACGCATGTTTTTTTGCCTCCTAATACTTTCTTAACATTATACTGCTATAGTATCCCTGACTAGGTGTAACTTTGTGGAATATCTCACATTATTTTGTTGTTTAATGTACATTTTCCACCCCCCGTATATTAGATTTTAAAACGAATACTATATACAACTCTGTGCTTAGTTGATGTGATACAAAATTTTCCAGTGGAATTAAGCGCTTAATCGGTATACCATTACATGGAGTGTAAGATGTTGCTTTTAGACTTTAGTACGTTACCATATAACCTTTTATAGTTACAGGTTGAATTATTTGGAAGTCACCCTTAAGTTATAGATTAAGGTATCCACCGCGGAGGAGTAGTAAATCTACTCACAGCCGTTTACCTTTTATCTCAGGTATCCATACGTAAAGATCTTCTATGTTGCAGTTGAGAACATCAGCAGCGTGCTTGGCTTTCAAAAGTGAAAACGTCGTCTTGCCTTTAATGATTTGCGAAACGTAGGGTTCAGAAACATCTATACGTCGGGCAAACTCGGCTTGACTCATCTTACCTAGCAGCTCAGGTAAACGGCTTCTCCCAAATTGGAGAGCCATGGTTTCACCTTTCAAAAATATTTATAAAAATGCGAACGGTTGTTCTTGTTTTGTTCGCACTTTGTTGTTAAAATGAAAACAAGAATAGGAGATCTACTAATTTTGAACGATGACAACAAGACTAACTTCAAGAGTATCGAAAAAGAAATTGGTAAACAATTAGGTAAAAGTTACAGAAACGTAACTGGTCGAGGCCCGGTTAATACTGAAGCGCGAATTGTAAATCAAGCTATTTTTATACAATATAAAGTCGAACGTGTATACATGGAGAAAAGATATATTTCATTTTTACAATCAAGAAATGAAGAAAATGATTTTTTTGATTTTGTTCGACCTGATTTTAAAGTCGCTCTAGGCATTATAATGAGAGACTTAAATCCTCATTTAACCGTTGAAGGAATTGAATTCCGTATTGATCCTGACACCACTTACATGTTAGTGACTTTAAACAAAAATCTCGAAAAAATGCTGCATTCTGGGGAAGCCAAACTGTCACATATTTATGAGGGCTAAGGATCCCCGTTTAAATAGATTCGCCCAAGGGACATATTTTCGCGCCTGTAAGAAATCATTGAAGCAGATATAGAAAAAATAGGGTTACATCTGGGGGAACTAATCCATGGATATTTTTACTGAGAAACTAAAAAAAACGGGTATTGACTTAAACGAAATAGCCGAAGTATTGAAAACATCATCTCAGAAATCCATCATCCATTGTCAGGCTTACAGAGCTGTATCTACGGTTTGCCCTTCAACTTGCCCATGGCCGTTAGAGTGTCTACATAGCGCGTCATATCATCAATAAATGACTGCGGTATAGGATGACCGTTAATAACTGACTTAGGATCATTCAAATAATCAATGAACTCATTCACGGCTTCGTGGTTGAGTTCTTTTTTTTCTTCTTGCTCTTCTCCTTCATCAGATAAATATCCAGCCTTCTTCATTAACTCTTCATATGGATAGTTATAAGCATTCGATAAGCTCTTCAATATATCAGGTGTTGGATTTATTGGCGCTCCTGTTCTTGGATGTTTCCCTTTCTCTAAAGAGCTAATATAAGAGTAACTTAATCCACTTCGCTTAGCTGCATCTCTAAGACTTAATTTACCTCTCAAACCTTTCAGTACTTCTCCGAGATCCTGCACAATAATTCACCCTCTTATTTTGTTCAACTAATAGAACAACATTGTACTACAAATAATTTTAAATTTCATGTGTTACGGAGTTGACATTATGTTTTATTCGTAGTACATTATAAGTGTGCTACAGGTAAAACAAGGAAATAAACGAAAGGGGTGATTAAATGAAAAACAACCTTCAATTTCTTATTGAATCCAATAACATCAACATCACTCACATGTCTAAGGAATTGAAAGTATCTCGTGGATCAATCTACAGAGTACTCAATGGAGGTGTACCATCCGCTGAACTACTACTCAAGATTTCCACATACTTCAAAAAAGATGCAAGGGACATTTTTTTTATCCCTGATGTGCGACAAGTAGCACATAGAAACTAATCGGAAAGGTGGTGATTTGTATGGCTGTCCTACAGGCAATGGCACATACACATAGGCATGAGGAGATGATTCCAATGCCTGTGAAACGGAAACGTAATGAACGGCCAAAACTCAGAATCGTTGCTGATTACATGGTGATCGACGGTGAACTCAAGCAGATTGATCCACTTAAAACAGATTTGCCAGACCGCTGCATGAAAGTAATCGCCGAAGTCATGACTGGCTGCAAATGTGAAATGGTTGACCGCCGCTGATATCGTACCCCAAGTAAACGGTTACTATCCATCCTAAAAATTTACCAAAGGAGCAAACGCATGAAATGTGAAATAGCTGGCTGCGAAGAAGTCGCAACACACCGCATCGACGGGATCGGCAATGCATGTGGTGGATGTGCTAAAGAAGTGCAAGATGATTTACAGCTTGATGAAGAGGAGCTGAACAGAATATGAAAAATCAAAAGTTACAAATTGCGATGTTAGTCGGGGAAATTCAAACATTGGTTTACATGGTCAACGAGTTCACAAATTACTGCGCATTCTTTAACTTCTCAGGTCATGTATGTTCGATCGATGTAAGCATAAGGGAATCCAGAACAAACTATACGGAGCATGTTGCAGATACATCGGTATACTCAATGACTCAAAACCCTGAAAAAGCAATAGAAAAACTCACAGTAATGAAATCGAATTTAAGAAAGATTCTACGGAAAAATGAGGTTGATTACAGCCGCTTAAATTACACAATCGAAGAAGTCCGGCATTACAAACTTGTATAAGGAGGTGCTGAACGATGAGTTTTATAAGCCCGCAATGGTTGAAGGATTACTTTAAAGGATGGACTGACGATGACCTCCATGATCGTCACCGCGAGATTACTTCATTCGGTGGTAGTGAGTCGGAAAAGATGATGATCGAGATGGAGTCGAAGCGTAGGGAGGCGGAACATGCTAATAAAGTTGCTAACTCCTGAGGAATGTCAGTGGCTTGCTAGACAACGGCCGCATCATAAGAGACAGAATCGCAATCTCTTACTTCACGCAAAAAAAGCCCGTAAGCTGCTCGAACAGCTTGAGGGCGGCATGAAAAATAATTCTACGGTAAGTATATCATAATTCGGAGGTTTTAACATTGATACATTTTGCCTGTATTGGTACTGATCGTTCAACGGGCGACTCACTTGGACCGTTAGTGGGAACGCGTCTACAAGCTCTAGGATATCCCGTAACAGGCACATTAGATGAACCCTTACACGCTATGAACATGGAAAAAAGATTGGCTGAAATACCAGAAGGAGTCTATATCGTTGCAGTAGATGCAGCTCTTGGTCAAGTCAGTAGCGTGGGCACAATCAAGCACATGAAGGGCCCGATTAAGCCAGGTGCAGGAGTGAACAAGGATTTAAAGCCAGTTGGAGATTATCACTATATGGGTATCGTGAATGTCGGTGGTTTCATGGAATACTTTGTGCTTCAAAACACACGTTTATCCCTAGTCATGAAAATGGCTGATGAAATCGTCGGAATGATTCAACAAAAGTTCGGTAACAAGTTGCTAGAAGTCGCAGCCACTAAAGAAGGAGTGACCGACAATGAGC
Organism: Paenibacillus sp. LjRoot56; assembly: GCF_964253335.1. Taxonomy (NCBI): domain Bacteria; kingdom Bacillati; phylum Bacillota; class Bacilli; order Caryophanales; family Paenibacillaceae; genus Paenibacillus; species Paenibacillus sp. LjRoot56. The sequence goes on from NZ_CAXURV020000001.1 coordinate 2,338,113, forward strand.
GAGACGGAGATCATTGCATACCTAGAAAACGAGCTAAACGCAGCGCAACAAAAAATAAATGAACTGGAGAGTGTTATAGATGAGTATCAATCCCCTTTATGCGACTGAGCTTCAAATGATCGATGGATTGGAAGAAATGCTATGGGATGCAGGATTGGAAAACAAAGAGGAATTAAAGCAACGGTTTCAAGTAAAGGATATGCCTTCTCTTAACTGGGCACTACGGAAATTAGCTGCTATTGAAGCGAAGAAACTTGAGATGAGCAACATGATCGTTGCAGAGATTGAGCGATTGAAGTTGTTCGCTGAAAAAGAAACGCGTGGTTTAACTGAGTCTGAGAACTTCTTCAAAGCATTGATCACCGAATATGCAGCAGACAAACGTGCAGAAGATCCAACATACAAAATCAAAACTCCTTACGGAAAAATAGCTTACCGCAAGCAGCCTGATAAGTGGCTGTATGATGAAGATTTGCTCGTTGCGTACCTGGAGCAGAACGACTTCCAAGAATTGATTAGAACCAAGAAAGAACCTGTTAAAACGGAAATTAAGAAGTCTTTTCAAGTCGGTAGTAACGGAAGAGTGTATGACAATGACGGTCAGTTAGTCGAAGGCATCACAGTTGAACCGCAGCCAGACGTTTTAGATATCAAAGTTTCGGAGGTGTAAACATGGAAAACTATTTCACTGATTTAGCCAAGATAGATGTACGTGAACACACTGAAAAGAAAGGACAGTTCAGTTACTTATCATGGGCATGGGCTGTAGACGTTCTACGCAAGAAAGATCCAACGGCAACATGGGAAGTGCTTCGATTCAACGGTATGCCTTTCATGGAAACAAAGTACGGAATCTTTGTAGAAGTAGCAGTCACGGTTCAAGGTATCACACTTTCCCAGATCCATCCGGTACTTAATAACAACAATAAACCGATTGCACAACCTAACAGCTTTGAAATTAACACTAGCATTCAGAGATGCCTTGTAAAAGCGATTGCACTACATGGGTTGGGTTTATACATCTACGCAGGAGAAGACCTGCCAGAGGGCGCGGAGGAAGCTCCTACAACGCCTGAACAACCGAAAGAGATTAACTGGAAAGAAAAGAATGAACAATCAAAGAACGCAGCTCAAGAAGTCGGTCAACAGAAGCTATCAGAAGCGCTACAACGTGACGTAATGGGCTTGATGAAGAAACGTAATATGGGTTTCCCAGACTTGAATGAGTTCTGCACAGCCATGTTAGAGCGTCCTGTGAAGTTCTTCAAGAAAGATGTTGTGGATGTGGCAGAACTGAAAAAGATCAAGGCGGCAATGGATGACGCGGTGGGGGCTTAGTCCCTCACCTGGCTTTAAGAAAGGGGTGTACAAGCAATGGGGGAACTAAGACTTGGCAAAGGTGAAATTTGTCTTGTTGATGATGAAGATTACGAATGGCTATCTAAATATCGTTGGAATAAATCTCAATACGGATACGGATATAGGCTTGGTGATAGAAGCAAAGGCGAACAGTGGAAGATCCTCATACACCGCGAAATCATGAACGCTAAAAAAGGGCATGTAATTGACCACAAGAACGGAAATCCTTTAGATAATAGACGATCAAACCTACGTTTTTGCACACAAGGAGAGAACCTACGGAACTCGTGTGGAAGAGGCGGATCTTCTGGATATAAAGGTGTTTTCTTAAACAAATCAAGCCGCAATTCATCGTGGAGAGCATTGATTCGAATGGATGGAAAATCAATACATTTAGGATGTTTCAAAACAAAGGAAGAAGCAGCGCGAGCTTACAACGAAGCAGCAATTAAATATCACGGTGAATTCGCAAGATTAAACGAAATTATCTGACGGATCTTTAGGAGGTCTAGAACATGGCAGACAATCAAAAGTTGTTAACCTGGATCGAGGATAAGCGGTACGTCTACTCAGGACCGTATGAAGGTAATCTACCTTTAGACATAGCAAGGTGGAAAGGCGCTTTAAAGATATTGGACATGCTTGAAGGTGATCTTGATCTAGGGGAGTTTAATGCGGTTGATGATGAAAAGAAGAGACCACGCTGGACGTTCGAAGAGGAATCGAAGCTTACATCATTGTTCAAAGGTACTGATATGTCATACCGGGAAATTGGCGAGAAGATCGGAAAAACAGAAAAGTCAGTAAATAACAAGCTGCGGAGAATGGGAATAATTAAAACAATTAAAAACTAGCGAGTTGAGTAGGTGATTATATGGCTGGTGTAACGTGGTTCAAGGTGTTAACGGATATTTTCGCAGATGACAAAATTAAGATACTTCAATCCATGCCGGAGGGCGATTCACTTCTTGTTATGTGGTTTAAGGTGCTATCCCAGGCGGGAAAAACGAGTGATGGTGGTTACATCTATTTAAAAAAGAACATACCGTATACACCTGCTATGCTTGCGACACTTTTCGGTAAACAACAGCAGCTTGTTGAGTTAGCAATGCGTACATTCTCAGAGTTTGGAATGATCGACATTGACGACAACGGTTATATATTCGTTACCAACTGGGAAAAGCATCAAAGCGTAGATAAGATGGAAAAAATCAAGGAGCAAACACGGTTGAGGGCATCTGCTCACAGAGAGAAAAAGAAGCTCGAATTACTCGAAAGTAACGCAAAAGTAACGCAAAGTAACGTTACAGTAACGCTCGAAGTAACGCAAGATAACGCAACAGATATAGAACTAGAATTAGATATAGAAAAAGATCTTAAACATATTGTCGTTAAGGATGAATCCGCAATTGCTTTTGAAACATTTTGGAGTGCCTACCCGACCAAAGGAAGCAATAAAAAAATGTCATTAGCAAAATGGATTCTGTTATGGAGAGATAAGAAGATCAACATGGACCAGATGTTGAAAGGTGTAAACGACTACGTTAATTACCAAACACATAAGGGTTACAACATCTGTGCTGCGCAAGTTTTCCTTAACCAAGAACGTTGGAAAGATGACTGGTCTTTAACTCCTACTCTTATTATATCCGAAAGTCGGACAAGTATTCCTCCAACAGCAAAAAAAGAAAAGGAGGTTGAACCTTTACCGTGGACATTGTAGCTGAAAAAACAATCATCAAAGCAATGATGAACGGGCTTATGGAGGAAGTAACGGATCAAGTCCCTTTCTATCTCTTTCAGTCGCCAAATGCTCAAGAGACAGTTCGCAAGATGTACGAGATGAAAGGTGCTGTCACGTTTAACACCATGCTATTGGCTAAACGATTCAACAGCGATTACATAAACGATTGTCAGTACATGCGATTTGAAAAGGATGATCTCCCATACTTCATCAACAAATTAAAAGTAGCACATGTGAAAAAGTTGGGGCTTGCACATATCCGGGAGCTCAACAAGCTGATTACAACCGACTGCAAGCTAGAGGATTTAACAACGCTGCTTCGCAATGGTGTAAGCATCGATTACCAGGACACAGATTCCAAACTAACCATCATGCCTAGTGAGTATGCAAGCGACCATTTCCAAGCGATTGTAGATCGAGCAATAAATCCAGAGATTGCAAAGGGTATCCAGTTGAAAGCTTTCCCTGAGTTAAATGACACGTTCTACAGATTGCTAGGTGGAGACTTGATTCTCTTATGTGCTCAATCAGGTCATGGTAAGACAGCCCTAGCATTGAATATAACAAACGATTTGTCAGTAACGCAGGATTACATTGGGTACTATGCAAACGCTGAGATGAGGGATGAGGAACTATCTATGCGGATAGTTTCCATGAGGTCTGGGATTCCAACAACGGAAGTAATGACTTCTCAATTTTCTATGGATATGGTCGAAGCGCTAGACAAGATTTCAGCCCAGTATGATCTGATCGGAAAAAAGAATCTTGTTCTATCCAGGATTCCCGTTATGACAATCAACTCCATTCGCAGAGGTTATAAAAAGCTAATGAACGCAGGCAAGAAGCCAGACTATATCCTAATCGACTACCTAGGGCGTATGGAGCTTGAGGGGAACGTACAGGGCTTGCAGGAGTGGCAGAAGATGTACAGGCTGTCAGAGGATATAAAGACCTTAGCGGTCGAGCTAGACGTTCCTATAATTGCATTATCGCAGCTTAACGATGAGGGACAGATTGAAGGTGCTAAGAAGATGAAGAATGCTTGTGACGGTGTGCTGTTCTTCGAACCCATCTTAGAAGATGACAACGACAAAATGAATGAGAAGCAGAAGCAATACGCTAATTACAGAATCGTGAAGTTTAAAGTACGCCGAAACGATAACAGCAAGCCTATATACATCAATTTTACGAAGAAGTATCAAAGAATCTCGGAGGTGTTCTGAGATGGAAGAACTTTTCGCAATCGCCATGAACCCGGACATTGACCTGCAGACACGTTATGACGCAGCTAGGCTAATGCAGTACAACCGCCGTACAGATCCGAAGGACTACATAGAGTCACATAAGAAAAATGTGTGGAGAAGCAAGACAAGACCAAGTAGAGCGAAAGGGTGAGGCAATAAAATGCTAGAAAAGTTACCTGAAAGATTTAGGAAAAGAGTTGATTCAACTGGTGATTGTTGGTTATGGACAGGAGGTTTTTATACAACCGGATACGGTTCATATTTCCACGATGGTAAAAAACTAAAAGCACACAGATATGCATGGTCATTTTTTAACGGCCCAATTACCGATGGTCTCTTTGTATGTCATAGATGTGATGTTCGTAATTGCGTAAATCCAGAACATTTATTTTTAGGAACGCAAAAAGACAACATTAAAGACATGTACGCAAAAAACAGAGGCAATAAACCTAGTGGTGAGAATCACTTTAAGGCAAAATTAGATTGGGAAAAAGTTAAAGAAATACGGGATTCATATAAATGGTTCAGTTGCGATAATTCGTCATTCGCTCTGGGAAAGAAATATGGAGTAGCACCTAATCATATAATGCAGATTGTTAACAACAAGGCATGGAAGGTCGTAGACGAAAAATAGGGGGTTAAGGCGTGGGTAAAATGGCAAATTCAATCGGGAAACAAATGCTTACATCTGCTATTATCGGCACTCAAAATGTCAAAGGGGATGCCAATAGTCCCGTTACAACTTATTTTTTATCGGAGGAAGAGTTGGAGAAGTATCGCGCATTACCGGCACCACGGGTAGAGAAGAAAACCAATTCTAGGATCTGGTAGGTGAGGACATGCAACAACTGCAATTGTATGACGGTGTAGTGAAGTCGATCAGGCAAGTAAGACCAGTATTCCCTGAGTTATCAGATACGGAGTTTGCAACCTGGTACAGCGAACGATACAAAATCACGTTGCCGAGAGTGTTAACAATATTGGAGTACCTAAAGGAGTATGAGTGATATGAAGGTGAGATTGACTAGTTATGGTAAACCGTTTGGCCGGCCAATGCATAGAGAAGTTGCCATGTTGTACATCGAGCAAACAAAGCATGTGTTCACAGGTATTCATTTTGAAGTAATCACAGTGAGGTGATTCTCATGAACGATCGGAGTCAAAGACGTGAACTCAGGTTCGATCTGATATCTAGAATTAGCAAGCTAGAGATAGCTAACTGCCATGTGTGTACGAAGAGAGCAAGATCCAATCCAACGACCTGCCATGATTGTCCGATATTTCAGCAGCTTGGAATGTTAGGTGAGGAGTTAAATCGGTTGTGTGTTCGCGCTATTGAGCAAGTGAAAATAATTGAAATACCGGAACCATTGAAACCAGTGAGGATACGCAAGAAAAGTAAGACAGTCAATGTCATCAAGCCGTATCCGTACCCTAATCGAAAGCGAAAGGAGAAAGCGACATCCAAACATTCACTGTCCATGAGTTCCCCCCGAATCTAAACGAATTAAACAGGATGCATTATATGCAACGGGCGAAGCTAAAAGAGCAATGGGAAAGCATTGTAAGGGATTCATGTTGGATTTATGGGATCCAACCAGTTAAACGAGTATCTATAACGCTAGAGTTTTACTTTCCAGATAAGCGCCGAAGGGATCTGGACAACTATGCTTTCGCATTTAAGTTCATTGGGGATGCTTTAGTTAAGTTGGGCATCCTCCCGGATGACAGCACGGAAGAAGTTGTAGAGCTTCGCGTGGTTAAGGGTGGTATAAGCAAGCCGAAGCATATAAACATTCACTTAGTGGAGGTATAGCGGATGATCGAAGTTAAGTCGTTCACGGATCGGAAAGGGAACAAAGTGCGAATCGGTGATTATGTAGGCTACGTTCACCAAGGAAAAATCATATGTGAAAATAAAGTTGTTAGCATTTCAAAATCAGGATCTCACGTCGAGGTATATGTTGAAGGAGAAGAGGATCCGTGGTTTCCATTTTGGATTGAAGGGTGGAAAAGCCGTGTTCAATGAAGAGGATGATGACGGACTAGGGGCGATCAGGGGATTAGTGAACGTGTTCCTATTCATGGTACTTGTAGGGTTGATAATCGGTTACGTATGGAAGGTGACTACATGAGCACATGGCATAAACAAACTCTATTCGTCTTGAGAAGTCCTACAGGGGTTATAGTGGGCATTTCAGAGTCAGTTCCACGCGGTTATAAGGAACCGACAGTAAAAGAGCTGAGAGAGGCGTACAGAGCGCCTACGGAGCATTATAAAAAGAAGGTAGCGGAGAAGAAGAGATGGATGGGAGATTGAAACTATGACATGGCAATGGATGATGGTCGCAATAACACTAATCGTGATGACGGCGGTAGTAATAATTACGTTTGATGGTAATGACAAGGAAGCTTTAAAGAAAAAGTTGGAAGAAGAACGAGATAAGAACAGCAACCTTAGATCGGATATTTATCGAGAGAAACAGAAGAATCTAAAGTATAATGAAGATAACTAAAGTAATTGAGTATCTGATATTAATATTTGCGTAAATAAGGTTAATTTATAGTGGTTTTTGATGAAATATGGTATACTTATAAGTAATAATACGATCGTTTTCGAACATTCGAACTAAGGAGGATTTACCATGACTTTGCAGGAACAATTGGATGGAATTGCAGAAAAATTATCCCAGCTTGATGTGAATAACCGTGGTGATCTAGCGGAGATTTCCAGATTAACGACTATGCAGAACGAATTGCTTGCACAACAAGCGTTAGAAGAACGAGTTCAAGTGCAGGAAACTAAGGTTGCAGCTATTATTCTGCCTTATGATTTTAATGAGTTGTTTGGTGATCCGAACGCTAACGATATTGTGATTGAGCTTATCAAGGATTTACAGCGCCAGGCGTATGCGGAACATAACGGTGAGCATAACGAATTGGTATCAGCGCATCGTGATGAACTAAGGGCTGCGGCGGATCGTGAGTTGCAATTGAAGCGTCAGAATGATGAGTTGCAGTTTGAAAATACTAGTTTATCAGGCGTTATCGAACACGGTTCAGCGGCAAACAAAGAATTGACTCGAGAAAATGGTGATTTGAGAGATCACATTCAAAAAGTTAATCTCGAACTTGAAGTTACGGCAAGAGAACGTAATGTAGCATTAGCGAAAGTTGAAGAACTTGAAATTCAATTAGCAGAGAAAGCAAAAGAAGCTGTTAACGTGTTACATATTGCTGGTAATGATCGTTTAGCAACACTGGTTGAACAGAGCAAGAATGCCAAGGTTAAATCAGCGCTCGATATCGCACTTGAGAATGCAGCACCATTCCGTGGGAAAGTTATCAAAGATGGTGAAGTGGTTGCGCCACTATATGCGCCTGAGGTTGCACCCTTTCAGCCGATTGATCAAGCCAGCGATTCAGGTTATCAATTGGTCACAGGACCAGTTGAAAGTGTTCCTGCAGATGATCAAGTGATACCCAGTGAAGCCGAAGTACATTCCGAACCAGCTCCAGTGGCTACCGGACAACCTGAAACTGGCACAGAAGCGATTACAGCGGATTATCTCGAACAAAGACTAGCGTGGTTTGCAACAGAACATGGATTGGTGAGTAAGGGAGCGTAATGCTCCCTCCTTAGGGGGATAACATGGACTTCGCAAAAATAAAGTTTTACCTTGAATTATCAACTATATGTTTAGTCGTTGGATCGATTGCAAGTATATTAATGACCATGCTTATGAGTAGTGACGTTTCAATGGGTAGGCTGATGACATCAATAGCAATGACCATGATAAGCGCGTATTGTATGATCAAATATAACGAAACGTTCGACACGCTCGCTAAAAAATGGGGATGGCGAAAGTAAGGAGGATCACATGTCGATAGATATTAAGAAGCTCCTGTACAGCTACCACAAATTACAAGTTGGATTAGCCAACATCAAAGAGAGTATCAGACGTGAGCAATTGAAACGTCAATACCCATCCTGTACGCCAGCTTACAATGATGACATTAAAGGTCGTGGTGGACGACCCGTCAGTCAGACGGAGCGTTTCGCATTACTTAATGTGGAACTAGACGACAACGCTCGATTCATGCAATGGGATGCAGAAGAGCATGAGTACGTCATCAGACTAATTGAGAGCGCACTAGCGACACTTAATGAGAAGCAACAACAACTTATAAAGTTGGCATACTTCGAAGGCAGAGAACCGATACAGGCGCACGGCATGATGAACATCAGTTTATCTCACTATTACCACGTTCACACCACAGCACTTCAAGGGATTGTACAATGCTTGAATGGTGGTCATGTATTCATGAATCGTTTGATTCCGACAAAGAAACAAGGAAAAATGAGCAAAAATCAAGGAAATATGGCAGTTTTAGTGTGATATAATGTAATTACGTAGATCATTCGCCATGATCAGGATATCCTTCGCGAGAGGATAAGGTTATAGGGCGTTCTGTATTAAAGTTTCGGTAAGGCAACACAAATTCAACTGCGGATTGACCAAGGGAAGTGCAAGCCATATGAGGGATCTATTAGATCTTACATGCGGTTTCGCACTTCTTTTTGTTATCTGGATGAAGTTTTGGTTATACGTTTACTATGATGTATTAGGAGATGATGATGATTCCACAAATTGAATGGGATAAGCTAATCAAGAACGGGATATTTGCGGCATTGTTTATTATGCTCCTGGTATATGTGATGAACGCCAATAACGCAAGAGAGCAGCGGTACAACGAAACGATAGATAAATTGAGTGATACGATTAATACAAAGCTGGTAGAACTAAAGGCCATGCATAGCTCTAGGAGTTGATACGATGTTTGAACCAAGTGATTGGATACGCAAACCATCTACCAACGAAGATATGCGCATGATATACATAAACGTGGATACGAAGCTACCGAAGCTGAGAGAGACATTCAGCAGTGAGCATCAGCGGATGTTAGATCGGCATGAAGTGAAACAATATAATCTAAAACGATTGAGGTGAGACTATGGCAGGAGGGCGGCCAAGCAAGTATTTTTCACATGTTGAACCTAAACTCTTGCTCATAGAAGCATGGGCAAGGAATGGATTAACGGAAGAGCAGATGTGTGAAAACCTAGGTGTTTCAATCGCTGCTTTCTCAAACTATAAGCTTGAGTATAAAGAGTTGGTAGATGCCTTAAAAAACGGTAAAGAAGTAATTGACACCATGGTTGAGAATGCTTTACTCAAAGCAGCGCTAGGATATAACTATGAGGAAACAAAAGAAACTGCTGATGGTTTCGAGAAATCAACCAAGTTTGCACAACCGAATACAACAGCGCTCATCTTCTGGTTAAAGAATCGTAAACCTAAAGATTGGCGTGATAAGCAAGACATAGAACACAGTGGGAAAATGGTGATGTTCAGTGGAGAGTCAAAGCTCGAAGATTGAAGTACATCTGCCTGATGTGGTTGGTAAGGGTTACGCGTCCTTCTGGAACTGTAAGAAGCGTTATCGAGTTATTAAAGGCGGTCGTGCTTCTAAGAAGTCAAGGACAGCAGCGCTATGGTACATCTATAACATGCATAAGCATCCACTGGCTAATACAGTCGTGGTAAGGAATACATTTAACACCAACAAGGATTCAACGTATGCGGTTCTTAAATGGGCTGCTAAGCAGTTAGGTGTATATCATCTGTGGAAGTTCACGGAATCACCGTTAGAAGCTCGCATACTCGATACAGGACAGAAGATATTATTCAGGGGCTTTGATGATCCACTCAAGATTACTTCCATCACGGTTGATGTTGGTGTGTTGTGTTGGGCATGGGTGGAAGAAGCGTTTGAGATCGAGGATGAAGAAGAGTTTAGAACGTTCGATGAGTCTATTCGTGGTGATATGCCTGAGGGACTTTGGAAACAGGTCACACTGAGCTATAACCCGTGGGTACAGTCACATTGGACCAAGAGTAGGTTCTGGGATAAACAGGATCCGGATGCAGATACATTCACAACCACATACAAGTGTAATGAATGGTTAGATGATGCAGATAGGAAACTAATCGAACAGTTAGAGTTTTCACATCCAGAACGTTACAAGGTTGTAGGTCTGGGTGATTACGGTATACCTGGGGGAACATACTTTGAAGAGTTTAGACGTGATGTGCATGTGTGTGAACCTTTTGTCATCCCCACGCACTGGCAAAGATTTAGATTTATGGACTATGGTTTGGATATGTTGGCTAATTATTGGGCTGCAATTGATACCCATGGTAACGCTTTTATATACAAAGAACTATATGAGAGTAACCTGATCATTTCCGATGCAGCTAAGCGCATTAAAGAAATGACCAATGAAGATATAAAGTTCAGCTACGCGCCGCCTGACTTATGGAATCGAAGGCAAGAGACGGGTAAGAGTGCGACGGAGTTGTTCAGAGACAATGGAGTTACGCTAATAAAAGCTAATAATGATCGTGTACAGGGATGGTATAACCTTAAAGAATGGCTGAAACCGTATAAGTCCAGGGATGAGCAGACAGGTGAGGAAATCACAACAGCACGGTTAAAGATATTCAAGAACTGTGTGAACCTGATCAGGACATTACCACAACTGCAGCATGACGAGAAGGATCCTAACGATGTAGCGACTGAACCGCATGAACTAACACACGCTCCGGATGCACTCCGTTACTTCTGCTCGATGCGTACACGGCCTAGTGTTACAACGGTGGATAAAGATCCTGATAATCCAACACCGCATGAGAAGCATCAGAAGGCGATTAAGGCTATGACGGGTAATAGGAATGTATCAGCATTTACGAAATGGTGAGGTGAGATAAGTATGAGTGATACCGCTGATAACGATAACGTTAAGGATACAATGAATGCTGGAGATATCATGCTTGAGTTGGAAGATGAGCACCATTCGTCTCTCATGCCGCTGAATCAAGAAAGAACGAGGTGAACTAAATATGGATTTCCTATCAGGGGTGCTGTTCGCAGCATCCTTTTTCGGCGTTGCTTATTGTTGCTACAAGCTAGGGCAGAAGAGTAAACGTCCAGTAGTCACACAGGTAGATGAAGAAGGACAGAAGAAGGCGGAGAGAGTACGTCAAGGGTTCGAGCAGTTAATGAGCTATGACGTGCATACAGCGTTGAAGGGGAAGAGGGTGAGTGAGTAGTGGAATGGATGACAGCGAAGGACCTAGAAAATATGATTAACTACAAACTGCCCGTCGGAATGCCTAAGCCACAACTTAATATAGTGAAGATCGTACTTGACTCATTAAAGAAGGTGACATAGTGGCAGACAAAACCAAGGATTGGTCGTTATACGAGAACGGTGTGAACTATAACAATAGGTTGGAGCCAAACTATTATGAAACAGTTAATGCAAATTTGGATTTTTTCGCTGGCAATCAGTGGCGTAATCTTCCTGATAGCGATATGCCTAAGCCTGTATTTAACATCATTAAACGGGTAATCACGTTCTTCGTCGCTTCACTAACCACAACGAAAGCAACGATTAATTATAGTGTGCCAATGTTCTCAAAGGATAACCCCGATCCAAACAGGCAAGCAGAAGCGATTGGTGCTGTCATTGCAAAGAAGCAAACTGACCTGCTGTTCGAGAAGTTTAAGATGGAGTTTCGAATCAAGGATGCGTTGTTTGATGCCGCTATTACAGGGGATGCAGCAGCGCATTTTTATTTTGACATGAGTAAGAAGCCGTATGGCAGTCTTAGACCTGATATCAAGGGTGAGATCTGTATGGAACTGGTCGATGGTACGAATGTATTCTTCGGTAATGCCAACAACGTTCGTGTTGAACATCAGCCTTACATCATCGTTAGTGGCCGTGACATGGTTAAAAATCTCCAAGAAGAAGCTAAACAGTATAAGCAAGATCCAGATGAGATTAAGGAAGATGCGTCATACCAATGGCAGTCTGGCCGTGATGGACTGATCGAGGTTGAAGGTGATGAGTCAGGCAAAGCGGAGTACATCATTGTTTACCGCAAGGTGAAAAAGACTCGCAAGGTTAGAGATCAGAATGGCATCGAATCAGACGAGGAATATACCACTGTAACGGCTTCTAAATCGACGGAAAAGGCTTATATCTACCAAGATATTGATACGGGCATGAGTGGCTATCCTGTGTCTTGGATGAACTGGGAACGCACAAAGAACAGCTACCATGGTCGAGCGATTGCTACAGGAATTCTACCGAATCAAATCTTTATTAACAGAATGTTTGCCATGGTTATGTATCACTTGATGATGACTGCGTTTCCTAAAGCTGTTTACAACCAAGATGCAATTCAGCTATGGGACAACGCAATCGGTTCTGCTATTCCTGTCACTGGTGTTGATTTGAACACCAACTTAAAGAACATTGCCGGATACCTTGAACCAGGCAACATGAGCAGTCAAATCATGTCCACGATTGAGCAAGCCATGCAGTATACGAAGGAGATGTTAGGTGCCAGTGATGCAGCATTGGGGCAAATTGATCCGAAGAATACGTCAGCAATTATCGCGGTACAGAAAGCAACTGCCGTTCCATTAGAGAATCCTAAATCAAACTTATACGAGTGGATCGAGGACATTGGTCAAATCATCTTTGACATGATGGGTACTTATTACGGGCAACGTCCCGTGCTTCTTGATGATGGGAATGTAACAGACTTCGACTTCTCATCACTTAAACATACATGGTTAGACGTTAAGGCTGAGGTTGGAGAGAGCTCCTACTGGTCTGAGATTGCTGCAGGTCAGACGCTTGATAACTTGCTCGCTAATGGTCACTTAGACATTCTGCAGTACCTTGAACGTGTGCCAGATAACATGATCACCAAGAAAGATGAACTGATCAAAGAGATACAAGATCGAATGGCACAGCAACAACAAATGCAAGAACAGCAGATGCAACAACAGCAACAGCAAATGGCTGATCAACAAGCGCAGCAAGCAGGTATGGCGCAGCAACAGGCTGGTCAGAAGATGCAAGAACAGGTTATGAAGCACGAAGCGGATATACAAAAGGAACTCATTAAAGCCCACGCTAAATCAAGCGCATAACACTAGGAGGAAAATATGAATCCAGGAATCGAGAACAATTTCATGTACCACGGACCAAAAGAAGGTCAAACCGAAAAGTACGAAGCTATCCGAGCAAAGGCAAAGGAACTGGCGTACTTGATTGATGAGTTATGCCCCAGAAGTCGCGAACAATCAGTTGCTATGACAAACCTTGAAACGACCATGTTTTGGGCTAATGCCGCTATCGCACGGAACTAATTAAACCATTCTGACCGTCAAGTCATTAAACTGTCCATCACCTACCCGTGATGAAGGAGTTACTATGAATAAACCTTATATGCTGCCTCTCAACTTGCAACTATTTGCAGGAGACGAGGACGGTTCCTTTGACGATGGATTTGACAGCCTACCCGCTGAGGATACATCAGATGAGATTACGCATGAACCTTCCGACTTTGAACAAGAGGACGTAACCGAACCTACCAGTGAGGATGAGCCGCCTGTAGAAGAGACGAAGGAACCTGAGACACCACAGCAACGCATGTTACGGTTGAAGGTGGACAGGGAAGAGCGAGAAGTGCCTGAGGAAGAAGCTATTCGTCTTGCACAGATCGGTATGAACCAAGATAGAGCGATTGCACGAGCGAAGCAAGAAGCACGTGATGAGTACATCAGAGATCAGGGTTACACCTGGAACGATAAGCCGATCACCAATGAAGCTGAGTATAAGCAAGCAATAGCTGAAAAAGAAATGATGGACAAGTATAAAGACAAGGATCTCCCTCCCGAAGTAATTCAGGAACTGATTGAGAGCAGACGAGATCGTGAGGAAAGACAGAAAGAAAAGCAAGCCAAGCAAGAAGAAGAAAAGTATCAAAAGGATTACAACGAGTTCTTTCAATACTTCGAGAGTGCCAATGACCGTAGGTTTGATCCTAAAACCGACACATTGCCTCAAGAGGTTATTGATGCTGCAAACAATGGCGTACCGCTGAAATATGCGTACATGGATTACCACAGTAAACAGCTTCGCAACAGTTTAAAAGTTAGCAAGCAGAACGAAACAAACCAAAAGAAATCACCAGTCGGTAGCGTCACGTCACACGGTAACAATGCAAAAGTGGCAGATGATGACTTTATGTCCGGTTGGAACTCAGAATAAAGGGAGGCCATAAACCATGGCAGTTAACTTAGCAACCAAATTTAGTCCTAAAGTAGATGAGCGCTTCTCACTTAAATCCTTAACAGAAGCAGCAACAAACCAAGATTACGATTGGGACGGCGTTACAACGGTTAAAATTTATTCCATTCCAACAGTAGCAATGGGTGCTTACACTCGTTCCGGTCTTGCTCGTTATGGTACAGCAGCTGAACTTGATGACACTGTAGCAACATACACACTAACACGTGATCGTGCCTTCACGTTCGCGATTGATAAAGGTAACAAACTTGATTCCATGAACGTTCGTGATGCTGGTAAAGCTCTAAGCCGTCAAACAAATGAAGTAATCATTCCTGAAATTGATATCTACCGTATCGCTGCATTGGTAACAGCGGCAGCAGCTAACTCCGGCCGTCCAACAGCAACAAACATCACAGCTTCTAACGCTTATTCTTCCTTCCTAACAGCTAACGCTTACCTGGATGAGAATAAGGTCCCAATGGGTGGCCGTGTAGCGTTCGTAACTCCAACTTTCTACAACTTCTTGAAACTAGATCCAACGTTCTTGAGTGCAAATGAAATTGCACAAGATATGAAAATCAATGGTCAAGTAGGCGAAGTAGACGGAGTGCCAATTGTAAAAGCACCTTCCACTTACTTCCCAGTAAAAACTCCATTTGTTATCACACATAAGAGCGCATTGGTAGCTCCTAAGAAATTGCAGGATTACAAAGTCCATGACAATCCTCCAGGGATCAACGGCAACTTGATCGAAGGTCGTATCATCTATGACGCATTCGTACTTGATGCTAAGAAAAAAGCAATGTACGCATGGTTAGAGGTGTAATATATGGAGTTTCCGCAACTGTACCGCAATGCGGACGGTGTGGAGCTTGAAGCAAGGGACGATGTTCAGGCCGCAGCGTTCGAGGTTGGTGGATTTCAAGCAGTAGAAGAACCAACTAAACGTACAAGAAAACCGAAAACAGACGAGTAAACGAGACGATAGGAGAGGCTTAGTGCTTCTCCTATTTTTTTTGTATAAAGGAGGATTAACCATGGCAACGGGATATGCAATATCGAATTACTTGGAGAACGCGATCTTAAACCATTTCTTACGTGGTGGATCAGCAGTGTCACAGCCCTCAGCAATCTATCTAGGGCTGTTCACGGATGCAGCAGGTATTGTTGCAGATCAACCAACAACAGAGGTCTCAGGCGGTTCCTACGCACGTACAGCGGTTACATGCAGTGCATCAACAACAGGAACAACGGCTAATACAGGTGACGTTACATTCCCAACGGCTTCTGCATCATGGGGGACGATTAACTATGTGGGCGTTTTCGACGCTTCAACATCAGGAAACCTGCTATTCTGGGGAGCTTTAACAGCAAGTAAGACGGTAGCAAGTGGAGACACATTCAAGATTACAACGGGTTCATTTACGGTGACTCTCGATTAGGGGGTGAACGTTATGGCTTACTACCTTTCAATGAATGGAACGAGTGACAAGATTTCCACTCCATCTATGGCTACAACAGAAATTGTCATGGATGTTGTCGTAAAAACACGGGCAGCGTTCAAGAAGTGCTTCATTGGTTGGCGTAGGCTATGTAAATGCAACAGCCATAGAAGGCGCTCCAATTATCAGCAGTATCACGCTTTATGCCAATGAAGAAACAACCGTCGCACTATCCGCATCGGAAGAACTAACAGTGAATTTATATGCGTTAACGCTCAACTCTGTAACATTGGACGGTGGACCATGACAGTTTCAAACCAAAACTTCACAATGTACGCTGGTGACTCTAAGAACATTGCCGTTAAAAACCTGAGTGGCATCTCTTATGATGGTGCATCCATCGTTTGGACTCTCAGCATCAACGGTGGGCAGGTACTTAGTAAATCAACGTCAAGCGGAATCACCATATCAGGGGATACATTCACGGTAGTTCTGAACAGCTCAGATACAACCAATCTTAGTGGCGAATACATGCAAAAAGCTAAGGTAACAGACATATTCGGCAAGGTATCAACATCAATGACAGGGACGATTACCTTTAAAAAGTAGGAGGTGCAAGATGAACGAAACAACAGAGTTGATCATGAAGCAGCTCAACCAAAAAAAAACCCACGCTATAACGCATGAGTTAGGCGGCGGAGATGAAATAGATGCAACAAAGTTAAAGAACATTGACGCTGTGCCTGTTTCAAATAGCATGATTGCAGATGGTGCGGTTACGACTTCTAAACTGTCTGATCTGTCTGTTACTACCGCAAAGATTGCTATTGGTGCGGTTGGCGTTAATCAACTTGATGCCACATTGCTAAATTCACCAGTAAACAACGTAGCAGTTCAAGCTGAATTTGATAGACGTGGAATCAATGTAATGAAGTTTGGTGCTTTAGGTGATGGTGTAACGGATGATTCAAATGCAATTATAGCGGCGATTACATCTGTAAGTAGTACAGGTGGTGGTATCGTTTACTTCCCTGAAGGAACATACCTGGTTAGTAAACGAATTGACGTAAAAGGGAATATAATCTATGCAGGAGCAGGCAAAACAGCATCGATTATAAGAAAGAAAAGCACTCATATAAACAGCGAGATGTTCCGACAATCTCCAACGGAAACAAACGTAATTTTTCGCGACTTACAAATTGACGGTCAAAAGGCAGATGGTAATGTAACAACAACAACTGGTATTCGCATAAAGGCAAATAATACAATTGTTCAAGATTGTTTGTTTAAAGATATGCTCCTTGATTCCATTTATATCGGCGATACCGCTTCATTCTCTGCTAAAAATGTAACGATCTACAGAAATGAAATTTCTAACACAGGTCGAAACGGGATAACATCGGTTAGTTCTGAAAATTTAACGATTGAAAGAAACTACATTCACAATGTTGGTCTTCTCGGTATTGATCTTGAAGCAGACGTATCGGCCACAAATAAAGAATTCACTATACGAACAAACATCATTGAAACAGCAGGAGACAAAGGTATTCAAATTACGAATATCGCTGAATCAGGGTTAGTTGAAGATAATGAAATCCGTGATACAGTTTCATCGGGAATCATTTTAGCGCAGGACGTTCAAAATGTAATTGTGCAAAATAACCGCATTTTCGACGCTGGTTTATATGGGATAGAAATTCGTTCGCAGAATTCAACAACCCTGAACTACCCGAGACATAATCGGTTGATCGGTAACTTGATCCAGCGGGTACAGCGGCACGGCATTTATATCTTATCAAATGTGACGTACATCGACATGCTATATAATCGGATTATTGATCCAAGAAGAGACACTGGCGCTTCTTATAGTTACATTCGATTGGAATCGGGAGCAAGCTACTGCAACATATCCTACAATCGCGGCGAAACAATTTTAAGTACCGTAACCACCGGATTAATAACAGACGGAGCTGCTCTGTATTTGACTATAGCTTTTAACCGTTTCAATAATGTAACAACAGGTATAAGTAACGGAGCGTCAACTGTAACAACATTTGGTAACTGGGTGAACGGTTCAACGGCAGAGCCAGCCTTCTTGAATGATAAAATTCGTATCGACGTAAACGGACAGTTCACAAGATTTCTGAATGGTTTGCAACTGACATACGGAACAGGTAGCCCAGAAGGAGTTGTAACAGCTAATCAAGGGTCCATTTATATCCGTAAAGATGGATCAGCAAGTCAGGCTTTATATATAAAAGAATCAGGAACAGGGAATACGGGGTGGGTTGCGAAATGATGAAGTCATGTGTTGTGCTGAACGGAAAAGTTATTAATATTGGGGAATGGGATTATCAGTATGAACAAATAGAAAATGAAATGGTTGCGCGTAATCCAATGCCTGAAGGCGCTGGTATTGTAGAATTAGAGATTCTAGAGGGCGCTGACGGTGGACTTTATGCCGCTGATCAAGTGCGGCCTAAGACTTCGGAGCAACGTATCGCAGAGCTGGAACAATTAGTTGCTGATCTCGCATCTTTGCAATTGGGGGTATAGTTAATGGACGAACGTAAGTTAAGACTTTATAAGTTTCTATTGGAAATTGGACGAATAACATTAACCGATATTCCTGATCCATACAAGTCAGCTATTACGGAGTAGGACCATTATACGCAACAAAGAAAGGAGGCAACCCATGAACGTTCAACAAATCCTTGATGAGATCCAAGAGAAGTACCCACACGGACTATCAGACGCTTCGGTGATGCGAAAGCTCGATGAAATCCAAAAGGAACTATTCAGGACCATTTACAAGCCCGTAGTCATTGACGTGATGGACATTGTGAATGACGCAGAGTTCTACATCCTTGGTTACTCCAACACGAAAGTAATTGATGTAACTGTGAACGGCGTAGAGTACACAGAAGCCAATATAAAGGGCGTTTCGCCTAGTCCTCCATACTTCTATTGGTTCGTCTCTGACACGGTTCTAGGGCTGTATCCAACGCCTGATACGGACATTGCGGACGGTTTAGTAATCACAAGATATAAAGTACCACAACTTCTGGAAAGTACCTCAAGCATCCCTGATTTCGATTATGACTTTCATATGATGTTGGTTTACTACGCTTGTAAAATCATCGCTGAGAACTATAAGGACTTCGATACGGCTAATGGGTTCTTCACCCAGTACAACGCCTTGTTGAAGTCCTTTAACATGTCTAAGCAAGCCACGCAGGACTATTACATTCAGAACGTGTACGGAAGGTTGGTGTGAAATGAGTGATTCGTCAGAATTAATCGCGCAGCAGATTCTAAACGCGAGTATCAATAAGAGAAATTGGAAAGATGTTATGTACAATGTAAAGGTGTTCGGCGCTAAAGGTGATGGCATCTACGATGATACGCAAGCGGTGCAAGATGCCATTGATACGGCATTGTTCAACAATGCAACGTTGGTTTACTTCCCTCCGGGAGCGTACAAAGTAACTTCACTCACTTACGCTGAGACGATACACTTTATCGGGGATAACGCGTCATTCGTTGGGTACGCTGGTGAGATTACGCAACTAGGTTCTGGCAGTTCATTAGGTGTTTACAATGTAGCCTCCTATGAATCTATACAGGCTACAATTGATGCTGCCAAAACTGGTGGCGGTGGGACTGTTCATTGCCCTCCTGGGACATATACAGAGGATGTTTTAATCGATTCTGACAATATAACATTAAGTTTAGATTGCGCTGCTGTGATCACTGGTAAGGTTACTATGCAAGGCGGCGGATTCAGTAAGTCTAACTCGGTATCGTTAACGGGTGCTTGGGCTTCATTCCCTGTCGGAACCACAGTTTTCAGCGGTAATTTTTCAGCATTGTCTATAGGTGATAAAGTCGTTATCGAAACGACTGTGCAGGATGGTTTAATCAACCAAGTAGGCGTTGATTTTGCAACCGTTGTATCAGCGAGTAACACTCAATTGGTCATTGATTTACCAACTAAGTTCGCTTATAACAATCCAGTTATTTCAAAGTTATCTAGTGCTCGTTATGTGGTTGGTTCGATCACATCTGATGACACAACCATCACAGGAGACTTCACAAGTCAATTAGCAGTAGGTGACATTGTAAGGTTTGAAAATAGGAACGGAACAGGCGGAGTCAGTTCAAGTACTGCTTACTTTGAGTTGAATAAAGTAGTTGCTATAGATACTTCAACTGTCACATTTGAAAATAAATTCACTCACTCCTTCACGGATTATTGGGTTATTAAGCTGAACTACATCAGCAATATTTCGTTAACAGGCGGTAAGATCAATACGCTTTTTGTTGGTTATGTAACTAATTTTCATATGGATAAATTGGCGGTTGGACTTACTACAGACAGTGATGGTTACGCTATGTCTCTGCGTTACTTGTATGAGTTTTTTATCAGCGGTGTTGATGTAGAGGTAATTAATAAGCCGATTGGTGTTGATGCCGTTTTCAACTACAACGGATTTTTCAGCAATATCGTAGCGAGTGGATCGAGAGGAAGTACGGATAACGGAAACTTTAAACTGATGAGTCATGTCAATGTGGTTGTAGATACCGTGGTTTCAACCGATACACAAAGTACCGGATCAGAAGCTGATATGCCGTTTATGATTGATTATTACTACACGCCTTATAAGTGCTGGAACAACAAGCTTACGATTGACTCCGTATCAGCAGCAGGCAACAAGAATGCCGAAGACTTAGGCAAACCTGATGTATGGTTAATCGGTTTGAAAAACTCAACAGTTAACAACGTTGTGAGTAATAACCCTATCCGCGTTTCAAATTGTTATAGTGTGATCCTATCGAATTTAGTTAATGACAGCTTGTTGGTGTTCGATGAGTCATGCAATTTGGTTTCCGTCAATGGATTCAGATGTGGGTCCATAGACATGACAGCAACGACACAGGTTTCATTATCCAATGGGATTCTAACGAGTAAAGATGCGCTAAACTCAAGGATTATTTTCATCCATGGGGTGTGTTCAAATATTACGCTTAGAGACATTTACATGACTGTTAGCACGTTTGACAGTATATATCTTCAAGACTGCGATAAGATCCAGATTGACGGAGTAACAGATGAAGCAGCTGGAACAAACAGCGTGGTTCACGGTATTAATGCAACTAACATTATCTATGGCCGAAACTACTTCAAAGCTGCAACACCAGTTAACACAACTTCAATTGCACCAGTAAAGGATTACGGTATACCGAAGGGTGTAATTGTTCCTATCTTTGTACTAGGAAGAAACAGTTATGCAGCTAAAGGTAACATTACTGGTGATGGAACGGCCTATAAATGTGTGTTCGACGGTGATGGGATTAACTTTTCCAATAAAAACAATGTTGTTGCTGGTCAATCTACATTTACTGTAGCAAAAGAAGCTGCTGGAAACTATGTATTTACGGGATCAATCGGGCTAGAAAATGTAGGTTCAGCTCATACGCTTGCTGAGTTGTACATTCGCAAGAATAACACGCAGAACTATTATCTGGACTACACGTCATTAACTGTAACTGGAACGATTAAAGTATTTTTAAACGGTTCTGTCATCATTCCATTGGTAGCAGATGATTACATTGAATTGTTTGTAAAGGTGTCTGGCGGTACAAAAGTGGTAACATGGGCATTCTCTGAGCTTGGCGGTCAATTTGCAGGTACATTGTTATTTGCCCAATAAGGAGGGATCATATGAACTATTGGCCTTCCGTCAAAAGCAAGAAGCCAACCATTCAACGTGAGTTTCGCGGTGTAAATAAACTGGACTCATTCAGCATTGGCGATTCGTTCGCCACAGAAGCAACCAACTTAACCTCATCCAAGTACCCGGCGCTAACAACTAGGTTGGGTTTTTCATTGCTCGGAAGTGGTTTTGTTGCTGCGGTTAACGGGCTAGGAGCATGGAAAGACAGTGAGCTACAGGCCATCTCAGGAGGTACATGGTATAAGTACTCCGGCGGTGCATGGAGTGGCGTTACAGGCGGCACAGGGCTTGCAACAGCAGACGCAAGCTTCGCCAACTTTAAAGGTGGATTCGCAGGTATAAACCTGATCATGGCGAATGGTGTGGTGTTCAAGAAGTATGACGGTGTCTCAGTTACCAATCTTGCAACAGCTCCTGCAGGTGGTAACTATGTGGAGCAGTTTGCAGATCGTTTATGGTGTGCAGTCGGTAATGACCTGAAATACACAGCTTATCGTGTTGGTGATGATTGGACTACGATTAATGGAGATGATGCTGATTCAGGGTTCATTACGGTAGAATCTCCAAACGGGGAGACGATCAACGGTGTTAAGGCTGGTCTATCCGCTATGACCTTGTTTAAACCGTCATCCATTCATAAACTGATGGGGTACGCTCCATCGGACTATACCTTAATTACAGTGACGCGAGAGATCGGAGTCCTTAACAATAAATGTGCGGTAACGATTCAAGGCGTAATGTACATTCTTGATGATACTGGGTTATATAAATACTACGGTTCTACATTGCCCGATAAGAGCTTTTCAGAGGTCGTGCAGTACTACATTGACAACATGAACAAAGCAGCCTCTAGCACATGTTTCCTCGCGTCTGATGGGCGTTATCTGTATGCAGCTATTCCAATGGCAATGGCTACAACACCTGATACGTTAATTGTGTATGATACACAGTTTAAAATCTGGTATGTCTACAAGGATTGGAGTCCAACGTGTGGCGTTAAGATGGGCAATGACCTTTACTTAGGTGAATCTACGGGTAAAGTTATCAAGCCTAGCGGAACGACTGATGGAGGTCTTCCTATCGCGTTTAAATGGGTATCTAAGCCGTTTGGATCGGGTTCGATGAATCAACGGATTAGATGGTACCGCACTTGGTTGGTGGTGGACGTTGCACCAGGTAGTTACGTTACAGTGTCGGTGAGCAATGAACCAATATTAGACAGCTGGACTACAGTTCAAACGATCACAGGTACGCTGCAAAGTGTGCGTATGCCTGTTAATCTTGGTGCTTTGGCCATGGGTAATTGGCTTAGAGTGAAGTTTGAAGGTGCAGGTCCAGTAACAATATACGAATGGGATCGTGAACAAGAGGAGATGCCGTTAATATGACATTACCTAATTTACCAGAAGTACCACCGAATCCATCCACACAGCAACTAGCGCAGGTTGTCGGTGCATTGGTTCAGGAACTATCATACCTACTCAGTGGGTTTTTGAGTTCTGAAAATGCTCGAGAGTTCGGTGGATGGATCGTAGGGAAAACAGAACTTCAATCAAAAGACAAGATGGTCGGAATGTCCACAGAAATCACTGGTGCCGATGATATCCGCTTTTGGGCAGGAGACTTAAAGACGGGCGCACCAAACTTTGCAGTAACAGAATCAGGCAATATTACACTAAAGACTGATGTTGGATATCCAAGGATCGAATTTAACTCTCTAAATAACCTGCTTGCAGCTTACTCCGATGCTGATACGTATATTGCCATATTACCTAATTACAGCGGTTCTGTTCCTGCGCTAGTCCTTGTGGATGCCGCTACAACTAAAGCCTTTTTAAACCGCGCAGGAAGTGGCGGGACAACACTAGGTACGTTTGATGGTGAAGCATTGAACCTGCAACCATCGGGTTCCCTACAGATTAACGGTTCATCAGGGTTATCCGGGACGTTTTATGTTTCTGCTACATCAGGCGGAGCAGCTACCATTCCAATTACTTTTACAAAAGGAATCAGAACTTCCTAGTTCTATTAAGTGTATTATGGTATATAATGGGATCAAAATACCATGAATACGAGGGATTACTATGAAAAAGTTTATTTTGGGATTAATTGTAGGCGTTTCGGTTACTGCAGCAGGTTCGGCATACGCCGATGATATTGTTATGGTAGGTAAAACCATACAGGGACAGTTTCCTGTTAAAATCTCAGGCAGTCAATTAGATACACAGGCTATAGTTGTAGATGGCACCAGTTACTTGCCTGTGAGATCCATAGGAGAAGCATTGAATATGGACGTTAAATTCGATGCAGAACTAGGAATTGAACTGAATGCAAAAGGAGTACAATCGTCGATGGAATCAACTTTAACTCCGGAAGATCAAGAAAACATTAATTCCACAGAAGCGCAGTATCCGCAGCTAACTGCTAAAATCGAAGAAGCTAGTCAACGAATAGTTAAATACAATCAAGAAAAATCAGAATTGCAAGCGAAGGAATCTTCTGAAACAGATCCTTCTCAAAAGAAATTATATAGTCAACAGATTGCAAGCATCCAGGAGAACATCAGGGTTGCTCAAGAAATTGTAGATGAGCTGACAAAAGCTATCGAGTCGATGAAACAATACGTCATAAAAATAAAGTCGAAATAGTCTAGCATCCGCTAGGCTTTTTATTTTGTAAAGGAGGGCGCAACATGGCAGATGTAGGCATCCGTGATTATTTAAAAGGTAGAGGTTACAAGGACGATGAAATCACCTACAACAACGGCAATGTGATGCTTAAGAACAAATTCTATGCAAGTGCTACGCCACAGGCTGACGGCAGCACATACGGGGATCCTAATAAATTAAACCAAGCTTTCAACAATTACAACATGGGTGATGCGCTTGATACGTTTAAAACGAACCTTGCTAAACCACGGGCGCAGTTCTCGTACGATCCAAACAGTGACCAAGCGTATCAATCAGCTCTAGGAGCCGCGCAGAGAAGCGCACAAACCGCAGGCAACAATGCTACGGTTAGACTAGGTGCAAGGGGCATAGGGAACTCACAGCAAGCCTTAACCACAGAGAATCAGATCCAGCAACGTTCGGTAGCTGATGTGAACTCAAATATCCTACCGCAGTTGATTAATCAAGCTTATGGGCGCTTCCACGATCAACAAGTGATGGATGATCAGAACAACGATAGGTACCTAAACTTAGCAGGTACTTACAATAATCTAGGGCAGCAGGACTTCAATAACAACCGACTAACCCAACAAGACACATTCAACAATAACCGCTTAACGCAGCAAGACGAGAGACAGACACGTCAAGATCATATCGACTTGGCTAACATGCTAAGCGAACAATACGGTATCAAGGTTGATCCAAAAGACGACCCGGCTCTAGCTTACTCTCAAGTAGCAGGATTAAAGCCTCTTAATATGCGTGAATATGAGGATAGACGTGCTGCGGACGAATTTGACCGACAGTATAAAACGGCTTCGCTCGCTAACAGGGGTTCCAGCGGTGGTGGTTCTGCAATTGATAATGAGATGGATCAAATCAAGCTAGAAACAGCAAGGTTGAATCTTGACACATTGAAAAATGGTGGTAAACCTGCTGCGAAAGCCGCTGAGGAATCAGCTAAGAAAATGGAAAATGAAAAGTCAGGGTTAGTCAATGGTTTGAAAAGTGGTGATCTTTCGTATAGTGATGCTGAAAAAAGCATTAAAACAGATTTGGCCGCTGGATTCTATACATCAGAAGAAGCAGCTGAGTTGCTGAAAGTGTTGCAAACGTGGGCTGCTAGTGCATACGGACAAAGGTGGAATTAGAGGGGGATTGGTTTTAGATGCCATTCAGTAATAATAATTCCAGCGGTGGAACAAGCACAAAGTCAAAAGGTGGACAGGGGTTCTCTCACTATGGGGGAACCTCTTCTAGTTCTTCGAAGTCAACATCGAGCAGCACAAAGAAAAAAGAAGAACTACCCGTTGATCCATTCGATACGGGTAAGGTACAGAAATCCATTGATAATGCAGCATTAAGAATTAAAGATGCTGGTGGAGAAGTGGATCCAGATAAGCGCAATTGGTTTGAAAAGCTTACGAATTTACCACAAGGGCAGAATGGATTGTTTGATACCTTTGAAATCATTGGACGTCCTGGCAGTGCCTTGAATGCGTGGTTTAAAGGTAAGTTGGATAATAAGCCTGGAGCAGAGATTGAAAAGGATACTATCGAAGCTTTCAAAGGTAAAACGCCAAGGGTTACAGGTTCGGACCTAGCAAAAGAATATGCAGGTATTGATAATAAGTATGGCGCGGCTGCAGCGGGATTTGCTTGGGACGTTGCTTCGGATCCTACAAACCTTATTCCTGTTGGAGCAGTGGCGAAAGGCATCAGTAAAGGCGTAGGATTAGGTTCTAAAGTTTTGGATAAAGTTACAGACGTTATACCGGGTGTGAATACATTGAAAAACGAAGCTCTAAAACCCGCAGCTAATGCTCTAAAAGAAGGGTTAGGAAATATATTCAAGTATCAACACGGGTGGAATCGTACGTTATCAGGTGGAGAGGATGACGCACTTAAAACCCTGTATAACCAAACTGAAAATGACATTAAGTATATGTCAGAGAATTCGCTAAGAGACATTACACAGGCCGCTAAAGAGTCTGGTGGGGTTAAGATTGGTACTGATGTTGGACGAGTCAGGGAGAAGGATTTAAAACAGTTTGAAGATGTTAAAGGGTATGAGTTCCCTGATGGTGTGACGAGGACTGAAAACAAACAAGATTTGTTAGATGCCATACAAAAGAATCGCGAGTTGCTAGAAGGCACGGGTAAAAATATCGGCAAAGAAAGCCGTGAATATGCAAAGGCGATTACACAAACGTCTGAGGAATTGCAAAAGATTGATGGGAAAATTAGAAGGCAGTACTTTTCTAAAGAAAATGAAGCGTTAAGGGCACTAACAAAGAGGAAAAACAAGCCTGTAAACATTGATGAACTAGCGAAAACAAAAGCATTAAGCAGAGTTTCAGTAAGCCCCGCATTTAACTATTTACTTCAACGTAGAGATGAACTTAAAAACGGTCTTGATACATTAAGGACAGAAGCAAACACGTTTAAAACGCAAGGGAATCAACAGTTGAAAAGTATTGCTGATGAATCGGAAAAACTAAAAGAGTCCGCGAAGAATCCCGTCATGATACAGAAGGAGTTTCAACGTCCGGTCCGCGATATCCCTACAGATCCTAAGGTAACACAAGCGGCTGCAACATTATCAAAGAGTGATAACGAACTACGGGAATGGGCTGTGAGTAACAATATCCCACTTGGCGAGTTAGAAGGATACATGCCGCACGTTCTCAGCGCAGAAGAAAAAGCATTTAGAAAAACCAAAACAGGTCAGCAAGTAGACCGCGCTAGAAGTGGTATGAACAATCCAGACAAAGGCGTATTAAAAAGTCGTGAACTGTTAGGCAGCGTGGAAGATGTAAACGAACGAACAGGAAGAAAGTTTTTTGAAGATAATGCTTTTGTTGCTACTGCAATCAAACAGAAACAAACTATTGATTATGCGAATGCAGTTAAATTCAGAAAAGATGTATTGAGTAACAAGAACTTTGCTAAACCATTCAAAGAAGGCGATAAAATCCCTGATGGTGCAGTGAAGATCAACTTGAATAATTACACTTTCTTGAAACCTGGGGAAGATGCTGTTGAAACAATTGGCGGGGATTACGTTGTCACTAAAGGCGTGAAGGCGGCCTTAGATCGTTACCAGCATTTAACCACTGATGAAGGTATCAATGCATTCTTAAAAGCTTACGATACGGGCATGAGCTGGTGGAAGCGCGGCGCATTATTTTCAGTTGGGTACCATCTTCGAAATGACATTGGAGCAAAGTTTAACAACTACCTAGCAGGTATGGACCCTGTTGATATAGCGAAGTATTCAACATTGGCAATGAATGATGTGAAAAACGCTTTAACTAAGAACGTGGAAACAAAATTATATGATCAATTCCGCAGACATGGATTAAGTTCAACATCTCAATCTGCTATGGAATTTGCAAAGCATGGTGACGAACCTGAAAAGGCTATCACAAACGCTGTAAAGGACATGAGTAAAACCAATGGTAAAAAAGCACTTGGATTACTTAACCCGTTAAAAGGGTTCGACAACTCACAAAAACTAGGTAACTATGTGGATCAAAGCAATCGTTTCGCATTGTTTCGTTGGGCCATTGAGAAGAAAGGCATGACTCCAGAGAAGGCAGCTGACCTTGTAAGGGAAACGCAGTTTGATTATTCTCGCATCACTAAAACGGAGAAAGAAGTATTCACACGGTTAGCGCCTTTCTACAGATGGTCGAGAAATAACATTCCGTTTCAACTTAGAAAGTTCGCTGAGGATCCTGCAAGGTATTCCCGAGTGGATAAACTGCGCACAAACTTGCAAGATTCAATGGGACTAGAAGAGCAAGACACACCGGAGTACATGAAGCAAAACTTATTCATGCCTGTTACAAGCAACGGAGACGGAACGGGTAATATGTTGGGGGCCAACCTTCCGGTTGGTGACTTAACCAAACTTTCTAACCCGGGTAAGTTAGGCCTAGATTCGTTAACAACAGCATTAAAACTGCCTATCGAGCTTGTGAGTAACCGAAACCTATTCTTTAACAATGACCTGAAACGCTTTGATGGGCAAGAAAAAAAGTATCAAATCCCCGACGATGTATACGGAGCTTCAATACCTGGGGGTGGAACAGAGTTAGGTGGATTGCCTGTTAAACTGGCTTATGCGCTTGAACAGTTAGGCGGTCAACCAGCGCGTGCATTATCTAAGACTTTCGGTAAACCTACGCAACAAGATGCGGAAAACAGCTCATTGAAACCATCGTTAGGAATCAGCTCATTGGTTAAAAAGTACGACATCAAAGAAACTAATTTACGTGCAAAGCAAGCTGAACTCCGCAAGTTAATGGAGTATATGGACTATCTGGAACAAGAACAAGGGGAACGTGCCCGATCGGTTAACGACATCAAAAAAGGAAAGTAGCTAACGTCCATTATATTGTTGGTGGAATTCTACATTAGGGTTTCCATCTTTATCATAAGGATCTTCGCCTAAGTCGTACTTTATGGCTAGGTAAATCACAGTACAGAAAACAATAACGTAAACCGGAAATATCAAATATCCCCACTTGGAGGCTATCCATTTCTTCAAACTCGTCACCTCCACAACAGGAATAGTTAGATTATTCCATTCTAGCACGCAGAAGTAAAATTATTCCACATAGACATCCTTCGGGGTGTCTTTTTGTTTGGAGGTACGTCCATGATTGTTCCATTATCAACCGCAGTAGATGAGGAAGTTTACAAGGCAGTATCAGCAATCTGCGGTGAGGAAGTCGCGCTGCAGCTCTGCTATTCAGATCCAGAAGAGATACAAGAAATTAAAAATGTAATCAACATTATAACCAATGGGGTAAGGAGTGGAAGGAAATGAAATTCAACAAAAAGCTGATTATTCCAATACTAACTTTAATCGCAATGCTCGTTAAAACTGCATTTAAAATCGACATACCGGATGCCGCGGTGGATCTCTCAGCGGACATTATAGGTTACGTTATTGCGCTCGTAGGTATGTTTATTCATCCTAAAGTGACTGAAACAGGAGGACCAACTAATGACGATCAGAAACCTACAGTTACCATCGGAGATAATCGCTAAACTTGGTGTCCCTCAGATTGAGGACATCGTTGAGAAGCTGCCGATCAATCCTCAAAACTCATGGGCACGCTTAGCTGGTGTACGTAACGTTAATGATCTAACAACGATAGCGCTGCACCATGACGCTTACCCGAAGGCCAACACAACCAAGTATACAGACTTTCAGCTCGCTTCTAACATGGCAATAGATCACATTAACAACACCAAGTATGATGCAACTGGTGAGGGTGGTATTCCTTATCACATATGGATTCGTAACGGCCGCATATACCAGACGAATGACATTCTGGACCGTACATATGGGGTGTCTGGTCAAAACGGCTACACGGTCCATATATGCGTCTCAGGCGAGTACTATAAAACCGATGTATTAACGGATGCAGATAGCAAGGCGCTATGCGCGGCTATTCTCATGGTTAAAAGTGTGCTGCCGAACTTCCAGGCGATTAAAGCGCATAAGGAACTTAATCCCACTGATTGCCCGGGATATGACTACAAGAAAATTATTGCTGATGTACTGACGATTGAAAACCAATTAGAGTACGCGAAGAGTGAGGAACATGCAAAGGCTGTAGCGTTTCAGATCGCAAACCAAATTCTATATCTCGCAAATCTTCTCAACAGTGCAGATACATCAGATGGAAATCGTATATGGTCCCGTGAGATGCTTCTACAATTGCAACCATTCATGAAAGAACGTGGACTTTTATAAAACAAAAAGCCCCCCTCAACATCTGGGGGGCTAAATTAAAATAAAGTTGCTTGTATAGTGTCTTGATTAACCGTGTATCCCATCCATTTATATATTTTGGTTTCTCGTTGTTTGGAGTAGAATGGTTTCTTAGGATACCATTTTTCAATTAGTGTTGACCCTTTACTTGTGTTACACGTTTCACAGGCTGGAATGATGTTAGTGATTGTATTTGAACCGCCTCTTGATATTGGAACAACGTGTTCTTGGTGGATCTGTTTATCCGTACATCCGCAATATGCACACTCATTATTGAAATGATTTAATGACTTACTCCAATCTTTCGCAGTAAAATCATTAACCATTGAATTTCGTTTTAGTGATCTTCTTTTGTGCCCATACACTTTAACTTGTAACCTACTCAAGTTACTTTCTCGGAAATGTTTTTTACAAAGATCATGTTGATGGTACTCACTGTCACAATTTTCAATAGAACATTTACCATTGTTCTCATAATTCCTTGAGCTCTTTAAAACGTCGCCATGATCGGTTAATCTTTTGTAATGTTTAGCACAATAACCTCTACTTTTATATGCTCCACGACAACCTTCCACAGAACATTTCCCGTTATTATCAAAATTTCTTCCGCTAATTTCCGCTCCGCCTTTTAATGGATCTCCATGTGTCATGAAACGTTGGTAATGACCACTACAATAACCTTTCGCTACATGTTCCCTTTCGCAACCTCCAACAGAACAAATTTCATCGTAAACGAAAACAGCTATTGGAACATTTACAAGAGGATTGCCATGTTTACGGAAACGTCCATAGTGCGAATTGCAATAACCATGACCTTTATGTTTACCCTCGCAACCTTCGACTGAACAAATCTCTCCATGTTCCCGGCTGCTTACTCTTATAACTGTTAATGGATCTCCATATTTATTAAATCTTAGTAAATGCTTCTCACAATAACTTTTACCTTTGTGTTTACTACCGCACCCTTCAACGCTGCAAATCTTCAAACTCATACAGATCATCCACCTTACAGTCCAATAAAATTGCAAGCTTAAAAGTCTTTTCAACTGTGGTTAATACTTTCCCGTTAACCAATGCACTGAAATGTTGAGGGAGCATATCGAGTTTATCAGCTGCATTTTTATTAATGAATTTATTCCCAGTTCGTAGTTCGTACTCTGCAATTTTAAGCTTAATCCGCGACTTTAACACGATCAATTCCTCCACTACATTTGTTACCATGAGTATTCCACCTCCTTTATAATTTACCTGCCTGTACACTAAGTATAACATAAAAGTTACGAAAATTATATAAAAGTTATGATTTAATCGGAATAATGAACAAGCAATAGTCAATAGAATGGACTATTCGGCGGAACAAACTTACGGTGAATAAGGTTCGGAAGTGTGGAATTCGCATACTATAGCGGTTTCTTCGATTTTCGGAATATTCCCACCAAAGGTAACTATCATCAAATGATAATCTTAAAGGCGGTGGTGCGAATGATATTAGAAATCGTTGGCGTGACATGCATGAGCGGCCTCTTAACTTATACAAAGTTTGGCAATGGAACGAGCGAAGCAAGCAAGATTCAACGCATCGCCAACACCTGCGGTCTGACCGTGCAAGAGGGAGGTAAAACACACACGATACACTTACTTAGGCGTAAACGACACGATTGGGGAATGGAGTACGTTTATCGCGTTCCTTTGGGTTTATCATTTGAAGACTTCAAAAAGAAGCAGCAGTACATTGAGGATGGATTGAATCATAAGCGCGGTATCTTGGATCTAACCATTGATGACTTGAAGTCATTACGCATAAGATCGGATATCCTGGAGCAAATCAAGAAGTTGATGCACGGTAAGAAGCATAGGAAAGAGATTTTACTGAATTACGATGGCACGTTAAAAATCAGTATCTACAAAGAGCCATTAGCGGAGTCAGTGCCTTTCGATGAAAGCACACTAGACGGATGCGATGGCTGGAAGATATGTATGGGGGAATCAAGAGAAGGAGTCATACATCATGATTTTGATAAGATTCCCCATTTAGTTGTAGCTGGTACTACTCGGTACGGTAAGTCTGTTTTCTTGAAGAATGTAATCACAACTTTGATTCACACACAACCGGACTCTGTACGGATTACGCTAATTGACTTAAAAGGAGGCTTGGCATTTAATCGTTTCAAGGATGCGAAGCAGGTGGTTGAGGTAGCAAAAGACGTTAATGAAAGTCTGACGGAACTTAGAAAGATTCACACGGACATGGTAAAGCGTCAGAAATATTTTTTGGCAAAGGGTTATGAAGATATAAAAGAAGCACGAATGAAACAACGTGATTTTATTATTATCGATGAAGCAGCAGAATTGGCGAGTCAAGGTGAGCCGGACAACGCGGTTAAGAAACTAAAGGTTGAATGCGAGCACATTATAGCAGAGATTGCACGTATTGGTGGCGGCTTGGGATTTTTTTTAACGCTATGTACACAGTATCCGACTGCGGATACATTGCCGAGACAGGTGAAACAGAACTGCGATGCTAAACTTTGTTTCAAACTACAAACAGATACCGCGAGTCGCGTTGTATTGGATGAAGGCGGCGCGGAGGATTTACCCTTCATTAAAGGCCGCGGAATCTACCAAACAGACCGTAAACATATTGTGCAGACACCTTTTATACAAAATGACTTTATCGATAAAACAATTAAACCGCACATCATCATCAAAGCTAGAAAGGAAGTGCAAGATGCCGAGCAAACAACTAGAACGGACAGAGATGATTCTCTCGTCATTGAAGATGCTGGATTACCTAACAACGTCACAAATCGGAACGTTACACCATTTAGGAGGAGAACGTAACACACGGCGAGTCATTGAAAGTATGAGTGATTATCTGGGATGTTTCCGAGATGTTGAAAATGTGTTTTACCTCAACAAAGCAGGACGTGAATACATCGGATCAAATACGGTCAGACAAAAGATAGCCGAAGTTGACCATTACCTAATGAGGAACGATCTATATATTAAGCGCCGCCCAGAATCATTCAAGACAGAGCAGCGGATAAAAGTGGGTGAGCTTACAATCGTGTGTGATGCCATCATGCAATGCAATTCAACACGCTACCTGGTGGAGATCGACAACACGCAATCCATGACAAAGAACGTGCAGAAGATTGATAAGTATAAGAAGCTGAAAGACTTAGGAGTATTCCAAAAACAACACGGTTACTTTCCACGCATCTTTTGGGTGTGTACGTCCGAAGCTCGCAGAAAGAATTTGGTGGATGCTTGTGTAGGTTTAGACACGATTGTGCATGTTTGGGATGAAATTAAATAAGGACGTGATGACATGAAAAACACATTCACGATTGCGGAGTTTATGTCCGGTAAGCACAACGAGACTTTCATGGATCGGGTTAGAGATCGGATAACGAAGGAACGTATCGAGCGTTGGGTAAAGACCGCTACAGGGCTTACCGTGCCCGTTACAACCGGCTTACTGATGAGTGGTACTGTTTTCGCTGCACCTGCTGCCATACCTGCAGGAGCTACAATTGGAGCAGGAACGACCGCACTTATATTGAAGGCATTCGATCCGCTGATACAGTTAATCACTTCGTTGGCATACCCCATAGCCGGGGTGATGATAGCTGGTGGTTGTTTATTCATCATGATAGGTTCCAGAGATAAGGGAATGGATATGCTGCGGAATGCTGCAATTGGGTATATCCTAGTTCAGTTAAGTCCATTGCTTTTAAAGATTCTTGTTGGTATCGGTACTGGCGTATAAATAGGAGGTGATAACAATGATTGATGTAAAAAAACTTTTCCCAAATCTTTCTGAGGTATACACGGAAGAAGGAGTCGACGAAACATTTTTAATGGCTGCAATCATCGAGAGGTTATGCTTTGAAATGGGTCCGCAAGAAATCAAACATTTTTTGAAATTCATCGATGGTGGAAGATGGCACGATGCGTTTATTATGTTCCGTGAAGAAATGAAAAAGTAATGGAGGTTACAACATGGCTAAAGGACAACAAGTGGAGCAAACACAAGAACAGGATTTCTTAAGAACCGAAGCATTAAAAATCGGTTACAATAAAATGATTTCAGATTTGGATGAGATGCTTCAAACGCCTGGCATTACTGATTTGCAGAAGAACCTTTTGAACAGCCAGAAGAACGAAATTAAAAAGCGTCTTGGTGCGTAAAAACATTGCGCCTTAGTGTACTTTAGGAGACCCTATCGCCGACCTTTACGAGGATATAGCAGCAGAGGAGAAGGCGAGAGCGACTTATCAATGGTTAATTGATTTGACGGATGATGTGGATTTGCAGGATAGTTTGAAGTTTCTGCGGGAGAGGGAGATTGTGCATTCCTTGCGGTTTAGGGAGGCTGTCGAGATTTTGAAGGCGGATCGTGTGGAGAAGAAGATATATTAAGAGTGGGGATACTTGTACCACATTTCATAGAAAGAGGGCCGCCTCAAAGTAGTTATCGCTACTTTGGGGCGGCCTTCTACTGCGTTAGTCCGATTTCTCCGAACTAAACCGAGGATTACGTATAGGAAAGGACAAATAGTCCAAAATTACAGAACTATATACCCATTTTTCTTAAAGCAGGGTTCTTTGGGTTGATGTAGTTAGGAAATTTCAGACTAAATATGATTAAATGGTGCTGACAATGAGATCAATTCGACAATTTCGGGCTAATGAGTTGCTGAAGGAGTAATCCGTCCCGATCTTGTCGAGATAAAAAGAGGTCACTCCTCGTTGAATAACGACTGAGTGACCTCTTTTCATATTCCATTTATCTAAGTAGACAACCACAATTAAGCTTCTTTCA
Source organism: Paenibacillus sp. LjRoot56 (assembly GCF_964253335.1). Taxonomy (NCBI): domain Bacteria; kingdom Bacillati; phylum Bacillota; class Bacilli; order Caryophanales; family Paenibacillaceae; genus Paenibacillus; species Paenibacillus sp. LjRoot56. The sequence continues at coordinate 2,373,148 of NZ_CAXURV020000001.1, forward strand.
TCGCCACGCCGTGCACCCAAACCTGCTCGAGCTCAAGCTCTGAGCTGATCAGCAACAAGTCGGCGTGCTTGCCTGCGGCAATCGAGCCGTGCGTCGCTTCGAGGCCGAGCAGCCTCGCTGGATTGCCGCTCGCATAGCGGCTCACGTCTGCGATGCTGACACCGACCTCGCGCACCATAAACCGGAGCGCATCGATCATCGTCAGCGTACTGCCGGCGAGCGCGCCGCCCTCCGTCAGCCGGGCAACGCCCGCCTGCACGGTCACGGCTTGGCCGCCTAGGTCGTACTGCCCGTCGCCGAGCCCGGCGGCGGACATGGCGTCCGTGATCAGCAGCAAGCCATGCGGCTGCTTCACCATCGTCAGCAGCTTAATCGCTGCTGGATGCACATGGATCCCATCGGCGATCACCTCGCCGCTGATGCGTGCGTCGGTGAGCACAGCACCGACGGTACCTGGCTCGCGATGATGCAGCGGCTTCATCGCGTTGAAGGTATGCACCGCATGCGAGAGCCCCACTGTCACCGCCGACTGGATGTCGGCGTAAGAGGCGTCCGTGTGGCCGCATGCGGCAACGATGCCATGATCGCGCAACCACGCGATCATTTCATGGCCTCCCTCGCGCTCGGGGGCCAACGTCAACTGCTTCATGAGCTGCGGGAACCGCTCATGCCAATCTTTCAACCAATCAAGCTGCGGCGTAACCATGAGCTTCGGATCTTGGGCGCCGGCCCACTTCGGCGAAATGAAAGGACCTTCCAAGTGCACGCCAAGCAGCTGAGCATAAGGCATGCCCTGCTCCATATAGCTGTGCACCTCAACGAGCACACGATCAATGGCTTCACGCGTAGCTGTCATCGTCGTAGCCAGCATGCCAGTTGTGCCATGCGAAGCATGAAATTTGGTGATCGTATCCAAAGTTTCCGAATTCGCATCCATGAAATCAGCGCCGTGACCGCCATGCACATGAACGTCAATGAAGCCAGGCAGCAACCATTTGCCGTCTGCTTCGATGCGAACCACACTTGGACTAGCTGTGTTCTGCCAACCAGATTGTTCACCCACGTAGGCCAATTTACCATCTAATACATGAACTAATCCATTTTCAATAATTCCTTGTTCCGTGACGACCTTGGCACCTGAGATGAGAAGCTCGCTCATTCGAACAGCCTCCCTGCCTCAGCATCAAGCAGAACAACTAGATGAGGATGAGTCTGGAGCAGTGTGGCAGGTACTTCAGTTGTAATCGGTCCCGTTAGAGCACGATGTACGATTTCGGCTTTATCCGCGCCGCGTACGATTAATAGAATCGTTTTGGCTTTCAGAATGGTACCAACGCCCATCGTCAAGGCGTGTGTAGGCACGTCATTAATGGAATCGAAGTATCGTGCATTGGCTTCACGTGTTTCTTCTTTTAATTCAACACGGTGTGTACCACTAATCAAGGAATCGTCAGGCTCATTAAAGCCGATATGACCATTATGGCCAAGGCCTAGAATTTGTAGATCAATTTGCTTCGCATCATCCAAAAGTTGATTGAATCGCTCACACTCTGCTTCCAAATCAGGTGCATTTCCATTCGGGATATGAGCGGCTTCCGCAGGAAGATCAATATGCGCAAATAAATGCTGCTGCATATAAGCATGATAGCTTTCAGAATGATCCTCAGGTAAGCCAACGTACTCATCCAGATTAAAAGTTGTCACTTGTTTAAAACTAACGCGGCCCTTCTCGTAGGCTTTCACGAGCTCTTCATAAATACCAACGGGTGTGCCGCCTGTGGCTAAGCCAAGAACAGCTTTGGGCTGCATTTGAACCAGCGAGGTTATAATACCTGCACCTGCTTCGTTAAGTTCTTGTTGATTCTGGAAAATATGAAGATTCATATTCATTATTCCTCGCTTTCATGGATGTAAGATGTAAGTGGTTAGAGAGATAAGTAAGTTCAATTACTATTTAGTAAGAGTTTATTTTATTTTGCGTGAAAATTTCATTTATGGATCAAATTATTCTCATTTCAATCATAACTGATATTTTTGAGATCGGCAATAACCATTTTCCATGATTGTACATTGACTTACATGGGTATGTTTGCCATTCTTAACATAGATCATTACATCTATTTTATACATATAAAGGAGTAAGAACATGACTACTCGGGGACAACTGCCAGAAGCGATGCTTTTTGATTTGGATGGGACGTTATTTCAGACGGAAACCTTACTATTACCAGCTTACCATGCGACCTTCGACGAGCTACGAGCCCAAGGAATATATGAAGGGGAGACACCGCCTGAAGAACGAATTCTCGGGGCGTTAGGCATGCTCCTTGAACAAATATGGATGCGTGTCATGCCAGAGTCGCCTGTTGCCGTACATCAGGAGGCCGATAAGCTATTGATCAAATACCAGGTGGAGGGACTTCAGGAGGGACGCGGGGTATTATATGAGGGTGTAGCTGAAACCTTACAGACCTTGCATGCCAAAGGTGTTCGTTTATTTGTAGCTAGCAATGGGTTAGAAGATTACGTCAAACAAGTTATCGCGGAGATGGGGATAGCGCATCTGTTCGAAGGCTTATTTAGTGCAGGAGAGTACCAAACGCGATCCAAAGTAGATTTAGTCCAAATTTTGCTCGAAAAACACGGTATTCAGTCCGCTTGGATGGTTGGAGATCGTTCGTCAGACGTAGAAGCGGGACTTCGCAATAATCTTACGGTTGTGGCATGCGACTATGCTGGCTTTCGAGAAGCTGGTGAACTAGAGGGTGCCCATATCCGAATTGGACGATTTGCTGAGCTGCTTGACTATATTTCCTAATTCTCGCAGGTCTGTCGCAAAGAGGGAGCCTTGGGCATACACTGTAGCACATTGAGAGATAAAGGTGCTGATCAGAATGCCTTCTTTTGTAGGGATATTCAATATTATAAGGAATGAAGGAAACCTGATTAACGGAGATACGTGTATCATTGCCCCGACGAGTGCCTCCAAATCATACACAGGTGCTGGCGGAGGAATCACGGGGGACTTCTCGATTTCTACGACCGTATTCAGTGCGACAATTACCTTAGACCCTGATGTGATTGATGCAGGGGCGAATAAGACAGCAACAGGGACCTAAGTGAGTCTAGTTGCTCATGAAAAAGACCGATTCATCCTCACCATGCGTGGTGTGACGAATCGGTCTTTTTCCACATGAGAGAGGTTAAGTTTTCGCTCATCCTCGAAGGACATCGATACAAGTTTTTCTCATTTTTGGAGAAGCCTATTGACACTGGCAAGCATGCTTATTTATTATTAACATATGAGTAATCATTCATATATTAATTTGTAGTTATAAGTATGTAGTGTGCAACTGGGGAGGGAATGCCATGCATCAACATGATTCGAAAAAGGAACACGCATGTGGACATGACCACGGAGAAGCTAAGCATCATGACCATGAGGGCGACGCTCACCATGAAGCTGAGTATCACGGTCAACACCAACATCATCATCATGACCACGGGCATCACCATCATGGGCACGGACATCACCAAGGCCATCATCATGGGCATTCAGGCAATAAGCAAGGGCTGCTGATCGCGCTAGGAATAACAGCGGGTATCATGGTGCTTGAATTGGTTGGTGGACTCTGGACGAACAGTTTGGCACTGCTATCGGATTCTGGTCACATGCTAAGCGATGCAGGTGCGCTAGCATTGAGCCTTCTAGCGCTATGGTTTACAGCGAAGCCTAGCTCAGCTCGTTTATCCTTTGGATTTCATCGTATTGAAATATTAGCAGCACTTTTTAATGCGGTGACCCTATTCGTCATTGCTGGACTCATTATATGGGAAGCGATTGAACGATTCCTCCATCCTACTGCTGTTGCTAGCGGGTCCATGATGATCATCGCGTGCATAGGACTAATCGCCAATTTATTAAGTGCTTGGTCGCTCATGCGTAAGGGCGATGTACATGGTAATCTGAATTTACGCAGTGCTTATCTGCATATCTTAGGTGATGCGTTAGGTTCTGTTGGCGCAATTATTGCCGGTGCTGTGATGCTGCTGTTTGGCTGGTACGCGGCAGATCCAATTATTAGCATCATTGTGTCTCTACTTATTTTAAGAGGCGCCTGGGGCGTCCTGAAATCAACCCTTCATATCTTGATGGAAGGAACACCAAGTTCTATTTCTATGGTCTCTGTTAAACAAGTCCTAGAAGGAATCGAAGGTGTCATTGATGTACATGACTTGCATGTGTGGACGATTACTTCGGGCATTGAAGCCATGAGTTGTCATTTGCTGATTAAGGATGATCAGGATAGCCAAACTATTCTGCAGCAAGGAATTAGCGTGATTGAGAAGCGGTTTGGCATTACACACGCGACCATACAAATTGAGAAGTCAACGATCAACCATCAAGCGCTTCCGGTATAAAATACGTGATGAAGACAGGAGGATTTCCTATGGATAAGGGAGTACTGGAAGCGAGGAAAGTAACCGAGGATGATTGCAGCTGTGAGCATACGGCTATAACACAAGCGGAACGAGAGAGTGAGCTGACCGATGAGCAAGCGACTGGTATTGCAGAGATTTTCAAAGCCCTAGGAGATCCTACACGCGTCAAAATCATCTACTTTCTACTGAATAAGGAGCTTTGTGTGCACGATCTGGGCATGCGAATTGGGATGGAGCAGTCTGCAGTATCCCATCAGCTTAGGTATTTGCGGGATCTTCATATTGTCAAACGACGAAAAGAAGGCAAGACCGTTTATTACTCGCTGGATGACGAGCACATTGAGCAAATTTTTGTACAAACGATGGGGCATCTAGGGCACGAATAAATCGAAGTAAACCCAAAAAACAAGCGTTCACCCAGCAAGGTGATTCGCTTGTTTTTTCGTGAACGATTAATCAGTTCTGTCATCCGTGCCTTTTTTCTGCCGTAGCATCCAAAGCGCATATTCTAGTGGCCTTATTACGGCCTTCTGGTAGGTGGCGTGCTGTCCAATCCTGCGAAATACTTCACGTGATGGCTTGGGATTTACTTCGAGGAGCCAGACATTGCCTTTGGGATCTACCGCGATATCCATCCCCAATTCACACAGCTTTCCGAATTTGACCTCCAAATAGTCGGCCAGCTTATAGGCGAAATCGTTCATCTCGTCTTTGATGCCAACAATTTTCTCTTGAGATGAGAAGCGGTATCCTAATAAGCGATCTTGCGTTACAGCCGTGCCGCCACCGTGAAGATTGGAAGTAATACTGCGATGAGGGCCGATTCTTCCTGCGCACCCCGTCACTTCCCATTCGCCTTGACCATTTTTCTGAATCAACAACCGATAGTCATGAACACGACCATCATTCAGTGTTAGATGGATCCCTTGCTGAACGACATAGTCAGGGCTCAGATTCAGCGTATGCAGTTTGATGGCCAGCTGTTTCTCATTCGCTCTGAAGGGAGCAATGATCGATCGGTATTGGTTTCTGCCTTGTAACAAATAGAGATCAGTGGAAATCTGTTCAATTCGAAGAATTCCTCTACCTCCAGTGCCATTTTTCGGTTTTACGTAGATGAGCTTATGTTTCTTCAGAAACCTCATCAACTCATGAATGGTGCTATAGCGAACGGTTGATGGCAGATAAGGGCGAATGGCATTGCTTTGAGAAAGGGTTTGATGCATCGCCCATTTATTGGCCAGCGGTTTACTCAAGTAGATGAGCTTGGCATGGCGGTTGCGAAAAGCTTGAAGCATATGATAATTCGCCGCGGCTCTATAGCGGCAGCGATCGTAGATAATGGGAGGTAATGTTGTGTACTTCCGAAGCCATCTTCCTCGACTGGTATCAAATGTGAGAGTTCGCACGGCATTTCCCTGTACATCCGCCGGAGTAAACACCTCGACTTGAACGCCTAGCCGTTGGCCTTCCTTGCTAAGCCGCTTGAAATAGGCCAGTTCCTCAAGTCGTGAGTTGTTTAAATAAATAGCGAGTACGCCTAGTCGTTCTTGAGCCAAGCATAATCACCTTCTTCTCCGATTATTGATCAAATGCAGACTGTATTGAATAATCCGTTCAAGCGATTTCTGGCGGATTCGAGGTTCATCGAATTTCATTGGTTTCGAATTCGCTTCAAAAAACCAAATATGTCCAGACGTATCAACACCGATATCCATGGACATTTCACCAAGTGGATTGCCTGATGATTTCTCTATTTGTGTAGCCAGTGTAATCGCCGCTTGTCGAACCCGTTTTAGAATATTTTTGGCTTCTTTGGGCCCGAAAACATAAGCAAGCAGCTTCCTTGGTTCGTCAATGGAACCTCCGCGCGGAACGTGTGTGGTTATGCTGGCTTTGCCTGCTACGCGGGCGCCAATCCCAGAGACACTCCATTCACCTCTTGCTGTTTTCTGGACTAATGCACGCAGATCGTAAGCACGTTCTTTGAATCTGGTTAGCGCTATCCCTTGTTGGACGATATAATCTTGGCCACCGCTATGACGCTCCCAATCATGCCAGATATCCTCCGAACCGTTATGATAACTATAAACCATCTTCTTGTCTTCAAGGCGGCTAAGACGATATTGTCCATTGCTTCCCTTAGTGCTAACACGATCTATACGCATAATGCCCATACCAGCTTTACCTTTAACAGGTTTCAAATAGAGTACTGGGTGCTTTTGTAATAATTGGGAGAGATCAGATACTTCTTTCATTTGCAGGGTATCCGGCATGAACTGCTTACTTTCTTTAGCGCTATTTAACCAACTGAATAATGTCCATTTATTGAAAAAGGAAGGATTGAATAAATGAATGCTGGTGCTGCGTTTACAAGCCTGAATCGTTTGCTGGACCTCAGGTCTCATTTCCATTTTTCGATAAGGGATACGGTTGTAAACAACTTGAGGAGAGGGAACGAGTTCCCTGCTCCATTTATTAGCACTTGGGCGAAAGCGATATCCGTACATTTCAGAGTTCGAAATACTGAAGTCCTTGGTAGTCACGACATAAACGTCGAGACCATATCGTTCGCCTGTTTTAATCAGGTCAAGAAAGTTATCTAAATTCCCTCGAAATACGCGGGAACTGTCTTTTACGGTAAGGATAGCTAATGTTGGTTTAGGAGCTCTCTCATGAAGGGTAAAACCCATTAGTTTTCCCTCCTTGAGCGGAAACGGCTCAAATAAAGACAATGCTCATACACACTTTGAAGGGTGGCCGTATCTCCTTCTTTTAGCGAAGGATGCTTGAAAATAGATCGACCAGGTTTTGCATTAGCTTCAAACATCCACACTTTTTCGTTTTGATCAATTCCGATATCGAAGCCTAACTCTCCGAGCAAATGATTGTAATTATTTTCAATGCCTTGAGCGAGTTTAATCGCTGTTTCCTTGGCATTATCAAGAATTTGTTCCCCGCGTGCCCCATAAACTAGACGAAGAACCTGCTCAGGTGTCATGAGCTGCCCACCGTTTCGGATATGCGTTGTGACACTGCCTTTTCCTGATTTCTTAGCCCCGATCGCTGCAACAACCCATTGGTTACTGCCGTTTTTCGTTAAGTGGAAGCGGAAGTCAATCGGACAGTTATCAATTTCGATGAGTCGAATACCTTGTTGGGCGACATAGCTGGCTAAACGGCCGCGTCCTGTTCCCAGCATTTGCATTAAACCTTCGAATTTGGCATAACGAATCAGGACGTTTTTATTCCCTTTCCGGAAGCGGACGAAATAACCGCGCTTCGGATTATAGGTAACACGATAAATGCCGATGCCAAGGCTGCCAGCTGTTGGTTTTAAGTAAATAAATTTATGTTTATCCAGCATTTCTTTGATTTGTTCGGCAGTGGGATTTATTCGGGATTCGGGTACGAAGCGAAAGGCATCGTCACCATCTAACATTTTGTAAACATCCCATTTATCAAAGAAGCTCCAGTTAAAGATCGGAATGCCTTTTTGTACGAAGCGATTTTTAAATCCCTCCATCCCCGCTGATTTCTCAGCTTTACGGCTAGAGAGCCGATTGTAAATGACATCCGGAAGCGGGAAGGTTTTACGCATCCAACCGCCGCCTTCTTTGGGAATAATGCCCGATACGGTCTCTTGAATCCAATTCACACTCTTAGGGCTGAAAGCGAAGCTGAAAGAACGTTGTGAGCCCGTGTTGATGACTTGACGTATGAAGCCTGTTTTGGAACCGAATGGCGATGTACCGTTTTCCACATTGGTTAAAACGCCAATAAGTGGACCGATGCGAAGCTCTTTATTGTTGGTATTAACGACTAACACATTCCCAGTGCGAGGAATACGCAAGGAGGCCATTAGGGAAAGCGGGATGTACATATGCTGACCACTTTTTTTGATCAAACGGACCGGTAACGAAGTCCCTTTACTCCCAACCTTTACAGTAATGGATTTAGTTCCGGTTAACCGTAAAGCTTTGGCGAGATCACTCGTTAAGTAGACCGATCTATCTGTTCGTTGTACGGCGTGGAGCATACACGATGTCAAACTCATTAGGTTACCCTCCTAAACTTGTTGCCCTACGGGGCTTTCCGTGTCAAACCAAGCAGATATGACGTTCTGCCCCCATGAGCACGTTCAAACAAAGCTTAGCTAACTTCAGCTCAGCTGTTTGTTCAACAAAAATCCAGCATAGTGGATTGGATTTGCAATTGATTTCGAACGAGCTCGCTCATTATGCAATCGGGCGAAAATCGTTCGACCCGGCTTTGAATTCACTTCAAGAATCCACACGCGTCCGCTGGTATCAATACCGAAATCAATGCCTAACTCGGCTAATCGACCATGATTGGACTCGAGTACAGACGGGATATGATTAGAAAGCGTGGTTATGGTGTCTATTAGTTGTTCGGACTTCATCACCCCGAATTCGCGAGTTAGATACGCACTCACATCTTCGGCAGTACCTCCGCCATGCAGATTGGAAGTGATACTTCCAGGCTTTCCAACGCGAACGGCCATGCCCGTATGTTCCCAATTTCCCCGACCATTTTTCTGAACTAGCGATCGTACGTCATAGGACATTCCGTTCATGGAGTGGAGTTGTAAATATTGTTGCAGGAGATAAGGACGTGAGCCTATTTGATGCTTCAGCCATTGCCAGCAAGCTGACCATTCTTGAAACTCTTCTGAGACGGGATGATTACGTCCATCTCGTCCTTGCAGCCCAAATCGGGAACCCTCTTTGTGAATGTGAATCGCACCCTTACCTTGACTCCCGCCTTGAGGTTTTAAGAATGCATCTGAATGGCTCTGTAACCAACTTTCAAGTTGATGTCCGCTTCGGAGTCTACTGGTCTCTGGCAAGTAGGGCAGTAAGGCAGGATCTTTCTGCAGAATCAGCCCCACTTCCCACTTTCCGCCAAGACCGTAGCCAAGGAATCGAATCGTAGGGATCTCACGCAGCTTGCGTACATGATATTGATAAGTGAGATAACTATGTTTATTACTGAAGAAGCAGCGATCATAGATGAGAGAGGGAAGGGGGAACAGCTTAGTCATCCATGCTGATTGTATCCGATCGTACATATAACCTCTTACCATCCCTTGCATCCAATCGATGCGATTTGGCGAGAAAACAAACACATCGATCCCTTTGCTAGCACCATGTGCCGACAGATTCTGATAAAAACTCGAGCTTGCAAAGGGCAGTTCTCGGTTTAGTTCGGTAACCATGATGCCTAACAAAGGTCGTTGTGTTCGCAATCGCATAGTTCACCTCAATGCTTCGCTAGAAAACGAGCGTATTTAACTAAAGTTCTTACAGATGGTCTGATTTTATTTTTCGTGTTGTCGGTGTTGAGAGCTGTATTATCATCCTTAGAGGGTTTGGAGTTCACTTCGAGCAGCCATACTCTACCTGATCGATCAACAGCGAGATCAATTCCTAATTCACCGAAATGACTGGGGATTTGGGTTTCGATCCCTTTGGCAATGTCCAAAGAGGCTTTGCGTAAACGACGAATAATCGAAGCGCGTGCTGCAGTCGTGGAGAAAGAGGCTTTGGCGAGCGCAGCCGGTACAGTGGATAAGGATCCACCTCGTGCCAGGTTAGAAACAAAGTGCTGAGCACCTGCAATCCGACCTACAATCGAAGTGATTTCCCATTCTCCTTTTTCTCCCCGCTGCACAAGTGCTCGGAAGTCAATCGGATTCCCCTCGGATGAAATGAGATCAAGTCCTTGCTGTATTTGATAGCGCTGTGTCTTAAGCTTTCCGGAAACGGACTGAAAAACGGCTAGCAGAGAAGGGAACGTTTGTCGGCGGACGCCTGCAAGGCTAGTTGAATGAGCCGTATACGCTTCGCCAAGGCCTTCTCTGCGAATACGAATAATGCCATTTCCAAGACTTCCCGTAATGGGTTTGAGGAATAGAACACTATGGCGAGCAGCCATAGATTTCAGCATTTGAAAGTTTTTGAAAAGATAAGACTCAGGCAAGTAGCTATGCAACGAGCTATCTTTCCGTAAAGCCTCGAAAACCTCTGTTTTGTTGAGATATTTCTCATTAAAGATTTCCGTGCCATAACGGGACTTAACGTCCTTCATGAACTGTTGAACATTGGGCATATTCTCGTACTTGCGTGAGGTGAGACGATTGTAAATGACATTCGGAATCGGGAACGTTCTTTTACTCCAAGAACCATTGGCATAAGAATAAGCAGAAAGTGACTGTGGGTTGGCGCGCATTTCTTTGGGTGGGAAGAAACACACGCTAGCCCCCATCTGATCACACGCATCGGTCAGTTCTTTACAAAAAGTGGTGATAGCACCAAAAGGGCGGCTCGTGGAACTCGCGTTAACGCGGCTAATCATGACACCAATTAAGGGTCCAATCGACATTGTATTCGAAGTTGGCTTATAGTTGATGGTAAGCCGAGCCCCTTGATGAAGACCTATCTTAGATGCAAGCGCAGGGTCGACACGAAGGCTATTCGGTACAGCAGCTGTGACCACTTTAACTTCCTGCTGAGAGGAGCCGAATCGCATGTTAATCATTTGATTGGACGGAACTTTCCATTTTCTTGCAATGGCTTCACTTAGAACAACGGTCCGATCATCCAAAAAGATGCTGGTGCTTTGAATGGTTACGCCAACTTTCGATCTGGTCAATAGTGAACACTCCTTCCAGCATGAGAAAATCCCTATCGAGGCCATTCAAGGATGATCGACCGCTATTCTCCCCTACAAAGTGACGAGAATCTTCGAAGCAAAGTCAGTCCGCACCGAGTGAGAGTTCAGTCGGCTTCTACACTTTCCGTTTACACGGTTAGTCATCATTGGCTTTCTTCGAAATGCGTTTCTACATTATTTTGTGGGGGCCCCGGGAAAGGAGAGACTTTGGTTTCCGACCAAAGATCCCTATATCTGGTAGATTTTATCTCCAACAAGAAAGTTGTTTCGTAAACCGAAAGCGAATACTTTCTTATCTGGTCATGGCGGTATTGCTGTTTATGCAAAGTAAACTACTCCATCATATGAGGACATATTTCCCTTTGTGCCTAGGCTTCGGGAGGAAAGCGCCCATTCTTCAAACATAACTTCAGGGAGTATTCAGCTAATTTTTAGGGTTTACTCAGGATTTTAGGTACTTAACCGCGTATAATGAGCTTAGATTCTTATTCATAGAGATGGGATGGGATGGGTATGAAAGCATCCTCAAAATGGACCAAATGGCAGATCGGACTCGTTAGTGCGATGATTGTTGTCTATTTGTTTCAGGAAGTTAAAGAGAGCCCTGAATTTCTTGCAGCTGTTCAAAAAGCATCGAATTCTATGCTGAATACGACAACCGTGGTTGCACAGAAAAAGCTGGATGTGCCGCCTTCAGAATCATTCAATCGCAATTCAGGTAATAGGACGAAGCGCAGTGCAAGTAGTAGTCGAGAACAGCTTAATCAGTCAGATAGCTCTTCCGCGCAATCACTTCCACAATCGCAAACGCAAAACAATACGCAGACCCACACAAGAAGTCACGCATCCTAGCTTCGAGTTGGGCTGGAGGGGATGGCTACATGTTTCGAGACTTTACATTTCGTGCGATGAATTCACACATTCAAGTCTTATTGGAATCGGAAAAGTCAACCGCTGAGCTTGAAATCCCTGTATTGGATGGTTTTGATCTTGCTGAGCAAAGGTTTAGCCGGTTTCTTCCGACAAGTGAATGCTCATATCTCAATGCGAGAAGTGGTCAGCTAAGTTTTGTTTCCGACAGCATGCTCGAAGTTCTTGAACTAGCGAGGCATTATAAGGAACAAACAAATGGTGCTTTTGATATTTGTGTTGGACATGCAATGGAACAGGCTGGATATAGACAATCATTTGATCGTATACAGGAACGAATGATGGAGCTTGAGCAACCGAATTCTCCTCCATACTCAGGTATGGCGCTGCAAGTGGATCCTTGGATGAAATCGGTTCGCTTATCAGCTGGGGACAAAGTGGATTTCGGTGGAATTGTGAAAAGCTGGACTGCACAGCAGGTTGCGAATCGTTTGAGGACGGATTGGCGAGTTCGTAGAGGTTTCATAAATGCTGGCGGAGATGTAACGGTATGGGGAGGGGCTGCAGTGAATGAGCCTTGGTGTGTCGGGATTGCCAATCCCTTCGAAACGGATCCGTCCAAGGAAGTTACGCTTCAACTACGAACAGGTGCTGTAGCTACTTCCAGCATTTTACGAAGACGTTGGCTAACGAACGCAGGGGAGATGCACCACTTGATAGATACACGCACGATGCGGCCAAGCCTATCATCTGTTGTGCAGTGCACAGTTGTCGGTCAAGATTTGATTGCATGTGAAGTCTGGGCAAAAGTGTTGTGTATGCTCGGAATGGAGGAAGGAGTTCCGCTCTTCCAACGTAGATCCCAAGACATGGAAGCGCTCATATATACCTCTGTTGGTGATGTGTTTCAAGTGAAGCCGCTTCTCGGGAGCATGGAGCATTCCTGGACAGGGTTGAAAGGAGAAAGAAGCTTATGATTCATTTCTTGATTGAACTGCCAACCTGGATGCTTATTCGGACCTTTGGTCTACTTTCTTATTTAACTTTGTTCGTTGGCATGGCGATCGGTATTACCTATAGCTTTCCTCAGATCAAAGGGCATAAGAAAGGCCAACTGCTCCGCTGGCACACCTATGCGAATTTAACAGGAACCTGCTTTGCCCTTCTGCACACGGCTTTTCTCATTATAGATACTTTCATGCCTTTCGACTGGGCGGAACTGTTAATCCCTTTTTCAGCTAAAAATAATCCAGTACTGAACGGCTTGGGGACGATCGCCATGTATGGTTTACTCCTTGTACTGTTTACAACAGATATTCGACATAAGTTGAAAAGAAAGGTATGGCTTGCCCTTCATCTGTTGTCTTATCCGATATTTGTATTGTCCCTGCTGCATGGATTCTTCCTAGGGACAGAAAGTAAGCAAGGCTGGGCAGCCATGATGTATATCGCATCAGCGATCATTCTTGTGAGTTTAACGCTGGTTAGATTTCAATTGTCGTCACGTAAACGTCAAGTTAAGGTAGGTCAATCGAAGCAAATATGATACAGAGTTCCAATCCATGCGATTGGGACTCTTTTGCGTATTCCCTTGTTGCGAAACATGTCGAAAATGTCTATAGTTAAAGGGTATTTATTATGAAATGAGGATAGAAAACCGACATGGCAAAAGCAAAGATTACGGAGCTTGATATTGTCAGAGCTATTTCCATCTTGGCTGTGGTTCTGATTCATGTAACGGCGGACTGGACAGTAGATCCAGCGTTGAAAGGCAGCAGCACGCAGCTGTTTATTTTATTTTTGAACAAAATAAGTTATTTTGCTGTTCCTGTCTTTATTTTTTTGAGCGGTATCGTGCTGTTCTATATTTATGCGGATAATTGGAGCGCTAAGCAAGCAGGCATATTCTATTGGAAACGCGTACGGCAAGTGCTCGTCCCCTATATCGTTTGGTCCTTTTTCTACTATATATATAATCCGTGGTTATGGACGCCAGGGCATCCCTTTAAAATAGATTTAAGTGTATTTCTCAAACAGCTAAAATGGGCAGATTCCGGCTATCATTTATATTTTATGATCATTATTGTGCAGTTCTACCTGCTGTTTCCATTGCTCGTCTGGGCAGTAAGGCATGCAGCATGGTTTCGTAAAACACTAGCCTTTTGGGGATTAGCGATTCAAGCTGGTGTCTACATCTATAGTCACTGGGTCGGACCTATCAGCCATAAGCCTGAGCTATGTATCACCTATTTCGGTTATTTCCTAGTTGGCGGCGCCATCGGGATGAATTACAGAAATTTCCGCGCGTGGCTGGATCGTAACAAAGGGTGGGTCATTCCATCCTCAATCTTGAGTGGTTTGGTGTACACGGGACTGTATTTATTAGCTTCTAGAGGATATTCTTTTGAAAATACATGGTATGAGATTGCGTGGCTGCTGTACAACCTTGGCATTGGTGTGAGCATGATCTGGATGGCTAAGGAGCTCTTGTTAAAATGGAAGCGTGTGGCGAGCTTTTTCGTCTCACTGGGGATGGTCTCCTTCGGCGTCTACCTGATGCACCCCGCCCTACTCTCCTTATGGAAATATAAGGTTCACATGCCGGGATCAATTCTACTATTTAATGTCTACAATGGCATTGTGTTTGTCTTGATTGTGGCCATACCTTGGATCTTAACTTTGCTGTATCGAAAGGGAAGAAAAGTTTTGTTGAAATGAGGTAGGAAACCTCTGAGCAGTAGCTCGCACTAGCATTTGTACCAGCTAATACGGGAAGAGTTCCATTCTAGCACCATTCTGGTCAGATATTTTGACCAGCACCTGCATAAAGAAACAATGATGCCTCAGCTTTCACAAAAGCGGCTCCCACAAAACTGCGAAAATGCAGCTTTGGTGGGAGCTTTTTCGTGGGAAAGGGGAATGCGTGCCTTGAACGAGCATTAGGAACTGGCAGAGGTTCTGCCCGCGCACCATCCACTGAGCCCCAGTACGAGTATCAGTAGTGTGGACTATTAGCAGATCTTCCGCACGAGCACCAACATCCTGCATCCTCCGTCTAGCCTTCGAGCGAGCTCTACTAGCATGGTTCCCGCGCTGCGAATTAATCTCCGAGCCTCTCGCATGAGCACCAGCAACTAGCGTAGTTCCACGCCGCGTATCAAACGCCGAGCCTCCCGCATGAGCACCAGCAACTAGCATAGCCCCCACAACACACATCAACCATTGGCCTCTCGCATAAGTTCCATCAACTAGCATGGCTCCCACACCGCACATCAACCATTGGCCTCTCGCATAAGTTCCATCAACTAGCATGGCTCCCGCACCTCTCACCTACATCACGAAACTGTACCTACACCAGCTTTCATAAAAAACACAAGCAAAATTGCAAAAAGGCATCTTTAGTGGGGGGTTTTCCGTGGAAATGCGAGATAAGTGCAGAAAGGCACTTATTTTTGGTTATATCGTAAAGAAAGCATGTTTTCTTGCGAAAAGGATGCTTATTCTCCTAGGCCCCCTAAAGAAACTGGAGTCTTCCTACCCATTTTATTAAAATAGGGATAAGGGAGATGATCCGGTATGGGAAAAAGGTTGAACCAAGAAGAACGTCTTAAAATTGTTAAAGAAGCATTGGCTGGAGTTAAGGTTGGGGTGTTAGCCCGCATGTACGACATTCATCCAGAAACTATCCGGGAGTGGATTAGGGAGCATCGTGATTCCATTCCACAAGAAGAAATACCTAAGGCTGACGAGCATTTACAGGAACTTCAAAGGCTACAAAAAGTTGAAGAACGCTATGAAAAGGCCTGTAAGGTGCTTGGTGAAAAGGAACTAGAAATTGAGATTTTACGTGAGCTGCTAAAAAAGAAGAACCCCGCTTATCTGAAAAATTTGAAGTAGCAGACCTATTTATTAAGCGGGGAAATCCAACTGCAAAGGTTCTGCGCATACTTGGATTGTCAGAATCCACCTACTATGATCGGAAAAAGCGAGCTGCACAATTGGAACCAAAAAGCCCGGAAGTTGCTGTAATGGGGCGTCCAGTGCCTGGCTATTCGCTTACGGAATCGGGGGATACGGTTAGTGACGAACAGATCAAAGAGTGGCTGCTCGAACTCCTTGAAGGCGAAGAACATGTCTACGGCTATAAGCTTCTAGCACAATGTGTTCGCAACCAACGTGGTGTGATACTGAACAAAAAGAAGTCGTATCGCTTGTGTAAAGAGCTAGGAATCCTTCAAAAACAACGCAAAAGGATCCAAACACATCCTCGCAGATTAGCGAAAAACAGATCCATTACGGGGCACAACCAGCTCTGGCAAATGGATATTAAGTATGGTTATGTCATTGGACAGGAACGTTTCTTTTATGTACTCAGTATTATTGATGTGTTCGACCGCGTCGTCGTTGGACAATACAAGGGTCGGGTATGTGAAGCCAAACATGCCGTCCAAACACTGTGGAACGCGTTACAGAACCGGACAACAGCAAATGAAACGTTACCCGTCGTTCGAACGGACAACGGGCCACAATTCATTAGCAAGTTATTTCAAGACACCTGCGAGAGCCTTGATCTAGTCCATGAGCGCATACCGCCACGAACCCCGAACTTGAATGCCTTCATCGAGTCTTTCCATAGCCTGCTAGAACGCGATCTCTTCAGTCAAAGAGATTTCATGACCTTTGATGAAGCGTATAAGGGGCTCGACGACTATATGGACTTTTACAACAATCGTAAGATGCACGGTAGTTTGAAGTTAATGCCACCAAGGAAGTTTTCGGAATGGGTAAAGACGCTCGACGACTCATCAGCATTTCATAATTCCATGTAAACGCTCGAAATAAAGAGTATTTCTAAGAATGAGCAAAGACTGTAGGCTAAGACTCCGGATTAAAGGGGCCTAGCCGTATTTGCAACAATTTACTAGTTTTGAGCCGGAATGAGGTGAAAAGGTTGCACTTTCGCATCTTTGGTCTACTTTTTATCCTTTTCTTCAGCTCCCCGCACCACTACAAGCCCGATCACAAGTCTCAGCCACCGCACCACTACAAGCCCGATCGCCAACTTAAGCTCCCCTCATCATCAGTTACCAGCCCCACTATCTACTCTAGCATCTTCGTCCTCACGACCCCAGTCTCTGCAACCGCCTCAACACCAGCCCGCCCAAACACCTCTCATTTCAATTCTGATTAGCATTTGAAAATCGCTCCAAATTCAAGGATACTGATAGAAAAGAGATAGAGGAGTGGACCCATTCATGAATGCAATCATTGATCTACTAAAAAGTCATCGCTCTATTCGTAAATTTACGAATGAGCCCGTAAGTACCGAGCAACGCGAGGCGATTATTCAGGCAGCTCAAGCTGCCTCCACCTCGAGCAATATGCAAGCTTACAGCATCATCCATGTGACAGATGCTGATCTGAAGAACCAGCTAGCCGAGCTAGCTGGCAATCAAGCTTACGTCAGCGAGTGCCCGCTGTTCCTCGTGTGGTGCGCAGACCTACACCGCTACGCGGAGGCGGTCCACCAACACGTGGACACGCCGGTCACCGGCAATGCTGAGAATCTCATCATTGCCACGGTCGAGGCTGCATTAGCTGCGCAAAATGCAGCGATCGCTGCCGAGTCACTCGGCCTCGGCGTCTGCTATATCGGTGGGCTGCGCAATAAGCCCGCGGAAGTATCCGAGCTGCTGGGCCTGCCTCAGCTTGTGTACCCGATCTTCGGCATGTGCATCGGCATGCCGGACCAAGAGCCGCTGCACCGCCCGCGGCTCCCGCTTGAAGCCGTATACCATGAGAATCGGTATACGCACAACCCATCCGCGGTCGAGGCATACGACGAAACGCTCCGCGATTACATGAACGTGCGTACCGGCGGCAAAGTCGATACGACCTGGTCCAAGGAAATGGCTGCGAAAGCGCAGCGTCCAAGGAAGCATATGAAAGCCTTTCTGAGCAGCCAAGGCTACGAAGTAGAATAAACTTGGTCTTACTGCGCCCCACGCATTCATATCTCGACGACTTGTCTCATACAATGGAAGTAGGTAGAGCTAGGTTCGAGGTTATTATGAACGAAAGGCGTGTGATTCGGTTGAAAGGTTTCAAAAATATCGTGTACATGAGTTTGGCGGTCGGCATGTTATTTTATTCCATTCCCCAATTGAATTTTCGCGAAGTGGGCTCATTGCCGATGATTTTTAGCGTCATCTGGCTTGTGATGGCCTTGCTTATCATCGCTGCTCATTTGCACCAAATCCTTGGTGTAGATGAAGAGAAACGCAAGCAACAACTCCGCATTAACCGGATGAAGAAATGGCAAATGGAACAGCTTGTACAAGGCAGACGGAAGCTTCTTCAATTCCGTAAGTAAGCGAAGAATGAGCTAAACTTTGACTTCGAACATATGTTTGGTATAATGAATATGAAGCATCCAATCCTATAGGGTTGGATGCTTTTCCATCTTCCAAACCCTCATTGTTCTTACCCAGTGGAACGATTATACTAGTAGTACAGACTAATACAGGATCTAATAATGAGGTGTAACAGTTGGATACACATTCCGTCGATACATTAACGAAGCATGAGCAGATTTTGCGGTACATTGAGGACTTGAAGCTAGGAAGTCGGATTTCTGTACGCAAAATCGCCAAAAATATGGAAGTCAGCGAAGGCACAGCATACCGCGCAATTAAAGAGGCCGAGAATCAGGGTCTCGTTTCAACGAAAGAGCGGATCGGAACCGTTCGTGTCGAGAAGAAGCTTCGTCAGAACATTGATAAGCTGACTTTTGCCGAGGTTGTGAACATGGTGGATGGCCAGGTGCTTGGCGGAGCGAAGGGGCTGCATAAGACGCTGCATAAGTTCGTCATCGGTGCAATGGAGCAAGACGCCATGATGCGTTACATTGAGGCAGGCAGCTTACTTATTGTAGGTAACCGGAATAAAGCTCACTTGTGTGCACTCGAGCAAGGCGCCGGCGTTCTCATTACAGGTGGATTTAATACGAGTCCTGACGTCAAAGTTCTAGCGGATGAGCTGGAACTGCCAATTATTTCAAGCAGCTATGACACGTTTACCGTCGCATCCATGATTAACCGGGCAATCTACGATCGTTTGATCAAAAAGAAAATCATGCTCGTGGAAGATATTCTCGCCTCTGGTGCAGCTCTCTTCGCCTTAAAGGCGAACAGTACATTGAAGGATTGGCAGCGCATGTCCGAAGATACGGGCTACAGCCGCTTTCCTGTTGTCGATGAGTGGAATCGGATTATCGGTGTTGTAACGTCCAAAGATATGGTTGGCGCGAGTATCCAGCAATCCGTTGATAAATTAATGACACGCAATCCATTAACCGTTTCGCCTCAGACATCGGTCGCATCTGCCGCACACATGATGGTGTGGGAAGGCATTGAGCTTTTGCCAGTTGTGGATACCAATCGCAAAATCGTCGGTGTGCTGAACCGCAGCGATATTTTGAAAGCCATGCAATCGATTCAGAAACAGCCGCAGAACGGCGAAACCTTTGAAGATTTGATCTGGTCCGGGATGGAAGAGGTCAGAGATGAGAAGGGCAAACTGCAATTTCATGGCGTAATTACCCCGCAGATGACGAATCATTTGGGGACGGTTTCGGAAGGGGTTCTCACGACACTTATGACGCAGGCGGCTTACCGTATTGTGCAGGAGCATAAGAAGGGAGATCTCGTCATGGATAATATGTCGACCTATTTTCTGAAGCCGCTTCAGATTGATTCCAAAATAGAAATACGACCCACCATCATTGAGGTGAGCCGTAAATTTGGCAAGATCGATGTAGAAATTTATCATGTAGGAGCCCTGGTTTCCAAGGCGATGCTAACCGCACAAGTGATCTAGCGGAGCAGACGATCAAAGTGACCGTGATTTCGGATACCAACGAAAACATTGAATACACCGATCAATACGAGCACGGTACCGAAAATGCGGCGGAAGCTGGATTCACTGAAGAAGAAGATCTGTGTAATCGCAATGAGTACTAGCATCAAGCCCATGCAAATGTTCATGCGTGCTGTGTACAAGCCTCGTTTGGCAGCATCTGATTCGCGACGTGAGCGAATGCTATAGAACAAGGTAAGCCCAAGGAAGAGGCAAATAAGAATGAATAACGTCAATTGTATGGCGTACATAACGACAATCCGTCCCTTTTCGTTGAATTTACAATTAACTTTAGCGATTTTAAGAGGGGATTGCAAGATGAGCGACCATTTCATGTTATGTTTTTTTCTCTTGCGCTGTAATCCAAAGGGTTAATTCGGTTTGGATTAACACAATGGATTTGACCTCGACGACATATTTTTTATCGTGCAGGAAATACGTTCTTTGCGTGATCAATCGCTCATAAAGGGGCTGTGAATCCCGGACGAAAGTTGCCTTTTGGCCAATGACGAGCTTGAGCTCCGCTTTCACATCGCCTTCGATTTCCTTTTGAATATCCTCACTGATTAGATCATCTTGATTTTTGGGCATCAGATGAACATTAATAACATTGACTAAGGTTTGATTATTTTTGGTTTTTTTCAAGCTAGCGATATCATCTTCGAGATCACTATTTTCCTGCAAAACTTTATGCAATTGCACATATAACTCGTTGTATGTGTGTTGATGAATACTCATGTACACGGCACTCCCAATGATCGCTCCCGACAACAGCAGTCCAAAGCTCGCCAGCAGTCGTTGGTATCTTGCAAAAGGAGGGATTCTCAAGGCTGATGCCCACCTTTGCAGATCATTTGAATAAGCGCAGTTCCAAATTGTGCCCCTGTAAAAGCAACGACGATATAGACAATCTGCTTGATTGCCGGATTGAGATGGCCGATGGCCACGTGACTTTCAATATAACGGATTGGATCAATGGTACCGCCAACCGCAGCGACCATCGCCCAAATCTTGATATTTTCCGAAATGGTCAGCATTTTCTCCGTTGGAGATTGCAATGTTAATACGGCTGCGATGCCGCTCAGCATACTGCCTCCGAATACAACCCCAAACGCAATACAGAAATACATGATAATACTTGCCCAAAAGCCAGCCATGTGCCAATCGCTTCCTTTCTACTGAGTTGGAGGACAATCTCTCTCTACTACTGTATGGGACTGGCTAGCTCCAATATGATAAAATGTAAGGAATAAATCACGAAAGAAGGGGGGAACCAGCGGATGAGTTCGTTTGTACATCTGCATGTGCATAGTGAATATAGTTTATTAGACGGTGCGGCACGGATGGAGGAGCTTGTTTCACAAGCGGCTAATCTGGGCATGACCTCTCTGGCGTTGACAGATCATGGCGTCATGTACGGGGCGATCGCATTCTACAAAGCTTGCAAACAGCGGGGCATCAAACCAATTATTGGCTGTGAGGTTTACTTCACTTCGAGTTCCATTCGTGAAAAAGGGACACGGCAGGAACAGCCGATTTATCACCTTATTTTGCTTGCCAAAAATTTCAAAGGCTATCAAAACCTAATGAAGCTCACGTCGATTGCACATCTACAGGGCTTTCACTATAAACCGCGTATTGATTTAGAACATTTGTCCCAGCACTCGGAAGGGCTCATTTGCCTTAGTTCCTGCTTAGGCAGTGAGGTTTCTCAGCATTTGCTGCATAACCGATATGACGAGGCTCGCAAAGCAGCAGAGCGTTATCGCGACATATTCGGTGATGATTTCTTTCTGGAGATTCAAGATCATGGCATGATTGAGCAGAAAAAAGTGATGGTTTCCATGATCGAATTGAGCAAAGAAACCGGGATTCCTTTAATTGCAACGAATGATGTGCATTATGTAACAGAGCCAGACCATGTGATGCAGGATATTCTTATTTGTATAGGCACTGGCAAAACGGTAGAGGACACGGATCGGCTCAAGATGGGAACAAGTCAGATGTATTTGAAAAGCGAAGAGGAAATGCGGCGTTTATTCGTCCATGTGCCTGAAGCGCTTGCGAATACTGCTGTGGTTGCCTCGCGCTGTGAATTAGAACTGACGTTCGGTAAGTCGATTTTGCCAAGTTTTAGTCCGATACCTGAGCATTTAACAGCAGGGGCTTATTTGCAGGAGCTGTGCAGACTAGGGCTAGAACAGCGTTATGGCAGCAAGCCTGAGTGGCACGATGCGAGCCATCCTTTGAGAAAACAAGCCGAAGAACGACTCTCTTACGAGCTTGGTGTCATAGCGAACATGGGCTTCTCGGATTACTTTTTAATCGTGTGGGACTTTATTCGATTCGCGCATGAGAAACGGATCATGACAGGGCCAGGGCGGGGATCCTCTGCGGGAAGCTTAGTAGCGTATGTCCTCCGCATCACGAATGTCGATCCGCTGCAATATAAGCTGCTATTCGAACGATTTTTGAATCCGGAACGGATAACGATGCCCGATATTGATATCGATTTTAGCGACGAACGTCGGGATGAAGTTATTGATTATGTCGTTGCCAAATATGGTCATGAACACGTTGCCCAAATTATTACCTTCGGAACGATGGCAGCGAAAGCCGCAGTTCGGGATGTAGGGCGTGTCCTCAATGTGCCCTATGGGGATGTGGATCGTGCAGCTAAAGCAATTCCGAATCAACTTGGGATGACTTTGAAGGAAGCACTTCAGGTTAGCTCAGATTTGAAAGGGATGGTAGCCAGACAACCGAAGACCGCAGAACTATTAGAGATGGCTATGCGAGTTGAGGGGATGCCGCGCCATGCTTCAACGCATGCTGCCGGAGTCGTCATTTCGCGAGAGCCGCTGACTCATTACGTACCTCTACAAGAAGGAACGACACAGACGGCACTCACCCAATATACGATGGAGCATTTAGAGGCCATCGGACTCCTCAAGATGGATTTCTTGGGCTTACGGACGCTATCCATTATTGAACGAACGGTTGATTGGCTTTCCGAAATGGAAGAGGTTCAGATTAACTTCGATCTCCTGAATATGGATTCGGATGATATCACCTATGAGATGCTCAGCAGAGGGGAAACAACAGGCGTATTCCAATTGGAGTCAACAGGCTGTCGCAAGGTCCTCAAGGACTTGAAGCCATCCGAATTCGAAGATATTATTTCCGTCTTAGCCTTGTATCGTCCAGGTCCGATGGAGTTTATTCCCAAATATATTGCCGGTAAGCACGGACAAGTGGAAGTTGTTTATCCGCATCCAACGCTTGAGCCCATTCTTCGGGACACATACGGCATCATCGTGTATCAAGAGCAAATCATGCAAATTGCCTCGTCTATGGCTGGTTTCAGCTTAGGAGAAGCGGATCTATTACGTAGAGCTGTTTCCAAAAAGAAGCGGGAAGTCCTCGATGAAGAGCGTACACATTTCGTTTCGGGAAGTTTACGTCAAGGCTTTAACGCGGATGAGGCGAACCATGTGTACGATATGATCGTGCGTTTTGCCGATTACGGCTTCCCACGAGCGCATGCAACAGCCTATGGCGTCCTTGCTTTCCAAACGGCTTATCTTAAAGCGCATTATCCGATCTACTTCATGGCCTCGATGCTAACCGCCGTTATGGGGAATCATCGCAAGGTCGCTGAGTATGTGGACGAATGCAGACGAGTGAAGTTAGCTGTCCTGCCACCCGATGTGAACGGCAGTGGAACGGTATTTACGCCGGATTCGAGTGCTGGCGCGAT
Organism: Paenibacillus sp. LjRoot56; assembly: GCF_964253335.1. Taxonomy (NCBI): domain Bacteria; kingdom Bacillati; phylum Bacillota; class Bacilli; order Caryophanales; family Paenibacillaceae; genus Paenibacillus; species Paenibacillus sp. LjRoot56. Next base: position 2,396,834 of record NZ_CAXURV020000001.1, read on the forward strand.
CCGATTTGGACTGGCTGCTATCAAAAATGTCGGAACACAAGCCATCGATGCCATTCTTAGTGAGAGAAAGAAAGCTCCGTTTGAGAGCTTGCTTGATTTCTGTCGCAGGGTCGACCTTCGTGTTTGTAATAAAAGGGTGGTTGAATCGCTGATTCAAGGCGGAGCTTTCGATTCGCTTGGCGGTCATCGTGCCCAACATCTCGCTATCCTAGATGAAACCATTGCTTCTGCTACGAAATGGCGCAAGGAACGGGACGATCTGCAGCTTCACCTGTTCGGATTCGTTGAAGAGCCGAACTGGGAGGTGGAGGTGCCGAATATCCCTCCAATGCCGCAATCCAAGCAGCTGGAGCTCGAGAAAGAGCTGCTCGGTATGTATATCTCTGGTCATCCACTGGATGCCTACACGGAACAGCTAGCAGAGCTGGATGCCGTAATGCTGCATCAGTTAACAGAACTTCCAGATCATAGCGATGTTCTGGTTGCGGGGATGATCCTCTCGAACAAGACAATCGTCACCAAAAAGGGTGACCCGATGGCGTTCATGGAGCTGGAGGATCGCATTGATAAGGTCGAGGTGGTCTTGTTCCCCGAGACCTGGAAGAAGTCGGCTCCGCTCGTGCAGAAGGGCAGACTGGTCCTCGTCCGTGCGAAGCTGCAGCTTCAGGACGAGGACCCGCCCAAGCTGCTCGCGGAGCAGCTTGCTGCGCTGGACGACCCGGAGGCCGTCCAGCGGCTTCGCCGGCAGCCAGCGGGCAGACGATCCCCTGACGACGTCAGGGATCGTGCACCGCGCCCGGCTGCCTCACAGAGCGGCGCGCGCAGCGCCGCTCCAGCACCGCAGGCGGCCCCGGCAGCGGGCCGCCCACAGCCTACCGCTGCTGAGGCGAAGCCGCAGCGCGTGTTCGTCAAGATCACGGCTGACTGCGAGCAGCCGGATAAGCTCCTGCAGCTTAAGGCGCTGTTGAAGCTGCATAAGGGTCAGCTTGCGGTTGCGCTATTCTATGAGAGCAGCAACAAGCTCTTGGCCTTGAGCGACCAGTACCGGGTCGATCCGAACAAGGATCTTACGCGCATGATCGAGACGATTATGGGCAAAGATTCCGTCCGAGTAAAATGAGAAAATATTAATCGTTGTTTTTCTCTTGTCGTTCTTGTGGTAAATATGACTTCCTCCGCATATGAATAGGAACCCGGCTTTTCTTATTCATATAAGCATCCCATTGCTAGGAGGAGGATTTATGACCGAACAACACATGATCCAGCTACTCCAGAAACGCGGCGTGTCCGTGGATCAAGTCTCAGAAATTGTATACAAGCTGCAGAAGCCGTATAATGATCAACTCACGATTGAAGAATGTGTAGACAGTGTAATGGCCGTACTTTCTAAGCGTGAAGTGCAATACACCCTCTATACAGGGATTGCACTGGATGAATTAGCCGAGAAGAAACTGCTGCCAGAGCCGCTGCAATCGATTCTTGAGGTGGATGAACCACTCTATGGGGTAGACGAGACTTTAGCTCTAGGAATTGTTCATGTTTATGGGATGATCGGTTTAACCAGCTTCGGCTACTTGGATAAGGAAAAAATTGGAATTATTCGCGCTTTGAATGATGATCGTAGCGCTGTTCATGTGTTTCTAGACGATTTAGTTTGTGGATTAGCGGCAGCAGCCTCAGCCAGAATCGCTCACCAAAATGAGCATGCACCTGATTATAGCTCTAAACACCGTCTGGACTAAGCCTAAATAGTTCAGGCTTTATTTAACATATAGAAATGATATGTTTCACGCGATAAATCTGCTATATTTCTAGATAAACGCTCACGTCCAAAGTGGACTGTGTAGTCGTTTATTTTCGTTTCATCGATGTGCTCTGTTGCGGGCAAAAGTGGAATTATGCTATCATTATTGCATTGTGTGTTCCTATGCGTATAAAGGATGTTATTATCGTCATTGCTTAGTTGCCTTAGTGGTTGTAGTTGCACGTCATAGGAGGTTTATTCATGTGGACGGTGATCTATATAGCTCCTACTGCGAAAATTGCAGAGCGGATTAAACAGAGACTGACGGAAGAAGGTTTTCTAGTTCAGGTACGAGGCATCTCTTTATCCAAAAATCAGTTTGAAATTGTTGTTCCCGAAGGGGAGCTAGAAGAAGTACAAGAAGTGCTCAATTCTATTTTACATAGATAAATAAAGTAGAACTAAGAAACGTGGCTTGTCAGGGAATATAGATCATAGCCAAGTAGAGGTGGAAATGTGCTAAAGGATTTATTTCAAAAGCGAAAATATGCAACGATTCCTTCCGAGAGAACGAAAAGGGATATTCCTGAGGGTTTAATGAATAAATGTCCGAAGTGTGGCACGATTCAAACAAGCAAAGAGCTTGAGAAGAATCTAAAAGTGTGTACGTCTTGCGGTTATCATTATCGTTTAAGCGCATCTGAACGAATCCAACTTACGCTCGATGAAGGTCAATTTGTAGAATTTGATGCGGATATGATCTCCGAAGATCCATTGCAGTTTCCTGATTATGTCGAGAAATTGGACAAAGCCAAGAATGCAACGAAACTTCAAGATGCGATTATGACGGGTCAAGGAACAATTGGCGGTTTTCCGGTTATCGTTGCGGCGATGAGCTTTGATTTTATGGGAGGCTCGCTAGGTTCCGTTGTCGGTGAGAAAATGACGAGAGCCGTCGAAATTGCGATTGAGAAAAAGCTTCCGATTCTCATTTATTCCACATCTGGTGGCGCACGTATGCAAGAAAGTATTCTTAGCCTTATGCAAATGGCCAAAACGAGTGCAGCATTGTCCAAGCTCAGCGAGGATGGCGGATTATTCATATCTATTATTACCGATCCGACATTCGGCGGGGTTTCGGCGAGCTTTGCGATGCTTGGCGATATTATTATTGCAGAACCGGCTGCTTCGTTTGGTTTTACGGGCCGCCGTGTTATCGAGCAAACGATTAAGCAGAAGCTTCCGGATAATTTCCAAACATCTGAATTCAATCTCGAGCATGGTCAGCTCGACAAGGTCGTCTGCCGCAAGGATATGAGACCGACGTTAATTAAGCTGCTCGACATGCATGGAACGAAGGAGGAGGCGACTTATGGCGGGTGAAATGCCGTTTGAACAGCCACTGGCGGAACTAAAAAGCAAAATTGCAGAGCTGCGTAAATTTGGGGCAGAAAAGCAAATCGACTTTTCAGAGGAAATTCGCCGTTTGGAAGAAAGATATGCTCAATTAGAGGATGAACTGTATACAACGATGACGTCTGCGGAGAAAATGCAATTAGCACGTCATCCTCAAAGACCGACGACGATCGATTATATTAACACAATTTTTACGGATTTCATTGAGTTTCATGGTGATCGCTTATATGGTGATGATCTAGCTATCGTTGGTGGACTGGCGAAACTTAACGGGGTACCCGTGACGGTTGTTGGTCACCAAAAAGGGAAAGATACGAAGGACAATATCGCACGTAATTTCGGATGTCCGCACCCTGAAGGGTTCCGTAAAGCGCTGCGTTTGATGCGTCAAGCTAACAAATTTAAGCGTCCCATTGTGACATTTATTGATACCAAAGGGGCATTCCCTGGGAATGCTGCGGAAGAACGCGGTCAAGGAGAAGCGATTGCCAGAAATCTACTGGAAATGGCCTCTTTTCGTGTGCCGATCATTTGTATCGTTATCGGAGAGGGCGGCAGTGGCGGCGCTCTTGCATTAGGTTTAGGTAATAAGGTGTTAATGTTGGAGAACGCGATCTATTCGGTTATTAGTCCCGAAGGCGCGGCTTCGATTCTTTATAAAGATGCTTCTAAAGCATTACACGCGGCAGAAGCTATGAAAATTACGGCTGATCACATCCTTGAACTCGGTGTCATCGATGGAATCATACCGGAGCCCAAGGGCGGCGCTCACCGGGATTTACCAACACAAGCCGAACATATTAAATCAGCGATCTGGGAACAGCTTCAGCAACTGCTAAGTTTGAACGAACAGGAGCTGCTCGAGGACCGTTACCGGAAATTTAGAGATATCGGTCGGTTCACATTCACTCAGGAGGGTAACAGTAACCATGCGTAAAACCAAAATTGTCTGTACGATTGGACCAGCAAGCGAATCACAAGAAAATCTTAAAAAGCTTCTAGAAGCGGGCATGAACGTAGCTCGTCTTAACTTCTCCCACGGAGATTTTGAAGAGCACGGTGCACGTATCCGCAACCTTCGCGCTGCATCCGCCGAGACTGGTAAAGTAGCTGCAATTTTGCTTGATACCAAAGGACCGGAAATCCGTACAGGTAAGTTAAAAGAAGAGCCAATTGAGCTTGTTCAGGACAAGCATATTATTTTGACAACCGAAGAAATTCTTGGGGATACAGACCGTATCTCAGTTACGTATTCGGAGCTGCCGCGTGACGTTAAAGTCGGATCAACGATTCTGATCGATGATGGTTTAATCGGTCTTACGGTTGTTGATATTCGTGGAACTGAGATCGAATGCCGTATCGTCAATGGCGGAACGATCAAGAGTAAAAAAGGTGTTAACGTACCAGGTGTGAAAATCAGTCTTCCAGGTATCACAGAAAAAGATGCGAATGATATCGTGTTCGGTATCGAACAAGGTGTAGATTTCATCGCAGCTTCTTTCGTGCGTAAAGCAAGTGATGTCATGGAAATTCGTGAATTATTGGAGCGTCACAACGCTTCGCATATCCAAATCATCTCCAAAATCGAAAACCAAGAAGGCGTTGACAACCTTGACGAAATTCTTGAAGTTTCCGACGGTTTGATGGTTGCTCGTGGAGATCTTGGTGTTGAAATTCCTGCTGAAGACGTGCCCGTTGTTCAAAAGCAAATGATCAAAAAATGTAACATCGTTGGTAAACCGGTTATTACGGCTACAATGATGCTCGATTCCATGCAACGTAACCCGCGTCCTACACGTGCGGAAGCAAGTGACGTAGCGAATGCGGTATTCGACGGAACAGATGCGGTAATGTTGTCCGGTGAAACAGCTGCTGGGAAATACCCAGTTGAATCCGTTGAAACGATGGCTCGTATTGCTGAGCGTGCAGAAGCGGCTTTGGAATATAAAGAAATTTTCCTTCGTCAAGCACAAGCGCAACAAGTAACTGTAACAGAAGCGATCTCGCAAGCCGTAGCAAACTCCGCATTAGAGCTAGGTGCGAAAGCGATTCTGACGGCAACAGAAAGTGGTTACACAGCGCGTATGGTATCCAAATACCGTCCGAAATCCCCAATTATCGCAGTTACACCAAGTGAGCAAGTGATTCGTCGTTTATCCCTTGTTTGGGGTGTTATTCCGGTGTTGGGTACACAAGCGAAAACAACAGATGAGCTATTTAACCTAGCGGTAGACAGCTCCATCAAAACAGGAATCGTTTCCCTTGGCGATATCGTTGTCATCACAGCAGGCGTGCCAGTAGGACGCTCTGGAACAACGAACCTAATCAAGGTTCATCACGTTGGTGAGATGATTGCCAAAGGGACAGGCATCGGGATGCAAACGGCTACGGGTACTGTTGTAACGGCGCGCACACCTGAAGAAGCTAACGCCAAAATGGTAGACGGCGCTGTGCTGGTAACAGTTTCAACAGATAAAGAGTACATGCCGGCTGTTCAACGAGCATCTGCTTTGATTACCGAAGTGGGCGGCATCACATCTCATGCGGCAGTCGTTGCACTAAGCCTTGGGATTCCAGTCATCGTAGGTGTGGAAAATGCCGTTGAATTAATTAAAGACGGTACAGAAGTTTCCATTTACCCAGAAGTAGGCGTTATCTACTCAGGTCAAGCGAGCGTTCTGTAAGTAAAGAAATAATGAAGAGTGAAGCGAGAGTATTTCTTGCTTCACTCTTTTTTGTATTGTTGGCTTTTTGATTCTTCTAAACATGATTTAGCAATTTTCATGCCGCAGCTACTCCAATGGAAAGCCATCACGGACACCAACGCACCTCACAGCAGCATTTAAGACTCATCCCCTACCTGTGTTATAATGGAATTACAAAGTCAAAGCGGGAGGATGTATCATGACTCAGCAACGGTGGCACCAACAACAGCTGCGTGTTCGATATCAAGAGACGGATCAAATGGGGGTTGTGTATCATGCCAATTATTTGACTTGGTTCGAAATCGGCCGTACAGAGCTTATACGATCCCTAGGTTATCCCTATCGCAAAATAGAGGAAATGGGACTCTTGCTCCCCGTTACAGAAGCGGATCTCAAGTTCAAAAAACCAGCGCGATACGATGATCTCGTGGGTATCTATACATGTGTATCACAAATAAGCAGTGTGCGGATGCAATTTGCGTATGAAATTCGGAGAATAAACGACGATCTCACCGAAGAAATATTGGTGACTGGAACATCTGGTCATGTTTGGGTGAATCCTTCTTGGAGGCCAGTACGTATAGAAAAGGAAGCGCCAGAATTGTGGCAGCTTATTGCGAAGTATTCTGAAGACGGAGGCTAAACCTATGTTTAGATGGATTATCGCTATTTTTATTCTCGTTCCTGCCGTAGAAATTACCATGTTAATCATGCTTGGACATCTAGTCGGAGGTTGGATGACCTTCCTGTTAATCATAGCGAGCGGTTTCTTAGGTGCTTACTTTGCGAAGCGCGAGGGGCGCAAAGTGATAGAGTATGCGAAGTTCGAGTGGTCGCAGGGTCAGCTGCCAGCGCAGCAAATCCTTGATGGTATCTGTATTTTCCTTGGAGGGATTTTGCTCATTACACCGGGGTTCATTACGGATATTCTAGGTTTCCTGCTCGTCTTTCCTTACACAAGACCGATTTTCAAAGTATTACTGCTGGCCATCATTCGCAAGCAAATTGGCAAAGGCAACATGCACATCATCAATCGCAGATAAGTAACGATTAAACGAAAGGCTCGGTCATCCTCCTATTCAGGAGGTGCCGAGCCTTTGTGTATGTAAGCTGCTATATCATGGAAGATTCTTGCCCGATAGAAGGCGGTTATTAGGATAAGGGAGACAGGTCCGACGATGAGTCCCAGCAGCCCGAAAAGTTTTAATCCTACAAACATCGCAATAAGGGTAGCAAGTGGATCTAGGCCGACTGAGGAGGCTAATACCTTGGGCTCCATAATTTGCCGCGCGATCACAATAACGCCATACAGGACACTGAGTCCAATACCAAGCACGATATTACCTTGAGCGAAGAAAACATAGAGGATCCATGGTACCATCACTGCACCTGTTCCCAGATACGGCATCAGGTCTGCTAAACCGGTTAATAAGCCGATGGTAATCGCATAATCAACACGGAGAATAAGCAAACCGATGATCACGACGAGTGCAGTAAGTGAAACGAGAATCAACTGAGCTCTCATATAGCCGAACAAGGCTTTCTGTAGATCCGTTCGGATCAATTTAGTCGTTTTAACAATCATGTCAGAGAAGATGCCCTTATAGCGTTTGATGAGCCCGTACCAGTCTTTACTGATGAAAAAAGTGGCCAGCATCACGATGATCGTGATCGTCGCGATATTAGGTAGAGATGTCAGGAAAGCTTTGAGTGCGGCAAACGTATAGGTGATGACCAATTTACTAACGTCGGCAATAGAGCCGGCAGTCGAGGAGAGATTGGTGTTAACTGTCTCCTGATATTTTGGATTATTTTCAAAAAACTCATTCACGCGTTCAATCCATTGCTGGAAAGTGACTGAATTAATGAAGACATTGAATTCCTCGACCCATCGGTTGATTTGAAGTTGAATCGTATCCGCAAGGGAGCCAAGTTCCACGACAATATTAGCTACAAGCAAAGTGATAACCGTAACCATCGCCCCTAAAAATATGAGCATGGATAACGAGACAGACAACCACCTTGGCAGCTTTAATTTGAATTGAAAGAAATTAACTAGCGGGTTGAGCATAAGTGCGATAATCCAACCAAAAATAAATGGGTAAATGAGTGGAATGATATAGTAAAAGGCAATGGCTACTAAGAAGAGGATTATGGCCACCCATATGCCTCTGAAAATTTGGTGAACCAGTCGCGGATTTAGGATACCCATGGTAGGAATCACTCCTTGTTTCAAGTCATTTATATTGTAACATGAACATGGATAAATACGGAAATATCATGATCTTTACAAAATCTTAATATATTGAAATACAGGGTATTGGATTGTCGCCCCACTAAGCCGCATAGTACAATGGAGATATTAAGTCACTAAAAACGGAAAAATACTGGAGGATTTATGAGTATTGCGCGCGAACCAGAACTAAAGGATGTTAAGGAACTCAAAGAAGTCAAAGAAGTCAAAGAAATTTCAACCAAGTACTTAAATCGTGATTTGAGCTGGATCGAGTTCAATTGGCGTGTGCTTGAGGAAGCGCAGGATGCGAGTACACCACTGCTAGAGCGTGTGAAATTTCTGTCGATCGTATCGAGCAACCTCGATGAATTCATGAGTGTTCGTGTCGCAGGACTCAAGGATCAGATTAAGGCTGGCTACACCAAAAAGGATTTCACCGGCTACACACCGGCAGGCCTCATCAAACGCATTATGAAGCGTACAGCGAAAATGGTGACAGAGCAGTACAAGACATATCGAGAAGTGACGCGGCTTTTGACGAAGGAAGGCATTGTATTTACCGAGTATGAGGATCTAAACACGTCTCAGAAAAAGGCCATGGATGCCTACTATCATGACATTATATTCCCTGTATTGACGCCTATGGCAGTAGATCAAAGCCGTCCTTTTCCACTTGTACATAATCAGTCGTTATATTTGGCCGTTTTACTTGTACGCGAAGGCGAAGATTTGGATGAGGAGCCTTATTTTGCAATCGTCCAAATTCCTAGTAATTTAGCTCGCTGCATACCTGTTCCTACTCGTTCCAATAGTAAAAAGACAGAATTTATTCTGCTTGAGGAACTGATTGAGCATCACATTCAATCGCTATTCAGCGGATATACACCGATTTCTGTGCATGGGTTCCGTGTCACGCGTAATGCGGATCTAACGCTTAACGAAGAAGGCGCGGAGGATTTACTGGAAGAGATCGAAAAGGAGCTTAGACGCAGACGATGGGGCTCACCTGTGAGGTTAGAGGTACAAGAGGGGATTCATCCCTATGCGTTAGCGCAATTACAGGATGAATTTGAGATTGAGGAACAAATATTTGAGATCGATGGCCCTTTGGATATCACTTATTTTATGAAGCTTGCCAACACATTGAATGGGTTCGATAATCTACGTTATCCACGCATTGTTGCTAAATATCCTGTTGAGTTTGAAGACACAGCAGATTCGGCAGACTTTTTTAATATTCTCAAAATGAAAGATGTCCTCGTTCATCATCCATACGAGACCTTTGATGCAGTGACGGACTTTATCGTCCATGCCGCTTATGATCCCCACGTATTGGCCATCAAAATGACCTTATACAGGGCAAGTGGTAAATCACCGATTATTCAGGCATTGGCTAGAGCGGCAGAATCCGGTAAACAAGTGACGGTGGTTGTCGAACTGAAGGCAAGGTTCGATGAAGAGCGGAATATAGCCTGGGCGAGAATGCTGGAGAAATCGGGCTGCCATGTCGTTTACGGGCTAGTAGGACTCAAAACGCATGCCAAAATCACACTTGTTGTTCGTCAGGAAGAACATACGCTTCGACGTTATGTTCATGTCGGAACAGGTAACTACAATGACAGTACGGCGCGGCTCTATACAGATGTAGGATTATTCACGTCCAACAGTGTGATTGGAGAAGATGCTTCTGCACTTTTCAACGAAATTACGGGCTATTCCGCCCCTCATGATTGGCAATCCTTTGCCGTCGCGCCAACGGACTTGAAAGATAAGTTATTTGAGCTCATCGCACGTGAATCGGAGCATGCAAAAGCCGGTCGTCCAGCTCGAATTATTGCGAAAATGAACTCGCTATCGAATCAAGAAATGGTGGATGCGTTATACGCAGCGTCACAAGCTGGCGTGAAGATCGAACTCATCATTCGAGGTGTCTGCTGCTTGAGGCCAGGTGTGCCTGGTCTAAGTGAGAATATTACCGTTCGGAGTATTGTAGACCGATTCCTGGAACATTCACGGATTTACTATTTCGAAAATGGGGGATATGTCGATGTCTATCTATCTTCAGCAGATTGGATGACGCGTAATTTAACTCGGCGAATTGAGTTGATGTGCCCGGTTTTGGACCGAGATATGAAGAAAATGATGATTCAAATTCTAAACGTGACACTCCATGATAATGTCAAAGCGCGAGAACTCATGCCCAATGGCATGTATACGCGCATAAAAAATGAACTGACCCCTTATCGGAGCCAGTTCGAGGCGATGCGGATTACTTCATGGAAAAAACTTCGGTTTGAATCATAAGCTTAATGCCCCAGATTTTATCGAAATCTTTGGTGAATGTGTTCAGCTCCTTGAGTTCCAAGAAAGGGTTGTGCGCACAACGCAGATTAAGATTCAGGGAAGTATCATTGCGCTGGATATGGATGTCCGCATGAATGGGTTGTGTCTCGCTGGCATCCATGGCCATGGCAAGCTTAAGGATCGCACCAAGCTTAATGATTAAGGTAACATCGGATTCCAGTAATAGGTCCTTGTATACAAGTGCCTGCTGCTGGGTCCGATTTTTTGTTTTGAATGTTGCGATCATAGAGGCAATGACAATCTCACGATGACTGAGGCCGTCAATATGCGCTTCTTGAATCATATATTCGGAGTGCTTCAAGTATTGGTAGTAATGGACACTCACACCAATTCGGTACAAAAGAGCAGCTGTGTGCAGCATCTGCCTGCCCCGTGCTTCCAGATCTGTCGATGGCGCCAGCGCATCGTACAGTTGCATCGCAAAGGTATCGATATGCCGGACATGCGTGGCAGCTGCATTTGGGTGGAGTGCCAGTATATTCTGAATGCTGGCTTCCAATACGTCAGCTTTTACGGGTTGCTTCGGATTATAGGTTGCAAAGAAAAGTCCGTCGCGTAGGCCAGATCCGCTGATGAGACAAGATGAGGATTTCGCGGCATCGAAAATGGTCTCTAGAATAAGCAGGCCAGGCACCATGATATCGGCTCGTTCCTTGGCGAGTCCATCGATTTTCTTCCTTTTTTCAATAGTCAATGTAGATAAAAGTAACGAAAATTCTTGAAGCTCACCTGGCTTCATGACGTAATTGTGAGCCAGTTGAAGCGGGTATTTATTGCGCTTGCGGCTCATTTTGCCAAGTGTTCGGATCGTCCCGCCTAGTCCGACCATAGGAAGATTGGGGGACTTCATAATCCATGGCTGTGAAGCTATGGCGTCATGCACCATTTTGCGAATATCGTCCATCTCTTGATCCGTTAGATTAACGCCCTTCATAAATTGACGTGTGGTATTTACAGCTCCGAAAGGAAAAGAGACACTTTGTACTAACTCCCGATCCTTTACTAAAGAGACCTCCGTGCTTCCGCCACCGATATCAATAATCATGCCATTGCGGATATCCATGGAGTTAATGACGCCTAAATAACCGTACCGAGCCTCCTCAAAGCCGCTCAGAACCTCAATCGTGAGCCCTGTTTGTTCCTCGAGAATACGTACGATTTCTGATGTGTTGGTAGCGTTCCGAACTGCGGCAGTAGCAACGGCTCGAACGGTTGTAACAAATTGAGACTGGCATAACCTGGCATAGTGGGTTAAGATAGGAACGATTGAAATAATTTCTTTGTTATGTAAGATGCCATCAGGACCCATGCGTTCGCTAAGTCTTGCGGAATCTTTATGCTCACTTACAACGCGATAAGCTCCATGGGCATTTATTTCATAAATGACAAGTCGGATGGAGTTGGATCCGATATCGATGATGCCAATCCTAGTTGCAAGGTTGCTCATTGTGTCGCTCCTTTTTAACTCAATTCACGGATTCATTCCTTACATTGTATCAATCTCGCACAAGGTCTACAAATTTTTCCCCGCACACTGCATAATTCGAGGAAATTAACAAAAACTTGTATCGTGTGTTTAGAACCTGTGTACGAAAAATGGTGTGAAAATTCCGCCAAAAAGAATTTCTATGGTAGTGATAATTTACTTCTATGACCTCTTTTGTTCACTTACCAAGTAAAATACTTTATTATTAAGAGAAGAAAACAGCAATATTATGCTAATAGAGTAGCTAAGGAGAGATTCCCATGTCTGCAACCAAAGGTTTAGAAGGAATTGTAGCCACAACCTCGTCGATCAGCTCCATTGTAGATGGTGTGCTAACGTATCGCGGGATTGATATTGATGACCTCGCAGAAAATGCGACATTTGAAGAAGTTATTTACTTACTTTGGTTCGGTAAATTGCCTACTCAAGCTGAGCTTGAGAAATTGCAAAGCGACCTGAACGCATACAGCAAAGTACCAGACGCGGTAATTGATCTTATTCGTGCCTTCCCGAAAGATGTGAATTCCATGGCTGCGCTTCGTACAGCAGTGTCAGCACTTGCCCTGTATGATGCCGAAGCAAATGATTCAAGTTCGGAATCCAATGTACGTAAAGCCATCAAATTGCAAGCGCAAATCCCTGCTATTATCGCGGCTTTCGGCCGTATTCGTGAAGGCAAAGAGCCAGTAGCTTCTCCAGGATATTCTTCTGTAGCTGCTAACTTCTTGTTCCAACTGACTGGTAATGAGCCGGATAAAGTTGCAATCGAAGCGTTGGACAAAGCATTAGTACTTCATGCTGACCACGAGTTGAATGCATCCACATTCGCTGCGCGTGTAACAGTAGCAACATTGACAGATATCTACTCTGGTATTACTTCCGCAATCGGCACACTTAAAGGACCTCTTCACGGTGGTGCTAACGAAGCGGTAATGGTTATGCTTGAAGAGATTGGTACTGTTGAGAACGTTGTTCCTTACATTAACGGTAAATTAGAGCGCAAAGACAAAATCATGGGCTTCGGTCATCGCGTTTACAAAAACGGCGATCCTCGTGCAAAGCACTTGCAAAAAATGTCCTATGAGCTTGGTAAATTGACGGGCAACCTGAAATGGTACGAAATGTCCATTAAAGCAGACGAGTTGGTAACAGGTCTTAAAGGTTTGAAACCGAACGTTGACTTCTACTCGGCATCCGTATACACGACGCTAGAAATCCCACGTGACTTGTTCACGCCGATCTTCGCGATCAGCCGTACTTCCGGTTGGGCAGCTCATATTCTTGAGCAGTACGAGAACAACCGCTTGATCCGTCCTCGCGCTGAGTACACAGGTCCAGTTAACCAAAAATATATCCCAATTGGCCAACGCTAATTGTTCATGCATTAAGCTCAAGGTGCGGGCAGTTCGGTACCCATCCCTAGTTCATCTGGGGGAGTACTGCGACTCCCGTCACTTTTTGTGTGCCTAGCTATGCACAACATATAGAAAAGAAATCATTTTCATACAAATTTGAGGAGGAACTATTCACATGCCACAATTCGAAAACTACGAGCTACCAACAGAAGGACAAAAAATCACCATCGAAAACGGTGTACTTCAAGTCCCTAACAACCCAATCATCCCTTTCATCGAGGGTGACGGTACAGGTCCTGACATCTGGGCAGCTTCCGTTCGTGTTCTAGATGCTGCTGTTGAGAAAGCATACAAAGGCGAAAAGAAAATCGCTTGGTACGAAGTATACGCTGGTGAGAAAGCTTTCAATAAATTCAACAGCTGGTTGCCGAATGATACTTTAACTGCAATGAAAGAATACATCGTGTCCATCAAAGGACCACTTACTACACCAATCGGTGGCGGTATTCGTTCCTTGAACGTGGCACTTCGTCAAGAGCTTGATCTTTACGTATGTTCCCGTCCAGTTCGTTACTTCGACGGCGTTCCATCCCCAGTTAAACGTCCTGAGTTGGTTGACATGGTTATTTTCCGTGAAAACACAGAAGATATCTACGCAGGTATCGAGTGGGAAGCTGGATCTGAAGCAGTTAAGAAAGTAATCTCCTTCTTGCAAAACGAAATGGGCGTTAACAAAATCCGTTTCCCAGAAACTTCAGGTATCGGTGTTAAACCAGTATCCTCCGAAGGTACAGAGCGTTTGGTTCGCGCAGCTATCGAGTACGCAATCAAACATGGCCGCAAAACGTTAACATTGGTTCACAAAGGTAACATCATGAAGTTCACAGAAGGCGCGTTCAAAAACTGGGGTTATGAGTTGGCTGAGCGTGAATATGCTGATAAAACATTTACATGGGCACAATACGATCGTATTAAAGAAGCAGAAGGCGCAGAAGCTGCAAACAAAGCACAAAAAGATGCAGAAGCTGCTGGCAAAATCATCGTAAAAGATGCTATCGCTGACATCGCGCTACAACAAGTATTGACACGTCCAACTGATTTCGACGTAATTGCTACATTGAACTTGAACGGTGACTACCTGTCTGATGCACTTGCTGCACAAGTTGGTGGTATCGGTATCGCTCCAGGAGCTAACATCAACTACTTGACTGGTCATGCAATCTTCGAAGCAACTCACGGTACAGCTCCTAAATATGCTGGTCTTGATGTTGTTAACCCAGGTTCCGTAATCCTTTCCGGCGTTATGTTGCTTGAGCACCTTGGTTGGTTGGAAGCTGCTGAGCTGATCTACAAAGGCTTGGAAACATCCATCAACAACAAAACAGTTACTTATGACTTCGCACGTTTGATGGAAGGCGCGAAAGAAATCAAGTGCTCCGAGTTCGCGAACGAAATCATCAAAAACATGGCTTAATTCGTACCTATCGTTGAGTTAGACAACAGATTATGAGGAGGTATATTTTAAATGGCTATTCGTCGTAATAAAATTACCGTTGTTGGCGCGGGCTTCACAGGTGCTACTACTGCTCTAATGCTAGCTCAAAAAGAACTTGGTGACGTTGTTCTACTCGATATTCCGCAATTAGAAAACCCCACAAAGGGGAAAGCACTAGACATGCTTGAAGCAGGTCCTGTGCAAGGATTTGATGCTCAAATCACAGGTACATCCAGTTATGCGGATGCAGCTGGTTCTGACATTGTCATCATCACGGCAGGGATTGCTCGGAAGCCAGGGATGAGCCGCGACGATCTTGTTAACACAAATGCGGGTATCGTGAAATCCGTATGTGAGAATGTGAAGGAAGTTGCTCCTGATTCCATCGTGATCATTTTGAGTAACCCTGTTGATGCGATGACTTACGTCGCTTACCAGGCGCTAGGTTTCCCGAAAAATCGCGTTATCGGTCAATCCGGTGTACTTGATACAGCCCGTTATCTGACGTTTATCTCGCAAGAGTTGAACGTATCCGTTGAGGATGTGAAGGGGGTTGTTATCGGTGGACATGGCGATGACATGGTACCACTCGTGCGTTACACATACGCTGGCGGGGTGCCTATTGAGAAGCTGATTGCAGCTGATCGCATCGAAGCCATCGTTCAACGTACACGTACTGGCGGCGGCGAAATCGTTAACCTGCTTGGTAACGGTAGTGCATACTACGCACCAGCGGCTTCTCTTGTGCAAATGACGGAAGCCATCCTGAAAGATAAGAAGCGAATCATTCCAACAATCGCGCTGCTTGAAGGCGAGTACGGCTATAACAACCTGTTCATGGGTGTTCTCACGGTTCTGGGTGCTAACGGCATTGAGAAAATTATGGACATCGAATTGACAGACGCTGAACGATCAGCTTTGGACAAAACAGCTGAATCCGTACGTAACGTCATTAAAGTAGTCGCAGGTTAATAAATGAGAGGCCAGTCTCCTAGGTTTTAGGGGGGCTGGCCTTTTTTTGTAATGATGCACAAAAAGTTGTTGTTTTTGTAAATTAATTTCCAGAATCTATCCCATGAGCATGGCCTATGATACGATATGTATAGCCGAATTACATTGGTTAATTATTCCATAGGATGGTGGGAATTAATGTTGAGAAGAAGTTGGTTTAGCAAGAAAGGCTTGCGAAGATTGTGGGTTACCGCGGCAATATTTAGTACATTGGTAAGCGTCGTACCGCAAGCATGGGCGGAAGGACCAAATGATCCAGCACCATCGATTACGCCTGCATCCCCCAATGGAAAAAAGGTCTTGTTTGATAATACCCATGGTCAAACGGCAGGAGCGGCAGATTGGGTAATCGATGGGGCTTTCTCTGATTTCGCAAATGCGCTAGGAAACGCCGGTTACTATGTGAAGGAATTACGCAAAAGCACAGCAATTACACTTTCGGACTTATCTGCTTACGATGTATTCGTTATAGGGGAAGCTAATATTCCATATAAAACCACAGAACAAAGCGCTATGCTGCAGTACGTGCAAGCAGGCGGCAGCATTTTCTTCATTGGCGATCATTACAATGCAGATCGGAATAAGAACCGCTGGGACGCTTCAGAGGTATTCAATGGCTATCGTCGAGGTGCTTGGACGAATCCTGCCTTAGGGATGAGTACCGAAGAGGCAACCTCGGCAGCGATGTCAGGCGTTGCAAGCTCAGACTGGTTATCGACGAACTTCGGTGTACGTTTCCGATACAATGCGCTAGGTGATATCACGGCGAACAATATGGTGAGCGGTGCGCAGGGGTTTGGCATAACAAGTGGAGTTTCCACCGTGGCTATGCATGCAGGTTCTACCTTAGCGATTACCGACCCTAACAAAGCGAAGGGAATTGTATATTTGCCGGCCACGACGACGAAATGGGCGAGTGCGGTAGATCAAGGGGTATACAATGGCGGAGGCGTAGCGGAAGGGCCGTATGTGGCCGTTTCCAAAGTCAGCGCTGGTAAAGCGGGCTTCATCGGTGATTCATCGCCTGTTGAGGATGCAACGCCGAAATATAAGCGAGAGGAAACAGGCGGTACGAAAACGACATATGCCGGTTTCCAGGAGCAGAATGACGCAACCTTGCTCGTCAATATGGTCAATTGGTTAGCCACCAAAGAGAGCTACACGAGTTTGACTCAGGTGTCTGGATTGACTTTAGACACGGCGACCACACTATTCACATGGGAACAGCCGGCTAACACGACGGAGCCGCAAGCGGAGCCGTGGGCAGCACCAGCAGCAGGGTATAAGTGGTATGATCCGACGACCTTTAAAGTAGGATCGTATGGAGTTGCTTCCTCTACGAATACAACGGACCCATTTGCTTTCGTTCATCAATCTCAGCTGCCGAATCATTACGTATTCCAAGTAAAGATTATTATGAACGGTTTAGCTGCGAACTCGACCACCACTGGCTATAATATAGGTATTTACAACAGCTCTGGAACGCAAGTGGCGAAGGTACAGAATAGTGATGGCTCATGGCCAGCTGCGTATGGATATAGCACGAGCTTCTCGATGACAGCGAATGCGAGTGGACATGCAGAGAAGATTGTAAATGTGCAAATCAATACGACCGCATCTGGAGCAGCGAGCATGCGGATTAGACAAAATACAACGAATAAGTTCACAGAATCGGTTACGATTGCGAATGTAGCAGCAGAGCCGCTGCCATAAGCTCATAAGATTTACACGAGGGTAGAACAACGCCAGCTTCCTGTACGGAAGCCTTCGGATGAATGGACAATAGAGGGATCGAAAGGTCATTCCATGTCACTGTTCGAAGGCTTCCGCAGGGAGATCAGGGGTTGTTTTCTACTTATTTAGTCACAGTTTTATGGAGATATGGTGAATTTGTAGGAATTTTGACATCGCTTTCTTGTTACCCACATTCCGATTCTGTATACTAAAAGAGAACGATTCTAATTAAAATTGCGGAGGTTGACTTAATGCCAGAATCAGTGCAACATGTTATGCTTTTTTTACACGTAATTAGTGCTTTATTGCTTGGATCTTATGTTGTTTTCCCTTTCATTGTAGGACGAGCTGCTAGCTTATCCGGCTCAGGGCAAGAAAGCTTCATGGGATTACTATCTACGCTTAACCGAATTGGTCAGTTTTCTTTGATTGTTACCTTCATCTCTGGAGGAGCAATGGTTAGCGAAGGTAGTTTCTCTGGTTTATGGATGGCACTCGCTATCATTTTACTCGTAATTGTGGGGGCAGTTACAGGAATGATTGGTGGCCGCATCAAGAAATTGAGAGCGAACAGTGCAGCAGGTAAAAGTACAGCGGCGGATGCCGCAAAAATCAAAACATTCAGCTGGATCGGTTCTATCGCGGTTATCCTAGCTATTGTGATTATGACAAATCCTCAGATTTTGGCATAGTCTTAGAGATGTAAAGAACCTCCTTTCCAAGTGGAAAGGAGGTTCTTTTGTGTGTTTGTTCGATGGACACCAAAGCCCAGCTAGTGGCTGGATCTGCAGAATAGATGGATTATATACAGCTAATTGTGCAGTATTTGAGAAGTTTCTTGATATAGATGGATTTAGTACAGCTAATTTCACGCATATAGGCCTTATGGCTGAACAATGAGCAAATTAGCTTCATGAATGGAACTAGAATAAAAAGTAGACACCTTGTTAAGAGATGAGGATAATAATCTTATCAGGAGGTGTTCATTTTGGGTGAACAGCGGCAACGGTATAATGATGAATTTAAACAACAGACGGTAAAATTTATTCAAGAACAAACGAAGTCGGTAACGCAGATAGCCGAGGAATTGAACATTCCGGCAGGAACACTGCACCAATGGGTAGCGAAATATCGACAGTTTGAAAGTGAGTCAATTGCAACACCAGAAAGACTCCGCCAGTTAGAACAGCTTTTGAAAGAGAAAGACCGCGAACTTGCAGATAAAGATCGCCTCATTGCAGATGCTCAAGAAGAACTTGCGATCGTAAAAAAGGCCGTACACATCTTCAGCAAACCAAAGAACTAAGGTTCCAGTTCATTGAAAAGCATCGTTCCGAATTTTCAATGGAGAAGATGTGTCAAACGCTTGAGGTTTCCCGGAGCGGTTACTATAAATGGTTACTTGGAAAAGAGGCGGTGAATAGCTACCAGAAGCGCAGAACTGCGCTCTTAGCTCGAATCACGTTCATATTTCATGACCATTTTGGTAGGTATGGCAGCCCTAAAATCACAGAGACACTCGTGCGTGAAGGCTGGACGGTATCTGAACGACTAGTTGGTTCACTAATGAAAGCCAATGGGCTTCGTTCCTGCGTTTCTAAGAAGTTTCGAGTGAACACGACGGATTCAAACCACGATTCACCGATTGCACCTAACTTGCTAAATCAAAATTTTCAAACAACCGCACCTAACAAAGTCTGGGTCACTGACATTACCTATATTCCGTGCCGTGAAGGCCGGTTGTATTTAGCTAGTGTTTTAGATCTTTACACGCGCAAAATTGTAGGTTGGAAGCTCGGAGACCGCATGACAACAGAGTTAGTCCTGGCTGCACTAGACCAAGCTTATGTGGCGCAGCAACCCCCAGTAGGGCTTGTGCATCACTCAGATCGAGGCTCACAATATGCCTCGGAAGATTACCGCGAAAGACTTGAAACCTACAAAATGAAAGCAAGTATGAGCCGAAAAGGCAACTGCTACGATAATGCCTGCATCGAATCCTTCCACAGCGTATTAAAGAAGGAGTTTGTTTACTGTACGAAATTTTGGACAAAGGCACAGGCTCAACAGGACATGTTCGAGTACATTGAACTCTTTTACAACCGTAAAAGAATCCATGGTTCTTTGGGCTATGTCTCGCCTGATCGATTTGAAGAACTATATTACAAAAGCGTTAGTTAATTTCTCTTAGTAGGTGTCTACTTTCTTGACAGAGGTCCAGAAATCCATCTAAATCAGATTTTATTCTGGATATTGAGAATATAGCTGGAGGTTTTCCAGTTATTCGAGTATGAGGTTGAGATTGAGATTGAGATTGAGATTAGCTAGGATCCGCGATATCCAACGTAATTTCATCCAGCGTTTTCTCGAAGGAGGCGCTCATATGCTCCAAGAAGTAATCGACTTCCGGCATGTTCATCTTTTTCAAGCTGTCGAGCACTTGCTGCTTGGCAACAACAAACTCGCGGTTGCCGGTAGAAAGCTCTGTTAAGCATTTGATATAGGCTTCGATTAGATCAGCGGCCTTTACCCAACGGTAGAGCTCAGGGTCAGGATCTTGAATGAGGCCACGATAGATGTTGCTGAGCGCTGGTGGGATTGTGCCTATCAGCCGTTCTACGGCGACGTCTTCAATCTCGCGGAAATTCCGCAGAATTTGCTCATTGTTGTGTTTCACGGGCTGAGGGATGTCACCCGTCAGCACCTCGGAGGCATCGTGGAACAATGCGATGGAGACGACTCGGTCGGTAGGGACATTCCCACCGTAGACTTCGTTGGAGATGGTACACAGCATATGCGCGATCGAAGCTACGTAGAAGGAATGCTCGGCTACGTTCTCGCGGCGCATGTTCCACATGAGGCTCCAGCGGTCGATATATTTGAGTCGATATAAGTAAGCGAAAAAGTGATGATTCATGGGGTGAACTCCTTCATGTTCGGATGTGCGGGAGGCGCGCTCCCGCCAAGGGCTATTTCACGCTCGGCGCCACCCGTACATCCACCTTACCGGTGGCTGGGGTGTAGACGAGCGACTGCCCGATCAGAGCTTGCAGATCGTCAAGCGCGATCGTGACCTGCCCGTGCTCACGCAGCACGGGCTCCCGCAACCGGACGCGCGCGTCGTCGCCGCGCGTTGCGGTCTTGGCATTCACCCCCAGGGTGAATGCCTGTTGTCCGAGGCGGAGGCGAAGCTCTCCGCCTTCAGCCGTGGCGTTGCCGCCGAGCTGCGCGATGGCAGCGGCGGCGTCCAAGCGCAGCGGCGCGCTGTCACGCTGCGCCTGGACACGGCGCTGGATCGAGCGCAGCAGCAGCTCCGGCGTGATATTCGGGCTGCCCGCGTTGATCCGCGGGATCAACATGTGATCGGCGCTGCGAGTCGCCATCTCGGGCGAGATCGTGAAGGCGTAGCGGATGCCCGCCTTCTTCACTTGTTCCGTCGCCCCAGGCGACGTGATGCCGTACGGATACGCCATCGCGTCGAGCGGCTTGTTATCCGTGAGCGGTGCAAGTTTGCCGATGCAGGCTTGCGCATCCGAGAACACGCGCTGCTGGTAAGCATCCGCGTTCTCTCCATCAAGTCTGCCTACAAGCGCGGCTTCTCCACTCGGGAGCTTGTGGTGAAGGTTGTCCGTGTGGCAGCCGATGTCGATGAAATTCGTCGTATGCGTCATTTCGCTGATTTGCTCCTTGGACATCGACGGAATATAGGAGGCCAAGGGGTTCGCTAAATCCGTTGTGATGACGAAGTTGACAGCGGGTATGCGTAAGCTTTTGAGAATCGGATAAGCTCCTGTAAAGAAGCTTTGATACCCATCATCAAAAGTGACCAGCACCGCGTTCGATGGAACCGTTGCGCCTGCCAAATACATTTTAAACTCATCTAATGAAATAAAATGATAGCCTTTGCTGAGCAGAGTTGTTAACTGATTCTGAAATAGGGCACTTGTGATTGTACTTGAGCTTGTATCGGTGTCATGGATGTGGTGATACATCAGGACGGCAACCTGATCTTGGTAGTAAATGGTCTCGGACCGTTCAGCCTGCAAGGGGGTTAGCAAAAGCGTAAGCCCCAGTAGACTAACGAGAATCGAAATCGCAATCCGTTTATACATGTCAGTGAATCTCCTTGTTTTGCTCACAAGAACCGTCGAACTGTTCCTATGAGGTATGGTATAATGGTTTATATTCTTTACGATTATGCGGGTAATTGAGAGGAGCTAGAAAGCGTTATGCAACATTTTTATCAAAGTGTGTATGATTTAATTGTAGAAACATCCACGAATCTTCCTGGTGATGTTCGTCGTGCGGTACAAGCTGCACAAATTAAAGAGGACAATGGCACGCGTTCCGCGTTGTCGCTATCCCGAATTGCTGATAACATTCATATGGCGGAAACGAATGTATCCCCGATTTGTCAGGATACAGGAATGCCAACGTTTATTATACACTGTCCAGTTGGGGCAAACCAAATTGTTATGAAGAAACATATCCTTGAAGCCGTTGCGAATGCGACGAAAGCTTCCAAACTTCGGACGAATTCCGTAGATTCGCTTACGGGTGCTAATAGCGGGGATAACCTCGGACCAGGAACACCAGTTATTCATTTTGAGCAATGGGAACGCGACGATGTGGAAGTGAAACTCATTCTCAAAGGCGGCGGCTGCGAGAACAAAAATATTCAATACAGCCTCCCAGCTGATCTGGAAGGTGTAGGCAAAGCAGGTCGTGACCTCGACGGGATTCGCAAGTGCGTTATGCACGCGGTGTATCAAGCACAAGGTCAAGGTTGCAGCGCAGGCTTTATTGGTGTTGGCATCGGTGGCGATCGGACAAGCGGTTACGAGCTTGCGAAGCATCAATTGTTCCGCCATGTTGACGATGTAAACCCACATCCAGACCTTCGTAAGGTCGAAGAGTACGTGATGGAGCATGCGAACACGCTTGGGATTGGTACGATGGGCTTTGGCGGTCAAGTCACTTTGCTTGGTTGTAAAGTCGGCGTGATGAACCGTTTGCCAGCTAGCTTCTTCGTATCTGTGGCGTATAACTGTTGGGCATTCCGTCGCCAAGGTGTGATCTTAAATGCTGAAACAGGGGAAATCAATGGCTGGTCTTATCCACGAGGTGTTGAAGTTTCTTTCCAAGAGGCTTTCGAAGCAAGTGCGGAAGAAGCTAGAAACACGCCACAAGAGGAGCGTCGAGAGATCGTGTTGACGACGCCAATTTCGGAAGAGCAAATTCGCAGCTTGAAGGTCGGTGATGTCGTTGTTATTAATGGGACGATGCACACTGGACGCGATGCGCTGCACAAATATTTGATGGATCACGATGCACCAATCGATCTGAATGGCGCAGCTATTTATCACTGCGGCCCGGTTATGGCTAAGGATGATGCGGGTGAGTGGCACGTGAAGGCGGCTGGACCGACAACGAGTATTCGTGAGGAGCCTTACCAAGGCGATATTATTAAAAAGTTCGGTATTCGCGCGGTTATTGGTAAAGGCGGCATGGGGCCGAAAACGCTAGCGGCGTTGAAAGATCACGGCGGTGTATACTTGAATGCCATTGGTGGTGCTGCACAGTACTACGCACAATGCTTCAAAAAGGTTGAAGGCGTTGATTATCTAGAATTCGGTATTCCAGAAGCGATGTGGCATCTGGAAACAGAAGGCTTCGCTGCGATCGTGACGATGGATTCACATGGCAACAGTCTGCATGCAGATGTAGAGAAGAACTCGTTAGAAAAACTAGCTGCTCTGAAAGAGCCCGTCTTCAAATAATAAATGGCTCGAGATCACCTTTACAAAAAAAATACTGGATTAGCTGTAGAAATTAGGGTTACTATTTAGAGTAGCCCTTTTTCTATATGTTATAGACTACATCGGCACACAACCCTGTTGGAGGTTCATGCATCCATGACGAAATTTCGTGCAAAGTTAACCCTGATTTTAATCTTATTAATTGGATGCTCGATGTTGGTTGCCGGTATTTTCATGGCAAAGGTTCTCGAGAGTTCACATGTGAATTCATTACAAGAAAATATGGAGCGAGAGCTTCATGTGATTGCTTCCAGTGGTGTATGGGATTATCAAGGGACGGACGCGGAGTTGATTAAGTATTATACGGCGCAGGCCCACCGGCTCAAAGACGCGACAACGGAGCGATTGACGTATGTTCGTGCTGACGGCAAAGTTCTCGGTGACTCCGACCAACTGCCAGAACAGATGGACAATCATTTAACAAGACCGGAAATCGCGGCAGCGGCTAAAGATGGCATTGGTTATACGACACGGTATAGTGACACGCTAAAGGAGAACATGCTGTATGCCGCTATTCCGGTTAAAAATGAAGCCAAAGTGACAATGGGGTATTTACGCATTTCGTTGAGCTTAGCTCAAGTAGATAAATCCATTCGCAGTCTCTGGTATTTCCTTGTTTCAGGACTCGCGATCCTCTTTGTTATTGCAGGTATTGTCAGTTATCGAATTGCTAAAGGAATTACACGCCCGATTGAGCGGATGACGAAAGTAGCGCAGCAAATCACGAATTTGAATTATGAATCTCGTGTCCCTGCTTATCGGAATGATGAGGTAGGGCAGCTTGGGCAGGCTATTAATCGTATGTCTGAAAGCTTGCAAGGACAAATGGCGCGCATCCAAGAAAATGAACGCAGACTGCAAGGCGTCATGGAAAATATGATGAGCGGCATTATGATGATTGACCGCGAAGAGCGGATTATGCTGCTCAATCCTTCGGCTGAAGCTATTCTAGGATTCTCTTCTCAAGAGCTACTAGGGAAGAAATATAATGAAGCAAAGCAGCAATATGATTTTACCAAGATGATTCAAGAATGCATTGAGCTTCAGGAACCGATTTCGGACGAGATGATGTTCTATTACCCAGCTGAGCGTATCTTGGATATCCATTTGAGTCCAATTGCACATGAAGATGAAGAATGGTCAGGCGTGCTTATCGTCCTGCACGATATCACGGCGGTTCGCAGATTAGAGCGAATGCGCAGTGAATTCGTGGCGAATGTTTCCCATGAGCTGAAGACGCCGATTGCGGCAGTAAAGGGCTTTGCGGAGACCCTGCTGGCAGGCGCGTTGAACGATAAGGAAACGGCGGTATCGTTTCTGCAAATCATTTTTGATGAGAGTGAACGGTTGAACCGATTGATTGGGGATATTCTAGAACTTTCGAAGATTGAATCGAAGCGAATTCCGATGAATTTCTCTCCTGTTTATTTGCCTGAATTTGTAGATAGATCGCTTAGTGTATTGCGAAAAGAAGCCGAGAAGAAGCATATCGAGCTCAGTATGACAGTTGAGGATGATATGTATATTGAAGCGGACGAGGATCGGTTGCGACAAATTATCATCAATTTGCTGTCCAATGGTATTGCCTATACGCAAGATGGCGGGAAAGTCAGGCTTCGTGTAGAACCACTGGAGACCAATGCTGACGGGGATTATGAGCGACTGCGCATTATTGTCTCGGATACGGGGATGGGGATACCGAAGAAGGATTTGCCGCGGATTTTTGAACGGTTTTATCGAGTAGATAAAGCGCGATCCCGAAGTTCAGGCGGTACAGGACTAGGGTTATCCATCGTTAAGCATTTAGTGGAAATGCATAAAGGCACGATTCGCGTTGAGAGTGAAGTTGGCGTAGGTACGAAATTTATTATTGAATTGCCTGTGATTCATTAAAATAGTTCGATAATAAGTTGCGGATTTACACCGCGATGACGAAGGCTTTACAATGCCTTTACATTTCTGTGATACACTCAAGTTGTGCATTGTTAATAAACTGTAAATGCGGGGGATCCCATGGCACAAAAGATATTAGTAATTGAAGATGAGCCGACATTGGCTCGGTTGTTATCTTATAATCTTTCGCAGGAAGCCTATGATACGAAGGTCATTGATCATGGTGGAGATGGCCTGCAGGAGGCGCTTCAGCAGTCGTATGATTTGATTATTTTGGATATTATGCTGCCAGGTCTTAGTGGCTTTGAGGTGTTGGCGAAGCTTAGGCAGAAAGGAAATCGAACGCCTGTCATTATCCTGACGGCTCGCAACGCAGAAGATGAAGTCGTACAAGGCTTGAAGCATGGGGCAGATGATTATATCACGAAGCCATTTGGGGTAGCCGAGCTGCTTGCGCGTGTGGCTGCTGTCTTGCGTCGTACACAATCGGATGAAGCGGCTGCAGATATAGCCAAATCAAATGAGAAAGTGATTCAGGCTGGTGAGCTTCGTATTTATCCGGAGAAATATGAAGTTGTGCTGGGTGGCGAGTCGATTCCGTTGCGTCCTAAGGAGTTTGAGGTTCTGTTATATCTGGTTCAGCGACCAGGCGTCGTTGTTACACGAGATGATCTTATGAATATCGTGTGGGGCTTCGACTATATTGGGGGCCAGCGTACGGTTGATGTGCATGTGAGCTCTCTGCGTAAGAAGTTGGAAATGAATCAGCAGTCGGTTCAGATTGATTCAATACGCGGCGTGGGGTACAAGCTTGTAGCCACGATGATTAAAAAGTAAGTAGCATGGATGCTGATTAGTCAGTGGCCGTGCTTTTTTTCTGTTGTGGGACTTAGAGGCGATAACACAATTGCATACAATATTCGCAAAATCGGGAATTTTATTAACGGTGGTATTGGGTATAATTAAGATATACATATGAGTACTGTCATTATATGAATTTGCAGGATCATTATAGAGGAGGAACATCATGTCAACGACGTATCGGATCGCGATTATTGGGTGTGGAGGGATTGCCAATGGCAAACACATGCCTAGTCTGAGCAAATTGGACAATGTAGAAATGGTAGCATTTTGTGATATCATTTCGGAGAAAGCGCAGGAAGCTGCTGCGAAGTTTGGCAAGGGAGAAGCTCGCGTTTATGAAGATTATCGTGAGGTGTTGAAAGACAGCTCCATCGATATCGTACATGTGTGTACGCCGAATGATTCACACGCGGAAATTACGATTGCTGCTTTGGAAGCAGGCAAGCACGTCATGTCAGAGAAACCTATGGCGAAAACAGCAGCTGACGCAAGACGTATGGTGGAAGCAGCAAAACGTACTGGCAAAAAGTTAACCGTTGGCTACAACAATCGCTTCCGTGGCGATAGCCAACATTTACATAAGCTTTGTTCCGAAGGTGAGCTTGGTGACATTTATTTTGCTAAGGCCCATGCAATTCGTCGCCGCGCTGTACCTACATGGGGTGTATTCCTCGATGAAGAGAAACAAGGTGGAGGCCCGTTGATCGATATCGGTACGCATGCTTTGGATTTGACGTTGTGGATGATGAACAACTATGAGCCAGCGGTTGTTTTGGGGACTTCCTATCACAAGCTTTCCCAGCGTGAGAACGCGGCGAATGCTTGGGGCCCTTGGGATCCAGCTAAGTTTACGGTGGAGGATTCCGCATTCGGCATGATTACAATGAAAAATGGTGCCACAATTATTCTTGAATCGAGCTGGGCGTTGAATACGCTTGAGGTTGACGAAGCGAAATGTACACTTTCCGGAACGGAAGGCGGCGCTGATATGAAAGGCGGCCTTCGCATCAACGGTGAGAAGCACAGTCGTTTGTTCACGACAGAAGTGGAATTGCAAGCGGGCGGAGTTGCTTTTTATGATGGAAAGGCAGAAGTTGCCTCAGATCTAGAAATGAGATTATGGATTCAAGCGATAGAGAATGACACTGATCCCGTTGTTACACCAGAGCAAGCTTGTGTGGTATCTGAGATTTTGGAAGCCATTTATGAGTCTGCGAAAACAGGTAAGGCAGTTTATTTCGACTAGTCCGATAACATCCTATTCCTATTTCCTGGGAAATAGTTAATGACATGAAAAATCCCTTCTTCCGATAGCGATTATCGGTTGGAGGGATTTTTTGTTGATTTTCGATGCTCACCAGGTGACGCGCCAGTGCGTTGTTTGAATATTTTAGAAAAATGATGCAAATCAGCAAAGCCACAATATTCGGAGATGGATTCAAGACTGAGCTCTGTGTTAAAAAGTAATTCCTTGGCATGGTGAATGCGCATCTGCAGTAAGTATTGATGAGGAGAAGTACCGTAACGTTGCTTGAAGAGAAAACTGAACCTAGAAACAGATAAATTGGCGCGATCCGCCATATCCTGAACTGAAAGGGGATCACTCAAGTGATTTGAGAAATAGGAGGTGATCCAGTTTAGGGATGGCGTAGGTGAAGGAACCTCGCGTTGATACGATTCTAATAGAGTTAGGATGATTTCTAGCATAACTTGCTGAGCTCTTAGTTGGTTAAGCGGATTAGGCAAATGGACAAGCTCAATGGTTTGCAGCAGTTTTTCTTTGAGCAGAAGGGGATCTTGTGGTTGGACGTGTACGGGAACTCGAATATTGAATAGTTCTTGAAGAGTTGGTTGCATCAGATGGCTATAGGCAGATAGGTCAATTTGCCCTGGTCGTGTGGGAAAGCTATCTTCTCTTTCGTGATTATAGGCGATGTCAAAGTGGAGAAAAGGTGTGACCGTGTTCGTTAGTCCCTCTAACGAAAGCAGGCTGCCTGGTTGGACGAGACAGAATTGACCTGGATTGAATATGTACTTCTGGTGATCGACCCAGAAACAGCATGTACCTTCCTGGATGTATACCAATAAATAGTCGAGGAGTCTTCGCTCTGGGTAATTCCATGGTTTGCGAACGGCAAAGTCACATTCTCTGATATAAGGGACAATCGGAGGGGATTTCAACAATTCTTGTAGCATGGCTGGGCCTCTCTTTCTGTTGCCGGCATTTTCACAACCACTTCTTATTGTAGTATAAGATGATAGGTCTAATCCAGTTGTTTTTGACAAATCAATAACCCTGTTTGACAAAGATTATAAAGCAGTTGGGTCCTATAATAAAGCTATAAATAGACAAATAGAGGTGCATAGCGTATGAGTAATCTAGAGGCGAATCAAGTCCACGCATTGCCAGTTTTAGAAGACAGTTACGCGTTGTCGCAAGAGCAGCAGGAAAGCTACCAGCGAGATGGCCATATCGTTCTTCACGGAGTAGCGAGCGAAGCCGAGATCAATATCTATGAACCGATTATCTCCGACTTGGTGAAAATGTTGAACAACCAAGATAAACCGCTGGATCAACGTGATACGTATGGGAAGGCGTTTATCCAAATTTCGAATTTATGGGAACAAAGTGAAGCGATTCAACGTTTCGTGTTTGCTAAGCGTTTTGCCAAAATTGCCGCTGACTTAATGGGCGTTGATGGTGTTCGTATGTATCATGATCAGGCTTTGTATAAGGAACCGCACGGCGGTCATACCCCTTGGCATCAAGATCAAATTTATTGGCCGCTGGATACAGATAAGACGATTACGATGTGGATGCCGCTTGTACCGATTTCTGAAGCAGTGGGTTCGATGACTTTCGCATCACAATCCCATCTCATAGGCTACATTAATAAGATGGTTATTTCCGATGAATCCCATCGTACGCTGGCAGGCTATATCGAGGGGAAAGGGTTCGAAACCAAATCTCACGGTGCGATGGCTGCAGGAGATGCAACGTTCCATGCTGGATGGACGCTGCATAGCGCGCCAGGCAATCCGACGGATACGATGCGTAAAGTCATGACGATTATTTATTATGCAGATGGCTTGCGAATTGCTGAACCGGATAGTAAAGCGCGTGAAAGTGATTTGAAAAGGTGGTTTCCTGGCTTGCAGCCGGGGGAGCTAGCTGCTTCTGAGCTGAATCCATTGTTATATAGCCGCAAATAAATAAAGCCATCGCTTGCCCACTTAGTGAGCATTAAGAATGACAAATCGCCGATCAACACCCCTTTGAAACAAGGTGTTGATCGGCGATTCGTTGTTTCTACAGCTTCACAGGTTGCATAAAACCGTCTTCCCCAAATGTGAGTGAATCTATGCAAGTTTCCCGATGAAAGCCTTTGCCTTGCTTAAACCTGGTCGTGGGAGTGACAAACCTGTGATAGGCAATCCAATATTGATCCGTGCCGGGCTCTTGGAGTATGGAATGATGAGCAGTGCCGAGCATATCTTTTTCTTTATTTTTGACTAGAACGGGGTAATGGAAAGTGACTGGACCGTACAACTGCTCAGCGGTGCCATAGTTGACGTGATAGTCTTCGCTGCCAGTATCGTCACATGACCATGTAAAATGGTACAACCCTCCTCGTTTGAGCACGGTCACAGCCTCTCGGAAGTCGTGTAGGCCGTCCACATTTCTCATCGTATCCTCCGCTACGCTAATCATATCGTCGCTGAGGCGTACGATCGTAGGGTTCCCATTTCCGAACAACAAGTAAGCGGTGCCGTCGTCCTCTACATAAATGGATGGGTCAATAGTCAGGCTCATGGGAATCCCCAAACGCTTCATTTGCTCCATCGAGATAAGTGGCTCAGGTTGTGCGCGAAATGGGCCCACAGGTGTCTTTGCAACCGCAACGCCGATTGCGTGGCTTCCGCTTTTCGTTTTGCCGCAGAAGTAGTAATAATAGTTGTCATTCCTGAAAGCAATCGCAGGCGCCCACGCGGAACCGACGGTCCAGGGGACATCCTCCGTAGCAAGATCCAAAATGATTCCCTCATCCCGCCAAATCTTTAAGTCATTCGAGGAAAAAGCGCGAAATTGCGTGCCAGACCAGCCATCAAAGCCATCGGTGGTAGGATAGAGGTAATAACGATCACCGAATTTCACAAGATCCGGGTCGGCAAATTGTCCAGGCAGCACCTGATGGCCGTCGCCGAATGCCGCGAGTAGACGGCAACTCTCTTCAAAAGTAATCGGTAAGACGCCGCCATGACGTTTCTTGGATGTTCCCAAGTCGAACTCGCCATCCTCCAGAACTCGAAACTTGCCGCTTTCCAGATCTGAGGTGAGAAGCGGGAGGTAACCTTTTCCTTCTGCGAAGCGGTCCACGATGAGGCACCATTCTTCTCGGTCGTTAAACTTATAGATTTGAGGGCCTTCCACGCCTAACAAGGCTTCTAATGCCGGGGCAATCAGTGGGGTGAAAGCGTCTCTTTCTAACGATGTGCCTTTTTCGACTCGAATATTTTTGGTCGTTTCATCTTTGGAATAACGGTAATAGTAACCGTTATGCGCAATCAATGTCGTATCGATGACATGGTTATCCCGCTCAATGTACGTTTCGGCCTCTGTGAAACTGCGGAAATCTTTGGTTCGTGCACAGTAGATCTTTTGTTTCCGCTCTTCTTCATGCGGTTCCTGCGTGGCTGAGGCCCAAAATACAAGGAAATTGCCGGAGACTTCGTCATAAATGGATTCCGGTGCCCAAACACAGCCAGCATCAGGCACACCAACCGTAACGGACCAAGGGGAGGACCAGTGCACCAAGTCGGACGATTCCCATACGATAATGTCGCGACTTCCGGCATTAACAGCTGTATGCCATCCTTTTCCACTTGCAATACGGAGATCCGTGGCGATCAGATAAAATTTGTTCTCCTTGGGTGACCGTACGATAAAGGGATCCCGCACGCCTTTTTCCCCCAACTCGGAACATAGTACTGGCTGACCGGCGTTAAGGTCCTTCCAATGTAAACCGTCCTCGCTATAGGAGAAATAGACTTGTTCACCGTCTGGCTTTTCCCCGATAAAATGTACTAAAAGATAGCCCGTATAGGCTTGATTCAACAATGACACGTGAAACACTCCTTACCTGCGAAAGTGATCGCTGAATTTTAGTGATCATAGTCAAAGTATAGGAGACTCCTATGGACGGATCAATAGACTATCATGGTATTCAACTGACTTATTGTCCTTATTTTCAGATAAAGGAAGTGTAATAGATCAGTTATTAGGCAGAATCAGTTATTGTCCCGAACGGATGGATAACTCTATACTAAATAGAGTGAAATTTAAACGATTTGATAACTAATCATGAAATCGCCATAAAGGAGTGCCCACCATGAGCCATGCCGTGTCAGCCGAGATTCAAATTTCCGTTCCTGTTAACCAAATCCCAGAAATGCCTGCCCAAGTTGAGATCGAATTCATTGAAGGGTTACGCGCTGCAGTGAATGTAAAATGGGAAGCTGTTAAACTAGAAGTAAAGGGACAACCCTGTACATTTCAGATAAAAGGGACAGCACATGAGATCACCTATCTGGATCCTTGGATATTCCAGCGGGCGGATCCCCATGTGCTGAAGCATACGGACGGTTATTATTACTTTACAGCTTCAGTTCCGGAATATGATCGGATTATTCTTCGAAAGGCGCAAACGCTTAGTGGGTTAAGGGAAGCCCATGAAGCAGTGATTTGGGTGAAGCATGAGACGGGGGAGATGGGCAACCATATCTGGGCTCCAGAGATTCATTTCATCCATGGCAAATGGTATATCTATTTTGCAGCAGGAACGGCTGAAGATAGATGGGCTATTCGCCCCTATGTCCTGGAGTGTTCTGATGCGGACCCCATGATCGGTCAGTGGATTGAAAAAGGAAAGATCTTTTTGGATTTTGAAAGCTTTTCCTTAGATGCCACGACATTCCACCATCGGGGGGAGCAATATCTAATCTGGGCTCAATATCAGGAAAAGGACAGCAATTTGTATATCGCCAAGATGGCTAATCCGTGGACGATCTCGGGTCCACAAGTATTAATAGCGAAGCCTGAGCATCATTGGGAAATTCAAGGATTCCGTGTGAATGAGGGACCTGCTGTGCTGATGCGTGATGGAAGGATTTTTGTTACCTATTCCGCTAGCGCTACAGATCACAACTATTGTATGGGATTACTGGAAGCTTCTTTGGAAGATGATTTGTTGGATGCCCGTTCATGGCGTAAACAGCCATCACCGGTATTTCAGACCAACGAGGAGACTAGTAGTTACGGTCCTGGACATAATTGTTTTACTGTGTCTGAAGATGGCACCTTAGATCTTATCGTATTCCATGCACGACCTTACCGAGATCTTATCGGCAGCCCATTGACAGACCCGAATCGTCATGCTCACGTACAAGTCATTTCATGGAATGAAGATGGAACTCCTTGTCTAGGAACTCCGGGTAGAACGGCTATCGATGTTACTGTGGTTGCACAGATGCTAGTTCAGTCCTAATCTAGGATACCTAGGCTGTCGAGATCTTCTCGACAGCCTTTCATGTATTCAATTTGGCCCTCCAGCTTTATATTGACTGGGAGTAACACCCACAAATTTTTTGAACTGTCGCATAAAGTGAGTGTCATTCTCATACCCGCACATTCTCGATATAATACTTATGGATGTGCTGCTGTTCATGAGAAGATATTTGGCGTATTCCAGTCTGGCTTTAATGAGATCCGTTATGATGGAGCACCCGAACAATTCTTTATATAAGTGTTGGAAATAAGATTTGCTTAAATTTACGCTGGAAGCAAGCATATCTACTGTATATGTGGCGTTAGGAGCACTATATAGTTGGTTTCGCAGTTGTGTGAATGGCAGGAGATATCGGCTCTTATGCTCATAAACAGCCGTCTGTTTGTGTAGGGTGACCAGTTTCATTAAGAGCGCTTTAAGCTCACAATCCAGAATTCTCTCCATTAAGGGGGAATCCTGTCTAACAAGATTGCTCATTTCCATAATACATTTGGAGATTAACATCGTATCTTCAGCGCGTACTGGCGTATCCAATGGAAAATCGATTTCGGTCAGGAACGCGTCTATGCCGTTACTGGAACAATGAAACCAGTCATTGATAAACGGCTTTTCATAATGTCCGTAGAGGTGCGGAGTATGAGGATTCAAAAATATATAGGTATTCTTCTCGATTGACATTAATTTACCTTGAAGCGCTAGTTTTGTGTTGCTCTTAAATAACACAAAAGCATAATCGCCTGAGCCTTTCGGCCGATCAATGACAATGCCATCTTCGTGTATAAAATTATAACCACAAGCAAGCAGTTGTATCATCACGTATCACCTTAAGATCATGTATCATGAGATTTTTTTTATCTTCCAGAACGTAAAAAAGTTAAGGGATAAATCAATTTATTATAGCACAATAAATCAGTATATTGCTGTGCATCCAAATGGTTATGTATCATATTCGCACTAGCTGTTCTTGCACCATGGTCTACTTTTCTAAATCCATCAATCGCTTCGGCATCTTTCGAAAACCTCTTTAGCGAAAGGGCTGAACACATTAATATGCTGTCGGTTTTAAACCAATGAATTGTTTTGTCGCGTATGGATAAACTACCCATAATAATATTGGATTAAGGGTGGATTAGGTGTCAACAGGGATGAATTGCTTGATGAAATAGTACATGTTCACTAGGAACTGACGGAACTCAGGCAACAATATTGGCTGCATTATGATTTGTTCACACTACAGTGGTGGCTGCTTATTGCTCTTATATTAATTCCATGGGTTGTATGGTGGAGACTAGTTGATAAAAATAGGTTTAAAGATATCATTTTGTTCGGTGTTTCAATGAGTTTTCTCATCTCAATTTTAGACCACATAGGTTATGAATTAAATCTTTGGATATACCCGCATAAACTATTTCAATTTATACCAGAGTCTTCAGCTTTTGATTTGGGAATACTTCCTGTTTTGCATATGTTACTATTTCAGTATTTTACAAGGTGGCGTTCATTTCTATTTGCAAATACATTGATGGCCCTAGTTTTCGTATTTCTATGTGAACCGATTAGTGTTTGGATTGGACTGTACAAAATACTACATTGGAAATACATTTATTCATTTCCGCTTTATATTCTAAAAGCAGTAATGATAAAAGGAATCTTCGAAATAGTAAAGAGAAAACAAAATTCTTTAATCTAACGGGTAATGATAGTGAGGGGCATGCTTCGCGGCAGCTCCTCTTTTGTTTATTAAAGTAACGGGCGTTTAATGACTTCTGAAGGATATTTATGATGATTGCCGAATGATTTAACGAAACCAATATCAATTAGCAATAGTGAGGAAGAATATGAATATAGTTCTTATAGGTATGTCAGGAGCTGGTAAGAGCACATTAGGTGTTTTGCTTGCCAAAGCTTTAGGAATGGACTTCGTGGATACAGATATTGTTATACAACAACATGAAGGTAGGCTGTTACAAGATATAATTGATAATGAAGGTATCGAACAATTCTTGGAAATCGAAGAAAGAACTGTGTCTGAATTGCAACTGAAAAATTGCATAATTTCTACAGGTGGAAGTGTTATATATTCAGAAAAGGCTATGAATCTCCTTAAACAGGATGGTCAGATTATTTATTTACATGTCCCCTATGAAGAAATTCAGAGAAGACTAATAAATGTAACAACCAGAGGCATTGTTATAAAGAAGGGAAATAGTCTTAAGGATGTTTACGAGGAAAGAGTCCCTTTATACAATAAATACAGTGATCATGCTCTTGATTGCTCAAATAAGAATATAGAACAATGTGTTAGCGAGATTCTGGAGAAAGTACAAGAATGTCATTGATTATTCAACTAACGAAAGAACGTTTGTGCAATAAGAAACCTTTAAGAGGTTGCCGACATCAATCGACAGCCTCTTAAAGTAACTGGCAGATAGTTCAATCGTGTTGCTTGTTCTAAGATCCAAGCATTTTAACGATTGGGATCCAAATTTCCGTTTCATACATGTTGTTTCCCCGATCGTAAACCATTTCAAACTCGGGGGCATTTACGAGCTCGTAATTACAAGTTGGAAACCATTCTCCCCAAATACGTTTCCACAAATCAAGAATACCACTCTGTCCGTCTGGGTTAATACCAGTTGAGAAAATTGCGTAGGTTTGAGGTGAGATATGAAGCTTTTCAAACCCTCCCTGCAGGTCACTCTGCGGTGAAAAATAACCGATCATATAGGAAAAATTCTTGCCTTTGTTGTATTTCACCCCATGAATTTGACCATTTTCACCCAATTCCGCTGCAGTACGAATTCGATCAACGGATCCATCGGAAACACATTTAGCCCAAAATGCGGGTATTTCAATAAACCCATCGACACTGACCACAGTTGATACGCCGAACATTTCAAAAGCTTGTTTTTCCTCGATTTTGTAATTCATCTCCACATCTCCTCGAATCGAAATATGAAAGGATAACCGAGGATAGGCCTTTAGTGCCACACCTTTGTCACGCGCTGACTTTGGCATCGCACCATGCATTTTTCTGAACGCTCTAGAAAATGCCTCTGGCGAATCGTAACCATACTTCAAAGCGAGATCGATGACCTTTACATCGCATTGTTGAAGTTCAAATGCGGCAAGAGTCAGCCGTCTGCGCCTAATATACTCTGAAAGAGGCACACTGGCTATGAACGAAAACATCCGCTGAAAATGGTAAGTTGAGCAACAAGCAATTCTAGCCACTTGGTCGTAATGAATTTCTTCAGACAGGTGTGTTTCTATATATTCCATAGCGCTATTCATGCGATCCAGCCAATCCATACAGACCATCCTTTCAAGATTAACTATAGGGGATAAAGAAAATTGTAACCTTGCAATCCATGCACCGAAATATCATGTTCGAGATTATATTAATAAATCCTCTGTTGTTAGGAATGTAGGATGGAACTAAATGGAAAATTGCCAGAATTGCTGATGAAGTAGTCCACCTTAAAGAATCGTTCCTTACTCATTGGCAGTAGAGTTTTGAACCCATTGAGACTAAACTAACGAGAAACTATAGTTCAATAGCACAGCGCCAGTCTAAGACTTTATATTCGAGTCCTAGCCTGTCGCTGTTTCATTTTAGACGTTCAGCGTCAGTGGTGTGGTTTGAGGTGGGGTTAGATGCCCCAGCTCGTAAGAGCACTAGGGAGGTGCATGTCTATTCAGGCATTCAGTTCCTTTTGTTCATACGGCTATCTAGGGCAAGAAAAATGATAACAGTCTGCTTATCTGGAAGAATACAGACGAATGACAAGCTGCTAACGCAGCTTTTTCTTTTTTATTATGGCTCTGTTAATCTTTGCTGTTGATTTCATTGAGGTTACGGGTAGCATAGCTGAATAAACATCAAAAAAGGATGCTGACACCAAGGTTTCAGTACCTTCTCAGCTAAAAGTGCACTAACGAATGAACTTAAACACTTTCAACGAGAGAGGTAAAAGTTGTTGACAGAATACCCAATCAGATAAAAACCATGCTCATACCCTGAATCATAAGAAATTAAGGAGGGAGTCACGAAATGAAAATCATTCGAAAAATTTGTGGAAAATGCCCCATTCCCGTTAATCTGACATTAAAACAACGTCTCACCCAGCAAATCGGATTTGGTTCAGATCCTGTTTTTACAACTACAAATGGAAGGTCAATTAACGGAGTCATTCGAAAAGTGGGAAACAAAGCCTTCGCACTAAGGGAACTGGATACTAATCGGCTAAGGATAATTCCGTTCACAAGATTGGCTGATTACAGATTTGAAATAACAACAGGAGTTCCGCCGATAAAAAATGTCGCGGTTATTCATGCGAAACAAGCGAGTTTTCTTGCTTTTAACGTAAAAAAGGGAAAAGACTATGTTGAATTTGTTCAAATAATAGCGGAGCATCCACAACAAGTAATTACCGTTTTTAATCACATTATCCCAATAAGTCAAATTGTAAGCCTCGAATGCTTACGATTGAAAAGGCGATAACTATGGACGAAAAACACTTATTTTATATAGTTTGTTATAGTCTTATTACATGCGAGAGTTTGTAAATGAGACAATTTTGCTGAAAATCCACTTCAAAACTTTATTTGTCATTATGCTTTCACCAAAAAAGCCGGGAACCCTTGGGTTCACTGGCTTTCCGCAGTTTAGTACATAAATCCGATTAAGGGGTTCATTATGCTACATGGTTTATTCCGACTTTCAAAAGTGAAAAAATTACGGGTTTTCCCAAGCTAATAAAGCCATCAAAGTTACTAGAATTAATAAGACCTTAATGTAATAATCAAATTTTTTTTGACAGTTGAAACAGGCGATAATACACACTTCAATGATTCAAGATCATTTCCTCCATGTTATCCTTTCGGAACGTTTCGAAAAGCACTAGGGGCAGAACCCATCATTTTCTTAAATAATCGCGAGAAATAATAGGGATCAGTAATCCCAATGCTTGCGCCAACTTCTTTGATAGACAGAGGTGTTAAACTGAGCATTTGGGCTGCTTTTTGAATTTTCATGCGTAAAAAGTATTCAATCGGCGGAAATCCTGTTTCTTCGTTAAATAATAAAATTAAATGCTGTCTAGATAAGCCTGTGTGTTTGGCCAACTCTGGGAGCTTAATGGTAGTTTCTATACGATCATTCATGTATTGGATGGCAACTTCTAGATATTGCTCCCTCTTTTTGACTTTGGCTGTACCACCTACACGGATCCCAATGCTGCTAATCAGTTGGCGGATGGACTGGGAAACATGCGTGTGGATGGGTAATGAATAGGTTTTATCGGATAGCAAGTAATAACATTTATCAAAAACCTCTTTGTACTCGGTCATAGTGCCGATGGGTAAATGTAGCGGTCCCGTATCCATTCCGTACAATTGAATAAAAGCCGCTGTATGGTCGCCTTGGAGATGAAACCAGTAAATACTCCATGGTGTATGGGTAGAAGCTCCATATCGATGTGGTGTATGTGCAGGAATGACTGCCAAGTGATTTTGAGTCAGGGTAATTGCAGGTTGTTGACCTAATTGGATCCAACCTTCGCCTTCGGAGCAAAAGATGAAAATATGAGAGTTGCTGCCCTCAGGACGTTCGCGATAATGCTGGCGAGCATGCGGGAAGAAGCCAATATCACTTACGAATAAATCACGCGTCAGCTCGGAGCGGGATAGTTCGGTCTGCATATATTCAGGAAGGATGAACAATTTCTCCTCTTCAAACCCTTCAGGTTTTCCAATTATATCCAATTATAGACCCCCCTCTAATAATAAGAATATAATCCATTATATTAAGCATTTTGTCAATTGGCTGTTGCCAGCATCCGAGGTAAAGTAGAGACAATCAGATAAGGGAGTGATGATGTTGAGTCAGAAGGTTCGCATTTGGGAAGAAGTAAAGTCGATTCCGACTTACGGTATTGGTGAGCCGGATCGCAATCCGATGTTCTTAGAGAAACGTGTATATCAAGGAAGCTCTGGTAAGGTATATCCCCATCCAGTTATCGATAAAATTGAAGATGAGAAGAAGCCCCATTCTTATCGTATGGTGATATTAGAAAATGAATTTGTTCGTATCGAGATTATGCCTGAGCTTGGCGGACGCATTTACCGTGCGTTGGATAAAACGAATGACTACGACTTCGTTTATTATAATCAAGTCATTAAACCAGCACTGGTTGGCCTAGCCGGTCCATGGATTTCCGGTGGCATCGAATTCAACTGGCCGCAGCATCACCGTCCAAATACGTATGGTCCGGTTGAATACAAGCTCACTGAACAAGAAGACGGAAGCGCTACCGTTTGGGTGAGTGAGATCGACCGTATGTACGGCACGAAAGTGACGGCGGGATTCACGCTGTATCCAGGCAAAGCCTATCTAGAAATTTCTGCACAGCTATATAATCGAACACCGGAACCACAAACGTTCTTGTGGTGGGCGAACCCTGCAGTTGCGGTAAATGAGCATACGCAATCTGTATTTCCACCAGATGTTACAGCCGTCTTTGATCACGGGAAGCGTGATGTGTCTAGGTTTCCAATTGCAACAGGAACATACTACAAAATGGATTATTCTGCAGGCGTTGATATCTCACGCTACAAGAACATTCCCGTTCCTACATCGTATATGGCTTATAAATCTGATTACAACTTCGTTGGCGGTTATGATCATGGCGTGCAAGCAGGCTTGTTGCACGTGGCGAACCATCATGTGTCTCCTGGTAAGAAGCAATGGACGTGGGGGAACGGTGAGTTTGGGCAGGCTTGGGATCGCAATCTGACAGATGAAGATGGCCCATATATCGAGCTCATGACTGGCGTTTACACAGATAACCAACCGGATTTCACGTGGTTACAACCCTATGAAGAAAAATCATTCAAGCAATATTTCATGCCTTACAAAAATATCGGAGTCGTTAAAAATGCCTCCATCGATGCTGCAGTCAACTTAGAAATTGATGAAAAGACACGTGAAGCTGTTGTTCTTGCTTATGCGACTTCCTTGTTTAATGGCGCTGTTGTTGAGTTACAAGGCCGTAGCCGAACATATTTGAAGGAAATTGTGGAGCTATCTCCAACACAAACGTTCAAATCAGTCCTTACACTGGATGAAAACGATCAAGCACACGATTTGAAACTGACTGTAAGGGATGCAAAGGGGACGCTTCTCATTGCTTACCAGCCTGCGAAGCCTTCGATTGAGCAAGTGCCAGATGCAGCTAAGCCACTGCTGGAACCAGCGGAATTGAAAACGAATGAGCAGCTGTATTTAGCCGGACTGCATTTAGAGCAATATCGCCATGCAACGTTCGAGCCTGAAGATTACTATTTGGAAGGCTTAAAGCGCGACCCGGACGATAGCCGTATAAATGTAGCTTACGGCACACTCTTGCTGCGTCGCGGGCTGTATGGCAAAGCGGAAGTTCACTTCCGGACGGCTATAAAGTCTCTGACTTGGCGGAATCCGAACCCTTATGACAGTGAAGCTCTCTATCAATTAGGCGTAGCGCTTAAGGAACAGGGACGTAAAGAAGAGGCATTCGCAGCACTATACAAATCGACATGGTCCGCGAACTGGCAAGATGCTGGCTTTTTCACACTGGCACAAATTGCTTGTGAGAAAGGTTCGTACAGTGAGGCGTTGGAATTGGTTGAGCGTTCACAAGTGCGCAATTCCCGCAATTACAAAGCTCGTCACTTGAAAGCTGCGCTTCTGCGGAAGCTGGGACATCTGCAGGAAGCACTAGTCTTCTCGCAGGAGACACTGCTACTGGATATAGCGGATTTCGGATCAGCCAACGAACGATATCTTACGCTTTCAAGCCAAGGCGAGCAGGCGATTGCAAATGAAGTGAAGATGGAGCTTGTGCGACTCATGCGTGGGGATGCACATAATTATTTGAACTTGGCGGCGGATTATGCGAATTGTGGCTTATATGAGGAAGCCATTGAATTGCTAGGACGAATTGTTCAAGATCACGATTCTTCAGAAGTGAACCCGATGATTCATTACACACTTAGTTTTTTACATGATAAAGCAGGATATCCTGACAAGGCTGGGCGCCATAGAAAAGCTGGAAACGCGGCAAATTCAGATTACTGTTTCCCTAATAATTTATTTGATTTGCAAGTGCTGACAAGCGTTATTGCTGTGGATACTGAGGAGGATGATAAAGCTCACTATTATCTTGGAAATTGGTTTTATGATAAAAAAAGATACGAAGATGCGATAACGCATTGGGAAGCATCACGTACCATCCGAGAAGATTTCGCGACCGTGCATCGTAATTTGTCACTCGCTTATTTCAACAAACGGGGGGACAGAGCATCGGCTCTGATTTCCATGGAGAAAGCCTTTGCATGCAGGCAGGATGATGCACGGGTTTTCTATGAACTGGATCAATTGTATAAGAAGCTTAGTTACACCGCAGCTACTCGTAGCGCTAAGCTAGAGGAACACCAAGCTTTAGTTAACAAACGCGACGATCTTTACGTGGAGTATGTTACTCTCCTTAATACGCAAGGTTATCATGACAAAGCCATTCAAGCTATACAAGCACGCAATTTCCACCCTTGGGAAGGTGGCGAGGGTAAAGTCACGGGTCAGCATGTATTTGCCCACGTTGAGCTTGCGAAAAAAGCTTTAGCCGAAAATCAATTTGAAGAGGCTGTATCATTTTTACAACAAGCACTTATTTATCCGGATAATTTAGGTGAAGGTAAGCTATCGGGTGCGCAAGAAAATAATGTGTATTATTATCTTGGACTTGCTCATGAAGGTTTAAAGCAAACGAAGCAAGCACAGGAATGTTTCGAAATGGCTTCACAGGGACTAGATGAGCCAGCTAGTGCCATGTATTACAATGACCAACCGCCTGATATGATCTACTATCAAGGAATGGCATGGCTTGCTCTGGGCATTGAGAAGGAAGCTAAGCGCCGCTTCAATAAGCTGATCGATTATGCAGAGAAGCATCTGTTCGATGAAGTGAAATTTGATTACTTCGCAGTTTCCTTGCCAGACTTCCTAGTATTCGAGGACAATTTGAATGTTCGAAATGAAGTTCACTGTCGATATATGATGGGTCTGGGGTATCTCGGTCTGGGTAACATGGAAAAGGCGAGGGAACAGTTTGAAAATGCACTAGGTCTGGAAACGAATCATTCAGGCGCACGAATTCATTTGAGTATGTGCAAATGATGTCTGAGCGTATGAGCAACATAACAATTGGAATTTATAAAGGCTTCTTATCGATCACCATTGAAAATGAACAAATCCGCATGGTGATCGTACCGAGTCTCGGAGCAAAATTGGTTTCACTGATTTATAAGCCAAGTGGTAAGGAGTGGCTGATTGATTCAGGTGAAAGACCGTTTAGACAGCCTGAGTACGGCTCATCCTTTGGCGAATGGGATATGAGCGGTTGGGATGAATGTTTTCCGACGATTAACGAATGTCCATGGGAAATCGATAAGAGCATTAACCTGCCCGATCATGGCGAAATTTGGTCACTTCCTTGGACATATAGAATCGAAGAGAACGAGGTTATTTGTTCGGTAGAAAGCCAGTTGTTATCGTATCAGTTCACAAGAAGCATCTCCTTCTACTCGAGCAATAAGGTAAGGATGAATTACCGTGTGGTAAATAAGAGTGACCAACCCATACCTTTTTTGTGGGTACCTCACCCCCAACTTGCAGTCACTGAACCGACGCGTATACTTCTTCCTGAATCCATGTCGGAAATGCTATGCGTGTACGAAGGTCATAGGCTGAAGAATGGGGAAACGTATGCTTGGGATGATATATCTTTAATTTATCCCGCGGTTACTGGTGATGGAAGAAAGTTTTATTATGAGGGGCAAGTACCTGCAAGTTGGTCTGGCCTATACGGTCAGGAAAGTGAAAACTTTCTAATCGTATCTGTTCCAAAAGATAGGGTTCCTTATCTAGGAGTTTGGATGGATGAAGGGATGTTCAACGATCGAGTTACTTGTGCATTAGAGCCTAGTATTGGTTATTATGATTCACTTAATATGGCTGTAAGTAATGGGACTGCACAGACAATACCAGTACATGACTCTTTTGAATGGTATGTAGATATAGACCTCGGTGCAGGAGATTGGCATTATGTGATTGACAATTTATAAGGATATGCATTATGAAAAGAGGATGCACTTAGGTGTGTCCTCATTCGACGATAGACCACTCCAAGTATTTAATCTCTTCTTTCTTAGAAAGACGAGCATACTGTTAAGTGTCTTCATCTATAAGTTAGTGTTTTCGGAACAGCTGCAAGTAAAGGTATTTCACGAGAGCCGATAAGTAGTTATTGTTTTGGATAAAATAGACAGTTCAAGAAACCTGAGGGATTGCTGCCCTCAGGTTTTTTTATACATTCTGGTAAATCTTCGATTGACGTAAAGGTGTAAACCGCCTATACTGACCATGATTCTCATTCTCATGCTTGTATTTAACTTCATTCCTAAGAAGGTCTCAACAAATATGCTGACAAAGAAACGAATGATCCAATCTATAGCGATCTTTCTGGTTGTTTGCTCCATTGTTATCACATGGCAATGGTTCGATTCGAAGGAATGGCTTCGCGATGTAGGGCTGCTCTTCCACCGGCCCAAATGGTTTGCCTTCATGGTAATCGCCTACTTAGCTTCCTTTCTTCTCAAAGCGGCAGCTTGGCGAATTTACGCGGGACAAGATGTCAAATTCTCGGTCTATTTTCATGCGATTAGCTACAGTTTGCTCGTAAATCATGTGCTGCCGATCAAGGTGGGAGATGGGGTTCGAACCGGTTTATTAATGAAAAATGGCAGAAAGTCATGGGAGGATGCACTCCATTCCGTAGCGGTTATGCGCCTGTTGGATATGCTTGTGCTGGGGGTCATTGGAGGCATTGGTATCGTCCGCATGGGTCTGCCTTCTTCTTGGATGTGGGTGACGCTGCTGGCCTCAGGCACAGCGATTCTCGCAACGGCTCATTATTTACCTATGATTCGCAAATTCCCATTTGTCGTCAAACATTCTGCCTATTTTCATCTTAAAATGCTTTCGGGCAAAGGGCTCGCCATTCTAGGCTTAATCACATTCAGTTGGGTGCTAGAAGCGGGGGTCATTTTCGCAGTCTCCCAAATTATTAATGTGCAATTAGGAAGCATTTCGCTCGTATGGGCCAATAGCATGACGATTGCTGGGCAAATTTTTCATATTACACCTGGGGGCATTGGCACCTATGAAAGTACGATGAGCGGCTCACTTGCCTTATTGGGTGTAGATGGGAAAGACGCCTATCGAGCGGCGCTATTGTCACATACGTTTAAATTTCTATTTGCCTATGCAATAGGTGGCTATTCTTTGTTGCGGATGCCCCTGCACTTTAGAGAAATGAAAGCTTGGATTAGCCGAGTCACAAGTCAAACTAAATCACGATCCTATAACAAAGTGCGGAAGGAAGATTAATATGAAAAAGGCCTCATCCTTTGAAATCGTTGCAGCACGCTGCTGGAACCTATTAAATGAGGGAAAACCGTTTACACCCATCTTCGTTGTTGGCGTTTTCTTACTGTACCATATCGGGATATGGGCAGATCCTAGCTTTTGGAGTGCGGCAGGTT
Source organism: Paenibacillus sp. LjRoot56 (assembly GCF_964253335.1). Lineage (NCBI taxonomy): Bacteria > Bacillati > Bacillota > Bacilli > Caryophanales > Paenibacillaceae > Paenibacillus > Paenibacillus sp. LjRoot56. The sequence continues at coordinate 2,441,165 of NZ_CAXURV020000001.1, forward strand.
TAGGTTTGCTCGTCACACTTCCGTTATTTGTCATCTATTATTGCTTCGATTTCCCGCTTTTTTTACGCAATTATTTATGGATGCCAGTGATTGCTGCACTTCTCATTTGGGAACGAAATGATTTCTCGCTATATGTGCTGGCACTAGGGCTGTTTTTCTTCTTTACGATATATTTCTGGGGCACGTTTTACTACCATTTGCGTATTGGTACGACGTGGTGGAATTTCACACGCTTTTGGAAGCTTGTCTTGAAAAATAGTGACTCAACGAGCGGCAACGCTCAGGAGCAGATGCCTAAGTTTTTGCTGCTCCTGTTCGTATGGAGTCATTATTACCGTCAGTTTGAAGCAGATGTATCTGCGGATGTAGGAACTGGGTTCCTTTTTGCAGGTGGCTTGTTAATTTACGCGTTTATTCTTCATCGGTACCTATTTGACTGGAAGCCAGTAGAAATTCCTACGTATACGCGGGACTCAAGTGCAGTAAAGATTGGTGGAGAAGCTCTCAGCGAGAAGGTTATCGTAATCGTTGTTGACGGCATGCGCAAAGAAAGATTTGAGGAAGCCAATGCACCATTCATGAAGAAGCTACGAGCAGAAGGTACCGAATACGCTCAAATGGAAACCGTATATCCGGCTCGTACCGTGGTTTGTTTCTCCTCGATGTTTACAGGTACCTATCCGCGCGAGCATGGTATTCGCTCCAATATGGTGTGGAGGTTGGGTATTCGGGTCGAGAGTATATTTGACTCACTGCGCAAAGTTGGGAAAAAAGGACGGTTGCTAGGAATCGCACACTTAATTGACTCTATGGGAGACGACGTTGAGAGCGTGACGGCTGTCATGCACAACGATGTGGCGGATCGTAATATTATTGAAAGAGCCAAGAAAATAATGGCGGAACAGAATCCGGATTTGCTTGTTGCTCAATTGATCGGGGTTGACCAGACAGGGCACAGCCGAGGGGTTCTCTACGATGATTACACGCAGAAAATTGCCGAGGCAGATCAACTTATTGAAGAGTTCGTCGGTTGGCTTGAAGAGCGCGGCATGATGGCGAATACAACGCTGATCATCTGTGCGGATCACGGACAAGCAGACGGTATTGGCGGGCATGGGCATCTCGACGAAGGCGAGCGTTATGTGCCTTTCTTCCTGCACGGTCCGACTATTGAAGCGGGCCGCCGTATTGATGAGAAACATTCCCTCGTATCCATGGCACCGACACTAGCTTATTTATTGGGTGCTCCACTCCCAAGTCATAGTCGCGGACCTGTTCTAACGGAGGCTATTAAACATCATGACTAAGAAAAAAATCATCGTTTTCATGCCTGCACATAATGAAGAAGAGAACATCAGTGGGGTCATTGCCCGCGTTCCGAGAGATTTCCACCCGCAGTATGTGGTGGAAGTGCTTGTGATCGACGATGGGTCGAAGGACCGCACCGTCCAAGCAGCGCGCGATGCGGGGGCCGACCACATTGTGTCGTTCCCGCACAATCGAGGGCTCGGTGCCGCCGTTCGCGAAGGGCTGAAGCAATGCTGCCTGCTTGGTGGCGACATTGGCATTATGATCGATGCGGATAATGAGTATCCGCCGGAACAAATCCCTGACGTCCTTACGCCCATTATTAGCGGGCGTGCAGACTACACCTTTGGCTCACGCTTCAAAGGCCACATTCAAGGGATGAAGTTGCATCGCCGCTTAGGCAACTATACGTTTACGCTGCTGCAGGCTATCTTGCTGCGCAGATGGATTTATGACGGCCAGTCAGGCATGCGCGGATTCTCGCGCGATGCGATGGAGAACGCCGTCATTATCCATGACTACAATTACGCCCAGGTGCTCACGATTAATCTGGTTCGTCAGGGCTACCGTTTAGAGGAGATTCCGATCTCGTACCAAGTACGGACCAAGGGTCAATCCTTCATCAAGTTCAGACAGTATGTGTCTTCCGTAATTCCGGCGATTTACAAAGAAATGAGACGTCCCGTCTCCCGTAAGCGCAAGGCCACTGTCCAAATGCATCGAGATGAACCGAGCTTATGACACGTAACGCGTTAGTAATGGCGCTTTTTGCTGCTTCAGTTATAGCCAGTGTGATCTGCCTTAGTCTGCTATATGCGAGTCCTTATGTGCGTACATGGGACGAGGTGGACTTCACACTCGCACTGCATCGGTATGATTTACTGGCCATGCAGCCTCATTTTCCTGGATATCCCTACTTTATTCTGGGTGGTTGGTTTATTAACCGATGGATGAATAATCCCGCTATAGCCTTATCCGTCTTCAATACCTTAGCGGCATTAAGCTCCGCGATTCCTATGTTTTTATTAGCACATCGTCTGACGGGTAGCGGCATCAAGAGCCTTTTGCTGCCCGCACTCGTTTTAAGCAGCCCCTACATTTGGCTCATGTCCTCACGTCCCATGTCGGAATGCGCAGGCATGGCCATGCTGTGGTGGTTTCTTTGGAGTATCCGCTTTGCGATGGATCGTCCGCACGCTGTGCTGCGTCATGGGCTAGCGCTGCTGATGTTCAGCTTCTTAATGGGGATACGCTTATCTTTCTTTCCTTATGGTTTAGCCTTGGTCCCCCTCTGGTATTCGCTTTGGCAGCAGGGGGCTACCCGTTGGAGGAGATGGCTCCGAGTAGGAGGTTCAGCTCTGGCAGCAGGGCTGTTTCAATTGATTTGGGTAGCCGGCTTGGTACTTTCCGAAGGAAATGTGGCTGGCTTCTGGAAGTTGTCCCTAGCTTTTGTAGAGGGGCATTTCTCTGAGTGGGGCGGTGGAGTGATCTCAACACCGATGCCCATGGGGGACCGAATCATCCAGCTATTCGGGCATAATTTGCTAGGTTCTGCCCTTTTCGGTGGTTCCATTCTTATTGGCACGAGTCTCGCGATTTTGGCTGTCATAACGTTGGTCGTGCGAGGATTCGTCGCATCGATAGAGCAGCTTAATAAAGAGAACAGGAATTACTTACTTTGGTTGGTCGGTTGTGCTGTTCTTTATTCCATATGGGCGTTAATAGGTCAAAATATCGAAAAACCTCGACATATTGTTCCGGTCGTTTCGCCAATTTTATGCTTCCTGTTTGTCTATATCATTCGAACGGCAGATGCTGTGAAGGCCTCAGATCCTAAGTCGCGTCTGTTGAGACTAGCACCAAAGTTACTGTACACGCTCTTCATTAGTTTCATTGTCGTACAGGTTTTCTATGGCTCGCAGCTATTAAAAAGGCAGGCTTTGGACGAACCAGCGATCTATCAGCTGCATGACTATCTGAGTAGCTTGCATGAGCCACTCATTCTGTTTACATGGGAAGAAACGAGAGTCTTGCAGTACTTACAAGCAGATTACGAACATGAGCGCATCTATACGTATGGGTATTTTCAATCATTGGCAGGAGCCAATTTGGATCGACGCGTTTTTCTAACCGATCATGTTGTGCAAGGTTTTGCGGCTCAGCGGAAATCGGTAGGATCGCATGTAAAACAGATTGCCGAGTTTACATCCGATACGCTGTTTGACCCTGCCTATGGACACGTGACTTTATTTGAATGGGTTCGTTAGTTACCATTATGAACGGACTATGAACAATGTGTGATCAAGTTGTAAAATAAAGGTTGACATAAAAATGGACAATGATTATCATTATCAATGACATTGAGAATCAAATTCATAGCAGAGGTGAAGATATGAAAAGATGGCTACTAGCCGGATTGACTCTTGTGTTTGCGGCATTACTCATACTGCCGACTTCCGCGCTGGCCTATTCTTACGGTGACGCGAATACCGAAGATGTCGCTGAAACTTTTAAACTGGTGCAAACCAGTATTGGTGATGGTGCGAATGACTGGGGAGCAGCAGAAGGTGCCTACAAAGAGCGAAGAGCTGAAATTATAGCACACTTTGGTGAAGAGGTCGGAACTACGTTAGATGCTAATTTCAAAGCAAAGGATAATAAATTAGTTATTGCGAATTTCAAAGCTGTACTTGTCATGAACTTAGATCGTCGTTTTAACTATGCTGAACAGGGTATTGATGACTATGCGGGTGCAAAGCTGCTATTGGCCAAAGCCAAGGCAACCTATGATACCCTAGAGCCTTACATAGGATCGGGCAAAGCGGAAATTGATAAGTCATTTGACGCTGCTCTTGATGCATTAGGTAATCCAGGATTGTTCGGCGTTGGGAAGAAGCCAGTGCAGCCTGCTGTATTTAAGGAGAAGGTTGATTTTATCTTTGGTAAGGTAAAGCCGCTATTTCCTTATAAAGCTTACAGTGCACCAGCACCAGCTGCCACAAGTACGCCGACGCCTACCGTTAAACCGGTAGAGACGACAAAGACAGAGCCCGTTGTGAAGGTGGAAGTTAGTCCTAAGCAAGAACAGCCTGCTGCAACGACGGAGGCCAAACCGGCAGAGACGAAGGCGCCAGACGCAGCTGCGACGGTTGCGACAAGTTCTCCTGAGCCGTCTGCATCAGCATCAGCAAGTCCAACACCGACGACTGAAGCGGCTAAGCCTACTGCAACAGTAGAAGTACCCGCTAAAGCTACGGAGACAACTAGCACAGCCGTGAAAGCTGAGCCTGTGAAAGAAGCAGCCGCTCATGCACCGATGCAACGCTCAGACAAAACGAATCCATGGGTCAGTGTAGGTGTCATTGGTGGTGTCATCATTGTATTAGGCGGGGCCGTATGGTTCGCTCGCAAAAGAAAGTGGATTTAACTGTAACCGTTAGGTCAACCAAAAAATTGAGATGAATAGAGGAGAAACTTATCATGCGTAAATTTTTATCAGTAGTATTAAGTGCTTCAATCGCTCTATCAAGCGTTGTTACAGTAACATCCGTTGCTTTTGCAGAAACTAAATTCCAAATCAAAGAAGATCAAACGATCTCCGCTAGCCTTAAATCGTTCACAGATATTAAAGCACTTTTCACAGATAAAACAGATAAAGCCGTCCTTGCTGATATTAAGAAATTATATGTTGATAAGTTCCAAACAGATGTTAAACGACTGGATGTCAACATCAAAGCAGATGACCCTAAAATGGATGCCAATATCTTACTTATTTTGGATGCTGCCATTAAAGGTGATTTGCCAGTTGGTCCAGCGAAAGAAGCAATCGATAAAGGATTGCAATGGTATTACTTCTTCGCACTTCGTGATTTGATGAGTAACCAAGTACGTCCTGCGTTGACCAAGGGTGACATCGCTGGCGCGACGGCTGCTTTCGATAAAGTCGTTCAAATTTATGAAGGTGCTTTACAAGCTAACGTTGTAAAACGTGATACGAAGTATAGCTTGAACATGGTACCACTTTTGAAAACAACAATTGAGCTAATTCAAAAAGATATCAAAGATAACAATTTGAATGACTTTAACTTCCACCGTCAAATTCTTGACAAAACATTGATTAAAAACTATGCGCTTGCAACATATACATACGCAGAAAACGTTGGATTGGCTGCGGCAGCTGACCAATCAAAAGCGATCACAGAAGGTTACTTCCTGTTTATGCCTGTATACACTTACCTTAAAGGCGGAAGCCCTGCTGACGCTGATTTCGTTAAGAATGCCTTTGCTTCTGGCGATGCTAGCAAAATCAAACAAGCTGAAATTGGCGATGCACTTCAACGTACGATGATCGGTAAAGTATCTGAATACCTTAACCAAATTCTAGTTAAACAAGAAGCTGGAGACCTACAAGGTGCACGCGGATATGTTGCTGAAGGTACGATGTTCCTTGCTAGCCAAGAAGTGTTCTTGGGTAAAGAGAAATTTGCAGCTGCAAGTGTTGCAGCTACGAAATTAAATGAAGCTGTTGATAAATCCGATGCAGCCGCTACGAACGCAGCTATCTTTGACATCGTAAAATTCCTCGTTGACAAAGATGGTTCCAGCTTAAAAGTGAACGACAAAGGATATAAAGTAAATGGCGCTGCTTTCACAGCTGAGAATGCTCCGTTCGTTAATCAAGAAAGCGGCCGTACGTTAGTGCCGGTTCGAGTTATTGCTCAAGCGATTAATGCGCAAGTTGAATGGGTTGAAGCAACGCAAACGATCGTGATCACGAAAGATGGCAAGAAAACAGAAATCAAAGCTGGTTCCGATCAAGTTGTTGAGAATGGTAAAGTAAACGAGAAAGTTAAATTGGATCAGCCGGTTGTTCTTCAAAACGGCAGTTCATTCATCCCATTGCGTGCAGTAGCTGAGTTGTTCAGTTATGGCGTATTCTATCAAAATGGTGAGATCATCATTCTTCGTTAATCATCTCGTTCAGAAGGGAGACACTTGTGCTGTATAAGCACAAGTGTTTTTCGATGTTCAGATGCAAGGAAAGAGAACAGGAGGCAGATCATGGATTTACAGGCATTTCTCATTACGTTTCGCGAAGCACTGGAAGCCATTCTCATTGTAGGTGTCATCCTTACTTATTTGACTCGAATTGATGCGATCCATTGGCATAAATGGGTATGGGTTGGCGTGTTTTTCGCCATAGTTGTCAGTTACGGCTTGGCTCTTGCTTTCCAGGTTTTATTAACTGGTTTTGCAAGTATGGGTAGTCAGAATTATTTGAAGATCGGGATTATGCTCGTCTCATCTGGTTTATTGACACATATGATTATGTTCATGGGGAAGCAAAGCAGTGAGATGCAAGGCAAGGTTCAGAGCAAGGTTGCTCATATATTGACCATTGGCGGCGCCATTAATATGGTTGTTCATTCCTTCTTGGTTGTTGTGCGCGAAGGCGTGGAGACGGTATTCTTCTTCGCTGCTATTACGGGTGGCGACATTCAGAAAGCGCTTGAAAGCTGGGGAGCTTTATTCGGTCTGGTGCTAGCCGCAGTGGTGGGCCTTCTCTTTTTCAAAGGTACGAAGAAAATACGTTTAAGTACTTTCTTCCGCATAACTGCAGTGTTCCTGATGATGATTTCGGCTGGGCTGTTTGTTCAGGCGATTGGGATTATGCAGGATTTAGGAATTATAGGCAGCCTATATCGAACAGCAGGACACCAGATAGCTGAAATTTATAATATTACGGCCTTTATGCCAGAACACCCTATTGACGGTGTGCAATATCTGCGTGATTATGGAAAAGAGCCGCTTATTAACGGCCAAGTCGGTATTTTCTTTAAAGCTTTCCTTGGTTATACGCAGAATCCTTCACTGGAAGAGTTCGTGGGTTACTGGGGATATTACTTCTTAGTATTCATTCTTCTAGCTGTTCAGAAGAAGCGTCAGGAACAGCAACAGATCCAAGAAGATAAAGTGGCAGCGTAATACATAGGGGAATCGACTATAAATTGATTATCAACATGAGGAGCGAGGATAACGATGAAGATAGGAATTGTTGGATATGGCCATGTAGGCAAAGCGATTCATGCTTTATTTCCCAAGGCTGTTATATATGATGGACCTCTACAGAAGGGCAGCCAAGATGAGGTGAACGCTTGTGACATGGTGTTTGTTTGTGTTCCGACGCCCTCGCTTCCGAATGGTAAATGCGATACATCTATTGTGGAAGAAGTTATTGTGTGGCTGACATCTGAAGTGATTGTTATTCGTTCGACCGTGCCAGTTGGCTTTACGGATGAGATGAAGGAACGCACAAGGAAGAGAATCGTTTTCCAGCCTGAATATTACGGGGAAACGGTGGATCATCATTTTGCAGACTTGCGTCACCGTACGTGGCTTACGCTGGGAGGCGCATCTGCTGATGCTAGCCTTGTAATCCGTGCGTATCAGCAGGTGTATAATGCGGAAGTGAGAATACGGTTGACAGATGCTCGTACAGCCGAAATGGCGAAGTACATGGAGAATTGCTTCCTTGCGCTGAAGGTGTCATTTTGCAACGAGTTTTATGATGTCGCTGGTGCTTACGGCATTGATTACAATGAATTGCGTGAAGTTTGGCTCGAGGACCCTCGAATCGGGCGAAGTCATACATTTGTCTATGAGGATGATCGCGGTTATGGCGGCAAATGCCTGCCCAAAGATGTTAACGCACTCATCAGCTTCGCTGAGGATAAGGATGTTAACGTCGATTTAATGCGATCTGTTCAGCAAAAAAACGACCGACTTCGGGATTTAAAGGATTAGAGAAATAAAGGGGAGCTTCTCATGAATATCCAAGCGTACTTGAAAGAAACACGCAAAATCATTGGTGTGGGACCGAATTTTAAAGCTTTTCGCGCTCAAAAAGGGATCACCCATGAGGAGGATCCCTTTCTCTTTATCAAGTCTCCGCAAAGCTTAACAGTAGAGAACGATATTTATTTGCCACCACAGCTTACGGAGTTCATCTGCGAGGTGGAAATGGCGGTCATTATCGGTCAAGAAGCCAGAAATATTGCGGAAGAGGATGTAGCCTCCATTGTCGCGGGATATGCAATTGCTAATGATATTACGGCGAGCGCGCATTTTGATACGGGAAGATTCAAGATGTTTGATCAGATGACCCCGATTGGCCAGATGGTTTCTATTGCAGATCCACATCAGGTTGATCTCGAAATGTGGGTGAATGGCAATCTTATTCAGAAAGATCATACAGTGAACCTGCTATTCTCTTCGAACTGGTTGATCTCGCATATTTCACGCATGACAACCTTATGTAAGGGGGATATCATCTTAACAGGGACACCGTCGAATCCAATGACTTGTCAAATTGGCGATGTCGTTGAGATGAAGAGTCCGCAGTTAGGCAATCATCACTTTACGATTCACAAGGAACTATGAGCCCATCATAGTTCCTTTTTTTGTGGAAAAAGCGAATACTTTTACCGCCATTTGCAATTGGAAACGAATATCAGGGTCTTTCAAATCAACCCCTAATAAGTTTTGAACTTTTTCTAGTCGATAGACAATGGAGTTGTAATGGCAGTAAGAAGCCTTTGCGGTTTCCTTAATGTTGCCGCCGAATTGCAAGTAAGTATTTAACGTATCAACAAGCTTAGCGTTATTCTCTTTATCGAACGTGTATAGGGGCTGAATATACTGAAATAGCTGTTTTTTGATGGATTCTTGATCAGAAAGTACATGAACAATCGAGTACATACCGAGTTGGTCGTAGTAACATAGCGTTTCATGGGGCTGAATGAAGTCCCAGAGTTCTAGTGCGGTTACGGTTTCTTTGTATCCCTCGTGTATGTCGGACAGTCCCTTCATACTGCTGATGCCAAGACGAATGCCAGGTTGTTTCAAATATTTATGGAGCTCTGATTGGAGCTTCTGATAGGCGTTTTTCTGATTAGCCAACGGCTTTGGAATAAGGAAAACCCATTCATTCCCCATAGAAAGTAAGACAATGCCTTGAAGAATACAGTAAGCTTTCACATTCATGAGTTCTCTTGATGAAAAAGGTGGGAGCGGTGAGGTTAGACAAACATTGTAGCTAGTTTGCAGCTGAAGTCCGCATGATGCAGCCTGCAGCGCTATGGCCTGTGGATCAGTAATTTCACCTAGGATCCAGGTTTTGAGAAAAAGATCTTTCTGATTATCCTCTAAACTGCGCAGCGAATGTTGTTTGCTGAGGTGCAGGGTTAGTAAGTTAACCGTATGCTGAAGCAGGAACTGCAACGGCTCCCATTCCCCGTCCTTACAACCCCAACAGACAAAGTAAGCCATCGTTTCGTTATTTTTCTCAATCGGCAAATAAATTGTGGTTGTGTCATCGTCGAGCCAATAAGAAGGCAGCGCTGTGGTAGATGAATGCGGTGCAACGGGCCGAAGGTGTCTGGCATCAGGCCATTCCTTCCTAAACGCGGGATCAGTGGCATACATGTCAGATTCATAGGTAATCAGGGCAGCTTGCAAACCTGTACTCTTGGAAAATGTCTCAATGAAGGTTTTGCTGTTCTCGCCCATAATTAGCGTACTGGTAAGCAACTGTATCTTATGATGCTGTTCCATGAGCCAGTTCGTTTTCTGGTTGAGAATTTCCTCAAGCACTTCCGAAATGGTCTGGGAATAGCCGATTTGATAGGCCAGCTCCAAGATGGGCAGCCCATATTCATTAGAAAGAGTAACCATTTCTTCTGGAACTGTTTCGAGATACCGCTTGGTTTTGATACCGATAGCGGCTATTCCTGTTGCAGCAAGTTTGGGAATCAGCTCATTCTGAGCATTGGGGTTATCTTTAATGGAGTATGCGGTGGTGAGGAGGAGATCGCCATGCCTTACCCAGTTGAAAACATCCGGTACTTCCATCACATTCACATTGGTAATGCGACGGTTTAAGCCCTTGGCGCCACTTATGATAGGATCTTCTCCAAATAGGAAAGGTTTATGAGCGATTAATTCATTCACACTGATTCCATTCATGGCCTAACCTCCTCAATTGTTATGTTAATAAAGCTAACATAAAATGAAGGCGGAGGAAAGAACAAACTTAGTAGAAATTACTAAAAAAATCTTTCGTATATAGAGGGAAAGTAGAATGAATCGTTGAATATTACCGTAATGAGAGCAGAATCTTTGTGAATGGTTCACAATGGAATCATGATAGATTTGTGAAGCAACTCTAGTGTAAACCTAATTGTTGTGATATATAATCTAACATATAAAGACAATATACATTACGGGGAGCTGAGGAAAATGAAACATGGTAAATGGATGAGTAAGGGCTTGGTTATTGCATCGCTTTTGTTAGTTACCGCTTGTGGAAGTAAGGCAACGACAACAGGTACATCTGCTAAACCTACAGATCAAGCAGCAGCATCACCTACACCCGCAGTGGCAGCCACAAGCGCGCCAGCAACTTCTCAAACGGTTCAACAAATTAAAAAGAATGGCAAGCTCGTGATTGGAACAAGCGGAAACTTCCGTCCAATGACCTTCATGAATGAACAAAGCCAGATCACAGGACTAGATATCGACATCGGTACAATGATTGCAGAGAAACTTGGCGTCAAGATTGAGTTTGTGCCAGGAAATATCGCAGGCTTAATCCCAGGTCTCGTAGCAGGGAAATTCGATCTCGTGATGTCAGCTCTTTCGGAGACGGATGAGAGAAAGAAGAGTATTGATTTCTCCATTCCTTATGGCAAAGACGGCACGGTAGCTGTGACGTTGAAGGATACGACCAAAGTAGAGGATGTAACAAAGCTGAGTGGTCTGATTACAGGCGTAATTGGCGGTTCAGCAACACATACCGTGATTAAGGAATTCGGTGGTTTCAAAGAGCTGAAGGAATACCCAGGGAACGCGGAAGCATTCACAGATCTAAAAGCAGGTCGAATCGACCTTTACGCAGTTGGCAACATTGCAGCGAATGATTACATCAAGAATGATAAGAGCGATAAGCCACTTAAGTTGGTTGGTAATGTTGCAGCAGTGAAAAACATGGGAGTAGGTATGCGTAAAAATGAACCCGAATTGAAGGCAATTATTGATAGTCTGATTGATGAGAAGATGAAGGACGGAACTATCGATAAACTCGCTACCAAATGGGTAGGGGCACCGCTTCCGAAGTAACCTAAAATAAACAGAAAATGAGTGATTGGCATGGACTGGGAAATTGTATCCAATTATATGCCCCTCTATTTAGAGGGGGCGCTGACGACTTTCAAAATCTCCATACTAGCCATCTTGTGCGCAACAATACTTGGCTACTTTATTGCTCTTATGAGGCTTTCCAGTATCAGTGTAGTTCGCGGCATTGCCTTCGTTTATGTATGGGTATTTCGAGGAACCCCGTTAATGCTTACGCTATTCTGGTTGTATTATGCCACACCATTCGGTCTCAAGCTTCCTGCGTTTGTCGCAGGGCTTGCGGCCATGTCGATCAATTCCGCTTCCTTTAAGTCAGAGATCATTCGAGCAGGCATCATGTCCGTGGATCGAGGTCAATTAGAGGCAGCGGATTCGATCGGGATGAACCCTTTTCAGAAGATGATTCGCATCACCATTCCGCAAGCAATTAGACTGCTAACCCCACCTTATATTAATAACTGTGTCATCATGCTGAAAGAGTCAGCCATCGTATCCATTGTTACCGTGCCGGATTTAATGCTTGGCGCACAACGAGCTTATAACAGTACATACAGTGTCATGGAGACGCTGGGTGTGGCAGGAGTAATCTACTTAACCATGACCAGTTCGATCATGTTGCTGCAATTCTTCATCGAAAAGAAGCTGCGTATTGCGAAAAGGTAGGAGGCATGAGATATGATTCATATTCGTGGACTAAATAAACAATTTCATGAGAAAAAGGTACTGGATCAAATCAATCTCGAAATTCGAGAGGGTGAGGTTGTCTCGATTATTGGACCGAGCGGTGCGGGGAAAAGCACATTGCTACGCTGTATGAACCTGCTGGAGGTACCGACCTCAGGGGAGATTTACGTGGATACGCGTAAAGCCGAATATAAGACGAACGCTCGCGGACGCTTAACGCTGCAATCGTACATGAAATTGACCTGGCTTCGATCGGAGGTCAGCATGGTCTTTCAGCAATTTAATCTATGGCCGAATAAAACCGTACTGGATAACGTAACCGAGGGACCGCGTATTGTGAAAAAGGTTCCACGTAAAGAAGCAGAAGCCAAAGCGATTAAGCTGCTTGAAAAGGTTGGCTTACAAGAGAAAATAAATGAGTATCCCGCTAATTTATCGGGTGGTCAACAACAGCGTGTGGCGATAGCAAGAGCTTTGGCCATGGAACCGAAGGTTATTTTGTTCGACGAGCCGACGTCCGCACTTGACCCTGAATTAGTCCATGAAGTGCTCGATATCATGGTCAAGCTTGCGAAAGAGGGCATGACGATGGTCGTCGTGACACATGAGATGAATTTTGCTCGCAACGTATCTGATCGCGTTCTTTTTATGGAGGATGGTCAAATTACGATGAGCGGGAAGCCAGATGAAGTCTTTCATATGAAAAATGCAAGGATGAACCAATTCATGCGCAAGATCACCCATGAGGTCGAACTGAGAGGAGTTAACTAAGATGAAGATTGCCAGCAGCCAGTTTCGGGCCAAGAAGCTAAGATCAATGAAAGACTTTGAGGATCATGTTCGTTGGCACGTTGAATCAGCCGTAGCACAAGGGGCGGAGCTGCTCTTATTGCCTGAGTTTTTCGCGATTGAGCTGCTCACGCTGCACCATTTTGACATCAAGAGTACGGAGGATGTCACGAAAATCTTCGAGTGGTTTGGCAAGGAATACACAGCAGCGATCAAGCAATTATGTGCCAATTTGGCCAAAGAGTATCAAATCACACTCGCTGCGGGGACACATTTCGCCTATCAGCCGGATCGTAAATGCTATTACAATACAGCGTATGTCTTCACAGCTAGCGGCGCTGTCTTTGAACAGAACAAGATTCATCCTTCCTATGAAATGGTGTATAACAAAGAATTGACCACACCTGGCGATAAGCTGGATGTTTTCGAAATAAATGGTGTGACCTATGGTATCTCCATCTGCTACGATAACTCGTTTCCCGAAGTGGCGCGTATCCTTAGTCAAATGGGGGCTGATATTATCCTCGCACCGACTTGTTGTCTCGATGAGTGGGGGCAAAGCCGCAATATTCTATTCGCTCAGGCAAGAGCTTCGGAGAATCAGGTGTATGTGGTGAATAGTCATATGATCGGATCGATTCCGTTCCCAACGCATATTCCTTATGGATTTACATTCACGGGTAAAAGCGGCATATACTCACCGATTCAACCGATGATTGGCACACCGAATGCGATTGTCAGCCAAGGGGAAGCGAATGTGGAGATGGTTGTCGTCGGAGATATTAATCTAGATTACTTGAAATACATTCGAGAAAATGGACATAATCGGAATCGTACTGATATGCGGCCTTCTTTCTATCAACAATATGCCTTTCAAACAACCTGAATGAGAAAGTAGTTGGCGAATGTGGACATTCTATTAACCATGCTTCTGATGGGGATGATCTTAGGCTTTGCAGGGACGGGGGGCTCTGGCTTTATTATTGGGATTCTTCTAGCCGTGTTCCATGTCCCTGTTCATACAGCGCTTGGTACTTCAATTGCAGCGATGGTTTTTACAACTTTATCGGGTTCAATCAGTCATTTCCGAGAAGGGAATGCTAGGCTTCGCTCAGGCCTCATTATCGGGGCCTTCGGAGCGGGTGGTGCGTATGCCGGAACCTTTGTGGCTCGCATGATTGCAGCCGATCAGCTGATCTGGCTAACGAGTGGTATGTTGTTCGTCTCTGGACTTCTTATTTGGCTTCGAACAAGTAAGATATTTTCTGCCAAAGAGCGGATGCTTGCTGAGGAATCTGTTGAAGTAAAGCAAGTAAAGTTCTGGGTATTAGCGGCGTTGACGGGTATAGTAACGGGTTCACTCTCTGGGGTTTTTGGGATTGGATCTACACCATTCATCCAGCTGGCACTGCTTATTTTATTCGGGTTTCCACTCCGACAAGCGGTGGGGACGACAATGGTCGTTATTCTACCCATCGCTTTGTTCGGGTCGATTGGTTTTTTCCAAGCTGGATTCTTGGACTTTGTATTGCTCGCACAAGTTGTTGCGGGGACGATGATCGGTTCTTATATTGGGGCAAAATTTACGAAGAGAGCTCCGAAGCTGCTGCTTCGCTCGGCGATGATTATGACGCCGATAGCGGGGGCGTTATTGATGCTGGTGAAAACATAGGATGCATGAGGATTTCACTCGTTTGAAACTGTCATATTGGCTAGGAGGGACCACACTTGATCTTAGGAGATTTCCACAAGTGGTCAGAGGATAAATGGTTATTCTCTGAGCGGCTTGCGCAGAAGCTGGACTACCTGTCTACGTGTTCATTCGATGAAATCGAGGATGGGGTATATCCTGTGGGAGAAGACGGTACTTATCTGGTCGTGAAAACGACAGCAACGATCCCCTTCTCAGAGGCATTGCCAGAGCGACATCAACGATATATGGATATTCACTATATCCTTGCCGGATCAGAGACCATTGGCTTTGCTCGGGATTGCGAGGAGAATCACCCGGTTGAGGTGAGTCCAGCCATTGACGATCATACCTTTTTCCATGGTGCGGAAAATGAGATGGAGTTGACGCTATGTCCAGGGCAGTTCGCCATTTTTATGCCATCAGATATTCACAGGCCTTGGTGCAAGGGGACTAAGTCCGAATATGTTAGAAAGGCCTTGTTGAAGGTGATAGTCCATAATTAATGCTATAGTACCGGAAAAGTTCATAACGAAGCCCAGTAAATTAGATTGTTAATTTACTGGGCTTTTTTGTGCGATACAACGGAATGAAGTGAATAGCTAAATCATTACGATGACAGCAAAGAATGATTACTTGAAGGTTACACATCCGCTAAACGCCCGTCATGTAAGGGTTTTCAAGGTTGAGAAAAAGAAGTTAAATGAGTACGATAGCCTGATATTCATTTCATAACTTATGATACGAGGGAAGCCAAACACATACCAGTCAGGAGGAAGTCGAGTGCCGCAACCCTTGGAAGCACAAATGCAAAGAGCTCGATTAAGCTCATTTAAACGATCACAGCTAGTGCGAGATCTCATAAGAGATCGATGGATGTATCTACTATTGTTTCCCGGGATCTTATATTTTGTCGTATTCAAATATGTTCCGATGCTTGGTCTGGTCATGGCGTTTCAGGACTACAAGCCTTTTACCGGATTTATAAACAGTCCATGGGTTGGCTTTAAACATTTTGAACGATTTTTTATGGAGCCCCAATTCTGGTCACTGTTTCGAAATACTTTGTTGTTAGCCATCTATAATTTAGTCTTCTTTTTTCCGCTTCCGATCCTATTAGCTCTTATGATTAATGAAGCGCGAAGAGAGATGTTCAAACGAATCGTCCAAACATTGCTCTATTTGCCGCATTTCATTTCTTGGGTAGTTGCTGTAGGTATATTTTATGTGTTATTTACGACTGAAGGTGGCGTCGTTAATGAATTGCTAGCACAATTCGGGTTTGAGAAAATCCCATTTATGCTAAGTGAAGAATGGTTTAGACCCATGATTATTGCGCAATCGATTTGGAAAGAAGCTGGTTGGGGGACGATTATCTTCTTAGCTGCTTTGTCTGGCGTCGACTTGCAATTGTATGAGGCTGCTCGGATGGATGGGGCTGGTCGCTGGCGCCAACTCTGGCATATAACGATACCTGCGATCCGAAGTACGATTGTGATTCTGTTTATTCTAAGATTGGGCAGCTTCTTGGATACGGGCTTTGAGCATATCTTCCTTATGCTGAACTCGATGAACCGTGAAGTAGGCGAAGTGTTCGATACCTATGTGTATATGAAGGGTTTGACACAGGCGCAATATAGTTACAGTGCCGCAGTTGGTTTGTTCAAATCAGTAGTGGGGTTGGTACTTGTACTTGGGGCGAACAAACTTGCGAAGAAATTTGGCGAAGAAGGCGTTTACTAGGAGGTGGAGATATACAATGCCAACGAATGATAAGACATTAAGCAATAAAGTATTCGATTGGGTTAACTATGCGTTATTAACACTTGTTTCCTTGATCACGATTATACCGTTTGTCTATATTGTTTCGGTATCTTTTGCAGCTCCTTCAGAGGTTGTCAAAGGTGGATTGCTTTTGATACCTACTAAATTTACG
The DNA here is from genome assembly GCF_964253335.1 of Paenibacillus sp. LjRoot56. Lineage (NCBI taxonomy): Bacteria > Bacillati > Bacillota > Bacilli > Caryophanales > Paenibacillaceae > Paenibacillus > Paenibacillus sp. LjRoot56. Next base: position 2,457,766 of record NZ_CAXURV020000001.1, read on the forward strand.
CTTAGTGCGTATAAATACATTTTTTCAACGGACACCATGATTAGAAGCATCGGAGTATCGATTTATGTAACCGTTTTAGGAACATTGATCAATCTTATACTCACTTCGTTTACAGCCTATCCATTGGCTCGAGCCACGTTGCGTGGGCGTAAAACCTTCATGTTACTAATCCTGATTACGATGCTTTTCAGTGGCGGTATGATCCCGACCTACTTCGTCGTCAAATCGGTTGGCCTGATTAGTTCGTATTGGTCTCTTATGATTCCAACAGCCATTAGTGCATTTAACTTAATCGTTCTAAAAAACTTTTTTCAGCAAATTCCAGATGGATTGGAAGATGCTGCGAGAATTGATGGCTGCAATGATATCGGGACTTTATTCAGAATCGTGCTACCCTTGTCCATGCCAGCTATGGCGACTTTCGGACTGTTTTACGCAGTGGGACATTGGAATACGTTCTTCCATGCTGTTATTTATATCAACGATTCTGAGAAATGGCCCGTACAGGTTGTGCTTAGGCAAATTGTGCTCATGTCTCAAGATAAAATTGGCGATTCGACCTCGCAGTCCGATCCGACAGATTATTTGCCACAAACGATTCGGATGGCTTCAATTGTGGTCGCGACAATACCCATTGTTCTCGTCTACCCATTCTTACAGAAGCATTTTGCGAAAGGCGTTTTATTAGGTTCGGTAAAGGGATAACCTATTATGGTTCATCTTTGCATATGTACCATATTATTCATAATCATGGAGGGGTAAGAATGATGAAAAAAAGGTATATGGCTTTACTTTGCTCCATCGCGTTGACAACAGGTACACTTGCAGGTTGTGGAAACAGCACAGATCCGAAGAAAGAAGAAAAAACGGTGGATAACACACCACTAGAGGTAACCATTGCTACGCCGCAGGTAGGGGAAGCGCCTAAAAAGGGCAGCGATATCGAGCTGGCGATAGAGAAATATACGAATGCCAAAATCGATATTCAATGGATTCCAGATGCTGCTTTTGAAGACAAGAAGAACATCATGATTGCTTCTAGCGAAATGCCGAAAGCTTTTAAAGTGAAAGCTAACGCTTCGACCCTAAATGCCATCCAGTCCGGCTTGTTCTGGGAAATTGGCCCTTTATTAAAGGATTACAAAAATTTATCGGAGCTTAGTCCGATGTATTACGACAACATTAAAGTGGATGGCAAGCTATACGGGCTGCCGTTATACCGTGACATAGGACGTGCAGGTATCATCTACCGTAAAGACTGGTTTAGTGGGCTCGGCTTAAAGCCTCCAGTTACACTAGACGATTGGTACAACATGGCCAAAACAGTGGCAGAAAAAGATCCTGATAAGAATGGCCAAGCGGATACGTACGGCTTCTTCTTGGATAAAAACTATAACGATCCAGTTCTTAGCAGCAGCTTTTTAACTCGTCTATCTGTTCCGAATGGGGCGCCTAATAAATGGGGGGTTGAAAATGGTAAAATCGTAGCTGAATTTATGACGAAGCCGTATATGGACTCTTTGAAGTTATTGAAACGTTTGTATACTGAGAAATTAATTAACCAGGATTTCTCCATCGTGCAAACAGCGGATTCCGATAATAAATGGAATGCTGGTAAAGTTGGTATTCGTGTTAACACGGTAGCAACAGCTGCTGCACTTTCTTTTGATAATGTTTCGAAATCAACGCCAAGCGCTGTAGTAGATGTCGTACCATTTGAAGGTCCATCTGGACTTAAAGTTCCGGCAGAGTCTGGAAACAACGGTTTCTTCCTTTTTCCTAAATCGAGCGTGAAGACGGAAGCGGAACTGAAACGCCTGTTAGGCTTCTTCGATAAGCTGCTAGATGCTGAAATGTCAACGCTTCTGACAAGAGGGGTTGAAGGCAAGCACTTTACCAAAACCGAGGATGGCAAAGGACAAATTAAAGATTTGACATTGTTCAACCTTGAAGTTAAACCGTACCGTGATAGCTTGCCGTCATTCGAAACAGCAGGAAAAGGACTTCCGTTGAAGCAAAACGAGTTACAAGCAAAAGGTTCGAAGATCGCTCAGGATAATCTGAAAAGTGTCGTTCCGAATGTGGCCCTGACATTTAATTCGAAGACCTACGCTGAAAAAGGCGTTGAGCTCGATAACATGATTCGTGACGCTCAAACCAAATACATTATGGGTAAAATCGATGACGCTGGCTGGCAGGCTGAACTTGATAAATGGATGAAAGCAGGCGGCGAGAAGGTCATTGCTGAGTACACGGCAGAATACGCTAAGCAGAAAAAATAGAGTGATCCATAAATATAGAGTCTGAGAGACGGAGTGAGTACATGCTTACAAATGTAAATGTCATCGATAAAACCGCTTATATCAATGGCTGCTGGGTAGAACCCGGCAGCCGCCCTTCTAAAGATCATTTCAGTCCCCTGAATGCTGAGTTGTTAGTTGGACGCAGCCTTCAATTGAGTAAGGAAGATGTTGACCAAGCGGTTCAAGGCGCTAAAGAAGCACTACCGAATTGGTCCAGCTTGTCAGGAACGCAACGAGCTAATTTTTTATTTAAAGCAGCTCAGAAGCTAGAAGATCATCTAGAAGAGTTGGCACAACTTCTCACAGTAGAGATGGGTAAACCGATCGGCGAGGCAAGAGGTGAAGTTAACCGCGCTGTCGTGCTGTTCCGCTATTACGCAGGTGAAGGTCTCCGCAGCATTGGCGAGGTATTGCCTTCCACAGACGGGGGATCACACTTATATACGACTCGGGTACCACTTGGGGTCGTTGGTCTTATTACACCTTGGAATTTTCCTGTCGCTATTCCAGTTTGGAAGATGGCGCCAGCTCTAATATTTGGTAATACAGTCGTATGGAAGCCTGCAGAGCATTCGACGATTACAGCTTCAAAGCTCATGCAGCTATTGGAAGAGAGCGGCCTGCCGAAAGGCGTCGTCCAGCTTGTAAGCGGCTCAGGATCCGTTGTCGGACAGAGCATTCTGGATCATCCTGATGTGACAGGAATTTCATTCACGGGCTCGGATAGCGTAGGCAAGCAAGTTTCGCAAGCCGCATCGTCCCGTCATGCGAAGTATCAATTGGAAATGGGCGGGAAAAACGCGACAATTGTACTTGCGGATGCCGATTTGGAAAGAGCGGCAGATGTCATCATTAGCGCTGCTATGCGATCTGCGGGTCAGAAGTGTACGGCTACTAGCCGCGTGATTGTTGAGAAGTCGGTGAAGGAACAATTGACCTCATTGTTAATTGAGCGGGCGAACCGTATTAAGTTGTCTAATCCGCTGAAAAACGATTGTTATCTTGGACCTGTAGTATCTAAGCGTCAATATGAGTCGATTCTTAACTTTATCCAAATCGGTATCCGGGAAGGAGCTCAAGTTCTTGCTGGTGGTAAAGCGAAGACGGAAGGCGAATTTGCCAATGGGTACTATATTGAGCCTACGATTCTAGATCATGTCGACCCGCAATCCACGCTCGCACAAGAGGAAATTTTTGGGCCAGTCTTAGTGATTAACGAGGCCGATCATCTCGATCATGCAATCGATTTAGCTAATAGCGTACGTTATGGTTTGGCTGCGGCAGTTTTCACACAAAATCAAAAGCATATTCATCACTTTGTGAATCGAATTGAGGCTGGCTTGATTAAGGTGAACGGTGAAACCGCTGGTGTGGAACCGCAGGCTCCTTTTGGTGGTATGAAGCTTTCAAGTTCGTATTCTCGAGAACAAGGAAGAGCGGCAATCGAGTTTTTCACACAGGTCAAAACGGTAGTGATTACACCATAGTAGTTGGAGTGAAACGAAAGGAAGAGAACCCAGATGGATTATGCTGCATTCAGTAAAAGGCTGGAAACGATTTCGGCTATTAACATTACACCTTTTGATGAAGAGACGCGCCGCATTGACTGGGAAGGACTGGAAGCGAATATTGAGTTCTTACTGGCGAATGGTACTGAAGTGATTGTGCCTTGCGGAAACACGGGCGAATTCTATGCGTTAACGCTGGAAGAAGCGAAGGAAGTAACCAAACGGGTCGTAGAAATCGTAAATCATCGTGCCATTGTTATGGCTGGTATCGGATATTCCGTTGAAACCGCCGTAGAGCTTGGTAAGCATGCTCAGCAGGTTGGTGCAGATTGTGTGATGATCCATCAACCCATTCATCCTTACATCACGACGCCAGGTGCGGTGTCCTATTACCGTAATGTGATTGAAAGCTTGGATATTCCGTCCATCCTTTATTTGAAAGATGCTCATGTTTCGGACGATATCTTGTTTAGCTTAGCACCGTTGGATAAATGCGTGGGTGTGAAGTATGCGATCAACGATCTTCCGCGTTTTACCGAAACGGTGCGCAAGATCAGCGCAGACTACAACATCGCTTGGATCTGCGGGACAGCTGAAAAGTGGGCACCTTACTTCTACAATGCAGGCGCAAAAGGATTTACATCGGGCTTAATCAATGTAAATCCCAGTATCTCGCAAGGGATGCTGCAAGCGTTACGAGATCAAGATTGGCCTACTGTATGGAGACTGTGGGAAGATGTTCTGCCTTTTGAGAACTTGCGTGCCAAATATAATGCCGGTAACAATGTGGTTGCTGTAAAGGAAGCGATGGAACAGTTGGGACTTCGTGCCGGCGTCACGCGCGAACCTGTAGAACCTTTGAATGAAGCGGATAAGAAGGAAGTAACGAATTTACTAAACGCATGGGGGCTGCTAACAACATGAAAATTTCAGATCTTAGACTTACGGTTATCGCAATGCCGCGTAATACAGGGTTTGTCTGCAAGCATGTCATCGTGGAGATTGATGCGGATAACGGATTAACAGGTATTGGTGAAATGTCGGACTTCTCTCATCTTCCTCATTATTCATTAGACATTCAGGACATGGCTGTGGTGCTCAAGTCCATCCTATTAGGCCAGAGCCCATTTGATATTTCACTGCTCAATAAGGAGCTGCTCAGCAATTTTCCAGAAACGATGTTTTATTACGAGAAGGGTAATTTTATCCGTAATGGGATTGATGCAGCTTTACACGATCTTTGTGCGAAATCGCTAGGTATTTCCGTAGCTGAATTTATTGGCGGAAGAATCAAAGAGAAAATTAAAGTCTGTTACCCAATTTTCAGACATCGCTTCATGGAAGAGGTAGAAGAAAATTTGGCGATTGTTCGCGAGAGACTTAGTAAAGGGTTTGATACATTCCGACTCTATGTTGGAAAAAACTTAGATGCCGATGAAGCATTTTTGGCTGGCGTAAAGCAGGAATTTGGATCGAAAGTGACGATTAAATCGCTGGACTTCAGCCATTTATTGGACTGGAAATCGGCGTTGAAGGCCACGAAGCGATTGTCGCAATATGATTTCCAGATGGTGGAGAGCCCAGCTGTTCAGAATGATTTCGAGGGACTTCATCATTACCGAATGAACACGGAGTACCCAGTAAGCGAGCATGTATGGAGCTTCCGTCAGCAGTCCGAAATGATTAAGCACGATTCTATCGATATTTTTAATATTTCGCCTATTTTTATCGGTGGAATTACTGCTGCTAGGAAAGCAGCAGCAGCAGCGGAAGTCGCCGGGAAATCGTGCTTGATTGGTACAACGCAGGAGCTGTCTGTAGGAACAGCTGCTATGGCACATCTGGGAAGCTCGCTTGTGAATTTGAACTATACATCAGATCCGACTGGACCTGAATTGTATATTGGCGATATTGTTAAAAGTCCAGTTCAATACGAGAACGGATATCTTCTTGTTCCGGGACGTGACTTGCCTGGTCTAGGTATGGAGCTAGACTGGGATCAAATCAACAAATACCGCGTGGATGACCTAAGCTGGGGGAACGTATCCGTTCATCAACTTCAGGATCGTACCTCGCAAACCAAGAAGTAAACATGCAAGCAGCCGTCCGCACATTCACACCGGACGGCTGGTTTTGATATAATAAGGGTCATTGAAACGAAAGTAAACAGAAGTGAGGAATAACATTGCCCACCTATTTATATCGCATGATCCTATTCGCTATGCTGCTGGTTGCCATTCCAGTCACGACAATCGGAATGATTTCTTATCATATTTCCTCCCAAGATATAGAGAAAAAGGTTAAAGAAAGCAATTCCCAAATTTTGCTGCAGAACGAGATGAGAATTGAGCAAGTATTGAAAAATGTAGAAATGGGTGCCGTGCAATATTTAAATTCACCGCTTGTAACAGACAACCTCTACAATGCGTTGACACAGGATGATTTCCAAACGATTACAAGCCTTGCCAAGGGTTTATATAACTTGCACTCTTTATCGGGCGTAGCTGACACCCACCTCATTAACCTGGAAAAGGACTGGATGATCAGCAATTTAGGATTCACCCATACGGCGGATTATTCCGATAAAAACCTTTTGCAAGATTACGCAAAAAATCCCAAAAATTTATTCTGGTTAGCAGACGAATATGGGATTCGGATGATTGTAAAGCTCCCCATGATTGCTCCGTCAGCAGCTCCGAAAGCATTACTGATCATAGAAATGTCGAAGACGGAATTGGAAAAAGGGTTAGCCCAAACGAAGCAGTTGGGAGACATCTACGTACTGAACCGCGAGCACATCCCATTCTTAAGTAACGCGGGAGCAGATTACATTTCCGATTCGATCCTGGAGCCTTTGAAAAAAGTGACAGATGCTAACGGCTATTATGAAGGCAAAAATACAGCTGTGAATTACAGAGTATCGTCCAATAGTTGGATTTATGCTTCCGTCGTTTCCATTGATCAAGTGACGATGGAATCCAAGAAGATTGCACTCGTTACAATTAATGTCTGCTTGATCGTCTTCCTTGTGATTGCATCTGCCGCATTCTACGTGAGTAGACGGATGTATTCTCCGATCCGACGTTTATTTCAGACGATGGAACAGTTCGGCGGCGAAACGACAGAGTCTCGCAGGAAAGATGAGTTTGCTTATATCGAGGATAGATTTAATGCGTTATTCCGGACACGGAAGCAGTTTCAACAGCAGCTTCAAGGTCAAACGGGACAGATGAAAGAGTTCTTCCTGTTGAAACTGTTCATGGGACAGGTGACGGAGAGCGAATTTGCTTTCAAGTGTGAAACCTATGGCTTCGCGGAAAAAGGGAAGCCCATGGGTGTGATTGCGCTGCAGATCGATTCTCTTCAGGATACAAGATACATGGAAAGCGATAAGGAATTGCTGTTATTTGCTATTCATAACATCGTCAGTGAGCTTTTGCCAGCTAATCGTTTGCTTGGTTCCTTATTGCTGGATCAGTCTCAGGTATCCCTGCTTACTGGGGATGTTGAAGATCTGCAGGAACTGCAAGTGAGTTTTCACCAAGCGGCGGAGGAAATTAAAGATAAGGTGCACGAGCTGCTTCAGCTGAAAGTGAGCATCGGTATCAGTCGCGTATTTTCCCGATACACGGATGCCATGAATGCACATGCAGAGGCTTTGGAAGCGCTGAAGCGAAGGATTCGTCTGGGGAGTGACATCATCATTCATTATGATGATATTGAAACGGTTCATGAGAACAGCAAACATCTCGCAGCATCGCTGAATTATTTGGAAGATTATCTCGTAAACGCATTAAAAACAGGTGATTCAACATCTACGTTTGAACATTTTGATAAATACGTTGCGTTGATCATGGAAAGAGAGATCCGGTTTAACGATTTTCAATTTGTGATGATTGAACTGATTACTGAGATTCATGGCTTAGTCCAGCAGCAAGGCGGTAAATTGGAAGGCTTAATTGATACGAAATCCGTGCTCCATTCTTTTATGAAGTTGAACACTGTACAAGATATTACGTCCTGGTTTAAGACCGATTTGCTGCCACCAGCACTCGCCTTCTTCAAAGGACGGGCAGATTCGCAATATATCAACCTCGCGCATCAAATGCTTACAATGATTCATGAAGGATTCGAGCAGGATATTTCACTTGAATCGTGTGCCGCGAAGCTTAAATATCATCCTGTTTATGTAAGTCGTGTTTTTAAGAAGGAGACAGGCGTTACTTTTATTGATTATTTAACCAACTATCGGGTAAACATGGCGAAGAAATGGCTGAAAGAGACAGATATGAAGATTTCGGAAATAGCCGAGCGACTTAATTATGCTAATTCCACTGGCTTTATCCGGACATTTCGAAAGCTTACAGGGATGACACCTGGTCAATATCGTGACACCTAAGTTAACCATGTTAACCATTTGGGAGATGAAACGTATGACGTATCAAATGATGGATCAACTAAGAGATCACTATATGGAAAGTGAAGAAACTTGGTTTTCTTTGAGATGGCATTATATTGAGAGCTGCATTCTCAAATCCTATTTAGACAGCTACAAGCAATCGGGTAAAGAAGACTATTACCTGTTCGTCAAAAGTTTCATTGATCGTCTATATGATGAAAATGGTAGAATCCCGGCCATTGATGTGTGTTATTATAGTATTGATCAAATCAGACCAGCGACTATTCTTTTTGACTTCTACAAAAGAGAGAATGATCCCAAATATAAGCATGTGCTTGATTTGATCTATGAGCAGCTGAAAACCTATCCAAGAACAGCGTCAGGAAGCTTCTGGCATAAAGAAAATTATCCAAACCAAATTTGGTTGGATGGACTTTACATGGGACAACCATTTTTGGTTCGTTACATCAAGGAATTTGAGGAAAAGAAGGACTATTCCGATACCATAAATCAATTTTTAAACGTGAAAAAGTTTATTTTTAATGAAGAAAATCGTCTATACTACCATGCTTATGACGAGAGTAGAGAGATGTTTTGGTGTGATAAAACGACGGGAATGTCTCCAAATGTCTGGGGACGCGCTGTGGGCTGGTTGGTGATGGCCTTGGTGGACGTGCTTGAACTTCTGGAAGATGAACAGGTGGACAGCGAGCCTCTGAAAATGATGTTGCAGGAAACGCTAGACGGTATGTTACCTTACCAGCATAGCGGGGGTATGTGGTATCAGATTGTTGATATGGGAGATCGACCAGGGAATTATTTGGAATCTAGCGGGACCTTGATGCTGGCTTATGCGATGTTGAAAGGTTCGCGTCTTGGCTATCTTACTAGCGAATACGCTGAGCGCGGGAAGTCTGCCTTTGACGGTACTATCCGGCAATATCTCCATGAGGAGAATGGAGAAGTGCTGCTTGGTGGAATCTGTAGAAGTGCAGGACTTGGCACAAATCCTGATACGGGCAAGGTTCGTGATGGGACCTTTAAGTACTATACCGAAAACGAAATCATCGTGAGTAATAATGGACATGGCGTAGCACCGCTGTTTATGGCGTATACCGAGGTTAAGCTTTCAGAGCTTTAAAGTCATGTTAGGAGAGAAGCCAATGCTGAATAAATTAAACAAGAGCCTGGAGAAATGGCTTCCGCTGATTACTCCTACGAGTGTTATTCTAGGAATTATTTTGACAGTATGGTTAAAGTCTTTTACTTACTTAGTACCATGGATCTTCGGCTTTATGACGTTTACAGGCAGTTTAAGTATGAACTTTAAAGATTTAAAAAGGGTATTAATTCAGCCTTTCCCGATTTTCGTCTCGCTGCTTGCTCTGCATGTGTTGATGCCTGCTATGGCATGGATCATCGGTAATGTGTTTTTTCATGATGATGTGTATCTGAGAACTGGTCTAATTCTAATGGTCGTCATTCCTACTGGTGTCGTAAGTTTCATGTGGGTTTCCATCTTTAAGGGGAATATTGCGCTAACGTTGTCGGTTATTTTGATTGATACCCTATTATCGCCGTTTCTCGTGCCTTTTACGATGGATGCGTTTCTCGGCGTACAAGTGAAGATGGATGTGTTTGGTATGATGAAAGGCCTTTTCTTTATGATCGTCCTTCCTTCCTTATTGGGTATGCTGCTAAATCAACTTTCGCAAGGAAAGGTGAAGGAGAAATGGGGGCGCCCCTTATCGCCATTCTCCAAAATAGGGTTGGCCTTCACCATTGCGATTAACAGCGCTGTGGTGGCACCATATTTCACAAAAATTGACAGTAAATTGGTCCTGACAGCTTGTGTGATTGTCGTCATGGCTTCATCTGGCTATCTGATTGGTTGGCTGATCGCCAGATGGCTAAAGTGGGACCGCGATATCATGGTTACCATGGTGTTTAATACCGGGATGAGAAATAATAGCGCTGGTGCTGTGCTGGCCATTTCGTTTTTTCCGCCACCTGTCGCCATGCCTGTTATTATGTGTATGCTTTTTCAACAACTGCTCGCTTCCTTGTTCGGGCAATTATTATGTAAAACCCCCGATGCGATAAAATTGAAGCCTGTAACACAAAAAACGGTATAAGGGGAAGCCAGGTGTTCGCATTAACGAACCAAGATCTTTGGGTTTTCGGTGAAAAAGCACTCTTTCTGGAACTGAATCGTACGATTTAACCTGCACATCTCGTGCAGGTTTTTTTGGATTCAGGAGGTCACATCACGACTCCCGTTTGCGATACACTCTCTCAGGGCGACCCACGACGCCATAAGTCAGATCGGCGAAAACTTCGCCCGAGGAGACTAGATGCTCCAAATACCGGCGTCCAGTCGAACGACTGACGCCTATTTCTTTGGCGATTTGATCCGCAGTCATCCCGTCTGCCGCGGTAGAAATCGCCTGAACGATTTTGACTAGCGTTAATTTGTCGATGCCTTTAGGGAGATAAGAAATCTCAGCGCGGGAATCCTTTTTACTCGTTCCCAAAATGAGGCGATCGACATCGCTTTGATTAATAGAGCCAGTATGATTTAGCCGATTCAACTCGCTATGGAAGTCTAGATAACGCAGGAGCGTTTCCTGCAGCCGATTGAAAATAAGTGGTTTCATAATATAATCAAACGCTCCGCTGCGAACGGCTTCCCGTATAGCCTCGACTTCTTTGGCAGCCGTGATCATAATGACGTCGGTATCTCGGAAATGTTGACGAATATAGGAGAGCAACTCCAAGCCATTGGAACCAGGAATGTAAATATCCAACAGAACTAAATTTGGCCGTAAAATGTCTAGCTGTTCCTTGGCTTGAACATCGTCTGTAGCGATACCGACAACGTGAAAGCCGTCTACTTTTTCAATAAACCTTCGGTTAATTTCGGCGATCTTCACATCATCTTCGATGATCAAAACTTCAATGTTCGGTTGTTGGTGTTCCATCATCAGAGGTTGAACTCCTTTCTGTGGACATCGGATGTTTCGGTATAGCGACGGTGAAGAGTGTGCCGCATTCCGGGTTTTTATGGAAAGTGATATACCCGTTAAGCTTATGGACAGCGTGCTGGACTAAGGCTAAACCGATACCGCGATGTTCACCTGCTTTAGTTGAGAATCCTTTCTCAAATACGGCATTACCTAACTCATCGGGAATGCCGACGCCGCAGTCCTCGCATTCGATAATCAAATCCTCGCCCAGATCGGTTAAAAATAATTTTACATAGGGCGTTTGTTGTACCTCAACTGCCAGAACTGCTTCCATGGCATTGTCAATCAAGTTGCCGATGATGGTGACGAGTAAATTTCGGTCGATTTCCGGAGGAATATCTCGAAATGAGCTTTCACGGTCAATTTCAAAAGTTAGCTTCAACTCCTGTGCATGATTGAATTTGCCAATCAACAGCCCCCCGATCATAGGATCTGGAATTTCGGTCATGATGAACTGCACCCAATTCTGGTGCACGTCCGATTCCTTGGAGATGAGATCGACAGCTTCTTGATACGATTCCAATTGGATGAGTCCAGAGATGACATACAGCTTATTGGAGAATTCATGCGTCTGAGCGCGCAGTGCTTCAGCGAAGCGTTTCACTTGAGACAGCTCCTCGGCCAACCGGTAGAGTTCGGATTTACTTCGAAAGCTTGAAACGGCACCAGTAACACCGTGTTTTCGGCTCACAATCGGCACACGATTGACGATGACATCATGATCGCCGATCAGCATTTCATGGTCAAATTCGGCTTCGCCCGTACGTACCACTTCATGCAATCGCGTGTTCGGGATCACATCTTCAATGTGTCTGCCTGTGATTTTCGCACTGAGGGGCAGCTGCATAAGCTGCAAAGCATAACGGTTTGCCATTGTGATGATGCCATCTCGGTTTACCGCGATAATTCCCTCACGAATCGTTTGCAGAATGGCTTGTTTCTCGGTATACAGCTCACCGATTTCCTTAGGCTCAAGTCCATGTATGGAGCTTCGAACATTACGTGCGATAAGGACGGAGCCGATCAGGCCAACGACTAGGACGATGAGAGAAATGAGCTCGATTCGTGACTGATAAGTATAGGTAATCGAATTGATATCTTTCGTAAGAAATCCAACGGATACAATGCCGATGACATTGCCATGATCATCAAACAGAGGTGCTTTACCGCGAAGTGAAGGGCCAAGTGAGCCGATGGCCTTGGAGATGATCGATTGTCCTGCAAGAACAGGACCGTTGTCCCCGCCGACCATTTCTTGCCCAATTCGTTCAGGGAGCGGGTGTGAGTAGCGAATGCCTTCGCGATTCCCGACAACGATATACTCGGCATCGATTTGATCTCTTACCTTTTCGACGAGAGGCTGGATGATCTTGGAAGGGTCCGAAGTTTGGAAAGCCATACGAATATCAGACATATTAGCAACGGTTTCAGCCACCTTTAAGGCACGAGTCCCGATTTGATCCTCTAGTGCTGTGGTCATCATGTAATAAAATATACTGCCCAAACTGATGATGACGATGGAAAGGAATGAACAAATAATGAGGATAAGCTTGGTATGAAGCCTCATTTTCCACGCAGGCCTCCCATTTTTGGTTAATTTAGAAGAATGTATGTGTTTGGTATTGTAACATAAAGCGTTCTCATTTTGATGATTATAGGGTCTCCAGATCCGTGAACAATATGAACAAAATGGTCAAAACGCCGTTATTACAACTAATCGCCATAAACTTCCCAATAGGCACAGGGGGTGTTATTCTGAAAGCGCTTCAAAGAAAGCGGATACATGATAAATTAAAACCAAATATGGAGGGGTTTCATTTGATAAAACAACTTTTTTCAGCATCTTGGAAAGTATCAGCTATTAGCTTGCTTGCAGTTAGTTTGGCCGCTTGCGGGAGCAATTCAGCGAAACCATCATCGTCATCATCGTCATCAGCTCCAGCAGCTGCGAAATCCAATTATCCAGAAAAAGCACTTAGCATTATCGCTCCATCTGGTGCTGGCGGCGGTTGGGATATGACTGCACGTACCATCGCTAAAGTATTAACGGAAACAAAAGCAGTCGATAAGCCCGTTTCAGTTGAAAATAAACCAGGCGGCGGCGGTACTGTATTCATGGCGGAATACGCGACTAAAGATATCAAAGATAACTACAAGCTGTTCGTGAGTTCGCCTCCAATCCTCATTAATCATTTGAAAAAAGAAGGAAACACACCTTACGGCTACAATGATACGACGCCGTTAGCACAACTGACCAAAGATTACGGCGCTGTCGCGGTAGCAGCCAATTCGAAATACAAAGATCTGAAGTCCTTGCTAGCTGATATGAAAGCAGATCCTACGAAGCTAACGGTTGCGGGCGGTTCGGCACCTGGTTCCATGGATCACTTGGTATCGATTCTACCAGCCTTCAAATATGGGATTGACCCGAAAAAAGTGAAATACGTGTCCTATGACGGTGGCGGTGAAGCCGTAACTGCCTTGCTTGGCGGTAATGCTGATGTCTTAGGTACAGATGCTTCTTCCTTAGATCAATACGTAAAAGCTGGAAAAATCCGCATACTTGCTGTTGCAGCACCTGCCCGTCTTGGAGGCAGCCTGAAAGATGTTCCGACTATGAAGGAACAAGGCGTTGATGCAGAATTCCTGATTTGGCGCGGTTTCTTCGGACCGAAGGACATGTCAGCAGATGCAAAAAAATACTGGGAAGATACGATTAAGAAAATGGTAGATTCCGATGCTTGGAAAAAAGAAATGCAAGCGAACAGCTGGGAGTCGGATTATAAGAAAGCAGATGATTTCAAAGCTTTCTTGGGCCAGCAAGAAATACAATTGAAAGATATGCTGACAGCGCTTGGTATGCAGAAATAAAACCTAACGAGACAAGGGAGAAGATGACCTCTTCTCCCTTGCCCTTAGGGTAGGAGGCAGAGAAATGAATACAACGTTTGATCGTTATGCAGGCATCGCCTTTTTCGCGATTGGTCTTGCCTTTGTGATTGGTTCCTTAGGTATTTCAACTAGTGCTTATGGTAGTAATGTAGGTGCTAATATCTTTCCGATGATTTTGGGCTCGTTCTTGTCTTTGATGAGTTTGCGTCTTATTTATGAGACGTTCCGTAAGCAGCGTGCTGAGAAGGGCAAAGAAAATTTGGATTACAAACGATTTCTCATTATTTTCATCTCGGCTGTCTTATATGCCTATTTCCTTGAAGATATCGGGTTCGTGATCTCCACGTTCCTGTTCCTTATGATTGGTTTTCAAACGATGCAAAAGGGGAGAGTATGGGTTTCCTTGCTGATTGCAGCTTGCTTCTCTTATGGTGTGTATTACTTATATGTGAATCTGCTGGATGGTTCGCTTCCCGGATTTCCAACATGGTTAGGGGGGGCATAAGATGAGCACTTTGGATTATGTGTTGCACGGTTTGGGCACAGCGATGCAGTGGCATAATGTTATTTTTGTATTTTTAGGCGTATTGATTGGCACGGTGGTTGGCGTTCTACCTGGAATTGGCCCGATGAGCGGTGTAGCTCTCTTGATTCCGATCACGGCAACAATGACAGCTGGCTTAGGCCCAGAAGAGGCCGCTACGAGTTCCATCATTTTGCTGGCAGGCGTGTATTATGGGGCGATGTATGGAGGTTCGACGACGTCGATTCTATTAAACACACCTGGAGAATCGTCTTCTGTCGTCACAACACTTGACGGTTATCAAATGGCCAAACAGGGTAGAGCAGGAGCCGCGCTCGCGATTTCAGCAATCGGTTCCTTCGCTGCGGGCATTATTTCACTGATCGGTCTTATCTTCTTGGCTCGTCCTTTGTCGGCAGTCGCAATCAAGTTCGGACCTGCTGAATATTTCTCCTTGATGGTGCTCGGCTTGCTCGCGATCAGCGGACTGGCTGGGAAATCGATGGTGAAGGCGCTTATGATGACGGCATTTGGTCTGTTGTTAGCGACGATCGGTATCGATAACGTGTCGGGCGTGGAACGATTCACATTCGGCATTCCTGAGCTATATCAAGGCTTGGAATTCCTGACTGTGGCCGTGGGGACATTTGCTGTCGGCGAAGTATTCAAAACCATTCTTCAGCGCGAAGGAAACGATGGCGAGATTGCTAAGATCAATCGCATTCTGCCGACAAAACAAGATATGAAAGACAGCGCGGCACCGATTGCGCGCGGTTCTGTGCTTGGCTTTTTCATCGGCTTACTTCCTGGCGCTGGTGCTATTCTTGCTTCTTTCTTCGCTTATATCGTGGAGAAAAAGATTAGCAAAAATCCAGAGAAATTCGGTAAGGGTGCCATTGAAGGGGTGGCTTCACCAGAGGCTGCGAATAACGCTGCATCGGGTGGCGCGATGATTCCGCTTCTGACATTGGGGATCCCATCCTCAGGAACGACGGCTATTCTGATGGGTGCTTTCATTATGTACAACGTTCAGCCAGGTCCATTGCTATTCCAAGATCACCCACAGTTAGCATGGGGTGTTATTGCAAGTATGTTCGTCGGCAATCTCATGCTGCTGATTCTTAATATGCCGTTGGTCAAAGTGTTTGCCAAAGTCATCGAAACACCTGCTAAGTATTTAATTCCATTAATTATCGTCTTTTCCGTATTCGGGGTTTATGCCGTACAGTATTCGACGTTTGATTTAATGCTCATTATGGGCTGTGGTCTTGTGGGATACTTCTTGTCTAAGAACGACTATCCGCTAGCACCACTCGTGCTTGGTCTTATTCTGGGGCCAATGATGGAAAACAACATGCGCAGAGCACTTACCATTTCCAATGGTGATTTCATGATCTTCCTGCAAAAACCGGTTTCGCTTGTATTTCTCATCATCGGTCTGATCTGGATTACCATTCCGCTGATCATGAAACTTAGAGGTAAAAATGTACTTGTGAATGAGGAAGGGTAACTAATATGAAAAATACGATGGCTGGCAAAAGTATTATTTTGCGTCTGGAATTGTTAACAGAGCAAATCCATTTCGGTCAATTAATTACGGTAATTACCGAAAATGGCGGGGATGTTATCGCGATTGACGTTATTCAAACCGGTGCGAATTGGACGGTTCGAGACATTACCGTATCCGCTTCCGAACAGTCCCAGCTGGACAGTATTGTCGCTAGGATGAAGGATCTCGCTGGTGTACGACTTGTTCACGTGTCGGATCGCACATTCCTGCTTCATCTCGGTGGCAAAATTGAAATGAAGCCCAAATCACCAATTCAGAACAGGGATGATCTTTCCCGCGTGTACACGCCGGATGTAGCCAGGGTCTGTATGGCTATCCATGAAGATGAGACTAACGCCTATAAGCTGACAATCAAGCGAAATACGGTCGCTGTTGTTTCCGACGGCAGTGCCGTGCTCGGACTTGGAAACATCGGACCCTATGCGGCGATGCCTGTCATGGAAGGCAAGGCGATGTTGTTTAAACAGTTTGCTGATGTCGATGCTTTTCCAATTTGTTTAAGCACGCAAAGTACCGAAGAAATCATCGCGACCATCAAGCATTTGGCACCAGGTTTCGGCGGTATTAATCTGGAGGATATTTCTTCTCCACGATGCTTTGAGATTGAAGCGAGGCTGCGTGAGGAACTGGACATCCCTGTGTTTCACGATGATCAGCATGGTACGGCTGTTGTATTGTATGCAGGGCTCATTAATGCATTGAAAGTAGTTGGCAAGCAGATTAATGAAGCTAAAGTTGTCGTCTGCGGTATTGGCGCAGCGGGAATGGCTTGCTCCAACATTTTGCTTGCGGCAGGCGTGAAGGAACTGATCGGGGTTGACCGGGAAGGTGCGTTGGTACGTACGAAAGAGTACGCAAACCCGCATTGGACGGAATACGCGGAGCGGACGAACCCTAACCTGCGGACGGGCTCCCTGCATGACGTCATCGAAGGAGCAGACGTGTTCATCGGCCTCTCCGCAGGAGGCTTGCTGAAGCGGGGGGATGTTGAGCGAATGGCGGCTAAACCCGTGGTGTTCGTGATGGCGAACCCAACGCCAGAAATTCATCCCGATGAAATCGAAGATATCGTGGGTGTCGTTGCTACGGGGCGTTCGGATTTCCCGAATCAGATTAACAATGTGCTGTGCTTCCCAGGTATATTCCGTGCGGCCTTGGACTGCCAAGCCTCTACGATTAACGAAGAAATGAAGCTGGCCGCTTCCGCCGCGATTGCGTCGGTTGTCACACAGCAGGAATTGAACAAGTTATATATCATTCCAAGTGTATTTAATCAAGAAGTAGTTAGACGGATTCGTGAAGCCGTCATCCGTGCGGCTATTCAAACAGGGACAGCGCGACGGATACCGCGTGAGTTTCGACAGGTCGATTAATCTGACTGTAGCGGAGTCATCGGAGGAACAATAATGGAGGGATTTGTATGGGTG
The DNA here is from genome assembly GCF_964253335.1 of Paenibacillus sp. LjRoot56. Classification (NCBI taxonomy): domain Bacteria; kingdom Bacillati; phylum Bacillota; class Bacilli; order Caryophanales; family Paenibacillaceae; genus Paenibacillus; species Paenibacillus sp. LjRoot56. Next base: position 2,475,414 of record NZ_CAXURV020000001.1, read on the forward strand.
GTTTAGAAACAAAAGCCATTGTAGAAATCAATCAAGCGGCGAATCAGTTTCAATCCAGTATTGTCATTCAGGTGGGCACGAGGTTTATTGATGTGAAAAGCATTCTGGGTTTGAGCGTTACGCTCTTCAACAATCAAGCGTACAAGCTTGATATTCATGGACCTGATGAAAAGGAAGCCATTGAGGTCATGAAGAGGATTTTTAACAAACATGGTCTTAATTTAAATTTTAAATGAAGACAGAAAGAAGCGAAGGGCCAATTGCCTTTCGTTTCTTTTTTATTTCTTAAAGTAAGCGTACCTTATCTATGGAATTGACAATCGTGACGTTAAAAAAGTTTAATCTATGAAACTAGCCCTCGCATCTATGAATCATGGGAATATCATATATTAACTCAATTGAAAGGAGTTGATATATGATGCTTTTGGTCAACCAGTTTTATGGCATAGTTTATAGAAATGCTAATGGAACAACCACCGTTTTTAATGCGCGCGTCGTGGCAAGAGGGTTAAATAGAATAAGAATTAAATTCATGAACGCGAGAGGTTTTATCGTTTTTAGATTTCTTTTCATTCGCCAAATTCTTAGATTTGTCTTAATTTAATAGCAATAGTAAAACACTCCAATTCCATGTTTACATGGATTGGAGTGTTTTACTTTACTTACGTCGCAGACGTAAGTACCGTCCGTTTGCTCGCGCGTAATGCAGAGCTTTGAAGAACATCTTTTTATCATGTAATTGGTTGAAAATATAGGGATCCGGTGATGTATTAACTTCTAGTACCCATGGTTTCAATTTTTTATCGATGCCAATGTCGATACCAATCTCTTTGAATCCCGGATAACTCGTCTGATAATGTTTAGCAATTCGATACCCTAATTTTCGCAGGCTATGGATATAATCCTTTTTCTTCTGTCCATTTACATAGGAACTAAGCAGCAATTCTAAGGGTAACGGCTTCCCGCTATTATGAAAGTTCGTCACTATTTTTTTGGGATGCGCGACACGACCGATATAACCAGTAGTTTCCCAAGTTTTCATCTGGTTTTTTTGCACCATAATACGTATATCGAATATTCGCTTGTGATGGGTTAGAAGATGAATACCTTGTTGAACGAGGTAAGATCGTTTTAACTTGGCTTTGTTCAGAGCAGCGAATAAGCTTTGAAACGTTCCCAATGACTTAGCAACTTTACCGCCTTGAAAGTGGTATTTATCACTTTTCACCACTCGGATAATGCCATTCCCGGCAGTACCATGGTCGGGCTTCACATAAACCATCTTATATTTGATTAACATCTGGAGTAGGTTGTTCCGACTGTAGATCCTTGTTTCCGGAACAAATTTGCGAAGTTCTTTATTGCGTAAAAGAACTTTCGTTTTTACCCATTTACTGCCTACTGTTCTAGCACGACTCATTGTCAACACAGCACCTTTACTTGGGAATTGGCTTGGATCATACCCGTTATCATATTCAAATAAGGTTGAGTGACTTGGAGTGGCGTCTAGTAGCAAAATTATTTTTTTGTAATAATTCAACGTGATGACCTATGTGTTAGTTGTCTATGCTTCGCATTCTTTTCTCATTATTTTCTCATCTTTATCATGTAATGTTTATAACAGATTATGAGGAGGCGTTTGTTCTTCATGGCACTGAAATATTTGAAAGAGGGGACGGAACAGAAATTGAAGACATTATGGACAAAAGATAAAAAGTGGGTGTTATTAAGTTGCGCAATTACACTTGTCTTTGTTATTTACGGCTTATGGAACATGTTTCATTTATCATCTACACAATGGCACGATCGCGCATTCAAGGGTCTATATAAAAATTATGGATCTCAAGCAAGAATCATTTTGTTTGCTGTATTGGCTTATTATATGTTAAAAACATTGCTCCAAAAACGATGGATGAAGCATGGCTCACGCTTAAAAGAAGTTGCGATTTTCCTGTCTGGAATCACGAGAAAATGGCATTCGCCGCTCGCTATTCTTGCAATCGGACTTATCGTACTTCATATTATTGGAGCTTTTCTGTATGAGTTCAAGTTAGACTTTGCCCATATTAGCGGTCTTGCAGCTGGAGTTGTTTTACTGCCTGTACCTATCGCGGGGGTGTTTCGTTACCGAGGACTTGATCGGAAATGGCATATGCGGTTTGGACTTATCTTTGCTATTTTATTTTTGATTCATGCATTTCTTTGAATCGTTAGCAACGCTTAGAGTCAAGAAAGATTTAAGAAATGGTTCATAAGCACTTCATTTCTCTTGTCTATCCTTTAGGCGTAAGCCCATCATACAAACTATTAGGAGGATAAAATGAAAAAGAAGTGGATATTGTTAGATAAGGAAACCGTTCATGCCAGGTAACATAATATCAAGAATAATATCCGGCATGTAGGTGTTCTAACTGAAGAAGCCTTGCTATTCGCTATTCGCTCTTCATCTTCGATGACGAGTATTTTGCATGTCATGGGATACCACTCTTTTTTACATATCGCTATAAACGCATAGACCATGCATGTTATGCTTCGTGAAGGTGGTAGGTTCGTTTTCTTTTTCTCATAAGATTCTCATGATTTATCCTTATAGTAAGGGCAGTAGAACGGAAAGGGAAAAAGATCTCATATAAATCGCCTATAGTAAGAAGAATAGCACGTGGAGGGAGATGCCGCTTATGAAGCGCATTTTATTAATAGAAGATGAAAAAAATCTTGTCCGATTCATCCAATTGGAACTCGAACACGAAGCTTTCATTGTAAAAGCTTCTTACGATGGGAAAACGGGCTTAGAACTAGCTCTTCAAGAAGATTGGGATCTCATTCTCTTGGACATCATGCTACCTGAAATAAACGGAATTGAGGTCTGTCGACGCATCCGTGCTGCGAAAAAAACGCCAATCCTGATGCTGACAGCAAGGGATAGTCTAGAGGATCGTGTTTCTGGTTTAGACAGCGGTGCGGATGATTATATTCCGAAGCCTTTTGCCATTGAAGAGTTGTTAGCACGTATTAGGGCTATTTTTCGCCGCATGGAGCTTGAGGGAAATGTGCAGCATGCACAGCTTACTTTTCAACATATAACGGTGGATTTGGATGCGAGGCTGGTTTATAAAGATAAGCAGCTCGTTGAACTGACGAAGCGGGAGTTCGATTTATTAGTCATGTTTATGAAAAATCATCATCTAGTTCTTACACGAGATATGCTGCTGGACCAAGTATGGGGATTTGATTCCCTGGTGGAAACGAATGTGGTTGATGTGTATGTGAGATACTTACGCAACAAATTAGATCTAGAGGGCGAAAATAGCTGTATTCAAACTGTTCGGGGAATAGGATACGTGATGAGATGAGAGGACGTTTAAGTAGGTCAATTCAAAGTCTTCCTATCAAATGGAAGCTCATGCTGGGAGCTGCTTTGCTGATCTTCATGCTATTTGCCTCTTATAATTTTGCGCAATATTTAGTACTGAAACAGTGGATGATGAAACAAGAGGAAGATAAAATCCAAGTCAATATGGTACAGTTCCAAGACTATTTCCAGGATAAATTAGCTGCAAGTAGCGACTTTCCAATAGCGGATAGCCAGCTTTATATCGAGAAAATGTCGGGTAAAAACCAATTGGTGCGTATCCTCGACAAGGAGGGGAAGCCGCTAGTAGCCGTTGCGAACCATTTTGTAACGAACTGGGTTATACCCAAGTCAGTGGTTATTCCAGAGCTTTACGACACGACGACGCACAAAGAGGATCATATTCTCATTTACCGCAGTCCGTTAGTTGCTGGGAGTTTCGTTGGAACTATAGAGCTGGCGAGTAACTTGGAAACTTTCGATCACTTCAGTGAAACCTTGTTATGGGTGATGCTGATCGGTGGTATTTTAGCGGTGTTTATCAGCGCGATCAGTGGTTTGGCCATTTCTAGGCAGTTTATGCGTCCTATACGAGCACTGGCGTCAACGATTCGCAGCGTAAAAGAGAAAGGACTTTCCGAACGTGTTACCGATATTCAAAATGGTGACGAGTTATCTAGCTTAGCCAAGCTATTTAATGAATTGATGAATCAACTTGAATATTCTTTTCTTCAGCAAAAACAATTTGTAGAAGATGCTTCACATGAGCTGAGGACACCGATTACGATCGTGGAAGGCCATTTATCATTATTAAATCGCTGGGGGAAATCAGACCCTGCTGTTCTTGATGAATCCTTGGAAGCTTCACTTCAAGAAGTTAGGCGTTTGAAAAAGTTGGTACAAGAGCTATTAACTTTAACGAAAGTAGAAGCCAACTTGGTAAGCGATAGCATCATACCAATCCAATTGGAGCCGCTCATTGAGGAGACGTTGAAACGCTTTGAAGTTATGCATGCTGAATTCGAATTTATTGCGAACACGGAAACCATTAGAGACGTTATGCTACTGATGAATCCGTTGCATGTGGAGCAAATGCTGATGATCATTTTGGATAACGCAGTAAAATACACGAGTTTGAAGAAACAGATTGTTATTGAAGGGGTCCGCCTGAAAAATGAGGTGCAAATTATTGTACAAGATCATGGTATGGGGATTCCTGAAGCTGATTTACCCTTCGTATTTGATCGCTTCTACAGGGTCGATAAAGCGAGAAATCGTGAGATTGCAGGTACGGGACTTGGTCTCGCGATAGCGAAGCAACTTGTTCTCAATTACCAAGGAAGCCTGGCGATATCGAGTGTGGAAGGTGAAGGTACTCGTGTACAACTTACTTTCCCTCTCCACCAAATCGTGGATGCTTAATTTCTCATTTTCCTCTCATGTTCATCAAGTAAAGTTACTGAAAGTCAACATGAGGCTTCATTAACGAAAGAGGATGATGATTGTGCGTATCTCAGATTTGGATTATCAATGGTTTCAACAGATTAATGAGCTTGGGCATACCTTGTCCGCTCTTAATCCCATTATGCGTATTTTTGCCTCTTATGCCGAATATGTTTTTTATGTAGGCGTTATTGTGTATTGGTTTACGAGGCATGTGATCCAACGGCAGATGGTTGCAGAATCACTATTATCTGCTTCCATTGCATTGAGCTGCAGTGGCTTGATCGGGCATTATTTCTACCGAGATCGTCCTTTCGTGACACATACCGTGTTGCAATTGATTGAACACCCAGCGAATGCCTCATTTCCAAGTGATCATGCCATTGGGGCGTTTACGATTGCAATGTCGATTTGGTTATTTCGACGAAAAGAAGGAACCGTGTGGCTGCTTTTAGCTGCCTGTATCGCGTTTTCACGCGTATGGACAGGTGTTCATTATCCATTAGATGTACTAGCTGGTGGCGGAATTGGCATCCTTGCCGCGGTTGCTGTTCATCAGCTTTTTATGCGCTCAACAGGGGCAAAGAAGTGTTTGGAAGCAATTATTCACTTATATGAAGCGATAGAATCTAAAGTGTGGAGTCGTAAAGACTTACGCGAAACTTTGACGAAATAAGGAGTGCTCTCCTGAGAAGTTGTTGATGAAAGGTGGTCTCCATTTGCATGAACGCTAATCCTCGTGTACTAATTCTTACGGCTAGCTACGGGAATGGTCATCTACAGGCTTCCAAGGCCTTGTATCAGCAATTCATAGAGCAAGGAATAGAGCATGTGAAGATTGTTAACCTCATGAAAGAGGGGCATCCGTTCATCAATTTAATTACAACTACACTGATTAACACCAGTGTTAGAAGTTCACGTTTTGGTCTTGATTACTATGGCTGGTGTTATTACTTAACCCGTGAAACGAAGCAGACCGCGCTCTTTCAGAAATCGATGACCTATTTAGGTCAAAAGAAATTAAAAGAGCTCATTCAGCAAGAGCAACCTGATGTAGTCGTTAATACATTTCCCTTTGGGGCAGCCCCAGAAGTATGCAGCTCGATGGGAATTCCAAATTTCACCGTACTTACAGATTACGCGTTGCATGCGAGTTGGCTGCATCCGAATGTCGATAAATATTATGTGGCTACAGAGGAATTAAAGCAGCAAATTGTTTTTCATGGCGTTAATAAGGAACGCGTAGGGGTAAGTGGCATTCCAATTCGTCAAGAATTTGCTATGGAAAGTTCAATAGCTCAAGGTCGCAAAGGAAATCTCATTCTCATCATGGCAACGGATAACAGCGTAAATGGCTATATGGAGGACATGATTAGCGCCCTAGCCATGTTTACTCAATTTCGTTTGGTTGTCATTTGTGGTCACAATGAGAAGTTACGTCAGAGATTACATGAAATATTTGCAACGAACCCTAGTATTCGCATATTAGGATATGTGGACAATGTCCACGAATGGATGTCACAAGCTGCCTGTATCATAACGAAAGCGGGAGGATTGACAATCACCGAGGCTATTGTCCTCCGGTTGCCACTTTTCATTTATAAGCCCCATGCAGGACAGGAAAAAGAGAATGCTTTATACCTCTCGAGTCGGGGAATGGCCTCGATTTCGAATACCCTAGAGGAATTAGTCTCGAATATGGATTATTTATTTCGACGTCCAAGCCTATATGAAGAGGTAAGAAAACGTATGTCAGATATGAAACGAAGTCAAGCAGCTGCTCATATCGTCAGTGATATTACACATAGATTGGCTAGGGAATCGATCCCATTGTCGATCTAGAAGTTACGTAGGAGGGCCCAGATGAGGATACATTTACACGACAGCCATTATGGATCGCATATCATATGGTCGATACTTATCGGACTTCTAGTCTATACGATTATACCGACAGCCATTGTTCGATTAGGTAGTTCTAGCGCTTTTCGTAAAGGGAAGAGAGTAGCCGGGATTGCGCTGACGTTTGATGATGGGCCAGATCCGGCATTCACACCTCAACTTTTAGATCTATTAAAATTACATGGTATTCAAGCGACTTTTTTTATTCTTGGTGCGAAAGCAGAGAAATATCCGGAAATCATCAGAAGGATGCATGCAGAAGGACATTTGATTGGCATTCATAATCTTAGGCATTGGATCAATGCTGTACTGACCCCGAAAAAGGTAAGAAAGCAATTGCAAGATACCGTAACGGTGATCGACAACATACTGGGATTCAAACCAATCTACTATCGACCGCCGTGGGGGATTATTAACCTATTTGATTTTCTGCACATGAAACAATTTCAACTCGTATTATGGTCCTTAATGGTTGGCGATTGGCGATGCAGCGGGGGAACAGATAGGATCAAGAAAAAGCTGTTTGCGAGGCTGCAAAATAACGACATCATCGTGCTGCACGATAGTGGACAGACATTGGGGGCGAAACCATACGCACCGATGTACATGATGGAAGCATTGAAGGATTTCGTGGAAGAATGCAGAAAGCAAGGTATTCCTTTTATGCGAATTGATCAAAGAATGCAGTTGGATGATCAAACGACGATTCACCCAATAGATCTATCTAGTCTAAAAGCTTGAATATCCCTACAAATTATGTATTAAAAAAACGGCAGACTAGACCTAGTAAAGGTCTTAGACTGCCGTTTTCATTTTTGCTAAGTTAAGTCTCGAATAAAATGCGTCCTGTCTGCGATAAATCATATCCTTGGATAGGACGCAGCTCTTTATGGAAGGATTCCGATTGCAAGATTTGCTTTACGCGTTCAATCCAAGCAAGATTTTGTGGTTTTTTTAGCATGACAAGATCATAACGCTCTTGAATAAGCGGAATGAATTCAACGCCGTTAACCATAGAGGCTACTTTCTCTATACCCACACCGAAATCAACTTCACCTGTAGCAACTTTACCAGCCACACCTAAGTGATTCGATTCTTCCTGCTCATAACCATGTAGCAGTTGTTTTGGAATTCCATGAAGTCGGAGTTGTTCATCTAACAGAACACGTGCACCTGAACCTTTTTCACGATTAACCAATCGAAGTCCAGGCTTTTTGAGATCAGCCCAACCATGTAATTGTTTAGGATTTCCCGGTTGAACATATAGACCGGCCGATCGTGACAAGAGATTCACAACAATGTACGAAGAACCAATCAGTAATTTTCGGATATAAGGAAGGTTATACTCACCGGTATCTCCATCCAGCAGATGCGTGCTGACAATATCGGACTCGCCTTTGTACATAGAGATTAGACTATCCATACTACCAACATACGAACGAAGCGGTCTGTAATGGGCTACATTTCTTTCGATATGTTTAGCTAAAATGTCCAAGCTAACATCTTGTCCAGTTATCACAAGTGAGTGATTGGAAGATGAAACGGCTTGGAAAGAATGATGAGTAACTGGTTCGACATACTCACTTTTAATCGTAGAAACCATACCATCTTTTGCACGTGTTTTATAGGCTTCAAGATCTGATGCATCCACACGCATCTGCTTGCCAACACGATAAGCGGGTAGATCGCCTTTTTTTATTAAATCATAAACAGTTAGTTTAGATATTTTCAAAAGTTTAGATATTTCTTCCGTTGTATAGGACATGTCAGCTGTCATTGTAAACCTCCATAAGCTTGTCTTCTAAAAAAGTAGCGTAGATTTACTCCTGCATCCTTACGGAACCACCATCATCTATCATAAGCTGATAAATAGGGTATTTCAATCCTGTTGTTTACTAATTAATTCTGTTTTTATATAATGATCAGATATTGTATTATTCTATTTATAATCAAATAGATATAAATTTAACCTTGGAGGAGACGTAATGTTAAGTTTAAGAAGGTTTAGTTATGTTCTATCTTGTTTTGTTGTCGTAGCCATGATCATCACAGGCTGCTCCAGCGAAAAGGAACAACCCGCTGTAAGCACAACACCAAAACAGGCAACTGTGGCACCTGCAGTAACACCAATGGCGACCGAGAAAGTAGAGTTAACTATTTCGGCAGCTGCAAGCTTAACTGATGCATTTAAAGAAATTCAAACCAACTATGAGAGCAAAAACAAACAAATTAAACTCAACTTTAACTTCGGAGCTTCAGGGGCACTGCAACAGCAAATCGAACAAGGGGCACCTGCGGACTTATTCTTCTCGGCAGCAACCAAAAATATGAAGACGCTAGTCGACAAGCAATTGATCGATACGGCACAGCAAAAAAACTTGCTAATCAATGAATTAGTCGTTGTGGTTCCAGTGGATGGCAAGGTTGCTATTCAAAAAGCAGAAGATTTAACGAATGAAAATATTAAACATTTAGCAGTTGGGGAACCACAAACCGTTCCAGCTGGCAGCTACGCCAAAGAGGCATTGACTAATGCGAAACTTTGGGACTCGCTTCAAGCTAAAATCGTACAGGGCAAAGATGTTCGCCAAGTACTTACCTACGTTGAGTCTGGCAATGCAGAAGCTGGTTTTGTTTATAAAACGGATGCGCTGACTTCCAAAAGTGTCAAAGTTGTATTCAGTGTTGATCCAAAATCGTACACACCGATTGAATACCCTGCTGGTATTGTAAAAGCAACAAAACACAGTAAAGAAACGGCTGACTTTTACGCTTATCTACAAAGTAAAGAAGCACAAGATGTATTCGTCAAATTTGGATTTTCTAAATGAGGGTAGATCAGATTAGTTGGACAGAGTTTGCTTCTCCTATCCTACTTTCGTTAAAGGTATCCGTTGTATCCAGCATCTTTGTTTTACTACTAGGAGGAATAGCAGCTTGGGGAATGTCGCGTCGTAAGTTTCGTGGGAAAACGTTGCTAGAAACTGCTATTCTTCTGCCTTTAGTGCTCCCTCCTACGGTCGTAGGCTTTATCTTATTAGTCCTACTGGGCAAAAAGAGTTGGATTGGATACCTAATGGAGAGATTTTTCGATCAGTCTATTATATTTACATGGGGGGCTGCGGTGATCGCATCGATCGTGGTGGCTTTTCCATTAGTTTATCAAACGATGAAAACAGGGTTCTCACTAGTCAGCAAAGATTTGGAGGACTCGGGGAGATCAATTGGTGCAAATGAGTGGCAAGTTCTACGTTATATAACCTTGCCTTTGGCGTGGCGTTCTGTCACGGCAGCTTACATTCTTGGATTTGCTAGAGGACTGGGAGAATTCGGTGCCACACTTATGATTGCGGGCAACATCCCTCACAAAACCCAAACTTTGCCTACCGCCATCTATATCGCTGTTGAATCTGGTAATCAAACTCTTGCATGGTGCTGGGCAGCAGCCATCATAGTCATCTCATTCGGACTCATGTTTATCGCAAACCACAGAGCTAGGAATTAATAATTAAGGAAGTTGGGTTTGCCTCGCATATCCTATGGGAAATTTATTATGAAGTAATTCGACGTTCACTCAATTGAGTGAACTTTTTTTTGCAGACAACTACTGATATGTATCGTGTTCAGATTTCGCATATGCGCGGAAGGAAACCGCCGATTTACACGCGGGTAGGCGCTGTTCTACACTTTCTTATGAGTCACTTTGACAGATTAGGTGTAGAAGAGGGGGAAAGACGAATGACTATTTTCAGTTTTGAAAGCGGTATCCCAGCTTGTTTTACCTGTGACAGGCATTCTCGCTTGTCCATTACGAATCAATACTACAAGGATGGCAACTCTAGCTTGCAGTGGGATTATACAGAAAATTCAACCGTGATCGTCACAGAGTCGATAGGATATCGTCCGTTTCAGGAAGGAACGAAGGATCAGGCGCGCGACTCGTTTGCGATCTGGATCTATAACGCTGCTGCGGTAGAGGGCGAACTTGTATTCGAGTTCGGGCGCAGTGGACAAGCCGTGGATTGCTCCTTTCAATTTGGGTTGAATTTCCGTGGTTGGCGAACCGCTTGGGTTGCTTATGAACGGGATATGACGGGGTGCCCTCATCCAGATATGGATACGGTTACAATCCGTATGCCAATGGGCATACAGCCAGGTACGTTGTTCATCGATCAGATGATGCTGAACACGCCGATCGATCCTAGGTTTCATACTAGGGATCTTCAGGTACCGTTGGTAAACCTTCGCGCCGATGTATCTGCAAACGCACACTGGCTTTCGTTATATGCGTTTGAACAGTTAGCTCCGAAGCATGCGAGCCCTTCAGTGGTTATACAGGAAGAGCAAGATGCCTTTGGGCTGATGAACGAGCGGTTCGAGGCGCTCTTCTTCAAGAAACGGCGTGTGTCGAAGGAAGAGATCACATTGCTTCAGCAGCGTTTCGCCGAGTATGGGATAGCGCGTAAAGGTGGAATTCTCACAGGCCGTCCGATCGAGCTGTTCTTCGATCATTATCCGCCTCTGCTAAAGGAGGAGCTGAAACGCCTTTCCAACGGTGTACAGCTGAGCGAGATTACACATTTCCTGCTGAAAACGGCGATCTGTTTCCAGTCTTGCGAGGAAGCGGAACAACAAGCTGATCTGCAGGCAATGTTTATAACCGTATTGGACTATATGGAGGATCAAGGCTGGACGTACGGCAGCTCTCAAGGAACCGTCCATCATTTTGGCTATAACTTCCGAGATTACTATCCTGCCGTATTTCTTATGAGAGCTGATCTTAAAGAGGCGGGAATCCTGGAACGGACACAGCGGACGATGCGTTGGTTCAGCGGCGTGGGCCGCACGCATACGCCACTTGCAGAAGTAGAAGGCAACATCGACATCTACAACACGACGCTGCACGGGATGCTCGCTTCCTTGCTGATCATGGACGACACACCTGAAAAAGTACGGGACCTGAAAGCATTCAGCGATTGGCTCTCCCAGTCGTTGTTGCCTGCTCCGGGTTTGCGTGCAGCGTATAAAATCGACGGGTCCGCTTATCACCATGTCAATCATTACCCAGCGTATGCAGTAGGCGGCTTTCAAGGCGTGACGCCGATGATGTACGTATTGAAAGGTACCCCGTTCCGTGTCAGCCGAGAAGCACATGAGACGATACGAAAGGCCCTACTTTCTATGCGGTTGTACAGCAACAAGCGTGAATGGCTGATCTCGCTATCTGCCCGTCATCCGACAGGCAAGTGGGCGCTAGATCCGGAGCCTTTTGTTTTTCTGGCTGACAGTGGCACACCTGAAGGTCGCAGCGAGGTAGATGCAGAGGTTGCTGCAGCTTACCTGAGGCTGCTAGAACAAGGTGATCGAACGGAAGCGGCACGTCGCTTTGAAGCAATGGGCATCATAGCGGAACCAGAACCGAACGGTCACTGGACGATGAACTACGCCGCGTTGGCCATACATCGGCGTGGTTCTTGGCTTGCTGGCATGCGCGGGCATAGCCGCTATTTGTGGGCGAACGAAACGTATGTGAACGCGAATCTGTACGGCCGCTACATATCTCACGGCCATCTTCAGATAATGAGCCGTGGTGAGCCGGTTAATCATCATGCCAGCGGTTATCAGCACGACGGTTGGGATTGGAACCGATGGCCGGGGACAACCACGGTGCATAAGCCCTTTGAGGAGCTGCGGGCTAACGTTTGCAATGTAGATACGTTTAGCGGATTTGAGGAAATGCTCCTTTCGGATGAAACCTTTGCAGGCGGACTTCATTTGGAAGGGCACAACGGAATGTTTGCCATGAAGCTTCATGAGCATCCCAAATATGAGGGGAGTCATCGAGCGCGCAAGTCGGCATTTTTCTTTGATAATCGCATTATTTGCTTGGGTTCTGGTATCGAAAACGACAATGTAGCAAACAGGACAGAAACGACCCTGTTTCAGAATCATTTGCCTGTCAGGGAAGATCCGCTCTGGATTGACGAAGCGGGACCGATTTATGATTTTCCTTATTTCCAAAAAAAGCAATTGGACAATCCCACATGGATATTGGACAATAAAGGGAACGGGTATTATATTCCAGCCGGGCAGACGGTTTCTGTCTCGAAAGACACACAACATTCCAAGCATCAATCGACAGATGTCGATACGCAAGGGGAGTTTGCTGCAGCATGGTTGGATCATGGGACTTCACCGACTGAGGGCAGCTACGCGTACGCAATTCTGGTTGATACGGACTGCGGACAAGTTAAGCGCTTTTATAAGCAGATGGAGCATCCGGATACAGCGCCTTATAAGGTGCTGCGTCAGAATCGATCAGCACATGTGGTGTTTGATGCAGAGAGCTGTACAACCGCATACGCGCTGTTCGAAGCGGACGATTGTCTCGGAATCGGGTACGTGACGGCAGTTGATACGCCAGCAATGGTCATGATTCGCGAGGAAAGCGGAACCTTGACGATGAGTGCGGTCGATCCGGATCTTCGTTTATATGAGGAAATCGAAAAGGATCAATATGATAGGAACGGGATTCAGAAAGAAGTCAGTGTCTATTCACGCAAGTGGGTTCATGCGGAAAGCATTGCACATCCGATGCGAATTACGCTCAAAGGACAGTGGATGCTTTCGTCGCCTGAACAGGGAGTTCAAGTTTTTGCAGGTGAGGGGGATTGCAGTGTCGTTGAGCTAATCTGCCAAGATGGGATGCCAAAGGAGCTTGTTTTGGTTCCAATCGTGTAATCACTTAGAAATGCTCAAATACAAATCGAAATGGAGGCGAAAAGATGAAAGCGGCGATTAACCAACTACCGGTCTTTTATCGTTATCTTTTTTCCTACATGGCGTTATTTTTGCTCCCGCTGCTTGTATTAGGGGTGACCGGTTACCATCAGTTGGTTCATATCGTCGGGGATGATGTGGAACGCAACAATCAGGCGCTTCTTCAAGATCTGCAGGATGAGATGGATCAGAAGATGATCCTATTGAATCGGATTGCAGGTCAACTAGAGAGTGTTTCCGAGCTATCGCCTTATGTGCTGACGCATGATTACTACAATGTCTATCAGGGGAAAAAGGTGCTGGAAAGCAAGGTTGTTGACGAAAGCATTCGGGAAGTTGCTTTGCATATTCGGGGGACTGATTTTCTGCTTTCATCGACAAGTATCTATAAGGTCAATTCCTTCATTGATGAATTTTATCAGTATAAACAGTGGACCTCAGCGCAGTTTAACGATGACTTGAACCGTTTGACAACCCCGCAGCTAAGGCCAGCGGAGGACGTTAGCTTTTCAGGGCTGCCTAATCAGCGGCTAGTTACCTACATTGTGCCGATTCCGATTAACAGCCTGCATCCTTACGGCACAGTTTTGTTCATCTTGAAGGAAAACGAATTGCTCAAAAGCTTGCCGGTGGCAGGGGGCAATGCTATTGTGTTCGACAGGGAAGGGCGCGTCTTAGCGGCTCAAACGCCTACTGACTACTTGCACGATCCCGGCTTCTTCGGCAAAATTGTGAACGGCAAAGCCAAATATCAGGATGTTACAATTCAGCATATTACCTATGCAGCCTCTTACAAGAAATCGGACAAGAGTGGGTTTACTTACGTCACGATGCTTCCTAAGTCTACCCTGCTGGCCCCCATTAACAGAGCGATTTGGCAATGGGGGAGCTGGATGGCTGTTATTTTCCTTGCAGGCTGCGTGCTCGTCTATGTGCTCATGATTTTTAACTATAATCCGGTTAAAAGACTTGCTGCACTTGTGGAGACGATACGGGGCCAGTCACTCCGCAGAGCGAACGTATTTGAGATGATCGGTAACGTTATTCATGATATGGCGGATTCGAACCGAAGCCTGGGGCTGAAGCTGGAAGCCAACCGTTCCGCTGTTATGGAGCACCTGCTTGCCAGTATACTGAAGGGTGAGTTTACTTCAGTCGAAGCGTTAAATGAACAGGGGAAAGAGATTGGCTTCCTACTCCCTTACTCGGAAACATCGGTGTTAATGTTGGAATTTCCTGCTTCTTTTGTGCCTATGAAAGGTAGACTGTATGAAGAGGTGGAAGCGTGGTTCGGAGGGCAAATCGTCGGGTATCGCAAAGAAAGTTTAGAAGATCGCCGGATGCTGTTTATTGTATCATCAGGCTGTTCGCCAGAGGATTGGAGGGAATGGCTGGATCGGATGCACGAACATCTGACAGCCGTTTTCCAAGCGCCCATCACGATGGGGGTGGGCAACCGTTATGCTGAGTTGGTGCAAGCGGGCCGTTCTTATCTGGAAGCTTCAACAGCGATCGATTATAAACTGATTAAAGGCAATCAACGGGTCATTTTCTTCGATGAACTGCTCGTGCACGACCATGCCGACCTTTTAAGCCCCAGAAGAGTGCTGGAGGATTTGGAAATCGTGCTGCAGCACGGAAATGCAGGCCGAGTCACCGAAACTGTCCACCAAATCGGCATGCGGATGAAGCAGAGTGGACTTACGTTGTTTGTTGCTAGAGAGCTTTGTTACGATATGATTCGTAAGTTTATTGCCTACGCGAATAAGCGCAATTCAGGCGGGGCTACAGCCAGCTTTCCCGACGTGTTGACTCTTACTGAGTATATGACATTGGATGAAATCGTGGATCTTCTGACGACCGCCTGTGCAACCTACTGTGATTTGCTTGAATCGAAGAAGCCGGCAATTCCATCCGCATTGATCCAGCAAATCACGCAGTACATATCACGGCACTGTGGGGAATATGACTTTTCTGTGCAGAGGATCGCCGAGCATTTCTCGTTATCCTTATCGTATTTGAGCAGATATTTCAAGGAACAGACGGGCAGGACCATCATGGACTATATGAACGAAGTTCGAATTGATCATGCCAAACGACTACTTAAGGCAGAGGATTACTCCGTAAAAGATATTGTTCAGCAAATTGGTTATAGTGATGTCTCCAGCTTTATTCGCAAGTTTAAACAGACAGTTGGTGTCACACCGGGTGAGTATCGGAAACAGCATCGATGATGACATGTTCATCAAGCGCCCCTTCTTAGAAGAGGCGTTTTTTTGCTATTCCGCATTGAAATTAGCATATAGACAAGTTAAAAATGACTTATTCTTGGCCAAATCAGGCCAATATCAAGAATGGCATAGTCCATGTAGCGATCTCACTTATATACGGATGGTCTAAAAGGGTGGTACAAATGAGACATGAAGAGCTGATAGCTAGCGGAGGTGAAAGAACAACATGACACAACAACAAATGTTTAAGCGTATTATCCGTAACTATGACTTATATCTACTGCTTTTGCCCACGCTGGCCTATTTCATTATTTTCCACTATCTCCCGATGTACGGGCTTCAAATTGCTTTCAAAAATTTCAACCCAGTGAAAGGCATCATGGGAAGTGCGTGGGTAGGATTCGATAACTTCGAGCGATTTTTTGAGTCGTACCAGCTTGTTACCATTATTCGGAATACGCTAGGCATTTCTATTTATGAACTGCTGGTCGCGTTTCCGGCACCAATCATTCTGGCCTTGATGATCAATCAGCTAACGAGCGAAAGATTCAAACGTTTTGTGCAAACGGTTACGTATGCTCCCCATTTCATTTCTACGGTAGTCGTTGTCGGCATCGTATATCTGCTGCTTTCACCGAAAACAGGAGCGGTCAACAGTCTCCTCGGTATGGTAGGCATCAAGCCAATTTTCTTCATGGGCAGTGCTGAATGGTTTAAGACCGTTTTCGTCTTCTCAGGCGTATGGCAAAGCGTTGGATGGGGGACGATTATTTACTTGGCAGCCTTGACTGCCGTCAACCCAGATCTGCATGAAGCAGCAACCGTTGATGGTGCATCCAAGCTGCAGCGTGTCTACCACGTGGATATTCCATCCATCATGCCGACGGTTATCATTATGCTAATCATGAATATGGGCCATATGATGAGCGTTGGGTTCGAGAAAGTGTATCTGATGCAAAACCAGCTCAACATTGACTCGTCGGAGACTATTCAGACGTATGTCTATAAAGCCGGACTTGTGCAGGGGCAGTATAGCTACTCCGCAGCGATAGGGCTGTTCAATACCGTGATTAACTTTATTCTGCTGATCAGCGTGAACAAAATGGCAAAATCGTTAAAACAAACTAGCTTGTGGTAAGGGGGAGAACCGATGAAACTAGCGAGAACAAGAGCGGATCTCCTGTTTGATATTTGCAACTATACGCTCATCTCTATTCTGGTGCTGTTAGTTTTGTATCCGCTTTATTTTGTGTTGACCGCGTCTGTTACAGATCCTGACCTGGTTTATTCCGGGAAGTTGTTATTCTTTCCTGAACATATAACCTGGGACGGCTACAAACGGCTGCTTGCCGAGTCCTCCATCTGGCTTGGCTTCAGTAATTCGCTCTGGTATACACTCACGGGAACGGCGATTAACGTCGTGCTCACGATCACTGCAGGGTACGTGCTATCCCGCTCGGATCTAATTGGTAGAAATGTGTTTATGTTCTTGCTTGTATTTACGATGTTCTTTGGCGGCGGACTTATTCCCAGTTATTTGCTTGTCAAAGAGCTGCACATGCTGGATACGACTTGGGCGATGATCATTCCGAATGCAGTTTCGGTCTTCAATGTGATTATTGTAAGGACGTTTTTTCAAACCAATATACCGGGGGAATTGCTCGAGTCAGCTCAAATGGACGGGTGTTCTAATCTCAAATTTTTCTGGAAAATTGCCATTCCACTTGCACTGCCGATCGTAGCGGTGATCGTTCTCTTCTACGCCGTAGGGCACTGGAATTCGTACTTCCAAGCGCTTATTTATTTGAAAAGCAACGCCAAGCAGCCGCTGCAAATCATATTACGGAATATCTTGATTATGAATGAGGGCTCCGATATGCAGGGGATGCTCGATGGTTCGCAGGAGCAGCAGAAACGGATGGAGCTGATGAAATACGGTATTATTATCATATCCAGCTTGCCCGTTATGATTTTGTACCCGTTCCTGCAGCGGTATTTCGTCAAAGGCACATTGGTCGGTTCAGTCAAAGGGTAATCGCGTTTTCTTCGCTTACTATAGGCAGAGTAATCTCTTAATCAGAAAGGGGAAAAAAAGATGAAAAACAAATGGTCAAAAGCTTCACTAGGATTAGTGCTAGGCATGTCAGTTGCACTTGTAGGCTGCAGTTCAGACAAAGGCGCACCAGAGGTGAGCGGCAAGTCGGAAGGATCTGTTCCATCCGATATGAACGTGAGCGGCTTCCCGATCGCCAAAGAGAAGCTGACGCTAAATATAGCGGGGTTTAAGCCGCCTTCAGGTAAGGATTTGAACGACTACAAGCTTTTCCAGGATATAGAGGCCACGACAAACCTTCATATTAATTGGAATTTGACCCCGGGCAGCAGTTGGACAGAGAAGAAGAACCTCTTGTTTGCCGGCGGCGAGCTGCCCGACGCTTTCTATGCGCACGGTATTCTCAGCGAAGACACAGATATTGTGAAGTATGGTTCTCAAGGTATTCTCATCCCGCTTGAGAATTTGATCGAGAAATATGCCCCTAATGTGAAGAAATTGCTGCAAGATAATCCGACCTATAAAAAGCAATTAACCGCGCCGGATGGGCACATTTATTCGCTGCCTACGATCGACGAAAGCTATTCGCGGACGAAATCGACGATGTTTATCAATAAAAAGTGGCTTGACCAGTTAAAGTTACCTATGCCGACAACGACCGACGAGCTCTATAAAACGCTAAAGGCCTTTAAAGAGAACGATTTAGGCGGTAACAGCAAGAAGGATCAAATCCCGCTATCGTTCCTACAAAACTGGAACAGTGATGTAAATTCCTTCTTCGGTGCTTTCGGACGAATTGATCGCGATGTACATAAAGCGGGCAACAATCACCTAGCTGTTGAAAATGATAAAGTTATTTACACAGCGGTACAGCCAGAGTACAGAGCGGCAATTGAATATTTCAACAAGCTTTTCGCCGAAGGCTTGGCAGATCCAGAAAGCTTTACTCAGGATAGCAAGGTGCTCACGGCCAAAGAAAGCAAAGGAATTGTAGGCGTTGTGTTCGATTGGAATCCAGCCAACCAGGACTATGTATCGCTTCCGCCGCTGAAAGGGCCTAACGGTAAAGATCCGGTTTGGGCGGAATATGCAAACGGTATTTTGTTACGAGGATCATTCGCCATTACGAACAAGAATCAACATCCGGAAGCGACGATTCGCTGGATTGACTACACGTATGATCCGAAAATTTCCATGCAAATGAGCAGAGGGGTTATCGGAGGCGATAGCTTAAAAGAGCGATCGGATGGTAAATACGATGCGATTGCACTGCCGCAAGGAGCCAACTCGGAAGACTTCATGAAGGTGCCGCCAACCGCCTATTCAGTCTGGGCGCTGACCAAAGCTGTCACTGATATGGTCGTGCCGCCTTCACCGTCGCAAATCCGCTCCAAGGTAGATGTAGATAACCTATACGGCAAGTATCTGGTTGACAATGCGTTCCCGAAAACTTATTTCACGGCGGAAGAGAGCGATCAGATTTCCCGCTACTTGACGGATATCGATGCCTATGTAAGTAAAATGTATGCGAAGTGGATGCTTACAGGTGGTATCGACAAAGAATGGGACGATTATGTGAAAAAGCTGAATGACATGGGAATGGATAAAATGGTAAAAATTTACCAACAGGTTTACGATCGGTATAAAACAACGAAATGAGTGGGAAACCGAACATCATTGTGATACTGGCCGATGACATGGGGAGTTGGGCACTTGGCTGTGCAGGTAATCACGAAATCCACACCCCGAATCTCGATCGGCTTGCAGCCGAAGGGATGCGTTTCGATCATTTCTTCTGCACGTCGCCGGTATGTTCCCCGGCGCGTGCTTCTATATTGACTGGACGTATGCCGTCTCAGCACGGCGTTCATGACTGGATTTGCTCCGGCAATGTGACTCGGAGCGCATTGCGGGAAGAGGTGCAGAGTCAGCCGATTTTTGCTGACGAGCGTACAGCTACTGAATATTTGGCTGGTCAGCTGACGTATACGGAGCTTATGGCCGAAGCTGGATATGCTTGCGCTTTGAGCGGGAAATGGCATCTTGGTTCCAGCACGGTCCCACAGAAAGGCTTCGAACGCTGGTATTCCATCGCCAGGGGCGGATGCTCGTATATGAAGCCTGATATTGTGGAAAATGGCGAGGTTACACTAGTGGATGGCTATGTGACAGATTTGATTACGGATCGGGCACTCGACTTTCTGAATGAGCTCTCGCAGCAGGACAATCCTTTTTACTTGAGCGTTCATTACACAGCGCCGCATTCACCTTGGGAGTGCTCTGAGCACCCAGAGACCTTTGTGTCCATGTATAAGGACTGCCCGTTCGAATCTGTTCCTGAGCTGCCACTGCATGTGAATCAAATCACATCTGCACCGCATGGCGAAGGTGAACGCCGTAAGGAGTTGCTTCGAGGCTATTATGCATCTGTTACTGCTATGGATGACGGCATCGGCAGAATAATTGCAAGGCTGGATGAACAGGGATTAAGGGAGCAGACACTCCTCATCTTTACGGGCGATAACGGTATGAATATGGGGCATCACGGCATTTGGGGCAAAGGAAACGGGACATTCCCTCTGAATATGTTCGATACTTCCGTTAAGGTTCCCGCAATCTTCAGCCATCCAGGTGTCATCCCTGCTGGTCATGTTTGTAGTGAACT
Source organism: Paenibacillus sp. LjRoot56 (assembly GCF_964253335.1). Lineage (NCBI taxonomy): Bacteria > Bacillati > Bacillota > Bacilli > Caryophanales > Paenibacillaceae > Paenibacillus > Paenibacillus sp. LjRoot56. Next base: position 2,495,837 of record NZ_CAXURV020000001.1, read on the forward strand.
GGTTAGCCAATATGATATGTTTCCAACACTACTGGCTTATGCGGGATTGTCCAATCCGGATCCATATCCGCTGCCAGGTCGCAGTTTTCTTCCGCTATTACGGGGAGAAGAGGACGACGGTCATGAGGATATTGTTATTTATGACGAATACGGACCGGTTCGCATGATCCGCACCCAAGCTTGGAAATATGTACATCGTTATCCTTACGGTCCACACGAGTTATATGACTTGCATAATGATCCGAACGAAGATGTAAATCAGATTCATGATGCTGCATGCCAAGAGGTGCTGGAAGACATGCGACGAAGACTCGGCGAATGGTTCGTGAAATATACAGATCCAAGTAAGGATGGCCGGGTTGCACCTGTTACGGGAAATGGTCAGCTAGCTCCGCTTAAGGCGGGGATCACCGAAGGCGGCGCCTTTAAGTAACACGAGTGGGAGAGATACAGCAATGAAAAGACCCAATTAGGTCAATGTGTTTCCGGATCAACTGAGGCAGCAATCACTGAGCTTCATGCATGCTGACCCGGTCATCACGCCGAATCTGGATACTTTCATCCAAGAAAGCTTGGTGCTCGATAATGCACAAGATGGGCTTTTTCTATGGGCGCGAACAGTCCATCTAGGCACGCGTCTGATCCATTTCGTTACCCAAGGAGGAAAGTTGGATGTTAGCTACTCAAATGTTACCCTCGCCACGATCTGGCGGTTTTCGAATGGATGGCTACTGGGTGTGGTGCGGTTCTGTTGTGAAGGGCGAGGATGAGCGCTATCATATGTTCGCTTCCAGATGGCCTAAATACCTGCCGATGCATCCTGGCTGGCTAGTCGCATCCGAGGTGGTGCGAGCCGTTTCGGACGCTCCCGAGGGACCTTATCAATTTGAAGAAGTTGTTCTTCCTTTCAGAGGAGCGGAATACTGGGATGGAAGAAGTACGCATAACCCGCATATCGTGAAGCATAAGGACACGTATATTTTATACTATATGGGGTCCACGCACCCATTTATGGATGTATCGCCTGAAGAGGCAGAGTCCTATGATCTTCATGATCCAAGATGTATCGTAGCGCGAGCTAATAAGCGGATTGGCATTGCTGTTTCCAAGAGTGTATACGGGCCGTGGGAACGAATGGATTCTCCCATCTTACAGCCAAGACCGGATAAGTTCGATAATTTCTTCACTTCTAATCCTGCGCCGTGCATGCATGAAGATGGATCCGTACTTCTGGTGTATAAGACTAGAACCTACAAATCCAGGCCGTATCCTACCTTTTTGCACAGTCAAACCATGTCGTTCGGGGTTGCAAAGGCCGATCATTACAGGGGACCCTATACGGCTTTAGCGGATGAGACTGTGTTTCCAACAGATAAATTCTGCTTAGAGGATCCTTTTATTTATCAGGTACCTGGCGGCTATGAAATGATCGCGAAGGATATGATTGGCAACATTTGTGGTGAATATCATGGCGGGATTCTGGCAAGTTCGCAGGATGGGATACACTGGGAAGCTCTTGAGGGAGAAAAGTCATACACCCGGAGTATCAAATGGGATGATGGCACGGAACAGGTCATGGGGAGCCTGGAGAGGCCGTTTATTTTATTTGAAAATAACGAACCCACCCATATGTTTTTTGCTACAGCTGACGGCCCTGGTGAATTTACAAAAGCAGCGAATACCTGGAATATGGTCATTCCATTGAAACGGGATAACAAAGGTTAGGGCATAAAATGATACAAATAAACCACATAAGATTGATGAAACGGCAGCCGGCATGGCTGCCGTTTTTTTACATAAGCATTGGAATATTTCTATACAGGTGGAGTTTCAAATCTTTTATCGTCAGCCGACCGTGATTTGGCTTGATTTCGCAAGGATGTGCAAACCCGACAAGATAGTTGCAGGCGAAAGTGCATGCTGTCAAAATAGTGCGATTGTTAGGGCAAAGTGACTTCCTATATAGTGCTTATATAGAAGGAAGCAGTTATTCACTTATCGAGGAGATGTGCTTACATGGCCCAGTTTACGATGCAATCTTTTGCGCATCCGGAAGCGACTTACCGGATCCATCCTTTTTGGTTTTGGAATGGAGATATGAATGATGAACAGATTCGTTACCAGATCGATGAGATGGCGGACAAGGGGTTGGGGGGATTCTTCGTCTGTGCGAGACAAGGGCTTGAGGTACCTTACTTATCCGATGCCTGGTTTCAAAAAGTACGCGTAGCGGTTGAAGCGGCAGAGCGCCGCAACTTGCAGGTGTGGCTCTATGATGAGTACCCATATCCGAGCGGGATCGCGGGCGGCGAGGTGACGCTGGAGCACCCAGAGGCCAAACACTATACACTCGAGCATCGAGCAGAGCGTGTGCAAGGTGGAGAGCACTTGTCCATGGAGCTGCCGTGGGCGCGCATTTTATATGCCAAAGCGATTCCTCTCAGTCCGGAGGGAGTTAAGCTGTGGAATGAGGCGATAGACGTCCGTTCGTCGATCGGTAACTTCCAGGCGGAGCCGATTTTTCAGAAAGCGGGCTTGACGGCTTACAACCAAAAGCGGTTCTTTACGTACCGTACCGTTCAGAAAATGGAATGGACGGCTCCCGCAGGCGATTGGGAAGTGCTGATTATGCAGGAGAAGGAAATCGAAGATTTCAAATACTACGGAACGTTCGTCGATCCCTGCAATCATGAAGCAATGGCGACGTTTATTCGATTGACCCACGATAAGTATGCGCAGCACTTGGGCGAATACTTCGGCGGTACGATTAAAGGCATGTTTACCGACGAGATCGGGCTGTTAGGCAAGCTGCCCTGGTCTCCACGGCTGCCGCAATTTTTCCTGAAACGAAACGGCTATGATTTGCGTGAGCACCTTCATGCGCTGCTGTATGAAGAAGGGGAGCAGTCGGCTCGTATTCGTTATGATTACTATCAAGCTATTCATGAGCTGCTTCTTAGCGCTTACCATGAGCAGGTGCACGATTGGTGCGAACGGTATGGTTTGCAGTACGTGACCGAGGTGCCTTCCGTACGGCATACGACACAGCGGTACAGCCATGTGCCGGGAGGCGATACCGCTCATGAGAAGCTCGGACGTTCACTGGATTGGATTTTGAATAATCAGGCGGAAAGCTTTCGGTCGAGTGCCAAAATGGTTAGCTCCATTGCCCGCCAATTCGGCCGTGAGCGCAACTTGATTGAGTGCTTCCATAGTGTGGGATGGTCGATGACGATTCAGGATGCCAAGTGGATGATCGACCGTATGGCTGCTCAAGGCACGAATTTCTTTAACTTCCATGCTTTTTTCTATACGCTCGATGCGTTGATGAAGCATGACGCGCCGCCGTCGCAGTTCCTGCAAAATCCATATTGGCCGTATTTCAGACAACTCGGCGATTATGTCGGACGGATCAGCTACGTCATGAGTTGCGGCGAAGCAGATATTCGAACAGCGGTACTTCAACCGACAACCTCGCTGTGGGCACACATGGGCAATCCCTTCCACCATTTTGATTACGGTGGCAACAACGCCGAAGAGAAGCGTAAGCTTGGTGACTTGAAAGCGTGGTGGACACGCATTTGCAACGAGCTGACCTACAGTGGCAGGGATTACGACCATCTGGATACGGAACTGCTCGCGGAAGCTGTGGTAGAGAACGGTCAGATTCTGCTTGGCAATGCCAGCTATTCAATCGTGATCATGCCGCCGATGACGAATTTGGAGAGCGGCGCGTGGGCGAAGCTGGATGCGTTCTTGGCGCAAGGCGGAACGGTGATCAGCTTGGGGCAATTGCCGTACCAGACAATTGAAGTGAGCGGCTGGGACGCGGCTTCTTCAGCGAGCACCTTCGGTTTGCCGCAGCCTGTCGCCGAGCATTTCTGGGACGAAGACGCCGAAGCGCTCTTGTCGTGGTCCAAAGGCACAAAGAGTGCGTATCACTTGCCGTTCGCGGCGTCGGCTGACGAAGCTACGACGCTGGGCAGCATGACATCACTACTCGAGGAGCTACAGCCGCTGGCTGTGAAACTGAACCCGGCTTACGGCGGGCGTAGTATTCTTATGCAGACTCGCCGGATTGACATGGACAGTTTCCTTGTTTTCGTAAGCAATCAGGAAGAGGCGGAACGTGATTTGTCATTACAAATATCAACCGCTCTTTGGGATGAAAATGATGTGAATGCCGCTCTGTTTACAGAGCTGTCCTTGGATCGAGGCGATGAGACACCTGTTGAGACTGAGATCTTTGTCAATGGCTGGACATTGCCGGTTCTGCTCGGCGCGTACGAATCCAGACTGTTCCGCATCACACGTAGCCATACTGACGCGGCTATAGTCGTGCAGAACAAACCATGGACGTTGAAAATCGACGCGTCCGACTCAACCTTATGGACGATGCAGACCGATGAGGATAATGCGGTACGCTTGGATACGTTCCACCTATCCGTGCAAGGTGTGAACAGTTCGGCAGAAGGTGCACAGGACGCAGCTCCACAGGTACAAGTGAAGACGTTCATTGATCAGTGTGCCGATCTTGCTGCATCGACGAAGCTGCCCGTATACATGAGCCAGTTGTTTGGGACGCCAATGCGCATCCAGCTAGCGTATCCACTGCAGGCGAACTATACGACAACCTTTGTTATGGAGAAGCATCTCGACCGGGTTCACCTCGTGATGGATCAAGGTGCGATCTCCGGTGAGGGAGCGGTAGTGATAAACGGCCATCGTCTCCAAAAGTCGGATTTTACGCGACACAATGTGTATGACTTTATGAATGTGGGCTGCGAGATTACAGCTTATTTGAAGCCTGAAGTCAATGAAATTGAGGTAGAAGTTACGATTGAACAGGATTGGAACGGACTGATCGATGCGCTGTATGTAACAGGGAGTTTCCAAACCGGTTTTGATGCGGAGCAGCGTCCTATCTTGAATCGTCCGGTTGTTCAAGCGCAGCCGCTCGCTGCCAGTCCATACGCGGGTTATCCGTATTTTGCTGGAACGATGACATTCAGCCGTGAGATCGAGCTTGACCGATTGCCAGTGGAAGATAGCTTCGAGGTTACGTTCGAGGGACTGGACAGTGAATTCCACGACGTGGCGGAAGTACTGGTGAACGGTGTTTCCCTTGGTGCGCGCACATGGATGCCCTACCACTTCCGCGGCCAGACATCTATGTTGAGGGAAGGTATGAATCGTATGGAAGTGCGCGTGACCAATACCTTAATCGGCTTGCTGGAAGGGAAGTATTTCGATTATGCAAAGCACGAACTGAAGTCGGTGCACGCTGCTGAGCGCGTGCAATCCTACCAGAACCGGGAAGGGAAGTGAGACTTCTATGCCACACAACACGGAACATGGATCGCCTAAACCTAACATTATTTTTTTCATGACGGATCAGCAGCGCTGGGATTGTATCGGTACATACAACCCACATATCCATACACCGAACATCGACAAGCTGACTGCCCAGGGCATCACTTATAGCCAGGCGGTATGCCAGGCGCCGATGTGTGTGCCGAGTCGCACTTCGATGATGTTTGGTTACTATCCATCGCAGCTCGGGGTACGAACCAATCACGGCGGTTTGTATGATGAGGATAAGCTGCCAAGCGATCCGCTCCCGGAATTGATGCGGCAAGCGGGGTATCAGACCGCAGGGTTCGGGAAAACGCATTGGAATCACGGCGTGAAAACCGCGGTTCCGTCCACGAGAGGCTTCGAGGTGAGGGCCGTCGGTCTGTCCCGTGGCAGTGGACATTACGAAGACGGCGCCGTCATGATGGGGGATGTCGAGCCGGAGGGGCTCGCTGCTTATTATGAAGAAACGAAAGACTACGGCGGCGGCGAAGAAAATTCGAAAGGCTACATCGGCTGCACGAGTCAAGTGCCGACGTCTTGGCACCGTGACGGTTGGGTGGCGGAGCAATGTATGAATTTCATCGACGAGGGGCTGGATGAGTCGCGCCCGCTGTTTCTCTATCTTTCCTTTTTAAAGCCGCATGCCGGCTTCAATGTGCCGAAGGAATTCGAGGATCTCTATGATATTAACGAGATCCCCGATATTCCGCAGCCGCCATGGGAGCTTGAGCAGGATACGCATCTGGCTGCGACGGACGCTGTCAATGAGAGCAGCCAGATCAACTATTGGGAGAAGCGTCATGTCTGGGAAGCGATGACACCGGAGGAACGTAAGCGGACGACGCTTCGCTATTGGGCGAATTGCTCCTGGCTTGACGATTACTTAGGCAAGGCGCTGGAGAAGCTGGAGCGGCAAGGGCGGCTGAACAATGCCTTGATCGTCTTCGTCTCCGACCATGGCGAGATGATGGGCGAACGGCAGCACCGCTTCAGCAAATACTGTTTGTACGAGAGCAGCGTCCGTGTGCCGATGATCTTGGCCGGCAGTTATTTGCCGCAAGTGGCCCACGGGACGGTGGACGATCGTCCGGCTGAGCTGGTGGATCTCGTGCCGACCTTGTCGAAGGTAGCGGGCTTGCTGCGCAATCCGCAGTTGCCCGGACTCGATTTACTGGGCGAGACCAAGCGAATTGGGACTTTCTGCGAATTTCATGGCAAAGGAGCGGAACCACATCATTCGGCTCCTGCCTTGATGTGGAGAAAGCAGGACTACAAGCTGATCGTGTATTTGCCAGGTACACTTGGAGAGGCGATCGGCCGAATCGGCGAGTATCAAGGGGAGTTGTACGATCTAGCAGCGGATCCGAATGAATGGCACAATGTGTATGGCGATGAGAAGTATGCGGGGATCCGTGAACGGATGACCGGTGAGCTGCTTATGCATTTGGCCTGCGTTTGGTCGCGCGGTCCGGTCTTTTATGACAGGCACGGGCTTGCGGCGTTGGCGTAATCGAGTTTTCTTGAACGTTTTAAATGAAAGAAGGGGCTATCCCAAGCGTCGATGACGAGGGGGATGCCCCTTTTCATTTGGACGGGAGCCCATGTAAAAGAGTGGCAGTCTCCAGCAGTGAGGCCGTCTTAGCACACCATTTTTCCCGTCGTGACGCCATTCTTAGGCCACTGCACAATATTGTCTCAATCGGCAAAATAGTCGCAATCCCCGTTCCACTTGCGACAAAATTGCCATGTACCCAAACAATATTGTCTGATTGTAAACGGTACGAAACTAGTCTAAGTTGATATCATTCGATAACATAACTGGAAAGGGGAATGAGAGGATGGCAATGGTACAACCAGAATCGGAGTCTTTCGGCAATTCTGCGAAATCCCGAACTTGGCGCAGGGGAGGCCTTCTGCGGGATTTAAAACGTGACAAATACTTATATCTACTGGCACTGCCAGGTGTGTTGTTTTTTCTGATCTTCAAATTTGTCCCGATGTGGGGCGTCGTCATTTCATTTCAGAACTTTTCTCCGTTTGCCGGCATTACCGGCAGTGAATGGGTGGGATTCGAGCACTTCGAACGGTTTTTTACCAATCCGGACTTTATGCTGCTCTTCCGCAATACGATGGCGATTAATCTGATGAATCTCGTGCTCTTTTTTCCGCTGCCGATCGTACTCTCGCTTCTCTTGAATGAGTTGCGAAGCGTATTGTATCAACGGGTGATTCAATCGATCGTGTATATGCCGCATTTCTTGTCGTGGGTCATCATCTCTGGCTTAACGTTCCTGTTGTTTGCCAAGGGGGAAGGTTTGGTCAACAAAATGCTGGAAGGGTTAGGCTTTGCTAGAATCGACTTTTTAACGAATCCCGATACATTCTGGGCTATGCTTACTGTTCAATCCATCTGGAAAGAATGCGGTTGGGGGACGATTCTGTTCCTGGCAGCGATGGCCAGCATTGATCCTGGGGTTTATGAAGCGGCTAAAATTGATGGAGCAGGACGGTTTCGCCAAATGTGGCACATTACGCTTCCAGCGATTCGCACGGTCATCATCACGCTGCTTATATTGCGCCTTGGACATATGTTGGATGTTGGCTTTGAACAGGTATTCCTGATGTACAATGGCGCTGTCTCCCAAGTGGCGGAAGTGTTCGATACGTATGTATACCGGGTCGGTATTCAGCAAGGCGAGTTTAGCTACAGTACCGCTGCTGGTTTGTTTAAATCGATAGTCGGCTTGATCTTGGTTGTAATTGCGAATTGGATTTCTAAAAAGATGGGCGAAGAAGGCGTATATTAAACGTCACTTCTTATCGATAAGACGTAGCTATAGCAATGTCCTTAGGAGGGAATTATATGAAAGTAGGGCTGAGCAACCGGTTGTTTAACATAGCAAATATTGCTGTGCTGGGGCTGGTCGGTGTCATCACCTTTTTTCCACTGTATTATGTGTTTGTCGTTTCTTTTACCGATCCGACGGAATATCTGAAAGAAAGCTTCGTGCTCTTCCCGAAGACGTGGTCGTTGGAATCGTATAAATTTCTAATGGCGACGGGCGCCTTTCCGAGATCGATCGGTGTGAGCGTCTACGTAACCCTTGTTGGTACGGCACTGAGCTTGGTCGTTACCGCTTCATTGGCGTATACTTTGTCTAGAAAAAGGCTTCGCGGAAGACGATTCGCTCTGCTTGCGATTCTCATCACCATTTTGTTTAATCCCGGTATGATCCCGAACTACATGTTGGTTCGCGAGCTGCACCTGATTGACAGCTTATGGTCGTTGATTTTACCGGCGCTTGCCAGCGGCTGGAATGTGATCTTGATGAAGGGCTTTTTCGACAGCATCCCCGCTGAGCTGGAAGAGTCCGCTTCGATGGACGGGTGCAATGATCTGTCGACGTTTTTCCGGATCATTTTGCCGCTGTCGCTTCCTTCGTTGGCTGCATTCGGATTATTTTACGCTGTCGCGTATTGGAACCAGTTCTTTAATGCACTGATTTATATTAATGATGCAAGCAAATGGCCGCTTCAGGTTATGCTGCAAAATATTTTACTCAATGCCAATAATGCGGATCTCCGGATGGATGTTTCTAGTGTTCCTCCTCCGTCTGAAACGTTAAAAATGGCCGCAGTGATCGTCGCGACGGTTCCGATATTGCTGGTTTATCCTTTCTTGCAAAAGCATTTTGCTAAAGGGGCCATGGTAGGCTCGGTTAAGGGGTAGCAGCCTGAGGGGAGGGATTCCAGCCCAAGATGTCGAAGCGTGTAGAATATTAGTGATGGGAAGGTGAACATCTTGGCTGGAATCTTCAATAACGTACTCGGCTATATTCAGAAATATAAATATAACAAGCGGTTTTTCCGGAAGAGCCTTGTCATGATTCTGATTATGGCAAGTATTCCTGGGTTGATTATCGGTCTGAGCATTTATTGGATCGCAACGAATAACGTGGAAAAAGAGCTGCAAGGGCTCCACCAGAATCAAATTTCTAACCGGGCAGCCAATATTGACGATCAGCTTGCATTTCTGGAAATGACCGTATCGCACTGGGCGTTCGATTCCAAGTTCGACGAGAAGTTGAAAACGATTAATTTTGCTTATAATTACGATACGGTTCAGGATATGTACCGGACCCTCTTGTCGCTGGAGAGCGCGCATCCTTTTCTGCAAAAGGTGGAGTTGTTTCTGGACAAGCCGCGTCCGCTTATGTTCTCAACAGAACGTTACACATTTCTCAGCAATCAGTCCGACGTCAATAACTATGAGACCTTACTCCAGCATGATAAGTCGATGTTCTGGATGTTACGGAAGCCGCAAGGAACAGGTAAACAAGGACTTGCCATAATAAATAAAATCCCAGGCGACAGCACCGAACCCTTCGGTGCTCTTATTGCCACTTTGAATCAGGATAATCTGCTGAAGGTGCTGAAAACCTTGACTCCCTATGATGAGGGGGTCACGATGCTGTTCAACGAGAAGGACGAATGGAATTTATCAAGCAGCGGAGCCAGAGGATCGGAATTGGATCTCGCGCTCAAAGAGGCCTACGCGAAGCATCAAATGGAGCTTGGCGAAGCGGCAGTGAAAGATGCGAAACCGGAATCGTTTTTATTTGATTACAACAAGGTTTCGTATTCAGTTTCTTACGGTCATTTTAATCGACTAGGTCAAAAATGGGTGTATATCTCCGCTGCACCGCTTTCGTCCATTACTGCGCCAGTCATTGCCATTTCCAAATGGATCTTGGTGATTAGCGTCTCAGGTTTGCTTTTTGCGCTGCTGCTTTCGTGGTTCGTATCCCGCCGGATCTATCATCCCGTACAGCGTCTGATGACTTTGCTGTCTGGTGAAAAGAACGATGAAGTGAAAGACGAATTCGCCATGATTGAGAAGCATTGGCAGCATATGTCCAAGGAAACGGAAACGATGCGCCATAAGCTTGAGGAGCAAATGCCGCTTTTACGCGAAGGCTTCTTCCTGCAACTAGCACAGGGTTACTTGATTTCACTGCAAGAGAACGACATGAAGGAACGGATGAAGCGATATGGTTGGGAAACGGAGGATCGTCAATTTGTTGCGTTGATGTTTCAGTTGACGGGTTTCGCAAACCTCGAGGGAAGGTTCTCTCAAGGGGATGAGAGCCTCGTAACTTTCGCCGCTTCTAACATTATCGATGAGTTAATCAGGAGCCAATATGAGCAGGCAGAGATTATTAATTTCCATAACTTTTCAATTGGGGTTCTGCTGTCCTTTCCGTTATCCCATCCGCCGACATGGCTCGAGGACGATTTGGAGCAGGTGTGCCAAGAGATCATTCGAGCCATTAACCGTATTCTGAAAATGCAGGTTACCATATCGGTCAGTAAATGGGTCCACAACGTGAAACAAATTCCACATTTGTTCGAGGAAGTGAAGCAAGCGTTGGTCTATCGGGATCTACTCGACGAGAATCAGATTATTAAAACGGAGCAGCTTTCCAAGTTGAACGTCTATAAGGAAACGGGCTATCCCTTCACCTTAGATAAAGAAATTATTAATGCAATCCGTAACGGCCAGGAGTCGGGTGCCATCGATCTCATCGCTCAGTTCATGAAGGAGTTGGCTGCCAATGGTTCTACGGAATTCATGCTGCAACAAGGCATGCTTCAGCTTCTAGGAAGCATTCGATACGCATCCCTGCAGTCCGGGATGAATCCGGTGCAGTTGTTCGGCAGCGTGAACTTGTTCGAGCAGTTGGCGCAGATTAAAGAGCCAGAAGAAATGCTCAAGTGGTTCCAGCACAAAGTGATCGGTGTTTTCGTGCAGGAGATGATCTCTAGGCAGGATTATCACTTCAAACAAATCATTGAACAGGTCATCGTTCATTTGCGCGAGCAGTACATGACGCCACTGTCGTTGGAATCGTGCGCAGATTTATTTGGCACCAGTCCATATACATTAAGCCGGGCGTTCAAGCAGATTACAGGCATTAATTTCATCGATTTCTTGACGAACATTCGAATTAGCAACGCCAAGTCGCTGCTCATTGAGACGGATATGAAAATCAATGAAGTCGCCGATGCCATCGGATATCAGCACAGTTATTTTAACCGGCTATTTAAAAAGTACGAAGGCATTACCCCAAGTCAGTTTCGCGAGCTAAACCGCACGGAATAAGGGTTTTCTGGCTTTATGCATCGATGTGCAAGTTGCAAGATAGTCCTAAACCTGCTGAAATGGCCGTACAAAAAAGTCCGATTGTCGATCAAAGTGGAATGTACTAATGTCTTCCTTGTGCTCTGTTGGAGCGATGGATACGAAGAAGTTCAGAAGTTCATAACAAGGGAGGATCACTCATGAAAGTAAGAAAAAACAAAAAAGTTGTCCTAGGTTCTATGGTTCTTATGTTGGCACTTTCTAGTCTCGTTGCAGCATGCGGAAATAAGAGCACGACAGGAAGCAGCGCAGCAGGTGGAAATGAAGCACCGCTAGATGTTAGCATCATGACGATCTTGCTTACGCCATCTCCGGCAGCAGATGACAACAAGATTAAGCAGGAGATTGAGAAAGCCACGAACTCCAAAATGAAAATTCAATGGGTGTCTGGCAACAACTATACAGATAAACTGAACGTGACACTGGCTTCCGGCGATATTCCGGATTTGATTACGATTAACGATCCGTTCACTCCAGTGTTTCGCAACGCGGTAACGCAAGGTGCTTTCTGGGATTTGACGCCTTATATTAAGGACTATCCGAACTTGAGTTCCAAAGTTTCCAAAACGGCTTGGGATTTGACTAAAATGCAGGATGGCAAAAATTACGGCATTCCGCGTCCTCGTCCAGCTGAAGCTGATTCCTTCTTCATTATTCGCAAGGACTGGCTCGACAATCTGGGCCTTAAGGTGCCAACAACAACCGATGAGCTGTACGACGTTATGAAAGCCTTTGCGGAGAAAGACCCGGATAAGAACGGCAAAAACGATACGACTCCGCTCGCAGCCTTTATGACACCTCCCGCTGATATGGGAACGCTGGCAACAATCGAGAACAGCTTTACCGGCGCGAATGTGAAAAACGACAAGTGGAAACTGGTTGACGGCAAAATTGTAAATACCGCGCTGCTACCGGAAACTCGTAAGTCCATTGAATATTTGACTAAAATGTACAAAGACAAGCTGCTTCCGGAAGACTTCGCATCATTGAAGCTTTCCCAGGCCTCCGATCTGTTTAACGGTGGTAAAGCAGGCATCATCATGGATAAAGCTGGTACGATGAATGATCACTATGAACTGCTCAAAAAAATCGATCCGAATATGAAGCCGACTGACTTCTATCCATTGACCAACATGAATGGGTACAATCCGAAAGGTCCTGGTTTTTCCGGGATGGTTTCTATTCCGAAATCCGTGCCTGAAGCCAAAATGAAACGCATCTTGAAAATGGTAGATACGTGGATGAATGACGATGTATTCGCGATTCAGCAATATGGAATCGAAGGTGTGGATCACACGGTCAAGGATGGTCAGAAAGTGATCAACACTGAGCAGTTGGCGAAGGATAACGGTCCTGATTTTAACCAAATCGTCTATGTCGCGGATCCGTATGCGAGCTCTACGAAGGTATATTTCCCGAAAGATGCCAACGATTTGTTCATGAAAATTCAAGACGAACGTGCCAAAACAAGTGTCGCCGATATCAGTATCGGTCTCTACTCGCCAACGGCGCAAAAGCTGCTGCCTGAATTTGAGAAAAAAGTCCAAGATTTGAAAACGAAGATTATTCTAGGCCGTGAGCCGATTACTGCGTGGGACGATTTCGTTACCAAAGCGAAAACAGATGCAGATTTGGCGAAAATGAGCCAAGAAATGACGGAAACTTATCAAAAACGCAGCGGCGGCGCTGCAAAATAAGAATTTATTGTGTGAAAAGCATGATGGCAAGGGGCGGGGAGACTCCGCCCCTTTATTTATTGAATGGGAGAGGATGCAACCATGACGGAGCGTTACATCGACATCAACGAAAGCATTTTTACGAAATGCGGAGATCGCGTAAGTGAAATTTTAGCTACAGTAGCTGACCGATATGTAGGAAACAACCCGGCTCATCCGATGGCATACCGGGCTTTTTGTGCCAATGGGATTAGGAAGAATCACGATTACAGTTATGATTTTAATTTCGTAAAACGTTTCCCCGAGCTTCAGAACGGACAGATCGTCTATGCGTGGTCGCAATATTGGAGTGATGTGGATACACCGCTCAATTTCATCTTGCATTGCTATGGTCCGCTCATGTTATATGCGAACGGGAAACTCATTTATAAAGCGAATATCGCAGATGAACTGAATCCGAAACGAAGAACAGTCGTTACTATTCCAATGCATAAGGGCTGGAATCACTTGGTTTTCCAGTTTACCAAAACAGAAGCGGGCAGCGGAGGCTCTCTTGGGCCAGGTTCGTATAAGAGTAATCCCGTGCATTTCCTGGCACCTTCACCCGAGCGATTCGGTCACGAAGGTTGGATCTACTCTGCGCCGCAGGATCATGTGTGGAGCGAGCTCCCCGGCGAGGGAAGTACGGAAGCTGATCGTGTTTGGTATCCGGAGCTGGTGTGGAACGATGACGAGAAGGCGAGGACCTCTGTTGCACGCATCTTCGGAGAACTGAACGGCAGGTATGCAATCGCTTGGACGAAGCTGCGTTCATTCTCGCCTGAACTGCGAAAGGTTGAATTAAGCGGTCATGCGGAAGGAAGCATTGTGATTTATGTGGATGGGGAACTGCAAGCCCGTATCGATCAAGCAGGCGCTTTCCGTGCTAATCTGCAGTTAGCGTACGGCGAGCATAACCTTGTCATACAATGCTTTGGTGCGAACGGGAGCGCAGGCTTTCGTCTGGATAAGATGTCTGCCGGTGTGCAACTCGTCAAGCCTTATCCTGTACATGGAGCGAAGGACGAATGGCTGTATGTGGGGCCTTTCGCTTTGGAGGAAGCCATCCCTGATGTTGAGGATTCGCTCCTTGCCTTGGTAGAGACGCAGGAGGGTGGAACGTTCTGGCGGCTGGATCAGCCAAACACGTGGGTACGACCGTTCACAGAGAATGCCTTATTCGGCAAGTGGAACTATCCGCTTGGCGTAACGCTGTATGGGATGCTCCAGACCGGAAAATTGCTTGGTCGTGACGATTTGCTACAGTATGTGTATAAGCATATTGAAACATGTACTCGGCTCTACACATATGCCAATTGGGACAAAGTCCAATATGGCGCCTCCGGTGTGCTGAACACACTGGCTACGTTGGATAGCCTGGATGACTGCGGCTCTTTCGGTGCAACGATGCTGCTTGCGCTGCAAAATCAGCAGCTTCAAGGCGCTGAGCGAATTGCTGATGTAATTGCAGATTATATTAGTAACAGACAGGATCGGCTGCCTGACGGCTCCCTATACCGGAAGCCAAAGCATGTCGATTTCCCGAATGCGACGCTGTGGTGCGATGACTTGTACATGAGCGTGCCATACTTGTGCCGCTGCTACCAGCGGACTGGTGAAATTAGTTATCTAGAGGATGCAGCCAACCAGTTCATCCAGTTCAAGAAGAAATTGTACATCCCTGAGCTGCAAATTATGTCTCACGTCTATGACTTCGGTATCGACAAGCCCACGAAGATCGCTTGGGGCCGCGGCAATGGCTGGGTCATTTTTTCCTTATCGGAATTGCTGGCTGTGCTGCCGGAAAGTCATGAGCAGCGCGACGAACTGCTGCAGTTCTTTAATGAATTGAGCGAAGGCTACTTGCGCCTGCAAGGGGAGAACGGCTTGTGGCACCAAGTGCTGACAGAGCCGGCTTCTTATGAGGAAACCTCGTGCACCTCGATGTTTTTGTATGCTTATGCTCGCGGTGTAAGGTATGGCTGGATCACAGATACAGAGAAGTATATCGCAGCGATCCATAAGGGCTGGAACGGCATGGCCCGCATCTCCATCGATAAATTCGGCAATGTGTACGGTGTGTGCCGCGGTTCGGGCTACTCGTACAGTGTTGGTTATTATAAGGATGATCTGTCATGGCTGCTTAACGATACGCATGGTATTGGTATTGTTTTGCTTGCTGGCATTGAAGTGCTGCAGCTGGAAAGCCATTTGGTAGCAGGGAAGGTCTAGGTAAAACTGAATATACGATAAGTGAAGCTGGCCTTACGAGAAATCGTGGGGCTAGTTTTTATTTCTAGTCAAGGTAAATAGCAGGAGACCTTTGAACAAACCTAGATTCCATCTTGTTCATTTTTTGTTTATCCGACATTTGTATAATAATCCCGATTACTGTCGAAAAGTTTCGTGAAGTTAGGACTAGAGGCCTGGTTTTGGTAGGTCTATAAGCTGCTATGCCTACGGATACTGTTGATGAAAACTAGGAAAAGAGGGATGAATGTTGAATAGACGTCGGAAAGCCGGATGGGCCAAACTATTAATTGCTGCATTGCTATTCCAGTACATACCGTTTCTATACGGCGGTTCGAGTGTAGCTCAAGCTAAAGATGTGGCTCCCGGGACTAACACAGTGCTGCAGAATACATACGGTCCTGCAACCAAAATCACGGATTATACTTGGCAGAGAGTAACAACGAATCTTTCACCTGGTGCAAGACAGGGTGCAGCCATGATCTTTGATGAGATGGCTGAGAATGTGGTCATGTTCGGAGGTCAGAGTAACAGTGGCCTTTTCGATGAGACTTGGATATGGGATGGCTATGAGAAAACTTGGCGGGAAGAATTGCATCTTGCTTCCTCTCCGTCCAAACGCAAAGGCGCAGCCATGGCTTATGATCCATCCACTGGAAAAGTTCTTCTATTCGGAGGCGAGGGTCAGTCCGGAGCGTTGCTAGGTGATACTTGGCTGTGGGATGGCATGGATGCCAAGTGGGAGCAAGTTCAAGGGCTTACGGACTCCCCGATAGCTCGCGGAGGCGCTCAGCTTGCCTATAACGGCGATCAGTTGGTTCTGTTCGGCGGATATTCAGGCAGCGGAAGTTCTAAGCATCTTCAGGACGATACTTGGCTGTGGAATGGAACTGGCTGGACTCAGGCTACGCCTGATGATAAGCCACCTGCAGCGTATGGCGGGCAAATGGCTTTTGACGGCCAAACGGCAGTGCTTTACGGTGGGAACAAAGGCCAAATCACTGCGTCCTACACAGGTACCGCTACAAAAGAAACGAAGACGATCACGCATGATGATAGCTCTCCGTTATTATGGAAATGGAACCGGGAAGCAAAGAACTGGAGTTCGATAGCTGGTCCAGAAGCTTATGGTCGATGGGGACAGGCAATGGCCTATGATGGGCGTCGAATTGTCTTCTTTGGTGGAGAACGAGACTATGTACATGATAACAATGCGGTATTGGTTGAAAAATTAAAACTGCCATCCAGCACATACCCTCCGACGAGGGGGAGTATGGCTTATGGATGGAATGGAAGTAAGTGGGAAACTTCTCCATTAAAATTCTCCACCGGAGTTATGTATAAAAGTAATATGGACGATAAGGGAAAGGTTTATGAGGTCCAGGGGCAACCCAATCAGGTGCCTTTCCCATTAACCAATGCGAACATAGCGTTCGATGGTAAAAATTTTGTCATGTTTGGTGGAAATCGCGACGAAATTATGATCATGGATAAAGTTTTCGGCTCTAAAGTCGGTGCTGAGCCTGCAGCGATTATGAACGAAACTTGGTTGTTCGGGTATACACCTCCGACAGCGCCAGGTGTTAAGCTTACGGTGGATCCGATTCTTCAGTTTGATCTCAAGCATATCGATGATATTGTCAGTGTGATTACAAATGTCTATGATGATGGAACAAAAGACATTACAGCACGAGGGGTCGAGTATCGAGAGTACTCAGATAAGGGCGATAATAATTGGGTTCGAGTACCGTACACAGGTACAGAAGAAGGAACAAGCTCATTTACGGTTGTTCTAAAAGGCCTTACGTGGCATAAAGAATATGAAACACGTGGCTATGCAACGAATATCATTGGTACAAGCTACACAGATATAAGACGATTTATCATGAAAGATGATCCGAACATGTTAAAACCGGATGTTGATTATGACCGTGTAGGCGCTTCGGTTCTGCATGTGAAAGACAAGAAACGATTGGTTGCAGTCGGTACGGGTATTCCTAATTTGCTTCGTAAGCCTTTAGCCGATATTCATTACTATTTACAAAGTAAGGACGGCACCAAATATACACTTTCTTACAATGTCATTAATGAACGTCAGTTAGAATTGACATGGAAGGATGAATTGCCACCGGGCAAATATGATGTACACCTGGAGCATGATTTCTATGAAGATTATGTATATACGGAAGGTTTGATGATAACAGCACAAGACTTCTACAAACCAAGAAACTTCGCTAGAGTAGATGTGCCAAGCACGTCTGCTAGCAACGAGGCAAACAGTCTTGGTCTGCAAGGGCCGTTCACGGAGAATCCGGATACGGCTGGTCTCTATACACTTAATGACACTACCGAACCGGTAATCATTAATGACTCGGTCATGTTCAAGGGAACCAGCCTTACTGTGGACAAAAGAGTAAATCCAGCGACAATAACCGGCGATGGCCGCTTATATGTCAACGGCGGTGGAGCACTCGGTTCGAATGTGTCTTACACGATTCATGAGGGGCCTTTTACCATCACGTCAGACAAGTTCGCTTTGGATTTGAGCAGCTCGCAAGCGACGGACTACTTGAACATGGATATGCCGGTCAAGGCAAGCTCGTTTATTTTTACAAAGGACGGCCTGCGTCTAACTGGTGATCTGGAAATCGGTTTGCAAGTAGGAACTCAAAAAGTTAAGGAAACGGTGCCGTTTGAAGGCCTGCAATTCCGTAACAACCGCTTCGATTTGTCGGGTACCTACACGATGAAGAATAGCTTTCAGGTGGGCCCAATCAAAGCAAGTGATACTAAATTCGTTGTGGAAAGCCGCATTCCTTATGTCGGTGTTCAGGGAACAGGCAGCTTGCCAGATACGAACTTAAGCTTCGATTTGAATATGAAAACCAAACAAGGACGTTTGGATGGCGTAAGTTTTGGGATGTACAAGAAAGTGAAGCTTGCTTCGACAGGTCTACAAGTCAATTATCTATTCGGTAATGTGGACAAACTTGCAGAGAAGTCGCAGATTCCTCAGAAGTTCAGTGTCACTGGATCTGTGAATGATCTCATTGTCCCTGAACTGAAGCATCCGCAGGCCAATTACAAGTTTAATCTAATCGGTACCGATTCCATTGATATGAATCTATCGAACTACGGCTTTAATGGCAGTGGAATTGAATACTACTATTGGCTGCCAGTGAAAAACATGGACATGCAAACAGTAGTGAATCCAGCAACCGCTGGAATCAAAGGATTTTCTGCACCGGGCTTTGCAACGAAAGGCGACATCAACCTTTTTGAAGTCGTCAAAGGAGCAATTGGCACGTACTCTTTTAATCAAAAGGGATTCAACGGTGCTATTAAAGGAACGGTTTATGTTCCCAAAGGGATTCCGCGTATTGGTGGAGCGACGGTGAGTAACGTTGCACTTAGTGTAAATGAAAAAGGCATTAGTGGTACTTTCAGACATAACGGGGTAGGCGCTAATCTGAAGTATACGTTCAATAACAATACCATTCTGTTCGAAGTGGAAGCAGAGCCGCCTAAGAAGTCTTGGTGGGAAAAGGGTCTGGATTTCGTGAACAGTGTTTCTGATTTTATGGACGCAGCAGAACCATGGCTGGACATTGCGGAAGAATTGTTCCTAAGGAATACAGATTCGGGCAAAACGGTGAATGATGTTAGAATTGCTGCTGCCAATCCGCTGAAGCGAGTCTTTGATCTAACACCGGTTAGTTTGTCTTTCCAACCGGATGAGTCAGTTCATATCGATGCGAAAGCGCGCATTGTGAATGGACAACTTACGTCAGTGGATCAAACACCTCTGATCACAACAGAAACAAATGCTTCAAGCGGGAAGTCGACAGCTACTTTTACGGTAGATCGTTCCTACACGGCACTTATTGCCTTAAAAGGAGATCAACGAACTGCTGCACTGAAAAGTACTGCATCTAAGCAAAGTTATGAGCAGACTATGTATCCAGAAATCAGCTATGATGCTGACAGCCAAATGACATATATGCGTGTAGCGTTGTTTGCAGGCAAATGGAGTCTGACAACAAGCGGTAATAGTCATATCCAAGTGAATGAACTGTTATTTGCCAGCGAGTCGCTGAAGTTGGATGAATTGGCGAAGCTGTGGTCGCAAACACCAGATCGCTCGGTTACTTCTCTTACAGTGAAAGAGCGTGGAAGCTACATCCTTAAAGTTGGTGAAGCTCAAGGTGATATTATTGTGTACAAGCCAGATGGACGTCCTTATAGTCTACAGACGGCACAGAACGAACCAGATTGGAATGCTTTCGAAGATAAGGGTTACGTGTACACGTTGGTGGATGCGGTTGAGGCAGGAACTTGGATGATCAGCGCAGGCACAAGTCCAAGTGCCGTATTAAACAGTGTTCCGTCCAAAACGAAAATAGAGGATGTTCAGCAGTGGGTGCAGGATCAAGTTTATCCTACCGTGTTTGACATGACTCAAACAGATAATGGCCAAGCGATCGTAGAGATTTATGGCGCAAATGAACAGACAAAACTGTATACGCCAAAAGGTGATCTTTACAAGCTTCAACCAAATGCGGATTTGCCAGGAATGAATGTTCTGTATGACGAATCGCAGCAGAAGAAAACGATTTTCCTAGATGATGTTGATTTGAAGGGACAGTGGAAAGTTGTAAGCAGCAGTCATACAAGTGTTGTTGCCTACAAGTCAACTAGGAAGTTCAAGTCCATTAAACCATTGGCGATGGAAGGCCGATTCAGCAAATATCTCGAAATCGCCGAGAATGGCAATTACATGCTAACGGTTAGCGACGGCAATGCCAATACTGTCATTACAGCGCCTGACGGTTCACCGTACACACTGAACTTCGATGCTCCTGATGGCAACGCCTATTTACAACCGGCGTCAGATCGAGTATCAAGTACAAACTCAAGCGGAGATCCGCTCCAACAGACGAAGATCTCGACACCAAATCCAGTGAATGACGGCAGGGATACACTATATGTTTCGCTGTTGAATGCGCCAGCTGGCAAATGGATGATTCAAAATGCTACAAAAGTTGATCTGCAAATTCAAAAATTAATTCCTCTGCCTGAGATTAAAGCTTCAGTAAATGCTGTAGCTGGCGTGGAAAATCGTATTCAAGTAACGTGGTCTATGGAGAATGCATCGTCTGATGCGCAAGTAACCATGATGTTAACAGACAGTGCTGATCAATGGGTTGGAGAAGTTATTCAAAGCAGTTTGCCATCATCCGGCAGTAAAGCTATTGATCTTCCGACTTCCTTGCTGCCTGGAACTTATTATCTTTCTGTTGTAGGAGAAAGTGCAGATCAAGCACCAATCCATGCTATTACGGATGCAACTGTAGAGGTGACTGCTCCTATTTCGCTGGATACACCTGAGCAACCTGAGGTTCTTTCTACTGGGAATGGAGAAATATCCTTGCGCTGGGCTTCTATTGCAGGAGATGTGACAGCTTATCGCATTTGGGCTAGTGAAAGCACGAGTGGTAAAGCTGCAGTTCCAATCATGGATCTGCTACCTCAAGTGGGAAGTGAGCAGAATGCTGTTATTACCGAGTTAACTTCTGGTAAAAAATATGATATCTTTGTCTCAGCTATTGGTCATGAGCAAGGACGTATTGTGCTTAGTCCAATGTCTACGAGTGTGTTGACAGATTTGCCAGTTCCACAACCGCCAACGTTATCAGTGGCGATTGATGCAGGTGCAAAAGCAGTCATTGAACAAGCGTATACGTCATATGACGGAAATAAAGAGAAGCTAATGCTTACAACAGCTGAAAAAGCCTCCTTGAAGGTGACTGCTGATCAAGACGCAACTGTGACTTTATTCGTAAACGGACAGCAGCTCGGCAGCCATGAGCAAGTAACAGCAGGAGGAACTGCCACATTTGTTCTGCAAGATCTGCTTGGAGTTGCCGTATTGGAAGAACGGGAATATAACGTGTTGGTTGAATCTGTGAATGTGCGCGGTGACCGCTCTACGGCATACCGCAAGTTGTTCATTGACCGCACAGGACCGATGTTGATCGCTTCCGGAGGCAATGATGCTCAGAGCAACCCGATTTCACTGAATGGTATTGTCACAGATATCAGCAGAATGTATATAACCGGCCAAACAGATGCGGGAGCTAAACTTGTTGTTAATGGTACGAATGTTCCATTGGATGATAAAGGGAAATTCTATTATTACGCACCATTGGCGTGGGGAGATTCGACGGATCGCGTAAAGATGACGATGACGGCTACTGATGGAGTTGGCAACAAAACCGAGTATGGATTTGAAATCATCCGAGGTATACCTGAAGCGATTCCGGCAACCCCTAGCGATCTTGCGGCACTGACAACGGGCAATGCACAGATGAGTGCTCCGTATCAATTCGGTACAACTGCTTATCAAGCAGTAGCTTATTCAGACAATGTTCGTGTATATGCAGTTCCGATGGCGGCTACTTCGGTCGTGACGATCGACGGCACGACAGTTCCTGAGAGCGGTTATGTCGATGTCGCAGTACCTGTTATTGGGAAATCGGTATCCATCAAAGTTCGTTCTGCTAGCGCAGGTGATAAGTTCTACACACTTACTCTTGATGGAACGGGTTCCAAAGAAGCCCTATTGACGTCATTGAAGCTGAATAATGCCACGGCTTCGCAACCGGGAGATGTACTTCCGGCGAAAGCCTTCACAGGGACGGAAGAAAACTATGCCGTTTATGTGGATAATACCGTGGACACAGTAACCTTGACACCTGGTGCTATGAAAGCCGGTTCAGGTATTAAAGTGAAAGGTCAATCCGTTCAGGGCGGGCAATCTTCTCAGACGATTCAGCTGCAAGTTGGCGAGAATCAAGTCCCTGTGGTTGTGACCTCACCAGACGGATCGGAAACACGCAACTACCAAGTAACTGTAGTTCGAGAACTAAGTGGTAATGCACAACTGCAAAGCTTGGGACTTGCTACTGACGGAGCTCAGTTGTTAACTGACTTCAACCCGACAGTAGCAAATTATGAGGTTCTTGTACCTTATACAGCTGGTGAGTTTAAGCTTCTACCAGTTGCTGCAAAATCGGATACAGTCATCTACATCAATGGTCAAAAGGTAACGAACGGAACAGTCTTGTCACTTCCATTTACGAAGGATGCACAATCCTTTACTATTAAGGTGGAAGCTCAAGACGGTACCGCACTCACCTATATTGTATCTGTATTGCGTAAGCAGACAGTGCCTGGTCAGCCACCATTATTGGCGAGTTTGCAGGCAGATACCATCTTGGACGGTGCTTTTACGCCATACAAGCTTAAATACGGAACGATTGCACCAACCGAAAGCTCCAACGTGGCAATCAAGGCGATTACCAATGATCCAGAGGCGACAGTAAGGGTGCGGAATGTAAAAATTAAAGGCGGTGGCACCTTTACACCTGCTATAGGAATTGGAAGCAATACCATAATCGTCAATGTGGAATCAGCCGATCTGATGTCTTCACAGACGTATTCCATCGACGTAAAACGTGTAGAGGAATCAAGTACTGGCCCTAAGGTTCGCCAAACGACGGTTGCAGGAAGTTCCGGAGGTTGGACATTCGAAACCAACATCCTGAGGACCCAATCGTCAGAAGGTAAAGCGCTTGATACGGTGAAATTGAATACTACAGATGCACGTAAGATCTTGGAAAAGGCTGCAGAGAATAAGGATCATATTGCTCGCATCTATGTAACGGACTTGCCAGAAGATCCTGCAGATGAGCGAATTGTCAGCTTAAATGCCGAAACGGTAAGCTTGCTTGCAGATGGAGGAATGGCGCTGCAGTTGGTGCTGCCTGATGGGCAGATCACCGTATCCGTAGAGTCCCTACAGCAAATGGACAAAGACGGAAAAGATGCCTACTTCCGAATTGTTCCGGTCCGTGCAGAGGCTGAGCGCAGTGAAGTAACAACACGCGTGAAAGCTGCTGAGCTTGTGCTCAAAGATGCAGGAGGTCGATCGATTACCATAATCGGTCAACCGGTTAAGATTGAAACCAACTATTCGGGATACAAGACGGAAGTCGTGTTCCCACTGAATAACTTGAGTTTGCCAGAAAACGCAGCAGCGGCCAAACAAGTACTGGATGGGCTTGCTGTGTACATTGAACATAGCGACGGCGAAAAAGTGCTTAAACAAGGAGAAATCCGTTATGATGCGGATGGCAAACCAATCGGTATTGCTATTGAGATCAGTAAATTCAGTACATTTACCATTATTCAGAAAAATGGAGCGGGAGCGCTGAAACCTTATTTGTCCGGTTATCCAGACGGCACATTCCACCCATCGCAAGCCATTACGCGTGCGGAATTGGCGACAATTTTGAATCGTATTGGCGCTGCTAAGTCCAACAATACATCGGTTTCGGCACAACCTAGTGGTTATCCGGACGTTGCCAAAGGACATTGGGCTGCAGAAGCTATTGCCAATATGCAGCGCGCAGGAGTGATGCTCGGAGATGATACCGGCTTCCGCCCTAATGATGCGATTACTCGCGGCGAGATTGCCAACATCGCTGCTAGACTGCTTCAAGTTGGAGCAACTGGAAACACTTCTTATGCAGGTTTCAGCGATACGCAAGAGCACTGGGCTTTTGAAGCGATTAAGCAAGCTTCGCAAGCAGGCATTTTGCAGGGCTATTCCGACGGCACCTTCCTGCCGAATAATCAATTGAATCGTGCGGAAGCAGTAACGATATTAAACCGATTGTTCGGGCGGCCGACAGCCGACGTTAAGTCATCAAGCTGGCCGGACGTTCCGCAAGAACATTGGGCACTTCGGGAAATTGAATCAGCCTCGGGCACTGTACAAGTGTTGTCTGATGGCAGTGTTTATGTGGTACCTAATCATTAATAAGTTTTAAACATGACAGCCAATGAGCTGGTCATACCCTTGTCAAGTAGACAGATGAAAAAAGCTATGCTGTGAGCGCGTGCCGATACTCAATTGGCGCGCGCTTTTAAGTTTGAAGCGGTTTTATTTTCATTTTAAGCCGCATACCGAATAGGAATTCATGATGACAACAACGAAATAGTTTATATCGTTAAGTAACTGTCTAGGAAAGAGGAGGCGAACCTGATTCGAAACGAAAGAATATCATGGCTTGCAAGGGTCTTACTTGTCACTGTTATCGGATTGATCGGTTTTTCGCTCGTACCTCTTTCCGAGAAGATCGGAGGCGGCGAGCAGCAAAGCCAATGGATTGTGCAGGATGGCGTCTTAGATCTTGCGCGGTGGAATCCCGAAGACGATCCAGTTATCCCGTTAAACGGCGAGTGGGAGTTTTACTGGAATCAGTTGCTTACGCCGGATGATTTCCGGCAGTTATCAAAATTGCCTGATGCCAGCGACATTGCTTATATGAAAGTCCCATCCCCGTGGAACGGGAAGGTGATTAATGGCGTCGAGCTACCGGTTTATGGAGCGGCTACGTACAGGATGGTTTTGACAGGGCTTTCCTATTCCGGAGAGTTGGCACTGAAGAAAACGAATATTCGTTTTGCCAGTGAGATTTATGTGAATGGAGTCAAGCTGCTGGCGGATGGGCAAACGTCTGGAGATAACAAATCGGGCTATCGTTCGGGTAACCGCCCGCAACTTGGCGTATTTTCCGCAAACCAGGGGCGCACCGAGATTATCGTGCAAGCGGCCAACTACGATTATGTAAATTCAGGAATGGTCGATTCGTTGCGCTTTGGGTCAGCCGACCGATTGATCTCAGAACGGCAGCTAGCGCTCAGTAAGGATTTTTTCGTACTAGGTATTCTCTGTACGCTGACTTTGCTTTACTTGATCTGTTTCGTAGCTGCCTCCGCTTATCGCATCAGAGACAATTCGCTTTTACTGTTGGCGTCCATCTGTTCGATGTTTGGGCTGTATCATGGACTAATGGGAGAGCGATCGCTATTTTTTTTGTTGGAAGGCAGATTATCTTTCGAAGTCCTCTATAAAATCAAGGATTTCGTTTCGGTTTCCGGTTGTTTGGCATTAGCACTTTTTTTCCATCATTTGCATCGAAGCAAGCTGTCTTTACGGATTACACAAGGGGTATCGTTCGTGCTGGTTGGATTTATGCTCCTTATTCCGATGCTGTCCATTCGGGCGTATACGCCCATTCAGTTTTATATTGTTCTCCTGTACCAAATCGTTCAATTTTGGAATTTTCTCGTAGCTGCACAATTGTTCGTCCGAGGCGATCGAGGATCACGGTTTAAATTACTGATGCTGTGTGTGGCTGTCCTGATGATTAATATGTATTCGCTGGACGTTATTTTCTTCGCAATGGGGATCCATAGTAGCGCCTCGCTGGCGCAGTTTTGCATCATTATTTTTAATATCGTGATGGTACCTGTAGTAGTACTGCGCTTTTTTGAAGCTTACCAGACAGTTGATAGGATGAAAGACCAATTGTTGCGGCTCGATAAAATCAAAGACGATTTTCTGTCGAATACGTCTCATGAATTGCGGACACCGCTGAATGCGATCGTTAATATTTCCCAGTCACTGCTTAAGGGAGTGGAGGGGACGCTTACAGACAAGCAGGCTCGCAACATGGCCATTGTGGTTGACAGCGGAAGAAGGTTGATGATGCTCGTAAATGAATTGCTCGATTACTCCAAGCTCAAGCACGGTGATTTGGCGTTACAAAGAAACACAGTCGATGTGAAATCGTATGTCGAATCGGTTATCCAGATTCACGGCTTTTTGCTGGAGGGCAGAAGCACGAAGCTTATCAACAGCGTGCCGGATCATTTGCCTCTCGTTTATGCGGACGGTAATCGTCTCATACAAATTTTGCACAATTTAATCGGTAATGCAATTAAGTTTTCCAATCAAGGGACCGTCGAAGTGAGCACTGAAACCAGGGGAGAATGGATGGAAGTGCGAGTGAGCGATACAGGGATAGGGATCGCTGCAGATATGCGCGAACGTATTTTCCTGGATTTCGAACAAGGCGGAGCGGCTGATTACGGCGGCACCGGGCTCGGGCTCAGCATTACGAAGCGTCTGGTGGAGCTTCACGGCGGACTTATCGAAGTTGATTCTGAGCCGGGTAGGGGGGCGACATTCCGCTTCACGCTTCCCCTGGCAAGTGACAAGTTGAAACTGGACGGCGACGGAAGGATGGCTGAATCAGTCGAATTGCCATTGTCCGGAACTGTCAGCGTACTCCCTACTGAGTATCCACTTTATGTTGCCGGGAAGGAAAAAGAACCCATCCTGCTGGTGGATGACGACTTTGCCAATCTGCAAAGTATGATGAACATGTTCAAGCTGGAAGGGCGCACTTTCATCGTTGTCGACCGAGGACAATTAGCTTTGGAAACGTTGTTCAGTCATCCGGATATTTCACTTGTCGTACTGGATCTCATTATGTCGGACATGTCCGGCTACGAAGTACTTGCGAAGATTCGGGAAAGATTCTCGCCGTTCGAACTTCCGGTGCTCGTGCTGACGGCCCGCAACAGCAGCGAGGATATTCGGATCGCGCTAGAAAATGGAGCGAACGATGTCGTCGCTAAGCCGTTTGAATCCGAGGAATTGATTGCCCGCGTACGTAATTTGACCGAGCTGAAATCTTCGGTCAAGCTGGCCAGAAATGCAGAGATCGCTTTTCTACGTTCGCAGATCAAACCGCATTTTCTGTATAACGCGCTTACGGCGATCGCCGAACTGTGCGTGATGGATGCCGAACAGGCGGAGCAGCTTACACTCCGATTGTCGCGGTATTTGAGAAGCAGTTTTGATTTCAAGCACCTTGAAGCGTTGACTACGCTAGAGAACGAGTTGGAGCTCGTCAAATCTTATGTAGCCATTGAGCAGGCGAGATTTGGCGCGAGGCTGCAGGTGGAATACATCTTGGAGGCAAATTTGGGGGTCATGATCCCCCCTCTCGTCATTCAGCCGATTGTCGAGAACGCGATTCGACACGGCATTATGTCCCGCTCGAAAGGGGGGACGGTGAAATTGACCGTCATCGAACGGGCACAAGGTGATATATTGATACGCATTGAAGACAATGGCTGCGGCATGAATGAAGGTCAGTTGAAGTCAGTCATGAAGCCCGATACGACAGTCGGAGGCATTGGATTGTGGAATATTAGTCAACGCCTGCGATTGCTGTATGGTACAACATTGTGCATCGACAGCCGAGAGGGCGAAGGTACGCGTGTCGAGATGGAACTGTCGACAAGCCACATTTTAGAAAGAGGGGAGACGTAGCGTATGCTGCGATTGATGATCGTAGACGACGAGGAAATGGCGATAAGGAGATTGAAGCGCCTCTTGTCGGAAATCGGTGGAATCGGGAGTATCGAGACATTCTTAGATCCCCAAGAAGGATATGATTATGCCAAAGAGCATGACGTCGATGTCGCCTTTCTAGATATCTCCATGCCCGATATTAACGGAATGAGATTGTCGGCGTTGCTAACGGATATGCGGCGAAATATCGATATCGTGTTAGTGACGGGATCCGACGAGTACGCGGTTAGGGCCTATGCGATTAACGTGCTAGACTATATCGTAAAGCCTGTTACATCGGAGAGGCTGGCCGTCACCATGGAGAAGATTCAAAGGGTTCGTCGGCAGGACGATCCCATCCCGAACCTGGAAGTTCAACTGTTTGGTGGTTTTAAAATTATAGGCCGTACGACCGATGGGAAGAAAGAAGTGATTCGATTGCGGACTCCGAAAACCGAGGAACTATTTGCTTTCCTGGCTTGCAAAAGAACGGTCACCCGGGAGGAAGTAACGGAAACGTTGTGGCAGAATCTAGCCCCGGACAATGCATTGAAGAATTTGAATTCGACGCTGTACGCTATCCGTAAAGCGGTCGGATACGACCGGTCTGGCGGCGGGATTACAACGACAGGAAACGAGATACGCTTAGAATCCGATGACCTGAAGTGCGATCTGTATGAGTTCGAGCGATTAATCAAGGAAATTAGAAGAGCACCTAGTGAGAGCGCAGCCTTGTTGGAAAAGGCGGAAGCCCTCTATAAGGGACCGCTGTTGAAAGGCAGGTCCTATGAGTGGGCTATCGAGATTAGTCGCTCGCTAGAGCAACAGTACATTGATTTGCTAGAGCTAACCGCTCAGCATCATCGGACACATGACCGTCAGCAGCAAACGCTGCATTACTACGGGGAAATGTTGAAGATCGATCCCATGAGAGAAGACATCCATTACAAAATGATGCGGTTGTATACGGAGCTAGGCCGGAAGAACGAAGCGATGAAGCAATATCGCGAATTGGAGCAACTGCTGCAGCGAGAGCTTGGAACGTCGCCAGATCTTCGGCTGGAAGATGTGATTTCATAAATAAAGACAAGCTCTTCACTCAAAAGGGAAGGGCTTGTCTTTGCTCATTCCTTATGCGGATGCTAGGTCCTGCCACACAGTCACCGTCAGCAGCTCTTCGATGAGCAATTACAAGGTAGTTTTGTAAATCTCCTGTCCTCCAGATGATTAGATGGATTTTATTCTAACTGCTAGCGAGAATTCAATTTAGCCATCCCTTTTGGTATCATTATGTTTACAACAACGCGACAACAAATACGTAACTTAGGGAGGTAATTAGAAAATGGAAATCAAAAGAGCAGGATCCCAACCTTCGGGTAAAGGACCATCTGATTATTTTACGGGAACGGTTCGGATCGATCCATTATTTGAGGCAGCTGAGCCTGCACGCGTAGCTGGTGCAAGTGTTACGTTCGAACCCGGCGCACGGACAGCGTGGCATACACATCCGCTGGGTCAAACACTGATCGTAACGGCAGGGGTAGGACGGGCTCAACGATTGGGAGGTCCAATCGAAGAAATTCGTCCCGGTGATGTGGTCTGGTTCCCACCTGGTCTAAAGCACTGGCACGGAGCTTCGCCCACCACAGCTATGACACATATTGCCATTCAAGAACGTCTTGATGGCAAGGCGGTCGAATGGTTGGAGCAAGTCACTGATGATGAATATCAGTCCTAAGCCACGCGGAATCGCTGTTATAACAGCAAAAGCGCTATATAAATTTACTGTTCAAAAAACACGAGCCAAAATGGCATCGTGTTTTTTTGTGCTGCAAAAAGTTATAAGTTCGTTGTTTCAATCTACCCAGATGTGTGTAATTAGCATTAAATTCAACAACACAGGGGAGGAAAGTACATGACAATGATCGCCTCGAAATCAAACACGGATGCGCTCTATTTGCTGCATGAGGGCACACAGTATCAAAGCTATCAATTTCTTGGAGCACATTTGGAAGAACGCGATGGCTGCAAAGGAGTCAACTTCGCTGTGTGGGCACCGAATGCCAAGCAGGTGAACGTATCCGGAAGTTTTAATGGTTGGGATGGCACTCATCATGCTATGACCATGCAGGAAGGTATTTGGACACTGTTCATACCCGAGCTGGAAGAAGGCACTTTATATAAATATGAAATCGTTACGCTGGATGGGGATCGTTATCTGAAGGCGGACCCATATGCGTTTCAAACGGAGTTTCGACCGGAAACCGCTTCCATTATTGCTTCGCTTGATAATTATGAATGGCAGGATGAAGACTGGTTGGCGAATAACACGTCGAATCAACACTTGCAGCAGCCGCTTCTCATTTATGAAGTGCATTTGGGCAGTTGGAAGCGCAAGGAGGATGGCGGATTTTATAGTTACGTGGAATTAGCAGATGAACTTGTGGATTACGTTAATGAGCGAGGGTATACGCATATTGAGCTCATGCCTTTAGCCGAACATCCGCTAGACTCATCGTGGGGATATCAAGTAACCAGTTACTATTCGGTAACAAGCCGATTTGGATCACCGAAAGACTTTATGTATTTTGTTGATCGTTGTCATCAAAAGGGAATCGGCGTGATTATGGATTGGGTCCCTGCTCATTTTTGCAAAGATGCGCATGGCTTATCTCGATTTGATGGCTCCCCCCTTTATGAATATGCGGATAGTCGCAAAGGTGAGAATCCGACGTGGGGGACGTATATTTTCGATTATGGTAAGCCGGAAGTCGTTAGTTTTTTAATTTCGAATGCCCTCTTCTGGATGGATATGTATCATGTGGATGGATTAAGAGTCGATGCCGTCTATAGCTTGTTAACGTTGAATTTTAATCGGCCAGAAGAGGAATACATTAAGAACGAACAGGGTGGAGAGGAGAATCTGGAAGGGATTGCATTCTTACAGAAATTAAATGCGGTCGTATTTTCCAGGTATCCTAATGTGCTTATGATTGCAGAAGACTCCAGCGCGTATCCGGGTGTCACTACACCGGTTGAGCATGGTGGACTCGGGTTTAATTATAAATGGAATTTAGCCTTTACCTGGGATACGCTCGAATTCATGAAGAAAAATCAAAGTGAACGCAGCGGACAGGAAGATCGGTTAACGCGGTCACTACTGGGGACAAGGGATGAGAATTATGTCTTGCCTTATTCTCATGACGAGATGAATTATCCGAGCAAATCCTTGTTAGGTAAAATGTCTGGGGAAGATAATTGGCAGCGTTTTGCCAATCTGCGTGTGCTTTATTCGTATATGATGGGACATCCGGGTAAAAAGCTGCTTTTTATGGGTACTGAATTTGGTCAAATGGATGATTGGAATTCAGAGGATTCCTTGGCATGGGGATTGCTCAGGAATGAAGAGCATCAGCATTTTGCAGAATTTGTGAAACAGATGAATCATTTTTACATAACAGAAAAAGCATTGTGGGAATTGGATTTCGAGTCGAACGGCTTTACCTCATTAGTTGCGGATGATAAAGAGGATGGTCTGGTGACGCTCTTGCGAAAATCGAAGACGAACAATGAGCAGCTAATTATCATAAGCAATTTCAAGCCTGAAACGCATGAGGGATATCGCCTTGGGGTTATGGATCCTGGGCGCTATCAGGAGGTTTTTAACAGCGATAAGTTGGAATTTGGCGGTTCAGGAATAACGAATGACAATAGTTTGGATACTGAGGAATGGTTTTGTCAGGGTTATCCTCAAAGTATTTCAGTTAACATACCGCCACTTGCAGCGGTTATCCTCAAATATATGCCTACGGAAGGATGAGATTAAGGTGAAGAAACAGGAATGCATAGCTATGCTTTTAGCAGGTGGTGAGGGCAGTAGACTTAGTCCGTTGACGAAAAATATTGCAAAGCCAGCTGTCCATTTTGGTGGGAAATATAGAATCATTGACTTTTCTTTAAGCAATTGTCACCATTCGGGCATTGACACGGTGGGTGTATTGACGCAGTACAAACCTGCTGTTCTGAATGCTCATATCGGAAGCGGGGAAGCATGGGGGATGAAGAGTGATAGAGGGGGTATCTCTCTATTTGAAAGACAAGTTGGTGCGCCCAATGCGTACTCGGGGACAGCAGATGCCATTTATCAGAATCTGGCTTTCCTCCGGGAACAGAATCCAAGCTATGTCTTAATTATTTCCAGCGACCATATCTACAGCATGGATTACCGCGCGATGATCGAGCATCACAAGGCATCTGGTGCGGATGTTACCATATCCGTGACACCTGTGAAATGGGAGGAAGCAAGTCGGTTTGGCATTATGAGCACGGATGAAAACGACCGGGTTACAGCTTTTGAAGAGAAACCACTGAAGCCCGCTAGTAATCTCGCTTCCATGGGAGTGTACTTGTTCAATTGGGATGTTCTTCGTTCATCATTGGAAAAAGATGCGAAAGATCAGGCTTCGGAACATGATTTTGGACACAATATCATTCCTGGATTACTAGCTGGAGGTGCCCATTTATCAGCGTATCCTTTTGATGGATATTGGAAAGATGTGGGTACGATTCATAGCCTTTGGGAATCTCATATGGATTTACTGGGATATACGCCGAAGTTGCAATTGGAAGAAGAAACGTGGCCTGTACTGACCAAAACAAAGAAACTGTCGAAGACGCACGTTGCCTTAACGGCTAGAGTAAATAATGCGGTTATCGGTGATGGCTCGACGATCTATGGAAATGTTAGTCATTCCGTGATATTTGATAACGTGCGGGTTGGGGAAAATAGCAGAATACTCAATAGTGTCATCATGCCAGGTGTGCAAATTGGCAAAAATGCACTCATCAGTAATGCGATTATCGGAGAGGGCGCTATTATTAAAGATGGAGCTGTTGTAGGTCAGTTAGACGCGTTAGAGATCACGACAATTGCTGAGAGAACAACGGTAAGACGCCAATATCCAGCTGTAATTCCGGCCAAGCTGACCAATCAGGTATACTTTGGGTAATCCAAGACAAGGAGGAGTGTACGATGAAGGATGTTCTTGGAATGATCAATTTGATGAATGAACAGGATGACTTATCTACACTTACACGCAATCGATGTGTAGGTGCCGTTCCTTTTGCTGGTCGTTATCGGATGGTCGACTTTGCGCTCTCCAATATGAGCAATTCAGGTATTCAGAGGGTTATGCTATTGTCAAATGACAAAGCGGACTCCTTGCTCGAACATGTGGGTGACGGGCATCATTGGGGCTTAGATACGACCGCGGAAGGCGGTGTAACGGTGCTCCCTCCTAGTTATCTCGCTAAGGATGTGCGTGGAGATCTATTTCATCTATACAGTCATCTTGATTTATTGAAAAATTGCACCGAAACGTATATGCTGCTTGCCCCAAGCAGTGTAATTTACCATATGAATTTTGAAAATATGATCGATTACCATCTGGGCAACGACGCTGATATTACGATTCTCTATAAGCATTTAACGGAGATGGATCGCCATGCACATATTGGTCATGCCTATAACTTGGAAATGAGCGATCAGGGCAGAGTCGTCCGGGTTACGCCAACCTACCATGCGTTGCCAAGTTTAAAACCGCAAAATATCGATTTGGATACAATGGTGATCAAACGAAGTTTGCTCATTGAGCTGATCGAGCAAAGTATGATGCTTGGCAGTGAGAGGTATCTGAAAGAAGTCATATGGAACCACTTAGCCGATATTCAAGTTCAAGGTTATGCCAATCATGGATATGTGGCAATTATGGATTCGATCGATAGTTACTATGCCCATAGTATGCACCTTCTGCAACCGCATGGATGGCATGAATTTATGATTAACCATGAATCTGTCTATACAAGACAGGAAGAAGAACTGGAAACGGCATATCATGACCAAGCGTTGATTCGTAACTCATTCATCGCTCATGGCTGCAGCATTGAAGGCTATGTGGAAAATAGTATTTTGTTTCCAGGGGTGAAGGTGAATCGTGGTGTAAGTATCAAAAATAGTATCGTGATGCATCAGTGCGCGATCGAAGCGAACGCCTATTTGGATCATGTTATTTTGGACAAGCAAGTTGTTGTGGAACAAGGAACTATCTTACGCGGCGAGTTCGCCCACCCCTTTGTAGCAGAGAAAATGGGTGATTTCACCACTACATGACAACATGGTAGAGGAGGTCAAGTATGCCTAACAACGATTTCCGCTGGCAACCCGGTAAAAAAGTACATTTATCGAGCATAGATCCAAACGATACAAATGCTCATCATGAAAGAGATGACATCGAGCCGAATATGGCACGTTTAAGGGAACGATTGGAAGCTCTTCAAAATATGCTTTATGCAGAAAAGAAGCGGTCCGTTTTGTTCGTCATTCAAGGTATGGACTGCAGTGGAAAAGATGGTGTCGTGAAGCATGCGTTAGGAAGCCTGCATCCACAAGGATTCCAAGCAACGAGTTTCCGAACGCCAACAGAAGAAGAGGCATCCCATGATTTTCTATGGCGTGCACATAAGGCAACCCCTGCCAAAGGTATGATCGGAGCTTTTATTCGGTCTTACTATGAAGATGTATTAATCACTCGTGTACATCGTTCAATCGACGATTCGGAAACCAAACAACGGTTCAAGCATATCAAACATTTTGAGAAACTGCTGGAGAGCAGTGGTGTAAAAATAGTAAAGATTTTCTTGCATATATCGCAAGATTTCCAACTAGCCAAGCTTAGGAATCGACTCAAGGATCCAACCAAGCGTTGGAAATTCGATAAGAATGACCTAGTTGAACGTGAATCTTGGGACGAGTATCAAGCGGCTTATGAGGATTTAATTAAACACTGCAGTTCGGAGTCAGCACCTTGGCATATTGTCCCTGCTAACCATCGCTGGTATCGGGACTGGGCAGTTCTGCAAATTGCCGTGGCAGCGTTAGAAAGCATGGAATTAACTTATCCGGAATCGGACAAGGAGTTTGATGACAAGCTCCTCGCTACTTTGCAGTAAGATTGGCTTTAGGGAAGAAGGGACAAGGAGATGGAAAAAGAGATAGGAAATAAGACGGAAGGGGCTCAAGCCGCAGGTGATGTCACTTCGGAAAAGTTATTTCATGAATTAGATAATGATCCTAACTTTAAATTGGACAATGACCAATTAGAACGCATAGCCTCCATCGTAAATGCGTATAAAGGGAACATTAAGTCCCATTTAATAGAGCAGCAGGAGAAGAAGACTTCTTGGGCTGATCGGCTTGCTGATGACATTGCAACATTCGGTGGAAGTTGGGCGTTTATCTTGCTATTCAGCTTGTTCTTAGTCATTTGGATGTCGATTAATCTCATGAGCTTCGCCTTCGATAAACCCCCGTTCATCCTGCTTAATCTTATCCTTTCTTGTATTTCAGCCTTTCAAGCTCCAGTCATTCTCATGAGTCAGAATCGACAAGCTTCCAAAGATAAGCAGGAGGCGATCCTTGACTTCGCCATTAATTATCATGCGGAGCAGGAAAATATGGAGATCAAGGTCCTGCTGGAAAGGTTGGATCAAAGGCTTAAAAGAATCGAGCAACAGGGGCGGTAAGTAGTGTCTTGTTACATATATACATAAGTAGAGAACGTTGGAATCGCAGATCTTATTTTCTTATTTTTATGTTTGAGCCAAAAAACTCTTTTGCTACATATAGCAGATGAGTTTTTTGGTTCTACTATTTATCTAATAACATGACGCGTTCCACGGTTAAAAGGTTCATGATGCTCCAAGTCGTCTTCATCATCGTCAATATCCAAACCAGTTGCAATGATCGTGTCATTCACGATGGTTTCGAGCTCACCATCTTCCATTGAAATTCCTCCATTTCGCTCATGGTTCAGATGTACCTCATATCTATTTCCCTGTCAGATGTAATTATCCTTCACTTTTTTTATAAGGACGGCATCTTGTCAGTTGACCGTCTACTCCATTGGCTCTTTATTCCGATAATGCAGAGGAGCGACACCTTCGATCCTTTTGAACATACGGCTGAAGTAGAAAGGATCCGGATATCCCACTTCACTGGCAATTTCCTGAACACTTTTATCTGTAGTGCGCAGCAGATGTTTGGCGCGTTGGGTTTTGAGTTGGTGGATATAATTGTGGATGTTCGTTCCGGCATACTTTTTGAACACCTGACAGAGATATTCGTATTTGCGATCCATCAATCGTTCTAATGTCTCTTTGGAAATGTCCGAATCGTAAAAATTATTCAAGTAATTGACTAGATTGCGAAAAGTAAGGTAGGAAGCGGAGAAAGCGGTGTCCAATTGGCTTTGCTTCAAAAAATCATTGGCCATAAGACGAAGGATTTCACCAAGTAATAAGGTGGCATGAAAACGAAAATAACCCGTCGGTTGTTTCATTGTCTCGACTAGCTCTTCAAACAAGCCGAGCAATTTATAACGTTGCAAAGAACGAAACTGACGTGGGATAACAAGCAAATCTTCATGCAGGTTTTCCGTGGTTCTAAGCTCGGTTCGTTCGGCATGGACAATATTAAGCTCAGCGGCTCGATCCAGCACGAATTCATTAAGGGGAGGATTGCAGGAAAATTGCACCCAGAAAAATTGCCCTTGTCGTTCTTGGGGATTCCAACCGGTATGCGTTTCCCAAGGCTTCAAAAGAAGCGACTCCCCGGCGTGTAAGATCATACGTTCATCTGCAGTCTGCAAATGCACCGTTCCGTCGGCAATGACGATAAGCTCATAAAAGGGATTATGATGCTGACCGAAGAAATGGGGGTTATTGGCATCGAAAAGATCTGCCCATTTGACATCCAATGTGGATAATCGAGAAAGAGAGTAGTGCATGGCATGACATCTCCTGATGTTTTTTCTTTTTAGAACAAAACTATGTACATGGCACTATAATGGAACCGCTTTTATACTGAATTCAATGTCCATTATATCAAACAACGGAGGTTTCCACATGCCTATCAGTATTTTAAATGAACAAGATTACTATCGTATCGTATTTGGGGGATGGCTAGGGAAAAATATCGGAGGAACGCTTGGGGCACCGGTCGAAGGCAAGAAGGAGCTGCTTGAATTGAGCTTTTATCCAGAGCTGCCAGACGGTCCACTAGAGAATGACGATCTGGACCTGCAGTTGGTGTGGTTGCACGCTTTGGAGCAGTATGGTCCGGGATTGACCGCAACTGAGCTTGGACAGGAATGGTTAGAGCATGTCTTTTTCCCGTTTGATGAATATGGCTATGCGCTGACGAATTTAAGAAGAGGTTTACTTCCACCAATTGCTGGTTGGTTCAACAATCCATTCAATGACTGTATGGGCTCACCTATTCGTTCCGAAATATGGGCGATGGCAGCTCCAGGTGCCCCGGAAATCGCTGCTCACTATGCGTATCAGGATGCGATTGTAGATCATGCTGGCGGCGAAGGGGTTTATGGTGAAATGTTTTTCGCTGCGTTGGAAAGCGCCATATTCTTTGAGAAAGACAGGGATCGGTTGATCGAGATTGGAATGAAGTATATCCCTGAGGATAGTCGTACTTCCAAGGCCTTGAAAGATCTGCTTCGGTGGCATCAGGAAGGGAAAAGCTGGATTGAAACGCGCTTACTCATTCTGGAGCACCATGGCAGCGATAATTTTACCGATGCTCCTCAAAATATTGCCTTTACCATCCTTGGATGGTTGTATGGGGAAGATTTTGAAGACGCGATCTTGAAAGCCGTCAATTGTGGTTACGATACAGATTGTACAGCAGCAACGCTGGGTGCGATATTGGGCATGCTGGTAGGACCGGAAGGCTTGCCTGCTAAATGGGTAAAACCGGTAGGTGACCGCATCGTCGTCAGCCCCCCAATCAAGGGATTCCCAGCGCCTAAGAATTTGGACGAATTAACTCGTCGCACAATCCGTATGGGCAAACAGATTCTCGCAGCTTGGGATACTGGGATTTTGGTGCATCCTGAGTTTCCTACTTCTTGGAAACAATCGCTGGAAGTGGGAGAAGCGGATGAAGCCATAAGGGAACTTTGGGAGAGAAAAGTAACATCGAATCATTACTTGCTGCCTCTGGGTACGAAAAGATGCCCGGATGCAGAATTAATCATCGATTTCGGACCAGATGGTCCAGCTATTGGTCCAGGACATAGTAAGGTACTGCAGTTCACGCTGACGAATCGCTCATTGACCCGGATCGATGGAGATATAGCATTAGAGCTACCTTCAGGTTGGCATGGACCAACAACGGTTAAGATTAGTTTGCAACCAGATGAATCCTTCAAGTGGGATACGGAAATCCAAGCTGGACCGATTGCAGCAGTAAGTCATGAGTTAACGTTTAGTTGGACTCGAATCCATGACCATGCGATATGGTCGATTCAAAAAGTACCATTTGCCATGGTCAACTCTTCCAGATGGATCGTCTGGGGGCCCGAAGATAGCGAAGGAGAAGTGATCTATTTCCCAGGGAATAGCGTACAGTGGGAGAAAGTCGAAGTAGAAGGCGTGTATAAGGCGGAAACAAGGCTTACTAATCCGATTGAGCGCAAGCTAAGACTTATTGCAGCAGCGAATAGTCCTGTAACGCTGAAGTTGAATGGTCAGACGGTGATTTCATGCAAAGAAACGTTGGAGTTCATGCCAGCGTATCACAGAGCCCCTGATCAACAGTATGTGGAGTTAACTCTAGCAGCTGGAAGTCATCTTGTGGAAGTTGAGGCCATGGGCGATGGCTCACCGCTTGAGGTGTATATCTTGCCGGTGGCCCTTCTCGATACAACATCACCGGGTCCTTACTATTATTATACGGATATATTACTGGGATAAATGATGTGAATTTGCCCAAGTCACATTGATCAAAAAGATTGCCAATCACCTTGCCAGGAAGGCCGGGATGAGTGGCAATCTTTTTATTGTCCAAACTGACAGGCAGTGTGTAGTCCGCGAGCATGCGTGCGGAGGGCTTGAAGGCAATTCCCAGACCAGGCGGCTAACATCCGAAACTTGAACGCCAAGCGCGTTCGTTATTTTCATTAACGTTGTAGCTGAGCGTCATTATCAATAAATATCTGCCCTTGAAATAGAGATTACCGCATTATAACCAAAGAACCCAGTTGCTATAATGAAAAAGTGGTAGCGCTAACATCCTTGCAAAAGTCAGCGAAGCTATACAGGGGGGAATGAACAGATGATAACAATTAATCGATTTTTCAGTATGATCATGGCGGTTGTTTTTACGGCAGGGTTTCTTTTTAACCCTCTAACAACTAGCGTGGAGGCAGCAGTGACTCCAGAAATTAATGCAGCAGCGTCGAAAGCAGTCATATATCCTTATAATCAACCAGCGAAGTATGCGGCTTCCGTTAACTACACGCTGAAGGCGAACGGAGTGGATATTCCCGTAGTCAAAGCTTTTGACGATTATGATTATGCGAACTTTTCCATGTCCAATGGACCGGTTACCTTCGAGGTTACGATACTAAATACGGACAAAGTTCACGATTACTCTATTAGCCCCAAGAAACTGGGAATTCAACCGGACAGCGTTGTGGGTCGAACCTTGACGTTCACCACGCAGAAAGATGAATATTTGATTGTTACGATGAACAGCAGGAAGACGCGCCTCGTCATTGCGGCTGATCCGGCAGAAACCGATGTGCCTGCATCTACAGGGACAGGTATTTTTAACGTTGGACAAGCCCCTTATCTTGTTAACTCAACCGGGGATCAAACGGGCGTGGCAGCTAGGACATCAGCTATTCAGCAAGCCATTGACGATGCTAGCAGCTACGGTACACTTGCAGGGAATGGCGTTCAAGGAATCGTGTACATTCCTGCGGGACAGTACTATATTGGCAATCTCGTGCTGAAAAGCAATACCGCCTTGTATATGCAGCCTGGGGCTGCGTTTATAGGAACGGGAAAGACAGCCGATTACAAGGAACATTGGTACAAAGATTCTATGGGCAGGCCGGCAACTTGGTGGATTTCCACCGCATTTGATTCGACGAACATCAAGATGTATGGACGTGGAACGATAGATGGGAATGGCGCTGCGCTATATGCCGATAAATCAACCAATGCCAAAGGCATGATTAACAATCTGGTTGTGCCTATCGCGACATCCAATTTCATTATGGATGGAATTATCATCCGAGAATCCGCGTCTTGGGCGGTTACGCCAGTTCGGTCACATGACCTAAGTTTTACGAATGTGAAGTTCTTTAACAGCTTGGGCATGGGGGAAAATGACGGGATCGATGTGTGCGAGTCGCAGAATGTCGTAGTGAGAAATGCGATCGGGATTGCCCTGGATGATCCCTTTTCGACCAAAGCTTGGAAAGAAACGACGGATATTGCGTCGGGCAAAGTACCTTGGCCCGGCAGTCCACAGCCTGTAAGTAATGTGCTCTTTGAGGATGCAATCTCCTGGACATTGTGCTACGGCTTCAAAATTGGCCAAGGGGTCATGCAGGATCAGAATAATGTAGTCTTTCGAGATGGCGTCGTGTATAAGGCGGCTGTCGGGTTTGCCATTCATCACAAATATGGCACTGGTGCTGTGAGCAATGTTACCTTCGAGAATATGGATGTCGAGGATATCAGCGGCTTCAACGAAGATAACAGTGCTTGGATGACGCTTTTTACGGTAAATGGCAGCAATTCGGGTGTTGGCCCGATTTCAGGAATTACGGTTAAAAATATTACTGTGCGCGATGCTGGCGAGGGTGTTGCCAAAATAAAAGGGCTGCCCGATGCGCCTATAAGCGGAATCACGTTTGAAAACGTCTATATGCCAGGAAAAGCTCAGTCTGCGACAAGTCTATATGAGATGAATTTCGCAAATAAGGATAATTATAGCGATATCACCATTAAACCGGTACAGAATCCGGAGCCTCGGCCGCAGACGAATTTGGCCCTGAATCAGCCAGCGGTGGCTTCCTCTAATGACAGTACGGTCGATACGGCGCCTTGGGCTTTTGACGGAGATATGTCGACCCGGTTCGGTTCCAAAAGAGCCGTCGATCCAGGCTGGGTTTATGTTGATTTGGGAACTATTAAATCCATTAATGAAGTCCGGCTTTACTGGGAGGCTGCTTACGCAAAAAGCTATCAAATTCAGGTATCGAATGATCTGCAAACCTGGAATAACGTGTATAGCACAACCGCTGGCAAGGGTTTATTGGAGAAAATTACATTTAATCAGACCGATGCTCGATACGTAAGGATGTATGGTACAGTACGGGCTACGCAGTATGGCTATTCCTTGTGGGAGTTTGAAGTCTATGGTCCCGAAGTTTTTCCTGAAGCTATCTCTTTGAACAAAACGGCATTTACCTTGCTTCCAGGCGAAACGGAGTCCTTGACAGCAACGGTGCTGCCAGCAAATACAACGAACAATAAAGTATTATGGTCGTCGAGCAACAAAAATGTAGCTGCGGTAGATAAAAATGGACTAGTTAGTGCAATTGGCTTAGGCACAGCTTTCATAGAAGCCAAAACCTCGAATGGTGAATTCAAAAAAGTGGCAACGGTTACGGTAGCTGAACTGAACAAGCCTCAATTGCTATCTGTCATAAGCGGAGATGGTTACGCGAATCTGAGCTGGAGTAACGTAGACAGGGCCACGAATTACCGCATCTATGCTAGCGCAACAGCGGGTTCATATGGTTCCCCGCTAGCAACGGTTAGCAATGAAGTTTACAATTACAAGGTTGAAGGGCTGAATAACGGCGATACCTATTACTTCGTCATTAAGGCAGTTCGTGGTGAAAGAGAGAGCGGCTTTTCCAACGAACTGTTAGCAACACCGCAAATAGCAATGCCGGGAGTACCTCAAGTAACGTCCGCGTTGCCGGGCGATGCCCAAGTGCGTCTCACTTGGGAAGCAATGGATTCAGCCACGAATTATCATATTTATGTCAGTGATCATTCAGGCTTATACGAAGATGAACTTGCAACCGTGAGCGGTTCTGTTTATGCGTATGATGTTGTGAATTTAACGAATGGAACACCTTACTACTTTGTTCTAAAGGCCAGCAATCTAGGAGGATTAAGTGGAGCATCCCAAGAAGTTAGTGCAACACCACAAATATCGCCGCCTGGAGCACCGACCGTTAAACCTCCAGTTGCTAGCAATAGGCAAGTAAGTCTCAGCTGGGACCCGATGGATCATGTGACGAATTATCAGATCTTTGTCAGCACGAATTCAGGTGAATATGGAAGCGAACTTGCAACTGTAAGTGGCTCCGTATATACGTATGATGTCGTGAACTTGATCAATGATACGAAGTACTATTTTACCGTTAAAGCTGTAAATCCGGGTGGAGTCAGCGAAGCATCGCAAGAAGTAAGTGCGGTTCCGTATACGGAAGAACAGTCAAGTAGTGGGGATGGCGATCAATCTAGTACACCATCGGAACAAGCTCCTGTTACCTCACAAACAGGTGTGTTGGGCTCCACAGTCAAAGATGAACTAGGAGGCAAATCCACAACCACCTATACCGTGGATGCTCAAAAGCTGGAGCAACTTTTATCCACAGGTGGAGAGGGTAGTCATATTATTTTGTCGACTTCGGGTACAACAGACGCGTTCATAGGTAAACTGACCGGACAAATGATTAAAAGCATGGAGCAAAAGAATGCTGTGCTAGAATTACAAACCGATGCAGCTAGGTATACTTTACCAGCAAAGCAGATTCAAGTTGAAAGTTTACAGAGTCAGTTTGGCGAAAATGTGGAGTTTCAAGATATTACAATCCAGATTGAAATTGTGAAACCAAATGAGGATATGGTGCAGCTTGTAAAGAATACGCTTTCCACTAATGAGCTGGAACTGAAATCTTCGCCAGTTGATTTCAAAGTGACTGCTAGCTATAAGGGCCAAACTATAGAGATTTCTCAGTTCAGCAATTATGTAGAAAGAATGCTGCCTATCGAAGATCAAGCCGATGTGTGGCAAATCACGACAGCAGTCGTGATCGACCAAGACGGAACCTTACGGCACGTACCGACCAAGATAGTGAAAGTAGACGGGAAATATTGGGCCCAAATAAATAGCTTGACGAATAGCGTCTACTTTCTGATCTCACACCGTATCGAGTTTGGAGACGTTCAAAATCACTGGGCGAAAAAAGAAGTGAATAATTTGGCAGCCAGAATGATTATTCAAGGGCAGGACGATACTCACTTTAACCCGGATCATGACATTACACGAGCGGAGTTCACCGCTATTATCGTTCGAGCGCTAGGATTGAAGCCACAAAATGGTAGCGGCCGATTCGTTGATGTGACCCCTGCGGAGTGGTATCATGATGCGATTCAAACTGCCTCTGCCTACCATCTTATTGGAGGGTATGAGGACGGCACTTTCCGGTCGACGTATACCATCGACAGGGAACAGGCGATGATGATCATGGCTAATGCGATGAAATTAACAAGCATGAAGGAGAACGTATCGGACGCAGCACTTCTTACCAAGTATCAGGATGCCGATCAGGTATCGGAATGGGCGCAAAGAAGCATAGCCATCTGTTTACAGGGAGGCATAGTTGCTGGCCGAACGGACAGCACGTTAGCGCCGAAAGGGCAATTGACACGAGCAGAAGTTGCTGTCATGTCGCAACGTCTTCTGCAGCAGGCCGGGTTGATCAATCCGTAAGACAAGCTTTTTCATGCTTTGGATCATCGATGTCGTCAATGCGTTTAACCAGCGTGATATTCTTTCTGAAGAATGTCGCAACAACAAGAACACGGAACCCTATTTTGGGTTTCGTGTTTTTTGATAAAAAATCATGTTTTACGTCAAAGACGCTCCAGGTAAAAACATTTATATTGAAAATGAGATCAATATAAAGGAGTGTATCAATGCGATGATCAACAAAAAAGTAGTATTTCTAAGTCCGTGGCGTGTTGAAACGGTGGAAGAGAACTTCTCTGAGCAAATTGGCGTAGAGGAGGTACTCGTTAAGAAGCTGTATACCTTAATCAGTCCGGGAACTGAACTGGCCATGTTGTCGGGGAATGAAGCTTGGTTCCAGATGCCTGGGATTCCAGGTTATGCGGCTGTAAGTGAAATCGTTGAAGTAGGGACAGGCGTGACGGGGTTTACATCCGGCGATATTGTTTTTCATTATGGAACCCATTCCAAATATGAGGTTGTTTCCATAAGGGGGACTTTCCTTAAAGTTCCGGAGAATTTAGATTTGAAATGGGTACCTTTTACTCGCATGGCAACCGTGGCAACGACGGCGATTCGTGTTTCGAATATTGAATTTGGGGATTATGTTAGCGTAACGGGGCTTGGACTTATCGGAAATATGGCCGCTCAACTGGCACAGGCTCAGGGCGCTACGGTGATTGGTATCGATTTATCTGCGGAGCGGCTTCGAATAGCCGAGCAGTGTGGTGTTATCTATGGTTTGAATGGTGGACAAGACAGTGTGAAGGAACAAATCGCCGATATTACCCATGGAAAAGGAGTTTCTACGCATATTGAAGCTACGGGGGTCCCGCAAGTAGCGATCCAGAGCCTCCCCTATATCGCCAAATTAGGCGAAATCATTTTCTTAGGCAGTCCTCGCGGTGAATATAACACGGATGTAACGGATGTTCTGAATTACTGTCATCTGTATGGCAGGGGCTGCATTACATTTAAGGGAGCGCATGAATGGCGTTATCCAATTGAGGCTAACGAGTTTGTCAAACATTCGTTGGTCAGAAACTCGAGCATCATATTCGAGATGATGAAGCAGAAACGGTTGCAGATTGACCCTTTAATTAGCCATGTGTTGAA
Organism: Paenibacillus sp. LjRoot56; assembly: GCF_964253335.1. Lineage (NCBI taxonomy): Bacteria > Bacillati > Bacillota > Bacilli > Caryophanales > Paenibacillaceae > Paenibacillus > Paenibacillus sp. LjRoot56. Next base: position 2,540,431 of record NZ_CAXURV020000001.1, read on the forward strand.
GCCAGAGGAAGCTAAGAAAGCTTATGAGGGTCTTCGATTGAATAAGGATCAGTACAGCGGTGTTTTATTTGACTGGAGCGAGTCATGAGTCTGAAAAGAAAAGTTCGCGTTGGCATGATCGGCTACAAATTTATGGGCAAAGCTCATAGTCATGCCTACCGGGATCTTCCTTTCTATTTTGATACAGATATCGACCCTGTACTTCAAACGATCGTTGGTCGTGATGAAGCCAATGTTAAACGAGCGGCTGATAAATTTGGATGGTTATCGTATGAAACCGATTGGCGTCGTCTGATAGAGAGGGATGATATTGATATCATAGATATCGGTACCCCGAATCATTTGCATGCGGAAATCGCCATAGCTGCGGCTCAAGCGGGGAAGCATATCATCTGTGAAAAGCCACTCGCTATGCATAAAGAGCAAGCTTTCACCATGTGGAAAGCCGCTCAAAAAGCCGGCGTGATCCATATGATCTCGCATAATTACCGGTTCGCACCTGCTATCCAATATGCCAAAAAGCTAATTGATGAGGGAGTTATAGGGGACATCTATCATGTGAGAGCACAATACTTGCAAGATTGGCTCATGGATGCAGATTTCCCTCTTGTTTGGCGTCTAAAGAAAGACATATGCGGCTCAGGAACTTTAGGTGACCTTATGGCTCATTCTATTGATTTGGCTCGATTTCTGGTAGGTGAAATTAAGGAAGTTACTGGCATGATGGAAACGTTTGTCAAGAAGAGGCTTGTAGAGGGCAAACCAACTATGGCAGACGTAGATGTAGACGATGCTGTTGCGGCTTTGGCTAAGTTTGAGAATGGCGCCTTTGGCGTATTCGAAGCATCGCGATTTGGCAAGGGAAACCGCAATGGGAATCGCCTTGAAATCAATGGTTCCAAAGGTTCTTTACGCTGGGATATGGAAAATATGAATACCCTTCAGTTATACTTGGACAATGATGTATTCGGCATGCAAGGCTTTAGAACGATTCATTGTACGGAAAGCGTACACCCGTATGCTGGGGCCTATTGGCCTGCTGGCCATGGTATTGGCTATGAACATACGTTTATTAATCTGATGCATGCGTTTATGCAAGGCATTTCAACAGATGTGAATCCGTCCCCAAGCTTCGAGGATGGCTATCGGAATCAAGTGGTGCTGGATGCGATCGCAAAGTCGGCGTCAAACGGAGCACGGCTTAAAATTAAATATTGAGACATTCATCAATCATTTCGCTGGAGGGAAGTACATGGAGATTTGGATGAACAGCTTATCGCCTTACGTCAGAGTGGTCAAAATTCATAAATCCTTCTCTCTGGCAGGTGAATGGATGGATTATGACCATGTGTTTACCTATATCGAGCAAGGTGAAGCTGAGTTTTTTTTGAACGGAGTCAAATATGAGGTGAAGGAGGGGGACATTCTCCTTATGCCTCCCTTTATGGCGCATATTATTCGCTCTACATCAGAGATACCTTTGATCCAATATATCGTTCATTTTGACTTGTATTATGACGAAGAACGAAGCTCATGGAAGGACCAAGTGATTACGGAAGAGCGTAAAGCCATTTCCGATAAAGAGATGCAGTTCGCATCTACAAGCCCAATTTCCCGCCTGCAGTTACCAGACCAGATCGAGTTAAAGAAAAGATTTCTGATCATGCAGAAGGCGTTTCTGGATAGGAGATCGGGTTATTCGTTGATCCTTAAAGGGATTTGTTTGGAGTTATTAGTCCTTTTTATGAAGGGACAAGTGGGTCATAACAGTAGAGAGGGAAAGCTGACGAAGGGTTGGGTGTTTATTGAAAACACCATCACATTCATTAATGAAAGATATTGGGACCCTGAACTGGATAATCATAGGATAAGTGAGCATGTTGGAATCTCGACCAATCATTTATCGTTTTTATTTAAAGATCAGCTTGGCATTACGATTCATAAATATTTGACGCATATTCGAATCGAGCAATCCAAAATAAGAATGATTGAAGGGAGCCGAACTTTAACCGCTATTGCGGAGATGGTGGGCTTTTCAAGCATTTATTTATTCAGCCGATCTTTCAAGGCTACGGTCGGTGTTATGCCCAGCCAGTTTATGGCGATGAATTCTGATATTGGCAAGCGTTGAAATAGTCCGTCCTTTTGTCATAGATATCTTACTTCTGTCCTGTTGTGAACGCATCCATCCATTTCTTAGAATAAGATCATACCCATAAGATCTGAGGTGACTGAAGTCTTATTACTGGTGTGATCATAATCATGGAGGTGTGTCTCGAAATGTTGAAGAAGATGACAAGGGTACGGGAAAGTCGTGTTGTTAAAAAGGTCCTAGCGCTGGTTATGATTGCGACGCTGCTTGTCAGCATCGTCCCGATTGGAATGACAGCCGTTTATGCAGCTACAGGTGATGTGCTAGGCGCTGAGGAGATTGGTGTAATCCTAGATGATCAAGATCCGGGTGTCACATACACGGGGCTTGCAGCTCCACCAAGCGTGGCGAACTTCATTCAAGGAGCAAGTGGAACGTATCAAAGCAGATTTACTTATGCGAATTTGAACAAGGCTGCGCCTCAAAGCATGACGTTTGCACCTCAGTTTCCGCAGGATGGCATGTACGCCTTCTATGTAAGGAAGCCTGCTACGACACGCTGGTATGCGGGCAACGTTCCGTATAAGATTACGCATGCCGCAGGCGAACATGTCATTAACAACCCGAGTTCTGGCAACGGGACAGATGCATGGGTGCCATACGGTGTATACCCTTTCCGAAGCGGGCAGACATATCCCATTATAGCAGGCGGAGCCGGGTATCAGTATTTCCCTCCAGTAGCGCCTGCAGCTAATGGCACGATTCCGATAGCAATCGACGGTATCAAATTTGTCAAAGTTGGAGAGCTGCCAGACCAAGCGGGATTGGATGCCATCCAGCTTGAGCGCAATGCCGAAATGTCAGCTTCCATGAATCAATGGGCAATCGATCTGGAAAAAGCAAAATACGAATTGACAGGGACGATTGCTGGAAGCACGACAGTTGGTGCGAACGTGTATGAACAGGTTCTTCGATTGAAGACGGGGAGTACAAGTAATCCGAATGTCCAAATCACTGCAATATCTCCTGTGGACGGTACTTATTTGAAGGTTGTAAACGGAAATCTCATACTCAAAGCAAAAAATATGACAACCTCGGACGTAAATGAAAACGCTGTCATACAGTTGAGCCTGGGGAACGCATCGGCAAATGTCAACCTCGCGGTAACGATTGCTCCGAGTCCAGTCATCGTCGGTGGCGATGATGGCAATTTCACGGATACACCTACTTGGTACCGCGATTATGCACCCGGCTTATTCAATCCGAATGAAGGGACGATTGAGCTTCGGTTGCGTCTGGATAAGCCCTATGAGGAATTCGGCAACTATTGGGATTTCCTGTTTAAATTAATTCCGGAACAAAGCGGTCCCGGTAATACATTGATTCAGGCACATATTCCACCGCCGACGGACAAACCAACAGGCCCTAACGCGGTGTATGAGCAACCAATTACCTTTCATGTCAAGAACGGCGAAGGAATCAACGGAGCTTTTGCATATGCGCAGGCAAATCAGCTTAATTATCAAGTAGGTCAACCTTTCAACCTGGCGTTTTCCTGGAAAATGGGAACAGGCGGTTATGTCGCCATTTATAAAGATGGTGTTGCAATCAGTCCTCCATCGCCTACAACGGTTGCAGCAGTAATGGAGAAATTTATGCCTTACGAATTCATGGTGGAACGTGGTAATCCGTTCAATGTCAGTCAGGTTAAGATTTCGACCAAAGCGCTAAGTTCAGGTGAGTTGGAGCACACGGCACAGACTTTCAGCCGAGGAACGGATACAGCACTGCTTGCTGACATTACCTATGGTCAAGACATTCAATCCCAAAAGTTTATTACACCATGGCATAACACCTCCAAATATAGCGTAGTCAAGCCCGCATTTCGCAATGAGAAGCAAGTTTACTATGCGGGAGAAGATGCGGTCTATCCGGTTATGACGGTGAATTATGGGGATAGCGCCAAGACCTTCGACGTAAGCATTAAAGCAACTGATCCTTACGGGAAGGTGGAATTTACCGAGTCCTACCCTAATGTGCAAGTAGCTGCTGGAGGTACGTATCACATCGAAAACCTGGCCCTTCCCATGTTGAAGGACAAGGTAGGTTTCTGGTATTTGGAAACGACGGTAAGTTCAAGCGGTTCCGCCCCCATCGTCTATAAGAGTGGGATATCGAAAGTACCCGCTGATGAATCGGGAGTGGCTGATGGTAAATACGCCAATTATTATGGACAGCACGCGAATTACGACTATGATATGTCCGCATGGACCAAAATTCATACGAGCGCAACGCGCACTTGGGAAGCAGCGCTGCAGTTCTTATGGAATGTCGTAGAGCCAACCAAAGGCCATTTCGTTTGGGACAAAAGCGATGCTTACGTCGAGAAAGCACAAGAAGCGGGAATGGATGTGCTGGCCGTACTTGGTTACCCTTCCGATTGGGCATCAACCAGACCTTCTGAACAGGATATTCCGGCAGGCTTGGATGATCTGATGTATCGAGCGGAACGTTGGGTGCCTAAGGATATCAAGTATACGAATGGCATACCCGGAACTGGCGAGGATTGGCGTAATTATGTCTATCAGTCGATGAAGCGTTATGCGGGGAAGGTGAAGTATTGGGAGGTCATCAATGAGGTGAATTTCCATCCAACTTCAAATCCGAATACACTCGCAGCGTCCTTCTCAGGTACGAAGGAAGAGTATATCCTGATGCAAAAAATCGCCTACGAACAAGCACAGCGAGTGAAATCTGAATATAAGCTGGCAACAGGTAATGACCTTGAGTTATACGTAACAACAAGTGGATTTGCAACCCCTAACCCGGCTGCGGATCGCCAACTAGCGGTTGATATGCTGAAGGGGGATAACGTCAACTACTACGATATCTACAATGTGCATGGGTATGTTGGAACACAGGGAATAGCGGATATACTTACCGCTTATACACAAGCGAAAGCGACTCACCCAAACTTGCAGCTGTGGCAGTCGGAGGTGTACGCAACTAATAGTACAGTTACGCCATGGCGCATCTTTGATACCGTGTGGAATTACATGGATTTCTTAGCAGCAGGTACAAGCAAATATTTTAATATGGGCACACCAGCCGAAGATACATTCGTAACACGGCATTCCCAGTCGCCAACAGAAATGTATCAGACCATGGCGACGCTGCAGCATCATATTCGTAAAGTTGACGAGTATATAGGTTCTTATAATGGCTTTGAGGGGGCTAATTTTCTGAAAGCCAATCATTATCTGAAACGTACGGATGGCAAATATCTAAGCGTACTTTCAGCGGATAACCTATCGTTATATGTGACTGTCGCCAACGCTGAGCAAATCGTTAGTGCGCAGGACGCCTACGGAAATCCCGTTCCGGTTACAGACTATGAGGAAACCAAGCGGTTGCTGAAGAAGAATAGCTTGTTTATCGTCAGTCAAGCTCCGCTGCAAATCACGAAAGTTGCGGGAGATGTTCCGCTTGCTCTAGTGAAAAACGGAGATTTCGAACGAGTAAGCGGGGACCCCCAAGGTGGCCCTTCAGCTGTGGTATTACCGAACTGGACGATGGGCTGGAACAGAGGTGTTTATGGAACGAACGCCTATGTGACTAAGACTTCTCCGTTTGCAGGACAGAACGCGGCTGAATTCAATTCGGCGGGAGCTCCGAGTAATAGAACGTTTATGTACCAGCAAGTATCCATTACGCAACCTGGTACGTACGTGCTTTCCGCACAAATCAAAAAGCTGGAAGGCACCGATGTACAGCCAGAATTGAATATTTGGGACGGGACTCAGGATCACCAGCTTGCACCTGTTACGTTAACGAATCAGTATGTCAATTACAGTCAAACGTATGAAGTCACCGGACCGATAAACCTGGTTCTCAATGTAGGTATTCTTTCAGGAGTAGGTAAAGTTGTGTTTGATAACATTAGCTTTGAGCTGGTGCCAGAGAATGTCACAATCACAATGGATAATTCGGATCCTACTGGCGTAACCCTCTTGGGCCAATGGGAAAGCAGACCGAATGCAGATGCAAATAAAGGTAATTTTGCTTTGAATACAACCAAAGACGGAGCTTCTAGCGTAAGCTACAAGCCAGCTATTCTGATTGACGGTATGTATGATGTCTATGTATGGCAGCATATTACGACCGGGACGCAAAATGCACCTTTTACCATCCATCATGCGAAAGGTTCCGATACCGTATTGGTGAACCAATCGCAAAATGGGAAGAGTTGGTACAAAATAGGCAGCTACCCTTTCCATAAAGGGGAATCAGGCAGCGTTGTTGTTACCAATGCCTATACACAAGGTAACTTTATTCTGGCCGATGGCGTTCGTTTTACGCGCACAGGTCCAATACCAATTCCTAACCAGAACTTGAACAATAAGTTGACAGGTCCGGCTACCGTAGATGGAGGTCAAAACTTCAAGGTTACGTACAGCCTGGACAGTGTGACCGACAGCGTTTATGCGCTGGATACGACTGTAACCTACGACTCGACTAAATTGGATTTCATCTCAGCTGCTTCTTTGAAAGATGGGTTCAATATTGTATCTACGAGAACTTCAGTTGCGGACCAAGTCCGCATCATTGCCTCAAGTCTAGGTGTAGCTACGGCCATACAGGCAGATAGTGATGTATTGGAGTTGACGTTCAAACCCAAAACGAGTGGAAGTAACGGCGGCGTTGATCTCCATGCAGCTTCAACTGCCGTTATCGGTGCTGGACTTGAAAGCACGCTGGCTTCCTTCAAGTTTACGGTGAATGTTCAATATGCGAACAAAACGAACTTAACTGCAGCAATTGTTGCCGCAGAAGCGCTTTACAATGCTTCGGTGGAGGGAACGCTGATCGGACAGTATCCGGCAGGTTCCAAAGCGACGCTCCAATCGGCGATTAACGCAGCCAAAGCAGTAGAAGCTGACAACTCCGTGAGCCAGGCACAGATCGACGCGGCAACGAGCTTACTCGTAGGAGCAGTAGATGCCTTTAAACTGACTGTGAATAAGCAGAAGCCTGAGGACTTAAATGGTGACAATCGGATTAGCGTCAGCGATCTCTATCCCATTTTGATCCATTATGGTAAAACCTCGGCAAGCGCTGATTGGTCGACTGCTCGTCAATACGATGTCAATCAGGATCTGAAGATTGATTATCTCGATATGGCCGCAGTTGCTATGAAAATCGAATAACTATCCAGCTTCGGGAGATTGGTTTTATTACACCAAATCTCCCGAATCTTTTATATCATGAACCCTGGGAGGCGCACTCGAAGGACGGAGTAGCCGTCGAATACCTGTATTTCCTACAGTTAATTGAAGCACAATACCGAGCTTTTGTGAAATAACTGGATTTTCTCCCGTTATGTAAGGGGAATTGCGCCAACTGGGTAATTTTGAGCGAAATTAGATGTAGGAAATCCATCTAAACTCCGAATATGCTAGTTTTCCTCTGAAATAGATGTAGAAAATCCAGTTAATCTTGTTGAGCTAACCAGGCTGGGGCACGAATGTGTTCTAGTTTAGGAAGTTGCTACTATGAGAAACCCTATGAGACGTCCGCGAAGGACGGATTAGTCGTTTATTTTGTGCAAAGGAGCATAGAAATGATAGCAATTAATAATCTGAAGTGTTGGAAAAGCAGGATTCCCTTATTTATTTTTGTGCTGCTGTGTATGCTCATAGCCCCATTCCCGGCTCATGCCAATTCGTTGCCATCATCATCCGCTTACACCCTATCAGCAAGTACGAGTTCACCACAGGTAGGTGACAGCTTCACGGTAACAGCGACAGCGAACGTTTCGGAGTTATTCGCATTCGAGACGATATTTACCTATGACCCGCAGAGGGTAAAACTAATCCGTGCTGACGCAGCTGCAAATGGCAATCTGATAAAACCTGTTGCTGATGAGGGGAAGATCGTACTTGCATGGTCAAAAGAAGGCAATGAACAGCCGACAAACGGTACCATGAGAATGGCTGAATTGACTTTTAACGTACTGAAAGAAGGGGAGACGGAGGTCCTCTGGAAATCACTGAGAATTGCAAATCGGAGTTTGCAAGAAGTGTCCGTATCCCCAGGAGTTTCACTTCGGACTAATGTTCGTGCTGAATCTGGTTCAGGTGACGTAGGGAATGTAGGTGGTGTAAACGTGCCTAATACGGTTGGGAGTGGGAAAGAGCCGGCGCTTTTAGCACTAGAAGCAGCCATTATCACGAATCCCGCTCAAACCAGTCAATTTTCGGTGCGAGCTGTTAGTCTCACATCCGAACCAGGTAATCATGTGCGCGTTGCTTTACATGTGGAGCAAGTATTGAAAGAAATCCATTCAACTAATGGGAAATCTACGTTCGTCATCATGATTCCAAGACAGGAGTCGGCATCTATTACGGTGGATGTAGCCTCTGAGGTTCTACAAGCGATTCAATCTAAAAGTGGGGGAAGTGGTTCTCTTGTCATTTCGAGCTCTGTCGGCATGTATAAACTGCCAATTGATCAACTCAAACTTGATGCGAGTTCAAAGGTTACGATAACAATAGCCCCCGTGTCAGAAGAACAAGCGCACGCAATGGGGACGATTGTTGCTAATGAAGGCTTTACGCTAGCTGGTGCGCCAGTCGACTTCTCCGTTTCGATCCTAGATGCTTCCGGTCAAGTAACTGAGATGCATGACTATGAAAGCGCGTTTGCTGCTCGTACGTTACCTGCAGGGCATATGGATCCTGATAAATCCGCAGCGGTTTTATTCCGTGCAGACGACACGTTGGCCCCGGTTCCAACCTTGTTCGTCAAGCAACCGGATGGCTCCTATATGGCACTTATCCACCGGATGGGGAATAGTGCTTATGGGCTTATTACGGGAAGCCGAACATTTGCCGACTTGAGAGGTCATTGGTCTAAAGGGGACATTGAAACCATGGCGGGCCGCTTGCTCGTAAATGGGGATACGGAGGGAAGATTCCGTCCAGACGATGCGATAACCAGAGCTGAATTTGCTAAGTTGCTAACGAATGCGCTTGCGCTGCCGGACAAAGGTGACAGCATGACTTTCCGTGATGTAGAACCATCCGCATGGTATTCCCGTACTCTCCTTACTGCGGTATCCTTCGGCCTGATTAAAGGCTATGATGGAGGAGTATTCCGTCCTGATTCATTCGTCTCGCGGGAGGAGATCGCCATCATGCTGGATCGGGCACTTCACTTAACAGGATATCAATACGATTCACCTGCCAATTTCGCTGAACTGTTAGATATGGACCAACTAAACGACTGGTCGAAGGACGCTATTTACAAGATGTTGGGACTCGGCATCATTACTGGGGATCAGAGTAACATGATCCAACCTTCACAATCGGCGACACGTGCGGAAGCAGCTGTTATGCTGAAACGCATGTTGATTAAGCTTTCTTATATGAATGAGTAAGTGGAATATGCACCAAGAGTCTTATGAACATTGATTACTCTACATTGTGATTGAGCAAATCCATCAGAGTAAGATACAATTAAGAGAACGCTCTCATATTGCCAAGGAGGTCCCTGCCCATGTATACAATGATGCTTGTCGACGACGATTATATTTCGAGGGAAGGCCTGCGAGATCTCATCGATTGGGATAGTCTGGGTATCGAGATTACGGGGGAAGCGGAAGATGGGGCGGAAGCTCTGCTCGTTGCCCGCGACCTGCGGCCTAATATCGTGATTACAGACGTTGTGATGCCAGTGATGGACGGCATTCAATTTGTAGACAAGTTGAAACATGAGCAGCCTGCGGTAATAGTGATCATGATAAGCGCTCATCAAGACATTCAGTATGTGAAGGCTTCAATTAAATTGGATGCGATTGATTATATATTGAAACCTTTTAATCGAGAGGAATTAAAGCAGGTAGTAGCCAAAGTTGTCGCTAAGTTGGATAAAGAAAGAGCCGAGAAGCAATTAAAGGACGACGTTAGCCAATATTATTCAGGCAGCATCTCATCTACGGGGTTGCCGGTGATTGTGGATTCCATAGAGAAGATCATAGGATTGTGCAGCACAGGGCAAACAGACGCACTAACGGCTGAGGTCCAGCAGCTCTTTATTACAATACGGCAATTAAAAATGGAAAGCATGCTGTTCCTAACGACTATCTGCAGTGAGCTTCTTATTAAAGCGATTCGCAAAGCATCCGTGCATGTAGAATCTGCCATTGCGCAAGAGGTGAAAGAGTCCTTGCACCAATTCAGAACGATGCAGAGCCCTCAGCAAATCGAGATGTTTGTCCTAGAGAAGCTAGTCTATTTGGAGAGGGCTTCGAATGAGTTGCGAAACAGTAAGTCTCGACGAATTATTCGGGATGTTGAGGGTATTATTCATAAAATTTACTATCAGAATCTGACCATTGGGCAGCTGGCGGCGGAAGTATTCATGTCTCCTGGACATCTTCAGACGTTATTCAAAAAAGAAACAGGGCACACGATTAACGATTATATCACGCATGTACGATTAAAGAAGGCACAGGATCTGCTCAAGGATGCCTCAATTAAAATATACGAAGTAGCCAATCAGGTCGGCTATCAGGACACGCACTATTTTACCAAAATTTTCAAAAAAGTGGTGGGCGTCAACCCTATGGAATATCGGGAGAAAATGCTATGAGAAAAGTGCTCCACAAACTCAGTGGCATGTACTATAACATCAACTTGCGGACCAAGCTGGTTATTTCCTATTTAATTCTAATCATTATTCCAGTTATGGTATTGGTCTATTTCTCCTATATTACGATTCATAAATCTGTGGTTGAACAGACAGGCAAGGCTTATTTGGAAACCCTGAAGCAGGCGGAGAAAAACATTGCATTCGGCATTGAAACCGCCTATAACATTGCCGATCTGACGCAAAGCAATTATGATATTCAACTCATTCTAAGAACGGTATCTGAGCGAGCTTTGACTTCGGGGGAAGTGATTGATTTTTTCAATCTGCTTAACAAAAATGTGAGCAATTACGTGGGCAAGAGCAATGTGCTTAAGGTTAGCTATTTTATGAAAGGAAATCCAACCTTCGTCTCCGCTAGCCCTAATTTTTTTGGTATAGATCAGCTTCAACTTGAAGCTGGTCTACAGCCACTTTTGGAAGGCAAAATCAAAGAAAAGTGGTTCTATGCAAGCGACGTGCAACATTTAAGCATCGTTCAAGGGGATGAGGTTCTCTTTATAAAAGAGATCAAGGATATCAACCGATTTCAGCATGTTCTTGGCTATGTGATGGTGGAATTGGATGCCAAATTTATCTGGTCTATTCTAAATGACATTCGGCTTCCAGATGGAGCGGAAACACTAGTCATGTCTCCTTACAAGCGAATTGGAGCTACACAATTACTGGCAGGGGGCAGCGGTGCTAGCGACATCTTTTTGAAGTCTTTGCCGGAGGAGGAAGAGGGGATTGTCAGTTTCGGACCTGCGGAGAGAACCAATTATGCTGTTTTCAGCAGGGCGAAAGGTCTGGATTGGCAAATTGCATTGCTCATGACGGAGAAGCATCTTGGGATGAACAGTAGGTGGATTCAGAACTTCATGCTCGGCTTGGCGGGGGTAGTCTCGATTATCGCGATCATTACAGCCTTCATTATTTCAGGAAGCATTACCAAAAGGTTGAAAAAGCTAGTAAAGCTTATTAAACATGCAGAAAAAGGGAGCTTTGAGACAGAAGATAATATCCGAGGAAATGATGAATATGCAAGATTGCAGCGTTCTTTTAACAAAATGAGCACGCGAATTAAAGCTCTTATCGAAGAGGTGTATCAGGCCCAAATTAGCAAACAAGATGCGGAAATGAAATTGCTGTATGCGCAAATCAACCCGCATTTTTTGTATAACACGTTGGATATTATTCAATGGAGCGCCCTACGGATAGACGCCAAGGAAATCGCGGAATTGACGGAATCACTTGCCAAGTTTTTGAGGTTGAGTTTGAACGAAGGCAAGGAGCATATCTCCGTTGCAGAAGAGGTTATGGAGGTCAGCAAGTATATGCAGATCATCAATTACCGCTATCGAGGAGCCATGCAGTTCATAACGGACGTCGAAGAGGGTCTGGAAGAGAAGATAATGATCAAAATGATATTGCAGCCACTGGTTGAAAATGCCGTTATTCATGGGATCAGGCCCAAAAAAGGGAGGGCTGGGACCATTGTGGTCCGTGCTTACCAGGAAGGTGCCTATATGTATTTGGAGGTTATCGATGATGGCGTCGGGATAACGGCAGAGAGGCTTAAGGAGCTATTTGAAACGGAGAGCAGAGGGTACGGCGTGAAGAACGTACATCAGCGTATACAAGTCTATTATGGTGAGGATTGTGGCTTGCAGTTTTACAGCGAACCCGGAATGGGCTGCCGTGCCGTTGCGAAGCTAAAGGTTTCTGGGAGTCTATAATCCGTATTTTTGTCAGTGATATCTTACTTCTGTCCTGTTGTGGCTGATAGGTATATTTACGTAAAATAAAGCTATACAACAAGGAGTTGAGGTGATGAAATGGCAAAGATTACACCCTCCCATGCGATCAAATCTCTAGACGCAGGTGTGATCCCCAAGACAAAAAATCGCCTGAAGGCAAGAATCGCACATAATCTAGATTTATATCTGATTATTTCGATACCCTTACTGGTGCTTTTGATTTACAGTTACGTCCCAATGCTGGGGATCGTCATCGCATTTAAGAACTATCGGGTATTCGACGGCATACTGGATAGCAAGTGGGTAGGGCTGGCTCATTTTCGAACATTGTTGAGCGATCCTAAATTTTTTAGCGTGTTGAGCAATACGATGCTGATCAATCTGTTCAAATTTATTTTTCAGTTTCCTCTGCCTATTATCTTGGCGCTGCTATTGAATGAAGTCAGGACGGGCTTTGTTAAACGTATGACGCAAACGCTTACCTATCTGCCACATTTTCTATCGTGGGTCGTTATTGCAGGAATTTTTGTGGATATCCTGTCCCCAAGTACAGGTATTATCAATGGCATCCTGAAGGCGTTCGACATCTCACCGATTTCGTTTCTTGGCGACGATAGTTACTTCCGAAGTGTGCTCGTCGCATCAACAGCTTGGAAAGAAACCGGTTGGAGCGCCATCATTTACTTGGCAGCTTTAACGTCAATCGATCCCGATCTGTACGCCGCGTCCAGCGTTGATGGTGCAGGTAAGCTCAGACAAACGTGGCATATTACGCTCCCGGGCATATCCAGCACGATCGTATTCATTATTATTCTAAGGGTATCTACCTTATTGGGCAGCGATACGGAACAGGTGCTACTGCTGTACAATCCTCTTGTATATAGTGTTGGGGATGTCATCGGGACCTATGTGTACCGCGAAGGGATTCAGAACGGTAGTTACAGCTATACAACCGCAGTCGGTTTGTTTGTATCTGCTATCGGATTTACCTTGATGGTTACGGCCAATAAGATTAGTCGCAAGTATTCGAACCGAGGGATATGGTAAATAAGCAGCAGAGAGGAGCAAATAGCTTTGTTCGACAAGAGGATGAAGACCGGGGAAAAGGTATTTACGGTTGTGAATTACACTTTGTTGATAACAGTAGGTCTCATTTGCGTCCTACCGTTTATCACACTGTTAGCGAAATCGGTTAGTGAGGAAGCTTATGTCGTCAGCGGTCAGGTTAGCTTATGGCCAATGGGCTTTCAGCTAAAAGCTTACCAAGTGTTGTTATCAGGCATTGATTTTCGCACTGCGTTTACGAACAGCTTGTTCGTCGCCGTTCTGGGTACGGCCATTCAAGTGTTCTTTACAGCTTGTGTGGGGTATGCCATTGCGAAAAGGGATTTGGTAGGCCGCAAAGCGATCAATATTCTGTATGTGTTCACGATGCTGTTCAACGGGGGAATGATCCCTACCTATATGGTCATTAAAAATACCGGATTAATTAACCATCTGTGGGTGCTTATTATTCCCGGGATGGTGAGCGCTTTCAATCTGATTCTGGTGCGAAATTACTTTGAGTCTTTGCCTTATAGCCTAGAGGAATCTGCGAGAATTGATGGAGCTGGCAATCTCACCATCCTATTTCGCATCATGCTTCCGATCTCCAAGCCTTTGCTTGCGACAATTGCGATTTTCAGCGCAGTAGGGATTTGGAACAATTACATGGACCCTCTAATGTATTTAACGAAAAAAGAAGTTCAGGTTCTACCTTTGTTTTTGCAAAACATTGTGGCCGCAGCTAATAAGAACGGCTTGGAAAATCCCGAGCAATTGGCCAATATCGCATCGGAAACATTCAGAGCCGCAGCCATCTTCGTTTCTTCGATACCGATCCTGCTCGTTTATCCTTTTCTACAAAAGTATTTTGTCACAGGGTTAACGCTAGGTGCTGTTAAACAATAGCTACATATTTGAAGGGGGAAATAAATATGCGGAAAAGATTAAACAAATGGTCCACGACAACGTTACTAGTTGCACTTGCAGCCTCGGTATCCCTTGCTGGTTGCAGTAATGAAGCGAAGCCAGAAAGCAAGGAAACGAAAGAGGCGACTGCTACCCAAGGCCCAAAACTGAATAAGGCGGCCAAAATCAGAATCGCCGTTCCCGATAATGCCGGAGTCAAGGGATACGAGCAAGGAGCAAGCGCAAACGATAACCAATTTTTGAACATGATCAAAGAGAAGACTGGTTACACGAATATAGAATGGAATGTCATTCCGACTGCGAATCAATTGGATACGTACAATTTGATGTTTGCCTCTGGTGATGTGTATGATCTCATTTATACGAATGATTTGAATATTTTCAAACGTTTTAGTGCGCAGGGAGCTCTCCTGCCAGTGGACGATGCGATCAAGCAATTCGGCAGCGAAGTGGATAAATTAGTTACCGAGAATGCATGGACGGCTGTATCGCTGGAAGGGAAGAAATATGCCATCCCGGTTCCTCCGTTTCAGAAATTTGAAAATGTAGATCTAGGTGCAGGATTTCTAGCTAGACAAGATTGGATGGATAAGCTGGGACTGAAGGCGCCTAAAAATCTCGACGAGTTATATACCTTCTTAAAAACCATGAAGGACAAAGATCCAAGCGGAAAGGGAACCATCCCTTACGTAGCAGCAGCTGGCAATAACGGGAATCCACTTGATGGGCTAGATGTCATTACCGCAGCTTTCGGATTGTCCGGCATAAATAACCTTGCTGTCCCTTTCATTGTGAAGGAAGGCAAGCTGGTTGATGCACAGGATGTGAATCTGAAGGACTTGCTGACCTACCTGAATAAGCTCTACAAAGAAGGCTTGATTGACAATGAGTACCTATTCAACAAGACACAGCAAGTGACTGAAAAGATGTCATCGGGGAAAGCAGCTGCCGTGTATGCGGGCTACTGGGATCCTGCTACCTACCAGGCAGGTTTAAGTAAAACAGATGCTAATGCGAAGTTGAGCTTCTTGCCTACAGTAGAAGGAAAAGATGGACAGAAAGGCTATACAATGCCTGCTCCTGTATCCAACTTCTATATCATTCCTAAAAGTTCGAAAAATGCGAATGAAGCTGTGGATCTACTGAACACCTATTTGAAAGATAAGGATTTGCAGAAGTTTGTTAATTTCGGTAAAGAAGGCGTTCATTATGACATGGTAAACGGCGCGCTGAGCCCGAAGAAACCTGCTTATGATCAAATCATCTATAAACTGTATTATAGAATGTGGAATACGCCGGACATCTGGCTGCCTAACGCATTACTTGGCGGATATGAGCCAGCTATGAAAAGCTTCGCTCAAGCGGGTGCGCAGCTGACTGCATTCAATATCAACCAGTACAGACCGCAGACGGAAGTCGAACTTGCCAAAGGTAGAGCGTTGATTGACCTGAGAAATGAGTACGTTGCCAAAATCATCAACGGTGCATTACCGCTTACAGCATTGGATGAGTATTTTAAAAAGGCGGATGCTGCCGGCAGACAAGATGTTATCAAAGCATCGCAGGATTGGTTTACCAAAGAAGGCAAGGCTATTCATGATAAATTGAATAAGAAGTAGTGTCTAGTCCTTCGGAAATTCAAAGTAGAGCAGTTCACCTTATTGGGGAACTGCTTTTTGTTTGTGCGGCCATAAGTCTTTGCTAGGTGGCCTGTCACTGCGAATAGATGGATTTTCTACAGTTAAATTTATGGATTTTCCGGGAATGTGTAATAGATGGAGAACCTACAGGTAATTTTAGCCATTCTACCCGATCTGAGCAAAAGAGGCAGTTTTAACTACAGGTTATACAGTTAAATCGAGTTTTCGGGTAAATATCTAATAAATAACTGTATATTTTCCAGTTAAACCTAAACGCTGTGAACTAAAAACTCCCTCCCCCTCATTTTCAGAGAGGGAGAGAGAGTCACAGAGAGAGTCAGAGAGAGAGAGAGTGTGTGTAGGGGAGTTTCGTGCATTCACTTCAGCTTGAACAACTGGCGAGCATTTTCGCTGAAAATTTTCTTCTTTTTCTCGAGCGGAAGCCGTTGCAGGATCTTCGTCGGGTCGTCGAAATCCCAATGCGGATAGTCGCTGGAGAAGAGCAGCATATTCTCCGCATCGAACATGTTGAACATCGCTTCGAGGTGCTTGAAGTCGTCCGGTTCCTCGATTGGCTGTGTCGTCATGAAGCAGTGGTCGCGCACATACTCGCTCGGCATTCGCTTCAGCCATGGCGTGGATGAGCGTAAGGCTTTGAAGTTCTTGTCCAGCCGCCATAGCAGTGGAGGTAACCAGGTGACGCCGCCCTCGCAAAACACCACTTTAAACCCTGGATACTTCTCAAACACGCCTTCGCAGACAAAGCTAACCAAATGAGCCATAAAGGTTTGGGGCAAACAAGTATGCCACTGCAAATAGTTGGACACATACCCGACCGCAGTCGGTGGGTTAAAGGTACCTGCGCCTTCGGCGCCAGGATGGATCACAAGCGGAAGTCCATTACGCTCACAAGCTTCGTAGATCGGATGGAAGAAACGCTGGCCGTACGGCATCCGGGCACCTCCGATCACACTGACCGCGACGATGTCTGGATGCGGACCGACCCGGTCTATCTCGCGCGCAGCCTCCAGGGGATCTTGGGTACCGATGCACAGGTAACCCTTGAACTTAGGGCTAACGGGCAGCCATTCGGCGATTAGATAATCGTTGTAGGCCCGGCATACGGCTGCAACGTGATCGCTGTCCGCATAACCTGACATGCCAATTATCGAATCGGAGCAAAGCAACGCGTAATCAAGGTTAAATGGTTCGACCAAGTGCTCGAGCATGTAATGCGGATCGGATCCCAACGGTAGCCCGCTAGGCGGATCCGCATCTTTGCGCTTGCTGCCAATCGGCGACGAATAGGGCAGCCCAGCTCCGGGAATGCCGAACCTTTCGGCATGACTTTTCCAAGGCTCATCGAGATAAGGGATCAAGTCATTTCTACTACGGAACTGATTGTGCACATCACAGTCAATGACAGGCAATTTCTCTTTGTTCGAAATCATCTCGTTTCTCCTCCTTATTAACCAATCACGATGCCAATTTGTCCATCTTCTACGACGACGGGGTAGGTGCGTGTCCGCACTTTATCACTGAACAATGATTTGCCCGTCTTGAGATCGAACTCCCAGCCATGCCAAGGGCAACGTAATATTTCTTGGTCGCGCCCGTAGATAAATTCATAGACTTGAGATTCAAGTGTTGTACCGCAGACCACGCCTTTGCATAACTCTGCCCCTTGATGCGGGCAATAATTATGTACGGCATAATAGTCACCTTTCACGTTATAGACCCCGATGGAACGTTGTTCGATTTGTACAATTTTGAATGCACCGGAAGGAATTTCTTCTATGGAAGCGACCGGAAATATGGCCATCATGTTCAGCCCCCTTTAAGCTTTGTTAGATTAATCTTAAGTGAATAGCTGAAAAATAACTATTGCGGAAACAACTGTTTTTTGTATAATTCTAAGGTATAGATGGAAGGGGCGATACTTGATATGATGCAGCTCGTATCTGTGTTTATTGATGATATGGACGTGGATTGGCAAAAGGCGGAGGAGCCGACCTTGACAGACATGTTGATTCTTGTGACGCACGGGAAAGTGAATTATGTGGTCGACGGTGAACCGGTTCATCTGGAGAAAGGCGACTTTCTATATATCCGGCAAGGTGTCAAGCGCTCTGGAACGAATGCACCAGACGGCCCGCATGTGAAGTATTCCTCGCATTTTCATTTGCACACTGGACAGTCTGGCCAGGAAATGAAAGCGTTATCTAATGTTGAACCCTACCGGAAGGTCAAAGCGCAGCAGTTCGATTACGTCAAACAGCGTTTTAGCACGCTTGCGCAGCATTGGTTCGGCCAGCGTGAGCATGCCGACATCATCTGCACCGGAATCGCCACTGAGCTGTTTGGCTATTTCGTGCAGGAAACGTCGGAAGAGCGATTTGGCTTTGCCAAGCTAAGACTTATGCGTGAGGTTCAGGACTATATTTCTGCCCACTACCGCGATCGGATCCGCATTGAGGAGCTGTCCCGACTCGTGGACCGCGCTCCCAATTATGTTACGCAAACGTTCAAGGAAGTGACGGGCATGACACCGATCACTTATCTGCATCACATTCGGGTGCACTCGGCACGTGATTTAATCCTCAATACAAGAATGACAATCGGAGAGATTTCGGAGTATTTGGGATATAGCGATCAGGCTCATTTCAACCGTGTGTTTAAAAAAATAATGGGCCACCCGCCTTCAGCTGTGCAGCGGGAAGTCCAAAGAGGTGGCCTACGATGAAGCTGCTTAATCGGCTGCATTCGATCCAATTCAAGCTAACACTTACCTTTCTGCTTATCTTGCTGCCGCTCGTTAGCGTCAGTGTTTTCGCTAATAACTATTCCCAGTCGATTCTGGACGATCAGATCAGCGACCGTACGCGAGGAGCGCTGCTGACGACGCTCGAGTACGTGGATCAACTGACTAAAAACATGGATCAACAAACATTGCTTATCGCTTTGAATTCGTCCATTGTCGATATTTGGAACAATATCGATAACCCTCTTAACCCTGACCATTTGTATGGACTGCATACGGTACAGCAGCAGCTGTCCGCACTTACCAATGTAAATGGTTCTATCAAAGAAGCGTTTATCATTCATGGGGAAAGCGGGAACGGTGTATCCACAATGACCGGAGGCTTGAGATGGCCAGATGTGAAGCAGGAGTTTTGGTTCAAGCAAACGGTGAACTCGAATGGCGGACTTGTGGTGCATGTACCGACGGCCAAAGTCGGTGGACCGTCAGCCTATCTGAATAACGATATGATTTATTATTCCCGGCTACTCGATATGCAAAGCAACAGCAAGGAGCCGAACGTGCTCGTGCTTGCCGTGGATAAGGCTTCCTTTCGCAAAATCATTCAACATCTTCAGACATCCGATAATATGAACATCAGATTGTCCTATAATAACGGTTTCGTGTTGGAGACAAATCCTGGCGCCATGCACGGGAATGGCAATGAGGCCGATGTGATGTCGATCAAAGAAGAGAGCAACTTCTGGTCGATCGAGCTGGAGCAACCGCGTTCGGAATTGTTCAAGCTGACGCATAGGCTGCAACAGTTCACGTATTTGATCATTGTTATCAGTATCATCATGGCGATATGGATCGCGTGGCTCGTCTATGTGGAAATTTCTAAACCTCTGCAGAAGTTGCTGGCGGCGTTCAAGCAGTTTAGTGGCGGCAGCCTGAATACACAAATTGTACATCGGCGGAAGGATAAATTCGGTGCCGTCATGAACGGTTTTAACCGGATGGCGGAAGCCCAACGGCTATTGATTGAGGAGGATTACGAGAAGGAGCTTCGGCTCGCCAAATCGGAGTTCAGCCTCCTGCAATCGCAGATTAACCCACATTTTTTATACAATACGTTAGATTCGATCTACTCAGTTGCCTTTAAGAATAAAATTCACGAGATTAGCGAAATGGTTATTAATCTTGCACGATTTTTTCGGGTCAGTCTCGGTAAGGGACGTGAGACGTTTACGCTGGAAGAGACGGTTCAGCACCTGATGTACTATATCCGGGTACAGCAGATCCGTACGGATCATTTTACAGTTCAGATTACGCTGGAGGAATCAACCAAATCGATTCAAATCCTGAAGCTGCTCCTGCAGCCTGTTGTGGAGAACGCGATCATCCACGGGCTGGAACGAAACTCCAGTGGTGGGGAACTGCGGATTAGCTCCCATCTGGCGGGCGATACCTTATTGATACAGGTGGAGGACACAGGAATGGGGATTCCGTCGGAGAAAATGAAGCACCTTAGCAGCGAGCTAAGCGCGATTACTAGCCATTCGTACCGGATTTCGAAGAGCAGTCCGCCTGATATGTATTTTGGACTGAAAAATGTAAAGTCACGACTCAAACTGTACTACGGCGAACAGGCAGATCTGCACGTACACAGCGTGGAAAATGAGGGAACTCGGGTTACGATTACAATTCCATTAGGGAAGGACGAAGCGCGATGAAATTGTTAATTGTGGAAGATGAACTTTATGTCCGGGAGAGACTCGCGGAGGGGATCGAGTGGACTGAGGTGCAGATTGAACTGGCGGCTGCCGTGTCAACGGGCAAAGAAGCGATGTCCGTGCTTCAGAATGATCATATCGATATTGTGCTGACGGACATTCGGATGCCGGAAATGGATGGTCTGGAACTGGCGAGAATGGTCAAACGGCAATACCCTCATATTAAGCTGCTGATTTTGACCGGGCACGACGATTTTGACTACGCTCGGGAGAGCATTGAGCAAGGCGTATTCAAATATTTAATTAAGCCAGCTGAGAATGAGCAGATTGTGGCGGCAGTGCTGGAAGCGAAAGTACTGCGGGAAAAAGAGTTAAACGAAAAGCATAATACGACCCTGCTGGAAATGAGGTGGAACGAACATCTGCCCCATCTGAAGGAACTATTTTATAAAAATTGGTTGAATGGCCGGTATTCTGCCTGGGAAATCGATCGGAGAGGACATGACCTTGCCATTCGATTAGAGAACCGAAAGGCATTGCCCATTATTCTAGATATGGATCCAATACCTGAAGGAAACGAGCGGTTTGAGGTGAAGGATCGACAGTTGGTGCAGTTTTCACTGTTTACGATTGCCCGGGATGTGCTGGAGAATGAGAATTGCGTTGTTGTGCAGGATGATGATAGCTTGACAGCAGCTATTTTCTTCGCTTCTACGGACGTAGGTGACGAGGTGATGAAAGGGCTAGTGAATGGGCAGATTCTTGCGCTGCTGGAGACGGTTAAGGACACACTGAAGCTGACTGCAAGTGCGGGCATAGGTACGCCGGTGGCTGAGAGTTCCTTGCTGCCCCGTGCTTACAAGATGTGCCGTCTTGCCCTGCAGGAGAGAATTATTCTCGGCAACGGCGTTGCGATTCCATATCGTGACGATACGCCCGAAGAGGATTCTTGGGATGCGCTACAAGAGATCGAACGTGAGTTTGAGGCGGTGATCGAAGCGGGCAGCCAGGAAGAGCGAAGAGAGGAACTCGTCCGTCGTATTATGGAGACGGGGTTCGCCAGCGGTATACCCGTGGTGGAAGCACGAGAGGTCTTGTTTCGGATGGCTTGCTTACTTGCACGGATTGTGCATGCGCAAGGCTGGACGCTGCGTGGTACGTTGAAGAGCGATTACGAGGACTTCGAGTCGTACACGTCTTTGCTTACCCGGGAACAGATCGAAGGCTGGTTGAATCGGATGGCTGGGCGAATTAGTTTGGCCATCGCACAGAGAAGGCAGTCCAGCTCTCAGCGGACCGCACATGAGGTTATGCGGTTTATTCAAGAGCATTTGCATAAGGAAGAGCTAAGTTTACATTTTGCAGCGGAAAGCATGTACATCAATTATTCGTACTTAAGCCGAATTTTCAAAGAAACGATTGGGGAATCGTTCTCCAGTTATGTGCTGCGGCTTCGGATGGAGCGGGCCAAGGAGTTATTGAGCACAGGAGTCAAGGTATCTGACGCCACGGAACAGGTTGGTTACCGTCATATGAACTATTTCTCCAAAAGCTTTCAGAAGTTCTGGGGCGTTAAACCGAGCGAGGTTAACAAATAATGGCCAATCTTTCGATTGGCTTTTTTTTCGTGAAGGAAGTAAAAATAGTTGCAATGAAAGTAAAAGGATTGGTATACGCTTTCAAATCAACAACAGATATAATGAGGGCACAGAAGTTCAAATCCAGCATCTCGGAGAGGAGAGATCCAAAATATGAAAGCCTCAGTCCCTGCCACAGCATCCCATGTGCTGACAAGCAAGCGAGCCAATCGCCATCCGCTGCTTAAGTATTGGGATCTTTATTTGATGGTTCTGCCAGCGCTGGTATTCCTGCTAGTGTTCAAATATGGACCGATGTACGGAGTCGTGATTGCCTTTAAGGACTACAACATTATGCAAGGGGTATTTGCAAGTAAATGGGTTGGTCTTCAGTACTTTCGTGAATTGTTCATGTTCGATGAGTTCCCAAGAGTGGTCATAAACACGCTAGTTATCAGCCTGATGAAGTTGGTTGTCGGGTTCCCGGCTCCGATTTTGCTCGCACTACTGCTCAATGAGCTTCGTTTGGTGAAATTCAAGCGCTGGGTACAGACATTTACGTACCTGCCGCATTTCATTTCGTGGGTCGTTATCGGCGGAATCGCTGTCGACTTGCTGTCACCGAGCAGCGGTATTGTGAATAAAGCGATTCAAGCATTTGGCGGAGAGCCGATCTTCTTCTTAACTAGCGAGAAGTTGTTCCGCTGGATTCTCGTGTACACCGATGTATGGAAGGAAGCCGGCTGGGGCGCTATCATTTACCTAGCGGCATTGCTCAGCATCAATGAGGAATTGTTCCAGGCAGCCACAGTGGACGGGGCTGGACGGCTCCGACAAATCTGGCACATCTCCCTGCCGAGCATCCGCTCAACGATTATAATTCTGCTTCTACTGCGAATTGGTCATTTACTTGATGCTGGATTCGAGCAGGTGCTTGTGATGTACAACCCGACCGTATACGATGTCGGTGATATTATCGATACGTATGTATTCCGAGTGGGATTAGGGACCATGCAGTTCGGACTGACTACGGCGGCTGGGTTGTTTAAATCAGTCATCGGTTGCGTGCTGTTAGTTATTGCTAATACGCTTGCCCGGCGAATGGGTGAGGAAGGAATTTACTAACCTAGAGAGGTGGTGCCTGTGTGATTCGTACTAGAGGAGAAACCGTATTTGGTTATTTTAACGTGTTCATACTTTCCGTCATCTCACTGTCGATGATTCTGCCGTTCATCCACGTGGCAGCCAAAGCATTCAGCAGTGAAGCCCATGTGCTAGCCAAGGACATCCTGTTATGGCCTAAGGGTATAACGACGATTTCCTTTGAATACGTGCTTTCAAATAAGCAATTTTACTATTCGTTCGGCAACTCGGTGTTTATTGCCATCGTAGGGACGATAATCAGCATGGCGCTAACGGTGCTTGCAGCTTATCCGCTTTCCCGTAAAGGATTACCGTACACTCGCTTTATGATGTTACTGTTCGTCATCACCATGTTCTTCAATGGTGGGCTGATTCCGACGTACCTCGTGGTGAAGCAAGTTGGGCTGCTCAACTCCCTATGGTCGCTCATTTTACCAACTGCGCTCGCACCGTTTAATATGATTTTGATCCGCAACTTCTTCATGGGCGTACCAGACTCGTTGGAGGAATCTGCCCGAATGGACGGTGCCTCAAACTTGCGGATTCTGACCTCGATCTACCTGCCGTTATCCGTACCTGCACTGGCTACCGTCGGCATGTTCTACGCAGTTGGCTACTGGAATGCTTTCTTCCAAGCCATGATGTACATCACCGACCGGCAGTTGATGCCGCTTCAAATGTTTCTTCTTCAACTCGTAACCGATGAGAAGTCAGCTGATCTGGTTGTGAATGATGTATTCCGCGAAGTCACCCCGGAAACGATACGGGCGGCGGCCATTCTGTGTGCGGTAGTTCCGATTCTGTTTGTGTATCCGTTTATTCAACGATATTTCGTCAAAGGGGTTATGTTGGGCGCAGTCAAAGGGTAATGGCCAACCTGCTAGCACGCCCGTTATTTCATATATAAACACTTTAGGGGAGGTTTTATTCGATGAAAATTCAAAAAACAGCGCTTGTGAGCATGTCTGCTGTCCTGCTGGTTGGGCTTGTTGTAGGGTGCAGCAGTAACAATGCTGCTCCTGCCAGCACAAACGCAGGGTCGACAAGTTCAAGTGGAACGGTCAAAAACAAGGAATTGAAAGTGATGCGTATGTATCATCCTGCCATGGAACAATACAAGGGCAGCGACACCATTAACGATAATAAGTTGGTGAATGTTCTGAAGGAGAAATCCGGATATAACGTGAAATTCGAGTCGCTGCCTAAGGATAATCCCAACCAGAAGATATCGATCATTTTGGCTTCAGGTGATGTACCAGATATTATGTGGATCCCTGGCAAATCCGACTACTTTAAACTGGCGCAGCAGGGGGCATTCGAGCCACTTGACGAGCTGGTCAAAACAAATATTCCCAATCTAGCTGCATTTCTCCCCAAAGAAATTCTCGACGCCTCCAAGCTGGATGGCAAAATGTACGGTATTCCAGTACGCGTTGCACAAAAAGTTGGCAACGGCCTTCTGGAGCGCTCCGACATACTGAAGGAGCTCAGTCTGAAAGAACCGACGACGATGGACGAGATGTATACGACGCTTAAAACAATCAAAGAGAAAAAGAATATGGCGCCTCTCACAGGTGCCGCTGGAAATCCGGGTGCGTTTATGGCGTCCTTCCTGCCTTACGCATCTGCATTTGGGGTAGGTAACTCGACGGTAACTAAAAACGGCAAGTTAGAATTCTCATGGCTGCAACCGGAATATAAAGAATACCTCACGACCATGAAGAAGTGGTATTCCGAAGGATTAATCGACCAAGAATTTGCCATCAATAAAGACATAAAGGATAAGATGATCAACGGCTCTGCCGCTTTCGGCACTGTGTATTGGGGTGATGCGCTGACGATCGATACATCCATCAAGGATAAAAAGACCGGAGGAACCTTGCAGTATATTGCACCTGTTAGCGGCAAGAACGGAGCAGCAGGCTTCCAAGAAGAAGGTATTCCAGGCAACTACATCGTTATTCCGAAGCAAGCTAAGAACAAGGAAGGCGCAGCTGCCTTCATCAATTACATCATGAATGCAGATACGGACAAATTTTTGACTTACGGAATTGAAGGTCAGGATTACAAGGTAGAGAACGGGCAAATCGTGCAGACACCGGAACAGAGCAACAATATTCCATGGCGGACACTCTACTTCTTTGGTGACAGCGACCCGAGCTTCAATGCACGTTTGAAGGTAAAAGGATTCCTTCCGTATTACGAGCCCCTGCTGAAATTTAAGCAGAATCGAGAAGAAACCTCCTACGCACCTTCGATTGAGGCGTACGACACCAAATTTACAGAACTGCGCAACTATACAGAAGAAAATGCGTTGAAATTTATTATGGGTAAACGCGATCTTGGCGAGTTTGATAAGTTCGTACAGGAATTCAACGCCAAGGGCGGCAAAGCTGCCATCGATGCGATGAACGAATGGTTTACCAAAAAGAAATAAGAAACTTTGGAGGCTTCATACATGAAGAAGGATATTGCAATCATCCTCAACCATCCGGATTTAGTGAGTTTTTGGGACTTTCAAGAAGGGCCTGGGCAAGCACGCCACTCGATGGGAAGACAGCCATATGCCCTGGAGGAAGGTGGAGGGCCGGTAGAACGAGACGATGAAGGCGTATTCGGTCCATTCAGCGCACTGCTGGAGGAAGGGAAATGGTTTCGAATCCCCCGTGAACACCTCCAAGATCTGAACATGCATGGTGAGAACGCTAAGGTGACGGTAGCGGCTTGGGTTAAACGCAGAAAGAAATCCAATAATGAATGCGAATTCATTGCTGGCATTTGGAATGAAACGAATAAGAAACGCCAGTACGGGCTATTCCTGAATTTATCGATTTGGGAGAGCAGCCAACAGGTGTGCGGCCATGTATCGTCCGTAGGCGGTCCGACACCTGGCTATCGCTGGTGCATGGATTCATCAATCGGTAAAACGGAGATTCCTCTTGAGGAGTGGCATTTTGTTGCTTTTACTTACGACAGCCAGTATGTGCGGTCCTATGTAAACGGGATACTAGATGAACGCCCGATCCGTAATCCTTATTATTACCCTGGCGGCCTTTTCGATGGCGGGCAGGACGGTGCTGATTTTACCGTTGGCGCAGTGGATCGTTCTCAGGAGATCGGTAATTTCTTTGTCGGCAGCATCGGTGGATTAGCTATTTATAACAAAGCGTTAACCAATGAAGAGATGTACCAACTGGCTTGTTTGTAAAAGAGGAAGGGTCCCACTAGCCATGGTTGTGGCGGGGGACCCTTTTTTGCGTTCATGCAGGGAATATGGTTGTGTAGCATGCAAGAGACAAGTCTGCACAAGTTCATAAATGCAAATGAGCATCATTTTATATCCAACGTAGCACTTAATCTAAAATTGATGCGAAAGTGCAACCATTTCTGCCTTCAATGTTAGTTTTGGCACTTTATGGGTCCTGAAAGATGCTCATTCGCATTTATTTATCGAGGAGTGGCCGTTTTCCTCTGAAATTGATGCCTTATTGCAACTTTGACCATTTACGCTCGCACTTTCAGTGGTTCCCTACAAAATTTATTTAACTACAACGCGTACCCGGCATAAATTTAACACTTGCGTATAAAAGTCGCTGTCATTGCCTTCCATCTATTCGAAGAAATTAAGTTGCAACAGCTTTCGGTTGTGTCGGGGCTTAACACGAGCTATTTGTCCCAATTGTTCAAAAAGGAAACTGGATTAACGCTGACAAATTACATCCAATGGGAACGTGTTGAGGAGGCAAAGAAGCTGCTCGACCATTCCAATGACACGATTTCCATGATCGCTGCGAGACTCACCTTCTATGATCAAGCCCATTTCGTTAAGGTTTTCAAGAAACACGCGGGGGTAACGCCAAAGCAATATAGAAATCGTCGTTAGAGGACGAGTGAATCGCATTCGTAAGGAGGTTGTGGCCCTCTATAGGGCTTTTTTGCGTTATATTCTGAATTTGTAATCCGTTGCCGTCATAAAATGAAGGAGAAAGTAGTGGTAATTATTCTACAAATATGAAAAATTAAAATTAAAGGGGAAGATGAACATGCAAATCGCACGTAAATTTGCTTCAGTACCCTCCAAGTTACAGGGCGGCCGCACCCAAGAACTCATGGATAAAAGACAAGCATTCGTACCCAGAGGTGTTGGCAACAATACACCCATTTTTGTTGAAAAGGCAGAAGGGGCATTGATTTATGATGTGGATGGTAATGTGTTCATTGACTTTGCCGGTGCCATCGGAACGCTGAATGTGGGCCATTGCCCGCCTGAAGTTGTCAAAGCTGTGCAAGAGCAGCTTGAAAAATATATTCATCCTTGCTTTCATGTCGCTATGTATGAACCCTATCTACAGCTAGCTGAGAAATTGGCACAAATTACGCCTGGCAGCTTTCCAAAGAAAACGATCTTTCTGAATAGCGGTGCGGAAGCGGTTGAAAATGCAGTGAAAATTGCTAGGAAATTTACAGGGAAATCAGGTATCGTCTCCTTTTCGCGAGGATTTCATGGTCGGACACTCTTAGGCATGTCGCTTACAAGCAAGGTCAGACCCTATAAGTTCCAGATGGGTCCGTTTGCTCCGGCCACCTACAAAGCACAATTTCCATATCCGTTGAATCGTCCGCCAAGCATGTCGGAGACAGATTATGCGCTTTATTGTGTTCAGCAATTTCAGGATTTCCTCCTTACCGAGGTTGCACCGGAGGAGTTAGCAGCGGTCATCATGGAGCCGATCCAAGGTGAAGGTGGCTTCATCGTTCCTCCAAAGGAATTTGTTCAAGGTATATATGAGATTTGCAAAAGTAAACAAATTCTGTTTATTGCCGATGAAATTCAAACAGGTTTCGGACGTACGGGAGAAATGTTCGCTTCGACACATTTTGGGATTGAGCCCGATTTGATGACGATGTCCAAATCCATTGCGGCAGGCTTGCCGATATCGGCAGTTACGGGACGTTCGGAGATTATGGATGCACCTGCACCTGGCGAAATCGGTGGGACCTATGGTGGAAGTCCACTGGGATGTGTGGCGGCTTTGGCGGTTATCGAGAAGATGGAACGCGAGAATCTCGTAGAACGATCACGTGTTATCGGTGAGACGATCCGTGGATTCTTTACGGACTTACAGAAGAAAATCCCGCATATTGCCGAGGTGCGAGGATTAGGTGCGATGTGTGCAATCGAATTCGTACATCCCGATACGAAAGAACCTGATAAAGCGAATACAGCTGCGATTCAAAAAGGCTGCTATGAAGCAGGGGTCATCCTATTAAGCGCTGGGGTGCACAGTAATGTGATTCGTTTTCTGACTCCACTCGTAATTACGGATGAAGAACTTGCTGAAGGCCTTGATATCATCCAACATGTTATTCGTGACCAATATGCCCAAGATAGAAAGTAGGAGTGCAGATGATAAGGCATTTGTTTATTAACGGACAATGGAAAGAAGCTGCTCGTTATGAAGCACTTTACTCACCTTTTTCAGGTGAATGGATTGCAGACGTGGGGTATGCGAATGAAGCAGAAACGGATGAAGCCATCCAAGCTGCGCAAGCAGCTGCACCGGTCATGGCCCAGATGCCTGCGCACGAACGTACGACTATTTTGAATAAAGTCGCTGAAATAATAGAAAAACGGAAAGAGGAGCTCTCCCATCTTGTGGCTATGGAAGCAGCTAAGCCGCTCAAGACCGCACGAGGCGAACTCGCTCGGACGATTCAAACGTATAAATTCGCGGCGATGGAAGCAAGTCGAATCCATGGTGAAACGGTACCTCTGGATGCAGCTCCTGGCGGAGAGGGACGCATAGCCTTTACGCTGCGCAAACCGCTGGGTGTGATCGCGGCGATAACGCCATTTAACTTCCCCTTTAATTTGGTAGCGCATAAAGTCGGCCCTGCGATTGCGGCGGGGAACACGATAGTACTCAAACCCGCAGGGCAAACGCCACTCTCTTCCTTGATACTTGCTGAGATTTTCCAAGAAGCGGGACTTCCGAAGGGGGCACTGAATGTTATACCTGGACCTGGTGCGGTTGTGGGAGAGAAGCTCGTGAGCGATCCACGGGTGAAGGCTGTTACCTTCACAGGTAGTCCTGCCGTCGGGATTGCTATGAAAAACAAAGCCGGTTTAAAGCGAGTTACCTTAGAGTTAGGTTCGAATTCAGCTTTACTGATAGACAAAGCCTACGAGATTACAGATGAGTTAATCAGTCGCTGTGTGCTCGGTGCATTTTCATATAGTGGTCAAGTATGTATTTCCATTCAACGGATTTTTGTCCATGAGCAGCATCATGATGATTTTATGAATAGATTCAAAGCGCAAGTGGAGAAATTGGTAATTGGTGACCCGCTGGAAGAGTCAACGGATGTATCGGCGCTGATTAGTGAGAAAGAAGTCCGTCGGATGCAGAATTGGGTAGACAGTGCAGTCTCCAAAGGAGCCGTTGTGATCACCGGCGGCAAAGAGTTGAATTCTCGGCTATATCCACCGACCATTTTGACGCATGTAGCTGCTGATGAACCTATTTCCTGTGAAGAGGTGTTCGGACCAATTGTTACGGTTTCCTCTTTCACCTCGCTGGATCAAGCCATAAAGGATGTAAATCATTCTCGCTATGGACTACAAGCTGGCATCTATACGAATGACATCCGTGCCGCGATGCGTGCTGCTGAGCAGTTGGAAGTAGGCGGCGTCATGATTAATGATTTCCCTACATTCCGTGTGGATAACATGCCTTATGGCGGTGTGAAGGAAAGTGGATTCGGACGGGAAGGTATCCGATATGCGGTTGAGGAATTGACGGAGCTGAAGTTCATTTCAATCAAATTATAGGCGTGGATGAACAAAGGAGTTAGGTGGAAAAAAAGAAGAACCGGCAGAAATGCCGGTTCTTCTTACTAAATATGTATTTACACACAAGGAAGCTTTATGTTAGAATACAAAGACTATTGTCTGTTGATTTAAATGTAAGACATAGTTATTACATTTTATCTTTAATTAAATTTTAGCATGAAGAACGGCTGGTTGTCAAACATTATTTTGTTTTTTTCACACAAGACCCAAAAGGAGCGTGTTCGTGAAGATGATCAAGGTGAACGAATGGCAGCAAGAACAAGAGCGTTTAGATATGGTTACTGAAAAATTACGATCTGCAATTGTCGAAATTGAACCAGAGGTAGTCGGGTTGCGGGATCAGGTAACGGACTTCCGCAAGCGGTTTTGGGAAGAAGTGTCGATCAACACGAGCACGCATGAAGATTTCGAAGAGGCATTTTATAGTATTAGACAGCAAGAAGCGTTGTTATCGGAACGGGAGCGCAGTCACCAGCAGCGGATGCAACGGTTGAAGAGTATGAAGCGTTTACTGCCGTCGCCTTATTTTGGGCGGATTGATTTTCAAGAAGATGGTATTAGCTTCAGCGAGCACATTTATATTGGCGTTTCGTCTTTCGTTGATGTGGACGGTTTAAGCTTCCTAGTGTATGACTGGCGAACACCGATTGCAAGTATGTACTACGACTATTCCCCAGGAGCTTCGGCTTATGAAACGCCAGGGGGACGCGTTGAGGGAGAAATGACGCTGAAACGGCAATATCACATCGGCGATGGTCAGTTAAAGCGTGTGTTCGACACGAGTGTTACCATTGGCGATGAATTGCTCCAGGAAGTGCTTGCCCAAGGTGCAAATTCACAAATGAAGAGCATTGTGGCGACCATTCAAAAGGAGCAAAATGCCATCATTCGCAACGATAAGACTCGAATGCTCATTGTGCAAGGAGCCGCCGGCAGTGGCAAGACGTCAGCCGCTTTGCAACGTGCAGCCTACTTATTATATAAGCACCGCGATAAACTTAAAGCGGACCAAATTGTACTTTTTTCCCCGAATCCAATGTTCAACAGTTATGTATCAACGGTTCTTCCCGAGCTCGGTGAGGAGAATATGCAGCAGACGACTATTCAAGAATATCTCGTGTATTGGCTTGGATCCACGTTACAGCTAGAGAGCCCGTTCGATCAGATTGAATATATACTGACATCATCATCTTCTCCCGAGTGTGAAGCACGACGAAGTGGGATTCACTATAAAGCATCTGAGGTTTTTCTCCATGCCCTGCAGCAATACGCGGTATGGCTGGGGAAAGAAGGCATGTTATTCCGCGGCATCCATTTCCAGGATCGTGAATTAATTACCGCGGAGGAGATCCAGTTGCAATTTTATAGCTATGACAATACCATCCGTCTGGCTAATCGAGTCGCTCTTTTACAGGAATGGATCCTGAAAAGGCTGACAACGCTCGAGCGTAAAGAACAAAAAGCGCATTGGGTTCAAGATGAACTCGATTACCTCGACAACGAGCAATATGCCGAAGCCTACAGAGAGTTGCTCAAGAAGTATCAGCAAGAAGAAGAGGTAGTCCTTCATATGAATGAGCAGCTTCTGGATGATTATGGACAGTTTCTTGGCAAGGAGCAAGACGAAGAGCATAATGTTGACTTTGCCATGCAGGAAATCGAAGAGCTGCTTCGGAAGATGATCGTGAGTGGGCATTATAAGCAATTGAGAAATGACGTAAAACGATTTAAGTTTATAGATATCATCGGGTTGTACGATCAGTTGTTCAGCGATGAGGCAGCTTATCGGAACATGACGAACGAGACTATGGTGCCCGAACAGTGGACGGAAATTTGCAAGCAAACGAAGGAAAAGCTGAGTAGGCTCGAACTGTTTTATGAGGATGCGGCGCCGTTCTTGTGCTTGAAAGAATGCGTAGAGGGAACTCGGAGGAACACGAATGTGCGGCATCTCTTTGTCGATGAAGGACAGGATTATTCACCCTTCCAATTCTATTTCCTTAAGCAGCTATTTCCCCGCGCCAGCATGACCGTGCTCGGAGATTTCAGTCAAGCGATCTTCCCGCAAGCAACCAATCTGTCTGAGGTGAATTCGCCACTGATTAAGCTATATGGCCAAGATGAAACGAACCTGATTCGACTTGTTCGAAGCTACCGCTCCACCCGTGAGATTGTGGAGTTTACGAAGGCGTTGTTGCCTAGCGAAGAAATCGTACCTTTTGAGCGGAGTGACCAGAAGCCCAACCTCATTAAGGTTAGCGGCAGTGCAGAGAGAGCTGAACGAATGATAGAGCATCTCGCTGAACTGAGGGCAGAGGGGTTTGAATCAATTGCCGTTATTACGAAGACTGCAGAGGAGAGCCGTGAGGCTTATGAAGTGTTGATGTCTCGGGGCTCTGAGACGCTGAGACTCATTACGAAGGATACGTTGACTTTTGAGAAAGGGACGATGGTCATTCCTGCCTATCTAGCCAAAGGAGTCGAGTTCGACGCTGTATTGATTTATGATGCCTCATCACAAGTGTATAATCGAGAGAGCGAACGTAAGCTATTTTATACCGCATGCACGCGCGCGATGCACCGGCTCCTGCTCTATACAACAGGGGAAGGGACACCATTTATCCAGTCACTGGATCCGAATTTATATGAGGTAGAGGGTTAACGGAAATGTTACTAAAAAATGAGCGATCCGTCAGTGAGTAGGGGTTTTATTCACCTACAGTTTGAGGTACGATAAGTGATGGGGTTATTTCCCAAGATGTGAGGTAAGCTGCATGAGCAAACGGAGGGGACACAACTGGAAAACTTTGCATGCTTATATGTCGTGCGCGGTGAGCCTTATCGAGCGGGCACTTGCGTGAATTTAAACCAGGAAGAAACAAATGTCGGCCGTGTATCCAATGAGTTAACTCCGGATTTGGCTTTTACGAACGCTTTTATTTCCCGAAAGCACATCATCATCCGCAAGGAGCAAGACAAGGCGGTGCTCTATGATTTAGGAAGTCGCCACGGCACTGAACTTAACGGCGTATTGTTAACACCGCACACGCCGTATCAGTTGAACAATTTTGATATTATTAGGCTTGCCAAAGGGATGACCGTCATCCATTTCTCATATATGTTTGCCGAGCAAACCCTTGAAATTGAACCGCTCAGCATCACCATGCAGCTAGAAATCCCCAAACTCCCTTTAGAAATTAGTTGGGAGAAAAGGGAGTGTGTGGTGGAGGGCAGGCGAATCCCTATGTCGGAGAAAGAATATCTATTGATCCGTGTGCTGCATGAGCATACAAACCGACTCGTTCTTTTTGAGGAAATTAAATCCAAGGTATGGCCAGAGCGATCACCGGGAGCAGAAGGCTACTCGGATGTGACGCTCGACGAACTAAATGCACTGGTCTATCGAGTGCGCAAAAAATACGGAAAAGACACCTTTCTCATTAGTGCCGTACGCGGCGGCGGTTATATGCTCGAATCCGAATTGAAATCGTCATAACGAAAGTTGGGATACCTTCATGAAGTATATACAAGCGGAGTACTCAGGCCCACTGAACGGAACCGTACACATACCAGGAGCAAAAAATAGCTCTCTTGCCATACTCGCAGCTGCTTGTCTGGCGGATAATATCGTAACGTTAGAGGGTATTCCACATATCGATGATGTCCGTCTTATTACGGAAATTGGCCGAGAAATCGGCCTTAAACTCACACAGAATGCCGGACAAGTCATCATTGATCCACGCTGGATTCACAGCTCAGTCATTGATCCGGGCAAAGCATCGAGCTACCGAGCTTCTTATTATTTTGTAGGTGCTTTACTGTCCAAATTCGGCAAAGTCACAATCGGATTGCCTGGTGGTGACGATTTTGTTTCAAGACCGATGGATCAGCATATCAAGGTGTTCCAGGCGCTTGGAGCTCAGGTGCGGCTCTACAAGGATTATTACGAGGTCGAAGCGGCAGAGTTGAAGGGGGCAGACATTTATTTCGATACCCTTACCTCTGGGGCGACGATGAATGCGATGATGATGGCTGTGTTGGCAAAAGGACGGACTCAGTTGCACAACGCGGCTGTGGATCCGGAGGTATGCGATACCGCAAGATTCCTGAATCAACTAGGGGCACGAATTTATGGAGCCGGCACGGATCGTATTCGTATTGAAGGTGTCCCTTACTTGAATGGGGGCATCCACACGGTAATTCCAGACAGGTTGATCGCTGGAGCTTTCCTGATGGCGGCGGGGCTCAATGGGGGACAAGTTACCGTTAAGGATGTCATTCCAGAGCATCTTGGCTCCTGTCTAGCTAAGCTAGAGGAAATCGGACTGCATGTGGAATGCGGAGAAAACAGTATTACTGCTTATGGGACTGGTGCTCTCAAAGCAACGCGGATTCGCGCAGGCATGTATCCAAGCTTTGCCACGGATTTACAGCAACCTATGACTGCGCTTCTCTTACAGGCTGAGGGCAAGAGCATCGTTACCGACCGTGTTTATCCGAAAAGGTTCGCTCATGTTCCACAGTTAAGACGACTAGGTGCGGAAATAGAGCTTCGCCAAGAATCTGCGTTTATTCGCGGCGGACTCCCCTTGCGAGGTGGTTGGGTGCATGCGACAGATGTTCGTGCAGGCATTTGTCTGTTGATGGCCGGTTTCACGGCTGAGGGCAGCACGTGTATAACAGGCGTCGAGCACATTGAGCGCGGCTATGAGGACGTGATCGGCAGCTTCCGATCCATCGGAGCTAAGCTCTCGATGCGTGAACTGGACGCGCAAGAGATTTCCAGCCGAATTCACATGCAAGGGTAATAGTAATCCTTTACATAGTAACGATTAACTCACCTATAAGGAAGGTGTCTTCCCCTGATGAATACAAACAGTCAAATTGAGATGTATCTGGATCGCATCGGTTTTAGTGGTTCGCTCGATGGCAGTGCAAAGACATTAGCTGACCTGCAGGAACGACACCTGCATACGGTTCCCTATGAGAATTTGGATATTCTCGAAGGGAGAGCGTTATCTCTTGATCCGCAGGAACTGTATCAGAAGATTGTTATACGCCAGCGTGGGGGGTATTGTTTTGAAACGAATGCCCTATTCGGTTGGCTCCTTCGTGAAATTGGCTATACGGTGACGGATTTGGTCGCCAGATTTTGGCGTGATGAGCCGAATTTACCGCCCAAAAGGCGTCATCATGTCTTGAAGGTAGAAGCCGAAGGCGCCCACTACCTCTGCGATGTTGGAGTTGGCGGGATCGTCCCCCGCAGACCTCTTTCTTTCATCGAAGACCTTGTCCAGCAGCAAGGCGATGAGAGCTACCGCCTTGAGAGAGATCCCCAGGATGGCTGGGTGCTTTGCGAACAGAAAAAGGAAGCATGGCATCGCATCTACTCTTTCACAGAGGAGCCTCAACTGCCGAAAGACTACCTATTCGCCAGTTTCTGGTGTGAAAAAGCCCCAGATTCGATTTTCAACAAGTATCCGATCGTTGCGATACGCACGTCAGAGGGAAGACATACGCTTGCTGACAAGGAGTTCCGTATTTTCAGTGCTACTGACTTAAAAACCTATACCCCACAGACAGATGAAGCGTATAAAGAAGCTTTATTCACATATTTTGGCATTCGTCTTAACTAAATAGAAGCATGTGTGAAGGCAGCGGACCTCGTGGTTTAGTTGCCTTTTTCAACTATCAGGGAGAAGTGTGGCTCATTATTGACTACTTAAGCACCCCCTGAAATCGACGAAATTCGACGAATTGTATACAAGTTATTGCATAAGGAGTGAATCACGATGGCGAACAATTACAAACGCTTCATTCATAATCAATTCGAAAAAGCGAAGTCTACCGCATCCGAGTTCATTTCTTCAAGAAATGTGGAACAAGATGAAGACATGATAGATCTCGACCCACGACATGTTGATCAGCTGAAAGAAATTGCCGATCTGCAGCATACGACCGTACAAGCAATCGTCAATGGACTTATTGCTCAATATCTGGCAAGCGCCTCATACGAATTAACTCCCATCTCTGTGGATCAAAAAGAAGCAAATCCGCTGCTGTATTTAGATGGCATTTGCAAACAAGAGGATTAAGGAGGTCTGATCTATGGATAATCAATTGCATATTCAGGATGCCATTTTTCTAGATGAAACAGCTCTAGCCGCTTTAATGAATCCTGAGGACCCAAGATATATCAAAGCACGTTCCATGTTTCTAGATTTGCATGATCTTGAACGTAATTACATAACGACGAATTCCATCGTATTCGATCTCCACGAATGGCTTCGTAATGAATACAGCTATGAGCAGGCAGAATATTTTCTGAAGGCGATTGAAAAAGCAGTAAGTAAAGGTAAATTGGCGGTTATCTCAAGCGGCCCTGAATTTGAGGGGGAATCGCGCAGATTGTTAATGGACAGGCCAGAGCTCCGCTTCTCGCTTAGCGAAGCCCTTACGGCTGTGACCATGTCGTACTACCAGGTGAAACGCATTTTTACATTCAATCGTAATTTCATGATGCTTGCTAATTTGGATAAAGATATTCGCATTATTCCATCCTATCACTTTGGAAGCTAAGGTGTAACGGAATTTGCACCCGTGACAGGCCCAACGATTGTATGGACAGCAGTCACTTCCATTTGGTCATTGTAAGCTACCACATACCAAGGTTCTGATGCCGATTCTGATTGCACTTGAATGTCAATTTCCCATGGAGCTTCATAACTGACGCCAAGGAATTGAGTGCCTTGGTAAATAGCGATTGCAAAAGGTGGTTTACCCTCTTCATTCGTAAGCTTGGGATAGACAAGGACGGTCTGTTGACCCGTAGGAAGAGAACGGTCTAAGACTGGTGTATAGCGGTATTGAATGGGATCTACCCCTGGCTCTACCTTACTTAGAAACCAATCGGATGCGATCAGCCGTTGATAATAGCCGTCCATAAATGGATTTTCCCCGATGTCGTAGACATAATTCCCGTTCGTTCGAATCGCCTGAGCTTTGCTGAAATTAAAGTAGGTGATGGCTTTAACTTGAGGAAATAATCGCGGAAGTAGACCATACATGTAACCCAATTGGCTTTCTGCCCAACTCCAATAAGCTTGGTTAGTCGGCAAATACGTATGAGCAACAGCACCTTCAGAAATCATAATAGGTTTATGGCTATATCGTTTATAGAGAGGAGCGAAGGTATCGATCATGGTACCCTTTAGCTGCTCTTTTTCTGCTGAATAAGGGGTGCTATATAACGAGAAACCAACCCAATCCACGTAGGCGTCACCTGGATAGTAGCTATCGATCGTATCAGGCGGCCAGAAGTTAGGTGACCACACCATGGCGACATTAGGCGCTTCTTCGGCCATAATATCGTGAATAAGACGGAACTTCTCAATATATAGTTGGGGCTCTCCATGCCATGGCACCCAAGCTCCGTTCATCTCTGAAGCATAACGCAGGAAAATGGGGATGCCGGAGGCTTTGGCTTCGCGTGCGAAACGACGAACATATTCATCATCCTGCACATCGTTTAAGCCGAAACGCGGCTCCCATCCAATCTGGAGTGCGCCGTCAAGTTCCTTCACTCTTTCGGCAGTACGCGCGGGGAAATAAGTGTTGGTATCGGTCTGCACCTTGCGCCACCCAACATAAGACAAATACAGCGCGTGCTTGCGGCCGTAGACGTCTTCAATCTTTGTAACATCGTAGCCGACTCTGCGATCTGCCCCGAGCATGCCGATATAAACCCCCGATGCAGGCTCATGTTTGGCTAGCGCGGAAGTTGCGGGGATAGCAAATTCAGTTGGTTTAAGGGGTTGAACGGATATAGGAACGCGGAGATAGAGTTCCATATTGGTTGAGGGTGTCTGGATATTAGGCTTATTAGGCGTAAATAAAGGTAGCGTTGGAAGTCCAGCCGCGTATAGATCGATCCTGTTGCGATAGGCTGCTGCTGACTCTGTAAGTCCTGCTTGCTCGGATTTCTTCTCTTGGTTAACCCAATACGTTAAGATATCTGGCTGCTTAGGTCTTGAAGAAGGGACAGCGGCAGGCGGATTATCCAGCTTGGCAATTGCATCAAGCGAACTTTGCTCGTACGAATTGCCATCAGTCTTCATGATAAGTAAGGGAAACGCGATACAGCTCGCTAAGCCGAGAATGGCTGTAAGCACCCAGACAACTTTATTTTGCATGATAGAAGTTCCTCTCAAAGGGGATTCCTCTTAATTGTATGCCCTAACCTGAGAGGCGGTCAATGGCGCACATAAGATGAAAACGAGGGATCCCCCACCACATACATGGTAAATGGGAATCCCTCGTTTATGGTGTCTATCAATAGCTTATCCTTGTTTGGTCTGAAGGCGAATAACATTCCAAGATGCTTTGGCAAGGTTGCTTTTGACGTGTCCATTGTCTAAAACGGATAAACCGCCATGATGTGGCTTAACATGTTGTGGGTTAGCTTTTGTATTTACCGCTTTCAGATCTTCGTGTTCCAGCACGATGTGCTCGATCAAGCTAACTTCGCCGAAGCTGCGGATGTCGAGATCCAATTCCATAGCTTCTGAGAGATGGCGATTGACCGCAAAGACCGTAATATGACCTTGCTCCTCGTCGTACACGCAAATCGATTCCAGATAAGGGACATCTGTATAATCTTTGGAATCATATTTGGGTGAAGAATTGATGGTATGAAGGACAGTTCCTCGGCCATAAATGGAAGCATGAAGGAATGGATAGTAAGTCGTTTGCAGCCACAGCGGACCACCAGTTTCTGTCGTAATCGGTGCGATAACGTTAATCAATTGCGCCATGCAAGCCATTTTGACACGATCAGCATGCTTGAGTAACGTAATAAGGAAACAGCCAACGGCTAGTGCATCCTCATGGGTATACACATCTTCAAATTCGGGTGGAGCAATCTGCCAACGCTCTTCTGCGCGACTTGTCCCAACCGTATGCCAGACATTCCATTCATCTAAGGAGAGCATTAGCTTTTTCTTACTGCGCTTCTTGGCTTTCACATAATCACAAATGGCTGCGACACTGCTGATGAACTGATCTAAATTCAGTGATGTGGCAAGGAAATTGGACGTATCGTTGTTATTATTATTGTAATAGGCATGCAGCGACAGATAGTCAACATTGTCATAACTCAAATCCAGCACGGTAGCTTCCCAATCTGCAAAAGTACTCATACCGCTTGATGAGCTGCCACAAGCCACTAACTCGATGGTAGGATCTACCCAACGCATCACTTTTGCCGTTTCATTCGCGAGGCGACCATACTCAACAGCTGTCTTGGTGCCGATCTGCCAAGGCCCATCCATTTCGTTGCCGAGGCACCAGGTTTTGAAGCGATGAGGTTCCTTATAGCCATGTGAAATACGTAGATCACTATAGTAAGAGCCAGAAGGGTGATTACAGTACTCGATCAGATTTCTGGCATCGTCAATGCCGCGTGTGCCGAGATTAACCGCCATCATAACCTCTGAACCAACTAATTTCGCCCAATCCGCGAATTCATTCGTACCAACTTCATTGGTCTCCGTTGTCCACCACGCTAGTTCTAGCAATCGCTTACGGTCTTTCTTAGGGCCAACGCCATCCTCCCAATTATAACCAGAAACAAAGTTGCCACCTGGATAGCGAATAATCGGAACTTGCAGCGTGCGGATAGCTTCAATCGCATCTTGTCGGAAGCCATTCGCATCTGCAGTAGGGTGATCTGGTTCGTAAATACCACCATAAACAGCCCGTCCCAAGTGTTCGATAAAGGATCCATATAGACGAGGGTCAATTTGAGCTTTAACAAAACTTTTGTCGATGAGCATTTGTGAACGTAAAGACATGATCGATCGCTCCTTATATTAAGAATTAGCTTATTTGTGAATTCTTATTTATTGATTTCATTTTTATTATGGACGATAATGGAGTTGATCTTCAATAGTTATTTTGTAGGATTAATAAAATTGCGTATTCTAAAGGGTGTGGTCTGATGTATCTTAAGACGGATGCTGCGTCGCTTCAGGTGTATGAAGCATTGGCGAGTGAAGTTCGCCTGAAAATCATAGATAAACTATTTATCAAGGAAATGCATATTAAGGAACTTGCTGCCGAGCTCTATCTCAGTAATGCGATTGTCAGCAGCCATGTGAACAAACTCGAACAAGCCGGACTCGTAGGGAGTAAGATGAGGCGAGTTAACGGTGGTACCTACAAGTATTGCTATGTGAACACGTCCTATTTGCAAATCAAGCTCTCGCCAGAAAGAACCTCCTTGCACAAATGTAAGGAAGTATCCGTCCCTATTGGTCATTACACTGATTATGAAGCATGGCCGACGTGTGGACTGGCAACTTCAGAGAAGGTGATTGGCCACTATGATAATCCGACCTATTTCATGGATCCAGAAAGGGTAGATGCAGGCATTCTTTGGTTTGCAAAGGGGTTTGTCGAGTATAAAGTGCCCAATTACTTGTTAAAAGATGACAGTTTAAAGGAGATCGAAATTTCGCTGGAAATTGGATCGGAAGCTCCTCAAGTGAATGAAAACTGGCCCTCTGATATTCGTTTTACGCTAAATGATACGTTGCTTGGCACATGGACTAGTCCAGGCGATTATGGGGAAACGAGGGGGAAGCTGACGCCAGAGTGGTGGCATTCGGACGTGAATCAGTACGGGCTGCTGAAGGTTCTTCGCATCACGGAAAGCGGCACGTATATGGATGGACAACGTCTTTCAGATATCAGCATCACGGATCTGCGGATTGATCCGAAGTACTGGGTATTTCGAATTAGTGCGGAGGATACGAAACGTGGGCGCGGTGGATTAACACTTTTTGGCAAAGGCTTCGGGAATTACGAGCAAGATATTTGGATGAGATGTTATTATGAGTGAAGTTTGTGACACGGAACTAAGTAAGGTTTCGTGTTTTTTTTGTATGTGGATAAACGGACTCTGTTGGAAGAAAAAGGTACTGTTCTATGACATTCCGAGATAAAATAAGATGGTATATATGGATTTCCTGAGGAGGGATTGCGTGGATTGGTCACGTAAAGAGTTGAAGAGTAGAGCGAAACAAGTACTTCGAACATCGTATTGGAAAGCTTTTCTGGTAAGCTTACTGCTTGCCGTCGTTGGTGGCGGGGTTCCGAGTTGCAATTGGAATTCAAACAGTGGCTCATCATCGTCCTTTAACTTAGGTAACTTAGATCTAGGTATGGGAGATATCTCGAATGGTGTAGGTGCACTGATTCTAGCTTTCATCGTGATTGTTGCGATTGTAGCTGGCTTGGCAGCACTTGCATTCAGTATCTTCGTATTGAACCCGTTCAAGGTGAATGCGCAGCAATATTTTAAACAAGCCTCTCAAGGCGATGTCGACATGCACTATCTGCTTTACGCATTTGGCAAAGGGAGATATATAGGCACGGTTGTTAGTATGTTTTGGAGTGCTTTGCTTAATTTCTTATGGTATTTATTGCTCATCATTCCAGGTATAGTGAAGTCCTATGCATACAGCATGGTCCCGTATATCCTCGGTGATAATCCGACGATTGGTCGGAAAAGAGCCGTTCAACTCAGCAATCAGATGACGCGAGGCCATAAATGGCGGATGTTTGTGCTGGATCTCTCTTTTATAGGGTGGTTTCTCCTCGGTACCATTGCGCTTGGCGTAGGTGTCTTGTTCGTATTACCGTATTATAATTCTACGAAAGCAGAGTTATATGTGGTATTGCGTAAGCAGGCATTATATGATGGACTGAGTACCCCTGAAGAATTAAATTTACCCATTTCATAAGGAGCTGATCGTTGTGTCTGTCCAAGTAGAGGTGAGTAAGGCGCGAGCAACCACGACTACGTCCAAGCATTCAATCACGATGATCATGGGCATGTGGCTTATCATTGGTTTATTTATTGATGGCTTCGCCCATAATCACGGTGCGGTAGAAACTTTTTTTACACCGTGGCACGCGATTCTTTACTCTGGCTATTTGGCTTGTGCGGTGTGGATCTTTATGATGATTCGTTCGAACAAAATCAGCAGTCAATCAACCTCTTGGCTCACAGCGATTCCCGTCGGTTACAAACTTGGTGTTGCTGGTGTCATTCTCTTCTTTGTAGGTGGGCTTGGTGATATGTACTGGCATACGGTGTTTGGTATTGAAAAAAATATCGAAGCCCTACTTAGTCCTACGCATCTTCTGCTCCTGTCTGGTGCTTTAATGATTCTGACAAGTCCCTACCGTGCGATCAGCGCTGCTGAAAAGGGGACTGCACCGACGTTTCGCCAATTGTTACCAGCGTTAACTTCGATAGGACTAACCTTTACGGTGTTCGCCTTCTTCCTTATGTACGCATGGTCCTTTCGGCAGAATCTATGGATGGCCAGAGGTGAGGATGCCATAGGAAGAGCTGTAGTGGATTTCCTCATTACGACGATGATTCTTGTGATTCCTTTGATGTTTGTATTGCGAAGATGGAAACTCCCGTTCGGTACGGTTACGTTCTTCTTTCTATTTGAGTCGATCTTCCTGGCGGTGCTGGACGGATTTAGAGACTCTAGCTCGATTATCATTTTGCTTATCAGCGGTGTGATCGGTGATGTATTATTTCGAGAAATCAAGGAGCGGGACACTGCAGATTGGCGGTATAAAGCTGTCTTCTTTGTACTGCCTGTCTTGATCTGGGGGCTATATTTCGCACATTTGAAATTATTTGAAACGTTGAACTGGTCTCCGGAGCTCTGGGGTGGCTCGATCTTCCTATGTGCATTGTCCTCACTTGGTTTAAGCATTCTTGCAGGGCCGGTTTCATCCGTCAAAAGCCAATGAGATTAAAGCTATTGCCCTTAATTTGTATAGTTGTACTCCTATCCGCTTGCGGTTCATCAGCCACCACAACAATTGATATGTCCGATATGTCTGGCATGTCGGGTATGACAATGTCATCGTCATCCGTTACACATCAACATACGAGCGATGCAATTGCTCATTTTTCGGTGGATTCACCGAACTTTTTACCGAAAGAATTATCGAACATCACAATTCTGGTTCAAAATAAATGGAATCGCCCCATCGAGAAGTTCGATGTGATACACGAGAAGCTCATGCACCTTATTGTGGTTAGCAAGGATTTGTCCTACTTCGAACACTTGCATCCCACCTATGCTGGCGCTGGGCGATTCGATGTCCAAACGTCCTTCCCAACTGGAGGTTACTATCAGCTTATTGCTGATTTCACGCCAA
Source organism: Paenibacillus sp. LjRoot56 (assembly GCF_964253335.1). Classification (NCBI taxonomy): domain Bacteria; kingdom Bacillati; phylum Bacillota; class Bacilli; order Caryophanales; family Paenibacillaceae; genus Paenibacillus; species Paenibacillus sp. LjRoot56. Next base: position 2,583,882 of record NZ_CAXURV020000001.1, read on the forward strand.
CGGGTTTAGGGGAAAGTGTGCAGTCCCATTGGTTGACCATTAACGGGAAGGCGCCGAAGGCTGTGAAGCTGCAGCCGGACAAAAGCTTAACGAAGCAGGTCGGTGACAAGGAAGTCACCCTAGCCTTCGATCATCTCATGGCAGGCATGGAACTGGACATGGTGTTTACGTTTAAGCAGGGAGCTGCCAAAACACCTGTAACGAATCTGCAACCATATCTTGGAAGTGTTGGGCATGTTGTTGCCATTAGTGAGGATGGGAACGATTTTGTCCATGTACATCCGACGGATCCAGCAGCGACTTCAGGGCCAACCGCGGCGTTCAAGATTGTATTTCCTTCGAAAGGGATCTACAAAATTTGGGGCCAGTTTCAGCAAAATAACGAAGTATTCATCGTCCCTTACGTAATTCATGTAAATTTGTAATATAAAAGAAATATAGTAGTCATCTGCCATACATGTTAGTCGGTTATAATAAAAGACGACCCCCTTTTAAAATATAAACCTTTAGGCCCGCAGCCCGTTGCTGTGGGTCTCTTTTTGTCCATCTATGGTACAATAGATTGCATACATCGAATAGGAGTGAGAGAAGAATGACTGCAGGCGTGAATGAGCAGGAGCTTTTACAATTCATCATCAGCAAAACGAAGGCAGATCCGAAACAGATTGAGTTAGTTTTAAAACATGAGAAAGCCTACATCGCCAAAGCGGAACAAGGCTCGAAAGGCGCTGTAGATATCGACAGCGATGATTTGATCGATCATATTCTAGGCCGTCCCGACGTGAAGCTAAGTGAGCTTGCGGTGGATACCATTCTAGAGGCCGAGATGGAGTACTTAATGAAAAATGGCATGGCCGGTTACATCGACTAATTTATGATCTAAGGACCCTCACGTAGAGTCGATCTATGTGGGGGTCTTTTTAATTTTTGGGCGGAATAGATGCCACATCTGCTTACACAGCTAACCACGCCAAATAACTGGAAAATATCCAGTTAAATACAACGAATTTCACACTTTTGAAGGAATAGATGGATTTTGTGTAGCTAATTTTACTCTTTTCTATTGTAATTTGAGAAATGAAGGAAATTAGATGTATATTTTCCAGTTAATTGTGAATATCGAAGGGGAAACGCTGAAATAAATGTAGTTTTTCCAGTTATTCGTGTCTGGGAGTAGGAGAGAGAGGAAAGAGCAACTAGTGGGAGTGGGAGGTGTTTGGGTGACATAAGGGTAACCTATAAGTTAATTGAATAACATGTATTGACTTTGTATTCGGGCGATTGCATAATGAATTTAGGAATTATTACATTATTTAATTAACTTATAAATTATCTATTGGAGGTTTTCCTTTACAATGAGCAACCAACCGAGAGCTGAATATCCTAGACCGCAATTTGTACGAGATAGCTGGATCAACTTGAACGGAGAGTGGCAGTTCGAGTTCGACGATGCTTCCATAGGAACGAAAGAAAAATGGCATAAAGGTGAGAAAGCGTTCTCGCAGACGATTCAAGTTCCTTTTGCTTTTCAAAGTCAATTAAGCGGTATTGGCAGTAATGAATTCCACGATGTCGTGTGGTACCGCCGCGAGCTCGAGATTCCACAATCTTTTGCCGGTAAACGAATTCTGCTGCATTTTGGTGCCGTGGATTACCTAGCATCGGTTTGGGTGAATGGCATTCTTGTAGCAACTCACGAAGGTGGTCATACGCCATTCCATGCAGATATTACGGAAGCGCTTCAAGCGGGGACGAATATGCTCGTAGTGAAGGCAGTGGATTTTAGCAAAGACGTAACACTACCTAGAGGAAAGCAGTACTGGAAAGCAGATTCCGCAAGTATTTTTTATACGAGAACTACAGGGATATGGCAAACGGTTTGGATGGAGGCTGTTTCTGAGAACGCCTACTTAGATAAGGTGAAGATGACGCCGGATATCGATGCGAAACAAATCGAAATCAAATATGAAATCGAAGGAATCGACGCTCAGTCGACGTCCAAATACCAGTTGAAGGTTGCAATATCTTTTAAAGGCGAGCTAGTTTCAGAAGATGTATATGGGATTAGGAGCGGGACTGGAGCACGGAAGATACGTTTGAATGATTTTAATGATCATGGGCTTGGCGGATGGTGGACACCAGAGAAACCGAACTTATACGATGTTACGTTCACGTTGCTGGTCGATAATGAGGTTGAGGATGTTGTAGGAAGTTACTTCGGTATGCGCAAAGTTTCGATCGAGGATGGCAAGTTGTGTCTGAATAATCGTCCTTATTTTCTGAAAATGGTACTGGATCAAGGTTACTTTCCTGATGGGAATTTGACGCCTCCGAGCGACGATGCCATTAAACAAGATGTTGAGCTTACGAAGGCGATGGGCTTCAATGGGGCTCGGAAGCATCAGAAGCTTGAGGATCCAAGATTCCTGTACTGGTGCGACGTGCTTGGACTTGTAGTCTGGAGTGAAGCAGCAAATGCCTATGAGTATTCGGATAAATATGTAGGTCAATTTACCAAAGAATGGATTGCCTCGATGGAGCGTGATTATAATCACCCGTCCATTATTGCTTGGGTACCGCTCAATGAAAGCTGGGGTGTCCCGAACATTCAAATTGATAAACTGCAGCAGCAGCATGCTTTGACGATGTATCATTTGAGCAAATCGCTGGATCCTATGCGACCTGTTATCTCAAATGATGGATGGGAGCTGGTGACGACCGACTTATTCGCCATTCATGATTATGAGTGGAGGGAAGAGGTCTTGAGCGAGCGTTACAGCTCCAAGGAAAAGGCCGTTCATGCGATGCCGGCGAATCGACGTTTGTTTGTAGAAGGGTTCCCTTATCAAAATCAGCCGATCCTTGTCACCGAATTTGGCGGAATTGCCTACAAGAAGAGTGAATGGGAAGGCTGGGGCTACTCAGGTGCAGATAACGACGAAGACTACGAGCAAAAGCTGCGCGCCGTCATTCGTCCACTCCTGAACTCAGGCGTTGTGCAAGGCTACTGTTATACGCAATTGACGGATGTCGAGCAGGAAATCAATGGGTTGCTTACCTATGATCGCAAGCCGAAGATTCCTGTGGAAATCATCAAAGCGATTAATGATCGTAATTAACAAAACAAGCCGAGGCTATTGCAGCCTCGGCTTTGTTTGTTAAGAAGGCGCGCTCGCGTAAGTCGAAAAAAATCGACTTAAACGCGATCTTCTCGGCTACTCCTCCGAATGTTCAATTCGAATGATGAGCGTAAGGTGAGAGAATGCACACAATGGCTTTGTGCGTACAAATCCGATAAAGTTCAGACATGACAGCAACAAATCAGTCACATAGGGAAGACTGCGACTAAATATGACAAATTCCACGGAATTGTCGGGCAATGGAATGCCCTTATCGATATCGCATACTATATCAACACCCGGTAGCTGGGCACGATCAATACCGTAGAAGTTCAAATGCTTGTGGTCCTTACCAAGTATAAAAGTGATCTGCCATATAATGTATGTCCAGATTCCCACACAGACTCTGCGTCTGCCTAGCTATGTTGAAATATTGAAACCTGTGCCTAAGCACAAAAAAACGCCGTCCCTCCAGGCGGAGCGGACGACGTTTATGATAGTTACCCTTTGACAGCGCCAATCATGACGCCTTTCACGAAATACTTTTGAACGAACGGATAGAGGATTAGAATGGGGACAGAGGCAACCATGATGGTGGCATACTTGATCGTTTCCCCAATCTGGTGTTGATCGGCAGCATTGGCGCCAGAAGACATCATATCCGTGTTATTGGCTATTAATATTTCCCGAAGGGTGAGTTGAAGCGGGTACAGCTCGCGATCTTTTAGGAAGATCGAAGCCCAGAACCATCCATTCCATTTCTCAACGGCATAATACAAGATCATAACCGCGATAACTGGCATGGAAAGCGGGATAATGATTTTAAATAGGATAACGAAATGGTTAGCACCGTCCATTTTGGCTGACTCTTCCAAACTCTCGGGAACGGCCATAAAGGCAGTACGCATAATAATTAAGTTAAACGTGTTGACGGCGAATGGTAAAATGGTAGCCCATAAGGAGTCGATTAGTCCGACGCCTTTCACGACAAGGTACATCGGAACAAGTCCACCACTGAAAAACATCGTGAGAATTACGATGAAAATAAACACTTTGTTCCACATGACATTTTTACGAGAGAGCACATAGGCCCCTAATGCCGTGACTATGAGGTTGGTCGTAACACCAAAGACAAGAATAAATAAGGTGTTCCGGTAGCCTTGTAATATCGATGGATTTTTAAATACATTGTGGTAAGCTTCCAGGCTGAAGCCCAGTGGGCGATAGAGCAAGCCTTTATGGGTGATAAGCTGCGCACCGTCGCTGATGGAAGCGAAAGTAACATAGATGAGCGGATAGAGTGTAACAATCACTAATAAAATCAATAGAACATGGTTCACGGTGTAAAACACGCGGTCTGAATAGCTGGTTTTCATCTAAGTCCCTCCTTCACTACCATAAGCTATTTTCACTAACTCGTTTACTAATTTTGTTGGCCGTAATGAGTAAAGCTAAATTGATTACGGAATTGAATAAACCAACCGCCGCACTATAGCTCCAACCAAATTCGAGCAAACCTTTGCGATAAACGAAGGAAGAGATAACGTCAGCCGTATCGTAAGTACTAGGGTTGTAAAGTAAGATAATTTTCTCGAAGCCTACGTTGAGCAAGTTCCCCATTCGAAGAATGAACATAATTGAAATCGTAGGTAGAATACCCGGCAGGGTAATGTGCCAAATGGATTTGATTCGCGTAGCTCCATCCATTTTGGCAGCTTCATATTGCTCCTGATCGATGCCCATGAGTGCTGCTAAATAAATGATGGATTCCCAGCCAATTTTTTGCCAAATTTCAGATAACACATATATGGTTCGAAACAGCTCAGGCTTCTGCAGCATCGCTGTATCATTCGCGCCAAAATAAGTAAGTAACGTATTCACTACACCGCCGTTATTCGTAAAATCTTTAATCATCCCGGCAATGACGACTAGCGAGATAAAGTAAGGCATGTAAGTAACCGTTTGCACAAAACGTTGGAATCTTTTATTCGCCAGCTCATTAATGAGAATAGCTAAAATAATCGGGGCAGGAAATTCAAAACATAACGTATAGAGTGAAATCAACACCGTATTTTTGAGGATGCGCCAGAAATAATAACTGGTAAAGAAGTCATGGAAGTTTTGGAATCCGATCCAGGGGCTACCGAGTATCCCTTTGATCGGGGTATACTCTTTGAACGCAATGATGGCTCCATACATCGGCGCATAGTGGAAGATAAAGTAGTAAGCCAGTACGGGAACCATCATCAGATATAGGTATTTATTCAATAGAAAATCGCGTTTAAAGCGTACAGAAAAGCTAGCCTCCGCTGTTTTACGCATCATATCTCTCCTTTCGCCGAGGAAAATGAATCCATGGAGAGGAGGAGCTTGTGCTCCCCATCCCCATGTTAGATTCTAACGTTTGTTATAACGATCTAAAGATGCTTTCTTGATTTCGATTGCACGGTTCAATTTCACGGAATTGAATTTCTCCATATACTTGTCAAAGCTTTCAACCGGCTCTGTTCCCAAGATGATTTTCAGAGTCATTTCATCAACGATGGTGTTCAGATCTGTCATGATTTTAGCAAGCTCTGTACTTTCTTCTGGAGTTGCTGTAATTGGCGGCAATTTGTGCTTATCTACATCGGTTTTGGACCACGTGGTTAAAGCGTCTCGTTGTGTTTGCAAGGCCAGATATTGTTCGATATAGCGTTTATCCTGAATGAAAGGACCATTGTAGTTACCGCGGATATACATGGACATTGCTTGTGCTGGAGCTAATTTATCCGGATTTTTCATAAGCAAATCTGTGTATTTCGGATAGTTATTTTCCATATTATAGGAAACGCCAGGAGTTCCGAAGTTGAAGAATAGAGCGCCTTCGGTCGAATAACCATAATCAAGCAGCTTAGCGGTAGTTTCAATGTTCTTGGAAGTAGCTGTAATCGCTACAGATCCACCGGGTGCATTCGCAGGGTCCTTTTGACTGTACATCGCGATGTCACCTTTTTTGAGAACGGGATATGGAGCTGCGATCAGCACACCTTTAGGATCTTTAGCTGAAATAAGCGGCTGCCATTTACCAATACCGCCACCTGCATTCCCTACAGTTACACCAGTAGCTCCTGACGCGATGTTCGCATCTAGGGATTTGCTGTCTGCTGTTGCAAAGTTCTTATCAATCAATCCTTCCGCATACCATTTGTGGAAAGTCGCAAGGAAGTCTTTGTAACCTTTCTCGGCAGGACCGAACTTGATCGCGCCTTTATCATCCATGTAGAAATCACGTGTGACACCGAAAGCACTTGCGAATGCACCGTTAGCCAATTCGTTGAATGGTCTAGGAACACTAACGACAGAGAATGAAGCTGTAGCACCTTTTTTCTCTTTGAAGGCTTTGAGAGTGGTATACCACTCGTCAATCGTTTGAGGAACAGGAAGTCCTAACTCATCCAACCAGTCCTTACGTACGATAGGTCCTTGGAAAACGCGCAGCAAATCGTCGCCGCGGATGAACGGGAATACATAGTAACTGCCGTTGTCTGTTTTAACTTGCTTATCAATTTCTGGATGTTCTTTGAGATATTTCTTCAGGTTCGGTGCAAATTTATCAATGGTATCATTCAATTTGAGAATATATCCGTCTTTGATCGCTTTTTCAGGTCCGCCTGGGAATTTACCTTGAAAATCATATTCAATCATATCCGGTAAATCACCAGTTGCTAACATGACGTTGATGGCTTGATCCGCTTGGTTGGTCGGCGGTGCAGTAAACTTCATAGTAACGCCGGTGACTTTTTGCCAATTTTGAAAAAATGGTGTATCTGCATGTGTCCCTTTGACACCTGTTAAGTTTCCAGTAACTTCTCCCCAGTAGGTTAAAGTTTTGTCTGTTTTGAGCGGATACGTAACGGCTGCGCCAGCTGCTGGTGCTGTTGATGCTTTTGTCGCATCTGCTGATGCTGCTGGACTAGGCGAACTTGTCGTGGAAGAGTTGGATGAACAGGCAACAACTAAACTTCCCATTAAAGATGTGGTTACCAACATGGTGAACATTTTTTTACTGTTTCTTTTCATGTGTTGACCTCCTCAAAGTTTTTCGCCACATGTACTGGCAACGAAAGCGTGACTGGTGTTTCGCCAAATTGGCTGGCAGATGAGCTAATCTAAGCTAAGCTGTACTGAGAAATTGACCAGAAAAACAGGCTTCGGAAGTCTTGGAATGTTGTTGCCTGTGCTATACCTCAACTATATGATAACGCTTACATGATTGAAATCTCGAATATATCCAATATCGTCTTGATAAATATCGAAAGAATCTACAAAATATCCAATTCCTTCACGAAAAAAGCCAATTTCGGGGGTGAAAAGCGCTTATTTCAAGAAAATAAGAGCGGTTTCCCGCTCCTATCTCAAACTATCACCTAGTTATTTCCTTCCGTCACTTCTCAAGCATTTCCTTATATTTACCTGGCGTAATGCCTTCGACCTTCTTAAATACACGAATAAAAGCGTTAATATCATTAAACCCGACCCCATATGCAGCATCGCCAACGGATTGTTCTTTCCCTTTTAGCAGCTGCTTAGATTTCTCAATCCGCACTTTATTGATCCGATCGAGTAAACCTTCTCCCACATAATCCTTGAAGAGTTTGGATAAATACGTGGCTTTACGATCAAAATGACTGCCAATCATCGTTACATTCAAGTTTACATCCGTGTAATTGTGTTCAATATAGGTATTCACTTGCTCCACGAGCTGTTGAAGTGCTTTCTGCTTCGTTATTGAATTCGCATGTTGCCGCTTAGCAGCCGTATACGCACAGACTTGTGTAAGCATGTCATCTAGCTGGAGCTCCATATCTTGGACGGTTTTTGCGTTCAATAGGCGATCCAGCTGCTTCGGATTGCGAATGAAGAAGCTTTCCTGCATCCCGCCAGTGTCGTTAAGACTTTTCATTATCGTAGTCACTAAACCCATCATTAAACATTTGGTTAAAGAGACAGAAATACCTGAGCCTTCATAATTTTTCTCCATGACCTCACGAAGAATTTGGCGAGCATCTGACAGTTCTCCGAACTTCAATGCATTGAGGAATTGTTGCTCCACGCCCATTGGATAATAATAACCTGAAGGATTATCACAGTGTGTATGAGGTTTGAGATCATTGTAGGCGAGAATTTCGTGTCCACCCATGACAAGTTTGTAAGTCATCGCATCCAAGGCTTCCAAGAAAGCTTGCGGAACACTTGAAATGTGCTCATTCACGTTACTTATTGCAATAGTTAGATGGATATCATAGGTGGAAGCAAGGAACGTTTGCGCTTCATCTGCTATTCGCAGTAACTCCTCTTTGGCGCTGTGGCCATCCTCCATGGACAGGTTCACTAAGCACGCAAGTGTATCATCAATTTCTGCGACATAGCCGCGGTGTCGCTGTGAGACTAGTTCTTCAACCACATTACTTACGATAAATTGAAGCAGCTTCCACTTCTCCTCGTCAGGCGTGTTTGTAATGCGTTCGAAGAACGCTTCACTTTTATCAGTGACGAAGAGCATGACCGCAAATTCTTTCCGATCTAGCTTCATATCAAAAGTTGTTAAGGCTTCGGCAATAGGTATTTTACCGTCAAGTTTACCTTTCAACAGCTTTTCTACGAAATGAGACCGCACGATATGCCGGTGTTGTTCGACTTTGCTTTTGAAATCAGCCATCTCAATTAACGTACTATCCACGGCTTCCTGAATGAAATGAAATTCATTGTAGGTTTTGTTGGATTCTAGGGACTGCTTCTTCGAGAAAGCGTGTACCAAACGCCGAACAGGGTTGTAATTTCTTCGAAGGAAGAAGAACGTCAATATACCTCCGCCTAGCAAGCTAATCAACATGCTTAGATAGGTCAGATTACGGATATGTGAGGCCTTCTGCCAATAGGTCGTGCTAGGCATGATTGAGACGTATTTGAGCTTGGAACGCGGCGATTGAATATTAAAAACTTCATATTTCTCGCCATCGTTACTTTTAAAATAGAAATTCGTTGCCTGATCCAGGTTCGCATAGGGGAAATCCACGGGCATCGTGCCTTCCGAGCTGGACGCTAGAACTTGATTTTGTTCATTCAAAATAAGGACATGGCCTTTATTGAAGATTTCCATGTTCTGAATAGCTCCAAGAATGCGGGATTGATCGATCATGATGACATTCGTTGCGAGCGGTTGGTCATGTTCAAAGGGATACGTGCTAATATACGCAACTGTTTTCCGAAGACTATTATCGTCGCCAATCCGGTACATCGGGATGAATCCTTTGAAATTGCTGCGAGTCATAATCGATTGCCAGGAAGTGAAGGGGAAATCATTGCTTTTATGCAGCGTCTCGTAAGCAAAATCTTTCGAACGAACGGTCGTTGGGAGTATGACAGACTGATTCTTGTTCAAGTACACATAAAAAGAGTCGATTAAGGGATAAGAGGTTTTGTACATAGAGAAGCTCTTTGCAATCTGATAGGTATCATAAGGGAGATCTTTCGGATAGGTTTCATATTTATTCGAATAGAGCAGCTCTTGTACGTTCACATTCCATGTGATCTCAAAATTGAGCTGTTCCATCGCTTTGAACTGGTTGTCCATGACTTCACGGACTTGCTTGAGCAAGGAGTCATTCGCTTGTTGAATTTCTTCCTTTAACGTACGGTTGGACTCTACATATAGTAAAAGACCTATCACGACAGGAAGCAGGAGGATGACAATATAGGAAATTAACCAGGTTAAGACGATACTTTGTCCATTAAAAATGAGCTTTTTCCGCATAGGTAAGGCCCCCTTGGCATTCTACTTGTCATATGAGCACTGAGAAGTAGGTATGAATGCGCTCTCATTCTATTGTATTTCCTTTCCTTCGTCTACGTCAACGAGGAAAGGAGCTTTTTTCGGTGGCTTTATTCTAGCGTTTTAAAACGCTGCTTGCCAAAGAAAAAATAAAATAAAAATGAAATAACGGAGTATACAACGGCTGTGATACAAAAGGCGTAGGCATATCCGAAATAACTGCCGTATCGGAAGACGAGGCCTGTACTAATCGGTGATGCGATAAACCAACCGAGGTTGAATACCGCTTCGCCAGAGCTTGAGGCTAGTCCGCGAAGCGAACGATGGACATAGCTCATTTTGATCGAATTATAAAAAGGATTGGCCGCATTCATTAGTGCTTGGCGGAATAGATAGCCACCGGACGATAAATAAAGGTTAGCTGAAAAAGCGGTGATGAGCAGAAAAGGAATCGAACTCAACTGCAGATAGACGACTGATTTCACTTCACCAAAACGCTTGGCTATCATAGGCCCAATTAAGAAGGCTACGCCAGTAGCAGCTTGTCCTAAAGCAACGATGATACCAATCGCGGATTTCGATGCCTCAAAGCGATCTTCAAAATACACATTGAGATAGGGAACAATCATTCCGCCGCCAAGTGAGGAGAGTAATCCGAGCAAACAGAATATCGCGATGACTTGGATAGACGTTTTATGCTCACGCCAAGTGGCTTTCCAGCTCAAAGATTCGCGGTGCGGTGTATCTTCTTCCTTCTCGAGATCACTTTTTTCAAAAAGAGACATCGGAATGACACCCAGTGCTGCGATGGCGACGCCAATGAGCAAGGTATACCGTAAGCTATGTATTTCATCTACACCAATTATGAATTGGAAGAAATCACAAAGCACGCCACCGAATGCAATGCCAATGACATTGGCGAGCATAACCAAAGCCATATTGAGGGAGAAGAGATGAACCCGCTGCTGAGGCGTTGAGTTATTGGCCATGAAAGGTAGAATTGTCGCGGAGACGACGGCTAAAGCCATGCCTCCTAAGAAAGCGGAAATCAGCATGCCTTCATGAAGTTGGATGAGTGATCGTGCGGTCAGTGTGGCAATTGTAAAAATGAGACCGAAAGAAATGACGCGCTTAGGGCCGAAGCGATCGTTCATGATGCCCGCCGGTATGAGGATGATGGCCGCGGCCAAAGCTGTCATCCCTACGATGCTGCCTACCATCGTTTGCTCATAGCCCAAGCTTCTTACATAGAGGTTGTACACAAGCCCAAACATGCTAATGCCCAAGTTCCAAACAAAATTGAACCAGAAAAATAGCTTAATATTTCGGCTATAGCCTTCGAGTTGAAGCTTCCATTCACGTAGTAGATTGGTCATGCGATATTCCTGCCTTTGTATTTTGTGTCTAAATTGCAATCGCTTTGTCTATTCTACCACTGGTAAATACTTTTGAACACGGGAAAGACTTGATATTCGATGCGATCTGTATAATAATAAGTAGTCTAATCTACGAAGCAGGGAGCACATAATTGAAATGTCTACAACAACGAGTATTGTAACGGAAGAACAGAAACCAGAAGTTGAACAGATTGAGATTTGGAAATGTAAAGCAACAGAATGTAAAGCTTGGGTTCGCAAAGAATTCGTAACGGAAGCTTTACCAACTTGCCCGCTTTGTAAAACACAGATGGTACGCAGCTACAAGCATGTACCGGTAGCAGCTAAAAAAGGAAATAAAAAGTTTCTTGTAGGAAAGAAACGGTTCTAATCGGAATTATTAAAAATTTTCTACTAAATAATAGGTCAAGATCAAGAGCATCTTCAGCGAGGCGTGAAGAGTGATGCTCTTGGTCTTTTTTTTATGGAAAGAATAGCAATAGACAAGCATAGCATGGTAACGAGGGGGAGATGCTGTGATTGGGCCTACGATAAATGTGAGTGATGATACAGAAGTCATGCTGAAAGAGTTGCAAGAAAGAAAGATGAAATGGGACAATATGAAAAAAATGCAACCCATTCTATCGATCGCGACAGGAGCTATTTTACTCATCGTCATTTATATGTTATATCGACAAGTCATCGTCCGTTCGGGTGGTAACGCGATCATGGTATTAGATTTGCTCATTTCGAATAAATTGTTATGCGGCTTGTTGCTCGCATGTATTACGCTGTTTCTGTATGCCTCTAATCGGTCGCGCGAAACAGAGAAGGCGAAGAGTAAATATGAAGATTTACGTATCGAAGCGATTGAACGTTTGGAGGCTTCCTGGTTGAAAGATGTGAAATCAGAAGCAAGAGACCAAATTTCGAGCTTCCTTTCCAAGGAACATGATATTAATATAGTCTATAAGAATTGATTTGAAAGAGTGGGGGAGCTAGGGATTCTGATGAGATACACTTGTCGATATATAGATGAAGTTAGTCGTGTAAAATGGGAAGATGTACAAGTTGGTTACTTACGTGATGTCGTGTCGGCGGATGCACCGAGACTGGAAACTCGTTTTCGAGCATGCTGGACTGCGGAGAGTCTGTACATTCGATACGAATGTGAGGATGACCATGTGGTGACGACGATGACACGGCGTGACGATCCTCTCTATGAGGAGGACGTGGTAGAAGTGTTCCTCGACCCATTCGGCGGCGGCACGACCTACTACGAGTTTGAAGTAAGCCCGCGGGGCGTCTTATTCGATGCGTTGATACATAATAAGCTGGATGGGAACAAGGATGTGGATACCTCGTGGATTGCGAAGGGATTCCAAGCCGAAGTCACACCAAGTAACGATGACGGATGGCTCGTCTATGATGTGCGGATCCCATTCGTGGATTTAGATAAGGCAAGGGTGCCTCATTCCGGAGTGGTTTGGCATTGGAATGTATTCCGTATCGATGATGATCGCGATGGCGTTCGGCATTATTCAGCCTGGTCGCCTACAGGGATCGTCAACTTCCATGTTCCTCAGCAATTTGGGGAACTTGTGTTTGAATGAAGAAAGACTCCTGCTCCTCTTTATGGGGAGCGGGAGTTTTTTTGAATAGGAGCAGCAGAGAATGCGAGCTCCCGAGGGCGTGGTAAGTAGCCGAGATAGTCGATTAAATCGACTAATTCAGCCTGCCAGCGCCGAAAAGAGCCGAGATAGTCGGAAAAACCGACTATCTCGGCCCACCAGCGCCAAAAAGTAGCCGAGATAGTCGGAAAAAGCGACTAACTCGGCCCACCAGCGCCAAAAAGTAGCCGAGATAGTCGGAAAAAGCGACTAACTCAGCCCGCCAGCGCCAAAAAGTAGCCGAGATAGTCGGAAAAACCGACTAACTCAGCCTGCTAGCACAAAAAAGAGCCGAGATAGTCGGAAAAACCGACTAACTCAGCCCACCAGCGCCAAAAAGTAGCCGAGATAGTCGGAAAAACCGACTAACTCAGCCCGCCAGCGCCAAAAAGTAGCCGAGATAGTCAAAAATATTGACTATCCGGCACCGCTGCGACTCACTCCACTCGCAACACTTCGTGTAGCTGCTGCCAAGCCCAATCCAGCTCATCCTTCGTGATCACAAGGGGAGGCGCTAAGCGAATGATATGCTCGTGTGTTTCCTTGCACAGCAGGCCTTTATCCTTCAATGCTTCGCAGAATGGCCGGGCCGGGACCGTCAAATCGATCCCGATGAATAAGCCGCGGCCGCGAATCTCCTGAATGAGCGGATTCTCGATTTCCTGAAGCCGCTTCAGGAAATAGGCCCCAAGCGAATCGGAACGCTCTGCGAGCTGTTCCTGCTCCAACACCTCAAGTGCAGCAATCCCGACGGCGCAGCCGAGCGGGTTGCCGCCGAACGTCGAGCCGTGCGAGCCCGGCTCGAACACCTCAAGGACCTCCCGATCTCCGGCTACGGCCGAGATCGGAAATACACCGCCGCCAAGTGCTTTGCCCAGCACATACAGGTTCGGCGTGACGCCTTCCCAGTCGCTGGCAAAGCGGCGGCCTGTGCGGCCGAATCCCGTCTGGATTTCGTCCGCGACGAACAATACCTGATTCGCCTTGCAGAGCTCATAGCTTTCCCGCAGAAACCCTTCCTGCGGGATTACAATGCCAGCTTCGCCCTGAATGGGCTCGACAATAAACCCGGCGGTGTTCGGCCCAATCGCCTCCCGCAATGCATCGACATCGCCGTATGGAATCATCCGGAATCCCGGCGTGAATGGCCCGAAACCCCGTTTGTATTCGGGAGATGAGGAGAAGGAGGTGACGGTCACCGTACGACCGTGGAAATTACCCTCACAGACAATAATCTCCGCCTGATTCTCCGGAATTCTTTTCACATCATAGCCCCAACGTCGGACAGCTTTGACAGCTGTTTCAACTACTTCTGCCCCCGTATTCATAGGTAAAATCATGGGTTTACCCGTATATCGCGCCAATTTCTCATAGAACTGTCCAAGGATCTCGCTATGGAAGGCTCTAGAAGTCAAAGTAACTTTGCCTGCTTGTTCAACTAATGCATTTATTATATGTGGGTGACGATGCCCCTGATTCAGAGCTGAATAGGCGCTCAGCATATCCATAAATCGCTGGCCTTCGGGGTTTTCAACCCAAACACCTTCGGCTTTTGAAATCACCAGCGGCAGGGGGTTGTAATTACGTGCACCATATTTCTCAGTTTGCTCAATAATCTTCGAACTTTGTGTAGGCATAAGTTTTCCTCCCCGTAACATAAATCAAGGTTGTACTTCATTGTATTCTATTATTAGCGTACGATGACTTCCTGAGTATATAATTGAAAAATAGGCGAGGATTTGCAATCTTAGCTTTCCGGTGCATATCCCTCACTTTTAAGCTAAAAATAACCATGTTAGTGAACTTATTGTCGTTCTGAGTTGTTCTGATTCACTGAGTTGTTCTGATTCACTGGGTTGTTCTGGTTTGTTCAGGTCGTTCTAGGTTCAATCGAGGCTTTGGGAATGAAATATAAAGTGAAAAAGGATGGTAGTCGAATGAGTTATCGCATCGAGAAAGACTTTTTAGGAGAAAAGCAAGTCCCATCTCATGCCTACTACGGCATTCAAACGATGAGAGCAATTGAAAATTTCCCGATCACAGGTGTTACGATTCATGTTGAACTCATTACTGCGTTGGCGGAAGTGAAGCGTGCAGCGGCACAAGCGAATATGGATACCCATATGCTCCCTAAGAAAATTGGAGAAGCCCTAGTACTAGCTGCTGAAGAAGTGAGTAGCGGTAAGCTCTTAGAGGAATTTATCGTCGATTCCATTCAAGGCGGAGCAGGTACTTCCATCAATATGAATATGAACGAAGTGCTGGCCAATCGATCTCTAGAGCTTTTAGGTGAGGAAAAAGGAAGTTACTTCCATTGTAACCCGAATAATCATGTGAACATGTCACAATCGACGAATGACGTGATTCCAACAGCAATCAAAATAGCTGCCTACCGCTTGTCGGAGCAATTAATAGAAGCCTTAACTTCCTTACAAAGCGCTTTCGCACGGAAAGAAATTGAATTTGATGATGTGATCAAAATGGGGAGAACCCATCTCCAAGATGCCGTGCCGATCCGTATGGGCCAAGAATTTGGCGCTTATGCGCGTGTATTGATGCGTGATATCCATCGAATCAAGCAAGCGATGCGAGGGCTTCTGATCGTCAATATGGGAGCAACTGCCGTTGGTACAGGGCTTAATGCCAAGCCGGAATATGTGGAGCGAGTTATGTTTCATTTGAAAGCGGCGGCTGGTATTCCAGTTGAAATCTCGGAGCATTTAGTCGACGGGACACAGAACATGGATGCATACACCGAGCTATCTGCGTCACTTAAAGTATGTGCTGTGAATCTCTCGAAAATATGCAATGATATCCGCATGATGGCTTCTGGGCCTCGCGCAGGGTTAGGCGAGCTTAAGTTGCCGCCAAGACAGCCAGGTTCGTCCATTATGCCGGGTAAAGTAAATCCCGTGATGCCGGAGGTAGTGAACCAAGTGGCTTTCCAGGTCATAGGAAACGATCATACGATTTGTTTGGCCTGTGAAGCAGGGCAGTTTGAACTTAACGTGATGGGGCCAGTTCTTGCGTTTAATCTCTTGCAGTCACTTAAAATATTACGAAATGCGGCTAGTGTATTCGAACGCTTCGCAATTGAAGGTTTGGAAGCGGATCGTGAACGGTGTAAGAATTACGTGGAGCAAAGCTTCGGTATCGTAACCGCGTTAAATCCGCATCTGGGCTACGAGGTTGCCGCGCAGCTAGTTAAGGAAGCTGTACGCACAGGTCTTACTTTGAAAGAACTCATTTTAGAAAGAGGACTTCTCACAACGGAGGAAATTGAGGAAATTCTGAATCCAATTCAGATGACCACGCCAGGTATTGCTGGCGATAGATTACTTCGTCCAGCAGACTAAGCAGTAGTCGGCCATGACAATACCCCCGTCTCTATCAACAAGAGCGGGGGTTATTTGTGCATCATTATTCCATTCTCTCATAAAACATGATTCGGTTTCCGAACGGATCAGTCACAGTCACTTCGCGGGTATGCCATGGTGTTTTTTCAATGCCTGGTCGGGAGAATTTGAATTTTTGTTCGAGTAAGCGAGTATGGAAAACAATAAGTTCTTCCATTTCTACGCGAATCGCCGCCCCTGGACTGCAGTCGCCGTAATGCTCCGTTAAATGAATAACGAGTGATCCTAAGGTAACTTCCATGTAGAGAGGTAAATCGGGCTCGAAACGGTGCTCAAATCCTAGAGAGAAGCCTAAATAATCGATATAAAATTCCTTGGCTTTCGTTTCATCAAAAATTCGAAATAGGGGAGTTACTCCTTTAATCGGTGGTATGGGATTCACCTCCTGGATCGCACTCATAAGATTTGCTCACCGAACAAGGAGCTGATGAGGCTTACGGCCAACTGGGAGGTTTTGTTGCTGTCATCGAGCAGCGGGTTCACTTCAACAAACTCGGCAGAAGTCACGATGCCAGCTTCATGCAGCATTTCCACAGCGAGATGAGCTTCCCGGAAATGAAGTCCTCCTTTGACAGCAGTCCCTGTTCCTGGTGCCTCGATGGGGTCTACGGAGTCTACATCATAACTAAGATGAACGCCATCTGTTTTTATTTTAATATAATCAATGGCTTCTTGCATCACATGAGCCATGCCTTTGCGGTCAATATCGTACATGGTAAAGCATTTGATACCTAGGGAGCGAATCAGCTTCTTCTCACCTTCATCCAAGGAACGAGCGCCGATGAGTACGATATTTTCTGGCTTTACTTTGGGGTTAGTTCCATGTATATCCGTTAAAAGAGGATGCCCGATACCCAAACTGACCGCAAGCGACATGCCGTGTATATTACCAGATGGGCTTGTGTCCGGTGAATTTAGGTCGGAATGAGCATCAATCCAAATGACCCCTAGGTTGGAATAATGAGCGGATAATCCTGCAATTGTGCCAATTGCTATGCTATGATCGCCGCCGATAATGAGTGGGAAATGACCTTGGCCGACAACCTGAGATACTTGCTCGGCAAGCTGGGTATTAATTGCTATTACCTCAGCGAAGTAATTGAGATTGGTTGAATCTACTTGCGTATCTAAGTGAGTTGCTGTGTCATTCACAAGACGAAGATCAGCAACATGATCTACTGTATAGGCTAATTGCTGTAGTTCTTGAAGTAGTCCTGCTTCAAAAATCGCCTTAGGTCCATGGCTTGCCCCTCGGCGACCTGCCCCAAGATCAAAGTTGACACTGATAGCCGCGATGTTCGGTTTGATACTCATCGGATCAACTCCTTTTGATTGGATGACTAGACGATAAATCCTTGGGCATATGCTCGTTTGACTAACATTCCCAATCTACATGTAACCATCCTTCTTTACTATATGATGCTATATTTTCTTTGTTCGCTCGTGATTTCCTTTATTGTGTGAGGTAAGAAAAAACAAAACAAGCCGGGGCACATTAAACAGCGCCCAGCTTGTTGATTGTGAAACCGCGATTCAATCGAATGGCGTTCGAACGTTAATCACTCGTGGGTCAGATAGATGTTTGCATTCGCGGAATGCAAAGTGCTTACACCCTAGACATTGCGCGTGGTTAAGTTTCGTTAAGGCGAAGTTAAGGGCATCACCTGTTTTATCGAAAAAGTGCTCCTGCCCAATCCAGTCGTCCAATCTTGTTTTTCGCAACATGCGGCGTGGTTGGTTTTGTACTTCAGAAATGATTACGGTGCAACCGTGATGGTCAAAGTGTCTGATAATACGTGATAAATGAGCTGTTCCTGTTGTGTCCATATAGGGGACATTACCCATTTTCAATAGCAACACTTTGGGGTTAGTATGGATTTCATCCATAATGGATTTTTCAAATGCACTGGCAACCCCAAAGAATAAAGCGCCTTCCACGGTGTAGATACTGATTTGCGGACAATTATGTTGGTCAGTAACGATATGTGCGGTTACGTGTTCATGCTTATCCGAAGGGTTAGGCAATACCTTGGCAGTACGGAGTAAGTCGCTCATATGTTTCACAAAAATGATGCCAGACAAAAGCAATCCAACTTCGACTGCGGTTGTCAGATCGGTAAACACAGTAAGAAGAAAGGTAATAACCAAAACGACGGACTCCGCAGTTTTGGTTTTTAAGACGTGAGCGAACTCTTTGCGTTCACTCATATTCCAAGCAACGACCATTAAGATCGGCGCCATACTTGCAAGCGGAATGCTTGAAGCATAGGGAGCGAATATGAGTAGAACCAGCAGCACCACAATGCCGTGGAAGATGCCAGAGAAAGGAGATTCCGCGCCGCTCTTTATATTGGTTGCCGTTCGGGCAATAGCCCCGGTTGCAGGGATGCCACCAAACAATGGTGTTATCATATTGGCGATACCTTGACCAATCAATTCCCGGTTGCTGTTATGCCTTGTTCTTGACATCCCGTCAGCAACGACAGCAGAGAGCAAGGATTCAATCCCGCCTAACATCGCGATGACAAGCGCAGGCTTTATTAGAAATTGCATACGTTCCATGCTGAGTTCAGGGAAGTGAAGACTTGGCAAGCTATTCGGAATTGCGCCGTAGGTTGACCCGATGGTTGCAATCTTGTCAGGATAGAAGAGGGATGCGACAACCGCTGAAATCAACAATCCCACTAAGGATCCAGGAATTTTAGAGGACACGCGTGGTGTGAGAAGAATAAGCACCAGACAAACCACAGCAGTTAGGACGCTGTACATATTGATTGTTGAAATGTGAATGATTAATTCCTTCATATTGAAAAGAAATTCTTGATGTTTTTGAAGATCATGCAGCCCAAGAAAATTGGCGATTTGTCCTGTGAAAATGGTAACAGCAATTCCTGTGGTAAAACCGATCGTGACAGGACGTGGAATAAATTTGATGACCCCGCCTAATTTGAAAATTCCCATGAATAGCAAAATAACGCCTGCCATAAAACCTGCGATAAGCAAGTTTTCGTACCCATATTGCATGACGATCGCGAAGAGGATGGGGATAAATGCGCCTGTCGGACCGCCAATTTGAAACTTGGAACCACCGAATAATGAAATGAGGATGCCCGCTATAAAAGTCGTGTATAACCCGTACTCAGGCTTTACGCCTGAAGCAATTGCAAACGCCATTCCTAATGGGATGGCGACAATTCCGACAATCAGACCTGAAACCAAGTCGTTTTGAAATTTTTTTCTATTGTAGCCTTGGAATCTGCCTCTAAAAGAAAGTTTCATATCGAATCCCACCAAATTAAATATTTGATTATTTGAATATATATAAAATCATATATCTAAAACAAAGGGGTGTCAATTTGATATTTCTGCTAGGAAATCAAAAAAAAAGGATATAAATCGAGAACAATGGACCCGATTCACTCCTTTTTGTGAAAATAGAAGTATTTACTGATTCTTTATGTTTTCTAACATGGAAATCGCATTCACAAGGTGGTTATCAAATATTTGCTTGGCAACAATAAGCAGGTCTTTAATTAAAGGATCTGTAAGGGAGTAGATCACAGAGGTTCCGTCTTTGATCCCACGGACAACGTTTTTATTTCTTAACACGGATAACTGTTGTGAAACGGCAGAACCTTCACTGCCCAATATCGTTTGTATCTCATTCACGTTTTTATCGCCATCTACTAAAACTTCAAGGATTCTTATACGCAATGGGTGTGCTAATGCCTTGAAAAAATCGGCTTTAAAATGCTGTATTTCTTGATACATACCGTTCTCCTCTACTATCAATATTCGAACATTTGAATATATAGAATATCATAACATAAACCAGCATGTATGGAAGCATAAAAGGCTTTGCGTTATTGATTACTTTTCAGTTATAGTATAAATATAATATTCAAAAAATCAAATATATTGTTATTTGAAAATAAGGAACTGGTATGTGTGTTAATTGACGATGAATTTTATATTGCTTCAAGAAAGTATCTGATCGATTATGGCATGAGACAGTTGAACGGTTTAGGGGCAGATCATATTTGTAAGGTGTGTATTCAAAATGGTGGTTCTTGTTGCCGCGCTTGTTCTTACTTAGTAGACGGTGTGGGCTGTCTGAATAGAAATACTAGTTGCACATCTTGGTTATGCGGCTACCTTAAATTATTATTTTACAAAGCGGGACTAATAAAAGAGTGGAATACCTTTTGGAAGGAAGTTCCTGGCATCGATTTTCGAAAGGATTATACCCCTCCATTGGTGAAAATGACGAAACATCTTGAAGTGAAACACATGAGAGAGATTGGTGAAGCATTAGCGAATGACATCAAAATGAAGTTAAGTACTGAAAAGGATAATCTCGATTTCATCGTATTGGCTGGTGAATTAGATGAGCTTATTGACGAGATTGGATTTGCTGGTACTTCGGATATCGCTAATCAATTAATAAAGAGGCTTAATTATTTAATTAAAGACTTTCATGTGTTTAAACAAATTCTCAAAAGCATCGATAATGGGAGGTGATCCTTGTGTCTGTGAAATCGCCATCTGGTGTCATATGTATATCAGACGATGTTATTTCTATCATAGCTGTGTTCGCTGCTCTACATACACCCGGTATTGATTCCATGTCGGGTGGCCTCTCCGAGGAGCTTACGAAGCGCTTGAGTGGTAAAAGTGCCAGAAAAGGCGTAGTAGTCGAGGTCATGGAGTCGGATGTCGTCATCCATTTACGTGTCATCGTCAATTACGGCATGATGATTCATAACGTATGTCATGAGCTTCAAGAAAACGTTAGGGCAGATGTGGAGAAATTGACAGGGCTTCGCGTTCTGGAAGTAAACGTAAAGGTAGAGAACCTGGCAGTTTAGAAAGTAGAAATAAATAGGCTCGGATCGTAGTTGAATAACTACCATCCGAGCCTTATTACATTTCCTTGATTGATGGAGGTGGCAAAAATTGATAAGTTCAACCAAGAAAGTTAAACTAATATAGACAAACTATACGCAGAAGGTAGGTTACCATGTTAATCAATTTGGTTTTAATCGCAGTACTGATCGTACTTACCGCTTTTTTTGTCGCGACAGAATTTGCTGTTATTCGCATTCGTCCAAGCCGCGTAGATCAAATGGTTGCAGAAGGCAAGAAAAATGCACTAGCTGTTCAAACCGTTACTTCGAATTTGGATGGCTACTTATCCGCATGTCAACTCGGCATCACGATTACTGCGCTAGGGCTTGGTTGGTTAGGTGAGCCAACAGTCGAGAAGATCCTTGGTCCTTTGTTCCATGGGCTTGGTGTAGGTGAAACATTGTCGCACATCCTATCGTTTGGTATTGCCTTTTTATCGATTACTTATATCCATGTTGTGCTTGGTGAACTTGCTCCCAAAACGTTAGCGATCCAGAAAGCAGAAGCGATTTCAATTCTAACAGCTCCCTTTATCATCTTCTTTTATAAAATTATGTACCCATTTATTTGGGTTTTAAATGGCTCAGCAACGCAGCTTGTTAAACTGTTTGGCGTCAAGCCTGCAAGCGAACACGAAGAAGCTCATTCCGAAGAGGAAATACGCATTATTTTATCAGACAGCCTCGAGAGTGGAAAAATCAATAAGACCGAATACGGATTTGTGAATCGCATTTTCTCATTCGATGAATTGTTGGCGCGTGAAATCATGGTTCCGCGTACGGATATGATCTGTCTCTATGCGGATAAATCACTTGAAGAGAACATGAACATTATTATTAAAGAACAATACACCCGTTTTCCCGTAGCTAAAGAGAGCAAAGATCATATCATTGGATTCGTGAATACGAAGCAATTTTTCTTAAGCTACATCTCGAATCCAGATTTTAATTTCAAAGGTCTACTTCAACCGATTATGACGATTCCCGAAGGAATGCCGGTGAAGTCTCTGCTCAAAAAGATGCAGCGTGAAAACGTACATATCGCTTTGCTGATGGATGAGTACGGCGGAACGTCAGGATTGATAACGATTGAAGATATTTTGGAGGAAATCGTAGGGGAAATTCGTGATGAATTTGATAAAGATGAACTGCAAGAAATTGATAAGTTAGCCGAAGGACACTATGTCGTCGACGGTAACGCCTTGATCATCGAGTTAAACGCTAGATTGGGACTTGACATTCAGGATGAGAATGTGGATTCTATCGGTGGCTGGTTATATAGTAAGCAGTCGGAATTGAAAATCGGTGAACTCTGGCAGCATCAGGATTGGACTTTCATTGTGCGTACTAGAGACACGAATCGAATTCGTCAAATTGAGCTTATTAAAAATCAAATCATACATAAGTAGAAAAAGAGGGATCCCTCGCCACTTACATGGCTTTCAGGGATACCCTCTTTCTAATTAAAACGCCCAATTCCCCTTACGGAAGATCGGTTCAAACGTGCCATCAGCGTGTTCACCGTCAATATCCATTTCGGCGGAGCCGATCATGAAGTCGACGTGAATGAGGCTGTCATTCAGCCCTGCTTGCAGCTGTTCTTCTTTGGTCATCTTCGTACCGCCTTCAATACAAGTCGGGAAAGCACGACCGAGGGCTAGATGGTTTGAAGCATTTTCATCATAGAGCGTATTGAAAAAGATTAAGTTTGTGTTTGAAATTGGTGAAACATGCGGCACGAGTGCGATTTCGCCCAAGAAGTGCGCGCCTTCATCCATCTCAATCATCGCTTGCAGCGATTCAAAGCCTTGCTCCGCTGTGTAGTGGGTGACGCGGCCTTGCTCGAAGGTGATCGAGAAGTTATCGATCAAGCTGCCTTGGTAGCTAAGCGGCTTGGAGCTGTGGACGGTCCCATTCGTTCCTAGGCGATTCGGGGAAATGAACACTTCTTCTGTCGGGATGTTCGGGTTGAAATCGAAGCCGCCTGTTTCGTTCGTCGCAGAACCGCCTCGCCAAATGTGCTGAGGTGGAAGTTCCACCGTAAGCTCCGTTCCAGGAGCGCGGTAATGGATTTTACGAAATTGTTTCTCATTCAATTGTTCCCGTTTGCTACGGAGAGTCGAGTTGTGCTCCTGCCACGTTTGTACAGGATTTTCTTGATCTACACGGGTGGCTTCAAAGATCGCATCCCAAAGGGCTGTGACTGCAGCCTGATCTTCGAGATCAGGGAATACCTTTTGTGCCCAGGCTAGGGAAGGGGCAGCGATGATGGACCAAGTCATTTTGTAAGAGGACATGTATTCACGCCATTTGACCAGCAGGGGACCTGCCGCTTTCGCATTCGCTGAGATTCGAGCCGGATCCACATCCTTCAGCAGCTCTGGGTTGTCCGCGTCAATCCATAAGTAGGCGCCATTGTTTTCAGCTAACTCGGTTAGTGCTTGCGCACGCCAAGCTGGGTATTCATTGAATGATTCATCGGGTGCGTGTGTATAGCGGATTTGGGTACAGATTTCATCCTGCCATTCAATATGTACATGCTTAGCGCCGGCTTCGTATGCTTTACGAGTGATGAGTCTTACGAATTCGGGGTGCCCAATTGGCGCATTAATCCAAAGCGATTGACCAGCTTGAATGTTGAGTGCAACTCGAACAGTCAGCTCCGCATATTTCTCAAGATTGTGTTCAAACGTCATTAGAAAAATCCTCCTTTTAGTTCATCTTGTTTGAAGTTTATCGCTCTGCTCGCCGACTGTCAAATAAATTTTACCGTTCGTAGAATTCCATTTTCAAAATGTATCTGAGTTGTCATTGCATGGAATTTTGACATTTGTTTACACTAGGGGCAGGAGGTGAATTGCGTTCATGCGCTATGAATGGCTATTGGGCCTGTTACTGCTTGCCCAGCCCAAAGAATTGCCTTTTCAACTATCGGAGAATTCGAATGGTGAAAAGATGGCTCAGATTAGGCGAGAGCCGATTACGACCGATCTCTTGGATATTCCACTGGTAGATACGCAGAAATTAGACCGGCTTGCTGAACAAATTGACAAAACGATTTACCGCAAGCCAATTAACGCTACAATTAGTGACAGTGGGGGCATTGTGAAAGAGATTGCAGGCGTTCGATTGAATCGACGTGCTTTTATTAACCAATTCTATGGGCATTTTTATTCAGAAGGCCCGATGAATGTGGCGTTACCGCTGCAATCCTTGTATCCCAAAGTAGATAGTGAACTGCTTGCCAGCATTCGAGTCCGTCCAATAGGCTATTATGTTACCTATTTTAATTCGCGCAATAATCACCGTGTAACGAATCTCAAATTAGCCACACAGGCGATCAACAATTATGTTGTGCAGCCGAATGAGACGTTTTCTTTCAATCGCGTTGTAGGCGTTCGAACACCGAGCAGGGGGTATATGTCCGCAAAGGTGATTGTAAGGGGGGAATTCTCCGAGGGAATCGGTGGCGGTATTTGTCAAATATCCTCAACGTTATTTAATGCGGTTGACCGTGCAGGGCTCACAATTATTGAAAGGTACTCCCACAGTCGATCGGTGCCTTATGTGCCCCATGGAAGAGATGCTACCGTGAATTGGGGCGGGCCTGATTTTAGTTTTCGAAACGATTATAATCAGCCGATCTTAATTCGTGCACATGTATTGTCTGGTTCTGTCCATATCAGCATTTCTTCTTCGGACCAGATTAATGTGAAATCCCGTCATGTTCCTGGTGCTACAGAAGCGATACCAGAAGAAATTGAAACAAATTCATATGTAAGAAGTACGCTCCCTTAGCCGCTATGAACCCTTCTAGAGGTCAAGATATGCATATTTTATGAAATAAAAGCACGATATCGCAAGATTTCTGAGCTGATTTTTTGCTAATATAGAGGGCAGATCATTCAGCTTGAGAAGGGTGGAAATCGCTTTATGAAAACGTTTTTAGACGAAAATTTCTTACTTAACAATGAAACTGCCGTACATCTTTTTCATGAATATGCCAAAGAACTGCCGATTATTGACTACCACTGCCACTTAAGTCCGAAGGAAATTTATGAAAATAAACAATTTAACAACATAACCGAAGCTTGGTTATATGGTGACCACTACAAATGGCGGATGATGCGTGCCAACGGTATCGACGAGTCCAAAATTACGGGTGAAGCTAGTGATTATGATCGCTTTGTAGCATGGGCTTCCACGCTTCCAATGGCGATCGGCAATCCGTTGTACCACTGGTCCCATATGGAGCTTCAAACGTATTTCGGTGTGTACGATATCATTAATGAGCAGAATGCACCAGCAATTTGGGAAAAAGTGAATGCGAAGCTGGCTGAGGGTGGATCCCGTGCTAGAGACCTGATCACAAATTCCAAAGTAACGGTCATTTGTACAACTGATGATCCTGTGGATTCCTTGGAATACCACATCAAAATCAAAGACATTGAAGGATTCGATACGCAAGTATTGCCATCCTACCGTCCGGATAAGGCGCTGGAAATCAACCGTGCTACCTTCCTTCCATGGATTGCTCAACTTGAGAAAGCGGTAGGCACGCCGATCCGCACGTATGATGATTTATTGGCTGGTTTAGAAAGCCGCGCTGTCTTCTTTGACTCTGTCGGCTGTAAAGTGTCTGACCATGCATTGGATTATGTGCCTTTTGCAACGGCGACCAAAGAAGAAGTTGACGCGATCTTTGCGGCAGGACTTGCTGGTCAAGCAGTGAGTCTGGAAGATGAGAAGAAGTACAAAGCATTCACACTCATCTTCCTTGGCGGCATCTACAAGAAATTGGATTGGGCGATGCAGTATCATATCAATGCTTCCCGTAACAACAATGGACAGGCGTTCGCTAAGCTAGGACCAGATACAGGATTTGACTCCATTGGTGATAGCCCGGTTGCGGGTGCATTAACGGGATTACTGTCTGCACTTGCTGTGGCAGATTCATTGCCGCGTACCATTCTATATTCTTTGAACGCACGTGACAATGAGATTCTTGCTTCCTTAATGGGCAGCTTCCAAGGCGATGGCATCGCTGGCAAAATCCAATTGGGCGCCGCATGGTGGTTCAATGATACGCGCGACGGCATGATCTCCCAAATGAAATCCCTCGGCAACTTCGGTTTGCTCGGACGTTTCGTTGGGATGCTAACGGACTCCCGCAGCTTCTTGTCCTACACGCGCCATGATTACTTCCGTCGCATTCTATGCAACATGATCGGTGAGTGGGTTGAAGCAGGTGAGTTCCCGAACGACGAACAGCTGTTGAAACAGTTGGTTCAAGGTATTTCCTACAATAATGCCAAGCAATATTTCAGTTTCTAAATGACAAACCTTTGTGTGAGCGTGAGTTCGCACGGAGGTTTTTTAATTTGTGGAGGTTTCGCGGCGGGCTGTTGGTTGAGGTGGAGTGAGTGGAGAGGCTTCATGCCCTGATCTACGCTCCACAGCAGCGTGAATAAATGGATTTAATACAGTTAATTTTACAGTTATATCGTGAAAACGTTGATTAGATGGATTTCATGTAGTTAATTTTATAGGTATTAGAAAATTTGATCCTATCCCGCCAATTTAACTACATGTTTTCCAGCTAAATTGTAAAATAGATGGAATTTATCCGAAATAGCTGTACATTTTCCAGTTAAATTCAAATTCCGGGTAACGGAGCGAAAAGCGAAACTTCCCCCTCACAACGATGAAGAAGTGAAAGGGAAATTTATTTGCGTTCGATTAGATCGTTAGGAAGATAGCTGAGTTTGCGTTGATAACATTGACTTTCAGGCCATACTCATGCGGTAAAAGGGTGCCATTTTCAACGTTAGATACGGATGTTGTTCCTCTAAGTACAAGGCTCCAAGGGACTGAATTACCCGTAGGAATAATCTGAATGACATTACCATCGCGATTTACCGTAAGACTAAACTCCTCTTTCGTTGTCGGGTGATACACACGAGAAGTGGCTTCATGCCCGTCTTTCAACTCAAATAGGTGGAATTCACTATTCGCCAAGTAATCGTAGTCTGGCTTCGCATCAACTGTCCCGATCGCTAACAGCGTGTTCGGTCGTACGAGGAGCGGGATGCTCATATAATCATGGTGCTCCTTGTACCATCGATTACCTTCGGCTTTTTCCCCCGTTAAGAAATGCGTCCAAGTGCCAGCAGGTAAGTAGTAGGAGGCTATACCCGATTCATCAAAGATTGGCGCGACTAGAAGCGAATCCCCAATCATATATTGACGATCTAAGTGATCACACGTCGGATCATCACCGAATTCCAGCACCATCGCGCGCATCAGCGGTAATCCGAGCCTGGAGGCGTCGACAGCCGTTTGGAACATGTAAGGCATTAATCTGCTTTTGAGCTTCGTGAAAAAGCGCAATACATCAACCGCTTCGTCATCATACATCCACGGTACACGATACGAACGGCTGCCATGTAGACGACTATGACTGGAGAGCAGTCCGAATGCGGCCCAACGTTTATATAAATCAGCGCTGGATGTACTTTCAAATCCTCCGATATCGTGACTCCAGAATCCGAATCCGGAAAGTCCAAGTGATAGGCCGCCTCGTAGGCTTTCAGCCATCGATTCGTAAGTCGCGGTGCAATCGCCGCCCCAATGGACGGGGAATTGTTGTCCGCCTGCTGTTGCGGAACGAGCGAACAAGGCAGCTTCACCTTTTCCAAGCTTCTCTTCTAACACATCGAAAACCACTTTGTTATACAGTTGGGTATAGTAATTGTGCATTTTGACTGGATCGGAACCGTCATGATAGACGACATCCGTTGGAATGCGCTCGCCGAAATCAGTCTTGAAGGAATCTACACCCATATCGACTAGCTTTCTTAGCTTCGCTGCGTACCATTCACACGCGGCAGGATTCGTAAAGTCGACGATGCCCATGCCGGGCTGCCACATATCCCATTGCCATACGTCCCCGTTTGGTCTTCGCAGTAAATAACCGCTTTGCATGCCTTCTTCAAACATCGGGGAACGCTGCGCGATATAGGGATTGATCCACAGACAGATTTTCAAACCTTTACTTTTGAGGCGCTGCAGCATTTGTTCGGGCTCTGGGAAAATACGCGTATCCCATTCGAAATCGCACCAGTGGAACTCACGCATCCAAAAGCAATCGAAATGGAAGACGTGAAGCGGTAATTCTCGCTCAGCCATGCCATCAATGAAGCTAGTTACGGTGGATTCGTCATAATTAGTTGTGAACGAAGTGGTCAGCCAGAGTCCGAATGTCCAAGCTGGCAGAAGCGCAGGTTTTCCTGTTAACGTCGTATAATTGCCAAGTACTTCCTTTAAATTAGCCCCGCCAATCAGGAAATAGTCGAGATATTCACCTTCTACACTGAATTGCACCTTAGATACTTTCTCAGACGCAACCTCAAACGAAACGTTCTCGGGGTGATTAACGAATACGCCATATCCTTTATTGGTCAGGTAGAAAGGAATGTTTTTATACGATTGTTCGGAGTTCGTTCCTCCATCACGGTTCCAGATATCAACGCTTTGCCCGTTTTTGACAAAAGAAGTAAACCGCTCACCGAGGCCATATACGCTCTCGCCAACCCCTAGGTCTAACTGATCTCTTACATAAGTAGCCCCGTTATCAGAGATTACGTATCCGATGCCCTTGAAACCGCTGGAAGTAAGCTTGCGCCCCTGATAATCAAATGCTAGATGCCATGGTTGATCTCTTCGAATGCTGGCCTTTAGGTTGCCGCTGGTTAAGCTTGCCTCTAGCTTATTTAACTCAATCTGCAGGGGGTGGACCTCATCTGTGTTGAGTGAAAAGTAGGGACCCGCTTGCTTCTTCCCTTTATAATGATAAATTTGAACACGAATAACATCCTTCAAGGGAGAGGATAGTTTGACTTCAATTAAGGGCGTATCTAATTCACCAGAACGGTCAATGATCGGTTTAGGCGGACCGAAAAGGGTAAGAGAACGATCAGTTGTATACGCATCATGTACTTCAACAGGACTAATAATTTGGTATTCCTTACGGGTCATCCATTGACCATCACTGAATTTCAACGCAGTCAGCTCCTTGTGTACAAATTGTATAACTATACTGATACTCTTAAGAGTCTTTGATTAAAAGTGTAACCGCTTTATGTTATGATTGTCTTGCAAAATGCTGATGCGGTTATATAACAATTTTGATAAAAAGGTGTGACGTTATGAATATGGATGCTTTGCATGAAGGTCGAATGCACGGCGATCTCATGTTCCCGCTAAGTGTGTACCGAGTTGAGAAGGTCAATGACGTTTTCTTTAACTATCACTGGCATGAGGAAATTGAATTTATTTATATGACGGAAGGAAGTGCTCACTTCTATATTGGTTCGTCTTTGACTGAGCTAGAGCAAGGTGAAGCGCTGCTCATTCCGAGCGGTCAATTACATGCTTGTTACCCAGCGAACGAACTTCCGGCCTATTTTCATGCTATCGTCTTCGATTCACACTTACTCAGCAGCAGTGCTTATGATGTCATCCAAAGTAAATACATACAGCCGTGGATTGAAGGGCGATTAATTTTACCAGGCATCTTCCGTTCAACGGATTCGTGGGAGCAGCATGTACGCCTGATGCTCATGGACATTATTAAGCAATTCGAGATAAAGCCGCTGGGTTATGAGCTCAAAATAAAAGCGGATCTGCTCGCGATATTTGCTGAGTTGCTGCCACAAAGTGAGTTATCCTCTGATCTGCCTCGAAACGCAACACAAGCAAGCAAAATTGAGAGAATTAAGCCTGCGCTTCAATATATGCATGAGCATTATAATCAGCGGATTCTGATTTCAGAGCTCGCAGCGTTGATCGGGATGAGTGAAGGTCATTTCTGCCGTTTCTTCAAGGCAATCGTCAAAAAGACACCCATCGAATACCTCAACTTCTATAGAGTCGAGAAAGCGATGAAGTGTCTGGAAGATCCAAAAATCAAAATCATAGATGTTGCGAGTGAGGTTGGCTTCGAGAGTCCGAGTTACTTTATTAAGACGTTCAAAGGGCTTAAACAGATGACGCCGACCGACTATCGGAAATTGATCACAGACCCAGATGCATCATCTTCCGGCATTCCAATGGAGTCTGCGACGTAACTTGCTTGAATACACGTCCAAAGTGAGCGACGCTGTCAAAGCCTGCTTGCTCGGCAATGTGGATTACTTTGAGTTTCGTTTCCCTTAATAAGCGTTGAGCCTCACGGATGCGCAGATTGTTTAAATACTCGACAAACGAGAAGCCAATCGTATCCTTGAATGAGCGGCAGAAGTAACTCGGACTAATATGGAACTTTTCGGAGATTAGCGTGAGTGTTAGTCGTTCATTGAAGTGTTCATTGATATAGCTGACGATCTCGAAAATCTTCGGATTATAAGCCTGGGGATGCTCATCTAGCGTCCCTGGCTGGTCCATGAGTCGCGAGCAGAATATGAGCAGCTGTGTCAGTAAGGCTTTGCTATTCAGCTCCCAACCGAGCTGCTCTTGCTGTTTTTCCCGCAATAAGCTGAAGAGTAAATTCTCAACGAGCGTGCGATTAGCGCCGGAAACTGAGACGATATAATGCTTTGGACGAAACGGAGATAGCGCAATTGAATAAGTCTCATCATCTTTCATAGCGAGCCAGCGTTCTTCGAAATTGATTAAGATGCGCTCGTGCGGACGATCATTGGCATCTAGCGTTTTATGGAGTGTATGTTTATTAATAAATACAAGATCACCCTCTTGCATCGCATAGACGCGGTCTTGAATGAAATAATTGCGTTTACCGCTGAGTAAATAATAAATTTCATAATGGTCATGGAAATGATTCACTAGCATTGTGTAGGGTTGATCTCTGCGAATTCTTTCAATCTCGTAATGAAACAACATAGACACCTCTCTAGGTTAGGTTCTGTCTCTCTATTTTACAGCAATATATGCAAAGAAATAAAGGTATTAAGTAATATTTGATTAGAAACACAACAAATATTGTATTAATCTTGCTATAAGAGATGACATTCTTTTTAATCGAGAGGGGCATTAACCGATGAAAACACGTTATGCGATTGTAGGTACTGGTGGACGAGCTGAATTCTTCTATGGCTCCATGGTGAAGGATTTTAGAGATACATCTGAGCTTGTTGCCATTTGTGATATTAACCAAACGCGCATGAACTTTACGAATGACTTGCTTGCTAACAAGTATGAGTATCATGCCGTTCCTACGTATAAAGCGGATCAATTCGAAGAAATGATCCGTAATGAGAAGCCGGATGCGATCATCGTAACAACCGTGGATCGTACCCATCACACGTATATTATCAAAGCAATGGAACTAGGCTGTGATGTCATTTCAGAGAAACCGATGACGGTTGATGAAGAGAAATGCCAAGAAATTTTGGATGCGATTAAACGTACGGGCCGTCAGCTTCGTGTCACATTTAACTACCGTTATGCACCGCACAATACGAAAATTCGTGAGTTAATTATGGATGGAACGATAGGTGACGTCCACTCGGTTCATTTTGAATGGTTGCTCAATACTCAGCATGGAGCTGACTATTTCCGCAGATGGCACCGCGATAAACGCAATGGCGGAGGGTTGCTTGTGCATAAGTCAACGCATCACTTTGACTTGGTTAACTTCTGGTTGGGGACGCAGCCTGAGACGGTTTTTGCCATGGGAGATCTGATGTTCTATGGTAAAGCCAACGCAGAGAAACGCGGTGAAACGAAGTTCTA
Source organism: Paenibacillus sp. LjRoot56 (assembly GCF_964253335.1). Classification (NCBI taxonomy): domain Bacteria; kingdom Bacillati; phylum Bacillota; class Bacilli; order Caryophanales; family Paenibacillaceae; genus Paenibacillus; species Paenibacillus sp. LjRoot56. The sequence continues at coordinate 2,615,936 of NZ_CAXURV020000001.1, forward strand.
TCAACGTGCAACAGGGAATGCCTATGCGAAAGAAGATCCTTTTGGACTTCAATTGGATAAGAATGAACATCTCAAAGGACTCTATTTGGATGCGGAGCATGAGGATGGTTATCAGCGTGATCAGAGCGTTTTTGGCGACGGGATCTCCATTGAAGATACGATGGGTGTGATGGTTCGCTACAAAAACAAAGCGATTCTAACCTACTCTTTGAATGCGTACTTGCCGTGGGAAGGCTTTAATGTGAACATTAACGGCAGCAAAGGCCGTATTGAAATGAAAGTTGTTGAGAAATCGTACGTGAATTCCGGTGGCGACAAAGCGGATGAGGGTGCGTTGAAAGCGAAAACGATTACTGTATTCCCGATGTTTGCAGCACCTTATGAAGTTGAAATCGAAGAAGGCGTTGGCGGCCACGGTGGTGGCGATCCAGTTCTATTGAAGGATATTTTTGACAAGCCATCTGACGATCGATTCAACCGCGCGGCATCCCATGTGGATGGAGCGATGTCCATTCTAACAGGTATTGCTGGCAATATTTCATTGCGTACGGGGCAACCAGTTGCTGTAGATAAACTAGTGAAATTTTAACCAGTGACGGAGGTTGAGCTAGATGTGGAGTCCTGACGCAAGTATGGAACAGCTCTATCGCGCTTTCGAGTTGAAACGCGAGCAGAGTCGTACACAATGGGCTGAACATGCGAAAGCTCATATGAAAAAGCGCTTGGCTGACTCCTTAGCCTTGACCATGGAAGAACAGGATGATTCTCGTCCTGTTCTTCTTGATCGTGTCGAGCTTGAGGATCATATTCGAGAACGAATTGAAATCGGAACGTTTTGGGGCTTTCGCGTTCCCATGTATGTCCTGTTGCCCAAAGGCGATTCTCGTAAACGTGCTGCCGTGCTTGCTCTGCATGGTCATGGCTATGGGAGTAGGCAGATCGTTGGTTTGAATGCTGATGGGACTGAGAATACGGGGGAATGGGATCTTCATGGCAACTATGCGCTAGAGTTGGTAAGACGCGGTTTCGTCGTTGTTGTGCCTGAAATCCTCGGATTCGGTGATCGACGATTGGAATTGGACAAGAAGGATGGACAAGTGGGGAACTCTTCCTGTCAGACGCTTGCTTCTCATTTTATGCTATATGGGATGTCTATAGCTGGTGTTCGTGTGCAAGAGGCGATCCGTGTATTAGATTACCTCGTGTCACGCGAGGAGGTAGACGCGAGTCGAATCGGTTGTTTTGGATTTTCGGGTGGTGGCTTACTTGCCGCTTACACGGCTGTACTAGATGAACGCATTCAGGCTTCGGTCCTGTGTGCGTTCACCAATACATTTAAGCGCAGCATCATGGGTGTGCGGCATTGTATCGATAACTATCTGCCTGGCGCACTCGACTTCGCGGAACTTCCAGAATTAATTGGTTTGCTTGCTCCGCGTCCGTTATTCATTGCATCAGGAAGACGGGATCCGATTTTTCCTGTTGATGGCGTGGAAGCAGCCGTTTCCTACCTGCAGCGAGAGTATGCTTTGGCGGGAGTGCCTGAGCGACTGGGCGTACATCTATATGATGGTGTCCACGAAGTGAATGGGAGTCAGGCGTATCCATGGTTGGTTAAAAATCTGTGAATATAAATAGAAAGACTACTGAACAGGGTTCAGTAGTCTTTTTTGTCATTTATTTTACGCTTTGACGGACGATGCTTTCAATAATCAATTTGTGTCCAACGACGACGCCAAGACGAATGACACCTGTTGTTCTTCCAGAAATGATGTGGCGATGTCCATCTGCAATATTTGTTGAGATTTGAAAACGATGGAAATGATTCACCCCTACACCGATATTGAGGCCAGTACGGCCAGAATAGGAATGACGATGCCCGTCAGCAGTTGTCGTAATGCCTTGGAAAGTGTGACGGTGTCTGCCATCCTCCGGAATCACGATGTCACTTAAATTACCGAAGGAATGCCGATGATTTTGTGTGAGAGATGTCAAACCCTCCATGCGATGTCTGAATTGAACGGGGCCGCCTGATCCTTGTTTAATCTTTGCCATATTTCTATCATCCTTTCAAGAAGAGATGATATAAGATATGCAAATCATAGTGGACTAGCTTGGTCAAATGGCATGCATAATTGAATAATTGTGATTCAGGCATTATTTGTTTTCCGTACCATTCAATCGTGGAGAATCATATTTGCGTATTTCTTCACGCCAGGAGAGGAAGCCGTTTTCCATGGCTCTTATCAACATTTCTGCGGTGCCTAGATTAGTAGCAAGGGGGATTTGTTGAACATCACAAAGGCGAAGGAGTGCTGTAATATCGGGTTCATGTCCTAATGCAGAGATGGGATCGCGGAAAAAGATAAGCAAATCAATATCATCCATCGCTATCATCGCGCCGATCTGTTGATCCCCGCCAAATGGGCCTGAGCGCAAGCGAATGACATCGAGTTTGGCTGCTTCACTAATTCTTCTTCCTGTAGTACCTGTAGCATAGAGCTGGTGCTTTTGGAAAATATGCTTATAAGCTATGACAAAGTCCACGAGCAAGTTTTTGTAAACATCATGCGCAACAAGTGCAATATTCATTATCTCTCCGCCCCTCTTTAATGTTAGGTTAGTTAACGTACATTTGTGTGTTGAGAACAGAATAACTTAATTTATTTAAAATTTCAATCATTATTTTGATAAAAACAGTCAATAAATTGTCATTGATGTGCGAAATTTAACAATTATGTCATATAACATGACATAATAATGATTGAAATCTGCACTTCTTCCTAATTCGATCTAACTATGCTAACCTGTTAGGATGATCAACAAGGAGGTGAGTTCATATGAAACGAGTACTGATTACGGGGTACAAAGCGAATGAACTTGGCATTTTCTCATTGAAGCATCCAGGCATTCCGATCATCAAAAAAGCAATTCAAAAACGGCTCATCGCCTTGTTGGATGATGGGCTTGAATGGGTTGTCGTCAGTGGTCAATGGGGCGTGGAGCTATGGGCGGCGGAGGCTGCACTTGAACTGAGAGAGAGCACGCATCCAGAAATTAAACTTGCAGTAATTACTCCTTTTCTAGAGCAGGAAGAGAAGTGGAGTGATGATAAGAAAGGTTGCTACGCTAGCGTTATACAGCGCGCCAATTACGTGAACAGTGTAACAAAGACCAAATATGATGGGCCTTGGCAGTTCAAGGAGAGGGACAAGTTCCTCCTACGAAACTCTGACGGCATTTTGCTTGTTTATGATGAAGAGACAGAAGGCTCGCCGAAGTTTATGAAATTGCAGGCTGCTCAAATCGCCGCGCATCATACTTATCCGATCATAACGATCAACGCGTTTGATTTGCAAAATGTAGCCGAGGACGACGACGGGGATTTCGGCGGCGATATGCAGGATGACATGTCTGGAGGTTCAGTCAGTGGCGGAGATAAGTGGCAGTTTGATGATGACATTTAGGCTGACTGACTGGCCGATCTCCACCAACCTAAATAAATGGAAAACATGCAGTTTAATGCAGTGTATAAGTCCGAAAAATTGAATTGAATGGAAAACATGTAGTTAATAATGAGGTTTTTACCTGAATCAGCGATTGCAGCTGAAAATAGCTGTAGGTTATCCAGTTAATGTCCTAGAAGGAATGATTTTCGCAGAATTAGCTGTAGTTTTTCCAGTTATTGATCCGCTGTAGCCTCGTTGCCGAATGGAAAGACAAGATTCAAAGCCTAATACAGAAATAAACCAAACGGTCATCAAATTTGCCCCTAACACCATAGCTACTCAACAAACATCGAACTTTTCCCCTTACGTCATGGCTAGCTCAGCTTGAGCAACGCTATTGAATTCAGAAGAAAACAAACATATTCGAAGATTAACACAGTAATTTTTGTCTGCGACCCTCAATTTCATCCGAATCTCCCTTCACCAACTAGTTAACCCTTCATTTTAAATACAATACACGGATAAATCTGTGTTTACTTCCTTTAAAAACAAAAATAAAAATAATTATTCAAAAACAAACAAAGATGTGATAAGATGAAACCATCAAATACAAACACATACACATGGGATGTAAAACTTAGGAGGGTACTTAAATGGTTGCGAATTTATGGGAAGCTTCAAAAGCGAATGCAGTATCGAAAGGTGTAGAGGAAATTGTTTATCGTTCTAATCTATTAGGCACGGATCGCGCTGTATGTAACTGGGGCGGCGGCAATACTTCTTACAAAACGATCGAGAAAGATTTCCGTGGTCGCGATGTTGAAGTGATGTGGGTGAAAGGCAGCGGTTCTGATCTTGGAACAATGAAAGCAAAGAATTTCACAGGTCTTCGTATGGAAGATATTCGTCCTTTGATTGAGCGTGACGAAATGTCTGACGAAGAAATGGTTGCTTATCTTGCGAACTGTATGATCGACAGCAAGCACCCGCGTGCTTCCATTGAGACGCTTTTACATGCGTTCTTACCATTCAAAAACGTTGACCACACGCATCCAGATGCGATTATCTCGCTTTGCTGCGCACACAACGGACGTGAGCTTGCGAAAGAAATTTATGGCGATCGCTTCGTATGGGTACCTTATGTACGTCCTGGCTTTACACTTTCCAAAATGATCGCAGATGGCGTTCGCAACAATCCAAAAGCTGAGCTTGTTCTTATGGAGAAACATGGTCTAGTAACTTGGGGCGAAACGTCTGAAGAGAGTTACTTGAAAACAATCGCTATCATTAATGAAGCAGCAAGCTTCATCGAAGCTTGCGTGAACGAAGCGAACCTATATGGCGGATCCAAATATGAATCCCTCAGCGTAGAAGCTCGCAACGAACTATTGGCTCAAGTTCTTCCAATCGTTCGCGGTGCAGTAAGTAACGAGAAGAAAATGATCCTTACCATTGACGGTGCAGACGATGTGCTTCAATTTGTAAATAGCCGTGATGCCGCAACGCTATCCCAAGTAGGTGCAGCTTGCCCGGATCACCTTGTCCATACGAAAATGAAACCATTATATATCGACTGGAATCCGACAACAGGTGATGCAGCTTCCTTGACTGAAGCACTTAAAGCCGGAATCGAAGCGTACAAAGAAGAGTACAAAGCTTATTTTGACCGTAACAAAAATGAAGGCGACGTTATTAATGAAGCAGCTCCGCGTGTTATCCTTATTCCAGGAATCGGGATGATCAACACAGGCAAAAGCTGGGCTATGGCACAAATTAGCGGCGCGCTTTACCACCGTGCAATCTCCGTTATGAGAGGCGCTACAGCGCTTGGAACGTTCGTATCCCTTAGCGAAAATGAATCCTACAATGTTGAGTACTGGCCTCTTGAACTTTATAAATTAACACTTGCTCCTGCAGAAGCTGAGTTCTCCCGTCAAATCGCCTTCATCACAGGCGGCGCGGGCGGAATCGGAAGCGTAACAGCTCGTCAATTCCTCAAAGATGGCGCACACGTTGTGCTTGCTGACTTGAACCTGGAAGGTGCACAGAAGCTGGCAGCAGAACTTAACGAACAATATGGCGAAAACAGAGCGATTGCTGTTCGCATGGACGTAACGAAAGAAGAAGAAGTAGTAGCAGCGTTCCGCGAGTCTATTCTTAGCTACGGCGGAATCGATATTATCGTGAACAACGCAGGTCTTGCGACTTCCAGTCCTTTTGACGAAACATCGCTTAAAGAGTGGAACTTGAACATGAACGTACTTAGCACAGGGTATTTCCTTGTAGCTAGAGAAGCGTTTAAGATTATGAAAACACAAAAAGTTGGCGGCAGCATGGTATTCGTCGGCTCCAAGAACTCCGTATTCGCAGGGAAAAATGCATCTGCCTATTCCACTGCCAAAGCGGCAGAGATCCACTTGGCGCGTTGTATCGCAGCAGAAGGCGGCGAATTCGGTATCCGCGTGAACTCCGTATTGCCAGATGCTATTCTTCAAGGTTCTGCCATTTGGAACTCCGGCTGGCGCAATGAGCGTGCGGCTGCATATGGAATTGAACCGGATCAGTTGGAAGAACACTACCGTAAGAGAACGACGCTGCTTGTCAACATTTTCCCTAAAGATGTTGCAGAAGCTATCGTATACTTCGCTTCATCCAAAGCAGCTAAAACAACAGGTTGCATGATCACTGTTGATGGTGGCGTACCTGCTGCCTTCACGCGCTAATACACCTACTAGGAGGCCATAAAACCGATGAGCGACAAAGCCTACGCATTATTCGAAGAACAACAAGCCCTGAGAGGCATTGATATTGCAGCTGTCAAAGCGAAGCTGAAAGCATTGAAAGTTGAGACGCCATCATGGGGTTACGGAGACTCAGGAACACGTTTCAAAGTTTACAAACAAACAGGCGTGCCACGTAATCCGTTCGAGAAATTCGAAGATGCGGCGCAAGTGCACAAACTGACGGGTGTTTGCCCGTCGGTTGCGATCCACATCCCATGGGATAAAGTGGACGACTACGCCAAGCTGAAGCAGCATGCTTCTGATCTAGGTGTTTCCATCGGTGCGGTGAACCCGAACCTTTTCCAAGAAGATGACTACATCTTCGGAAGTGTGACGAACTCAAACGCAGCGATTCGCCGTAAAGCAACGGATCACCTCCTTGAGTGTGTAGACATCGCTAAAACAGTAGGTTCTGACGTGTTGAGCTTGTGGTTTGCTGACGGTTCTAACTACCCAGGACAAGTGGATATCCGCGCTCGTAAAGCATGGATGTATGAGTCCCTGAAAGAAATGTACAACGCGATGTCACCTAGCATGCGCATGTTAATCGAATACAAATTCTATGAGCCTGCGTTCTATCACACAGATCTAGCTGATTGGGGTATGGCATTCAATTTGGCTAACAAATTGGGTCCGCAAGCCGAAGTGCTTGTCGATACAGGACATCACCCGCAAGGAACGAACATTGAGCACATCGTGACGTACTTATTGGATGAAAATAAATTAGGCGGATTCCATTTCAACTCCCGTAAATACGGTGATGACGATTTAATCGTAGGTTCTGTGAATCCATATGAATTGTTCCTGATTTTCTACCAAATCATTGATGCTGCTAACGACAAGAACCCACAAATTCGTCAAGCTGCTAATAACATTGCGTACATGATCGACCAAAGCCATAACATTGAGCGTAAAATCCCAGCGATGCTTCGTTCCGTACTTAACGTACAAACGCAATATGCGAAAGCTCTTCTGATTAACCTTGAAGAAGTTCGTGCTGCGCAAGCAAACCAAGACGTTCTTGGCGCTGAAGATGCGGTTCGTAAAGCATTTGAATTTGACGTAACGCCTCTGTTACAAGCAGTTCGTGAAGAAATCGGCGTGCCGGTTGATCCAATGAAAGCTTACTTAGAAAGCGGCTACGACGAGAAAATCAATGCGCGTGGCAAAGGCGGTGCAAGCTGGTGAGTACCTCATCGACAGTTCTAGCTTTTGATTTGGGAGCAAGCAGCGGCAGAGCGATCGTCGGACGTCTTGATTCTGAAGCGGGCCGGATCACGATCGAGGAAATTCACCGCTTCTCCAATGATCCCGTGCAGGTGGGCAACCACCTTCACTGGGATATTTTACGGTTGCTTCATGAGCTGAAGCAGGGCATTTTACAAACAAAGCATCATGGTTACACGAACATTGAAAGCTTGGCAATTGATTCGTGGGCGGTTGATTTTGGATTGCTTGCTGCGAATGGCGAGCTATTGGGGAATCCTTACCATTATCGGGATCACCACACGGACGGCATCATGGATAAGGTGTTTAGTGAAGTAGGACGCGAAAAACTGTATGCGCTAACAGGGCTGCAGTTTTTGCAGTTCAATTCCATTTTCCAATTGTATGCACTTCAGAAAAATAATCCGGAATTACTTGACCGCTCGGCGACGTTTCTCATGATTCCAGACCTGCTTCGCTACTTCCTGACTGGCGAAAAGCATAGTGAATTCACGAATGCGACGACCACGCAGTTGTTTAATGCAACGAGCTTCACTTGGGACACCGAACTGATTGATCAGCTAGGCCTGCCGGCGCAAATTTTCTTACCGCCTGTCGCGTCGGGGGCAAGAGTCGGATCACTAAGCCCAGCTATTTGCGAGGAATTGGATGTTCCTTCCATCCCTGTCATCGCCGTTGGCGAGCATGATACAGCGTCAGCCGTTGTTGCTGTTCCTGCGCTTGATGATGACTTCGCTTTCCTTAGCTGTGGGACATGGTCGTTGCTCGGAACTGAAACGGAGAAGCCGGTGCTCACGGAACAAGCTTTATCGTGGAACTTCACGAATGAAGGCGGCGTGTACGGCACGAATCGCTTATTGAAGAACATCATGGGCTTATGGCTTATTCAGGAATGCAAGCGGACATGGGAAAAAGAAGGCAAAACAGCCAGCTTCGCTGAACTTGTGAAGCAAGCAGAAGCCGTGAAGCCATTCCAATTCTTCATCGATCCGGATGATGATATGTTCCTTAACCCTGCTCATATGCCAAAGCAAATTCAGCAATATTGTCGTGACACCCAGCAGACTGTGCCTCAGACGGATGGTGAAATCGTGCGCTGCATCATGGAAAGCTTAGCACTGAAATATCGCTTTATCTTGGAGCGTACAGAGCAGCTTTCAGGCAAGACGTACCGCGGTTTACATATAGTTGGTGGCGGCATTCAGAATGAGCTGCTTTGTCAGTTCACAGCGAGCGCTACACAGCGTGAAGTGTGGGCTGGGCCGGTAGAGGGTAGTGCCTTAGGAAACCTTGTAGTACAATGGATAGCACTAGGGTATATCGCGAATTTGCGCGAAGCCAGGAAGCTGATTCGGAATTCGTTCCCAGTCAAGACGTATCATCCTCAGGATGAGGCGGGTTGGCAGGCGGCGTATGCAGTGTTCTGTCAGGTGGCCTCCCGATCGACGGTGAAATGAGGGGTAACGATGCTGGTAGCAGAAAGATGGCAGAGAATCGTTCAATTAGTTAATGAAAGAGGAAGCATCCGTGTGACCGAGTTAAGTGAGCTATGTCAGGTCACGGAAGAAACCATTCGACGTGACTTGGATCGCTTAGAAGCAGAAGGCAAGCTCATGCGCAGCCATGGCGGTGCGGTGAGCGTGAAGGAAGCGCAGACCGAAGTTCCTTTCATGGAGCGGGAGACGGCTCATGCGGATTTCAAGAATAGCATTGCGAAGGAAGCTGTTTCACATATTGGGGAGGGGGACCGCATCATTCTTGATGCGAGTACCACGGCTTGGTATATGGCGAAAATGATTCCCGATATGGCGATTACCATCATCACTAACTCGATGAAGGTTGCCTTGGAGGTAAGCGGCAAAGAGAAAATTCAAGTCATTTCCACTGGCGGCTTGCTTTCTCCGAAGTCTTTATCCTACGTAGGTCCATTATCGGAGCGGTCCTTGGATATGTACCATGCGCACAAGCTGTTCCTTTCATGCAAAGGGGTTCACGTACAGCGTGGCATCAGCGAATCGAATGAGCTGCAAGCGTTGATTAAGCGTAAAATGATCAGCATTGCAGACGAAACCTATCTGCTGGCTGACCATAGCAAATTCGGTACACAGGCTTTAACACAAGTTGCGGGTTGGTCCGAGATTCAACATGTGATTACTGATCGACTCACGAGCAAGGAAGCACTAGATCGCATTCGAGACAAAGGCGTGCAAGTGCGTCAATTGGATTAATAATATAAGCTCTCAGCCGTTCCACGTTAAGTGAGGCGGCTGTTTGTATGATTGACACATGAGCCCCAAACACTTATTTGCATTCCTACTTATTCCTGACTAGTATATGTTTAATGACTGTTGATATTGGAAGGAGTTAAGCTGATGCGAATAGGTGTTATAGCAGATACGCACTTATCCTACCGTGCCTCGAAGCTGCCCGATGCGCTTATAGCCGGGCTACAGGGTGTCGATCTGATCATTCATGCAGGTGATTGGGTGAGTGAGCATGTCATCGATCTTGTCGAGCAGATTGCGCCGTGTGAGTCCGTGGCTGGTAATAATGATGGTGAAGACATTGTGGAGCGATACGGGAAAAAGAAACTGCTAACTTTCGGAAACTTCCGCATAGGGCTTATCCATGGAGATGGTTTCCGGAAAACGACTGAAGAAAGAGCACGTGAGGCGTTCGAAGCTGAGCGGCCTGATATGGTGATCTTTGGACACTCACACGTCCCATTTCTACAAAATGTTCAAGGAATGATTATGTTCAATCCAGGTTCGCCTACGGATAAAAGAAGACAGCCACGCTACTCGTATGGCATTCTCCAGTTAGGGGAGCAATGGAAGGTGGAGCATTTCTTCTTCGACTCCAAAGAATAATCTTCGGTGACATGATAGTTAAAAAAGCCCGATAGGCTCACCTGAGCTTATCGGGCTTTCGCTGTTGCTACCGCTCATACCACTCGCCGGAAACCCAATCCGTCGATTTCCACTTCAGCACATCCGGATTCGCCAAATGCATAATTTCCTTCAGGAAATCAAGCTGCTCGAGATCGGTCATTGGCTTGAAATTTTTCGCTATCGCAAGATTCTGCTCCAGTTGTTCCATAGACTCCATACCAACGATGGCCGTTGAGATTGGCAAAGATAGCGTGTAGCGCAAAGCTTTCTCATACCACGGAGCCAATTTGCCCAACGCCATGACTTTCATGCCGATGACCGCGATTCCCTTTTCATTGGCCTTGGGAAGGAACTCATGGGCGAAGCTATAAACAAGGTGATCGGCAGCAGATAGTGCCACAAGTGCGCTATCGAATGGAAAGCGGTCAATCGCTTCGAGTTGGACCTGAGGATTCGTATGACCACTGATTGAGATATGCTTAATCATGCCTTGTTCCTTCGCTTCAAGTAAAGCTTCGAGTGCGCCTCCTTTGGCCAAACACTGATCGAGCTCTTCCATTTTCATAATGTTATGTAGACGCCATTCCTCGACATGATCCGTCTGCAGTCGCTTCAAGCTGTCTTCGAGAAGTCGCAAGGAACCGTCTCGCGTTCGGTCATTGGTCTTGGTTGCAATCCATACCTCGTCCCTGCGATTATGCAGGGCTAGTGCTTTACCTAACCGTTCTTCCGATTGCCCTTTCGAATAGCTAGGCGCTGTGTCGAAGTAAGTAATTCCCTCATCGATTGCACGATTCACTATCTGAATCGCTTGTTCCTCCGTGCAATTATGTTCATCTACAATACGCTGGGCGCCAAAGCTTAATAGTGGGAATTGTGCTCCCGTCTGGCCAAAAGGTCTTTTCTCCATTCCAAACATTCCTCCTATACTGGCTAGCTGAAGTTATTATGTCCTATCGTTCCCACAATGGATACCAAGACATACCAATTTTACCACATTGGTTGAATTCCGAAAGAGAGCGAAATAAGAAGGAATTCAATGCAGCTCCACATAATTTAATGAGTAGTGTTCTTCGTCAGGATTCGACCTAATTGGTTCGAAATGATGAACATATGGGCCTTTTGACCTAATATTTTTATGAAAAAGGATTGTGGTAATGCACAATTAAACTTATTATGAATATAGGACTCACTTATTGTCGAAAGCTTGCTTGAACAAGTTGGAAATTCATAAATCGATTACTTGAAGAGGTGCATGAAGGATGGAGAAATCATCAATTATTGGTATTGTGCTGGCTGCAGTATCCATTGGCTTTGGGATGGTATTAAAAGGGGCAAGTCTAGCAGCCTTATTAAATCCTGCGGCCGCATTAATCATTTTCGGTGGAACAGCTTCAGCGCTGCTCATAGCCTTCTCACTCGAAGAGATCAAGAAAATTCCGGTCTTATTAAAAATTATTTTTACGGAACAGAAACTAATGCCCAAAAAAGAATTGATCGAGACGTTCATTAACTGGGTTAGCATTACGCGTCGTGAGGGGCTGCTTTCTTTGGAGAAGCAAGCTGAAGAGCTTTCGGATCCTTTTATGAAAAGCGGTATGCGGCTGATTATTGATGGGAATGACCCTGACTTCGTACGTGATGTTCTTCTTGAAGATATTGCTGAGATGGAAACGAGACATAAGAAATTTGCAAGCATTTTTACACAAGCAGGTACATATGCGCCTACACTAGGGGTACTTGGTGCCGTAGTAGGGCTTATCGCGGCACTCGGTAATTTGAGTGAAGTTGAGAAGTTGGGTCATTTGATTTCAGCGGCATTCGTTGCTACCATGTTCGGTATTTTCTTGGGCTATGTTATTTTTCACCCTTTTGCAAATAAACTTAAGCAGAAATCCAAGAAAGAAGTTGAAATTAAGCTGATGGTCGTAGAAGGTTTACTTTCCATCCAATCCGGTGTGTCTGCCAATTCCGTGAAGCAGAAGATGATGATTTTTGTTGCTAACAAAGATCGTGAGTCCTATGAAGAAAGCATGGAGGGGGGGGCATCCGGACAGTGAGTAAAAAAAAGAAGCATGAGGATCATGAAGAACATGTCGATGAATCCTGGCTGATTCCCTATGCGGATTTATTAACTTTACTACTTGCCCTTTTTATCATTCTGTTTGCTTCTAGTCAGTTGGACTCTAAGAAATATGATTCCATTATGCGATCGTTAAATAATGCTTTCACAGGTGGCGAAGCGCCATTCGCCATGTCGAACTTAATTCCAATTGATGATGCTGCGAATTCGACGAAAAATAATTTTAAGAACCAGAATCCACCTTCCAAAGAAGAGAATAAAATCGAGAGTCAGTTAGCTGCGAAGCTTCAGAAGGAAGAAAAGGATCTGGAAGAACTAAAGAAAAGTATGGATGCTTTCATTAAAGAGAATAACATGAGTGAACAGCTGACAACCAAGTTGGATAATGAAAAATTGACGATCACAATAAGCGATCGCGCACTGTTCGATTCGGGATCTGCGACGATCAAGCAAGAGTCCCAGAATCTAGCCACATCGATGTCGAATCTACTGGGACAATACCCAGGCTATCAGGTTGAAGTGGCTGGACATACGGATAATATACCGATTCACCGAGCGGATTTTGAAACGAATTGGGATTTAAGCGCCAAGCGTGCTGTAAATTTTATGAAATTGCTGCTCGTTAACACCAAGATTCAGCCAGCGTCTTATTCCTCAGTTGGTTACGGTGAGTATCGCCCAATTGCTGAGAATGCGACAACCGATGGCCGGGCCAAGAATCGCCGAGTCGAAGTGAGCATCCTCCGCAACATCAAAGCAACGGATGAGATTGCGAAATAAATGATTTTCGAAAATGAAAAGAGCTAAGCGGCTTAAAATGCGCTTAGCTCTTTTGCTTGTTGGAAGTTAGTCGGAGAAACCGACTAACACAGTCTCGAAACGGTTGGGAGCTCTATGTATTACTTAACCCCCACCAATGCTTTCTTTTCTTCTAAACGCTGCTCCTCGTCCTTGCGTTCCTTCTGTTGCTGGACGTCACGCGGCTGTTCAAATACGGGCTCTACGTTCAATTCCTGTTCAATGGCTGCGATTTGTTCCACAATTTGTTCCACGATATGACCTTCAGCCAGATGGATTTTTATTGGCTCCTCCACACTAACAACCTCCGCAATTTGAAACTTGCTAATTTCTGCAAAAAGCTGCTGAGCCAGCTCAAGAATATCATCCGACTCCTCGGCAATACGGCGGATCGACGCATCCTGTTGGATACTGGTCGAGTTCACCTCTTCAACACCTGCAGCTGTCTCTTGCGCAATAGCGGCAACGAATTGGACGGAATCAACAAGATGATCGTTTTTCGATTGGGCTTGCTCGATTTTCTGATGAATCTGCACAATCTGCTCACGGATGACTAACGTCGATTGTTCAATTCTATTGAACGCGCCGAAGGTTTCCTCCACATGGCTGCTTTGCGTTAGCGCAGATTCACGCGCATCGCCTAGTGAAAGCTGCAGTTCCTGAATCTGTCCTTGCAGCGTCCCGATGATACCGCTGATCGTCTTCGACGATCCGTTCGTTTGCAGGGACAGCTCGCGCACTTCGTCCGCGATCACGGAGAAGCCGCGGCCGTGCACGCCGGCTCTGGCCGCTTCAATCGCGGCATTCAACGCAAGGACATTCGTCTGCGTTGAAATTTCCATGATCGAGCGCACGATGGCGCCGATCTGCTTAGAGCTGGCGCTGAGCGTCTGCATCGCCGCGTCAACCTTGTGCAGCAGGAGCTGCGACTGCGCAGTGGATGCTTTGAGCGCTTGCACGTACGCAGTACCTTGCTGCGTATCGATAGCTGCCTCGTCACTGCTGCGTTTCATTTCATGGGTATACGCGCTGATATCGCGGATCTCTTCTTCAAGCTCGGCAATGAGTAATGAGCTGCTCTCTGTTTTCAACGCTTGTTCATCCGCGCCTGTCGAAATCTCGTGGATCGCTTTGAGGATATCTGAATTAGCCGAAGCCGTCAGCTGTGAGAAACGATGAAATTCATGCGAATGGGCAGATAAGGAAGAAGCGATGCCCTTGGTCGCGCCAAGCATGAGCCTAACCTGTTTAATCATTTGGTCGAAGCTATTACTCAATTGCCCTAGCTCATCTTTGGCAGAGGAATTAATGGTGTGGGTTAAATCCCCGGAGGCAATGCGAGCGACGGCTTTTTGCAGAACCGAAATCGGACGCGTGAACGATGTAATAATGAGAAAAGCGATAACAAGAGTAAGAAAGAACACAACAGCGGAAGCAACCAACATGATCGTACGGCTATTATTGAGTGCTTTGGAGGAGTCAGCGATGGCAGCAGCAGCACCGTCTGCATAGGTTATGTAAAATTTATCGACTAATCCAAAAATGTTATCCTTCAACTCTTGCGATTCACTATATAAGTACAACAAATTAATCTGAAGATCGGTTGGCTTGATGTTGGAGTCCTGAACCATTTTAGCTGCTGAATCGAAATTGTTAATGTAATCAACCGAGGCTTGGATTAACTGACTTCGCCATTTTTGTTGATCAGGAGTACTGGCGGTATCGCCTATCTTCTTAATGGAATCATTGTAAGGTTTTCGTTTACTATTGTATTTCTCAATAAATTCGGGTTTCTTGGAGATTTCAAGTCCAGAAGCAATGATGTTCATCTCCTGAACCAAATTCTTAAGCTCTAAGGCCATTACTTTAAGATCTACCTTATCGTTCTGATCGATCATATGCTGCTTGATTTGTGTCACCTGATGAAGATTAAACAGAGCAACGGTTAAGAAAATTACTAATACACCGCTGAAGCTTGTGATTAATTTTGCACGCATAGAGAAGTTTGACATCATCAATCTAATCATATGTATTCCTCCTATAAATAGACAAGCTTAGACATTCTTCGTCTAATTACTTATTAATATAGGGGACTTCTATTAACTAAAGCGTCGAACTATGTAAACGATTTGTAAATTAAAAGTTTTACATTACGTTAACGTTTCGTGGGTTTGTAATTTACATTCGCTTGTTACCATATGGAAGTAAGGTCGTTCGACACACAAGTAGATGGGGATCGAACATAACCAAATCCAGCACATACATTCAAAGGAGGACATGCTAACTATGTTTAACTTCATGTCGAGAAAAGGAATTACATTTACATTATCCGCGGTACTAATGATGGGGACTTTGGTTGGTTGCGGCGCTAAAACAGAGACGAACAACGCAGCAGCAACAACAGCAGCAACGACTGCAGCTTCAGCTTCTGCTAAACCGACAGATGCACCGAAAACAGAATTGAGCGGGACAGTAACAGCTTCTGGTTCCAGCGCACTTCTTCCATTGGTTAAACAAGCAGCAACAGAATTTATGGAAAAGAACCCGAAGGTAACTATTAACGTTACTGCTGGTGGTTCAGGTACAGGAATTAAGAACGTAGCAGACGGAACATCCGACATCGGTAACTCCGACGTAGAGCCTGCTGCTGAATATAAAGATAAAGGCCTTGTGGATCACCAAGTAGCTATCGCACCTTTTGCATTGATCGTAAACAAAGATGTCAAAGTGGATAACGTAACGAAACAACAAGCAGCAGACATCTACACTGGTAAAATCACGAACTGGAAAGAAGTAGGCGGCAATGACGCGAAAATCGTTCTTGTTCACCGTCCAGATAGCTCAGGTTCACGTACACTAGTTAAACAAATTATTTTGGATGGCAAAGAATTCACAAAAGACGGTATCACTCAAGAAAACAGTGGCGCAATGAAAACAGCTGTTGTTGGTCAATCCGGTTCCATTGGTTATGTAGACACACCGTATATCGATGACACAGTAAAAGCGTTGAAACTTGATGGCGTAGCTTTCTCCGAAGAAAACATCAAGAACGGTACGTACAAATTGTTCGGTGTTGAGCACATGTATACAAAAGGTGAAGCAACAGGTGCTGCTAAAGCATTCATCGACTACATTTCCACAAAAGAATTCCAAGGTAAGCAAGTTCGCGAATTGAAGTTCTTACCAGCTGATTTGTTGAAAAAATAAGATATCCCATCAGAGCGTCTGCATATTCATGCAGCGCTCTTTTTCTGCGTATGTGTGTGGGGAGAATACTCGCTGCAAACGCGGAATATCGCGCATACACGCAAAACTTTTACATTCCCTTAACAATTCATTTACGATCCAATGACATTCGTATTCTATGATAATAGTAAGTCTTGTGTATTGTAGAGAAAGGGGAATCACCCAGTGAATTCCATAGTAGATCAACTTACCAGCAATGTGAAATCAGATGCAAGTCGCCCAGTCGTCACCAAATGGACTCAAAATCAGCATCGGCAAGATAGAATGATGAGGTGGGTGTTTGTTGGCAGTGCTGCTCTAGTTTCTGCAATTATATTCTCAATCATCATTTTCGTAGGTATGCAGGGAATCAAAACCTTTCAAGGTGTGAGTCCTCTCGAATTTTTCTTTTCTACCGATTGGACACCTGGTCAAAATAAATTCGGCGCATTTCCGTTTCTTTACAGCACGTTGCTCATGACACTAGTTGCGGTCGTCATTTCCGTTCCGCTCGCCTTATCAGGTGCTTTGTTTATGGCTAAAATAGCACCAAAATGGATGCGTGAGATCATGCGTCCTGCCACGGATCTATTCGTTGGGATTCCTTCAGTTGTTTATGGATTGATCGGGATGACCGTCATTGTACCAGCGTTAGGTAAAATAACAGGTGGCATCGGGTATGGCATTTTGCCAGCAGCAATCATTCTAGCCATTATGATTCTACCTACTATTCTGTCCATTTCCGAAGATGCGATTCGCTCGCTTCCGGGCCGTTTGGAAGAAGCCTCATTGGCACTGGGAGCAACACGGTGGCAAACGATGTGGCGTGTACTCCTACCAGCAGCGAGACCTGGTATTCTAACAGCGATCATCCTTGGGATGGGCCGCGCGATTGGCGAAACGATGGCCGTATTCATGGTCATCGGGAACTCACCGCAAATGCCCAAATCGCTTCTTGATTCAACGACAGTACTAACCACAGCCATCGTTAAAGATATGGGGAATACAAATTACGGCTCAACGTGGAATAACGCGCTCTATTTGATGGCTTTGCTTTTACTTGTCATCTCCTTATCCCTCATTCTCATCATTCGTATTGTAGCCAAGAGGAGTGAACTCAAATGACAAGTAAATCAACAGATCGCATCGCAACCATTTATTTCTGGACATCAGGCATCGTCATTATCGGGATTCTGGCATGGTTTCTCGTTCGCATACTAGGGGATGGCATCCCGCATTTATCCTGGCATTTTATCTTCGGTAAGCCCGAAGAAATTAAAGCCGGCGGTGGCGTAGGACCTCAGCTTTTTAACTCGTTCTACGTGCTGTTCCTGTCACTTGTGATTTCGATTCCAATCGGTTTATTTTCAGGTATTTACTTAGCCATTTATGCGCAAAAGAATTGGTTCACTGATCTCGTCCGTATTTCCGTAGAGGCACTATCTTCCGTACCATCTATCGTATTTGGTCTTTTCGGATTTCTTCTATTCGCTAACTTGCTAGGACTCAAATTTTCATTGATTGGTGGCGCGGCCACTGTAGCCTTGCTGAATTTACCCGTCATGGTTCGGGTGACAGAGGAAGCCATTCGGACAGTGCCTGACTCCTATTGGGAGGCTAGCTTGGCGCTAGGCTCAACGAAATGGCAGGCTATTCGTAAGGTGCTCATTCCAGCAGCTTTACCAAGCTTGATTACAGGTATTACGTTAATCGCCGGACGGGCGCTTGGGGAATCCGCGATTCTCATTTACACAGCTGGCTTGTCCGTATCGCGCTTTTTCCCAGATTTCAATCCACTCAAAATGGGTGAGACGCTCTCCGTTCATCTCTGGTACATCGGTGCAGAATCACTTGTTCCTGATGCGAAAGAGATTGCCAAGGGCAGTGCTGCTTTACTCTTAATCGTGGTTCTGATCTTCAATCTGCTGGTTTCGATACCAAGTCGAATCTTACAAAAAAGACTTTCCGGGGGGAAATAACATATGGCTATCGCGACAAAGTACAAAATTAAAGCAGAGAAATTGAATTTGTTTTATGGCGAAAACCAAGCACTTCACGATATTGATTTGAATATTGAAACAGGATCTATCGCCGCGTTGATCGGACCATCGGGTTGTGGGAAATCCACGTTTCTTCGTACGTTGAATCGAATGAATGATCTTATTGACAATGTGCGGATCACAGGGAATGTAGCCGTGGACGGACACAATATTTATGGCTCGGATTCCGATGTCGTGTCGCTGCGTAAACGTGTGGGTATGGTATTTCAACGTCCAAATCCATTCCCAATGAGTATCTATGATAACATCGCTTATGGCCCAAGAATTCACGGTATCAAGAAGAAAGCTGTGTTAGATGAAATTGTAGAAAGAAGTCTCGTACAAGCTGCGCTTTGGGAAGAAGTCAAGGATCGACTGAATAAGTCTGCGATGGGATTATCCGGGGGACAACAGCAACGTTTATGTATCGCACGATTACTCGCTGTCGAACCAGATGTATTGCTGATGGATGAGCCAACATCGGCTTTGGATCCTATTTCAACATTGAAAGTAGAAGAATTAACACAAACGTTAAAAGAGAAATATACGATCATCATCGTGACCCACAACATGCAACAAGCAGCGAGAATCTCAGATAAAACCTCTTTCTTCCTGAACGGTTATTTAGTCGAAACCGACCAAACCGATAAGATCTTCACGAATCCGAATGATCAACGTACAGAAGATTACATTACCGGACGTTTCGGTTAAAACACATAAAGGGAGAGATACACATGGATGCAAGACCAGGGTTTCATCAGTCGTTGGCACTACTGCAGAAGGAATTACAGCAAATGGGAGAGAGTGTGGAGGATTTAATTTACACCTCCGTAGAGTCCCTTGCCAAGCTGGATGAGAAGGCCGCTCAGCAAGTCATCCAGAAGGATGATCTTATTGATGATTATTTAACGACCATTGATGAACTATGTTTACGATTAATTGCTCTTCAACAACCCATGGCTAGTGATCTGCGAATTATTGGAACGGCGTTGAAGATTGCCACGGACTTGGAACGTATTGCAGATCATGCTGTCGATATCGCGAAGATCACGATTCGATTTGCAGGTGAAGAGCTGGTGAAGCCGCTAGAAGTCATTCCGCAAATGGCGGAAATTGCTATCGAAATGTTGCATGAGAGCCTTCTATCCTATACGGAACGCGATGTACATAGGGCGGCATCGCTGGCCGAGAAGGATGACCGTGTAGATAAGCTGTACAGTACGGTGATGCAGGAGCTGATGGGGATGATGGGTACCGATTATCATCGGAATCGTCAATTGACCCATCTGTTGTTTGTTGCGCACTTCTTGGAGCGTGTGGCAGATCATACCACGAATATCGGCGAAGGTGTCATCTACATGGTAACGGGGAAACGGAAAGATCTGAACGTATAAGCGACATAGAGAAGGGCCATCTCCAAGAGTAGATTATCTACTCTCGGAGATGGCCCTTTTATCATTTGGAATGAAGCGGGAAGCGAATGAAGAAGGTAGTACCATTTGGACTGGAGCTCACTTCAATCGTAGCGTGATGTCTGGCAGCAATACTATAGCAGATAGCTAAACCGAGTCCAGTTCCTTCATCCTTCGTCGTGAAGAAGGGGCGGCCTAGCTTCTCCAAATGCTCTGTCTTAATGCCACTGCCTTGGTCAGCAATCAAGAGAACAACATGTTCAGATTCCTGATAGGTTTCGATAGTTAGCGTTCCACCTATACTCATGGCTTCAAGACCATTCATGCACATGTTCAGAATAAGCTGCCGCATTTCTTTGTCGTCAAGCTGAATCTCCGGACAATAGCCGAATTGACCATTCACATGTTTGCCTGACATGACCGCTTCTGCTTGAATCAGAGGCAATAAGCTTTCAATGATACGGTTAATATTCTCAGGACGTTGATAGGATTGCTTATTTTTCGCAAGAGAAAGATATTCCGTTATAATGTCGTTGGCCCTGTCCAATTCTTCCAACATGATGGGGATATATTCCTTTTGCATATGGCGATCATTTTCTTGAAAGAGTTGAAGGAAGCCACGAATCGTCGTCATCGGATTCCGAATTTCATGTGCGATACCCGCGGCCATTTCACCGACTAGGTTTAACTGAGCAAGGCGTGCCATTTCGGTTTCAAATCGAAGACTTTCCGTAATATCAACTGCGACATGGAGCAAGCAATTTTCATCCTCGATATCGATGATCTCTGTGGATAGGAGCGCAGTCCGAATGTCGCCAGATTTGGTAACATAACGAACTTTCTCATTCCGGACAATATCGCCATATTTAGTTAAATTATTAAGATCGTCACGGAATAGATTCAAGGCTGTGCCAATAACCTCGTCTCCATAGCCTGTATGCTGCTTCCAGCTTTCATTAACATCCAGAAAGGTAAGATCAGGTAGTCGGCGAATGGCCATTAAGGAAGGCGATAGGATGAACATTTTTTTGAAATGTTCTTGGGAGTTCATAAGCTTCTCATGGGCATCAACCAGCTCAGATGTACGCTCTTCGACCCAATTCTCGAGAAGTAAGTTTTGCTCTATTAACTTCCCCTCAGCTTCTGCAAGCTTGCGATTCGTTTCTTCAAGATCTAATGTACGTTTATGTAAAAGCTCGCTTTGAGCTTTCAGCTTCTGATGGTTCAGATGCATATTAACGAAACCATCCACCTTCATGCGCAGCATTTTGGGATGTACAGGTTTAAATAAGTAATCAATCGAACCCACATGATAGCCTCGCAACACATGCTCAATCGAGGTACTCAAGGCGGTTAAGAAAATAATCGGGATATCTTGACAGGCTTTCCGTTGCTTTATTAATTCAACGGTTTCAAAACCGCTAAGCCCTGGCATCTGCACATCCATCAAAATAACTGCAATATGGTCAGCAGGTTCTTTTAATAAATAGCGGAGTGCTTCCTCCCCTGATTGTAATGAAATAACGTCATAGGAAGAAGAGGCCAGAATGCTATTCAGAGCCAGCAAGTTTTCATAGCGATCATCTACCGCCAAGATTTTTACTTGTTGTTCCATCGGGTGTCCTTTCCGCACGAGATCTGCTATACGCACCTACAATCCATATCTCACCTTTTCGAGGAAAAAGTGTAATTCCCTCTTTTTTTCTTAAAGTCTTTACATACATTTTACATATGGTTAATCTTACCTATCATTTGATTTGCTAGACTTGGGATAGATGCAGAAATAGATGAGGATGATGGACATGCTTACTCAGTCAGAAGTCGCGATAGAGTTTCATAAGTTGATAGAAGAACAACGTATTTCTTCCGTTTATCAACCAATTGTATCCTTGCAAGATGGACAAGTGATGGGGTATGAAGCGTTAACTCGCGGTCCGGTGGACGGCCCTTTCCATTCGCCGCTCGCGATGTTTCAGTATGCGGAGCAGCAAGGTGAGCTATATCGTCTAGAGCGGCTAGCACGTGAGAAGGCGATACAAGGTTCCATTTTGGAACACGGACAGCAATTATTATTTATTAACATCTCGTCACACGTTTTAGAGGATCCTGGCTTTATTCCAGGTAAGACGCTTGAGATTCTACAGCAGTATGGACTTCGTCCGAGCAATGTCGTATTCGAAATTACGGAAAGAAGTTCGATCGAGGACTTCACTTTGGCAAAGAAAATTTTAGCTCATTATCGGACACAGGGTTATCGCATTGCGATTGATGACGCGGGGGCAGGATATTCTTCACTCCAAGCGATTGCGGAGCTTCAGCCTGATTTTATTAAAATCGATCGTTCATTGATTGAAAATATTCATTTGAATAAAGTGAAAGCTTATATTCTCGAAACCTTCGTCACCTTTGCTCAGAAAATGAACATTTCGTTGATCGCTGAGGGAATTGAACAAGTAGAGGAGCTAGCCAAATTAACTCAAATGGGTGTGCATTATGCGCAAGGCTTTTTACTCGGAAGACCTTCTACATCCATTGCGACTGTTCAAGACACGCATAAAATGACCATTTGGCAGCATCGCAACGTACAAGGAGGCACTATGACTTGGCATATTGGCGAGCTGAAAACACCTGTTGGTGTGTTCCATACGAAAGTGCAAATTTCTGAAATTGCGGAGTTTTTCAAAAAAAATCAAGAGGCAGTCGGGGTTGTCATTGTTCATGACGATGAGCCGCGCGGTCTTGTGATGAGAGATCGCTTATTCCAGCATTTGGCTGGTCAATATGCGTACTCCCTGTACTGGAATCGCACGATTGATAGTGTGATGGATGCTTCTCCCTTAATCGTAGACGAGTTAACGCCTGTGGAGCAAGTGTCCCAGTTGGCAACTTCACGTGCGATTCATCATTTATACGACCTTGTCATCATTACTAGTCAGGGGAAAATGGCAGGTTCAGCATCCATACGAACGATATTAGAGAGTATTACGAATGTGAAAATGGAATCAGCTCGCGTCGCGAATCCACTAACAGGCCTTCCAGGGAATTTGCAAATTAATCGGGAATTGAACAAACGAATAACGGCGAGAGTGCCATTTCATGTGATCTATGCGGATTTGGATTATTTTAAATGGTACAATGATCGATTTGGTTTTCAAAAAGGGGATCAATTAATTCAGTATATGGCGGATTTAATGCAGCAAGCCATCGCTTTCTATGGAACACCAAGCGATTTTGTCGGTCATGTTGGCGGTGATGATTTTATTGCGATATCCACCTCGTTATCACCGAAACTCTTGTGTCAGGAAATCATCAATCGCTTCGAAACCGGTGTCCGTATGTTCTATGAAGGCGAAGACTGGGAGTATGTGGTGGATCGGGGGGGCCAGCAAGTGAAAAGCGAAGGGGTCACGGTGTCCTTATCTTTAGTCATCTGCAGCTGTGAGTCCCCTATTTCACTAGATTATATTTCTCAAACAGCGGCTCAACTCAAAAAGAAAGCGAAGGCGCATCAAGGCAGTATTTATTGTTTTCAAACGATTGGCTAACGAATGCTGTGAAGATTTTCAGAACGTATAGATTAATTGTTTAAATGAACGAACGATGATCACTTTCTGCTTCCCAATCCGCCTCTCAGAGATTTTCTTAATATTGGCTGGGTGAATCCAGACCGCATCCATCCCAGTAGAAGCCGCACCTACCACATCATTACGCCATGAATTCCCCACCATCACACTCTGGCCTGCAGCCGTATTCATCGATTTCAGGGCTTGCTCAAAAATCGCGGGATGCGGCTTCCGTGGTCCATCATTCTCCGTTGTAAATAAACGCTCTTGGTCGAACCAGGAGGTCAGCTTCATTTTCTCCAAATTACGTTGTAGTCGATTTCGATTTCCATTACTGATAATCGCCAGCTTATATTGACGTGCCAGCAGCTCTAGTGTGTCTTCTACCCCTGGAAATAAAGCAACGAAATTGTCCTCTTTCTCTTCGATTTGATTGAAAAAGGATCGCGTAAACGCCGTACTCACTTGCATCGGAAAAGGATGGAGTGCTTTGATTAAACAAATATGCCGCAACTCGTCTGGCGAGATAGGGCTTCGGATAGGCGTTTTGCGATGGCGGCTCCACTCGGACTTATAGCTAAGCAGTGCCTCTTGCGCGGTCAGTTTCGAATCCTCTGTTTCCCACCGTGCCGTGAAATCCTGCATAACTTCAAGAAAAGCGGAGTCGAAGCATTGTCTGCGATCAAGGATCGTGTTATTCATATCAAAAAATATAACCTTTTTACGTGTGGGTGAGAAAAAAGGACTCATACGGAGAACCTCCTTCTGAAGACCTGACCGTCCTAACTTGTAAAATTTCGGCTCCTTACATGTTTATGTAGGGAACCGTTTTTTTATTTTAATTTCGTATGCTATGATGAAGGAAGTATGTTTAAAATTGGGGTGGAACTTATGGATAAGCTTATTATTATTGATGGGAACTCAATCGCGTTTCGTGCCTTCTATGCGTTACCTTTGCTGAGTAATTCAAGCGGTTTACATACCAATGCGGTATATGGATTTACGACCATGCTGCTGAAATTGATTGAAGAAGAGAAGCCAACCCATTTTCTTGTTGCATTTGATGCGGGGAAAATTACGTTCCGACATAAAGAATATACCGAGTATAAAGGTGGTCGTGCGAAAACGCCGACAGAGCTTTCAGAACAATTTCCTTTGATTAAAGAATTGCTGAAGGCTTTCAAAATCCCGCAATTCGAGCTATCTGGCTATGAAGCGGATGATATTATCGGAACGTTGACGAAAGAAGCGGATGCGAGAGGGGAGAAAGTTCTCCTCGTGTCTGGTGATAAAGATATGCTCCAACTTGCCTCTGAGCAAGTGACGGTTGCGATTACCCGCAAGGGAATCAGCGAGATGGATCGCTTCGATCCTAAAGCCATTAAAGAGAAATACGGGCTTACGCCGAATCAAATCATTGATTTGAAAGGTCTCATGGGCGATACGTCCGATAATATTCCGGGTATTCCCGGCGTTGGTGAGAAGACGGCTCTTAAAATGCTGCATGACTTTGGCACCGTCGAAGAAGTGTTGGCAAACACAGCAAGTCTGAAAGGCAAAATGAAAGAGAAAGTGGAAGAGCATGCCAAGAGTGCCCTCATGAGCAAAGAGCTGGCCACTATTTACCGTGAAGTCCCGATGGAAACAGCTTGGGAATCGTTCCGTTATGATGGCTTCGATGGACAAGCTTTATCCAGTATGTTTCGCAAGCTGGAGTTCAAGTCGCTGCTGGAGAAGATGGATTTCGGTTCAGTCAGCGTAGAAGCTGAAGATCTCGTCGTGGAGAGTCTGGAAGCCGTTGCAGTTACAGAAGCTAATATGGGTGAGTTGGTTGCCAAATTGGACGACCATGCCGCGATCCATGTGGAAGCGGTTGGTGAGAATCCACATCAAGCTGTGATGGTTGGGGTTGTGTGGTTTATCGATGATGGTGCTGCCAACACTTCGTATTATGTGCCGTTTGCCCTGCTGCAAAGCGACGCAGGCAAGCCGCTTCGCGATTGGCTCAGCGATGCTTCCAAGAAGAAGCAGCTCTTCGACCTGCACCGCGCGCAGCTGGCGCTGGCTTGGCAGGGCATCCACTTAGCAGGGGTGGATTTCGACGTGCTGCTGGCCGCTTACCTCCTTGATCCGACGGAGTCGAATCTCAGCTTGAGCGGCCTGTCGGTGAAGTACGGTCTGCCATCTGTGAAGGCAGACGAGGATGTGTTCGGCAAAGGCGCGAAGTTTCGCCTGCCGGAACTCGCTGCGCTTAGCGACCACGTGGGTCGCAAAGCGATGGCGATGGCGCGCATGGTGCCCGTGCTGCGCGATGAATTAGAGAAGAGTGAGATGCATCAACTCTTCTACGAGCTTGAACTGCCACTCTCCGGCGTTCTGGCGGAGATGGAGATGCGCGGCATCGCGGTGGATGCCGAGGGGCTCAAAACGCTCGGCGTGGAGCTTGGTAAGCAGCTGGACACGATCATGTCCAGCATTTACAAGCTCGCCGGCGTCGAGTTCAACATCAACTCACCGAAGCAGCTCGGTGAGGTTCTGTTCGAGAAGCTGGGGCTGCCAGCTTCGAAGAAGACCAAGACCGGCTACTCGACGGATGCCGAGGTGCTGGAACGTCTTGCGCCCTACAACGAAGTTGTCGGGCAGATCCTGCACTACCGCTCGCTAGCGAAGCTGCAGTCGACGTACGTCGAGGGGCTGCTCAAAGAGGTGCGGCCAGAGACTGGTAAGGTGCACACCTATTACCGGCAGACGATTGCCGCGACAGGACGACTCAGCAGCCAGTTCCCGAACCTCCAGAACATTCCGATTCGTCTGGAGGAAGGCCGCAAGATCCGTAAAGTTTTCGTTCCATCCGAGCCTGGATGGTACATTCTTGCTGCGGATTACTCTCAGATCGAGCTGCGCGTGCTAGCGCACATCTCGCAAGATGAGAAGCTGAAGGAAGCATTCCTTCAGAATATGGACATTCACACAAAGACAGCGATGGACGTCTTCGGTGTGGAAGAAAGCGCCGTTGACAGCAATATGCGCCGTCAAGCGAAAGCCGTTAACTTCGGAATCGTATACGGAATCAGCGACTACGGCCTGTCACAGAACTTAGATATTACCCGTCGGGAAGCCGCTCAGTTCATTGAACAGTATTTCGCGGTATTCCAAGGGGTTCGCCGATATATGGATGAAATCGTCAAGGATGCTCGTCGTGACGGATATGTAACCACTTTGCTTCAGCGTAGACGCTTATTGCCTGAAATTACACATTCGAACTTTAATATACGTTCATTCGCAGAACGCACTGCCATGAATACGCCAATCCAAGGGACAGCGGCAGATATCATCAAGCTTGCCATGGTTCAAATGGCTGATCGCTTGTCGAAAGAAGGGCTGAAGAGCCGCATGCTGCTTCAAGTACACGATGAGCTTGTCTTTGAAGTGCCAGCTGATGAGCTGGAAACGATGAAGGGGCTTGTGCCTGAAGTCATGGCAGCTGCGCTGAAGCTGGACGTTCCTTTACGTGCAGATGTTGATTTCGGTCTAACTTGGTATGATGCGAAGTAACAATTTGGTCTAGCGGCATGAACTGCAGCTCCCAACACCTAGAAGGAGGTGAGCACCTTGCCTGAGCTACCCGAGGTCGAAACCGTCAAACGAACACTGAATGAGTTAATTACAGGGAAAACGATCGCCTATGTTGAGGTTAGACTGCCTCGTATTATCCAAAAGCCGGATGATATTCAGCAGTTTGAAACGCTGCTGCAAGGACAAACCATTGAAACCATTGAACGAAGAGGAAAGTTTCTTCGCTTCGTGCTTACGGATTATGTAATGGTCTCCCATTTGCGTATGGAAGGTCGCTATGGCTTGTACGCAGGCGATGATCCGATAGAGCCGCATACACATGTTTTGTTCCGTTTTACAGATGAAAGTGAGCTGCGGTACAAAGATGTGCGGCAATTCGGCACGATGCACCTGTTTCCGAAGGGTGATGAGCTTACGCAGCCACCATTGGTGAAGCTCGGACTCGAGCCGCTCGATGACGCGTTCACCCTTGAAGCATTTCGCGGGGTGATTGGTCATCGAGCTACGAAGATCAAGCCGTTGCTGCTCAATCAAGCATATATCGTGGGCATCGGGAATATTTATGTAGACGAGTCCCTCTTCTTGGCGGGGATCCATCCCGAACGGGAAGCCTCCTCACTGAGTAAGAAGGAGTTAGCCTTGTTGCATGAGGCGATTATTCGTACCCTCCAAGAATCCGTTGAGGTAGGCGGATCATCCATTAAATCCTATGTGAATGGACAAGGCGAAATCGGCCTTTTCCAGCACCAATTAAACATTTATGGCAGACAATCACAGCCATGCAAAACGTGCGGCCAGGAGATTGTGAAAACCGTCGTGGGAGGCAGAGGGACACACATATGTCTCACTTGTCAACCTTTGAAGCCCAAGCGGTCGCGAAAGAAGTCTGAGAAATAGGCACGAGAAGCGCACCCTCCCCATATGATATGGAGTACTTAGCCTAGGTAACAGCCCATGAGGCTTGTTATTTGGGTAAAACGCTTAGGAGGGTTTGTATGCTTCCTGTCATATCTCTGCTCATTTTGGCATTTGCAGTTTCTTTGGACGGTTTCGGTGTTGGTGTGATGTATGGGTTACGAAAAATACGAATACCCCTTATCTCAATTGGAATTATATCGCTTTGGTCTGGTATCATTATTTTTACTTCGATGCAGATCGGCGTTTTGATGTCTTCCTTCATGTCCCCTGGGTTTGCTAAGCGGATAGGGGCGCTCATTTTAATCGGTATTGGCGTTTGGGCTCTTGTTCAAATGAGACAAGGGCAGAAAAACCAAACGCAACAAGAGCAAGTAGCTGCTACGGCAGATCAAGCGATGGTTAGCAGCATGCCTTATGGAGAGATTCGCAACTCTGGTTACGTGGAGCCGGTGACGTTCGATACGTTACAGCGGACCAAAGAGATTCTCAGTATTGAGCTGAAACGTTTTGGGCTAGTGATTCAAATTTTACGAACGCCTTCCATAGCTGACGTAGATAAATCAGGCAATATTTCAGCCTCTGAGGCTACTTTGCTCGGATTAGCGCTATCTTTGGATGCCTTCGGAGCGGGAATCGGTGCTGCGCTTATTGGCTTCGTGCCGTTATTAACGGCTTCAGTCATTTCAATTTCAAGCGGGTCCTTACTTGCAGTCGGCTTGCGGATTGGTTTCCGATATGCAGAAATGAACTGGATGAAGAAACTGTCTATTCTCCCAGGCTGTGTACTTATTGTCATGGGACTTTTGAAAATGCTATAGTTCACTAACAATGAACCTTTAGGAGAGAATCGCTTATGAATATCGGCTTAACTGGAGGTATTGCTTGTGGAAAAAGTACGGTTAGCCGCATGCTCGTTAGCCGTGGCGCACTTTTAATCGACGCCGATCAGATCGCTCGTGATGTCGTCGAGCCTGGCAGCCCTGTTCTCGAACAGGTTGCTGCGCATTTTGGACAAGCTGTGATTGGACCCGATGGATCTCTGCAACGTAAGAAGCTTGGTGAAATTATCTTTGGATCGCCTGAAGCTAGAAAGCAGCTAGATGGCTTGTTGCATCCCCCTATTCGGGCAAAGATGCGTGAACAAATGACTTTGTATGAACGGGACTTCCCCACCAAGCTGGTGGTGGTTGATGTTCCTTTACTCATAGAATCGAATCTGGTCTCGATGTTTGATGAGATCATGGTTGTTTATATTCCGCGTCACTTGCAATTGGAGCGCCTGATGCAGCGGGATGGCTTGTCAGCCGAGCATGCTCAGCTTCGACTTGATGCACAGATGTCGATTGAGGAGAAACGAAAGCTAGCTGATATCGTGATTGATAATAGCGGAACTTGGGAAGAAACCAACATGAGGGTGGAGCTGTTCTGGGTAGGGAAGGGATTGGCATGACGTTCTTTCGGAAAAAACGAATGTTTGCTCTTCTGCTTATCGCATTTGTCATGATTCTCTTCATGAATAGCGCAATTATAGGTAGAAAGCTATATCCCATCTACTTTCAGCAGGAGATTAAGCAAAGCGCGGCGAAACACAATATAGACCCGTTTCTAATTGCAGCCATTATTCGCGTCGAAACGAATTATAAATATCATTTAGAATCAAGCAAAGGGGCATTAGGGCTCATGCAGCTTATGCCTGATACCGCTGATTGGATTGTTGAATCCTCGAATCTAGGGCCTCATACACAAGAAGATTTGCTTCGAGTCGATATTAATATTTATTTAGGGTCATGGTATCTAAATTGGTTAATTAAGCATTATAATGGGAATTTAGTCTATGCCATTGCAGCGTATAATGCAGGTCAAGGTAATGTGAATAAATGGAAAAACGGTAACGTTTGGGACGGTTCTGAAGACAATATTCGTGATATTCCATTTGGTGAAACCCGTCATTATGTACAGCGAGTTCTTTATTACTATGAGAAGTATACGAAGTTATACACGGACTCGGAGCAATGGCAGGGTGCAGATGCTTAAGTTAGCCCGACAAAACAAAGAAGCATTGGACTAGCTCCGAGTGGAGCGCAAAGTCCAATACTTCCTGTTTTGCAGAGTCAAAAGCGTGTGTTTTTCAAGATTACTTGAATTGACCTGCTAGAGATTGTTCTGCGATTTGCACCAGGCGACGAGTAATGCTACCACCAATAGATCCAGTTTCACGAGAAGTCATGTTGCCATAGTAGCCATCTTGTGGGATAGCGATACCTAGCTCCTGAGCTACCTCGTACTTCAACTGATCCAAGGCTGCATTAGCTTGTGGAACGACTAAAGTGTTGCTTGAGCTCATGTCTGTTCACCTCCTTGTCGGTTGGTAAATCTATTGTGTGCAGAACTCCAAACTTCAAGACATGTAACATATGGTAATGATATTTCCAAGTGAGAAAGGAGATGAAAGCGAATGAAATGCCCGTTCTGTGACCATTCTGGTACGAAAGTGCTTGATTCCAGGTCTGCCAATGAGAATAAATCCATTCGTCGGCGCCGTGAATGCGAGAAATGCGCGCGAAGATTCACAACTTTCGAAATGGTAGAAGAAACACCTTTAATTGTGATTAAAAAAGATGGAAGTCGGGAAGAATTTAGTCGAGAGAAAATTTTACGGGGCTTAATTCGTGCTTGTGAAAAAAGACCTGTTTCCATGGAGCGGCTAGAGATGCTTGTCTCCGAAGTTGAAATGCAGCTTCGTACGACGGCACATGCCGAAGTAGATAGCCTTGGCATTGGTGAAATTGTGATGGAGCAATTGTACCCCGTCGATGAAGTGGCCTACATTCGCTTCGCCTCTGTATATAGGCAGTTCAAGGACATTAACATGTTTTTGAAGGAGTTAACGCAAATATTGGGAAAGCATGATGTCGGGCTGCTCCGAGACAAATAAGCAGCACATGTATGCTTCTCAGTAAAAGCCGCGTGGTCTCATGAATGATTTCATGAGACCACGCGGCTTTATTCACTTTTGAGCTAATTCGTATGAATAGTTGTTGTGATAACCAGATTGTTCGTTGTTGAGGTGGAGGAGGAGGCGGCTGTGAATGATAATGTTTCTAAATTGACAGTGACGCCAATAGTGAGTGCAGTATTAATGACTAAAGTGGCGGTCGTTAAAGTCGTCAAGTAGCCTAACAGAAGGTCACCATTTACAAATACATTGTGGGAAAATTAGAGGGTGACATGAATTGATTTGTTTTTTTTCGAAATGTGACAAAAAATCAACAAAAGACAGCGGCAGGTGCGCTGTCTTTTGTTGATTCATCAGAGAAAAGTCAATAACGACGCGCCCTCATGAGCTTTTGAAAAAAAAATATTCTCATGACATCAACCGACTGTATTTTTGAAAGCGATAAGGCATAATTCGGTTATTGAGTGCGTTTGTCCAATTCACTTCGAAGAAAATGAATAAATCGGATGGCTTCATCAGATGTTAATAGGTTGCCGCTGAATGAAAAGGAGAACATGTCCAAAATATCATCATCAGGGAGATGCAAGTTATCGATTAAATGCTTTATGTCTATGCTCATATTGCCGTCAATTACCATTTTATTCATGAAGCTGATTCCTCCTTTGTCGAACTGCCATTATCGGATGGAGGCGGTAGCTGGCTGACATATTGGACACTAGACAGGATTGCCAATTTAGCCCCTTTAGCTTTGCGTCACCACTTTTCAGCGGTTTTGCCCTTATCATACCGATAACGTCTTATATGAAAACTATATCACAGGTTAGGTTTAACGTGCTATTAATTACATTAATTCGAAGGATGGTTGAAGCATATGTCCGTCAATAGCCCAAAATCAAGTAAAATTATTTATGAATTGGATATTGTTAAGGTAGCGGAGGCGCTTGGTCTTGATCAAGCACGTTTACTCGCTTATGTCTATAATCGTTCAGAGGCTATTCACACTTATGTGCTAGATGAGCCAGCAGCTCCTTCGGATGCTTCCTAAATGTAAAAAAGCACCGCAACATGGAAGTTGCAGTGCCTAATGCATGGGATTACACCATGATTTTACAAATATCGTTCGTGAATTCAACTGGATCCTGCAGCGGCAGACCTTCGATAAGAAGAGCTTGATTGTACAAGAGTGCTGTATACAGGTTCAATTTCTCTTTATCCTTTTCAAAAGCATCTTTCAAGGAAGCGAACACGTCATGATTTACGTTGATTTCTAATACTTTCTCAGCCTTAACGTTCGGATTGTTCGGCATTGCGTTCAAGATTTTTTCCATTTCGATGGTGACATCACCATCTGTAGATAAGCATACTGGATGCTTTCTCAAACGTTTGGATGCTTTAACGCTTGTCACTTTACCAGCCAATAAGCCATTCATGTAGTCGAATAGATCTTGATTTTCTTTTTTATCAGACTCAGAATCGTTGGTGTTATCCTCAACATCAATACCAAGATCCCCGCTTGAAACCGATCTGAATTCCTTCTCTTTGTAGGTCATAATCATTTTGATTGCGAACTCATCAATATCATCTGTGAAGTATAAAATCTCATAGCCTTTGTCAGTTACAAGCTCCGTTTGCGGAAGCTTATCGATTCTTTCCATCGACTCACCGGAAGCATAGTAAATGTACTTCTGATCTTCTGGCATTCTAGCTACATACTCGTCCAACGTAACAAGCTGTTTCTCCTTGGAGGAAGAGAACATCAATAGATCCTGCAGCAGCTCTTTATGCGTGCCGTAGTCGCTGTAAACACCGAATTTAAGCTGTCTGCCGAAGGACTTGTAGAATTGCTCGTATTTCTCTCTCTCGTCCTTCAGGAGGCTTTGAAGTGAGCCTTTGATTTTGCTGGAGATATTCTTCGCAATTAATTTAAGCTGACGATCGTGCTGCAGCATTTCACGGGAGATGTTAAGTGACAAACTTTCGGAATCAACCATCCCTTTGACGAAGCTGAAATAGTCAGGAAGCAGGTCTGCACATTTATTCATAATGAGAACGCCATTTGCGTAAAGCTCAAGGCCTTTCTCGTATTCTTTGGAATAGTAGTCATAAGGCATGTTTTCAGGGATAAAGAGGATCGCTTGGTAGACGACCGCGCCATCTGCACTCACATGAATATGCTTAAGCGGCTTGTCGAAGCCGTAGTGTTTCTCATGGTAGAACTTCTCGTAATCTTCAGGAGTAAGTTCACTTTTGTTTTTGCGCCAGATCGGCACCATGCTGTTCACATGCTGCTCTTCTTGATAGTCCTCGAATTCGCTCTCGCTGCCTTCTTTGAGTCGCTTGCCCGTGATGTCCATTTTAATAGGATAACGGATGAAATCTGAATATTTCTTGATGATCGCTTTCAAGCGATACTCGTCCAAGTATTCGTCGTAGTTATCATCTTCGGTATTCGCTTTAATTGAAAGAACAATCTCCGTACCAATCGAATCCTTCTCGGCTGGTGCAATCGTGTACCCGTCTGCGCCATCGGATTCCCATTTGTAAGCTGTGTCGCTGCCAAGGGCTTTACTCGTTACTGCGATATGATCAGCGACCATGAACGCGGAGTAGAAGCCTACCCCGAATTGGCCAATAATGTTGTGGCCGTCTTTAGCTTCGTTCTCTTTCTTGAAAGCAAGAGATCCGCTCTTCGCGATAATCCCCAAGTTGTTCTCAAGATCTTCTTTCGTCATCCCGATACCTGTATCGCGAATCGTTAAGATGCGATTGTCTTTATCGGCTGTAATTTTGATGAAGTAGCTATCTTTGTCAAAAACGAGCGAGTCGTCTGTAAGTGCCTTGTAGTAAATTTTGTCAATCGCATCGCTGGAGTTGGAGATAAGCTCTCTTAGAAAGATCTCACGTTGTGTGTAAATCGAATTGATCATCATTTCCAAAAGACGCTTGGATTCGGCTTGAAACTGTTTCTTTTCCACGGATAGATCTCCTTTCGATATGTAGCAGGTTTATATAATTAGCACTCGCACGCTGTGAGTGCTATACACTAACTTTATAACATCCCTGAAATTTAATGTCAATTGGCATGGAGAGAAATTATGTGAAGTTGCGGGGAGTTATACGTTGTGATGGCGATAAGTGGCACGAAGTATGGGGGCGAGTGTGATTGGAGAAATGAGGTGGAAGGGACATGTAGGGGAGTGGGATGTGAGTGTAGCTTGGAGCAGGGGGGAGAAAGTGAAGGAATGTGTAGTGTTGAGAGTAACGAGAAGTATGGGAAGTAAGGAGGAGTAAGGAGGAGTAAGGAGGAGTAAGGAGGAGCAATGAGGAGTAATGAGAAGTATGGGGAGAAAGGAGGGTAATGAGAAGTATGGGGAGTAATGAGGGTAATGAGAGTAATGAGAAGTATGGGGAGTAATGAGAGTAATGAGAGTAATGAGAGTAATGCAAGTAATGCAAGTAATGAGAAGTAAGGAGTAGAATGAACTGCGGGGAGTAGAGGTCGCGAAGGGAATGCCTGAGGACCTGCAAGTCCTCAAGTCCTCAAGTTCTCAAGTCCTCTTGCGCTGTCAAAAATGCAAAAGAGCACTTTTGGGATAGGTTTCCCCTCCGAAATTGGAAATTGATGCAAAAAGGCATCAATGAAATTCGTGAAAAAGGTTGCCTATTTGCACGCATTTTCCTTTTTTAACCAAAAATTAGTGGAAAAGGTTGTATATTTGCATTTTTGAGAGTGAGGTGGGAGAGAAAGTGGAGTAAGAGAGATCAATCCGCCACCACACTCTCCCCCGTCATCAAACCCCACCTGCCACAGACCAGCTATCACACTCACCCTCGCTACCATTCCCCACCTAACACACCAATTCATTACATCATGCGTATATAATCCCTTTTTACTAACTCATAACGAAGCACATGTTTTCCTTCAGCTCCTTTGTACGGGATGAACCAACCTTTGTCGCAGAGTGATTGGAGCACTCGAACGGTTGAGCGGTAGTTGATATCCAGATGTGTTCGAACATCAATTGGACGGAGTGGCCCAGCGAGCGTATAAGCTAGCCTAACAATTTCCCGTTCCATCACATTGTCTAGACTGACAGGTGAGGAGATAGCCTGAAATCGACTAATCAACATGCGAAGCAGCGTAATGCATAGGTCAGGGCGATTCGCGACGTCATCGTATGAAAATGAAATCACCTGATATCCCATCGCAGTCAAAAAGGTTTCCCTGTTCAGCTCATTGCAGTATTTCTGCCTGTCCATGTCTCGCACGTGCGGGCCGAATCCTTTGATCTCGATGATCAATTTCACAAATTTCGTCAGCCAGGCGAAGTCGCAGAAATACGAGCGTCCACGCCAATCCAATACTTCGAATTCTGGGTGTAACTCATCGAAATTGCCTCGGAGCTCCCACCAGAATTTCTGACAGAACAGCCTTTCCGCCTCTTGATGCCCACGCTCTAAACGGCCTCTGCGTTCTCCGGTTCTGCGGTCAAGATGGTTTTGAATCCATAAAGCATGCATTTCCTCGAAATTCATATGATCTTTCCCTCCTTTAAAATGAGAAAAACGCCCCTGTTCCACTCATGAAAAATGGACAGGGACGTTCTTCGCCTCTTGCAAATAAGTATAAAGGAAATCCCCTGATTTCACGAGGGAACATTTTCGACATTTCTCCGCCTTATATGATAGAATGTGACATATTGGAGGGATGTCACATGGATATTAGACGAATATTAGGTCTTCCTGAGTTGTTAGATGTCAAAAAAGTCGTATGCGTTCAACCCCACCCTGATGATAACGAAGTTGGGGCTGCAGGAACGTTATACGAACTTGCACAGCGCGGTTGTGAAATCGTTTACATTACTATTACGGATGGAAGTGGCAGTGGTTCAACTGGCGAGATAGAACCAGAAGCAATCGCAGCGATTCGCCGTTCAGAGCGGTTGGCCGCTGGGGATATATTGGGTGTGACCAAGCATATTACGCTTGATTACCCGGATATGGGCAGTTATACCGAAGAGGAACTGCTTGCCAAGTTGATTCCGATTATCCGCGAAGAGAAGCCGGATTTGCTGATGACTGTAGATCCTTGGATGCCATATGAGGCTCATCCGGACCATATCAAGACTGGGAAAGCTGTAGCTTCGGCCATGCTCTTCTCGTCAAATGAGATCCTATTCCCTGGATCCAAACCACATGATGTTCCGCAAATCGCGTTCTATTCGACGTCGCATCCGAACACCTTCATTGATGTATCGGCCCATTGGGAAACGAAAATCGCGTCCATCCTTGCCCATAAGAGCCAATTTGACAACGTTAATTGGCCCTTGGTTAATGGTTATTTTGACTATCAGGCCATTCAATTGTACACCAAGTTGAAGCAAGACCCCGATGCCAAAGGATATGCGGAAGCTTTTAAATTACTTACGTCCCACCAGCTGCACTTCTTCCCATCCGCACTATACAGCTAACAGCAACAGCTACCTATGACGAAGGAGGCAAGTCCAATGATTTCATTATCCAAAAAACTCGCTTACAGCTCGAATCAAATTGGACTTAGCGTCTTGTGGCAAGCGTTTAGTGCCATTGCTGTTTTCTATTATGTTACGGTTTTGAATGTTTCCGGCACATCGATTTCCATCGGGATGATCATTTACGGCTTCCTGAATGCCTTGTTCAATTTGGTTGCTGGGTATGTGAGTGACCGTACGAAAACGCGTTTCGGCAGACGTATTCCGTATATTTTGTTCGGAAGTCTGCCTTTTGGTGTTCTATTCTTCTTCCTCTTTAATCCGCCTGCGGGCAGCACGACGATGCTGCTAATTTACTTTTTCACACTAACGTTCTTCTTCGATTTGATCTACTCGTTCATTGGACTTAACACAGGTGCGTTATTTCCGGAGATGTATCAAACCAAGAAGGATCGTTATCAAGTGTCAGCGTTCCAGCAAATGTTCAGCATCATCGGTATGATCATCGGTATCGCGCTTGCGAAATCGTTAGGGCTCTCTTTAGGTTGGGGACTTATGGCGGGGATATTTGCTATCATTGCGGTCATTTCCTTGTATGTGTCCCTGTACGGTTCTTTCGAGAATCCCGCTGCTAGTAAGTCAGAGCCCCTACATTTTAAAGAAGCAACGGTTCAGACGTTTAAAAATAAACTATTCAATTCCTACGTCGTAGCGAATTTATTGATTCAATTGACGACAACGATGTTCGTGTCGTTAACAGCTTTTTACACGAAATACGTCGTGGTGTTAAACGGAACTCAAAACTCGATTTTCCTAGGCGCGGTGTTTATCGTAGCCATCCCGATGTCATTCATTTGGGCAAAAAGCGGCGTACGATTATCAACGGTTCGAGTTGCGATGATTTCATCAGTCTTGTATGCGATCATCTCGCTAGGCTTCCTTTTTGCCGACTCGACGGTCATGGTGATTATCATTGGCGCTCTACTAGGTATTCCAGTTTCCGGTTTCATGCTGTCCTTGCATGTTCTGCTTTCCGATGTCGTTGACTTCGATGCACAGCAAACGGGACGTCGTCGTGAAGGGATGTACTATGGCGTGAATGGCTTTATCATTCGCATCGGGATGTCCATTCAATATGGGATTATGGGGATTTTCTTCGCGACGAGCGGCTTTGATGCGGATAATGAAGTTCAGGTCACCAGCGCGATTCATGGCTTCCGATTCCTCATTGGGGGATTGCCGGTGCTTATTCTTGTGATCGCCTACATGTGCCTGAAAAAATATCAGTCCTCGGAGAAGAAGCTTAGAGGCACGAACAGCTAAGAGGGAACCCAGATTGCGATGGAACATGTACCGATTTGGGGAGGCTCCCCTGATGGTCCGAGGTATGGTAATGGCTCCAACCTGCAGGGCTGGAGCTCCATGCCTGCCGCGGCGATGCTCATTGGCGTCGTCGGGCTGTATCCTAGCTTGGACGCGGAGAAGGTGCATATGAAAGTTCCACCTTGGGGGAACTTCTCGATGAAGCATAGTCACTTCCGCGGAAGTGTGTGCGATATAGCCTACTAAGATGGGGAGCAAGGGTACAGTGCTGGACCGCACGTTGTGCAAGTGCCTCGTTGTGATAGATTGGCCACGGAAGTGACCTAAACGAATGGGAAGAGCCTCCCGGAATGGGAGGCTCTTCTGCGTTCTAGGGTAGGCTAATTGCCTCAAGGCGGTATCCGAACGCTGGACAGTAGTACCCGCCTCCAACGTTTAACTGTAAAACATACAGTTAATTTTAGCGCTTTTCCCCTATTTCTCCGATTAACTGTAAAACATACAGTTAATTCAGAAGGTTGGATTCATGCGGCGTGGAAGGGGAGAAATTAACTGTAGGAAATACAGCTATTGCCCAAAAGCAGCCGCTTTCGGCGAAATTAACGACATAAAAATCCATCTATTTCAAAATTGAATCTATCTAGTTGGTGGTTATGCAAACCTTAGAGTCTGAAACACATCTTGCACACAGATCATCAAGTAGATCACGCGCTAGCACCTAGCACCTCGCCTATCTCCCCAATGCCTCTCGAATATCGGTGCTCTCGAGAATCGCTTTTGAATAGCCGTCTCGCGCGACGGCGATCATGGCACGACCAATTTGTTCGGAGTCGATAACGGCGTTCGGGAACCATTTCTGTAGGAGAGGGAAAATTGGACGCAAGATGACAATGAAGGTCTGGTATAGCTTGGTTTTGGATTTGACGCCATTCTTCGGCAGAATCGCACCAGGTCGGAACATGAAAGCTGATTTAAAAGGCAGTTTGAGGAGCGCATTTTCCGTTTTACCTTTGACACGTGCCCACATGCTGCTGCCTTGCTCTGTACTATCGGTGCTGGCACCAGTCACATAGACGAAGGTCATCTTGGGCTGGATTTGGACTAGCGCGTTAGCAATATTCATGGTCAGATCATAGGTGATTGCATGGTACTTTTCCTCGCTCATACCTACAGATGAAACGCCGAGGCAGAAGAAACAAGCATCGATACTTGAAAGCTCATCCGTTAAAGGGGATAGCTCGGTGATATCCTTGAGGATATGTTCACGGAATTTCGAATGAGTCTGCTGTGTAGCGCTTCGACCGATCGAAACGACTTGGTTAACTTGTGAATCAATCAAACATTCACGCAATACGCTTTGTCCGACCATCCCCGTTGCTCCAAAGATGAGAATGTTCATAGAGAGAGCCACCTTTCGCAAAAATAAGACTCGATATAAGCTTTTCCTGATATTTGAAAAATACCCACAAACGTCAACGAGGTACCACGCATGATCAGCCAAAGCGATGGCCCAAGAAATCATAGCTTCATTTGTGATGCTAGTAACATACTAAACTTGTGTGCTTCTCGTATAGTTGCACTAGTTGGTCTAAGACGTCCATTCATAGGCGATGAAGCTTGCGAAAGGAAGATGGAGTTACATGCATGCGTTTTTTGAATACACGGCTCAAATAAAATTCGTTCTCAAAGCCGCATTGCCCAGCGATCTGCTGCAAGGTCATCTCACTATCCAGCAAGAGTTGCTGTACCTTCTGCAGACGTAACGTGGTTAAGTAATCGATCGGCAGCATGCCGGTCGATTTTTTGAATCGGCGGGTAAACTGCACCTGTGTCAATCCAAGTTCCATGGCGATGTCTTTCATGATGCAGGTGGATGACGCGAGTTCATGCAGCCGTTGAGTTGCCCCAGATATAAGGGCATCCTTATTGTTCGTAATCCCTGCTGTCCAAGGAGATACGGCTTCTGGGCTTGCTGAATAAGCTTCTTCCACAACGAGCATCCATAGGTCAGTAACTACATGTTGACGCAGGGAGGTAGCAACCTTTCCTTCATGTTGGAACCATTTTTTCAAGTAGGCATAGTTAGATGACAGTCGATTGAGATCTTGGATGGAAATTTTCCCTGAGGGGATATGAGTTTCCATGGTTAACGGATGTCCTGACGGATCACACCATTGCAGCAACATGACGTGAAAAGATAAGGGCTGAATGACTTCTCTTCGAAAAGTAACCCCCGGTGGACATAGCACTAGATCTCCGAATGCAGCAGTCCCCTCGTGCTCTTGAATCTGGTAAGAGAAGCTCCCATTCTCTACGGCAAATAGCACCCAGAATTCATTCGAATCCTCCTGAAGCTGAAAGGCTGCTTTCTCCCTCCAATACATGTGACTGAGCAACTTTGGTTGTGTCTGATCGGCATCTTGAAGTTGCATCGCGCTTACCTATCCTCTCTCATTCCGAATCATCATGGGTATGAAATACCTACTTTTATCATAGTGGATTCGCTTGGTAGAAGAAAGTCTTGCTAGTGAAATTTTGTATAAGTAATTGCTAAAAGCGTGCATGGTTTAAAGTGCTGTTAATCCTATAAAATAAAGGTAATATCAAATATTATGGAGGCTATCCAATGAGAGAAGAATGGGTAAAAAAAGATATTACAGTCATCGGTGGCGGTCTTTCAGGCGTGTGTGCAGCTATAGCTGCTGCGAGGTTAGGTCAGACGGTGGCACTAATTCAAAATCGGCCCGTACTCGGAGGGAATTCGTCAAGTGAGGTCCGTGTGTGGGTTTGTGGTGCAACGGCGCATGGCATTAATCGGTACGCACGCGAAACAGGTATTATGGGCGAGTTGTTTGTAGAGAATCAGTATCAGAATCCTGACGGGAATCCGTATCTATGGGATCTAATCGTGCTGGAAGCTGTACGCGCTGAAGCGAATATACAGTTATTCCTTAACACCGATGTGCATGAGGTTGAAGCGGATGGGGAAGAGAATAATCGAATCATTCGCTCGGTTACAGGATGGATGATGGGCTCGGAGCGGCGTATTCAATTCGAGAGCGAAGTGTTTCTAGATTGTACGGGGGATGGCCTAATAGGATTCTTGGCAGGGGCCAAATTTCGTATCGGCCGTGAAGCACGAGAAGAGTTTCAGGAGGAGTGGGCGCCAGAGATCTCAGATGACATTACACTCGGGAGTACAATTTTATTTTATACCAAAGACGTGGGCCACCCGGTTAAATACCATCCGCCGAGCTTCGCCAAAGACATTACAACGACTTCGATTCCGATCAAGCGTGTTATTCGCAGCGGTGATTCGGGCTGTCATTATTGGTGGATTGAGTGGGGCGGCGAGCTAGATACTGTACATGAGAACGAGCGTATTCGGGACGAGTTATGGTCGGTTATTTATGGGATTTGGGATTTTATCAAAAATTCAGGTCAATTTGATTCAGCGAATATGACGCTAGAATGGGTAGGGGCTTTACCAGGCAAAAGAGAATACCGCCGTTTCATCGGGGATTACATGCTGAACCAGAATGACATTCTGGCTCAGACGAGGTTCGAGGACACCGTCGCCTTCGGCGGTTGGTCCATTGATTTGCACCCGCCCCAGGGGATGTATTCGACCGAGAGCGGTTCGAAGCATTTGCATGCGGATGGCATCTATCATATTCCATTTCGCAGTTTGTATTCCGTAAATGTAGCCAACATGCTGATGGCGGGACGTAATATAAGCGCATCCCATGTGGCCTTCGGTACGACGCGCGTCATGGCGACTTGCGCTGTAATCGGGGAGGCCGCAGGAACGGGCGCGGCGCTATGCGTTCAGAAACAAGTGACACCGCGTGAGCTGTATCAGAAGCATAATAAGGAGCTCCAGCAGGTGCTGCTAAGACAAGATGCCGCGTTGATTGGTATTCGGAATGAGGATGAGCACGATCTTGGACGGCTGGCCAGGTTGAAGGCTTCCTCTTCGTTAACACAACTGAGTGTTTCCCATGCCGTGGAGCCAAGGCGACTGATCGACGATGTAGCGGTGTTATTCCCTGTGGAACCACAGCTGAAGGGCTTTGAGCTGCTGGTTGATGTAAGTGAAGCAACTACGATTCAAGTGGAACTGTGGGATACGGGCCGGGCGGAGAATTATGTGCCGAAGGTGCTGATCCAGCAGACGGAGAGAGCTGCGAATGCAGGGGAACAGCAGTGGATCAGCTTTCCACTGGATTGGGAGCCAGACGAGACGCAGAATGCTTTCGTCATTATCAAAGCCAATGAACATGTGGTGATATATCATTCCGATCAGCAGCACACAGGAACTATTGCTTTTGTACGAGGAACGAAGCCGATTGTGGATCCGAAGCTAGAGAATCATCAACCGGATCAGCCAGTTGTTCAGTGGAGCATGAAAAATGGCGTGGATCGCAAGCCAATCTGCTTCCGACTCACATCAGAGACGAAAGCATTCTCAGTGGAAAAGGTAACGAATGGCTATCTGCGGCCGTATGGCGCCCCACATCAATGGATGTCAGAGCCGATGTCGCCAGCCAAAGAAGAGTGGCTTGAGCTTCAATGGGATGAAGCCCAGAATCTGAGGTATCTACAAGTAACCTTTAATGATAATGTCCATGAGGATTTAATTAATCTTCACGCGTTCAGGACGAGTGATGAAGTCAGACCGGAGTTGGTGAAGGACTACCGATTGGAAGCATGGGTGGATGAGGCATGGATGGTGCTTCAGCGTGTGACAAACAATCGGAAGCGAACAAGAAGATTGCAGTTAGATGCAGCCATTGCCACAGATCGGCTGCGACTTGTCGTGGAAGCGACGAACGGCTGCCCGTGTGCGGAGGTGGTTGAGGTACGGGTCTATGGGTAAGGTAGGCATTTGAAACGGAGCGGATCAGTCATTCATACATGTTGCGAAGCGGAAAAGTAAATCTCCTATCACTCAGGGCCACGATGATGACCATGATGGGGGAAGCGATTTTGGCTTCAATGGCAGCTTGTCCAATGACAAGGGCTCCGACAATACTCACTGCTGAACCTACGGGTTTTGGAAGACGGATACCGGCTTCGCGCATGATTTCAAAGAAAAATTCCATCAACAAAGCTTCGATGAATGCGGGGAAAGGGATACCTTCACGAGTATCCAGAATGGCTAACAGCAACACAGTGGGAATGAGCTCAGAGTGAAAAGTTGAGATAGCGATATATAGACTCGGTAAGGTAAGAGCCATATAAACGCGGTTACTCTAAGCAATCGAATAAGCGAGGAATACAAGGATCGTATGTAGTAATCCTCACTTGATTGGAAAAACTCGATAAAGAGACCGGGACAAATCATAATGGAAGGAGAACCACAGGTGATAACAATGATTTTCCCATCAAGAA
The DNA here is from genome assembly GCF_964253335.1 of Paenibacillus sp. LjRoot56. Classification (NCBI taxonomy): domain Bacteria; kingdom Bacillati; phylum Bacillota; class Bacilli; order Caryophanales; family Paenibacillaceae; genus Paenibacillus; species Paenibacillus sp. LjRoot56. The sequence continues at coordinate 2,659,044 of NZ_CAXURV020000001.1, forward strand.
GTGCAGCAACAGCGGTATCCGTACGTTCCGTATGTCGATATTGTGGAAAAGGGGAGTACGTAGAGTCCTCAATCAATTCTTTGATATAAGCGACTTCCAAAATTTCTTCTTGTATGGCTTTATCAAAACGTTTTTTAAATTCGGTTAACGTTTTTGGATTCACGGACCCATCTAAATAACCAATGGCAATTTCAGTCTTAATTTCTCCGCTTGCAAAGAACTTTTTAATTTTGAAATTGGCGCTTCTCAAACGGTTCCGCAGCAACCCTAAATTGATTCTTAGACTCTCCACAGTAGCTTCCTGAGGTCCTCTAACTACCGGTTCATTCGTGGGTTCACTAATTTGTCTTGTTTCTAAAGTAAGCGCATTAAAGCCCAGTGCCTTGTTCCATTGATCAAAAAAAATGACAACTTGACCAAGCAGGATGTTCTGTACTGCAATTGGCAATTGGTCAATAATCGTCACATTCCCAGAAGAGACACCATGATTCTCAACGAATGAGATTAAACTTTTAAGATCAATGTTTGCTGCGTCAAAGCCTGCTTCTTGAAAAACAAGATCTTGGAGTACATCTTTTAGAAAAATCAATTCTTTATCGTTTATAAGTGAATCGCAATATACAACAAGTGCTCCGTATTGCATATCCGCGCCAAAATATCTAGGCACATAGCAAATATCGAAACATTGGCGAGTTGTTGTTCTATCCATTTTCTATTCTCTGCTAGGGTTACTGCTAGAGGAGACTCCACTGAAGAAGGAGGAACAATCGTGTTTGACGCAGGAATAGCTGATGATAATTTACTTTTTTTGAACAATTTTAGTATATCCATAAAAAGTTTCCTTCTATAATTTGTTAGTTACACAGGTTTATTATTCCAATTTCAAGGGAAAATATGTGAACTTCTATAAGGAGAAATTGATGCTAAAGTTATGAACGCAGAATTAGTCTCATATATCAATTAGGATGAGATACAACGTAAACTCACCTTAATGGGGAGGAGACAGTCGATGGATACTCCGAATAGGAATCAGGGCGTGTACGGCAATGTGCCACAGCCAATTCGGCCAGATGGAGCTGGTGGGATAGATACTGGTCCTCGAGATATTATGAGGGATATGGAAAACCCCAATATGTTAGTTCCTCCAATAACGGATTCTGGCTTGCTGCCGAATTTGAAATTTTCATTTTCCGATACTTCGATGAAATTGAATTTTGGAGGCTGGTCACGGGAAGTTACGGCTAGGGAATTACCCATTGCAACCACGCTGGCTGGTGTTAACATGAGTTTGACGCCTGGTGGTGTTCGCGAGTTACATTGGCATCAACAAGCCGAATGGTCCTACATGATAGTAGGTTCAGCTCGGATCACGTCGATTGACCAAGAGGGTCGCAATTTTATAGCGGATGTAGGTCCAGGGGATCTTTGGTACTTCCCGCCAGGACTTCCGCACTCCATTCAGGGACTAGAGCATTGCGAATTCTTGCTTGTTTTTGATGATGGTAACTTTTCTGATTTGAATACAATTTCTATCTCGGATTGGTTTTCACGAACACCGAAGGATGTACTTTCCGCCAATTTTGGCGTTCCCATGAGTGCCTTTAACAACATTCCCAAAGAGCAAGTCTATATCTATCAAGACAAGGTTCCTGGCCCAATCGAAAGCCAGAAGGTACAGTCCCCTTATGGGACGATTCCGCTTAGTTTTAAGCATCGACTGCTCGCGCAACCTCCGATCAAAACGCCGGGCGGCAGCGTCAGAATCGTAGACTCTACTAATTTTCCGATATCCAAAAATATTGCAGCGGCGCTTGTTGAGATTGAACCTGGCGGAATGAGAGAGTTGCATTGGCATCCGAATAACGATGAATGGCAGTACTACCTCACTGGACAGGGACGTATGACCGTTTTCGCTGGGGATGGTAACGCTCGTACATTCGATTATCGCGCTGGTGATGTTGGTTATGTGCCATTTGCATTGGGACATTATATCCAGAATACGGGTACACAATCGTTATGGTTTTTGGAAATGTTCAAGAGTGATCGGTTTGAGGATGTGTCGTTAAATCAATGGATGGCGCTTACGCCAGTCGATCTGGTTAGTACGAATTTGAACGTCGGACCAGAGGTGTTGAATGCGCTGCGTAAAGAAAAGTGGCCCGTCGTCAAATATCCGGGATTCTCTTATTATCCGAAATAAAAAAACAAGGCTATTTCATGTAGAATTTCTACAAGAAATAGCCTTTTCATATTTGAAGAAAGCTTAATTCATTCCTTTTTGTGAGGCTAGCCTTTCAATCCCGAGCTTGCAATTCCCTCTACGAACCATTTTTGACAGACAACCACGACGATGAGCAGAGGTACAAGCCCGGAAACGGAGGCTGCCATGGTGAGGACATAATTCGTACCAAACTCTTCAACATAACTCGTTAAACCTAATGGAATCGTGTACAAGTCTTTCTCTCGAAGCATAATGAGCGGGGTTTCGTATTCATTCCAATGCCAAGTAAAAGAGAGAATCAAGAGTGTGACTAACGCAGGTTTGATCAACGGCAAACAAATTTGCCAGAAGGTTCGCCAGTAGCCCGATCCATCAACACGACCTGCTTCCAGCAGTTCGTTCGGAAGGCTGATGAAGAACTGACGCATCAAAAAGGTACCGAATACGGTAAATAGACCTGGTAAAATAATGGAAGCGTGTGTATTGATCAGCTGCAGCTGATCGAACAAGATGAAGCGAGGGACAAGCAAAACCTGGCCCGGAATCATCATCGTTGATAAATAAAGCAGAAATAGGAAGTTACGGCCTTTGAAGCGTATTTTGGCAAAAGCATAGCCAGCCATGGCACTCGTTAATAGGTTACCAGCAACAGTGATTCCCGTAATTTTGATTGAATTCCAATAGAATAAATAGAAAGGATCTGTGCCGGCCCAGACTTTCTTATAATTCTCAAAATGCCATGTATTCGGAATCCAATCGATCGGATATTTGAATACTTCGCCATTTATTTTGAAAGAGGTAGAGATCATCCATAAAAAAGGCAGAATCATAACGATGGAGATCGCTCCCAAGATGATGGTAAGGAGGATCTTAAGCCAGAAGCTGCCCCTTCTAATAGTGGTAATGGTTGTTTTTCGTGTAGCATCAAGAGGTGCGATAGTTTCCATAGGGGTTGCTCCTTTACTATTAGAAGTGTTGCTGCCAACGTTTCTGGCTTTGCCATTGAATGATCGTGACGACGAAGATGATGGCAAATAGCACCCAAGAGACGGTAGCTGCATAGCCCATTTTGTAGAATCGGAAAGCAAGTAAATAAATGTGATAGGATAACACCATCGTCGAATCTATTGGACCACCCTGTGTCATAATGTTGACGGGTCCAAATATCTGGAAAGAGCCGATAATGAGTGTAATGGCAACGAGAAAAGTGGTTGGCGTGAGCATAGGAATAGTAATTTGGAAAAACTGACGAATTTTCGAAGCTCCATCAATATCTGAAGCCTCGTACAAATCCTTGGAAATCCCTTGCAATCCGGCCAAGTAAATGACCATCGAGTACCCAATCGTTACCCAAACCTGCATAATGATTATCGCGAAAAGAGCAGAATTTGGGCTCGACAACCAGCCTGGTGGATGATCAATGCCAACGGACTTGAGCAACTGGTTGATCGGACCATCGGACGCTCGGTACATAATGCTCCAAATGACGGATACAGCGACGAGCGAGCTGACATAAGGCAGGAAGATCAGTGTTCGTAGTGTCTGCTTGAAAAACACATACTTGTTCAGTACGACAGCAAACAGGAGTCCTATAATGATTGAGCCTGGAACGCTGACTAGTGTAAAGACCATATTATTTTTGAGCGCTTTGACGAATTTCGGATCACTGCCCAACGCTTTGAAATTATCTAAGCCAACCCATTCGATCCCCGCAAAACCTTTGAGATATTCCCAATCCACGAATACGAGGTACAAACTGAATAAGATCGGCAGGAGTATAAAGATAAGGTACCCTGAGAAGTTGGGCAAAATAAACAGGTAGCCTGCAAGGTTTTCCCTGAATTTGGCGTTATGCCAGAAATGTCGTTTCATTCGTAAGCCACCCTTTCGAATTCATGTGTTAACGTAACTTTACCAAGCGAATGAACGAATTCCCATAGCGTAAACGTGATCTTTTCTGTAGTTTCATTGAAAAAACCTCCAGCAAGAATCTGCCAGAGGTTTTCAAGTGACTGTGAATGAATTTGCCTTACTTTTTGGCGCCTTTGATCGTTGTATCCGCACGCGTTTTCATTGTATCCAAAGCCTTGTCAAGCGGTTGAGCGCCAAGCAGATATTTCTCCATCTCATCTTTAAAGATAGCTCTTAGTTCAGTTGGAACAGGTACATTGTAGGACGTTGGGAATGTGTAATTGCCAGCTAGCAGTGCTTTCAAGGAGGCTTCGTCAATCAGATCCTTCGCATCACCAATGAGGATAGAGGCGATTTTGCCAGCATCTGCTTTTTTATTCGTTGGAATACGGCCGCCTGGTACCATGGCCATATTACCTTCTTGTAAATACCATGAGATGAATTTCATGGATGCTTCTTTGTTTTTACTGTTTTTATTAATGGACATATAGTCGCCCATACCGCCACCTGGATTAATGTTGCTGCCTGCCGTAAATTGCGGATAAGGAGCGAATGCAACTTTGAAATCATGCGGGAAGCTCTTGATGTCCTTAATATAGCGGATGATGTAAATTTGAGAAGCCATCATAGCAGCTTTGCTTGTTAAAAGTTCATTTTGCACGGTAATTTTGCCAGCTACAGCTTCGGAATATTTCATCATGACGCCTTTGTCTTCCAAGCTCTTCTGCATTTCCAAGCCTTTCTTCATGGCTGGGCTATTGAAGTTGGATGTGCCATCTGCAGCGATTACCCAGTCTTGTGGTTTGGCTGTTTGTAGAACAGTATCCCCGAACCAACCCAAAGCTGGATCCAGCATGGTACCCTTCATATCCCCTTTGTTAAGTTTGGTAGCCATTGCACTGAAATCGTCCCATGTCCAGGCGGTTGGGAGTTTCTCGCCGGCTGCATCTAGCGCTTTCATATTGAAAAGCACAGCACCCAAGTTCTTATTAGCTGGTAAATAATAATATTTACCGTCTGCGAATTTCTTGATATTAGCTGCTCCGATAATACCCTCAACGTCAAAGCCTGATTTGGCGATCAGGTCGTCCAAAGGCTCTGCCATGCCAGCAGCTTGGCGTTTGGTCATATAGGCATCACCGTAGTTCATGTAAATATCAGGTGCATCTGTATTAGAGAGCAGGGCTGTTTCGAGCTTCAGGTTGCCCGGGTCGTCGTTAACATAACGCGTATATTCTACTTTAATGTTTGGATTCGCTTTATTCCACGCATCGACGGCATCTTGTGGTCCGCTTTCTGGCGGAACGCCTCCCCAGAATTTAAGGGTAACTGGTTTCTGTGCTTCAGGTGTAGGTGTAGCCGCTGCTGCGGTGGCAGCAGGCGCGACGGACGCAGCAGCAGAAGGTGATGCCTCAGGTGTTTTGGAGCAGCCGGTTACGAGAACGCTTACAGCAAGAGCAATTGAAGCTCCCATGCCTAATATTTTTTTCATTTGTTCATCCCCTTTTCTTTTGGTAGTTAAATCGTAATGCAAATGTTCCCAAAAAGACACGGAGTATTCTTTACGAAGTAAGCATTATTCTACGATGTTCGATGTCCAAAGATGAGCTTGCGAAACTCAGTCGGGTACATGCCCTCCATTTGCTTAAAGCTTCGGCTGAAATGGTTGGGATCGGCATATCCAATAAGTTCAGAAATTTCGAAAATTTTATAATCGGGATTCTTGAGCAGCTCACGGGCATTTTTCATCCGAACATTCGTTATATAATCGGTGATCGTTTTGCCCGTTTCCTTTTTGAACAAAATACTCAAGTAATTCTCTGTATAACCAACGTTACTAGCTAAATCAGCTACCTTGAGTGGTAAATTATACTTCTCCATAATTTGACGGATCACCATTTGAATCTCCGGTCGGAGTTTCTCTTTCCCATGCTCTCGCTTGTACGCTAGAAAGACGGGCAGCCATCCGATGAACCAGTTGGATAATGCCTGTAAAGTTTCAGCATTGCGAATAACATGGTACGGATACTGCTGCTCGTGCAGGGTAACGGAGTAAATATCGCCGCCTTCCGCCTTCAAACAGCGTGCGAAAATATGAAGTAAACCAAGCCACTGCTCTCGCAGTAGGGCAGGAGGAATATTTTTATTGTGGCAAAGCTCCTCGGTCCAGGCGGCAATCTTCTCACGTAAGCCGATTTCGTCACCTTCTTCGATACGTTTCATCCATTCCTCTTCCTGCCATGGCTCAGATAGCGTGGGAAGTGATACATGTAAATGATCATAGTAAACGATGCAGGAGCCCCCGTAATAGAATCGGTAGCTTAAGGCATGATCTGCTTTTTCATAGGCTTGATGCAGAGCAAATGTATCCTCGTAGGAAGGAGACACACCGATAGCCAGTGAAATTTTCAGGAATACCTGTACGGCATTCTGCATTTCGACTAACATGTTCGCGTTAATTTGGCCTGTAAGGACACAGAACTTTCCAACCGCCATCTCAACTAGCTCGCCATTGCCATACTTCTTGAGAATCTCATTAAGGACATTTTTCACCGTGTATGTCAAAAGACGATCGCTTTGGAAACGGTTATTTTGCGTCAATTCCTCATAAGAATCGATCTGGATCACCGCCGCTGATAAGGGGGAAGTGAATAGCTCAAGCTGGAATTCTCGCCATACTTGTTCGATTTCCCCACGGGAAACATGGCCTTGGAGGAGTTCGCGCAACCGTTTTTCTTTGACCTCGTTGCTATATTGATTCACCTTCTGCTCCAGCTGCGTTCTCGCATTTTGGCCTTGCTTCTCCAGTTGTAATTGATCCCGGATTGCGCTCAGCTTCTCCATCAGCTCGGAGGGATTGATTTCTAATTTCGTGACATATTCGATGGCACCTAGACGTAATGCCTGTTGTACATAGTTGAAGTCGTTATGATTGGATAAAATGAGACATTTGATCGCCGGCCAGCGTTCACGGATCTGTTTCAATAATTCAAGCCCGTCCATCTCCGGCATCCGAATATCTGTAAGTACGACATCGCAAGACTGCGATTCTAATATTTTCAAAGCTTCCAACCCATTAGCAGCTTCGCCTATGACCTGGAAATCTTCATTATCTCTAGGAATGATCGTTTTTAAGCCAATGCGCACAAGGATTTCATCATCAACGATCAGAATTCTCAGCATCAGTATTCCTCCTTTTCAAAGGCAGCACCAGTAGTAGTCGGACGCCTTCGCCCTCCACACTTGAAATTTGCATACCGTACTGTATGCCAAAATGGAGTTTGATTCGTTCATTTACATTGCGTATTCCGATGCCGCTGAACTTTGCGTGTGGCTGATTCAGGGAAGACTCGACTTGCTCAATCATCTCCATACTCATACCTACGCCGTTATCCTGCATCACAATATGCAGATTCCCACCAACTTCTTCAGCTTGAAGCTCGATAAGAAGCGGGAACCGATTGCCATGAATAATGCTGTTTTCTACGGCTGGCTGCAGCGTGAATTTTAATACTTCGCAATCAAGCAGCGCTTCCGGAATGTGAAAAGTAAATGTGATTTGATCATGATATCGAATTTCTTGGAGAGATAAGTACACTTGTAAATAGTCGAGTTCTTCTTGCAAGGTGACGAATTCTTGTTCATTCCGCATGGTGAAATTTAGCAGTTTACCCAGTTTAGTAATCATTTCACTTATATGATCAGCGCCAGAAAGCAGCGCCATCCATTTGATTGAATTGAGTGTATTGAGTAGAAAATGCGGATTAATTTGCGCTTGAAGCGCTTGGAACTGGGCTTTCTGCTTGCGCCGCTGCTCATCATATAAGTCGGATATGAGATCTTGCAGATGCAGCACCATACGATTGAAGTTATTGCCAAGCAGGGCAATTTCGTCTTCCCCTTTTATCGTAACCAGCGTATTAAATTCCCCCTTACCAACCTTGGTCATGGATTTGGCCAATTGTTTGAAAGGACTCGTTACACGAAGCATGAGTATGATGAAGGCGATGGCAAATAGAAGGAACCAGGCGACAACCCAGGTGATGGATTTGTCTTTTTCCCGACTAAGCTGTGTGGCAAAATCCTTCTGATTCATGAATTGAACTAGCCGCCAACCTAACTGTGGTACGTAAGCGTCATTCATAAAATAGAGATGGTCTTTGATTTTCACTTCTTGAATGCCATTTACATTGGTACGAACGTTCTGAAGGGCATGATTCGCCAACAAATCTGCAGCCGCACGATCACCGATTAAGAGATTCTGGTCTTCATCGACGAGGACAGAGGTTATGCCTGAAGCTTGTTGCTGCTGGATCTCGGCGTTCGGATAGAAGAAAACTGGGATCGGTACGCTGATAAAAAATACACCATAGTTACTCGTATATTCGCCATTAATTTGTCTCGTCATGACGATCAGATCTTGTTTATTATTGGATGAAGGAAGTGAGTAGGGAACCGTCCAGTAAGGGAAGCCATTGCGCCGCAGCGTTGGTTCGTACCAGCTTTCCTTGTAGAAGGATTGGACATTCGTTGGTGTGACGGCAGACCATGTGGTATGTGTAAACCCTCTGTTGTCGTATAACCCAAGTTGCGTAGTACTGTCGAGAAGGAGATCTTTGACATTGGACATTTTCTTCTGCAGGCTCGTGAGCTTAATGAAGGAGAGGTAGTTATTGGACCAATCTGCAGGTTCTTTCAGAAATTTCTCCGTCTCTGGATCATTAATAATCAGACTAGATGCGGTGATCATGCGAACGGCCATCTCGTTCATGGCTGTGGCTTTCTGGGATACGGCGGCTTGATTGGATTGGTTGAGCTGAATTTGTACAATATCTTCAGAAGACTTATAGAACCGGTATAGAATGGTAACAACTGGAAGGATAATCAGGAAAAACAAAGAGATCAGAATCTTTCCACGCAATGTCTTGATTGGACTGCGAAGTTTCATCATGGATGTCACCATTAACCTCATCTTCTAGGATTAGTAATCTCTTCTATCATACAACGATGACTCTTATCCTGCTAGAGAGAGTAGGGGGAAGCGTAGTATTTCAAAGAATATGCCGTATAAAACAAAGAATATGCATGGTCAATGTTAGGCGATTTAAAGGGCGATAGGGGAATGGGCAGATAGGCAGATAGAAGAAAGCAAAAGGCAATAGGCAGAAGGCAGAAGGCAAATAGGCAAAAAAAAGAGGTGTGAGATTCTCCCACCACCTCCTATATGCTTATTGATTCGCAGCGTTCGGATCCATCCAAAATAATTCCCATTGATGGCCGTCAAGATCTTGGAAGCTGTGCTGATACATGAAACCGAGATCGTTAGGGTCACTATAAAGCGTACCTCCAGCGGTTACAGCCTTTTCGATGAGTTCGTTGACTTCTCGACTACAGAAGCTTAAGGCAACGAGTAACTGGTAAATTCACGAAAATTTTATCCGATTTAACAGCCAAGATAGGATCACCTCAATGAGTTATTTGTTAGTCACTCTCAAAAATAATGGATCGCAAATTAGCGCGTCAAATGCGCCGAAAATTAGGGAGAGTGAATAGGACGTTTGAAATAAGCAATCATTTTCCCGTCCGCTGGCGCCACAATGACAAGTTCCCAACCATAACGTCCCCAGTGGGATAACGCTTCATCCAGTGACCAGCTGCTATGTTCGGATTCTGATTTTCCAGGACAATCGGCCAAGGAGACATCCGTGGCGTATTCCCATTGCGTTATCTGGTGAGGTTCTTGGGTAAGATTACGTACTTCTTTACGATCCCATCGCACACGTGTAGTGGCTTGGGATAAAGCCGATAAGATATCTACTCTTTCCGTGACTTGTAAAAAAAGAAGCTGTGGTGCCCGCGGCACGAAAAAGGAACGATGCGAATGATAAATCTGAAGCACCAATGTACCCATGGCCCTGCCTTCATGATCATGTATGAGGTACCAAGCGCAGCGCTCACGCTCTTCGGGAGGACCCCAGTTCTCGACCGAATTGTGACGATTAAAACCAGCTTTAACCTGGTAGCCTTCTTGTTGGAAAGGTTCAATAACGTGTGCCATGAAGTCTTGAATCCAGACACCGTACGCACGATCCCCGTACTCGTTGAACATTGAAATGAGTTCAGTTTGTTTATTCTCGTATACCGATTTCCAAGTATCGGATAGCCGTTTTTCTGCTTTTCGGAATAAAGAATCGATTTGGTTGTTGGTCATGAAGAACAACTCCTTTTGAATTTTATTTAACAGTGTTAGAATAATAATTTAATGATGTTAGATTAATGTATTGTGGTATAATTGTCAAGAGAAATTGGAGGTCGAACATGGCGCGTAGACGAATTCATCCCCTACAATCGGAGGGGTCTGATAAAGAACGTGGGGCATCCGATGATGTACATACCCCATTAGATCGTGAACGTATCATTCAAGCTGTCCTAACACTGCTGCGAGAAGAGGGGTTAGGATCGATCAGCATGCGTAAAATTGCAGATTCCCTCGGTGTTAAGGCAGCTTCTCTGTATTATCATGTCAAAGACAAAGAGCAATTAATGCATCTTCTCGCCGAGCAAATTAGTTCCGATGTGAGCTTTCCAGATGAAAGCCTCGATTGGCAGGAGCAGCTTCGCGAGTGGGCGCTCCATTTCCGACTCGTGCTGCATCGTTATCGAGATGCGATATCCATCATGAGCGCAACGATGGCAGGGAGCCCCCAGCGGTTGGCGCATATCGAGTTTCTATACCGATTATTCGCCCAATCGGGCTTCAGCGATCCGCACATTCCATGGTTCGCCAGCATGGTCAAGAACTTTATCTATAGTTTCGTCGATGAAGAAAATCGCTTAATGGCAATCGCGGCACCCGTCGAGCCTTCAGATAAAATCGAAGAGACCCCAGCAACACGTATGCAATCGCTCTCCGCCGAACAATATCCCCATTTTGTTCGGCTGTTGCCCTATACGACGGCAGTCAATTGGGATGAAGAGTTTTTGTTCGGGCTTAAGGTGTTAGTCGACGGTTTTGAAGCTCAGCGCAAGTAGGCTGCGTTACGCGAAAAAGAGGGCCCCCAGAAGCCATGGTTACTGGCGGGGGACCCTCTTTTTCACATTTTTTGAATGCAAAAATGCTAAAGTACATCCATTTGTAGGGGAATGACCACTCCATCTGAAATGGTTGCAAATCTGCAATTATTTCTGCTGCGCTTCTCATTTTGGTGGCGTTTCGGCCCAAAAGGCTGCGCTTTCGCACGCATTTATCATTGTGTAGCCTTTTCCTCGGAAAAGGTTGTACTTTTGCATCTTTGGGCATTAAGCAGGGGCGTGTCGTTGCTGTAACGATGTTTTTCATCGTTACAGTGAGGAGGGTGAGCGAAAGTGGTCCAATGTGCAGCTGTAACGATGTTTTTCATCGTTACATAGCGGGTAGCGAGCGAAAGTGGTCCAATGTCGCTGCTGTAACGATGTTTTTCATCGTTACAGTGAGGGTAGCGAGAGAAAGTGGCTCAATGTCGCTGCTGTAACGATGTTTTTCATCGTTACAGTACGGGTAGCGAGAGAAAGTGGCTCAATGTCGCTGCTGTAACGATGTTTTTCATCGTTACAGTGAGGAGGGTGAGCAAACCTGGTCCCACATCGCCCCCGCTGCAGCTTTTTACAAAAAAAGGAGCCAAGCGCAGACGCGCTTGAAGCTCCTTTCCGTACTTATCCCTCGTAAGCTTGCTTAAGCGCGGCGATGTCAATCTTCTGCATGCCGAGCATCGCGTTCATCACACGAGCCGCTTTCACGCGATCTTCGGCATTGAGTAGTTCCCCTAGGGTACTCGGGATGATTTGCCAAGACAGGCCGAATTTATCCTGTACCCAACCACAGCGCTGAGGCATGCCGCCTTCAGACAGCTTTTCCCAATAGGTGTCGACTTCTTCTTGCGACTCGCAGTTTACGTATAGCGAGAGGGCAGGAGTGAATTTGAAATGAGGCCCGCCATTTAAAGCCATATACCGCACCCCACCAAGCAAAAATGTTCCTGAAATAACTCTTCCCTCAGGCCCAGAGCGATTGATACTTTCAATTTCGGAATCGCTGAATATGGATGTGTAGAAGTTCATTGCCTCTTCGGCATTGCCGTCGAACCATAAGAATGGCGAGATTTTTTGCATGTCAGCAGCTCCTTTTATTAGGTATTGTATCACAAATGTTGCTGAATTCATGCGGATCGTAGCTGATATCGCACATTACATCTATTGCGCAAACCATGGCGATGCCAAGACAACAGATCCGATAAAAACGAGCTGCAGTAATATCCGAACTGCCAATTGAGGCACAGGCTTGCCGCCAATCGTTAATTTCTTACGAGCAGCGAAGACGTTAGCGGGAAACATTGCGAGCAGCAGGAGCAATAGACCGATCGAGGCAGCCAGTGACACAACGGGAATCAGTATCCCGATGGCACCGGCAATTTCTAAGTAGCCCGTAATCGTTACGATTGAGGCGGGTCTTGGGAAAGCAGGAGGGACCATCCGAATCAGATCTGGGCGTCTTTTACCCCAATGTGCGGAGGCTGTAAGCAGAAACATGACAGCGACTGCGCCTTGCAGCGCGGTGTGCCAATCATCGAAATATGACCACCCGAGAGAACCGATTCCCCAAAAAAGTAGAAAAGATGACATCAGCGCAATGAAAGGTGCCATGCGAATACCTCCTTAAGATCTTACTTGGACTGGTCTTTCAAAATGGTGGACATAAATGTAGACACCTCAGTAGAGATCTGCGCGGTTGTCGAGGCAAAAGATGAACGGACACGTAATCCCAAGGATAGCAGGACGAACATTTCAGCTGTTTGCTCCGGGTTAATATTTTCCATAATGACGCCATGGAGCTGACCAATTGTGATCCAATTCTTAGCAAATGACACGGATCTCTCATAGAAATGCTGCAGCACATCCGCAACGGTCGGATCATCTTCCTTACCAAGTAAGTATTTGAGTATTTTATTCGTGATATCATGGGGATCTTCTAATGCGGTAAGATTATGTGCGATGCTTTGCATCGGTCCATCAAAGGTTTTGGCAGCGTGTTCCGTCTGCTGCATGAATTTCGTATTCGTTTCTTCGAGTCGCTCGTGCAGCACCATCGCATAAATTTCGTCTTTACTCTTCACGTAATGGAAGATAGCTCCTTTGGATAGCGACGATTGATCCATGATATCTTTCATTGTGATCGCGTGGCAGCCTTTTTCCATCAACAGCGCTTTCGTCGCTTCGAGGAGCTTACGTGTGGTGATTTCTCTGCGTTCCTCATTCTTCATAGGCACAATCCTCCGTCTTTTGGAAATTAATCCATAACCTCATTATATAAACAGACCGTCGGTTTGTAAACAGAGAAATCCAACGACGCCACAAGAGTTAGAACCTCAGCAGCGTCGTTGCCCACCATTTGTTTGAATGTTGCGGTTGTATGAAATTAAGCGTCGTTGCCCGCCATTTGTTTGAATATCGCGGTTGTACGAAATTAAGCGTCGTTGCCCACCATTTGTTTGAATATTGCGATTGTATGAAAATTAAGCGTTGTCCCCTATCTTTTGTTTAAGTTCCCCAACATTTGACTCAACAGCATCGCTCAGCCATTCACCCGTATTTGTCCACTTTGGATCGTGGCTCGATACTGTCCAGGTGTTAAGCCAGTCCATTTTTTAAAGGCATTTTGAAAGGCACTAGGCTCGGAGAAATGCAGCACATAAGCGATGTCCCCAACGGAAAACTCCCATTTGCGAAGGTAGCCCATGGCTAATTCTTTGCGTACGTGAATGGAGAGATCTTTATATGTCGTATTCTCTTCTTTCAATTTATGTTGAAGTGTGCGTGCGCTCATTTGGAGGAAATCTGCAGTTTGCTGCAAGGATGGGAAATAGGATGGCATGCACGAACGTATCCACTGGACAACTTGTTCAGTAAATCGGCTAGCTTGTGTGAGCTCTTGTCTAGTTTCTTGTGCGATATTCTCAAATATGCTCAGTAACTTAGGGTCGGAATAGAGGACAGGGTAATGCAACACATCCTTGCTGAAACGCAAATAATTGCTGTTCGCAGCGAATTGGGGGATTCGCCCAAATACGGGTTGATAAGGCGTTACATCTGCTGTTGCCTCGTGATGAAATGCTACCTCCAGCAGTGGGATTGTCCGATTACTGAGTCTGCCGATCAAACGGAATAAGGAGCTGGCCATATCTTCGATACAATGACGAGACATCTGTCCCTGACCGGGATGTTGTAGAAACATGGAGATCCGTACATCATCACCTTCCACGTCCCAGTCCAAATTAAATCCGCTGCATAGCAGTACGTTATATCGCTGGTAAGCCGTTAACGCATCGACGACGGATTGGGAATGCATCATGACATAGCCAAGGATGCCCATATCGGCGAATTCCATGATCTGTCCCTGATGTAAACCGAAATGAGTATCCTGGGTAAAATGGGCCGCGGCTATCGTTAATCGCTCCAATTCCTCGCCTGGGATGCGTGCCTCTACATCTTGGAGAAGACTAGCGTCGAAGGATGCATACCTGAGAAATTTATCCGAATCAAAGCCTTTTTGCACCACCGTTTTTATAATGGGGTACACCATAGAAATGGCAACACCTTGGCTTTTCAAGTTGAAAATCCCTCCTTTGCGTGAATCAGCAATTGGTTTGCGTGTTTCATCATTCCAATCAAACTGCATTCATTCTATGCTGATTATAGTCGCAAATAAGGAGGAAATCATCTTGAAATCGAATATTCTTGTCATTAACGGACATCCAGATCCGCAAAGCTATTGTGCGGCCCTAACGAATGCCTATATCGAAGGGGTCTCACTCAATAAGGTTGACATTCAGAGGATAGATATTCATTCCTTAACTTTTGATCCAAATCTGCAGTTTGGTTATCGGAAGCGTACAGAGCTCGAAGAGGATTTACTGCATGCACAGGAACTCATCCGCTGGGCTGATCATCTAGTCTTCGTTTATCCAACCTGGTGGGGGGCGATGCCCGCGATGATGAAGGGGTTTATTGATCGGGTTTTCTTACCTGGCTTCGCTTTCAAATATCGCGAGAAGTCTGCGCTTTGGGATAAGTTGCTGGTAGGTAAATCTGCACATCTCATTGTGACAACGGATACACCTGCTTGGTACAGTCGATGGGTCAATAAGCATGCGGGATACCGTGTAATGAAGCACAATATATTGCAATTCTGCGGGATTACACCCGTCCGTCTAACGGAGATTGGACCTGTAAAGTCGTCTTCGTTAGAGAAGCGAGCCAAATGGTTGGAGAAAATAAAGCAGCTTGGAACGAAATTAGCTTAGTTAATGTGCTTAAACTACTGTGAGCGAATAAGGCATTATGCAAAGAGGGAGGCCCCTAAGGACCTCCCTCTTGATCTTACCCACCTAACGATGTTCCACCAAATCGATTGCTCCTAGAATCACATGAGCAACACCAAAGCCGAGCACGCCGACACCAAGAAGCTTATATTTGCTTTTTAGCATAGTAGCACCAGATGCAGAAACGACAGTTCCAAGAACAGCAGGAATCAATCCCTCGCGCATGAACATCACTCCTCCAAGTTTGTTTGGGTTAGGCAAGACATCTTAGTTTGCTTCAAAGTCATAAACATATGCAGGATGGACGAATGGATGGAACATAATCGCATCATAATTGAGTAGAAACGGACATTGGCAGGTTATGCCATAACCGCTACGATGTGAAGAGGAGTAAGCGTTAGCATCCTTCAAAATAAAAGGAGATTCACATCCATGTCTCATTTTCCCACAAAAGGATCACAAGGTGTACGGTTCATGTTTGCGACGGATAGCCAGATAGAAAGTGTCGCGGTTGCAGGGACTTTTAACAATTGGAATGGCGATAGGAACTTCATGCGTCAAATCGAGGGGGATAACGTCTGGGAGCTTGAGCTTCCGATCCCGAAGGGGAGGCATCTCTATAAATTCGTCGTGAATGGGGATAATTGGATACTAGATCCCATGAATCCGAGTGTATCGGAAGATGGGCAAAATAATTCAGCGATCACGGTGACGGAGCATGGCGATGTACTGATTAGAACAAATGACATTTCAGAGGAACAACCAGGATATATGCATGACAATTATAAGGCGCTCTCTAGTCCAGAATGGATTAAGAAAGCTGTTATTTATGAACTTCATATTCGAGCATTTACAAAAAATGGGTTTAACGGATTGGCTGATCACATTAACTATTTCAAGAAACTCGGGGTAAACACGCTGTGGCTAATGCCATTCAACGAAGTGGGTCTTGAAGGTAGGATTGGTAAGTATGGTGATCCGTATGCTGTGAAGGATTTTTATCGTATTGATCCAAGCTTTGGAACGAAAGAGGAACTAGCGGCATTCATCCGCTTAGCGCATGAGAACGGGATGAGAGTCATTCTGGATTGGGTTCTGAACAGAACGAGTGTGGATCATATCATGACTACAAGTCGTCCGGATTTTTTCACGCGAACCGAACAAAATGAGCTGTTTTACGATGTGCCCAATCGATCCTATTTCGCTGGACTACAGTTCGATAATCGTGATATGCGAAACTATGTCATTGAGGCAATGAAGTATTGGGTTGTTGCGTTTGATTTTGACGGTATTCGACTGGATGATTCGGACATTACCCCGTATGATTTTCTAACAGAAATCAAGCAAGCTCTGCAAGTGGTAAAAGCAGATCTCATCCTAATTTCACAGTCCTACGATGAGTATCATCATCTGGAATCCTGCGATTTGACTTATGATGGCAAGCTGCGCATTCTCATTCGCGATTGGATCGATAGAAAGATCACTCAACAGGAGTTCATGTCCATTTATAATTCTTTTAAATACAGCTTCCCTCAACATGCGCTTAGAATGAGTTGGCTCGAGGAGAAAGAACAGTCTCGAATAGCTTCTTATTTAGGCGAAAAGCTTGCTGGACCCGCAGCAACGATTTTGCTTACGCTAGAAGGTGTTCCATGCTTGATGATGGGGCAGGAGTTTAATGAACCGACCTTGGCAACATGGACGTCGTTATTCGATGAATATCAACTGGATTGGCAACAATTTGATAAAGAAATGTTTGAACATTATGCTTTTCTCAATCAGCTTCGCACGAGCAATCCCGCATTTTGGAAGGGGAAATTGACGTTTATCCGTAATTCAGGTGACATGGTTTTGTCGTATACGAGGCAGTATGAGAGTGATACGTTTATGATTGTTGTTAATTTATCGCCAGATGCCGTGTTTGTTAGATTTGACGATAGTCAGGTAGACGAGGATGATATCCATGATTGGAATAATGTGATCTATCAAACTGGGACGGGCAATCGCCAATTTGCGGAAGACTCGTCTGAGTTGTGGCTGGACGGTTATGAGAGTGTCATTTTTAGAAAAGTGAACGTTTAGTTGACTACGGGTTAGGGTGTATGCGAAGGGAGATCGGCAAGCAGGGCTTCGAACCATTCCTTGGCAAAAGTATGAGAACGAATGCCATAATCAAGCGTCTTGATTTGATACGCAAGGATTTCTGCATAGGGTGCCGGAACTTGAATGTTCTGGAGCCCTTTGTCCATTTGCTGGAGATCATTTTCAACCTTTTCAATCTGCGAAATGATTTGCTGTAGGATGTGTCGTTTATCTTGGGTGGAATCGATTAATCCCAGAAAAAACACTTTAGCTAGGGCTGTAGATTCTAACCTGCTTGCTGGTATCTCTGAGCCCATCCATCTATAGAAAGCTTCTCGACCTTTGTCTGTGATGATGTACACTTTCTTGTTTCGCCCGCGATCAACCTGCTCCTCATAGCCAATATCACCTTGTTGAAGTAATTTCTTTAAAGCCGTCTGCAAGCTGCCGTAACTGGCACTATAGAACAAGGCAATGCCTTGTTGAAATGCTTTGTTGAGCTCATATACTGTCTGATTCTTCAAAATCAATAATCCGAGAATGACGTATTCCATATAGCGAGTCTCCTTATTCGTGTTGACATACGACTTGTCCTTACTCTACGGTTAGTTATATTACTAATAGTAACATTGGCCGTTTGCAAACACAATTCGTTCTGGGGAGGTTCCGTATAGCGATGCTTGTTCGAAAATCATGGAGCAATGAGGCAGCCTCAAAGCATCTCGATTCGTACTTCACGAAATTACGTAAGAGCAGCCGCCATCAGACTGGGTTACAAGTATGGATTGATAGTAGTGGATTTACATATCGTTATGCAGCAGGGAAAATAACAGCCTATAAAGATGTTTTGATCACACCCAATCAGCCCTTTCATCGGCAAGTATTGGGAAAGTTTTTACAGCTGTGTTAATTATGAAGCTGGCTGAGAGAGGGAAACTCTCATTAGATTCTCCAGTGGTGACCTATTTGTCACCGTCGGAATTGGAAAATCTCTTCGTGTATCACGATGTTGACTACGCTAATCAAGTGACGATTAAGCAGCTGCTGGGGCACACATCGGGTTTGGCAGACTATTTCGAGGACCCAGTCATCCACAAGCCAATGTTTATGCAGCGTATTGTTGGTAATCCTCAGGAATGGTGGACACCTGAGACTTTGATTGAATTTACGAGGAGAAATCAACGAAGCTTTGGACCTCCAGCGTCGCGCTTTCATTACTCGGATACGGGGTATATCCTGTTAGGGAAAATTATCGAGCGTATCACGGGAAAAACTTTTAGCGACAATCTGCACCTTGAGATATTCAATCCCCTACAAATGAACGATTCGTACTTGATGTTCTATTCGCAGCCGAAACATACGCCAGTGGAACCGATTCAGGATATTTGGTTGAACAAGGTTGAAATCAGCCGGTGTTCAAGCTTAAGCTGCGATTGGGCAGGTGGTGGCATCGTGACGACACCGCAAGATCTTTTGCTTTTTCAGAAAGCACTCTTGAATGGAACATGCATTGATGCAGCATCGTTACAGGACATGACAACCTTCACACATAAATTCAGGAATGGCATTCATTATGGGTTGGGGATGATGGAGATTCATTTCGAGGGGTTTTTCTTCTTGCTCCGAGGGTTACCAAGGCTCCAGGGCCACAGTGGGATACTGGGAACGCATATGTTCAGTCATCCTGAAACTGAAACACATATCGTCATGAACTTCGGTTCGAGTACGGCGATTGTTCGAAGTTACAGAGCTCTGATTGAAGTGGTGACGACGTTGAAAAAGATGCGAGTCTTGGTGTAGCGATATACACGAAGAATGCTGTTCATCAAACTCCCTCGGTCGAACCATCGTCGTGATCACTCTTTCTGTACTTATCGGTACGAAATGATCTTATAACAAATGTTACCAATCGTCAAAGCTGAGTATTCTAATCAATTAAATTCAAAAGTCGGCATAATTTGTACAAATTATACACGCCGCTGAGCTGTTCCCGTTTGATTTTGTATAGGAATTGTAGAGATTGATGCGCAATCCTCTTAGCATGCTCAATATCGGAAGGGTCCATTTCTGCGATAGCTTGTTTTAGGCCAATCAGATCGAGTGAATAGACAGCTGGTCGCAAGGTGCGGAGCAGCATAATCTTGTGTAATTGCGATCGACTATATCTGCGATAGCCATTCTCGGGATCGCGCGAGGAGAGTATGAGGCCGACTTTTTCCCAGTGCCGAATGGTAGAGCGCGTGAGGGAGGTTTCCTCGGCAACCTCGCCAATTGTCATCCAGAACATTTCTTGGGCATCGCGTATGCTTAGGTGCTCGGTTTCTAAAATTTGAATATTTGACTCAGCCAGTAGAGTATCACGATGTAGGTTAGCTTGCACTTCATTTACGATTCGAAGTGCGGAATCCATTTCTTTGCTTTGCATGTAACGTAGAATTTCGGAAGTCGCATCCATCCCAAATCCAGGTTCCATGGCTTTAATGCATGTAAAGTAAGCAACATGTACATCTGTGTATATGCGATAGCCCTTCGATGATCGTGCTGGTATAGGGACAAGACCTTTGGTTTCATAATTTCTTAAAGTGCTCGTGCTTATATCAAGTTGATTCGCAATATCGATGGGTTTAATCATCATGGTTCACCTCATCCTAGCATCCTTCTAAGATTAAAGCAGAAGAATAAGGTTATTGCAATCATTGCTTATTAAAATATGGAATTTTAATTACAAACCTTGGAATTAGCTTTAATGTTGTAAGATAACTATATAGCATTTCATTGAGGAGGTACTTACGAACCTATGTTGCATGAGGAGTTCGAACGACAAATCGAGAATCTAATGGTTAAAGGATATCCAGAGGTAGTTGGATTAACCGCGGCTGCATTTAAGCAGGAATTAGAACCGTTAAAGCATAAAATCTCAGAAATGCATCTTAACCAAATAGAATCACAGTCAAGTAAGATTCCTTTTGTCATCGTGATTAAAAGTGATTGGTTACATGCAGAGCGGGCGATGCAGCTAGTGGAACGTGAAGGGAAGAACGGTTTCAGCGTCATGGATGTCGAGGAAATCAATCGCTTTCAACCTATTGAGGGGATTGGGCTCCCTGAGGGGAGGGCTTATCTGTTGTTAGATATCGATACTGGCACAGGAACATTAAACGTGACACCAACCGCAGCGTTGGCCTCCATAACGCAAGAAAATCGTTCTCCGCTTACCTTGGAAGAAGGGATTAGTGTGATTACCCATTTTCCTGAAGTGTTGCGTAAAAATAATGGCTTCTCTCTGCTCGGTTCTCGCTGTGGTGACCGAAGAGTTACTGCGCTATGGATTAGTGACAAAAAGCCAAAGCTTGGCTGGTGCTGGGCGGGAAACCCACATACGTGGCTAGGCTCCGCCTCCTGTAGAGCTAGATGCTAAACGATTTTCATGATCTTTCCATCTTGTGTGGCCAGGTAAAGCTCGCCTGCTGCGTCCTTACCGAAGGAAGTAATATTCAAACCCGATGCAAGTAAAATTCGGTTCTTGATCGTTCCGTCACTTTGTTGAGTTAATGCCCAAATGTTCCCCGTACCATAATCTGCGTACACGTACCAACCGTATAGTTCAGGGAGCTTCGTGCCCCTGTACACATAACCTCCGGTTATCGATACGCCTTGATCACGACCATAGGTAAACAGCGGTTGCTGTAAGCCAGTTTTATTGCAGCCTTCTTTTGGTTCATAGCATTCAAATCCTTCTTGTATGCGCCACCCATAGTTTTTACCTTTTTCTATGAGATTAATTTCTTCAAATCTATTCTGGCCAACATCGGCTGCCCAAAGCTTTCCTGTGACGGTATCGAAACTGAATCGCCATGGATTCCGTAGTCCGTAGGCATAGATCTCCTTCGCCCCTTTGCCAATAAAAGGGTTGTCAGCTGGAATTGCATAAAGAAGCCCGTTAGCTGGCTTGTCTACGTCGATACGAAGTATTTTGCCTAGCAGGGACTGAAGGTTTTGGCTATTGTTCTGAGGATCTCCGCTGCTGCCACCGTCTCCCGTCGCTATGTACAAGTAACCATCTGGCCCGAAAGCCAGTTGACCGCCATTGTGATTCGGATAGGGCTGCTTGAAAGTTAGCAACACTTTCTCACTAGTTGGATCCAGAAGAGAGGGATTGTTAGGAATCGTGCTGTATCGAGCGATGACTGTATGGGTCTCTGTCGTGTAGTTCACATAGGCTAACGTTGGATCCTTCGGATGGAAGGCTAGTCCTAGCAAACCTTGTTCGTTTCCACTATCATTGACGCGATCCGTAATATCAAGCACAAGAGCAGGTTTTTCCTTCGGCTTATCCATATTCACGCTGATGATCCTACCAGGCTGCTCTACAATATACATGAGTTGCGGTGCGTTAACGCGATGCTCAAGTCCAACGGGATGATCGAAGTTGTTTGGCTCGAAAAAAGGAGTCAGCGAAATGCTGTTCGATGTCGTGGAGGAAGGTTCGGAATTTTTTGACCAAAAGCATGCAGGTAGAATTAGTAGAAAGATTAGGCTCATACATGCAAGGCTATAACGCTTAATCATAATCAACCTCCTTCATGAAGACACTAGTGATCTTCTTCGGCGTTCATATTCTTGATTTTCTTAAAAAACCATAGGTAATACCAATAGGATAATAATAACGTGATCATTATTGTGATGAAGCTCATATACCATGACCAATTTAAATACTTGATTAAATCGGTGTTCTTTTCTAGTAAAACCTCGACTACTGTCATGATGGATGGGAAGCTAAGCGTATACAACGTTTTGATCAACCATGATTTATCACGAGGGAAATGCACGTTGAAGATGGCACTTACAGCTGGGAAAACGAAATATTCAAAGGTGAAACTAGCTTTATAGACAACGCTAAGAAAACCAACAGGGTATTCAAGTAACCTTCCCTTAACAACTAATGTACCGAATAACCAAGTTGGGACTTGCATGAACATGAAACTTAATTGTGCTTTCAATAAATTCTTTCTTCTGATGAAAATCACCAAGAGAATAGCCGTAACAATCCAAACGCAATAAAGAATAAGCGTATCCATAGTTTTAAAGTCCCCTAATTATTTACTAAATTAATTATGGTCATAACTAGGGCATGTTAATCACGGATGAAGGGACCTCTCGGTTTGATTTACGAATTCCCCCACAAGACGCGTCGGAATTTTTCGTCGAGATGAATGATTTGGATATATGACGGAAATTTCGTTATACGTCAGAAAAAGCGAGAACCCAATTGAGTTGGAATCCTCGCCCGATCGAAGTGACTATTGTAGATACTGCAAGAACATTAGAGGCATTTCAGTTGATTTAAATTGAAATTGGAACCACTGCAATTTAATTGAGGTTATTCGGTGCAGGACTTCCGCATACAATATAAATATTGTAATTTTTCTCCATACATGACTGAGTATATCCATCAAAGCTACTATAGGAGGCATGTAAACATGTCATCTAATACAGAATTAACTCCATTTCCCCATCGCAAGCTTGCCGTAATCGATACACATTTCCCATGGAAATTGAGTGGTTTCCGCTATTGGGAAAATAGGGAAATACATGCTCAAAGACCCGATACCTTATTTTTTGCTACTCATCCTCACCATGATACATTTCCAACAACCGTATATCCTTTTTCTGAGTTTCAACAAATAGCGATATCCCATGGAATCACGGATGTTTATTGTGTATTTTTAAATCTCACTTTGAGCTTGCTTGGCTTATGCAGTCTTCCCGATGGAAGCCATATGCCTGGATCCAATTGGGGATGGAATATTAGAAACTTTTTGGAAGATCGTAAAATTAAGCTTCATAGTACTTTGTATCCTGGAGGCGGGCTAGATCCAGGGACTTCTATTGAATTTTTGAACTACGCAGCCAAACACTGCTCAACTGTTTTCACGAATATTGATGAAGTGCTTAGCGCTATTCCTTCTAGCCTGTACTACCCAGTTGTTATAAATACTGACTTATTTGCTTATTCACCTAAGCATCCAACTTTACCGATTGAGGTAACCTTTTGTGCTTTTAATTACCCCAGAAAAGGCTTTCCCTTGCTGATACAGGCATTTAATATGCTGCCTGAGGATTTTCATCTAAACATAGTAGGTGATTGGCAGGATCATTTGCACTTGTTTACAAACAGCCGTTATACGTTTCATGGGCTCTTAGAACCTGAAAGCTTGCGCTCCATCTATAAGAGAACTCATGTGTTTGTAAACTGCAGTACGCAAGATCAATTTGCTCTAGACGGCTTTCCCACTACAGCGGCGGTCGATGCCATGTCTACGGGCTGTATTTTAGTGTCTACGAATCCTCGAAACGATAAGCTTGTGCTTCAATCGGGAGTCGATTATATAGAGGTAGCATCAGATGCACAAACCATTGCAAATGCGTTGTTGTGGATTAAAGCAAACTTTAAGGAAGCTCTGGAAATAGGAACTCATGGAGCAGAAACAATAAAAGAACGTTTTGATGTGAAAAATATTGTTCATTCAAAATTAAAGCATATGTTAGGAAATTAGAAATAACCTCTTCTACACTACAATAGATTCTTTTTAAATACGGCTGGGACTCCAGCATATAATACCCCTCCGGGCACTTGATCCTTTACAAAAGCTCCTCCGCCTATCATGGACCAAGGGCCAATAGTGATTTTCTCACGAACAGCAGATCCAACTCCAATAAAAACTCCCTCCTCCACCGTGACATTTCCACTTAAGTTAACACCAGGGGATAGAGTGACATAGTCAGATATTCTGACATCATGGGCAATCGTTACGCTGCTATTAACGATAACAAAGTGACCAATGTGAACATTAATTGTAATGATGGTGCCTGCACCAATAATAGATCCGATTCCCATATGAATCTTTCTAGAGAGTTGTACAGCAGGATGAACAAGGCTATCTGCAAACGAAAAACCGAAATCTTTAGTTTTCTGAACGAGCCTTTTTTTTAATTGAGGGCTTCCGACGCCAGCGCAAACGATCTTTACTTGGTCACGAAGGTGAATAATATCTGGCAAGTCACCAAGTACTGGTATTTCATCAATTATCTGTCCACACATCTCCGACCTTTCATCTAGAAAACCTATAACCTCAATATTCAGCAGTTCACACAAATGGTTAACCTCGCGGCCCATCCCTCCGCAGCCCCAAATGACAAGCTTGCTATCCTTCATGTAAAAGCCCTCGCAAAATCTTTTGTACATGTCCTTGATCCATGTCTTCCCACAACGGCAAATTGATGATCCGCCTTCCAATTTGTTCGGTTATATGAAGAGATGTTCGAGGATAAGACTGAAAAGCAGTCTGTTTATGACAGGATGGGGTAAAATAAGTACGGGCTTGAATGCCATGTTTGGCTAGCTTTTCAACGAAATAGGTATTGCTTCTTTTTTCAGGGCATAACAAAGAAAAGAATGAATAAGCAACGCTCCCTCTCACTTCTTGCAGTTGCCAGCCAAGATCAAGGAGCCCCGTTTGCTCAAGCTCCTCTATATACCAGTCAAAAATTTGCTCGCGCTTTTGCTTTTTCTGATGAAATACATGGAGTGTGGCGAGTCCGATTGCAGCTGCGTATTCCGACACTTTCCCATTAAGACCCCTTTGCATAGATTCTCGATCTTCGTTAAACCCGAAGTTAGACGCTTGTCGTACCCTATTGATTATCTCTTTATCACTACTGTATATGAGACCGCCTTCCCCAATCCCAAAGCCCTTCGTTGCATGAAAGCTAAATACAACAGCACCTGAAAAGCCTTGACCAAAATGCTGATTCGTCCTAGAACCTATGCTTGCCGCAGCATCAATAACTACGGGGATATTACGTTCTTGCAGGGCTTCATAAAAGCTTGTATCCATATTCGTTCCAAAGGTCGCATAGGGGATCACAACAGCAACCTCATCCCCTAATTGTTGGATCACTTGCTGCAGCAGCTCTTCATTCATGCACCAATCTCGTTCGTTTACATCTATAAAGTAAGGCTCCAAGCCGCACCACATTGCTGCTAATGGTGTTGCTGCGAACGTGAAACTAGGCATCAGCGCATACTTACCTGGGCGTTTGATCTGGGAGATAGCTAGGATAAGTCCTGTTGTTGCGTTATTGACAGTTACGGCATACCCTTCGCCTTGAAATAAATCTTGAATTAATTGCTGTTCAAAGCTTGTATTCAAGGCTCCATAATTGGTATAGGATCTAGAATCATCAATCTGCTTCAAATAGTCCATATACTCTTCTTTCACTACAAGCTTGGGTCTTAGAAAAGGGATATCAAACATGAAGGTTCCCACCTTCCTTATAATGGTTGGTCAGGTACCAGGATTTCGATTTCGATTCAGCCAAATGATATTGATCATCCAAAATGGTCACTCTCCTTCAGGGTGGCTGGAAAACATACTGACTGCGTATCGACTGAATAATTTACATGGGATTATTATATGAAATATACAATTTCCAAGTATCAGCAGGTGTACTATGTATTACAAAAACCTCTACGATTGGATTTTTCTGGATTTTCTGACACAAGAAAGCCCCACCCCGAATTTTTTCAAACCAGTACATCAATGGGAGAAATAATAAAAGGGATATTCCAGATTTATCTAGAATAAATATTAATTTAACAAAAAAGAATCTGCTATGTGAGGAGAATGGTGAAGTGATCTATTTATACATAGTGATTCTAATAATCTTCTTCTTTTATATTAATTTTATCTTACCTACTCAATGGCTAAAAATTGAACGGGTTACATATCCTCTGGATTTAAATTTAAAAATTCTTCAGATTAGTGATTTGCATGTAGAGCGATTAAGAATAAGTCCTACAAAACTAACTACTATTATCAACATTGAAAAACCAAACCTTATATGTATTACAGGTGATTTTACCAAACATCGTAATAGTCTCTTCAAACTAGAGAAGTATCTAAGAGCTATGACTATTGGACATGTACCCATTTATTGTGTACTCGGCAACCATGATTATCAGCAAAAAAATGTCATGGATCTAATAAAACTATTAAGGAAATATGGCTTACATGTATTACGAAATGAATCGGTACATATAGATCAAATTGAACTTATTGGCATTGATGATTTTGATTCAGGCAAGAGCAACATAGAAAAATCCTTTCAAAATGTTGATCAAACTAGAACTAAAGTCATTATTACGCACGATCCAAACATCGTTCTAGATTTAAATAAGTCATACGACTATTTAATGGCTGGACATCTACATGGCAAACAGTTTAATCTTCCATTTTTCTTTAGAATAAAAGACGCAGGTAAATTGCCTCGCATGGGTATATATAAGGGTCTACATACAAATCAATATGGGGCTTACTACATATCTAAGGGAATTGGGCAGACAGGTATTAATGCAAGATTTTTAGTCAGAAGTGAGGTAACGATGCATTATTTATAGGGTGGAAGCGGGATGGAATAGAGATCACATAGAACACGATGTATGAGTCCACAAGTAAATGTCGAATGCCGCTAACTGCCAATCGTTCATCACGAACTAAAGGGCTCACCCCCATGATCCATACAAAAAAACACGATCCCAAAGGATCGTGTTTTCTATTACACACCTGACGGAAGAAATCTCTGGAAAAGACATATCCAAAATTGTTGGCCTATCTGATTATCATTTTAAAAGAAAGTTTTCATATATGGCTAGAATGTCGTTGAATGAGTACATCAAAAATAGGAGATTATCCGTTGCAAATGTTGAATTAATTAACGGAGAAAAAGTGACAGATATTTCCTATAAATATGGTTATCAGGCGCATAACCTCAAGGTTTACTCCTTCCAACACACAGCCGTCGCCGAAAGCTTTGAAATTGAATCCTTTTGTGAAAGAGTTTCAGCTCCCGCCGATTTTTCTCATGTTCACGCGCATCTTTTTAAATACATCGCCATTTTAGGGCTCGATAGCTACAAAAACACAGTGCTTCATGCGGTTTCAAGCGGCACGTAATGTGCTCCAAATTTCCGCTACACACCCGCGAAAAATGCCCTGCTCACAATCTATGATTCTAGCATCTACTATACTATTCCATTAAGAAAGGAGAATGCTATATGATCAGCAAAAAAGCTCTTGCAGTGATTAAAAGAGCACAACTCAAAACCGGCAAAAAATACACTGCCGCACGTACAGTTAACTACAGCATCAAAAACGCAATCAAAGCAACCGATTTAGGTAATGGATTCGGACGCTTCGTCATTTCAACTACAACCTTACCGCCAAACACTTTTCGGAGAATAGAAGTCTTCGGAAACAGCTTCAACATCATCAGTGGATCTTGGGTGTTTAGTGGCGACGAGCAAGGATACATGCTCGATAGCTACTCCAGTGCCGAAGACCATTGGTTCTTTACAGCGTGGAACCCAACTAACTCCACTCGTTTGGTAACAGTTACTGTTATTGCCAAACGTAAACCATAATACTGACAAGCCTATGTGCCCTCAGTGGCGCATTTTTTTTGTCGACGCAGAAACACTCGCGTGTTGCTTGCAGATTTTATGCTAGATAAAATAGCGGTAATTTCCCCGAAAAGAATCCAGAGTGTTTTCTGCGCGTCCCTCCGCCATCTTCGCACGATAAGAAATCTCGAATAAGGTATCGAGTTTATACGCGTTTCCTACTTCTATACCTCTCGCTGAGTTAATCGATTTTCCTTTACGCTTGTCCAATACAAAAACGCTCCTTTACCGCCTGAATTGAACGGAAGAGAAGCGTAGGATTCGAGATATCGGAATAAACGGGATGCACATCGCTGAAATGCGGTGGAGCGCATAACTGCGAAGTAGTCATCGTAACAGTCAACGTCTTGTCAACGAAAAAAGTCCGCTAAGATAGCGGACTTTTGAAAGCCCTTTTTATTAGCGCAAGGATTGCAGGGTTACATTACGCGATGAATCTTAATGAATATTGAAATACATGAGGAGGAAAAACATTGGGGGATTATTTTGAATGCCAATTGAAAATTCACAATGAAGCAGAGACTTCGGTGACTACTGTATGGTTGCGACTGTTCCCCCAGGCCAAGTTCATACTAGCACGTATCAAAATATCATCTTTTCAAATTCATTTGTATGTAACTGTTATTGTGGAGGTGCTCCTGGTGGATAGTAATATGGAGGGATTTT
Source organism: Paenibacillus sp. LjRoot56 (assembly GCF_964253335.1). Taxonomy (NCBI): domain Bacteria; kingdom Bacillati; phylum Bacillota; class Bacilli; order Caryophanales; family Paenibacillaceae; genus Paenibacillus; species Paenibacillus sp. LjRoot56. The sequence goes on from NZ_CAXURV020000001.1 coordinate 2,687,800, forward strand.
AATCCAACCACGCTCTCGCATCATAAATTTCATATTCGCTCCAAGCACCATTTTTTCTGCTTGAAATTGTGTGAATAATAGTGCAACATCAGTTCTTACTGATTGTGCTGAAGCCGTAGCAGCACTAATAATAAGTGATACTATCTTTACAGACAACATGTTAACTAGCTCATCATCTGTAAATTTAGCTCCAAGTGGTACAGCGTTAGCATCCGACTTGGGTTTTGATTCTGGAGCTGCTGGTAAGGGTACCCCCTCATTCAACATAAACGTTTGAAGTCGTTGAATTTGGGAGAGTCCAAGCTGATGATCTTCTTCAAGCGCATGTCTTAATTGGTTATCTACAGTTGTATTTAAAGCAGATTGGACAAAAGATTTTGCTTCTTGAAGTCCTCCTAAGTAAATCCAACAAGACATCACCTCTCCAACATGAAGCGGATCTTTGGGTTCATCAACGAATATCGATTTAATTGTATTAATAGCTGCTTCAATTACATTTTCCATTTTTTCAAATCCTCTATAATAGAATATTTTGGCTTTATTGTTTGTAGTTGCTTTATAGAGTATTCATGGAGTAGATCAGCACCAACTGAATATTGAGGAACGTGAGGTGAAAAAATGCCAATGTATGAGAGTCTTTATTCGTCAGAATCTTTACGGACGACTGTAATAAGTACTGAGGTTCGGTTATCCTCCTCCATCTGCTGAATAATCTCAAGTAAATAAATGGCAGAACTATAGTTTGCCCGATCAATGCATTCGCGGATGAGTTCAATAACGTCTTGCTTGGATGCTAAATAATATAGCTGCAAATGATCACTTCCTTGAATGAGTACTTGCATAATAATTTATGCAAAGCATTCATTACAAGTGAACACTGAGGATCTTAACTGAAAATTATTACCTCATATCTTCAATTAGTTGCTTGATTTCCTTTAATTCTCGCATAAATTTTCTGTAGGTCAGGTAGCCGATCAGTGATTTGCAAGCAAAGAATATAATTGCTGCAACAATAATTAGTATGTAATTATGGCTGATGATTCTAATCCAATTGTTGAGTTTTTCAAGGTGATCTATTTTATCCATCTCGGGCTCCTCGTTGTATAAAGCTTGGATTTTAGAATGCCCTGATTATTTCCAAATTATCTAAATGGAGGGGGAATATGATCGAAGTAATTCTGAACAGTAACCGAATACTACAGCATTGAGAAAGAAGCAGTTATCGAGATTGACGAATATACAACGATTATTACGCCAATCGGGAGGCAGTAGAGCGATATTTAGCGGAATATCGAATGTACCAAGCACATTGATTTTGAAGTTCGAGAGGCGACCATTACAGCATCGTACACGGCAACGGACAAACACTATAAGTGATCAAACCGCCAATATCGCGATTTACAATGTCGATGAACCGGCAAAGAGAAAGAAGCACTGTGAGAGGCTAGAAGCTGCTGTTCGTAAGTTGCCGAGGTTGGAAAGGCTCTTACTGGCTGACGAAGCGTAATCGACGAAGACTTTTAGCGGTGGATTCAGATGCCGTTTTCTTACCCCACAAAGTGAAGATAAGCGTTGAAGCAAATTCCGATTACTTTGCGGGGGCCCCTTATTACGCCTCCGGCTACATCCGCGCGGGCGAACCCTGAGGGGTTCTCACCCCATGATCCATACAAAAAACCACGATCCCAAGGATCGTGGTTTCTATTGTATGGAGCCTAGGGGGATCGAACCCCTGACCTCATCGCTGCCAGCGATGCGCTCTCCCAGCTGAGCTAAGGCCCCGTGATGTCACTTACAAACGTCGACTTTTTGTATTATACATGAATATATCGCGGCAGGCAATACCTGTCATTCAGGATTTTTCTAGCGAATGTGCATCTTAGATGCTGTATGTCGATTCTGTTGCAAAGCGGGGCCGAACGTTGTTTTCGTGCGTATGTTCATGCTAACCTAGTAATATAAACTAGTTGAACGTTTGGGAGTTGACGTAGAAGTGTCAAACGCAGTATTGTATTGGATTTACTTGGGTATCGCTTTCGTTGTGCCGTTTGTGATTGGTGTTCTTTTGATGCGAAAAACGAACCGTTTAGGATTCTCCTTTTGGATCACGACGGCGTTAAATATTGTGCTGACGGGTCTAGCAGCTTTGTGGTGGAAATCTGTCACGACTGATCAGTTTCAGGTGATGTTTGGGATGGCGTTTTATGGTGTATCCGCAGTAAATTTAATGGTTATTGAATTCTTCGCTTTATTCAGTATTCGCAAGAAAATGAATCCGTGAGTGAGAAAGGGGCCGTTATGCCGAAGTTAACACGATCGAAGACGGTATTCTACGTGTTCCTAGTAGCAGCCATTCTATGGATGGCTTTCATCTATATGAAGTCTGCCGAGCCATACCAGCAGCAGAGCTTGAAGCCATACTTGGAATCGAAATTTTCCACTGAAAAGTTGAAAGAACATATCCCCAAAGTGAAGTTTACCTATGATCAGCAAGTGATTTCATGGCAAGATCCCATTAATTTGATTGAATTCTTCATAAGAAAAGCAGGGCACGTTAGCGAATACGCTGTGCTTGCCCTGCTTTGGTCAATAGCTTTACTTGCAAAACCTGTCAGAATGAACATAGCTTTGATCAGCTCCTTCCTAATCTCATTGCTCTACGCAATGTCGGATGAATGGCATCAATCGTTCGTGAAGGACCGAACGGGGCACGGCATCGATGTAGTCGTCGACGGAGTTGGTATTCTGTGTGCGCTCATTCTGATTGTGTTGGTAGTTACGATACGGAATCGAATTAAATCCAGAAGAATAAGCTAGTTAGAAGCACGTAGACTTTTCTTTTTCTACCGGCTTGCCATTTCCAATGCTCACGGGACTGGCTTTCCAAATCGTGCTGTTGCCACTCCATTAATTTCTCTGATACATATAGGTCTGTTGGTTGCATACGAGGGTCACTTTCCTTTCTTTTCCTGATACGCTTAGTTTACGCTAGAATAAGGGGAACAAAAAGAGTATAATTCACTTCAATGATTTCCCCTTTTACCGAAAGGACGTTGAAGATGCAGTTACTTACTCATTTTCTGGAGCTACGCGCGGGTTTTGAACATGGTGTTGAGCATAAACCGCAGCCCATTACATTAGAAGAATTAGCGGAAAGATTATATTGCTCGACACGGAATGTAAAGATTTTATTGAAAAAGATGAGTGATCAGAATTGGATTTCCTGGAAACCCGGTCGGGGTAGAGGGAACATCTCAGAGCTTACTTTTTTGGTCTCATCGGAAGACATGATCTCGAAACAAGCGATGGCGCTTGCAAATCGAGGTGATTATTTAGGCACGATTGAGCTGATTCATCAACTAGGCAAGGGAGAAGCACTTCAGGACTCCTTTATCGAGTGGTTGTTCAGCTTTTTTGGCTACCGGACGGTTCAGCTTGAGGAGCGGTTTAAGGATACATTGCGTGTACCTGTTTACAAATGGTTGGTGACGCTAGATCCTGCGCACACTTTTTTTGCGTTTGATTTCCATCTAGTGAGTCAAATTTTCGATACCCTCATACGATATAATCCGCAGACAAGGGTGATCGAGCCGCACTTGGCCCATTACTGGGAAATCAGCGAGGATGGTTTGCATTATACGTTTTATTTGCGAAAAGGCGTGCTGTTCCATCATGGCAGAGAGATGACAGCGCATGATGTAAGTTACTCTTTGGCGCGACTAAAGAAGCTTGGCCAGGCTGCCACGCAAGGATGGATAACCGAAAGCATTGAGACGATTACAGTGTTGAATCGAAGTTCGATTGCAATTGAATTAAGCCAGCCGAATGTGCTGTTTCTTCAACAACTGGCACATACGTCTATGGCGATTGTCCCCGAGGAAATTTGCCGGGATAATGAATCGATTTTTGGGCGAATGCCCATTGGGACGGGGCCGTTCAGGCTAGAGCGGAACGATGATTATATTTGCAAGCTGCGAGCGTTTGATAGTTATTTCGGTGTGAGGCCGCATATGGATCTCATCGAATTTTGGCTGCTGCCCTCGGATCTGCAGGAATCAACACCAAGCTGGGATAAGATCCAAGTGTATCGTGGGCAATCGAATTCGAGTAAGCCGGTAGGCGTGATTGATAAAGATTCAGAATGGCATCAAATTGAACAAACCATTATGGGGTGCAGTTTATTAACATTTAATCGCAATAAGAGAGGGCCGCAGTGCCATCGTAACTTTCGTAAAGCGGTTGATTTGGTCATAGATCGTGAGCGTATGATTGGCGAGCTGGGTGGTTTTCGAGAAGCACCGGCAAGCAGTTTTATCCCGACAATGGAGCCGCTAGTGAGGTCAAGAACGGATTTTGCAGAAGCAAAGCGTTTGCTAAATGAAATGGGCTACAACGGCGAGACGTTACATATGTATGTCTATCGGAATAACAATGAGGATGCCATGTGGATTTGCCAGCAGTGTGCGCAGATTGGAATTCCGATCGAGATCACGATTCGGAGTGAGTCCGACATGACGCAGATGGACACCATTGATGAAGCCGATCTTATTTTTTATCACATTTGCATGGAAAGCAATTATGACCTTCATATCATCCAAACATTGAAACAAAGCAACAGTTATGTACGTGCACATTTGAATGAAGATCGGTTGGTGTGGGTGGATTCGAAAATGGAGGGGATTCTGAGTAATCCTAACCTGGATGAGCGTATTTGTGGATTACATCAATTGATTGCCGAGCTTCAAGAGGAGAAATCGTTTCTTTTCGTCCTGCATCGATCCCAACAAACGACGTATCATGACTCGATTAAAGGGGTAACAATCAACGATTTGGGCTGGATTGATTTCCGGGAAATTTGGTTTACACCAAGCGTTTGATAAACAAAAAAAACGACCTTACGGTCGTCTAGGAGCAGGTGGCTCAAAGTGGTGTTCCATCGCTACCCAGCGTCCATTTGCAACGAAGAACCCGATGAATGCGAATACGATTAGTCGAATAGGAATCCAAGCGGAATTAATGGATTGAAAGCTAATATATTCAAGCAAGGTCGTGAGGATCGCAGCGCAGATTCCCCAAGGTACAATCCCGAACATAATTAAATATCTAGAGCGGCCTAGTTTCTTTCTCTTAAGCCATATAGCCTTATGCGAATCTTTCATGTCAAAGCTCCCTTTTTTCTTTCTAGTATAGCACTGCTGGCGAAAAATCTCGAATGATAGAAGCTCCTTGCCTCTACGACTTTTTTTTCTTAGGGGAGGGGTAAACATAATCAGTATAATATGGTAGTATAAGGAAGTTGAAAAAGGGGGAGTACACCATGCTAATCAAAATATTACTATTTGGATTACTCTGGCGGATCGTTGGTAATCCGTTTCTAGCATTACTCATTTTACTCGTCATTCTGTATGTGCTGGACAGAAGGTACGTTGGGATCCTGCCAAATATTTGGAGGCCATTTCAGTTAAATCGAAGAGCATCACGTCTGCGAATTGACCTCCATGCGAACCCGCACAATACATCAGCAAAGCTAGAATTGGCGCGCATTCTGATTGAACGCAAAAAATTTCAAGAAGCGCTGCCCTACTTGGAACAAACACTACCGATTATGCAGGAATCTGCCGACGTTCATTACGAAATTGGACTGTGTCAATTGAAACTTGGCCGAATCGCCGAGGGCGAATCCTTTATGCTGAAAGCGATCGAACTCAATCCTCGTGTAAAATATGGCGAAGCCTACCTGCGCCTCGGTGAGGCTCTGGCTCCCCAGCTACCTAAGCGTGCGGCGCAGTTTATTGAACAATTCCGCGACCTGCACTCTTCCTCGGTCGAGGCTTACTACCGACTCGGCCAGCTGTATCAGCAGCTCGGCCGCCAGGAAGATGCCAAGCGCGCGTATCGCGAAGCGCTGGACATTTACCGCGGCTTGCCTCGCTACAGCCGCAGACAGCAGCGGCGCTGGGCATGGCTAGCGCGCATGAAATAGAAAGGTTCCGCTCATCTGCGAGCGGAACCTTTTTGGACTGCGCGAGCGTAGCCGCGCGTGAGCAGCAAAGCGCCCAGCAGCCCGATAAGTACGGCTGCTGCGGTGTGCACATCATAGAGCCATAGGCGCCCAGGCGCTGGCTCTGGCCTAACGCGATCCCACAGGGTGAGAATCGCGGGATGCACGAGATAGATGCCGAAGGAGGCTGCGCCTAAGGCAGATAAGAAGGCGCTGAAGCGTGAGCCGAACGCTAGCTGGTTGCGCGCCCACGGCACACAGACGAGTGGGATGGTCAGGCAGTAAACGAGCAGAGCTAGCTCGAACCAAGTATTTTCGATTACAGCAAGACCATATTGCTGAAGCAGGAGCATGCCGACATAAGCGCCACCGGCCACATAGACGGCGATCCATATCCACCTTTTGAAACGAATCACCCAAGTCACTAGCGTTGGATAATATATGCCCATAAAGGCACCGAAGCAGAACGTAGCCATATAGCTTAAGCACAAAGAGGCATATTCAGGCAGCGGGATTACCCAATGATGAAAGGTATAGGAAGCCGCTTGAATGCCGATACCTAGAGGAATCAGGCCGCGACGCAACCATGCGTAACGCTTGATCGCAGCCATCATCAAGGGGAACAGCACATAGAACTGAACGATAATGATAATGTAATAGAGATGATAGCTCGCATTGCCCGATAAGAGCAATTTAAATAGATGAAACGCATCGAGCTGTATCGTGCCATGAAACATGATTTGATTATACAAATAATAGAATATGGACCAAATGACATAGGGAATTAATATCTTTTGTAGTCTTTTTGTCCAAAAAACACGTGCCATCCCTGGCTCCCAACGGTCATAATACGAATAAAACAAGACGAGACCGCTAATCCAGATGAATAAAGGAACGGTAAACAAGCTAGCTTTGTTCAGGATGAAAAAGAAAGTCTGGGAGCCTGTTCCAACAGGCAGTTGAGTGGCGCCAGAGGTACCATGAATGAGTACAACGGCAAAGATAGCAAGCGCGCGTACGATGTCGATTTCTGACAGCTTGGGCTTAGATAACATCAGGCAAATTCTCCTTTTTTCTCTCGTTTCACTGTAACATGATCGCCATAGGAGGACAATGGTTATAGGAATGAAAGCCCGAGTAGCTTGACGCTCTCACCTACCCGAGATAAACTGTTGATAGCATGTAAAGAGATCAATCAAGAGGGTGAATGAACGTGAGTTATGAATATTTGATGCAGGCGGTTTTGCTCATATTTTTGGTTATTATCACTTTTTTTGCGATGTTAGTATGGACGAAATGGCGAAAAAGAGGACGGAGATAGACCATGTATTTTATTAACCATGATCAAATTGATGGGCGCATTCAGTTTTTATCGGTACTCGCTGAGGCGAGTCAGCAATTAGAGACAAAATGGGCAGAAGGTAAGAAGGATCTGACTTGGCAGCTTTCGCAAGAAAGAGTACTTCATTTGGCGATAGAAACCGTGACGGATATTGGGAGCTTGCTCATTGATGCTTTTATATTAAGAGATGCAAGCAGCTACGAAGACATTGTAGAAATCGTGCATGGAGAAGGGGCTTATTCAGAGTCTTTGACGGAGACGCTGCTGCAATTAGTGAAGCTGCGCAAGCCGCTAGTACAGGACTTTGTAGAATGGCAACGACAAGACTTGCATCCATTAATACCGAAACTCCCAGCGGCTTTTGAGGAATTCGCGGCATCGGTTCGTGCATTTATCAAAAGCGAATTGGCATAACATACATAAGTGTTTCATAATTTACTTATTGCCTGTGATGCTGTAAAATGAGACCTAAACGAGTTCCGAGGGCAGGTGAGAGCGTGAATCAAACACTAGAAACATCGACGCGTAAAGTGATTCTTTCTATGCTCAAAACGCAGGGACCGTTAAGTGTACAAGATATGGCTAAACAACTTGGGATTACAGAGATGGCCGTTAGACGACATATTCATTCGATGGAGAAGGATGATTTGCTTGAGGCTAAGCTCGTAAGGCAAGCTATGGGACGTCCTACAAGTGTGTATACCTTAGCACCAGAGGCTGACGAGTTATTTCCCAAGAAATATTCGCAGTTAACTTTGGATTTATTAGACGAATTATTAGAAGACGAAGGTCAAGATAAAATCGAACGGCTCTTTGAAGGTAGGCAGGGGAAGCTCGAAGCTCGCTATCAGTCAAGGATGCAAGCCAAAAGCTTAGAAGAGCGCGTGGCTGAACTAGCACACATTCAGAATGAGAATGGCTACATGGTTGACTGGTCCGCGCAAGGTGATGATGCTTATATCTTTAATGAGCATAACTGCCCCATTGCGAAGGTGGCCAATACCTTTCAGCAGGCATGTCAGTGTGAATTAGCACTGTTTCGCAATTTGCTTGATGCCCAAGTAGAACGTACAGAATGTCTCGCCAAAGGTGCTAATAAATGTGTGTATATCATACGTCAAAATAAATAGCTTTAAAGGAGATAAGCAGACAGTGTCTGCTTATCTTTTTTTTTGGAAATTTGAGTTCACGGTTTCTATACTCTATTTCAATCCACCGGACGTTCATAATCTATTATTTTCATATATTCGGTTTCATAGATTCAGGATTTGTTTATAAATACATATACAGGGAATATTTTGGTACAAATTTCCAAGATACGGACTGAAATGGAACCTAATCTATCGAAGTCTATACTACACAGGTAGTAGAGGAGGTGAATCAATAGATGATGACAAATAATCAGTTCGATTCAAGATCAAGTCAAATAGAGAGAAAAAGGAGTGCATTCAGAGTGAAATCAATGATGGGGAAAATATCTCATGCTTTGGCTCTATTCATGATCGTTTCTATTCTAGTACCCGTGATTGCCTTCGGGGCGACGCTGGGTATAAAGTCGTACACATACGACAAGACGACTGGCAATGTGACAGCAACTGTTTATAGCGACGTTTATGACAATGTATCTGGCGCCGTGTATCTGAATGTGTATGCTCCTGATAACAGTCTGTTGAAGAAAGCTTACATGTCTAATTACACGAACACGGAGACAGTAAATGGCATTACATACTACAATTTCACGTTCAATACAGGGATAACAGCTAATGTATATGACGCCGTATATTTAGCAGGCCAATATAATTCTACAGTATCTAGCCGCGTGTACGCGACTGATGCCAATCCTGATGTGCCAGGATGCACGAGTTACTGTGGCGGGGGGTATGGTGGAGGAGGTAGTTGGATACCACCAGTAACTGGGACTAGTATTAATGTTCCTACTAACGGTGAAGTTAACGAAGATAGCCTGAAAAATGCACTAGCTTCATATGCGTATATAGAACTCAAATTATCCGGTGACATCGCCCTTATTCCAGCTTCTGCTTTAGTTGATGCTGTAGGTAAAGCGGGCTCCACGATTACTGTACGTTCAGACAATGGAACTTATATACTTCCTCTTTCAATATTAGATCTGAATGCTCTAGCCAAATCGCTAGGTATTTCCATTAAGGATCTGAAGATCAAAATAAGTATTACGAAGCTAAGTGGTGATTCCGCTGCTGCGGTTACTTCTGCAGCCACTGCAATTGGTGCTAAAGCCATCACTGATGCCGTAGACTTTAATGTCATTGCGCTAGGTCCTGGAGACAAAACAACTTCGATTGATTTTGGCAAAACGTACGTTTCACGTTCGATTAACATCTCAAATGTTGTAGATACCAAGATGGTTACTGGCGTTCTCTACAATGAAACAACGAAGAAGTTAAGCTTTGTTCCTGCAATCTTTGAAGTTAAAGATGGCAAAACAGTTGCTACACTGAAACGTAACGGCAATAGCATCTACACGGTTGTCGAAATGAACAAAAACTTTACAGATACGATTTCCCACTGGTCTAAGGATGATGTAAGTCTCCTTGCCAATAAGCTCGTGATTGATGGCATGACAGATACAACATTCGCTCCTGACCTTCAAATTACACGTGCGGAATTTGCTGCTTTGGCTGTTCGTTCCTTAGGGTTAAACCTGGAAACAACACTATCGACATTCAGCGATGTCCAAGCTTCCGATTGGTACGCAGCGACAGTTGCAACTGCAGCTAAAGCAGGCATTATCGATGGATATGAAGACGGCACATTTAGGCCAAATGCTCAGATCACTCGAGAAGAGCTTGCGGCTATGATTGTACGAACAATGAACTATGCAGGATTGAAATCCAATCTTTCTGATGCTCAGCAACTCGCGTTATTAAGCAATTTCAGCGATTCTAACAAGATCGTGTGGGCACAGCAAGAAATTGCTAGGGCTATCGATGCTGGTATTATCAATGGTTTGACGGATACAACCATCGGCTCTAGCAACCAAGCAACTCGTGCAGAGGCTGCTACGATGCTGAAACGATTCCTAAGTAAAGCTGGATTCATTAATTAATATGTTTTGAAAAAAGACCTGATTCTGTGGACTAATATGTCCAGGATCAGGTTTTTTTATCCTTCCAACCCTTCAGCATACTTTCAGCTAGCATTCATACAGCTATCAGCCCAGTTTAAGTCTCACTTCAGGTTAGCGTTCTATACTTGTTCTATCAGCAAGACAACAAAATGATAGCAATCGAGAGGCGGTAATCGTATGAATGAAGATATGAACAATAAAGTAAACTTGAATGATATAAAAGTGGAGCGCAAACCAAACAACTCGAGAGTGAAGCCAATCTTTGCAGCTTTTATGGCGGGTGCGGTTGTCGTTGGCGGTTTGATGTTTACTTCGGACAAATTGAACCTTTTTGGCTATAATACGCAAACGGTGCAGTCCAGCGCAACCGCGGCAGCAGCAGCTAACTCAGCTGTAGCTGGTGTTCAAACGGCATCGTTGAACAATTTGGGAACCAATAGTATTTCGCAAATTACGAAAGCGTCGAGTCCAGCCATTGTCAAAATTGAAACGAAAGTCAAGCAAACAAGCACATCAGGCACACGCAGAAATTCGCAGCAGCAAGGAACGCAAAGTGGCGATACGATCGAGAATGGGATCGGCTCTGGCTTCATTTTTGAAGATAGCGGTTATATCTTAACGAACGAGCATGTCATTGACGGAGCAGATGAAATCGATGTTTACGTACAAGGTTATGATACCCCATTTAAGGCAACGCTACTTGGCAGCAGCTATGATTTAGACTTAGCTGTACTCAAAATTCAAGGAGACAAAGCTTTTCCAGCGCTGAAAATCGGAGATTCGGATGCAGCCGAAGTAGGCGAGTGGGTTGTTGCGATTGGGAACCCGTATGACTTCGATTATTCCGTTACAACAGGCGTGTTAAGCGCCAAAGAACGCGAAATCAGCATTGATGATGAGCAGGGGACACGTAATTACAAGCATTTGTTACAAACGGATACAGCTATAAACCCAGGCAACTCCGGTGGTCCATTATTGAATTTGAATGGTGAAGTCATTGGGATTAATACGGCTGTCAACGCCGAAGCACAGGGAATGGGCTTTGCCATTCCGGCAAGCACGATTAGCTCGGTTGTAGATAAATTGAAAAACAACGAAAGCATCCCGAAAGATCCAGCCCCTTACATTGGTGTAGCTTTGCAAAATATTACCGATGACATGCTGCAGGATTTGAAAATAAGCAGCACTAACGGAGTGGTGGTTGCTGAGGTACAGCAAGGTTCACCAGCTTTTAGAGCGGGAATTCGCCAGTTTGATGTCATAACAGAAGTGAATGGGAAAGGTATTGCGAATACAGAAGAATTGACCAAAGCGGTTCAATCCGCGGCAGTTGGTGATGCTTTGAAGGTGAAAATTTCGCGTGATGGTCAAACGAAGGACGTTTCCGTAGAAGTTGGAGATAAAAACGCAGTTGCCGCCTATCAGAGTTAAATAGTCCACGAAGATGCAAAAAACGGAGCAGCGATCATTCGCGTGCTCCGTTTTCTTATGCATCACAGTATTATGCACGCGACGCCGCGAGCAATTGAACTGCCTTATCCGTTATCCAGCCGAAATTGCCAGCTTCAATTTCCTTCAGGTTGATGAGTGAGCCGCCAATGCCTAGTCCATAGCAGCCGATGCTCAAAAATTGCTTGATATTGCCTTCGGTTACGCCTCCGACAGCCATCATTGGGATGTTATCCAAGGGTCCCATTAATTCCTTGATGTAGGGCAAGCCTAAGCTTGCACTTGGGAATATTTTAACGGCCGTAGCACCGGCTTTCCATGCTTTCACAACTTCGGTCGGCGTCATCGCACCAGGGAAGATCGGAATGCCCTCTTTCTTCGACCAGCGGATGACCTCCTCATCCAAATTCGGAGTGACCAGGAAAGCAGCTCCGGCAGCAACAGCTTGTTTAGCATCCTCCAGATCCAGCACAGTGCCGGCTCCGATGAACATGTGATCTCCCCATTGCTTTTGAAGGTTAGTGATCATGGTGAGCGCACCAGGAGTGTTTAGCGTTACTTCCATAACGGTGACCCCACCTTGGTGAAGTGCTTCAGCAACAGACAGTATGTGTGCCTCCTGCACGCCTCGGACGATTGCCACGATACGCGTACGCTCAATTTCTTGTAGGCCTTGTTCTCGGTTCATTTCTCGATCCCCCAACTCAAATACGACGCATTTGCTATTTATTATGACAGGTTCCAGAAATTTTTCCAATCCGTTTGTGTCAAAACAAGCCCTACCTACCTATACTGTAGTAATTCATAGGCATTCGTCTAGAAGCCTCATCAATCCTCACAGCTTTCAGCCAACAGGAGGTGACCTACATGACATGGAGTGAGATCAGTATCGTCAGCTTGGTAGCTGCGTGTTTAGTGCTCATTGTCTTTACAGTTCGCATGTTCATTACCGCTACGCGAACGCTTCGCTTGTTAGGGGATACGGTTATTGAAGTTAAGCAGCAAGTTGTCCACACAACAGAGCATGCGGAGAATCTAATGAAGCAATTAGGGCAGCTTACGGAAGAGGTACATTTGCAAGTCCTTGCCTTAGAACCAAGTATGCAATCGGTTGAAAAGGCAGGGAAGGCAGTTGGGGAAGTCGCTTCCACGCTGCGCAATGCCTCACGCATGATGAATGATTCCTTACTAGGTGCGGAAAAGGTCGTACATACGCACCAGAAGCGTATTCACGACATCATGGAATGGGCAACCACAGGGTATGAGCTATGGCAGAGATGGCAGGCGCAGCGGAGTGCGAAATCAGATCATTAAGGAGTGGATATCACATGTCCAATGGAAAAAAAGGAAAAGATCTTCTCATCGGTGCAGTCGTAGGCGGTTTAGTTGGGGCTGCAGCAGCGCTGCTGTTCGCACCGAAATCTGGTCGTGAACTACGAAGTGATATTGCAGAGGGAGCTACCGTAGTTAGCGACAAAACCGTGCAACTAGCCAGTACAGTTAGTCAAAAAACGCAAGCAGCTGCCAAAACAGTGAGTACGACAACTACGGATCTCGTGGGTAAAGCGAAGGAAACAGCAGCAAGTGTAGTCGAGACAGTTCGCTCGTGGAAGGATTCGCAATCTGAGGATGACATTCAAGACGAGATCGCGGCATCGGAAGCCGCTGAAGATTTGGTCATCGTAGGCCGATAGAATTCTAATGAAAGAAGCAGAGCGCTCCTTCTAGGAGTACTCTGCTTCTTTGTTGTTACCATTTGGAAGGATCAATTTTACTAATATCCAGCCCTTCCCAAACATTCTTGATATCAGCGGTTTCAGGATGATCGAAAAGCAACCATGCAGTAGGGAGATAGCGTTCTCCGTATTCACTAGAAGGTTTATTAATAATAGCATTATTGTGAACCAGCACGGTTGATGCGCCACCATCCAGGTTCGCCGCGGTAATTGCGCCATGCGCTAAGAAAATTTCCTGCACATCATAGAGCGTTGCACCTATACTGTGCGTTTGTCTGCCATCAATAATGGCGAATAGAATCGCTCCGTCCTTCGTTTGAGCCATGCACGTTCGCGGTGCGATACCCCAGCCATCTGCTTGACTTTTGACTTGGCCAACACCATTGACGATGAACCGAGGGCTGAAGGAGACGGCTTCTTGCACGCCCATTTCGAGCAGCTCAGATACTTTGTATTTTCCTGAAATCATTCGGCCTTGCTTATCAATCCCAACGATCTGTACAGTACCGTTCATACCCTTGTCATTGTAGAAGATTTTACCTCCTGAGATGACAACGCCTTCGGGTTGAAAGCCATTGCCTTCCCAGTTCGGGTCAATAAATCCACCGCCATTCACACCGAGGATCGCCCCGGTACGTTTGACCATGGAGGATACTTTCTCCCCTTTACCTGCTTTCTCTGGCACTGCTATGCGAAGCTTGGTAGGGTCTGAAATGGTTACAAGCTTACCTTTGAAATTGGGACCCGAAATATTCTCGATGGTGACTAAATCTTTTTTTACTGGGGCTACTACTTCGGTAGGTGTGTAGGATGGCAAAGGTGCGATTTCTACAAGTCCTAAATCCTTCTCTGTACCCATTTCGTCAAAGCTTTTCGTATATGCGGCTACACGTTTCTGCAACTCGGATGTGCCAATTAAATATTTGGCCCAATCCCGATGCTGTGTGGTGATGATGGTATCGGCCATCATGAAACGCAGGCTCGACCCTGAAGCAGTCAGGAAAAACCAGCTTAAACCTAATATTGCTAGAACGGTAATCGTAAGGACTGTATACGACAAAAAGCGTATTCCAGCAGAACGTTTGCGCTTTACGCGGGCTTGCAAAGTAGTCTGGGTGGTTGTTTGTTGAACAGCCATGCTTAGGCATCTATCCTCTCTAACACAAATCAAGTCCACACTGTCAACTAATAAGACGAAAAGAAAGGAGAATAAGTTTCAGAATTCCCTGAAATTATCTCCTTTTTTTGTAAAATGCTTAATTTTGTCGTTGAAGTGAAGCCAGTAGAGAGTCTTTACCCGTGCTTTTTTCAAATTGATATTCAAGATCGTTCCCTGCATGATAGGCGACACTGCGTAAAATAAGATCATGGTATTTCTTCTGGCGCAGGGCAGCAATCGTCACGCTCAGACTCACACCTAGCGGATCGAAATATAGTTTACCTGCTTGTGCATCATATTTCTTAACGTGAGATAAATTGACGAATAGATCCGTATCCATTTTCTTAAACCCTTGATCTTCTAGTTGGTCTAAGAAATGACTGAAATCTAATAGTGACTGCATGGGAATCGTGCGATTACCGATCCGTGTATGATACGTCATTTCGGTAGATCCAATTTCTATAAAAAGGATGTCTGCTAGGGGCAGTGTCAACGGTGCCGATTGACTATCTGGGATACCTTTTTCAAGATATCCAGCTTTCTCCATAAGATCTGTATACGAAAACTTATAGGCATCCGACAGTTTCTTTAATGTGACAGGGGATGGCTTAATCTTTTCATTCGTCGAACGGTTACGTTCTAATTCTAAATCTCGAATATAGGCATGGGACAGGCCACTCTTGTTGGCAGCTTCACGTAAGGACATCTTTCCACGTAAGCTCTCCAAAAATTTACCGAATCCTTCAAATTGCTTCATCATAGGAATCCCTCCATATGTTAATTGTAATTGAATTAGCTCAAAATAGAAACGTTTATAGCACTTATTGGTACTAATTACCTGAGTAGAATGTGAACATCTTATATGATTCGTAAGTAAATTGCGAATTTGGTAGGTCGCGAGAATCAATCCCGTGACTTCTTACTTCTATTTTTTTATAATAGGGGAGTAGAAAGGGGACGATTTCATTATGTTTAAAAAATGGTTGAGAGACAACGGCATGCATATATCATGGCTAGTTGCCTTAGTTGCGACACTAGGAAGCTTATATTTTTCGGAAATCTTGCATTTTGCACCATGCAAACTTTGCTGGTATCAGCGAATTCTTATGTATCCATTGGTCGTAATTCTTGGCATTGCAGCTGTTCGTAGAGATTACAAATTAACTATCTACGTGTTGCCGTTAACGATTTGGGGAGCATGCATCTCCATCTATCATGTTTTATTACAAATGGGTGTTTTCAAAGAAACGGGTACAGGTTGCGGTCCCATTGCTTGTGATACCGATTATTTAAACTGGCTTGGATTTATTACGATTCCGATGCTGGCAGGAACAGCGTTTATCCTACTTACCGTTCTACAATACTTGACTTATCGCGCTACAAAATAACCCCGAAAATCAATCGTTAGGCAGGTAATTTGTCATTCACTGTCGAATAGGGTGGAAGAAGAATCCATTCCCATCTCGAGGTGTATCTCATGATTAAACATACCCATAAAGCTGCACTGCTGATCGTACTGAGTGTTTCGTTGGTCGGTTGTGCAGATATAAGCCTAACTGCTCCTGTCGGCACGGAAGCGGCTTCCAAAGCCAGTCCAGTTATTTCTCCTAGATTTTCGCCAACACCTTCTCCCACACAAACCGTTAAACCATCACCAACAACGACACCTGCACCAACTCCACAGCCAACGACTGTGCCGAGTGCGTCACCAGCTACACCGACACCTAGTGCAACGCCTAAAGCCACAGCTGATCCTGCTAAAACGAAACCTTTGCCAGCAGATCGAACACCTTATTCCTGGTACTATATGAAGAAAAAAACAGGGCAAGTTCCTGATTTTCCGCATGAAACCAAATCCTTTACGAGTGACCAGAAAGCGGTCTGGGTTGGGACAGGGAAAAAGGTCTATTTAACCATTGATGCAGGAGGACCGCTCATTGAGGTTGATCTCATGCTGAAATCACTCAAAGAGAACAATGTGAAAGCGAACTTTTTTATCACAGGAAACAACATCAAGAAGAACCCGGACTATTTGAAAAGGATTGTGGCAGATGGTCATTATGTAGCGAACCACACCATGACACATACGGATTTTAATGACTTGACGGATGATCAGATACGCAAGGAAATTAAGGATTTTGAAGTCGTCTATAAGCAAATCACCGGTAAAGAGGTCGGGAACTATTTCCGTTTCCCTTACGGGCACTATAATGCTCATAATTTAAGTTTGGTTTCTGACATGGGCTATACTTCTGTGTTCTGGTCTACAGCCATGCGTGATTGGGAGCCTAGAGCGAATGGCGCTGAGGATCCGTACAACGATATTATGAATAATTTGCATGATGGTAACGTGATTTTGATGCATCAGGGTTCTATTGAGAACATGCAGGCGCTGGATCGGATTTGTAAAGAAATCAAAAAGAGAGGGTATGAATTCGGACTTGTAACCGAGCTTCAGCCGAAAAAGTAAGAAGATTAGGTCCAAATCTGTGTAGTACTCTTGGTACCTTTAAGCTTGGCCGCACATATCCTAACCATGTGGTTTATATCAATTCATCAACCGGCAAAGGAAGCGGATATGTGTGCAGCAAGCGATAGCCGTACTGGACTCCGGAGTCGGAGGGTTAACTGTTGTAAAAGAAATCATGAAACAGCTGCCGCATGAAAAGGTCATTTATTTTGGAGATACAGCCAGGAGCCCTTACGGCCCCCGACCTGCTAGTGAAGTTCGTCACTTTACTCGTCAAATTGTAGACTACTTACTTCAGTTTAATCCCAAAATGATTGTGATTGCCTGTAATACGGCAACTGCGGTTGCGATTGAAGACATACGTGCGCGTGTCTCTATTCCTGTCGTGGGCGTGATTTTACCAGGAGCTAGAGCAGCAATCAAAATGACTCGAAGCGGTATGATCGGTGTCATTGGCACAGATGGAACGATTCGCAGCCAAGCGTATGAAACGGCGTTGAGGCAGATTTCGACAGATATTCATGTATATAGTGAGGCGTGTCCTTTACTAGCTCCATTTGTTGAGAGAGGACTTTTTAGTAGTGATCGTGCTCATTCCATCGTGGAACAATCCCTGAGTCCTTTGAAAGATAAGCCGATTGATTGCTTAATTTTGGGATGTACCCATTACCCATTTCTGATGGAATCCATTTCTCAAGTTATGGGGCCTAAAGTGACATTAATTTCTTCGGCCGAAGAGACAGCCAGAGATATAAGTACGATCCTTTCTCAGAGAAGCATGCAAACGAAATCCAATGAAATACCGGTTCATCAGTTTTTCTGCAGTGGTACGCCAACTGTTTTCCGGCAGATTGCGGAGAATTGGCTCAAGGAATATATTTCTATTATGCCTGTCGTGTGGCAGGTGCCGACTATTATTTAAGTGAACGAAATAGACCCTTATGGGTCTATTTTTATTTCATCTCGCGAAACTGAGATACCGCATGATTCCTGCGATCAAGGCATAAGCATAGCCATATGAAAGAAGTAAAAAGGCAGGTGGTTGTGTGTTAGGATATGGCTATCAGACATTAGCCCAGGAGTTGAATCGTTTAGGCAAAATATATCCATTTTTGCAAACGGCGTGTATTGGCCAAAGTGCGATGGGGAGGGACATTCATGCGCTGCGTATCGGGCACGGTACGAAGGAAATCCATTTCAATGCAGCCATGCATGCGAATGAATGGATAACAGCCCCCTTGCTGATGCAATTTGTTGAAGACCTGGCATGTGCGTATGCAAGAGGGACGGCATGGCAGGGGCGTAATATTAGACGTATTTTGTCAGAGTATGCCTTGTGGGCCGTGCCTATGGTCAATCCAGACGGGGTTGAACTTGTTTTACATGGACTGCCCGAGGAACATCCGCATCGTGAAGCATTGTTGGCATGGAATAAAGGGTCTTTATCGTTTATAAATTGGAAAGCGAATATACGCGGTGTAGACCTCAATGATCAATTCCCTGCCCACTGGGAAGAAGAGAAGCTGCGAAGAGAACACGATGGACCCGGTGAACGTGATTATGGCGGTGAAGCTCCGCTATCTGAACCGGAAGCCGCGGCATTGGCCGAGTTCACCGAGTGTCATGACTTCGAGCTTGTCGTTGCCTTACATACACAGGGAAGAGAAATTTATTGGAATTACCGTGATTATGAACCAGCTGAAGCTGAAACACTTGCAGAGCGATTGGCATTAGCCAGTAATTATGAAGCTGTGAAGCTTACAGGCAGTGACGCAGGGTATAAAGATTGGTTCATTCAACAATTTCGGCGACCAGGCTTTACAGTCGAGGTAGGGTTAGGGGTAAATCCGCTGCCTGTGGAAACCTTTGCTTTACTTTATGAGGAAGTCGTTCCAATCTTATTGACGGCTTTGGAATTATAAACTCAAGACAAGTTTCTTCAACTTGCTTGCCTTCGCTACGAACCGACTTTGCCCAGACTTCATATACTGAGGAAAGGAAGCTGTTGGGGAGGCGTGAACATGGCACCACCTAAAGGTAAAGGCAAAGTTGTTAAGAAGAAAAAGGAACTTTCATCCCGTGCTCAATACACGATGAGGATAGTTGAATCTGCCACTTGTTCGGTGTGCAAAACACCTTGTGCAAGGGGCATGCGCTATCTGGATATGATGTCACAGCCTGGGGCTGTCGGCAGAGGTGTGCCGTGTATTTTGACACGTAGGAAAATCAACTAACCAGGATCCGCCCCTTGGAGGGGTGGATTTTTGTCTTTTAACTACTCTCAACAATCCGAACAAGCGCAACACCAGCACCTCGCGCAACACCCTCAGCACCCGCAACTCACGCAACTCACGCAACTCACGCAACACCCGCAACACCCGCAACACCCGCAGCACCCGCACCTCCCGAAACTCCGACAACTCCCTCGAACTCCTAGTAACCCGCCGACTGTCACGAATAGATGGATTTTATGTAGCTAATTCATTAGAATATCGGCCGGAATCACGTTTAGATGGATTATATACAGTTAAATAGCTGCGTTTTTGCAAATAGGATCGGATGAGGCCAAATTAACTACCTATTTTCCATCTAAATTGAATATTGAGGCAGATTTCTCTAGAATAGCTGTACAATTTCCAGTTAATTCATTTTGCAATGACCAGCGACTACGGGGGGCGAGGGGTAGAAGATTACCGTTGATGCCGATATTGCACTGTAGATCCCCCCAGAACATCAATAAAAAGCCCCACGAGATAATCTCGCGGGGCTCCATATGTGTATGAATTAATGGTTTGGTGTGAGTAATTTATCTGCTAAAGATTGTTTGAGCTTCTTCATTGCGTCTGTCTCAAGTTTGTTGCTTTGGGCAAATTTCGTTCCAGTTAGTGCAAGCGCTTCCTTAACTGTCATTTCAACACGAATAATTTCTTCGCCATGCGGAATTTGTAACATTTTTCATCACTCCTATGTCAGCTTTTAAAAGCGAAAACCTTGATTCTACGCACTTTTAATATAACACATCATGTAAGGTTAAACAAGAGCAAAGCGAGCCTATTTTTCAAATAATTAAGGGGGCTTGTCCGAGTGCCTTAACACCCATACGAGCAATCAAAGTGGGAGGACCAACATTCAAGTCAGCATAAAAAAACCGATCTCAACCATGAGGCACATGGCGATATCGGTTCTTTCATTCACTATTTTAACGATAACAACGTAATTCCACGATTTCTACATGCGCAGAGCCATTCGTTGACGCCACTACGACACGCAGACGGTTCGTTGATACAGCGCTGTCTAACACATGAACATGGTGCCGAGTATGATTGTTAGTCGCCTCAACAACCGCTGTCCATGATTCCCCAACCCAAGCTTGCACTTGATAATCTTTAACGAGCTCAGGGATGATTTCGAATTCGGTACGATGGTGATGCAAGTTAATTAGATCCTCGTTGACATCATCGTTGAACGTTACATGCACTTCCCTAATGCTATGAGTTTCCGTCCAGCTGGCTTCGAGCCATTCCTCAGCACCACTACCTCCAGCGGAAGACCACAGATGCGGGCTGCCGTAAGGCCGTTTATGTCCGTCTGCTGCTTTCTCAGCCGCGAAGGCGGAAGTAGGCGAGAGAAGTCGGAAGCAAATCGGCTTCCGAAGGAAGCCTCTTGGACTCCAGTCAATCACCGGTTGATGATGGTACATATCCCCGAAATCTACGGTATCCGCTGAAGTTGCATCATGCTTGAAGGATAGCACGCCAGACTGCGGACGACTCGACAGATGAACGGATACAGATGGATTACTTTTAAGAATGATGAAGGCATTCTGAGCATGCTCAGGTTCCCATTGCAAAGCAGCAGTGACCCATTGCTCAGATCCCTCACTAACGGGCACGACAACCGATGAAACCAAAGCATGTGGGACATAATTCTGCGGCTTCCCTGTGTTCCACAGCTCGACAGTAAGCTCTGTGGCAGCAGTAGCGTCGATGAATAACGCAATGCCATTTATAAATGGATCTACAGGCACTAGAAGCGCTACATGTGTGTTCAAAGGATAAAGACCTGCCGACTGCTCCAAAGCAAGCTCTGTCAGCGTACTAGAGGCCGTCAAAGCCGCACTGCGCACGAGATCTGCCTCATCCGTATTCGCTACACCGAGAATCGACGCATCCTGTCGCAGCAGCGTCTGCTGAAGCTCGCTCAAGTGCTCGCTATGCAGCTCGCGCGGCGAGATCCCTTTGGCTGCGCAAAGTGCGGCGCCAGTGCCCGCAGCTTCGCCAATAACCGCACATGTCGCCATGACACGTGTTGTACCGAAAGCAACGTGGGACGCGCTGATATTGCGTCCACCCATGAGCATATTCGACACGTTGGTCGAATAGAGGGAACGGAACGGGATATGGTAGGAGCCATCCATATGCATATGTTTAGAACCTTTGGCAGTGGCATACATGCCTTGCGGTGGATGCAAATCAATGGACCAGCCACCGAAGGCGACGCGATCCTCGAACAGTTCTTGGGCAATCACGTCATTTTGATTCAAGACGTAGTCCCCTACGAAGCGACGGTATTCCCGTTTCCCTGGAATCGAACCGATCCATTCCAAGGTTAGATTTGCGCTGTCAAATTTCCCAGAGTTTTTGATATAATCCCAAATCCCATAGATAACGGAGGAGAGTTCATCTCGAATTCGCTCATTATCATGGACGGTGTCATGCTCGCCGCCCCATTCAATCCACCAGTAAGCGCAACCATTATCGCCACTGCGGATGACACGTTTCATGGGAATTGAAGTTTGCGTGATATCTTTAGCAAAACTCGGTGCGATATATTTCACGGGACGACCGGCATCCTTGGTGTAAAAGAGAAGCGTGCTTCCTAGTGTGATATCATCTGGCACGAGTGGTGCCCATTCTTCGTTAAATTCATGTTGAGCTTCGCGGCCAATACGGAATTTAGCACCTGCTAGGAAGCCAACGAGGCCATCCCCCGTACAATCGAGGAAAACACGACTTTTGAAACGAATTCTTCGTTCCGAGCCCATCATCCAACCTGTGACGGCTTGAATGGTACGATGGTCGTCATCGCCTGACGCATCGACCTCATGCACATCTGTGTTGAGGAACAACGTAATATTGGGCTCAGCTTTTACTTTCTCAAGCACAACCAAATCCCAGATATAAGGGTTGCCATCGATATTGCGATATTGATTCTCGACAAATAGTTCACCCATAATACCGGTTTCCCGAGCGTTACGATGGACACCATGGGAAGTGGCACCACATACCCACACACGTATTTCACTGCTTGCATTTCCGCCAAGAACAGGCCGATTTTGGACTAGAGAAACAGTTTGACCTAATCGGGCTGCAGCAACTGCGGCGCAAACCCCAGCCAAGCCACCGCCAACGACGGTGATATCAGATGTAACGATTTCATGCTTCATTATGAGCACCTCACTAGTATTAGAATATCCATGATTTCATTTTAAAATAGGTGATATCCTTTTAACATACAGTGAGTTACAATTAGCATATACTTTATTTCGTTAGATGGAGAGTGAGACATGACCTATCGCGATCCAGCCTTGAAACTCTTATCTCATGTGTATTGGCATCAGAAAAAAGAGTTTATGTTTGAACGTGATGACTACCCATGCTGGACGTTATTTGCGGTGGAGGAGGGGAGCTTCTTTTATGAAATTCGTACGGAGCAAGGTGAGGCTAGATTCGGAGATCTGGTGCTTTGCCCCCCTCGAACCGTGTATCGTAGAAAAACGATCGAGCCGCTGACTTTTCATTTTATACAGTTTATAGGGGAGCCCCATATGGAACAAGAAGCTACTTGGACGGGAAAGCTTTCCGTACAAGATCTGCCGCGCTTGACATCCAGTTATCGCTATTTGCGAACTTTGCAAGGGTGGGATGAAGAGAGTACACAGCATAAACTGCACCTTGTGAATGATCTCTTCCGAATGGTACAAATGGAGAGGATGATCCAGGAGAGTCCCCCTGAGACCATCATGGATGAACAGATGGACCAAGCACGGAGCTTCCTTACCGATCATGCCTACGGCAATCTTTCGATGTTAAATTTGGCTCAGCAACTAGATTTGACGCCTGTTCAATTTACGCGTAGGTTTCGAAAAGCCTTTGCCCAAACACCAACAGAATTTATTAATGAATTGCGGTTAACACGAGCGAGGCATCTATTAGAAAGTACGACATTCACGTTGGACGTGATCGCGTCCCAATGCGGGTATGAGAATGGCTTTTATCTAAGTCGTGTGTTTACGAGCAAAATCGGCATGGCCCCCTCGATCTATCGCAGCATGCATCGGGTATAACGACTGGCGGCCAAAAGCAAAAGAGCTAAGCGATTGAACTCGCTTAGCTCCTCTTTCAATTGCCCGTATACGGCAGTTTTCCTTCGGTATATTCGTTCTCAGGCTTACGGATCCAACGCTGTAAATATCCTTGCGTATGTAAGGCTTTGATCAGAATGATCAGTACCGGCGAGAGAATCACTCCGGCTACTCCAAAGAGGGATAGGGAGATAATCATAAACGCTAAGGTTGTAAATGCGGATACCCCTAAGGATTCACCTGTGATTTTGGGTTCCATAATTTGTCTGACGAGAATCACGACGAGGAGCAGTGAACTTAGCCATATGGCCAGCGTCGTATTGCCAACGATGAACAAGTAGATAATCCACGGGATGAATAAAGTGGAAACACCGAGCAAGGGTAGGACATCGAAAATCGCTGACAACAACGCGATAGAAAATGCATTATTGACATTCAGTACGAGCAAGGCAATAAAAACAACGATGAACGTTAATGTGATGAGCTTGGCTTGTGCTTTTACGTAAGATACGATCCCCTTCACGACATTTTCTTTGAGAAAAAAGAAGGCGGACTTGAAGGTGTTCGGTGTTTGCTCACTTGCAATACGTTTCCAAGATTCAATTTCGATGCTTAAGAAGTATGCGAGAATAATGCCGACGATGAAATTGAACATGAACGTGGAGAAGGAGGTCAGGGAAGCGACCAAACCTGATAAAAAGGCGACGAGGAACGTAGACGCTTTGCCAGCAAATTGGCCAGCATAATCTTTGGCTTTGCCAGTCACATCCTCGGGCAGGGCTTGGAATCGATCATTTAACTCAGCAATCCGATGAATGATTTGCTCATTGAAAATCGCTGCGTAGTCATCGATTTTATCCACGAGGCTCATAATCTGACTGGTGAAGATGACGACTGCCCCAGCCAACGCACCTAGGATGATCAAGACGAAAACCAAGGTGGAAATGGCGGAGGCAAGCGATTTACGCATGCCTTTGCGATTCAAGAACCGAGCCAGGGGCTCGATCATCATGAAAATAATCAAGGCCAAGAAGATTGGCGTGGCGATGGCGTACAAATAACTGAATAACAACATGAATAAGTAGACGGTTAATACGATGAGCCCTATGTCGAATACCGTTCGCCAATATTTCTTGTAAAAAGAAAGCATCCCTTTTCCTCCAGATCGTTATTGTTCAGTTAAAATAATCGGTCCGTTACTTGTGATGGCAATCGTGTGCTCATATTGTGCAGAGAGGCTGCCATCGTACGTTCTAGCTGTCCATCCATCTTGGTCAACTTTGGAGTGATATTTACCAACATTCAACATCGGTTCAATGGTGAAAACCATGCCTTCCTTGATGCGCGGCCCTTTGCCAGCCGGTCCATAATGCGGAACTTGGGGCTCTTCATGCATCTCGGAGCCGATTCCGTGACCGATGAAGTCTCTAACAACGGAGAAGCCGTGCGATTCCGCGTAGACTTGAATAGCGTTGGCGACATCGCCGATCCGATTGCCGATGACAGCTTTTTCAATACCTTTATATAAGGAGTCCTTGGTAACTTGCAGGAGTTTCTCAGCAACAGGTGAAATCGTACCTACCGCGTAAGACCAAGCGGAATCTGCTAACCACCCATCGACCCGAACGACCATGTCAATCGTAACAATGTCACCATCATTGAGCGGCTCTTTCTTTGGGAAGCCATGACAAATAACGTCATTTACCGAAGCACAGGTTGCGTAGGGATAGCCGTGATACCCTTTTTGCTCAGGTGTAGCACCATGTTTGGCCAGAAAGCCTTCGACAAATTGATCGATTTCCCACGATGTAATGCCCGGGCGAATCATTTTCGCGATTTCTTTATGGCAATCGGCAAGGATTCGGCCTGCTTTCCCCATGGCTTCAATTTGTTCTTTTGTTTTAATAGTAATCATCAAGTTTCTCTCCTCTTCAGCTAGCTTCCCTAATTGTTCATTATGTCCATTTTGCTGACCAAAGCTTCATCTCTCTAATAATTTGATGCAGATCCTGCCCTTTTGGTGTCAAGGTATACTCAACTGTAACAGGAACTGTAGGGAACGCCATGCGCTCGAGAACCCCATGTTCTTCCAGATGGCGCAAAATATCCGTAAGGGATTTGGGACTGATGCCCGTAATTTGGCGCTGCAGCTCTCCGAAACGCTTCGTTCCACAGAATAATTCACGAAGTACAAGAAATGCCCATTTCCCGCCAATAACCTCCAAAGTTCGTTCGACGGAACACTCGATTTCTTTGGGGATTTTGGGAACATAGTTGCTAAGTGGAGCGACTTTTTCATTTTCAAGAGTGGACATGAGATCGCTTCCTTTCATCAAAATCGTGTAGGGTACTTACTTTTAGGTTAGTTAGTTAACATTTTGTAATAAGGGATTAATACTCATACTACTATGTATTTTAAAGTTCCTTATGGAATTTGGCAATAGAAGGGCAGAATAGGACAAGGTTGATTTCATGCGCTAGATTCTTTACAATAGAGTTAAAATTAAAATTTATTGTTTCAGGAGATGTGTACATATGAATGTCAAAATTTCTCGTAATGCAGCAAAAGTACTTCAATTGGAGCTCAATAAAGAAGAAAACCAAGGTTTGTTGGTTCGCGTACAAGTGACGCATAAGCATGGTGATCATGCTCACTATGGTTTGGGTCTTGATGATAAAACAGAAAATGATGTTGTGGTAAACACGGACAAAGGAATTGATGTTTTGTTAGATCAATCCGAGCCGCTTCTAGACGGTATCCGTATCGACTACTTCTACACACCAGAGGAAGGCTTCATGATTACTAACCCAAGTAAGGGGAATCACGGAGACCACTAATGCGGAATGATATTCGCATTTGTGATAAATGCAAACACATGAAGGTGAAATCGGCGCTTGCCAAAATAAGTGCCATTGCACCGGATACGGAAGTCAAAGTTGCGTGCAAATCGTACTGCGGTCCATGTTCGAGATTCGCATTCATCTTTATTAATGGCCGTTACATTACGGGCGCAACCGAAGACGAAGCCATCGAAAAAGCAAAAAAATACGTGAAATGATTAAAAAAGCATCCGTCCAATGGGACAGGATGCTTTTTTTTGCTTATATAAGCTGGCATTAGGCGTGAACTGCTGATTTCTCTAACAGCTTACGAATTTCACTATCGATCTTATGCGGCTTTGTAGTCGGAGAGAAGCGTTTAATCACATTACCATTTCCATCGACAAGGAATTTGGTGAAATTCCACTTGATGCCAGATCCGAATAGGCCAGATGCCTTGCTTTTCAAATAACGATACAAAGGATGAGCATCAGCGCCATTCACATCGATCTTGGCAAATAGCGGGAAATTAACACCGAAATTAAGCTGGCACGCCTGTTCAACTTGTTTATTATCGCCAGGCTCCTGATCCCGGAATTGATTGCAGGGGAATCCTAGGACACTAAAGCCTTGATTTTTATAGGTGTCGTGTAACTCTTGAAGTCCTTGGAATTGTGGAGCTAATCCACATTTCGTCGCGGTATTTACAATAAGCAGGACTTGGTTCTTGTAATCGCTAAGAGATTTGTCCTCACCGCGAATCGTCTTCACTTGAAATTGATGTACACTCATAGTGACACTACCTTCCGCAACTAATATTTCTCACAATTTAATTGTACACAATTTTAATTCGGAAGGGAAGTTATTTTTTTGCCAAATCTTCTAATGCACCTGCCAGCCAAGGAAAGCGCCACCTAAAACCATGCTCTTGCAATACACGAGGAATGACCTTCTGACCTTCTAGAAGCAGTACAGAAAGCTCGCCAAAAATCAACTTCATCATAAATGCCGGAACAGGGAAAAGATTGGGTCTTCGCATGGCAGTCGCAATCGCGCGTCCCAATTGCTTATTCGTAACCGGATTTGGAGCCGTGGCGTTAACCGGACCAACAATCGAGTCATTTTGAACGCAAAAATCAATTAGTCTCACCATATCATCGATGTGAATCCACGAATGCCACTGCCTGCCGCTGCCAACTGTTCCGCCTACTCCAAGCTTATAAGGAAGTGCCATCTTGGGGAACGCACCTTCTTTATTATCCAACACAAGTCCAACCCGCACCTTCACGATACGTGTTCCTTGGATAAGATCAGCCGCAGCTTCCCATTGCTTGACAACGCTGGCTAGGAAGTCCGTTTGTCGATAAGGACTCGTCTCGTCAAAAGTATCCGTTTCCGAAATGCCGTAATAGGACATGCCTGATGCATTCACAACGACCTTAGGCTTTGGGTCCATTGTCGCGACTAGCTTGGCTACATGCTCAGCCGCTTGCAATCGGGATTGTACAATTCGCGTCTTAGCAGCTTGCGTCCAACGTTGACTGATGGATTCACCCGCCAAATTGACAATGGCATCAAGACCTGCAAGGAGTTCCGTATTTCGCTCCAACTCGCCCCATGTTATCGTTCTAACACCTGGTACCTGCTTCGAAGATGAGCGTGATATATTAATAAGTTCGTGACCTTGTCCCAACCAGTAAGCGATTAATCGTTTTCCAATAAACCCGCTGCCACCTGTGATCGCTATTTTCATATGCAAGCACCTCCATATCGTTATTATAATTTTTCTACCCAATAAATACCATCTGTGAGATGGCGATAGAGAAAGGTAAACTTCCCTGTCTAAAATGACGACACAATTCGCTATTTTCGTGTATAATTGGAATTCGGTAATTAATTAACCATAGGGTAATTCGTGTGTCAGCGAGAGGAGTCATCGTCTATGAATCGTATGCGTCAATTTCTTCAAGCCTATCATCCAATCGTACATACGCTTATCTTAGGTACGGTCATGGCCCGGGCTGCTTCTTCCATGAGTTTACCGTTCCTAGCTATCTACTTGGCGAAGCATTCTGATATGAGTCCAGGGCTCATTGGTATTGTAATAGGAATGGGTGCATTAGCTGGAACGTTCGGCGGTTTTATCGGTGGTACTTTGTCAGACCGATTTGGTCGACGCGTGATCATGCTAGCGGCACTCTTTGGGTGGGGATTCGTATTCCTCGGCTTCGGTGTTGTTAAATTACCGGTCTTATTTATGCTGCTCAATATGCTGAATGGACTTTGCCGTTCCTTTTACGAACCCGTATCGCAAGCCTTAATGGCAGATCTAACAGAGCCCTCCAAAAGGCGACAAGTATTTTCTCTTCGGTACATGGCGATCAACGTGGGGGTAGCTGTCGGTCCTTTACTAGGTGCTTTCTTTGCCACCATGAACGGAGCCTTACCCTTTCTGCTCACAGGCATCATTTATTTAATCTATGGCATAACACTTTACGCCCTTCTCATTAAGTTCGGGATTAAGAAAATTGAAGGTGAGAAGAAATCAATCGTTACTTTCCGCTCTGCGGTAGGTGTTATTCGTAAGGACATCACTTTCCGTTTATACATTATCGGGGGGATTATCGGAGCCATTGGTTATTCACAGGTTATGGTGACATTGTCGCAGTACTTACAAAGGGATTTTGCTAATGGGGTCAAAATGTTTGCCATTCTCATGAGCGCCAATGCCATTGTCGTCATTGCGATGCAGGTGCCTTTGGGGAGATGGGCTGAAAAGTATTCACCTCTAACGGCTATCGTTGTTGGCAACTTTATGTTTGCATTAGGCGATATCGGATTTGCATATTCACACACTTTGACATGGCTGATTGTTTCGATGGGGATTTTCACGTTTGGTGAAATTCTGAATTATCCTGCCGCGAACATGTTGATAGATAAGCTAGCTCCTGAACATATGCGTGGAACCTACTATGGTGCTCAAACATTAACGAACATCGGTCACTTTATGGGGCCATGGATTGGTGGCTTTTTATTAGTTTCCTATGGCGGCAGCACGCTCTTTCTCGTGATAGCGATTTTGTCGATGATGGGCTCGATTTTCTATTGGAGAGGCACAAAACGTCGAAACGCTGCGAAAATATCGTCGAAAATGCAAATATTTTGATGGATTTCGTAAAAATAGTTCCTACGAACTATTCGATTTCAAATCGTCATCCCTTATCCTTGAGAGTATAGTAAGAATTATTTGTAGGATTCATCTAAAAAGATTGTGTACATCATCTCGACAAAGGCAAAGCTGGCGAAAGCCAGTGACGCAAAGCTACAGGGGCCTTACTTCTCCTGCAAAGGACAAGCAGCCAGCCAGCCGCCGAACGATTGGGAATTCACTTCAGAACCCCTCTAGTCGGTTCACTACGGTGGGGTTTTTTCTCTGTCATAGCGAAGCAAATGAAATCAAATGGAATGACACGTACAAAGGAGGCCCTAGCGGCATGAAATCGGAAGTAAAATTGCAGGATGAACAGGAAGCAACATCGTTATGCGGTAACCATGTTGCACGATTGGTGCCATCCACGGATGGACCTAAGCTTATGATTAACCGAGAAGAATATGCATTAAATGAAGCGTGTTGGGATGTTGAAATGTTTCACGGGAGAAACAATAGCATTCTGATTTTTTACTGGAAGGGCGAAGTAAAGCTTTCTGTGAAAATGCCTCCGATGGCTCAAATCGAAGGATTTGTCACAAGACTTTTGCAATGTCTATCATCCAAATT
Organism: Paenibacillus sp. LjRoot56; assembly: GCF_964253335.1. Lineage (NCBI taxonomy): Bacteria > Bacillati > Bacillota > Bacilli > Caryophanales > Paenibacillaceae > Paenibacillus > Paenibacillus sp. LjRoot56. The sequence continues at coordinate 2,718,025 of NZ_CAXURV020000001.1, forward strand.
GAGAGTGGTTCAACCTATCTAGGTGAATCGCTCTTTTTTTTGTCACTGGAAGATCAAGCATCGGGTAATCTTGGTGATTTTCTCATTGTCACCTATCGACACTAGCTGATATAATATGACCATCACATTTCGTAGTTCTAAAGAACTATATTAAAGGAGATGCATGGCATGAGATTGATCACACGTTCCGATTTCGATGGTTTAGTATGCGCGATGCTCTTCAAACAATTAAATATGGTGGATGAAATGAAATTTGTCCATCCCAAAGATATGCAGGACGGCTTAATTGAGGTTACTGAGAATGATATTTTGGCTAATGTACCCTATGTCGCAGGCTGTGGTTTATGGTTCGATCATCACTCCAGCGAACTCACACGGATGGGGGAATCCGTAACGTTCAAAGGTGAAACGAGGCTTGCTCCAAGTGCTGCACGGGTTGTCTATGATTACTACGGTGGAAAAGAGACCTTCGGCGATATCGACGATATTATGCTTGGTGTAGATAAAGCGGACTCCGCACAATTTAGCAAAGAGGATATTTTGAATCCGAGCGGTTGGGATTTGCTTTCGTTTATCATGGACGCTCGAACGGGGTTAGGTCGTTATCGGGATTATCGCATCAGCAACTACCAGTTGATGGAGGATCTAGTTGAGCATTGTGCAACGAAATCCGTTGGCGAGATCATGGAGTTGCCCGATGTGAAAGAGCGTGTAGCTCGTTATTTTGAACTAGATGCGCTATACCGGGACATGTTGCAAACTTACACACGGGTTGAGAGAAATGTCGTCATTACGGATCTTCGCGATGTGGAGACGATCTATCCAGGGAATCGTTTCATGGTCTATGCCCTCTATCCGGAGCAAAACACCTCGATTTGGATTGTTGATGGACGAAATAAGCAGAACTGCGTATTCGCTTGTGGGCACAGCATTGTCAATCGCACTGCACAAACAAACATTGGAGATTTGATGCTTCAACAAGGCGGCGGTGGGCATCACGCTGCAGGGACTTGCCAAGTGGATTATGCGCAAGCCGATGAGGTTCTGCACAAAATCGTTGAAACGATGCAAGCAGCAGGTTAAAATAAAAGGACAAGCCGCAGCGGGGGAGCAGCCCAGCGTGCGGTTTTTCTTTGTTAGGAGGCCATATTCAATGGAATTAAAACAGATGCATCACGTTGCGATTATTTGTTCGAATTATGAGCAATCGAAGCATTTCTATGTTGATTTACTCGGACTCACTGTCATTCACGAAACCTATCGCGCTGAAAGAGACTCGTACAAATTGGATTTGCGCATCGGGGATACCGCACAAGAAATTGAATTGTTTTCTTTTCTGAATCCACCACTGCGTGTAAATCAACCAGAAGCTAGGGGACTACGTCATCTGGCCTTCGTTGTTGCAGATATGGAGCAAAGTGTACAAGAGTTAGAAGGCAAAGGAATTCAAGTTGAGCCAGTGCGAATTGATCCGATTACGGGGAATCTGTACACGTTTTTCGCGGATCCGGATGGACTGCCGTTGGAATTGGTGGAGATTGTTGGATAGGTGAAATTCTGAGCGGGCCAAAGTAGATCGGACAGCTGACTAAAAAATCGTAGATCGATTAGTCAGATTAATGGTTAGCGGACACCAGCGCCGTTATTGTTATGTAATTTGTTTCTTTTTGCGCGTAACGGACACCAGAGCTTTTATTTACTCATTTTCGGAATAAATTTCATTCTAAGATGACGAATAGAAGTGCTGGTGTCCGTTAGCATTCTGAATCGGCGATGTTTCGCCAAATAAGGGCTTCTGTGTCCGTTACATTGGCTAGGGAATGGGATGCCTCTTTATGAGTAAACCAAAAACAGCGACAGCAAAGACGTAAAGTCTCGCTGCCGCTGTTTTATTTATCTGTATGCTACGTCTCTTATCTGCGTGGAGGCAGAGGCCCTAGATACTGGAACAAATTACATTCGATCCGTCCGTTAAAAAGCTTACGCTTCTTATCAGCGCGGCGGTTCATATAATGCTCGAGCTGCGTGCTCGGGCTTAGGATGAACAGGCTCCACGACGGCATCGGCCGTGTTAATGCGCCGAGCTCGCGCAGCGCCAGCTCGACATCTGGTGCTTCACCAAGACGCTCGCCGTACGGCGGGTTGGTGATCAAGCAGCCATAGTCGCCACGCGGACGCGCCTTGGCGATGGGCTCAACCTTCAGCTGGAACTGCTTCGTCAGTCCAGCTGCTTTGGCGGCCGCCTCTGCCACTTCGATGGCAGCAGGATCAATATCACTGCCGACGATGTGCAGCGGCACGTTGTCTTTCACCGAGTCGAACGCTTCGTCGCGGGCTTTGTCCCACAGCTTGCGTGGAATGTTCCCCCAAGCTTCACTAGGGAAGCTGCGCCGCAGGCCTGGCGCGATGTTCCAGCCGATCATCGCCGCTTCGATCGGGATGGTTCCCGACCCGCAGAACGGGTCGTAGAGCGGCCGGTCGACGTTCCAGCGGCTTAACAGGATCAAAGCTGCCGCCATCGTTTCCTTCAGTGGCGCTTCGGTCACGAGCTTGCGGTAGCCGCGCTTATGAAGGCTGGGACCGGTCGTGTCGATCGTTAGCGTCGCGATATCGTTCAGAAGCGCAACTTCAATCACGTAGCGAGCTCCGTTCTCGGGGAACCATTCGGTGCCATAGCGCTGCTTAAGCTTCTCAACGACAGCTTTCTTGGCGATCCCTTGGCAAGCGGGAACGCTGGATAATTGTGACTTATGGGAACGTCCCTCGACAGGGAATTCGGCATCGTTCGGGATCCAGTCTGGCCAAGCGAGAGCTTTGGTGCCTTCGAAAAGCTCATCGAAGGTTGTTGCTTTGAATTGCCCCATTAGCACGAGGACACGATCGGCTGTTCGCAGCCAAAGATTCGTCCGACAGATGGCCAATTCATCACCAAAGAAACGGACGCGTCCATTCTCGACGGTCATTTCCTCATAACCGAGGTCACGGATTTCGCGGGCAACGATAGCCTCAAGTCCCATCGGACAAGTGGCGATTAGTTCAATTTTTTGTGGCATAGGTATAGTCCTTCCATCCGGGTTGTACAACGCTCAGAAAACTCATACAATTAACAAGTATAGGACAAATAGGTTACACTTACAAACGGGTATTGCAAAGTACCTATATACGATGCGAATTTAGGAGGACAAATACATGGAAACGATCTCTGCAGAAAGTTATATGGAAGGTTTATATGAAGAAGATGCCGTACTAACACGGGTGAAAGAGGTCATTGTTGCTCACAACATGCCTGAGATTTCTATCGCTCCAGGATATGGCAGATTGTTAACGATGCTGGTTACGATGATTAGTGCGAAGCGAGTGTTGGAAATTGGTGCGTTAGGCGGATACAGTGGCATTTGCTTAGCTAGAGGGTTGAAAGAGGGCGGCAAGCTCATTTCACTAGAGCTGAAACAAGATTTCGCGGATGTGGCGAAGCGCAACGTGACCGAAGCAGGTCTAGGCGAATTCGTCGAGTATCGGATTGGCGAAGCACTCGATCACTTGAATGAGCTGCTGGAGCGGGGCGAGCGCTTCGATTTCTTCTTTATTGATGCAGATAAAGTGAATTATCCGAACTACTTGGAGCTTGCGATCAAGCTTGCGAATCCAGGTGCAATCATTGCTGGAGATAACACGTTGATGCGCGGTAAAGTTGTTGATGAGAAGCAAACGAAGGCATCGGTTCAAGCGATGCGAACGTTTAATCAGCGGATTGCGACAGATGAGCGGCTGGAAAGTACGATATTACCGGCGTATGATGGTTTGGCTTTAGCTCGGGTGAAATAAATGAATTGAGAAAAAGAGCGATCAGCTGCTAGCAGCTGATCGCTCTTTCGTCTTGTTAGGAGGCTTTATCTTTCGTATGTAAATCAGAATCGATCATTTTCGGATCATTTATTTGTGGTTGAATTTGTGTTAATGGTGCCTGCGGTTGCTTGGCAGGTGCGAGGTGAGTCGTTGTACGTTGTTTCTTGAAGCTCATCGTGCTAAGGCTGTTCCAATACATAAACAAACATTCTGCACAAACGATAATCAGTATGATTTTACGCCAATTTAGCTTCATTCAGATAAGCCTCACTTTCCATCGTACACCTATATTAGCATATAGTGGAATTAATTTCCATGATTTTTCATCCAAGGGTAAAATCTTTCCCAATTCACAAGGCTTGTCGATTAAATGGAAAACTTCCAGCTAGTTTTCGGTATTTATGCTGAAAGTTTATCCGAAGAAATGATGGATTGAGTCAAAATTAGCTACTTAAAATCCAGTTATTTGAGCAAATAGGTGTTTGGAGCTGATAATAACGGGATATTTTCCATTTATCTTATTGGGTTGTGGAGAGTAAGTATAGGTGGGAGCATCAACTTAATCATCCAAATGCACCAATCCCGTCGTAATCTCCAATTCGTACCTTCGACTATCCGGCATTTTAACCTCATATGCCATCTGTACAGCTCGCTTAATATCATAAGGCACCCGCACAAATTGCAGCGAAACCCCTGCTTGAACCGCAGGATCTGTCTCCCCCTCGATCACGCAGTAGCACGCCTGAGGTATGCCGTCGTAGGGAACGCCCACACTGCCTACATTGAACAGCAGCAGCCCCTGGCGCTCCCCAAGACTCGCCCGCTGTGTCCCCGTACTCGTATTCTGTTCTGCCAGACTCACTGTCCCCAGGTCAGTACTCTGCTCCTCATCGCCCGCTTTTCGCGCCCTTAAGCCAGCACTCCGCTCGCCCAGGTTCTCAACCGGCGCCCCCGTACTCGCACCTCTCTCCGAAGGGTTGCTCAACGTCAACATATACGGGATATGGATATCCCCGTAACCAACGATATCCGGCTCCTGACCATCGTGAGGGATTCCGGTCATCTCCGTATTTTTAAACATCGCTAGCCGCTCATTCTTGGAAGCTTCCCGTTTCAATCGATGAAAGACGCTCTGAGCCGACGCATGGAACAAACGGATATGCTTCCCGCTGAGCATCACGTCGATCGAGAAGGGAATCTGCTTTAAATAGGCTAATCGTTCATCACCAAGCGATTGTTGCTGCCACAAGCCAGCAGGAAGCTCCTGCGGCATCGTAATGCCGAGATCCCAGTTGCCTTGCACAACGGCTTCACAAGTCAATCTAATAAGGTCAACAACCTCTGCAGAGCTTGGCCCCTTGCCAACAAGATCGCCTAAACAGAAGATACGTGTAAGGCCTCTACGCTCAATATCGTGAAGCACTGCTTCCAAAGCAGGTAGGTTTCCATGAATATCTGAAATAATGGCGATTTTCTCCAAGCGACCCGTGTCCTTTCTGTTCCTATGTATAGCTTCTGTTATACCACAAGGTTGGCATTCTGAAAATGTGAGTCTCTTCCTATTACCCAACGATGTCGACATCTGTTATAATTTGTAGGGGGAAAGGGGAATGTTTGAATTGGAATCTAGACAAGAACGTCACGGTAAATCGAAAAAAGAATCAAATCCGAGCAAAAAGCCTTCACTTAAAGTTTTAGGTGGCTTCACAGTTGCAGCGATTGCTTGTTTTGCCATTGGAATCGGGGCTTCTTATTTGTCCTCCAATTATAATAATGGGGAAGAAGAGGGGACGGCTTCAACACCTTTGGCTGTAATTTCACCCAAACCATCGGCCTCCACTACGAATGGAAATTCGACTGTGCAGGTAAGTCCCAAGGCTTCTACCGTCGTTACCCCGACACCAACACCATCAGCGAATGCAGCAGCGGTACAGCAAGTAGGAACTGGCGCACAAGTGAAATTAACTTTTGTGGGTGATGTGATTATGGCCTCCAAAGTGGAAGATATTCTTAAGCAAAAAGGCTATGATTACCCGTACACGAATGTAAAAGATTTCTTGACCAAAGCTGATTTTACAATTGCAAACTTGGAATCACCAATAACGACTAGAGGCAGCGTTCAGAGCAAAGAGTACGTGTATCGTTCTGCTCCTGAGGCATTGCCCCCACTTAAACAAGCAGGTGTTGACATTGTCAACCTAGCCAATAACCACATCATGGATTATGGATCTGAAGGCTTGCTAGATACGATGAAAGCGCTGGATCAAGAGGGCATTAAGCGAGTGGGAGCCGGCAATGATAATTCAGAAGCCTACCAGCCAACTATCGTGGAAAAAGATGGCATGAAGATTGCTGTCTTTGGTTTCAGCCGTGTTGTTCCAGAAGCTTCTTGGAAAGCTGCACCTGGTCATCCTGGCGTTGCCGAAACGTATAACTATAAGCCGCCTGTTGAAGCCATTGAGAAAGCCAAAGCAACAGCTGATCTTGTTGTAGTTGTGGCACATTGGGGCGTAGAGCGCGATGACAATCCGGATAAAAATCAGAAGGAGCTCGCACATCGTTACATTGATGCAGGGGCAGATCTTGTTATAGGCGGACATCCGCATGTCCTGCAAGGCTTTGAACAATATAAAGGCAAATGGATTGCCTATAGTTTAGGGAATTTCATCTTTACGACGAATGACACGCCTAAAACTTGGGAAACCGTCATCTTGGAAGCGGCTTGTACGAAGGACAAGTCCTGCAATATTCATCTGGTGCCGATTTTGACGAAATTAGCCTTGCCTACTCCAATGAATGAGGAAGATGGGGCGAAGCTATTTCAACGATTAAGCAAGATTTCAATAGGTGCTACGGTGGATGCACAAGGGAATGTGAATAAGAAATAGAAGAGGAGTTCATCTAACATGACAGCAATGATCCGAAATATATATTGCGTTGGACGGAACTATCGCGCACATGCGGCAGAACTTGGGAACGAAGTCCCTGATCAACCGATGATTTTCACGAAACCTACTCATGCATTAGTACATATGGATGGAGGCTCACTGTCTCTCCCCAAGGATCAAGGTGAGATTCACTATGAAACGGAACTCGTCTTACATATTTCAAAGCCGTACTCGGAAGGTATAAAAGTCGATGAGATCGTCGATCAATATGCACTGGGAATTGATTTTACACTTCGTGATGTACAGAACGTGATCAAGAAAAAGGGACAACCATGGCTGCCTGCCAAAGGGTTCCTGAAGTCAGCTCCAATCACAAGGTTCCGTCCGTTTCCTGGGGCGTCCGAATTGACGAAATCGAACTTCCAGCTTCGTCAGAATGGGCAAGTTGTTCAGGACGGGAACATTTCTCATATGATTTTCGATCTTCAAACCATCATCGATTACATTGCGAAGCATTATGGATTAGGTCCTGGTGACATCATTTTCACGGGGACGCCGGAAGGTGTAGGCCCTGTCCAAGACGGCGACCGCTTAGAGTTGCACTGGGGAGAAGAGCTATTTGGAGCTTTTTCCATTCATTTATAGCATAAAAGGGCAGTTCTTCAAGGTCACTGAGACCTCTGAGAACTGCCCTTTTCATTGGCATTCTATGTATTCGTTTCAATTTGATTAGCTAAAGCTGCATCCGAGTATTGCTCTCTTACACGGAGAATAGCAGGTAATTGCTTGAAGAAGGCATCAACCACATCAGGGTCAAAGTGCTCTCCGCGTTCCTCCTGAAACAATTGGAGAATACGATCGAGCTCCCAAGCTTTCTTGTAAACACGATCACTGCCAAGGGCATCGAAAACATCGGCAATAGCCGTTATGCGACCGTAAATATGGATCTCTTCACCTTTAATACCGCGAGGGTACCCTCGACCATTCCATTTCTCGTGATGCTCATAAGCAACGACCGCGGCGGTTTTGAGAATATAGCGGGTCGAATTTCGAAGCAGGTTATATCCGATCAGCGTATGATTTTGCATGAGTTTGAACTCGTCCTCGGTCAGCTTGCCCGGCTTATTGAGAACCGCATCAGGGATAGCTACCTTGCCGATATCATGCATGGGTGAAGCAATTTTCAATAACTCAGCTTCTTCTTGAGTCATACCCAACTCAAGCGCTAGCAAATAAGAATACTCGGCAACACGCTTCACGTGATTGCCCGTTTCCTTTGAACGACTTTCACCAATTTCCCCCATTCGGAAAATAATTTCTTTCTGTGTCTCCTCTATTTCCATCGTTAGGAGGGCAGATTCCAATGATTTTCCAGCATAAGAAGAGGCCAAAGTTAAATATTCCATATCTTTGTCGGAGAATTGCTCGCTCGCTGTAAGCTTATTAATGGCTTGATAAGCTCCCATAATCTCACCTTGACTATTCCGGAAGGGGATGACCATTAAGGCTTTTGTGCGATAACCCGTTTGTTGGTCTGTACGGATGGCGCCATTTTGCAAATAAGATTTGTATTCCTCATTGGTATAAGCATCATGTATGAAGACAGCTTGATCATTCGTCACGGCATAGCCGACAAGGCCAGCGGAGCTTGGGATCCGGATTTCATCAAGACCATGAGCCACTTTAGACCATAGCTCATTCTTGTGTGTATCGAGCAGCCAGACGGTACAACGATCGGAGACAATCATCTCACGCCCCATATCTGCCATCAGCATTAGTACGTTATCAAGAAGCCGTTCGTTCGCAATCTTGGAAGCATAGTCGAAAATGACACGCAGCATGTCTTCGGGTTCTAGGTCTCTTTTGAAAGTGGAATTGGTAGTGAAGTGATCTTGCTCCATGTCAGCCTCCTATCGCTTATCACTTTTATAGTATCATAAAATAGGCTATTTATGGTTAACATTTTGCAGAAATAACCGAAAATTGTCGAATTAATTTTACAAAACGCAACAAGGAAGAGACTTGGAAGAATATGATACAATATACATAATTAATGTGTGCTCAGAAATTGAAATGAACGGGGAGAAACGTATTTATGCTGTTTATGCCGGTAGTCTCTGGATTCATAGGAAGCGTAATAATTGCAGGTGCTGCCTATTGGAAGAAATCCTTATCTATAACTGGGCTGATAGCAGCGGTGCTGCTAGGAACTACGATGTATGCGTGTGGGAGTCTAGCGTGGTTCGGAACACTAATCGCCTTCTTCATCTCTTCTAGCTTGCTTTCGAAACTCAAACATCAGCGTAAGGCCGCAGCAGAAAGTGGCTATGCCAAAGGTGGACGACGAGATGCAGGTCAAGTTGCCGCCAATGGGGGACTTGGTTTGCTGCTTTGTATCGGAAATGCCATCTGGCCAGATCCTGTCTGGTGGTTTATGTATATAGGTGTTATGGCAACGGTGAATGCTGATACTTGGGCAACAGAAATTGGTGGGCTAAGTAAGTCGATCCCTCGGTCTATCGTGAATGGGAAGCGGGTTGTTGCAGGTACTTCAGGAGGAATTACAAGTTTAGGGATTGTAGCTTCCTTGCTTGGCGGAGCGTTTATCGGGCTTGTGGGGGGCATTTTCAACCAAATAGGGGAGACACAGGGGATAAGTAATTCAATCATGTTCTTAGTTGCGGTAGGTGCAATTGCCGGCTTAGGTGGATCTCTCATTGACTCTTGGCTCGGGGCGACGCTGCAGGTGATGTTTCATTGTGAGGTTTGCGGTAAAACAATTGAGAAGCAGGAACATTGTACTCAGAAAGCTAGGCAAATTCGAGGTATGAGATGGATGAGTAATGATGTGGTAAACGCAACTTCCTCATTAATAGGAGGGGTAATATGCTTCTACCTGAGCACCTTACCTCTCTGATGGTTGTTTTTGTCTATACACTTGGCTCATTCTGTTCTAGGTCGGAAACTGAGGAGGGTACGGTAGGTGGAAGTTGCGCTTCGTGAAGTTGTTTCTCTAACTGTTTAACTTTACGCTGCAGCTTATATTGACGAACCATGCCGAAGAGGCCAACAATTAGACCACCTAATAAGGTTGAGGTTAAAATGACGAGAATCAAAGGTGTGGACGTCGTGACGAACATGAAGTTTACTTGTACGGGCTCCACATTGACGACAGCAAAAACTGCGGTTATAAGTGCAAACACTAAAGCACTGATTAGAATCCATTGCATCTTCATATAGCCATCATCCTCTCTTGTTTGTGTGAAAACCTCTATCGAAGAAGCCATTCAATGATGAGCGACCGCGTTTAGTGGTAGGTTTTATCGCCAAATAGAAAGCTGTTTTCGGGAACCGAAAACTTATACTTTCTATTGTGGTGAAAAAGGTTGAAAGCCTCTGCTTTCAACCTTTTTCTTTGTTTGCTATCAGCCCACGAACTGCATGAAGAGGGCTTCCCATGTATCAATGAATCGTTTATTTCGTTAGCTCTTCCATCTGATCCAACAACGAGCTGAATACGCTCATTGCTTGCTTAATCGGCTCAGGTGTAGACATATCCACCCCAGCCTTCTTAAGAATGTTCAACGAGTAGTCGCTGCCGCCGCTTTTCAGGAAGCCGAGATAGCGGTCAACCGCTGGCTGGCCTTCGTCCAAAATCTGCTTCGCAAATGATGTAGCAGCAGAGAAGCCTGTCGCATATTTATAAACATAGAAGCTGTTATAGAAGTGAGGAATCCGAGCCCATTCCATCTCGATATCTTGATCTACAACCATATCATTGCCATGGTACAGCTTATTCAAGCCATAGTAGATTTCACTGAACTCTTGTGGTGTCAGGGATTCGCCTTCTTCTGCCTTCTCATGCGTGATCATTTCGAACTCAGCAAACATCGTTTGACGGAATACTGTCGTCCGGAATTGATCTGCATAGTACGTGAGCAAGTACATTTTTTCCTTCGGATCCGTTACACGTTTTAACAGGTAATCCATGAGAAGAGCCTCATTAAGTGTCGAAGCAACCTCTGCTAAGAAAATGGTGTATTGCGCATAACGATACTCTTGGTTCTCATCCGACAAATAGGAATGAATCGCGTGACCCATCTCATGTGTCAACGTAAACATGCTGTTTAAGTTGTCTTTATGGTTTAACAGGACGTAAGGATGCGTACCGTAAGCACCCCAGCTATAAGCACCATTACGTTTATTTTTGTTCTCGTATACATCGATCCAGTGGTTGTCGAAGCCGTCTTGAAGAATTTTCAAGTAATTTTCGCCTAGCGGTGCTAAGCTTTTCTTGATTTCTTCTTTAGCTTGCTGATAAGTAATATCCATCTTGAACTCTTCAACGAGCGGTGCAAACAGGTCATACATATGTAACTCATCGACCTTGAGCAGCTTTTTACGGAGTTTGAGATAGCGTTGCAGCTGTGGCAAGGATTCATGAATGGTGGAAATTAAGTTTGTATACACTTCTTTTTTGATATTGTCACCAAATAGCGTGGATTCAAGAACAGAAGGGTAGTGCCGCGCTTTGGCGTAGAAAATGTTTTTATTGATATTCGCGCTTAGTGTCGCACCAATCGTATTTCGATTATTGCGGTACGTTTCGTAAACCGCTTTGAATGCATTCTTCCGAACCTCAGGGTCACGGCTCTCTAGGAACTGAATGTAGCTTCCGTGGGTAAGCTCAACTTCCTCACCTTTTTCATTCTTCACCTTCGGGAATTTCAAGTCTGCATTGTTCAGCATTCCGAAAATCGTACTTGGCGCCCCTGCCATTGTGCCGGCTTGAGCAAGAAGTGCTTCTTGTTCTTTCGATAACGTATGTGGCTTCTGACGAATCATTTCTTCAAGCGTATCTTTATAAAAAGATAAGGAAGGATCGCTCACAAGCTGCTGAAGCTTTTCGTCCGAGAGGCTTAAAATTTCAGGAGAAATGAAGGAAGATGCTTCCCCAACTTCAACACTGAGTTTTTTTGCTTTTTCGGATAAAGCCTGATAAACAGGTTCAGCTGTATCTTCATGATGCTTCATGTTGGCGTAAACATATAATCTTTCCATTTTCACAGAAAGCTCATCTTCCAATTGGAAAATTTGCTTCACGGAAGCAGCATCGTTAAGTTTTCCTTGGAAGGCACTGACTTTGCTAAGCGAGCTTTTTACCTCTTGAAATTCTTGATCCCAAGCCTTCTGATTGGAAAATAAATCCTCCAATTGCCAACGGTGCTCGGCCGGTACTTGCTTGCGTTCCAATAATTGAGTCATCGGAGCCCTCCTGTCCTTGTTTTGAGATTTGGGTAAGCTGGTATCCTTTGCGTGTAAATCAGCTATGGGGATGGAGCTAAGAAGAATTCCCATTACAGCTGTTACATAAAGAAGGCGCATTGCGGTCACGCTCCCGGCATATTCCCATGAGGGATGTTCTAACTGAAATCCCAATCCATGGTTTTCACCTAGTATGACCGATTGCAAGTTTAATTATCATTATATGAAAAAGCTGGAAGGAAGTAAATTCAAGTTCCTGCTCGGAAGAAGCTAAGCAAGATCAGAACGAAGGATATGGAAACCATAACTATCGCAAGCAGAGCCAGATAGCGTTTCATTTGTGCCGGAAGGCTGTCTTTTTTCATAATTAAAATGATCGCAAGGCAAAAGGATACAATTACAAATGTGAGTATAGATCCAGAATCGGTCATCGAAAATCATCCTTTTTCCTATAGAGTATGATACTTGTTCCATATCATACTAATTTTCGCTACGCAGGGTCAAACTCCTTTTTCAACCGGCATGCTGCATGGAATCTTGGTTCGAATCATCGTCTTCCTCTTTCACCAAAATAAACTTGCCGCGAGAATCCATTTTAACTGTGAAACGATCCTCAGGGGAAATTTGTGCCTCTTCACTAAGCTCTTTGGGAAGTGTTAATTGCCCGCTATCCCCGACACTTACTTGATAGCCAATCATCTTTGCCCATTTACCGGCACCAAGCACAAGGACAATGAGTAATCCAATGAATAACCACTTACCTAACGGATTGGATTCGAAGAACGGGGCAAGGAACTTTTCTCCGGTAATCATCTTTCCAGCGGTAAGCGCCAGTACGCCTGCACCGATATAAATAATCGAAGGATACTTCTCGATCCATTTAATGAATAAGGTGCTACCCCAGACCACGATAGGAACACTGACAAGTAGACCAATAATGACGAGCAAGAAGTTACCATGTGCAGCACCAGCGACTGCGATGACATTATCTAATCCCATGACCGCATCCGCGATAATGATCGTTCGGATTGCTGCCCACATAGTGTCCTTCACTTTCATATCCTCGTGACTTTTCTTTTCGCTGAGAAGCTTATACGAAATCCATAGAAGTAAGATACCGCCGACTAACAGCAGCCCAGGTATTTTGAGCAACGTAACGACCACAAGCGTGGCCAAAGCTCGAATCACAATCGCGCCAACCGTGCCCCAGAGAATGACTTTCTTTTGTGTTTCCTTTTTCAAATTACGTGCCGCCATCCCAATTACAATCGCGTTATCACCAGCAAGCACCAGGTCAATCAGAATAATACTTAGCAAAGAGATGAAAAAGCCCGTTGATAACCAATCCATACGCGAACACACTCCTTCAAGGTTTTTTTGATGCAAAAAGAGCCCAGCACCGTTTGACCGGTGAAGGCTCTAATTCATCAAAAAAGACCTTCACCAATGAACATGGCAAAGGTCTTGCTAACAACGTTGTCGTTGCCAATAAAGCCGGGATCTGATGAGGATCCGAATTGACGACTTTACTGTATCAGCTACTCCCCTTTGGAGTGTTACTATGAGATTATACGTTTAGTATATGCGATGCGTTTCAAAATAGTCCGCTTTTTTTTACACGTTTTTAAAAGCATCCATAATAGCTTGCAATTCTTCTTCTGTACCATCGAAATTTTCTTTGGTAAAGCGCTCGTTAGCCCAGTGGAGCATGGCAGGTCGGCCAATAAAAGTATGACATTCTTCGCCCCATTGATCAGAGATTTCGGTTAGAACGATTTTGGTACCTTGAACCTCGACATTCAGCATGTTCCATTTATCTTTTTTATAAATCGTATGTCTTTTGAAGGGTTGATGCGACATGGCTTTTTTCCTCGTTTCTGTAATAAGCTTATAGATGTAAACAATCGTATCATAAATTGCCGCTATTTCCAAACAGGGGGATCGATTTTTTCGTTATTTTCTTGTTGCGCAGGGGAATCTCTCGTGATAGAATTCTCCTAATCCTTTCCAGAGGGAAGGGGTTAGGAGCCGAGTCGAGGAGAGATGAGCATGGAACAGAAGCGTGTTTATGAGCAAATTGGGGTCGCCATGACCTCAAGATCGTATGTCGAATACGAGAAAATGTTTATGTTGCAGAGGGTAGATTTGGTTGGAAAACGAGTGTTGGACGTCGCTGGTGGCGCATCTTCGTTTACATCTGAAGCAAGGCAGCTTGGGATCTACGCAGAGGCGGTTGATCCGTTGTATGCGAAGTCGCCAAGTGCTATCTCAGAGCATGGCATGCAAGAGATTGAGCTTGTCGCCATGAAGATGGCCAAGTTAGTTGACGTATACGACTGGACGTTTTACGGATCTGTTCAGCAACATCGGGCAGGACGTATTCAAGCCTTACAACGTTTTATAGAGGACTTCTCAAGCACGGAAGGATCAGCCAGATATCATATGGCTGCTTTACCTTCTTTACCATTCGAATCGGAGAGCTTTGATTTCGTGATGTGCAGTCATTTTCTTTTTCTGTATGAAGAGCAGTTCGATTATGCGTTTCATGTAGGGGCTGTTCGTGAGCTGCTTCGTGTTTGCAAGCCAGGCGGCGAGGTAAGAATATACCCGCTGATGAGTTTCCGCACAGAGGAATATTCGCGTCTACCTGATCTAATCAACGAGTTCGTGTTGGCTGGATGTACCGTTCAAAAACGAGAAGCTAGTCTACCTTTTCTACCGAATTCTCATCAATTTTTAAGCATAAAAAAGTAGCCCTATGCATAGTGGAAAACCTTGGTACATCAACAAATTTCAGCTTATCCACCTCGGAATTTCCGTTGATTTTTCACGACTCAAATGGTATAATTTCCTTATTCGCCATAGATGGCGATATTTTTAGGAGGTTGTTCATTTGAAGGGTACAGTGAAATGGTTTAACGCAGAAAAAGGGTACGGTTTTATTTCTGTTGATGGAGGCGACGATGTATTCGTTCACTTCTCCGCAATTCAGGGCGAAGGATTCAAAACATTAGAAGAAGGCCAATCCGTTGAGTTTGATATTACTCAAGGTAACCGTGGTCCTCAAGCAGCTAACGTCACCAAATTATAAGACTCTGGGATTCCCTACTTATAAATAGTGTCATAGCACAAGCAATAAAGACAGTTCTCGAGTTCGCTCGGGGCTGTCTTTTTTGTTTGCTCGAATATCACAACAAAGGATGCTTCCTAATCTGCTTTATCATTGTGGCGGGAATAAGCCATGCCATAGAATGTCGATAATTTGCGTAGCGGCTTCACCTTCATGAGGAAACATTTTATTCCCGTCGCCGTCCGTCGCATGGCCCATCATGAGAAGTGAAGTATATGCGCGTGCAATCACACGTGGATTGACTGGACCGATTTCCCCGGAGTCAATCGACTTCTGGAATTCGGATTCGAGCGCATCCAATATGCCTTGTTCGGATTTGCGCATGGCTTTCATTTGCTCCTCGGAAAGTGTGGCCTCCATCTTGCGCATGAACGAATGCAGGTCGAAATCGACGGCTTTCAGATGTCCCTCTGTAATGCCGAGCAGCCTTTCGCGAAGCGGAGCAGGCTCGCTTAAACGTTTAATGGTGACACGTCTTACGTTATCCATCAATTGAATCATGGAGGCAGTAAGAAGGTCGGACTTGGAAGGGAAATAGTAATACACCGATGCTTTCGTTACCTGGCATTCTTTAGCAATATCGTCCATAGAGACGGACTCGAAGCCCCGGGATAAGAACAACGGAATAGCCGTCATTAAAATTTTCTGATGGAGAGGCATGTCTCCCTGGGAGACGCGTGGTCTGCCGAGAGGCTTTGATTTTTTTTCCATAAGAGTCACTCCTGAGAGGATTTTAAATAAAAACTTGATTAATTAACTATATAGTATATATAATTAATTCTGTTACGAGATTAATTATAACACTATTTCATTTTTTAGGAGAGAGGCTACGTCATGCATGAAAATCCTTTTTTCAGTAAAATAGGCGGTATTGTCGCGGGTCGTCGCAGCAAATGGGTAACATTGGCCGTTTGGATTTTGCTTACAGGCATTTTATCTGTCTTTCTACCTAACGTCAATTCACAAGAAAATAATGCGGCTAGGCAACTGCCATCCGATTCCTGGTCGCTCGAAGCAGCAGCGTTGATGAAAGAACAATTCCCAAGTAATGAGGGTGTACCAGCGCTCGTTGTTTGGTATCGTGGATCTGGACTGACAGATCAAGATTTGGCAGCTGTTCAAAAGGTTACGAAGCAGCTCACGGATTCACCGTTAGCTGCTCAGAAGGGATTGCCCCCTTTGCATCAGATGCCTTCTCCTGCGCTAAAAGGCATGGTATCCAAGGATGGCAAGATACTCGTCCTGCCGATTTCGTTTAACGAAGGGACGGAAACGGAAATCCTCCAGGAAGGTATGAAGAAGCTGGAAGAGATGACCGTAAGTCAATTAGGCATTGACCCCTTTGAAGCTAAAATTGAGGAAGATGGTTTGCATGCGCGAATTACAGGCCCTGTAGGCATTCAGACGGATGCAACAGCGCTATTCAAAGGAGCAGATTTTACGCTGTTGTTAGCAACGGTGCTGCTTGTACTTGTTCTTCTCATTTTACTATATCGCTCCCCGATCCTGGCTATTATTCCACTGATTGGCGTAGGATTTGCTTATGGTGTTATTTCACCCATTCTTGGATCCATGGCCAAGCAAGGTTGGATCACGGTTGACGCGCAGTCAATCTCGATTATGACTGTCCTATTGTTCGGAGCAGGAACGGATTATTGCCTCTTCTTCGTGGCACGCTATCGACAAGCCTTATTGGCTGAGGAAAATAAATATACCGCACTTCGCGTTTCATTCGGTGGTTCAACAGGTGCGATTGGGATGAGTGGACTCACCGTAATTGTTTCATTACTGGGCTTACTATTTGCTCATTATGGCTCCAATCATCGGTTCGCGATTCCGTTTAGCGTAGCGATTTTCATTATGGCCGTTGCGAGTCTAACACTTGTTCCAGCGCTTCTTGCGATTATTGGACGTGTGTCTTTCTACCCATTCATTCCGTTGACAGCAGAAATGCGAGCAGAGAAAGAAGCGCGCAAAGGGAAACGCATTCGCGAGCAAAAGCCTGTTGGTGCCATGAATGCTGCCCTTGGGCGAGTGGTCACGGAAAGACCCAAAAGCGTGCTCGCAATTTCACTAATCATTCTTATTGCGTTAGCAGCTTTTGCCCCACAAATTAAGTTTACTTATAATATCTTGGAATCGTTCCCTTCCACAATGCCGTCACGAGAAGGCTTTAGCTTGTTATCAGAGCATGTTTCACCGGGATCACTGGCACCAGTTAAAGTGGTCGTTAATACGGAAGGGAAGACGGCAGATGTCCAAGGAGCGCTTGCTAAGTTAGCTTATGTGGAATCGGTGAGCAAACCAGAGGATAGTAAGAAGGACGCTAATTATGAGGCGTATGAGTTGATTTTTAAGCAAGATCCGTACGACTTAGATGTCATCAATCGAATTCCTGAGATTCGAAGCACATTGGAACAAAAGTTGATTGAGGCAGGTATACAGAACCCGCAGGTTTGGGTAGGTGGAGAGACTGCCACCCAATATGACACCAAAACCGTCGTAGAGCGGGATACGAAAATTGTAATCCCTGTGGTTATCACCGTAATAGCGATCCTATTACTCATATATTTACGTTCCATTGTTGCAACCGTCTATCTGATTGCAACGGTATTGCTTTCCTATTACTCGGCGTTAGGTGCCGGGTGGCTCATCTTGCATTATTTCATGGATACTGCCGCGATCCAAGGATTGATACCTCTGTATGCTTTCGTTTTCCTTGTAGCATTAGGCGAGGATTATAATATTTTCATGATTTCGAGCATTTGGCAGGAAAGAAATCGATTGAAGTTGAAGGATGCGATACGATTAGGCGTGAGCTCAACGAGCAGTGTTATCACTTCAGCAGGCTTGATTTTAGCAGGCACCTTTGCGGTTCTAGCTTCACTGCCGATTCAAGTGCTTGTGCAGTTCGGTGTCATTTGTGCCGTCGGTGTTATCTTGGATACTTTCATCGTTAGGCCGTTCCTTGTCCCTTCCATCACAATGCTGCTTGGAGACGCGGTGTTCTGGCCAAGTAAAGTGAAGCGGGCGCCACTCGCATCTGGTTCTAAGGATTAACTAATGAAAAGGAGCTATCCGCAATCGCGGACAGCTCCTTTTCATTAGTCGATGATTTCAAGAATATCGTCAATTTCTTTACGCGCCATTTTACCAGGTTTATCCTTCGGATAGCCAAGGGAAATGACCATGTTAATTTGATACTCTGCTGGGATCTCCAGGTAAGCTCGGATTTGATCCTGTGCTAACAGGACAGGGCCTGTCATAGGGCATGTCGCTAGCCCTCTAGCATGCGCAGCAAGCATAAGATTCTGCGAAGCTAGGCAAGAGCTCTTGATGCCTTCTTCGGCCCAAACATGATCATCGACCAATTGAATGGGGTCGAAGATGCGATCACGGAATTTGGATTCATAAGGTGTCGCCAAACAAATGATGAGAACAGGCGCGTCCGAGAAGGCTGTTGCGTAAGGACCGAAGGATCTCACCAGCATGCGTGCTTCTCTGGATAGCCCTTTCTCCTCAGCAGCCGCGGCACGGAGATGCAGCTGGTCCCAAGTCAATTGCTCGATATGTTTGATTTTTTCTGTATTTCGAATGGCGATAAATTTCCATGTTTGTGAGTTCGTATCGCTGGGAGCATAACGAGCACAATCGATGATTTCTCGAATATCTTCAACTGCGACTGCTTGCTCGGTGAAGTTGCGAATGCTGCGTCGTTCAAGAACGATGGTTTTGAAATCTTCATACATCATAATAAATGTGTACCTACCTTTGCTGCTCATAATATTCATCTTGGTTTATTACTTGGTACTAAGACTATATCCTTATTATAGGGGAGAACTACAAGGAGTACAACTGCTGTTACTCCCAATATGCTCAGGCTATAAGGAAGTAAGCATTCTCTTATCATCGACTAGGAAGGGCATCCTCATTCCTTTGAAACAGATACGTGCACAGAAAGCCTATGGCTGACGTTATCGATAAGCACGCTGCAATCATATAAACGGTACTTCCGCCAGCTTCATTATAGATCCAACCACCTGCGGTGCCGCTTATCAAACCAGCTATACTAGACCAAGCGACAGCGAAAATGGCTTGACCTGAGGACCGGTACTCATCCGGAATAATTTGACTCAAATAACGATTCGCGGTGAAGAGGAAAACACCAAAAGTTATGCTGTGTAGAAGCTGAATGCTGATAACCCAAATGGGATCATGTATGAAACTCATCATGACGAACCGGAAGGCGTAAATCACACCAGCAAAGGCAAGTAAGGGTAATTCCTTGAAGCGATGCCCGTGTTTGCTCAGATAGAAAAAGACCGGAATCTCGCTGAGTGCGGATGTCATCCACGCATATCCGATGAGTGAATCAGAAGCACCGAGTTGACGCATATACAGGGCTAAGAAGCCATCATTGAACCGATGTGATACTGACATGATGATCACAAGCGTAAGGAACCAAATGAATTTTTTGGAACGAATAATGTTCACCATACCGCCAAAAGCCATTTTTTTGCCGCCTTGACGCGTATCTTTCAGCAGAAAAAGAATGATTAATGTACAGCCTATCGTTATAAAAAGCAAGAGAGGTGTAAGTCCCGTTCCATATGCTCGTAGGATTAAACCGAAACCGCCAGCTGACACTGCGAAGCCAATAGAGCCATATACGCGGAAGGAGGCATAGCTTTTCCCACTCGATCGGATATGCAGCATAACTTGACTGTCATTTAAGGAGTTCACTGGCTGTTGGAAGAAGAAAAACGCTGCCAAACAAACATAGAGCAGGGAAAACCAGCCTGCGGTAGAAACCAAGATGGCTGTGACGAGCTGGCCGAGGATCAGAATAATCATGATTTTCTTGACGGTTTGAAACCGATCGCTCAGGAACCCCCATAATAGGTTGGTTGCAATGCCGATCAATGGTCCGATGGCGTAGAGTAAGCCGATTTGGATCTTAGAATATCCTTTATAATCGAAATAGAGCGGGAAAAAAGTCACAACAATCCCCATCGTCATAAAAAAAGAAAAAGTAAACATTTTAAGCAATCGATCATTTCTATCAATCGCATTTGAATTTGCCAAGCGTAATCATCACCATTTCATTACATATTTTCTTGTGGCTGACTGGGTTGTTGCACATCATTCGTTCGTTTGAGCACATAGATGACGACAAGTAGTTCTGCCAACATGCCCACCGATTGGGCTAGCGCGCCGATCACTCCATTCCAGCTAGGAACCGTTGCAATGGCAACGAATAAAGTGAGTACCGTAATAGTAGCATTCGCAGATTGCGAGAAAACCATGATTTTTGTTTGGCCGCGCAGCATAATAATCCCATTCATATAATCAAGCCATGGGAATACAATCGTCATGATCATGAAAATACGCATGGCACTTAGACTGGCTTGCCTCAGTTCCGCATTTACACCCATGACATGTGTCATAAACCAAGGGCCAATCGGCGTATAAGCCAGTATGGCTATTAGAGTTCCTGGAATGAAGCTAAGCAGGAGAATGAATTTTTTGACTCTTACAGCATCTTTGCGATAGAAATTTAAGACGATTTGATGTATGTATGAGAAGAAACTCATCACTAACTGTGTTAAGGATCCAGCGATCGCAAAAGAAGAGATGGCTAGATGGATATGTGTTGTTTTGCCTAACATAGCATTAATAGACGGTCCAATAATTACAGCGATAACAGATGAATATAAGAGCGGTTTGTAAAAGCTGAAAATTTGCTGTTTCGTCTCAATTGGATGATTGGGTGCTTTCTCCGGAATCACATGCTTGAGTAAGCTTGTCCCCTCCCAAATCGCAACAGTTGCTTCAATGACCATACCGACAAGGAAAATAATGGCACCTACTTTACCGCTGGAGACATTATCCGTTGTAATGAAATATAAAGATAAGAAATACATCGCGATAATCCGTACGCCCATGCCGATGGTGAGCCATTTGGTACGCATATTGAAAATGATAATTCCATGAAACAAACAACGCAGGCCAGAGAAGATGCTTACATACATAAGGATGCGGTAAACACTTAATGTGGCAGCAAGCATTTCACGTTCTACGCCGAAAAAATAAAGAAACACCCATTCTCCAACCGGTGTGTAACAGAGTATGAGGCCGAGCAGGATGATACAGGCAAAAACGTATGAGCTGACAACGCCCATGGCACGGAAGGAAATCCTGTCCCTGACAAGTGCCGAGCAGGCTTGTCGTAGCAATACAACGGGTCTTTCAGTCAGTCCTAGTAGACTTAGGGGAATGGCATAGCTGGCGATGACGACCTCGGGATTATCAGCCCTAGCCAAGGTGCTGTTAATAATAACATGCGAGAGGGTTACAAGCGTTGCAGAAAGTCCGAGGGGGAGGAAAAAGGAGATGAGCTGTTTCCATGTGATGGTTTCCTTTACTGTCTTAGCATTCATCCAAATCGCACTCCTTCGCGTTTTGCAAAACATTTCTTAAGTATATCAGAAAATGAAATCGGGATGACATACAATTTTAACTGGAAACCGAAGGTTTGAAGTGATACATTTAAAGGTAGAATGTTTCTTGAACAAGACTGCCAGTTTTGCCTGCAAGGAGGTATACATGAATGAACAGCTATTTTCAGTATGATGAAAGACTCGGCATTGAGATTCCCGTTTTGGAATTGGAGTGGGAAATGTATGATGCTGCTGTTCGCATAAATCTGTTATTACAGTGGGAACAAATTCGAGGCGTTATTCCGGATCGAATTATGAAATTGGAAGCACAAATCATTGAAAAGCAAAATAAACTCGATAAGGAAGACGATTTTGTAACCTCCTGCCGTTTGAATTCCGATATTGCTGACTTGGCTTCAATCATAAATGATCTTCATCTCTGGTTCCGAACTAATCAGGATTTAGAATCAAAAACCCACCATTAATGGTTGTCAATGAAGGGAGAATGACTGCATGCATAGCAATAAGGATGGGAATAACTGGCTAGGAACGATAGCGAAACCACTTCTGGAGCATCTCCCTGAGCTTTATCCAATTGAAGAGTGGGACGTCGCAATGGATGCACGGATCGAAGGACTCTCAACATCATTGATTACGGAAGGAAGTCCTGAGCAGCTCCCCTATGGGTTAGCTATTAAAGCAGGCTTGTTTCTTCTAAATGAAAGTCTAGATAAATCTCACGATATCTCGCAGGAAATTACGAATCCAACCGGAAGTTACTGGCATGCTCTTATGCATCGGATGGAAGGCGACTATAGTAATGCGAAATACTGGTTTAACGACGTTGGTCATCATCCTATTTTTTCTAATCTAATCCAATTTGTAAGAGATAATCTATCGCTCAAAGACTTCATGGAATTGGAAAATGAAGCACTTCGACATAAGCTTGAAGTACTTGTAACATCGCCAGTTTGGAATCCATACGTATTTATTGATGTGATTGAAATTCAGGTATCGCTTGTTCAGAATCCTACAGTTGATAGTTGGTTACGCCAAATACAGCGATCTGAAATGCAATTATTACTTCAATTCTGCTATGAACAAAGTTGTGGAGGAAGTTTACTTGAAGCAATTGGACAAAAGTAGAATAAGGAGCCATGCAAAGGTTCCGCAAGGGCCCATCCGATTAATGATCTGTGTATATCGCTATATTTTACCTGGTGTCGATGAGCAATTGAGCTTCTGGAAAAGTAGAGCTACGAGTATTCCCGATGAAGAGCTTCGTACTCAAGCACTAGCAAGCATTGCAACGAAGCAATTTCATTGTCAAGGAGGAGCTGTGTATGCAGCTGCTCATTTATCGATGCGCCACGTGCTTATTCCACTCATCGTCGCATTCCAGTCAATCAGTGACTACTTGGATAATTTATGTGATCGCAGCACCTCGCTGGACCCGAAGGACTTTCGACAATTGCATCAATCTATGCTAGATGCAGTTGATCCTGCAAAGCCTCTGCATGATTACTATGCGTTCAGAGATGAGAAAGAAGACGGCGGCTATCTGCAAGACCTTGTTCAGCAATGCCAGACTTCTATTAGCCAGATGCCTTCGTATTTGAAAGTGGCTGACCAAGTCAAAGAGTTTGTAGGCTTATACTGTGATTTGCAGGTGTACAAGCATATTCGTAAGGATTTACGCGAGCCACAGCTGCATCAATGGTGGGAAGATCATCACCATAAATATCGCCAGATTGATTGGAATGAGTTTGCTGCTGCAACGGGATCAACATTAGGTATGTTTATGCTATTTTTGGGTGCGTGTGATCCGGATCTGACGGACAAGCAGGTAGAATCCATCCGGGAAGCTTATTTTCCTTATGTGTGTGGACTTCATATTCTGCTTGATTATTTAATTGATCAGGAAGAAGATATTGTAGGTGGAGACTTGAATTTTTGTACCTACTACGATTCGTTAGATACAACCGTAGAGCGAATCGCTTTCATTGTCCAAGAGGCGAGAAGTAAAATTTTGTTCTTGGAACATCCGAGATTTCATCGTATGATAATCGAAGGTTTGCTTGCTCTCTATTTATCTGACCCTAAGGTCAACAGTCAACACCAAGTGAAAAAAATCTCAAAGCGTCTGATGAAAAATAGTCCTTTAACCAGGCTTTTTTTCTGGATAAATAGTATGTACATCCGTACGACATCATGAATGTCATTCACAAGAATTATGAAGGAGGAAATTTAATATGTCAGCAGTAAAATCAATTGCCGTTTTAACCAGTGGAGGAGATTCTCAAGGTATGAATGCAGCGGTTCGAGCGGTTGTTCGAAGTGCACTATACCATGGGCTCGAAGTGTATGCCGTTCAGCGTGGATATCAAGGACTTATTAACGATGATATTCGCAAAATGGACTTGCGTAGCGTAGGTGACATCATTCAGCGTGGAGGAACGATTCTCCAAACGGCTCGTTGTAAAGAATTTATGACACCTGAAGGACAGCAAATCGGTGCAGACAACTTGCGTAGACGCGGAATTGATGGCCTAGTTGTTATTGGTGGAGATGGTTCCTATCAAGGAGCGAACAAGCTTAGCAAATTGGGTATCAAAACGATGGGCCTACCGGGGACAATCGACAACGACATCCCATTCACTGATTTTACAATTGGATTCGATACAGCTGTAAGTATCGTTGTGGATGCCATTAATAAGCTGCGGGATACGATGACATCTCATGAACGTTCATCGGTTGTCGAAGTTATGGGACGTCATTGTGGTGAAATTGCCCTGTACGCGGGACTTGCCAGCGGTGCTGAAACCATTATTGTGCCAGAGGTTGATGTGGATGTTACAGAAGTTGCTAATCGGATGAAGGATAACTTCAACCATGGCAAACGTCACAGTATTATCCTAGTAGCTGAAGGAGCAGGAACTGGTGAAGGAATTGCGAAGCAGATCACGGAAACGAACGGGATTGAGCCTCGTGTGACCGTTCTTGGTCATATTCAACGTGGTGGTGCGCCAACGCATAATGACCGCATCTTAGCAAGTCGTCTAGGCGATTTTGCTGTTCGCAAACTGATGGAGGGTGATTCTTCTAAAGCTTGCGGTATTATCAAAGGTGAGCTTGTGGCAACGGATATCGATCTTGTTGTTAACACGAAACGTACCTTTAATATGGAACTTTATGAATTGGCTAGCCGTTTGTCTCAATAAGCCTAATTTTGCGAATAGGTGTTGATCTTCATTTGCATTTCGGCTATAATAGCGAACAATATATAAATCGACATCATGTCTATGAAGAGCATCCAACTCGGAGACGTTCATGATCGGAAGGACGCAAGATCCTTCTCTAAATAAACCGGCACCGCCCGTTATCGCGGAACCAAGCGGATGATGACCATTGATGTCATCATCAAGTTGGGTGGCACCGCGAGCAGAACGCTCCTCGTCCCAATCGGACTGAGGGCGTTTTTTGTCTTTTTCACCTATAAGAAGAGGAAGCGGTGACGGAACATGCTGGATATCAAATGGATTCGAAACAACCAAGATCAAGTGAAAGCAGCAGCTATTCGAAAAGGTGTAGAATGCCATGTGGAGGAACTGCTCGTAGTCGATGAGAAGAAAAGGGGATTGCTGGGCAAAGCCGATCTGCTGCGAGCAGATCGCAATCGCGCTTCGGAACAAATCGCTTCGTTAATGATGCAGAGGAAAATCGCCGAAGCAGAAGGCTTGAAGGAGCAAGTTCGCGGCTGGAATCAAAGCCTCGCGGCACTGGAAGCGGAATTGAACGAGTTTGAACTGAGGTTCAAAGAGCTCATGCTGCAAATACCGAATCTAGCATCGCCGGATACACCAATAGGTGAGAGCGATCAAGAGAATGTAGAGCTTAAGGTCGTTGGAGATAAGCCGACTTTTAACTTCGAGATGAAAGATCACCTTCAACTTGGTGAAGCGTTGAACATGATTGATGTTGGTAGGGGTGTGAAGATCGCTGGCACCCGCAATTATTATCTCAAAGGAATGGGGCTTTATTTGCACAGGGCTGTCCAACAGCTGGCCATTGACTTACTAACGGATCGTGGATTCACCGTCATGGATGTACCGCTTATGGTGCGGGAGGAAACACTGCTCAATGCGGCTTTCTTTCCAGCAGGTAAAGATCAAACGTATGAGCTTCCTGCGGACAACACATGGTTAGTTGGTACTTCGGAAGGTCCGTTGATTTCGTACTATGCGGGAGAGATCGTCGATCTATCGGAGGGGCCAATTCAGTTAGCGGCCGTGTCGAATTGTTTCCGGAAAGAAGCGGGCTCAGCGGGAAGAGATGTACGGGGATTATATCGTGTCCATCAATTTGCGAAGGTTGAGCAAGTGATCCTCTGCGAAAATAATGCGGATGAAGCAGATCGCATGCTGCAGTTGATCACACAAAATGCCGAGGATTTACTTGCATGTCTAGAACTGCCATACCGCGTTGTAGCGGTGTGTTCGGGGGACATGGGGGCCAAAAACTACAAGCAATTCGATATTGAAACATGGATGCCTAGCCGAGGGGCATACGGTGAAACGCATTCGTCGTCGAGCCTGCTGGATTTCCAAGCTAGACGCAGTAATTTGCGTTATCGAGATCAAGAAGGGGTGTTGCGTTATTGCTACACACTGAATAATACGGCCGTTGCATCGCCGCGGATCCTTATTCCATTGCTAGAAAATCATCAACAGGCAGATGGCTCGATCTACATCCCCCCTGCGTTGCGACCGTATATGCGAGGGCTGGAAGCCATTAACGTTTAATCATAGAAAGCCCCATATCCTAAGTGTTTCGGTAGGATAAGGGGCTTTTTGTTGAGAGGAGCGGATTTGCTTTGGCTAGGATTTTCTGTGCTTACTGGCTTCCGAGCTTCTGAGCTCCCGAATACTCGAACTCTCGAATCCCCGAACTCCCGAATACCTGAACTCTCTCGAATCCCCGAACTCCGCAAACTCCCGAATTCTTTTGCTCCAGCTCACCAACTTATCCGCTAACGGACATAGAGGACGCTATCTGGCTTAAATATGCCCATTTAAAACTCTAACGGTCACAGTGGATGCTATTCAGCAGAATTAACTCTTTTTCGAGTTGAAATGGCACAACAACGTCCATCATGTCCGTTAGATTAACAAACATCCTTTTTGAGTAGAAATAACGATCATCATGTCCGTTAGAGTTTGTAAGTGCATCTGCCTATCAAATTAATAACCCTCCGCCAAGTCCACAACGTTGATCATCTCTCCGCCATCCAGCATCGCGCGTAAATTGTGATAGAAAATGGTGGAAACACGATCCGTATAGTGTTCAGATGACCCAGCAATATGAGGGGTTAGGATGACATTCTTCATGTCCCAAAGGGGGGAAGCAGTAGGTAACGGTTCTTGCTCAAAGACATCTAACGCTGCGCCAGCAAGTTTGCCTTCCTGCAAGGCTTGAATCAAAGCATTTTCATCCAGCACATCGCCGCGAGCTAAATTAATGAAAAAGGCGCTCGGCTTCATAAGCGCTAGATGCTCTTTTTGCAAGAAGCCCCGTGTTTTCATTGTACTTGGAAGCAGAACGACAATGAAATCACTTTGAGATAGCAGCAGCTGAAGACCATCTTCCCCGTGAACGGTTGTATCAAAGGCGGCTTGTGGTGTCCCCGAACGATTCAGGCCGATGACCGACATATCGAATGCTTTGGCTTTGCGAGCAACAGCTTCGCCGATGGCACCAGCACCGATAATTCCAATCGTTTTACCGTGCAATTCGCCAAAGCGAACTTGATTGTCCCACACGTGCTGCTGCTGATTATCATGAAGTAAATTAGCTTTCCGAACCCATTGCAGCATGAGACTCAGTGCGAATTCACTCATTTGAATGGTGTGAACACCTCTAGCATTCGTAACAATCACTTGACGTTGATCGAGCTCTGCAAGAGGCAGTTTATCAACGCCTGCGGATAAGGTTTGCACCCACTTCAACTTAGGGGCACGACTGACGATGTCAGGGTGTAATCGACCTGCTGAGATGATCACATCAGCATCAGGGAGCATATCGCCAGCATCCTTGGAAGAGGAAAACCAATGAAACTGGATGCGTTCTTTCAAGTCTGGAGGGATTTGCTCTTGCATAGAAGTTAGATTCATGCCTGTTACTGCAACTATTTTCAGCATATCATCACATCCTTTTTGATTTTTGAAATGAATACTACCATGATAAATGAAATGGAAACCGAAAGTAAACTCGGGCCGCACGCAAAAATACCCCGAGAGCATAAATAGTCTCTCAGGGTACTCACAAATTTGATGATTAATAATTTACATTGGCCGTGTAATTATTGTTGGCATTCCATAGTAGATACTCATTAACACCGTTATCCTTCAAGGCTCGAATCTGCTCATCTAATTCATGCTTGCCGTATTTAATATAGCCTGGCACCCATGAAGCAGTAAAGTCTTGTATCCAAGGGCGGATAACCGGCTTCCAGCCTTTCTTATCAATAGCTTCTAGCTTCTTATTGGTATCCTTGGAAGCACCATTAATTGTTGCGTACGGTGCAGCATCAGGTACTTTGGAGCCGAACCAACCAGTACTGTAATGGCTTGGATAAATCATAGGAGCAATGACATCGACATTTTGTGAGATTTTCTCGAAATCTTGACCAATACCTTCAGCAGCCGGCACAGACGCTGCATATCCGAAAATGTCAACAGAGACGCGAACACCCAGTGGAGATAATTGCTCTCTCGCATATTTCACGAAAGAAGAGACCGCATCAATCCGTGAACGCTCATCTTTGGTATATTTGAGGATGTCTGCTCGTTTCTCGAAGCCTTCTGGGAAGCGAACGTAATCAAACTGAATTTCTTTGAAGCCTGCTTTGACTGCTTCTTTCGCAACAGCGATATTGTAGTCCCATACCTCTTTGCTGTACGGATTCACGAAGCTATCAGGAGGGTTTTTACCATTCCCCCACAATGTGCCATCTGGATTCACGAAAGATATTTCAGGTTTCTTTTTAGCAAGAACCGTGTCTTTGAAGACAACAATACGTGCGATTGGATAAATGTTATGTTCTTGGAGTGTTGTCATGAGACCTGGCATGTTGCCAATGATTTTCTGAGTGGTTCCCATTGCATCGAGCTCGGCATTACCAGTTTCCCAAGTGATGTAGCCCCAGTCATCTTTCACATCGATAACCATCGCATTCAAATCGGTATCATCAAGTAATTTGACAAGCGTATTGAGTCGTGAACCGCCAGCACTGTGAGCAGTAGCGTAGATCCCTTTAACAACAGGAGCATCTTTCTGTGGATCTACCTTGTTGACAGGTGCGAGTGGATCCGTTGCGTCCGTAGGTGTAGTAGGCGTGACGGGTTGAACGATAGCAACAGCGTTCTTCGCATCTAGCGAAGCTTGCACAAGCTGTTCAAAGCTTGCATCGGGGTTTGCGGCCGTAACATTACCCCAGATAAGGGCAAGCGAGGCGAGTAATATTTCCATGATGTATAAGTCCACTCCAATCCTTGTTTCTAGCTTTCATTATAAGCCAAGCGGTAAACTACGCACAGAGGAAATTTGTAGGCTTTTGTAGAAGCTTGTATGAGTCATTTGGCACATGAGGTACACAGTCTTAAGTAGGATTAAAAACAAAAACACCTAGAAGCTTGGCCTCCAGGTGCTTGGACTTACTTATTCGATTCGCTATTCGATACTTCAGGGTTAATTTCTTTCCGAGCAATCGTAGGTTGATCATCTGTTGATGAGTTGCTGCCGTTTCCATTTGTTGCATCTTTGAACTCTCGGAACATTTTGCCAAAACCTCGACCAAGTTCAGGCAGTTTATTAGGCCCAAATAAAAGCAGGGCAACGATCGCAACTAGTATGATGTGCCAAGGAGATAAAGCTCCCATTCCAGACACCTCCAGTAAAATTTATCTTAGCTATATTATATCATGGACTTATCATAACCCATATAGCCTATTTATTACAATTTTAATAACAGTATATGCCTAAGAGATCCAAAAAAAGACACCCTCAATGGTACAGGGTGTCCTTATGATGTTCCGAAATGCTAAATTGAATAATTTCCATGACATCTTCCGCTGCGAGTGCCTCTATACCGAACCGTAGCACGATCTCGGATTCCAACTCATTGCTGGTCAAAGAGGGATACAACTCGGGCGTTAATTTCATTACAATCCTGGATAATTTGACTGTCTCCACAAGCATCACCCTTCCAATCAGAAGATTAGAATAAGAACTACGCCTGAACCTACCATCGATGAAAACCAGAACTATATGAAATTATATTCATTATAACACAATTCAAAATGGAATAAAGGGGCAGTTGGCTTATTTCTCATTTGGGCTTTCGAAATTCCCCGACAACACCAACCGTTTCCACGATATTCACGAACGCTTTCGGGTCAATCTCTTTAATAATTCGCTTTAATTCCACGAGTTCATATCGCGTCGTAACCGTCATCAACATATCATGCTGCTGCTTCGTATAGGCACCTTCCGTTTTAATAAGTGTTACCCCTCTCGGGATCATGAGCAGCTTATTAATAATGGCATCCTTATGCTTCGTTACAATGAACGCGGTTACTTTAATATGGCGGATATGTATCATATCAACAGTTTTCCCACTAATGAAAATTGCTAACATTGAAAATAATGCAAGGTCCCAATTATCTTTGAAATAGCCGAGAGCGACGATAACAATCCCGTTCATTGAGGATAAAATGGTGCCAAGAGGAAAGTCGTATTTCCGTGTTAAAATCAGACCGACAATGTCAAACCCACCGCTGGATCCCCCAATGCGTAGTGTGATTCCGCTGCCAATACCAATGAGGACGCCACCAAAAACAGCACCTAACATGGAATCTTTGGCTACGAAGTTCATAGGAATGAGTTGCATCATCCAAGTGGTTAAGACGACAGAGGCAACGCTGATCATGATGAAACGTTTACCAATGGAGACGAGTCCCCAAATCATGAGTGGCATGTTAAACAATAAGTAAAGAAATCCGATATTGTAATCTGTAAAATAACCAATAATCATGGCAATTCCTGAAACGCCACCGCTAAGCAGCTGATGGGGAATGAGAAACATATTGAAGCCGACCGCGACAAGCAGTGCGCCAACTAGAATGATTAGAACATCTAGCGCCTTTTTCAAAACAAATCACCTCTAAAATAGTATGCAGCATATTGCAAGTATAATTCATTCTTATAAAACTGCAATCATTATTTAGACAGTGGACAATTAATTCGAATTGCATAAAAAAAGCTGTGTCCAAAAGATGGACAGCAGCTTGTGAATGAAATTTATCGGCGCTTGAAGGAGCCGGTTTTCTTGGTCGTACTTGGTTTGCTCGTACTCGGTTTACTAGTTGTTGGCTTCGTTACTTTATTAGGAGTTGAACCATCATTCTTACGCGCCGTTGAGGAGCTTCCAGAGCTTGGATTTGCTGCACCACTCGTGAAACCACCCGTTCGATCGGATGTAGTTGGCTTCGTCTCCTTGGTTGAACCTGTAGTCGGTGTTGTTGCCTTATAATTCGGCGTCTTTGTGTAGCCGCGGTAGTCATAAGAAGATCCTCTATTGTTATTCCAACCGCCACCAAATATAGATTGAAGCAGCGAGGCGGTTAAATAGCCTTGTAAGAAGGAGGAGTCATAATGGCTCTTGGCATATTCAATGCTATCGAGTTGGACTAATGTATTCTTACTATCACTTGGATCTTTCTGGATATTGATAACCTTGTCCTTATACACAAGGAACATCTGATCCTCAGATTCCTTACTCTTCTCTTTGGGGGTTTCTTTGGCAGCCAGTTCATTCGCAACTGTGGGTACATTCTTGCCTTCAACTGAGTAAACCTTAGACACCGTGGTTCCCTTGCCATCAACGCTTACTAACGGATATTCATCCTTAATATAACGTCCGGCATCTGCGCCACATGCGGTAAGAAGAGCGATAATAAGTATGAAGGAAAGCCATGAAGTCCATTTCTTCATTGTCTGGTAGTCCTCCTTTCAGGGTGTTTCCGAAACATGCTTCCATGATAACATAGCTATAACGTCATCAGTGTCGATATCAAAAATTTCTCAAAAATTTAATTTGATTGCCTGGTGTGCGCTCGCCTTCTAGGGCAACGAATTTACCATCCTGCCATTGAAGGAAAAAGAAGCGCTGGTCCGGTCCGAAATAACGCCAGAAGATGATATCATCGCCGCTGCGGAAATCAGTGTTTCCTTCTGTTCGTGAGACGTCGTTGCGATGAAATTCCAGATCGAAAGTGACATCTCCGTCCAACTCTAATCGAGTAGGCACATCATTGGGATCATCTAGAGCTCCCTCAATAAAACTACATAAGAAGCAATCATAGGTTCTGCCTTTTTCCACAATCAAGCACTGAATATTTTTACCGCTTTGTAGATAATAAGCATAGCGATGCGGCTCAAAGCCGCGGTCAAAATATATGACTTTACCGGAGATGACATATTCCTCTAAGTCTACATTGACAATATCGCCAACACGCGCGACTTCTAGCGGATTACCGACGGATGCGGCATTAGGTTGCTGCTCCTTGTTACTGCGAAGAATGTTGCTGACACGTTTAAATATGGACATAGAAACTCTCCTCTGTACGATTCCGTTTTATTGTTCTCCCCTTTAATACGAGTTGCTTATTCATTCGGTTTCGTTCGAGTCGTTAAAAGTAGCCACTGGCAATGTGTGTATCACCTGTGCTATAATATTTTAGATGTTCTTAAGGGCGGCCAGTTGGATCATGGAAGATGACGAATCGAAAGTGTATTCCACCAAGAAACTATAGAGACGGATAGGAAGTCGTACTTAAGGGTAAAAAAGATACAAGGCATTAGCCTGCCCTGTACAAAAGGAGATTGAATTTATTTGAAAACATTTCAGGAGTTTGGTTTAGACGCATCGGTACTACGTGCGATTACGGAAATGGGCTTTGAAGAGTCCACACCAATTCAAGAGAAAACAATACCATTGGCGATGGATGGCCGTGATTTGATCGGGCAAGCACAAACAGGAACTGGGAAAACGGCAGCATTCGGTATTCCGCTAGTTAACAAAATCAATGTAAAAGAAGAGCGCATTTCGGCTCTAATCATGTGTCCAACACGGGAACTTGCCATTCAGGTTGCGGAAGAGATTGAAAAACTCGGTCGTTTCAAAGGCATTCGTTCTTTGCCAATTTACGGTGGACAGGATATCGTTAAACAAATCCGCGCATTGAAAAAGAAACCACAAATCATTATCGGAACACCAGGACGTCTTCTTGACCATATTAACCGCAAAACAATCAAGCTTGATGATGTTCAAACAGTTATTTTGGATGAAGCGGATGAAATGCTTGATATGGGCTTCATGGATGATATCCAATCTATTCTTAAATTAGTTCCAGCAGAACGTCACACAATGTTGTTCTCTGCAACTATGCCGACTAACATTCAGAAATTGGCTCAACAATTCCTTACTAATCCAGAGCACGTTTCGGTAATCCCGAAACAAGTGAGCGCTCCTTTGATCGAGCAAGCTTACATTGAATTGCATGAGAAACAAAAGTTTGAAGCACTTAGCCGTTTGATCGACATGGAAGCACCAGACCTAGCAATTATTTTCGGACGCACGAAGCGTCGGGTAGATGAGTTGGCAGAAGCTCTTCAAAAAAGAGGTTATGCTGCTGAAGGACTTCATGGTGACTTGTCCCAAAATCAACGTGATAATGTTATGAGAAAATTCCGTGATGGCAGTATTGATGTTCTAGTAGCAACTGACGTTGCTGCACGTGGACTAGATGTATCTGGTGTTACTCACGTTATCAACTTTGACCTTCCGCAAGATCCAGAGAGCTACGTTCACCGTATCGGTCGTACAGGTCGTGCAGGTAAAGAAGGTACTGCTTGGACTTTCGTAACGCCACGAGAAATCGATCACCTTCACTTTATTGAGAAGGTTACACGCCATAAAATCAACAAAAAACCTTTGCCAAGCGTAGCAGAAGCGGTAGAAGGTAAGCAAAAAATGACAGCTGAGCGTATTTTGGATATGCTTCAAAAAGAAGAGCATTCCGAATTTAAAGGCCTAGCTATTCAAATGCTTGAGCAATACGATTCCGTTAACTTGCTTGCAGCAGCGATGAAGCTTCTTACAGGTGACAAGAAAGATCTAAATATCGAATTGACACCAGAAGATCCGATTCGTGCAAGAAAGAAAAAATTCGATGTTCGCAGCTCCGGTAGACGTGTTGGCGGTGGATACGGTTCAGGATCAGGTTCAAGCGATCGTCGTCAAGGTGGCGGCGGTTACGGTGGATCAGGTTCAGGATCAGGCAATTCCTCAAGCGGTGGCTCACGTTACCCGCGTAAGGATAGCAGAGATTACGGTTCAAACAGAGAAGGCGGAAGCAGCTCAACTTCGAGAAACCGCGAATACGGAAGCAACAACTCCGGAAATCGTGATCGTTCCAGAGCGCCGCGCAAAAGTGAAGATACACTTGTAAATAAATAAGTTACAGCACTAAAAAGGCGGAGATCCTAAGGATCTCCGCCTTTTTCAAGTTGTATATGGATTAAATAACAAATGAGCTAGTGATGATAACTAACAAAATGAAAAGCACCAAAATAGCACCTGCGGATGTTCCAACTGGATGAGACATGGTATCAACCTCCTGAATAATGATTGGTGGTACGATTAGACAATACTATATTATGTAAAAGAACCTATAACGACTAGACGGCTACCTATATGATGAAAAATAGGCTATAATTGAGTATATATACAATTAAGACATGCTATCATCATGTCAGCAGTTAACAACGTAGAAAGTTTCCTGAAGGAAACGCTAAGGAGGAAGCAGTTTTGGAGTTTAAGGGAGTTATGGGAGGACTGTACAGAATATCGGAGTGGATTATGCGGTTATCCGTTATCAATTTACTTTGGATGCTTTGTTCGATTCCGGTATTCTTTTTCCTCTTTATGGGGTTAGTGAGTCAAACGCCGGACGCTTTGAAAGCTACGCTGCCGATTCTTGCAATTTTGGCACCGTTTACTTTATTTCCTGCGACAACAGCTATGTTTGCGGTGGCTAGGAAATGGGTGACTGGAGAAGAAGATGTTCCGTTGTTAAAAACATTTTTCCGTGGATACAAAGAAAACTATTTGCAAAGTATGCTTGGCGGTATATTCTTTGTATTAATCTTCGTTATTATTGCTGTGAACTATTTCTTCTATTTGAAGCAAGGCAGCTCGTTGAAAGTGCTAGCCGTTCTTTTTATTGCTTTCACCGTGATCATGATTATTGCTTTGTTTAATTTCTTCTCCATTATCGTTCATTTGCACATGAAGATTTTTCAAATTGTTAAAAATTCAATTTTAATTACAATTGGCAATCCCATCAATTCGGTTGTATTGCTCATTTGTAATGGTGTTATTGTTTATATTTGCTTAACGAAGTTCAATTTCTTCTTAGTTGTGTTCTTCATGGGTGCAATTGTTGCAACGTTCTCCTTCTGGCAGTTTAACCGAAGCTTTACGAAGCTTCAGACGAAACAACAGGAGCTGGAAGAGAAGGAACAGCAGCGGCTTGCTGAAGCCGAAGCAGCTGAAGAAGGCAATGATGAAGCGAGTGAGAGCGAAGTTAATGAATCTCCGATTAGCTTGCATAAAAAAGATGAGAATGACAAGACTAAAGATTAATCCTTCCAGTTGATTATCAGCGAGGTAGGATCTATAATAAGAAAACAGAAGAAATCTGCGATGCTCGTAACGGTTTTAAGTTGTTTTAAACCAATGACTGTTTCTAGGGAGACCTATATTGAAGTGTGGCTGACATGCCCTCGAAAGGGGACCTCAAATACACGTCTGCGGACACCCACCTGCGAGAGCGGGTTTGAAGCACCAAAACCGGACGGCATAGGCGGGTTTCTTCGAATAAAAAAGAGGTTGAACAGGCATCATGCCTGCTCAACCTTTTTTTTATTGTTTCGAGAGGAGGGGGTTCAAGCTAAACGAGTCCGTCCAAGAAGGGCGGCTTAGTTGATTGTATCTGCTAAATCAGTCAATTGGTGGAACGTGCTTTGTAATGTAGGGTAAAGGCTGCGATACACTTTATAGTACGCTTCATATTTGAGTTGGTTAGCTGGATTAGGTTCTACACGATCAGTGACTTCAATCCAATCTTCGCATAATTTCGTAATATCAACTTGAAGTACGCCGGATGCAGCCATGATTGCTGCGCCATACGCAGGGCCATCCGTTGAATTGACCGTCACGACGGGAATTCCGAAAATGTCAGCGATCATTTGACGCCAGAAAGGACTTCTAGCTCCGCCCCCATTTACACGAAGCTCCGTAACTTCGATCCCGGATTCACGAATCAATTCCATAGAATCACGAAGTCCAAAGGTGATACCTTCAAGTACAGCGCGGGTCAAATGTGCTTTTTCATGTCTTAGATTAAGCCCGATGAAGGCACCGCGTGCTTTCGGATCTGGATGTGGCGTACGTTCCCCGGATAAATAAGGAAGGAACAACAAACCTTCACTACCAAGTGGTGCTGTAGCAGCTTCTGCTGTCAGAATTTCATACACATCTTTGCCTTCTTGCTCAGCGCGTGCAAGCTCTTCACTGGCAAAGTGATTGCGCCACCACTGGAATGAGCCGCCAGCCGCGAGCATAACGCCCATGCGGTGCCACTTGCCCGGCACGCCGTGACAGAAGGAATGAAGGCGGTACGCTTCATCAACTTGGTAGGTGTCGTCATGGACGAAGACGACACCAGAAGTGCCGAGCGCCACCGAGGCGATGCCTTGGCGGACGACGCCAACACCAACGGCGCCGCAAGCTTGGTCGCCACCGCCGACAACGATCGGCGTGCCTGGGGCTAAGCCGGTGAGCGCTGCTGCCTCTGGCAGCAGGTGCCCGGCAATGTCGCCGGACTCATAGAGCGGCGGCAGCCACTCGAGCGGGATCTCTAACCGCTCAGCGACGGTTTGAGACCAGCTGCGATTGGCTACATCGAGCAGCAGCGTGCCACTGGCGTCGGCCATATCCATGCCGAACGCACCCGTCAGGCGCAGCCTGACGTAGTCCTTCGGCAGCAACAGATGCCGAACGCGGGCGTAGTGCTCCGGCTCATGCTGCCGGAGCCAGAGGAGCTTGGGCGCGGTGAAGCCGGTCAGCGCCCGATTGCCTGTGAGGCGACCGAGCTCGGCTTCGCCGACGGTCGCCTCGATGTAAGCGCATTGCTCCGCGGTGCGCTGATCGCACCAGAGCAGCGCAGGCCGGATGACCTGCTGCGCCTCGTCGAGGAAGACCGACCCGTGCATCTGGCCGGAGAAGCCAATACCAGCTACAGCATCGCTCGACACGCCCGTGCTAGCCAAGAGCCCTTGTATGCCTGCAATCGTGGCATTCCACCAATCTTCAGGATGCTGCTCAGCCCAACCTGGATGTGGTTGTTGCAGCGGATATTGGGCAGAATGTGAGCCGATAACCGTACCAGCTTCATCCACTAGAATGCATTTAATGGCAGAAGTACCTAAATCTAAACCCATAAAATAAGCCATGATGAGATCATCCTTTTTATAATGAATTAGGGTCATTGCTTCGATATTCTTTGTTTGTTTATTGAATATACAAAGATAACTTATTCAATGTATTCGCCCATGCTTTCAAATATCCTTCTTTTCCAGTCGATTATTCCTATGAATTTTTGCTGAGCAGGGTATGCTTAAAAGAATGGTTCTACTCACACTTATAATGTGGAAAAACTTGTCTCAAAACTTTCCCTAGGGAAAAATAATTTCGGTGGAACATAAATGTTTACCTGTAGCATAAAATGGGGTTATGTAGTATACTACATATAAAAGTTTCCCTAGAACAACATTATTGGTCTTGCGAAAGAAGGGTTAAGCTATGGAAATTGCAATCAAAAAACCGGATCAAGAACCGAATGGATGGCGAAAAGATTCTTCTACGCCAAGTCTACCTGAAGTTCATCATAGTATGAAAGTCCCTAAAAAAGCTGGATTTTTCCGAAAGCTGCTTGCCTTCGTGGGGCCAGGATATCTGGTAGCTGTCGGTTATATGGACCCCGGAAACTGGGCGACTGACTTGGCAGGCGGTTCCCAATTTGGATATACACTGCTTTCGGTCATTTTAATTTCGAATCTAATGGCCATACTTTTGCAGGCTTTGTCTGGTCGATTGGGTATTGTAACAGGTCGAGATTTGGCGCAAGCTTGCCGTGATCATTATAGTAAGCCCGTTTCTTATGTGCTTTGGTTTCTATGTGAGCTTGCGATTGCTGCTTGTGATCTAGCTGAAGTCATCGGCGCCGCGATTGCTTTGCAGTTACTATTCGGGTTGCCGCTCATCTATGGGGTGATTCTGACGGCATTAGATGTCATTCTGGTGCTTATGCTGCAGAAGAAGGGCTTTCGTTATATTGAAGCGATGGTTATTAGCTTAATTGCTCTTATTATGGTTTGTTTTATTATGGAGCTTATTTTCTCCCGACCTGAATTTGCAGCTGTAGCTGCAGGGTTCATTCCAACAACTGAAATTGTAACGAATCCAGCCATGTTATATATTGCCCTAGGTATTCTAGGTGCGACGGTCATGCCTCATAATTTGTATTTGCACTCATCCATCGTTCAGACGCGTAAAATCGAACCTACGATTGAAGCTAAACGTGAAGCGATCAAATTCTCAACCATTGATACAACAGTTGCCCTGATGCTAGCGTTATTCGTAAACGCGGCGATTCTCATTCTTTCGGCCGCAGCTTTTCATTCAGCTGGGAAAGAAGTTGCGGAAATTCAAGATGCCTATCATCTCCTTGGACCTATGTTAGGTACAGGTGCAGCAAGTATATTGTTCGCCGTTGCACTCTTAGCATCCGGTCAGAACTCAACGCTTACCGGTACACTGGCCGGTCAGATCGTCATGGAAGGATTTCTGAATATTCGTCTAACACCTTGGCTGCGCCGGTTGATTACTAGGTTAATTGCCATTATACCTGCGGTCATCGTGATTGGTATTTATGGAGAAAGCGGAGCAACAGATTTACTCATTCTCAGTCAGGTTATTTTGTCCTTACAATTATCTTTTGCTGTGATCCCGCTCGTGACTTTTACTTCAGATCGTAAAAAGATGGGTGTGCTCGTGATCCCGAAATGGATGGCGGTATTGAGTTGGTTTGTGGCCATTTTAATCGCGGGATTAAACGCTTATTTGCTATATACGACATTTTTTGGATAAAGGAAGATATGCTAAGCTAAAATCGGGGGAGAAATCCCTCGATTTTTCATTTACCTCTTTTTCTAAAGCCTAATCAATGGTATTATAGAGAATAGTGTTGAAATGGCAAGTGGTCTACATGCACTTCATTGAAGGGGGAAAGGGCTTTTGCTAAAGAGAACTTTAATCGGATTAGTACGTAGTCATGAAACGACAGGGGAAAAAGCTAGAGATCCTTTACTTAAAACTAGATATTTTAAGCTGCCGAAGGAGCAAGTTTGGGAAGAGGTAACGGCTGTTTTAAAGAAAACACCAGGTTACAAGCTATTACATGAGGTCCCGAACGTAGGAGAAATCCTTGCTGAGCGCAAAACGGTTACTGGAAGAACCCAAGACGTAACATTGACCTTATTCGCGATTAATCCTGTGAAAACGGCTGTTGATATCTATTCGGCTTCACGTGGTTCAATGGGGGATCTTGGATCCAATTATCGTACAATATTAGATATTTATAAACAATTAGATCGTAAGCTTGCTTCATATAAAATTGATGGATAACAAAAACAGCAGGGAAGCTTGGCCTCCTTGCTGTTTTATTTGTGTGGATTAAACTAATTTTTTAACAGCTTCTACAGCTGCTTCATAGTTAGGGTGAGCTGTCATTTCGCCAAGGTACTCAACGTATTGAACAGTGTCATTAGCGTCGATTACGAAAATAGCGCGCATATCCAATTGAATTTCTTTGATCAATACGCCGTAAGCTTCACCAAAGGATTTTGT
Source organism: Paenibacillus sp. LjRoot56 (assembly GCF_964253335.1). NCBI lineage: Bacteria > Bacillati > Bacillota > Bacilli > Caryophanales > Paenibacillaceae > Paenibacillus > Paenibacillus sp. LjRoot56. The sequence continues at coordinate 2,757,685 of NZ_CAXURV020000001.1, forward strand.
TTTGTAATCGGATAATGTGATTACTTTGTCGATACCTGCAGCGCCACACCAGCGAGCTTGTGCGAAAGGAAGATCTACGCTGATTGTAAGTACAGCAACATTGTCGCCTAGGCCAGCTGCTTCTTCATTGAAACGACGTGTTTGTGCATCACAAACGCCTGTATCTAAGGAAGGAACAACGGAGATCAATTTCACTTTACCTGCGTAATCAGCAAGTGATACTTGTGTCATCAAATCTTTGTTAACTTTGAAATCAGGTGCTTTGTCACCTACTTTAATTTCGGGTCCTACCAAAGTGATAGGATTGCTTTTCAGGGTAGCTACACCAGTACGTTCTTGTGCCATTGAATGATTTCCTCCTTTATTATCCATGCTAAATAACAACTCACTTATTATAAGCTTTTTGCAGATAAGTTGTCCAATCGTTACTATCGAGCTATAATCGGAGTCAAAGAACGAGATTCGTTTCTTCATCATGAAGTTAAGTCGGGGGATTTACTCACGTGGAATTAAGACAATTGCAATATTTTGTTAAGGTTGCTAGGAAGCAGCACGTGACACAGGCGGCGGAAGAGCTGCATGTAGCGCAGTCTGCAGTTAGTCGGCAAATTCATTTGCTGGAAGAGGAACTCGGGGTTGATTTATTTGTTCAAAAGGGGCGCAATTTACACCTGACCTCGGTGGGGCATTTATTTTTAAGTCGAGTAGAAGGTATTCTTACGGATTTAGAACGTGCGGTGGGCGAAATACATGAGTTTCTTGATCCAGAGGCTGGCGAGATTCGTATTGGATTTCCACATAGTCTAGTTATCAATTTACTACCTGCTGTAGTTGCGGCATTTAAAAAAAATCATCCGAATGTGAAGTTTAGACTGCGTCAAGGTACATACACATCATTAATTCGTGATGTTTCGAGAGGGGAGATTGATCTCGCTTTTATATCACCCTTTCCGGAATCCCACGAACACGTGACAGGTGAAATTTTATTGACAGAAGAGTTGTATGCTATCATTCCTTCCAATCATATTCTGGCAGACTATACGTCAATTCGCCTTGAGCAGTTGAAGAATGAACCTTTCGTAATGTTTAGTGAAGAGTATACGCTTCGAACGATCGTGATGGATGCGTGCCAGAAGGCAGGCTTTGTGCCTAAGATTGAGTTTGAAGGTGAGGAAACGGATACGATTCGCGGGCTTGTTGCCGCGGGTATGGGGGTAAGCTTACTTCCGGCGATGGCCTTATTGGAAAGTGGGCAAACACAGCCTGTCAAAATACGAGTAACAGATCCTCAAGTTACAAGGACAGTTGGTTTGATTTGTCGCAAGGATGTGAAGCTGCCTCTGGTGGCTGAAGTGTTTAGGCGTTTCTTATATGAGTATTTTAAATGAGAAAAGCTCTCCCAACAGGTCGTGAAGAACCTGAAGGGGGAGCTTTTTCTTTTATTAATCATCGTTATTGCGACCATTGAAAATCATAATGTACTTTAGAAGCTCGAGTACAGAGATCAATGCAGCGGCTACATAAGTAAGTGCGGCAGCATTCAAAACCTTAGCCACGCCACGTTCTTCTTCATTAGAGATGAAGCCTTGTGCCACCATTTCATTACGTGCTCGGTTACTCGCGTTAAATTCAACAGGTAACGTTACTAATTGAAAAGCAACGGCTACCGCGAAGAAGATAATTCCGATTTCCAATAACCAAGGGATACTTTGAAAAAAGAAACCCGCTAGGATCAGGATGGGAGCAACGCCAGAGGCGAAATTAACGACTGGGAACATCTTGTGTCTTGCGACGAGCATAGGGTAATGGACTTGGTGCTGAATAGCGTGACCTACTTCGTGACAGGCAACTGATACAGCTGAGATTGAGCTCTGGAAGTAAACAGGCTCCGACAGACGTACGGTTCGAGCCATTGGATCGTAGTGGTCTGTTAATGTCCCAGGTACAGCTTCGACGGGTACATCGTAAAGGCCATTAGCATCTAACATTCGTCTTGCGGCTTCGGCGCCAGTCATGCGTGAGTAGACAGGTACGTTAGACCATTTGTTAAAAGTTCCTCGCACTCGGAATGAAGCCCACATAGAGAGGCCGAATGCAATAATAATTAGGAAATCCATTGGGTGAAAAAACATAGGGCATTCCTCCGTATTTCAATTATGAGAACGGATTTTTACCTAAAAGGACAATAAGTGCTTCGATGCAGGCTGCGGTCGGTTGTGTCAGAATATGATACAGCTTTTTCAACTGCTTAGGCTTCAATTGCTGAACAAGTGGGCTGAGTTCTTTAGCTTCCTTCATTAATTGTTCGAGATGCAACTGAAGGGATGTAAGCTTATCTGTCACAGTATCATCGGAGGTCACTTTACTCCATTGCTGTAAGTTGACTTTGATTTCCTCTAAGGTATATTTCTCGTTCTTCATTGTTTCAATACGCCTCAGTCGGTGCAAAGTTTCATCACTGTACAGACGATAGTTCGTATCGGATCTTCTTTCAGGTTCGATTAAGCTCAGCTTGGTGTAGTAATCAATGGTTCGAGGGCTGACATCAGCAAGCTTGGCGAGCTCTCCGATTTTATAAAGCTTCTCATTCCCCATGTTAAATTCACCTCTACTCCAATGGTTTAAATTTCTTTCTTCTATATAAACATGATACCTGATATTAAACCGTACAGTCAAACGTGATGCTTCGGAAAGCTGACATTGGATATTGGTGTAAAAAAGGTGTTTTGTGAACACTTATGAGTCGAAACACGAATTATGCCTGTTTCATGTCAGGTTATTTTTCGCTTTTTTCAATATATTAACGAAAATCCTATTGTCAAACCCAAATATCCTGTATATAATGACATTAAGAGTTTCATTACATGTTACTTAATCTAACATTAAAGGAAGTGGTCGTATGGTTAAGAAATTGTTGTTAGCTTTCGGCGTTATGTCATTACTGTTCCCTACACTCGCATTTGCAGCGGATGAGGCGACAGCACCACAACTACAGAGTGCAATTGATGCAGTATGGGTAATGTTGGCAGCAATCTTAGTCATCTTCATGCAAGCTGGTTTTGCACTTTTAGAAGCGGGGTCAACTAGAATGAAAAATGCCGGTCACGTAGCCGGTAAAACGATTTTAACTTTCGGATTATGTGCCATTGCATTCTGGGCTGTAGGATTTGGTTTCGCCTTCGGTGATGGAAATGCATTCTTCGGAGAAACGGGCTTTTTCGTAACAGGTTTAGAAGATCAAGCTGCAGCAGCATTCGGATCTCTTTCCTTCTCTGATGTGCCAATCGGTATCAAATTCTTGTTCCAACTAGCATTCGCTGGTGTATCTCTTGCTATCGCATGGGGCGGATTTGCAGAGAGAGCGAAGCTTCCGGTTTACTTCATATTCGGAATTTTGTTCACAGTTGTTATCTATCCAATCGTAGCGCACTGGGTATGGGGCGGCGGCTGGTTGGCTAAATTGGGTATGCAAGATTTCGCGGGTTCAACCGTTGTTCACTTACAAGGTGCGACAGCTGCCTTAGTAGCAACTATCTTGCTTAAACCACGTATTGGCAAATATAATAAAGACAAAACACCTAACTTGATTCCAGGTCATAACCAAGTATTGTCTGTTCTTGGTGTAATCATCCTATGGATCGGCTGGTTCGGATTTAACCCTGGTAGTACGCTTAGCGCAATGAATGATGGTTTCTTTGGTTACATCGCATTGACAACGAATATGGCTGCTGCGGCAGGTGCTGTAGCTGCATTGATTATCTCTTGGATGTACTTCGGTAAAGCGGATATTCCTAGTATGTTGAATGGTGTTCTGGCTGCGCTTGTTGCTATCACTGCAGCATGTGCGTTCGTAGAAGCTTGGGCTGCAATCGTTATTGGTGCAGTAGCGGGTATCGTAACATTCTTCACTGCACAATGGTTCGAAAGAGCTGGAATCGACGATCCGATCTATGCCTTCTCTGTACACGGTATCGCTGGTATCTGGGGTACACTTTCCACTGGCTTGTTCGCAACGCCTGAGCTTTCGGCTAAAGTAGGTGTTGGTGGTGCAGGTTTATTCTACGGCGGTGGTTTCCACCAATTAGGAGTTCAAGCACTTGGTCTTGCTGGAGCTTTGGCATTCGTACTTGTTCTTTCCTTCATTATTCTTGGTATTCTTAAAGCTACAATTGGCCTTCGTGTTACTGAAGAAGAAGAAATCATTGGTCTGGATCTTTCCGAGCATGGTTCATACGGATATCCTGAACAAATGAAAAAAGCAGCTCAAAACGGCGTGTCCGTTTAACAACACATATACTTTCTACTAGAGCAAAGGGGATGCAACATGAATCATCTCTCAATGGAACGGATCCTGGAACGCATTTATCAGTCGGAGCAATTCGAAGAGATGCGAATAACCAGAGATCAGGTGCATGAGATGTTTCGGGAGCATCTCCTTTTTCCCTATACATCTGAATTGGGGCAGCAAATCAATCAAGTGCATGACGCGTTGATTCAAAGAACGACTCAGATTGCTGAACATTTGCTTGAGGATGAAGGGTACGGTAAGCCGCCTGTTGCGTATGCTTTTATCTTATTAGGCAGTGGTGGCAGAAGAGAACAGACGCTGTGGAGCGATCAGGACAACGGACTCATTTATGGTGATTGTGAAACGCATACGCAAGATGAATTAGATCTTTATTTCGATATGCTTGCCTCATATATCATTCGCGGTTTGGATGTGTTGGGTTATCCTCCTTGTGAAGGGAATGTCATATCGAGTAATCCGCAATGGCGTAAGTCGCTGCAAGGATATAAGAATATGATGAACGGCTGGTTTAAGGAACCTGATTGGGAAAATGTGCGCTATCTTCTCATTCTGGCGGATATGCGTTGTATCTATGGTTCAGAGCTATTAGTGACGAAGTTGAAACAATTGTTTCTTGATTATGTTCAGGAACATCCGGGACTTTTGAAATATTTGTTGTCGAACACGTTGCATCACAAAATTTCGTTGGGTATATTCAGTCATTTAATTACAGAACGTTACGGTGAAGATGCAGGCGGATTTGATATCAAATATGGTGCTTATATTCCGATTGTCAATGGGATTCGGCTGCTTGCTATTCAAGCAGGAATTTTGGCCACTTCTACGATAGAACGAATTAAGCAGTTAAAGGTGAAGGGGATTGTATCCGAAGAGCTAGCCAATGATTGGGAAATGGCTTTTTCTATTGCTTTAAAGTTAAGAGATAGCACGCCTTTCCAATTAGATGAAGAGAAATATACGACAAGAGGTAAACTTACGGCAGATCAACTTAACAAAGAGATTCGCATGCAATTAAAGCAATGTTTACGAACGGGAATACAGTTGCAGAAGTATGTCGGTAAATCCATAGGCTCACACATAGAGAGAGAAAAAGGTTAGAACTATCGGAATCGGAAATCACGTTTCATTGGCAGGGAGAGGTGACTCGCGTGAAGGATATGCGTCCGGCAGGTCGTATGTGGCATTTATATAAGATGGGTGGTTTAACGCCAGCTTTAACTTCGATGTTTGATGCGCAAAGTGCGCAACAAATGGCCTTTATTCGGTCGATGCTGAAAGAGCAACGAAAAGATTCTCTATTTGAAATTCCTCTGCACGCGATGGAGATCGTGGTGTTTGATCTTGAAACGACAGGCTTCTCTCCGTATAATGGTGACGAGATTATCTCGTTCGGCGCTGTCTCTGTTATTGGTGGTGAAGTGCAGACGCAAGATACCTTCTATAAAATGGTGAACCCCAAACGTAAAATTCCAGATGAAATCATAAAGTTAACGGGTATTACGAACGAAATGGCTGGCGACGCACCTGATTTAATCGGCGTTTTAAGTGATTTTTTAGAATTTGTTCAGCAAAAAATCTTAGTGGCTCATGCCATTGGACATGATAAAAGTTTTTTGAACTCGGCCTTGTGGCGTACGTCAAAAGTTAGCTTATCCCATCGGGTTTTAGATATTATGATGATCGCGAAATGGCTCATGCCCAAACGAAAAAATCTGGGTTTAGATTCTCTACTGCATGCTTACGACATCCCGGTTACCGTGAGACATCATGCTCTGGAAGATGCCCTTATGACAGCGCAATTATGGTCCAGATTTATGGAAGAAATAAGAGCGAGAGATGTAGACACATTAGGTGATTTATATGCTTTATTAAGCCATCATTGACCGATGACAAACGAAAGTTTGTGATATGCGGTAGTGGTGGTTTTTTTTAGGGAATAGACCTTGAGGTCAGGTTTCTCTTCGTGTTGCAGGGAAAGGATCCAGTAGGTTGGAATGGTGTGCCAGAGCGTTAAGAGGTCCTCGGCAGAGGGGGTTGATGCGGCTGTGGGGTGGGAATGAAAAATCCCGACGATCGTACGACGTTGATCAGTTAGGTAGGGGATCATGTCGATGGGATGGATGACAAATTGCTGTGTTGGATGCGCCGCGTGATTAGGAAGAGGGATAAATGTGTGGATATGTAACTCATCTGTCGATGAGAAAGAAGCTTCCTGTATAAGGATGCCACATGCTTCGTTAGGGAGTGAGCGTATGCTGTGTGAGATCATTTCGTCATATGATTTTTTTGATAAATGTATGCTCACTTGCGTTCACTCCCTCACATGGCATGGACATGAGGTTAGTATATCATGTTTGTTTTTGTAATTCTGCTTTGGGTTTGATGAAGAAAAACACCAAAGCTAACATAATAAGTGATAAAGAGGCAACAGTGATAAAGAGTGTTTTATGAGAGATACTCATGAGCCAACCAAATAGCGGAGGGCCGAAGGCGACTCCAATAAATCGTAAACTATTATAGAGGGAAGTAATCATCCCGCGTTGCTCACGCTCTACCGATCCGGTAATGAGTGTGTTTAGGCATGGGAGCAGGAGTCCTGTCCCTATCCCGCTGAGCGACAATAAGCCAATAAAGACATATAGGTTCCCGTTTAGAAATGTAGCCAAGGCAAGGGATACAACCATGGTTATAAGTCCGATATTCATGAGCCAGCGCATGAGCTTGCCATTTTGTTTGATTTTCGCCCCAGTGGTATAAGAGGTGATGACGAGGCAGAGCAACGGGATTGCAAGGATAAGACCTTTGCGTACGCCTTCGATGTTGTAGGGCTTTTCTTCCAAAATCTGTGAGAGGTAGAAAAGCACGCCAAATAGTATAAATAAGGTGATCGAACCTGCTATGAAGGCGGGAATTAGCCAATGACCTTTACTTTTTAGAATGGTTCTGATTTGCTTCAAATAGAGCTTAAGTGTTTCAGCTTCTTTCTCTTTGGCGGGTTCTTTGATCATGAATATAACTGCGAGCAGAGCGAGTAAACAAAAAAGTGGAAAAGCAAAAAAAGGCGCAAACCAAATAATTAGCGCTAATAGAGAACCTAGAATAGGACTCACAACTTTGCCGATTCCGTTGGAAGCTTCGATGAGTCCGAGGGCTTTGCTGGCCTTGGGTCCCTTGTAAATATCGGCAACAAGTGCCATGGCAATAGAGGCTGTACCCGCTGCTCCAAGGCCTTGTACGGTTCTGGAAGCTATAAGGATAGGGTAAGAGTTCCAGACGGCGCCAAGCCCTGCTAGAACCCCTGCAGCACCGTACACGATAAGTGAGGGGATAATAACAGATTTGCGAGTGAAACGATCAGATAAATAACCGGATATCGGAATGATAAGGCCCGCAGTCAATGAGAATAAGGTGATGATGAGTGAACTTTGGAAGCGTGAGATGTTCATTTTCTCTTGCAAATCTGGCAGAATCGGGACAAGCATGGAATTGCCAAGGACAAGCACCAAGGGAATGGAGGCAAGTGCGAGGTACTGCCAAACGCTTCCTTTCTCGTTCGTGTTTGTCTTTTTATTATTAGATGCGGCTTCTTCTTCATGCTCGTAAATTCTCATTTTATTTAGCGGATTTTTACCTCTCGTTTTCGCGGCAGCTTGTTTCATTTCACTAGTTCCTTTCATTGCAAAGAGTACGTTTACTTTTCCCTAATAGGGTGAAAGCATACTTCGGGATTGTGATGTTGGAATTTTCGCTAATTTGGAGATAATATAGAGGGAGTGGAGGTTGATACTGTGAAGAAGAATCTCATCGTGATCGCTTTCGTCGTGTTATTGGCGGGCTTTGCGATTTATCAAAATGTACGTAATGAAGATAAACAAACCCTGATGCCAAGTGAGCAAGCGGCAAAGGTGAATTTCTTAGCTCCATCATTTACCTTACAAGGGTTGGATGGGAAGGACTATTCGGTAGGCGGGCCTCGTGAAAAGCCAATGTTTGTCAACTTCTGGGCATCCTGGTGTGGTCCTTGTGAGGAAGAAGCGCCTGATCTTGTGAATTTGTATAAGAAATATGAGGGGAAATTCGATCTTTATGCGGTGAACGTGACGCCCGGGGATAAAATGGACAATATTAAAAAATTCGTGGACACTTATCAGTATCCATTTCCTGTGCTGCTCGATAAACAAGGAACGAATGCCGATACCTATAACGTTATCGCTATTCCTACAAGCTTTCTTATTGATAAAAATGGCGTTATCAGGGAAATTATTCATGTGCTTTCACCGAAGGAGCTCGACAAGAAGATGGCGAGTCTTCTGAAGGAAGAATGACAAAAAAAGCTGCAAGAGAGCACTTTCCGCTCTTGCAGCTTTTTCGTATAAAGATCAATGGTTGACTAGACCTAATCGTTCTTGTTGCTCTTTGTTAGCTGGCTCCACGCGTTTTCTGCTGATGAGGGCATAACGTAAGCTGTCAACAAGTGCATACCAACTAGCTTCTATAATGTTGCTGGAAACACCGAGTGTGTTCCATGTCGTGTTAAAGTCAGTGGATTCCATAAGCACGCGAACCTTGCCAGCTGTTGCATCTTTCTCATCCAATACACGTACTTTATAATCCGAAAGATGAACATTCTTGATGTCCGGATAGTATTGAATGAGTGCTTTCCGCAAGGCGTTATCAAGTGCATTGACAGGACCATTACCTTCAGCCGCGGTATAGATGGTTTCACCATGTACTTTCACTTTGACGATAGCTTCTGAGACAACAGAATGATTGGCTGTTTTCTCAACGAGCATCTTGAATGATTCTAAGGTGAAAATTTCCTCAAGACCTTCAAAGGCTTCACGCAACAGAAGCTCAAGCGTAGCATCTGCGCCTTCGAATTGATAGCCTTGATGTTCCATATCTTTAATTTTCTCGATGATCTCTTTGGTTTTTTGGTGTTCTTTGTTGAAATCTAATTTAAGCTCCTGAGCCTTGACCAATACGTTGCTTTGACCAGCAAGCTCGGAAACAAGCACGCGTTGTTTGTTTCCTACATACTCAGGTTTCGTATGCTCATACGTACTTGCATCCTTGAGGATCGCGGAGACATGGATGCCGCCTTTGTGTGCGAATGCTGCGTTACCAACATAAGGCTGGTTAACAGGCATATGCATGTTGGCGATTTCACTAATGTATCTCGAAACGGATGTGAGTGACTTCAATTGATCCGAAGAGATGACATCATAACCTAATTTCAATTGTAAGTTGGGGATAATTGAGCTTAGGTTAGCATTTCCACAACGCTCTCCGTAGCCATTGATAGTCCCTTGGACTTGTCTAGCGCCAGCTTGTACGGCAGCTAAAGAGTTTGCAACTCCTAATTCACAATCATTGTGAGCGTGTATGCCTACTGGAGTGGAGACATGTTGCGTAACTGTCGTCACGATAGCCGTAATTTCGTTAGGTAACGATCCACCATTTGTATCACAAAGCGTAATCCAATCCGCGCCAGCGTCTTGTGCCTTCTTAATTGTTTGCAGTGCATATTCTGGATTATTCTTGTAACCATCGAAGAAATGCTCGGCATCATAAATGACTTCCATGCCACTGCTTTTCAAAAAGAGAACGGAGTCATAAATCATGTTCAAATTCTCTTCTAGCGTTGTTTGAATAGCTGTCGTTACATGAAAGTCCCATGACTTACCGAAAATCGTGGCGACTTGCGCGCCGGATTCCACGAGTCTATTCAGGTTAATGTCATCTGCAGCAAGAGAATCTTTCCGTCTTGTGCTACCAAAAGCAGTAATTTTGGCATTTGTGAAAGTCATTGTACGTGCCCGCTCAAAGAATTCGATATCTTTGCTGTTGCTGCCTGGCCATCCGCCTTCAATATAATGAACCCCGAGCTCATCGAGCTTACGGGCAATTTTGATTTTATCCTCTACGGATAGGGAGATACCTTCTCCTTGGGTTCCGTCTCGTAGGGTGGTATCGAAGATTTTGACTGATGTTGGCATGGGTTCCTCCTTCAAAAGCTAGCAAAGTGACTTCGGTGAAATTGATGTGAGTAGTTTCGCTTGCTTTAAAGCGCTAATGTATAATTTACGATTATAACATAAATGTACAGCTAAAGACATCATAACGTAAAATGGCTTCAGCTTGAATGATTATTTTTTTGACATCTCAAGTTGGTTGTGTTTCACTCGAGTAGACGGCTCTGAAATCTGATTCAATCATACTGGGAGGAAGTGAATATGGTGTCCGTAGAGCATCATTATCCCAAGCAAGGCAGAGTCATTTTACATATTGATATGAATGCATTCTATTGTTCGGTTCATGAAGCTGTAGAGCCTGACTTATACAAGGGAAAGCCTCTTGCTGTTGCTGGTAGTGTAGAGCTGCGTAAGGGGATCGTCGTTACTTCATCATATGCAGCGCGCAAGCTAGGGATCAAGACGGGCATGCAAGTTAGGCAAGCGTTGAAGATATGTCCTGATCTCATTTTAATCAAACCTGACTTTGATCTCTATCGAAATTTCTCGAGGCGGTTTATGCAGATAGTCTATGGATATTCACCGATGGTAGAATCTATGTCTATTGATGAATGTTTTGTAGATATCACTGGTTCCAAACAATTTGGTACGCCACTAGACATTGCAAATAGTATTCAAGGAAGAATTCTGCAAGAATTGAAATTACCATGTTCGATTGGTGTCGCGCCGAATAAGCTGCTAGCCAAAATGGGATCTGATATGAAGAAGCCTAATGGGATTACGGTATTGCGGCTTCGTGATGTGCCGACCGTTTTCTGGGATAAGCCGTGCCAGTATTTATATGGAATTGGGAAGAAAACTGCGGAGAAGCTTACGAGGCTTGGCATCCTAACGTTAGGGCAATTGGCTATTGCGGATGATGCGCTGTTAAGCAAGCACTTTGGAGTCATGGGTGCGCACTTGAAGCGCTCGGCCAACGGGATTGATCCTTCTGTTGTCAATCCGGAGCAAGAGCAGAGTAAGTCCATTGGACACACGACGACTTTGCCGCGGGATTATACGGATCGTACCGAAATTCATCGTGTTCTGCTTAATTTAGCCGATCAAGTAGCGAGGAGGCTTCGTAAGCAGGAGCTCATGACTTCGACAATTCAGATTACGATCCGAGATCCTGATATGAGGACGATTACGAGATCACTTACCTTACCTACTCCGACGGAACATATGGATGATATTTATCGAACCTCCTGTCAATTGTATGATCATCAATGGGAAGACGGCAATCCTGTTAGGCTCCTCGGAATCACCTTGCAGAATCTGATTGCCAAGGAAGAATCCTACGTGCAACTTGATTTATTTGATTACGAGAAGCAGCCTCGCAGGGAGAATCTGAATCGTGTGATGGATGGTCTGCGTGATAAATTTGGAGAAGGTGTGATTCTTACGGCAGGAATGATGAGTGATGACCCATCTTCCTTAATTCGAAATCACAAAGTAAGGGGGACATCCTTGCAAATGGATCATTTGCGAAATAATCCTCTGCATACAGATACAGGAGAGTGAGGATCATGGCTCATTGTGTGGGCTTCGCGGGATTTTCCAATAGTGGGAAAACGACTCTAATAGCTAAACTTATTGTTGAAATTAAACATCGCGGTCATCAGATTGCTGTAATGAAACATGATGCCCATGGACACTATAAGGAAGCGCAAGGTGCTGATTCCACCATCTTTGTCGAGATGGGTGCCGACGTTGTGGTTACACTTTCTCCGAATGGGGTACACATTTATGAGAAGAGGGAAACACCGAGTTTGGAAGAGCAGTTAGTAGCGTACGCCCATCTTGATTATATTTTTATTGAAGGGTTCAAGAGGGAAAAGCATCCAAAGATTGGGGTTTATCGTACAATAGAACAAAAAGAATTGCTTAAAGGATTGGCAGCAAGCCTGATTGCAGTTGCGACAGACCTAACAATTCTAGAAGATGATTTCATGCTTCCACACTTCAATTTGAATGATATCCGTGGAATTGCAGACTTTATTGAGCAGTATTTCATGAATTGTCAATTTTAAGGTTTGAACTTTGTCCGTATTTATATTATATTTTACAATGAGGATAATTAGAGGAGGAGTAGAAAACATGGCTAAGTATACATTTGTTGATAAAGATACGTGCATCGCTTGCGGCGCTTGCGGAGCTACAGCTCCAGATATCTATGATTACGATGATGAAGGTTTGGCAGAAGTGATTTTTGAAGGTGATGGAAACAAAGGGGTTACTGAAATTCCTGATGATCTATATGATGATCTACAAGATGCTCAAGATGGCTGCCCAACAGACTCCATTAAAGTTGCCGATTCACCTTTTAGCTAATCATAATTACAAAATCGTTTTGCGGGAATACCGCAGAATGTCGAAAGAGCTCGTTTCCTGAGAAGGAACGGGCTCTTTTTTTGTTGAATAAATGTGAAATTTGTAACAATTTATTGCCAATTCGCAGCTAGCATCTTACAATGAAACTAGTAAACTCGGGGAGGATTATATGGGTAAGAAGAAATGGATTAAGACTTTAGTAGTAGGACTCTTATTAATGGTGTTTTCGACATATTTCTACACAGTGAACTCCAGCGGTTTATTTTATTTTGTCGAGGGTCCTCTCCAAGATATTTTGCGTGGTGCTAAGTCGGTGGATGAGCGTCAGCCGGATGATCGAATTAAGATTGTTAAAATTGATGAAAAATCCCTTTCTGCCATCGGGAAGTTTCCGTGGGATCGAAGTACATATGCGCAAGTCATAGAGAAATTAGAACAATCAGGTGCAGCTGCTATTGGGATCGACGTTGTACTTGCTGAGCCATCGAAGAATCCAGCAGACGATAAAGCGTTAGCTGACGTGCTAGCGAAGTATTCCAATATTATTTTGCCAGTTCAAATTAATTATCCCTCCAAACAACAGTCAGCAGGCGAACTAGTTCCTGAGCGAATTGATTATCCCTCCTCAACCCTAACTACCAAAAGAGATCAAATGGCCCATATCAATGTATTTGTTGATAAGGATGGCAAAGCTCGTAAACTTCCTGTCGGTTTGCCTGATGAGAAAGGTGCTTACATACCAGCATTCAGTGTCGCTCTTGCGAATTTAGTTTTGGATGAAAGTGAAAAGGTAAAGCGTGATTCAGCTACTGGAGAATGGAAACGTGGAAATGAAGTCGTACCAACGAACGATAGAAATCAAGTAACAACAGAGTTCTTCACACAACCAAGACAAAAGGTTGATGCGACGACAGGTTATGAGTTGCTATCCTTTGTTGATGTACTTAATAGTACAAAAGCACTGCCGCTGAAGGGCAGTATTGTGCTCGTGGGTCCTTTTGTTACGGCCATGCAGGATGAATACCCAACACCGATCTCCTCGGTCAAGATGTTCGGGATTGAAATTCATGCCAATATGATTCAAACCCTATTAGAAAGTGTTTTCTTTAAAGATGCTTCGAAATCGGCTGGTATCGCGATTATTCTACTTATTTCATTGTTGGCTATATTTCTATTTGAAAAGTTCAACGGGAAGACCGCACTATTTATTTTCATAGGCATCTTCGTGGTATATGGTCTTGTATGGTTAGGATTCTATAGTATTGGTTCTATGTTCTTACCATTGGTGTATCCTCAATTTGCACTAGTAACGATCTATGTTTGGTCATTAGTTAGCCATTATTTAGAAGAACGAAAAGAACGGAATCGGGTTACTGGTATCTTCGGTCGATTCGTTTCAAAAACCGTTGTGGATGAGCTTCTGCAGTCAGGTGAAGATGTGAAGCTTGGCGGAAGCCGTAAGGATATTTCATTGATATTCGTGGATATTCGCGGATTTACACCGATGTCGGAACGACTAGAGCCTGAGCAGGTTATTCAAGTGTTAAATGAATATTTAGATGTCTGTACGAAAGCAATCTTTAAGTTCAATGGTACGTTAGATAAATTCATTGGTGATGGCGTTATGGCGATGTTTGGTGCACCGATTGAATATGAGAATCATCCTGAAATGGCCGTACGTGCTGCGATTGAGATGAAGTCTCAAGCCGATATTCTCGAGCAGAAATTGATTAAGAATTATGGTATCGGTGTGAAATTCGGATTAGGTATTAATAGTGGTCCTGCGGTTGTTGGTAACATCGGATCTGAAGATCTGAGGTTGGACTATACGGCCATTGGAGACACGGTTAACTTATCAGCACGACTAGAATCTAATGCGAAGCCAGGGCAGATTTTAATTAGTGAACAGACGTATGAGCGTGTCAAAGGTCTTTTTGAGATCGAATCCATTGGTGAAATTAAAGTAAAAGGGAAAGAAAAACCGGTTGCTGTTTATGAAGTTATCGGACATTTGAAATAGAATTGCTGGGAGGCATGCGGAGTGGGAATGACCAAGAAATCATTTATATCAGTCTTATTAAGTTTTAGCTTAGTTTTTAGTTTAGTTTCTGTGCTGTTGGTAAGACCCGTGGATGCGAAAACAGTCCGGGTTGCCATTATTTCAGCGTTGTCTGGAGACGTCACGATTAAAAAAGGCGGCGGCTCCAAAACGTATGATGCATATGAGAGCATGAGCTTAAACCAAGGCGATACCGTTTATACAGGGGATAGCTCCTCGGTAACACTTAACTTAGCAAGTGGAGACGCTGATGTTACATTAGGTGACAATGCGGAGCTCAATGTATCTGACCTCAACTCTGCGAATGGAAATAAGAAGTCCAAGCTGAAAGTTTGGGCGGGTTCCATGTGGGTGAAAGTTAAATCATTGGCCGGCGCAGATGATGAATTTGAAGTTGAAACACCAACGGCGGTAATGGGGGTACGCGGAACGCAATTCTACGTTTCCGTTGATCCTGTTTCTGGTAAAACCAAAATGGCTGTTGGATCAGGAAGAGTATCCGCTTCGACGGTAACGTCCAATTCGGATGAGACACAAACTACAACGATTACATACGTGAACCCAACTCAAGAAATTTCCTTGGATTCAAGAGAGGAAACGAATGATCTGGATTTAAAAGTGGAATTCTTCGATTTAGAGGATTTTATTAAAAATGCTTCACCAGAAATTATTAAAGAATTAATCCTCAACAAAGCAGAAATAGATAAAGAAAACGATGAGTTTATTGCGAAAAAGCAAAAGGAAATTGCAGATGGAACGTTTACGAGTGATAAAAATACTTTGAGTATTAAAAATCAGTCTGATCTCGATAAAGTGAAACAAAACTTAGAGAATCTAATCGGTAACGTAGCTAAACAAGCTATTGCTGACAAGAAGCTAGATCAAAAAACGGTAGACGCGATTATTGCTGAGGTCAATAAAAAAATCGATTCAACGGACAAAAAGTTGGATTTATCTAAAGTTAAGCCGTTGGATAAAACGGCAGGTGTGGATCCGGAACTAGAGAAAAAGAAGCAAGAAGAGTTGAAGAAGCTTGAAGAAGCAAAGTTGAAAAGTAAGCTTGAAAAGGAAAAAGCGGAAGCGGCTGCTAAGCAAAAGCTTGCTGATGCTTTGAAGAAGCTAGAGGATGAAAAGAAAAAGCTTGCTGAAGAAAAGTTAGCTGCTGAAGCGAAGGCGAAAGCTGAGGCGGAAGCGAAATTGAAGGCTACTTTAACAGAGCAAGAGAAAAAGGCGTTCGATACCGCAAAAGAGGAAATTGCTAACGGGAAAAAACCTGAGGAAGAGCCTGCAAAGCCGTCGGTACCATCGGAACCATCAGGCCCATCAAATCCATCAGATCCTGACCCGCAACCAACTCCAGCGGCAATTACCTTGAGTACTGTGGCCTTTAATCCTGAAGGACAACCCGCTACGGATGGGCCGAATGTAGGTGCAGCTACGGTTCCATCGAATTTTTATTACTTGAACATCGACTTTACTGCAATTAAAGATATTTATGCTGTAGAGGTTCATTTGCTTTACGGTACACATACTTTTAATCTACCAGGCACACTAATGAACAAAGATATTTTCTTCAAAGCAAATGATACGACGAGTGCGGACTATATTCGAGAATATACATCGGAATCAGGGAAAGAGCTGGTATATGCTGTAACCAAATTCGGGGACGGTCCTAGTGTATCCGCAATTCAGAAAACATCGTTGGTAAGTATTCCGATGACAAGTCTTTTTGCTGATCAAATCCGTGTTGGTAAAATTGTGATCGTTAAGAAAAATGGTCAAATTATTGAGAAATTGAATCTAGATAACCTGACGATTGCACCTGTGAACATCGAAGGATCTATCATTCCGCAATAGTAAAGATCGCTAGATAAAAAGGAGATCCCCATGAAACCATTACAACAGATATTTGTTTCAAGTATAATCGTTGCTACTTTGCTTGGCGGCTCATCGGCTTGGGCAGCTGGTTTAAGTACTGATGCGTTGAAATCTAGCGAAGGTCAGATTCTATCGGATATATCGACCCTTACAGGAATCGGCGATTTTGAAAATCGTGATGGTGATGCGTTGCAGGCGGCATTTCGTGCCCCTAGCAGCGTGCTGCAGCTTGCAGATGGCAGCTTACTTATCGCGGATACACGCAACCATGTAATTCGTAAAGTGAAAGATGGTCAAGTGACCACATTTGCAGGCCCTGCTCTTGCCGTTCTGAAAAATGCACAAGGCTTTCCAACTGGAGGTCTTCTTGACGGGAAAGCTTCAGAAGCTTTCTTTAATGAGCCGACAGGACTAGCGCTTGATGCTAAAGGTAATGTCTACGTGGCAGATGCCGGCAATCATGCCATTCGTAAAATAGACGTTAATGGAATTGTCTCCACAGTAGCAGGGAATGGCGTGCCAGGAAATAAAGACGGTAAGGGTTCGGAAGCTACTTTCAATCACCCGAGTGATATTGCTATTAGTGCTGACGGCACCGTCTATGTGGCGGACTCACTTAATCATACCATTCGTAAAATCGCAGCAGATGGTCGCGTTACGACGCTCTCTGCGCCTGTCACACGAGTTATTCAAGTTCGTCCAGGTGAAGCATCCTTCGCGGGAGAATATCACGACGGAAGCCTTTCTACGGCGACATTCAATGAACCTTCTGGACTTGCACTAGATGGTAAAGGGAACCTTTACGTTAGTGATACAGGGAATCAGCGTATCCGATATATTGATTTTGCATCAGGAAATGTCTCGACAGTCGCTGGATCTACGCCAACAGTGGGTGCTTCGACGATCTATGGGAAGAATGAGTTATATGCAGCTGGTGATTATGCAGATGGTGAAGCTTTGAAAGCGAAGTTTGACTTCCCGAAGGGTCTGTCTGTGACCTCGGAGGGTGGGCTTCTCATCTCGGATAGCTTGAATCATTCGGTTCGATATCTGTTGAATGGACAAGTTACTACGGTAACTGGTACGCCTCAAACGGGGGAAGCGGACGGCGTTGAGCAATCCGCAGCGTTCTATAATCCTTCCGATGTACTGGTAACAACACAAGGTAATGTGGTTGTAGCGGATGCATCCAATAACAAAATTCGTAAGATTACACCCTATCAATTGCCAGAGACGGTTTCGAATGATGGACAAGTGAAGGTAGTTAGTGGTAACAAGCTCATTTCCTTTGATGCTCAACCTGAAATTCAAGATGGGCGTACCATGGTGCCAGTTCGTGCGATTAGTGAAACGTTTGGGTATAAGGTGACTTATGCTGAACGGGCTGGAAAATCAATTGTGCAGCTCTCCAAAGGTGAGTTGACGGTTGAGTTAACCATTGGCGAAACGGGGATCACTCGTAAGCAAACTGGTTTGCCAGATTTGAAAATAGATACAGATGTTGCTCCTTATGTGAAGCAAGATCGTACTTATGTGCCAATTCGCTTCTTTGCTGAACAGATTGGATTGGATGTGCAGTGGCAACCAGCGGTCCAAACGGCCATTTTACGTGTGAAAACATTTGTGAAATAGACTTGTAGTTAGAAAAGGTTTGGAAAGGGAGATTCCCTGACCAAGCCTTTTTCTCATTTGGACTTCAGCTTTGTGCCTCGATTGCCGATAAAAACGGAGAATAGTGGAAAGTGGACTGGAGGCATGAAAGCTTGAAGTCGAATAATCGAAACGATCAATTGACGAAATTCTTCCAACATAATCCGATCGAAGATACGCAATATCTCAAGAAATATGTCAAAGAGCATCCGGATCATAAAATGGCATGGTATTTACTAGGCAGGGAGTATACGGCTCAAGGGAAAGCTGGTAAAGCGGCATACTGCTTTGCGCAGGCTGGAGAAATATATGAAGCTTTCGAACAGCAAAAAATAGTGTTGGAAGAGCCGTTACCTCCCAATTTGACGGCAACGAAGCTAATCAAAGAAGAAGCAGCAGCTGGAGATCGTCAAGCCCAATCACGTGGTAGGCGGAAATGGATGCCATATCTTGTCATGTTCGTTTTACTTGCGCTGCCGGCGGGGATGGATCTAGCTAAATCGGATGGGATGGAGCGTGTTGTTGATGTAACAGAGCAAACTCAGGCGGGTAGCGCGGTTGCAACATTTGCTGACATTCAGGTGGATAATCAGGGATTAAAGTTGTATTTTTCTGATGGGGATTGGGGGAAGAAGCTGCAACAGATTTTACAACCCTCTGTTAGAGGAACGGGAGAATCCGTGATTATGGATGCGCCCTCTAGTAAAGATGGACATTGGAAAGAGTGGTATCGATCCGTTAGTCCCTTGCTTAGCGTGGAACATACAGCAACGGGTGGAAATCAAGCGGTGTTAAAGTATTATCAGGCACAAATTTGCTCTTGCCAGGTAGTAGACAGCTCAAAGCTAGTGCCCGTCATTCAGGCTTGGATGCATGATCGTGAAGAAGCCATTATTTTGCAAAGTGCGATTAAGGCCTATCAAAATAAGTCGGGTGGTTTACCAGATAAGCCACAACAATTAACGAAGCCGTATCCAGATAATCTACTGCCAGGACTTACACCGCAAATGAAGGAGTCTTTTCCTGTTGCCCTACAAAAAGTGGCTGAGCTCGCGAGTGTGAAAGCAACTCAGGCACCCGTTCTAACAGGAGGGGGTGCTACGGGAGAACACTCTCCGCAATCGAATGAGAAGGCATTGGCAGCGAGTAGTTCGCAGCCTGTTGCCTCGTCAGAGCCGTTTGCAGAGCCATTGAAGATTATCATTGATACCGAACAGCATCAACTGGCGGTTGTGAGTGGGGATTTCATCCTGAGGCGTTATCCCGTAGGTCTTGGTGGAGTGAAGACGCCGCAAGGTGAGTTTATAATTAGTGAAAAAGTAAGAAACCCGAATGGGCGATCGAATGGCGAGTTCGGGAGCCGCGGGATGACGTTGTCTAATACGCTTTATGCCATACATGGGACGAATAAACCAACGAGCATAGGCAAGGATGAGTCTCATGGGTGTATTCGTATGCTGCAGCAGGATGTGGAAGAACTGTATAACATGGTTCCTGGGCAAACAAAAGTGACGATTGGGAAGGGGATGTTACCTCTTTCTGAAGCTGGTGAAGGAATAGGCGCTGGTGGTGGAATACCTCAGCAAGCGATCAGTTTGCCTTTGGAGACGAAGGATAATAATCCAGGTAAAGTATATAAATGGTTGGATTGATAAAAGGAGGTGCAAGTTTGAAACTTGCCTCTCCTTTTTGGGTTAACACGCAATAAATTTTAGTATGTAGTTGCTGCAAGTTTTCTTCTTGACAATCATTCAGAAAGCGATTACAATTCAAAATGTGAAGTTTTCAATCACTTTAATGAAATCATTTGTTCAAAATGAGCAGTAAAGTCATCAGTACTATAACAACTAAGAAAATCGATCCTGTCCAGTAAATCGCTTTCATATTAACTTCGTTTTTCTGTCTGCGCGATGCGGTTACTGGTTTGCGTTTGGCCATAAGAATCACCTTTTCCATTAGGATTAAACGAGATGATTCTATCATATCATAAGAATGCGCTTTCAATGAACAATTAAAAATGAATGAATTCTTTTAAAAAAAAGTGTATTGACGTTCATGTCATTTTATTGTAAGATTTAATCACACAGAACACCTAAAACAATTGAATATGTCAGTTTTAATAACATGTTACCGCAAGGGCATTAGTTATTAGAAGAAATGTAAGTCTTCTTCTATAACTATGCCCTTTTTATTTTGCCAATTATGAATCATGAAAGGGGTTGATCGTGCAAACTAAGACGAAATTTTAACTATCGGGTACACGCTTCACCAATAAATAATTAGATGAATTAAAAAAGGGAGAAGATGATCACATGAACATGAAAAAATGGTCAACAATTGGTTTGGCAACGTCAATGGCACTCGTAGCTGCAGGTTGCGGTAAATCCACGCCGGTAGAAACAACAAAACCAGCAGCATCTGTGGCTCCAACAGCGGCAGCTTCCGCAGCTCCTACTGCAGCAGCTTCAACTAAACTTACTGGTGATTTTGAAATCCAATACTTTGTTGGCGGATACGGCGACAAATGGTGGAAAAAAGTTATTGCTGATTTCCAAGCGAAAAACCCTGATTTGAAAATTAAAGAAAGTGCGGGACCAAAAATCAACGAGCAAATGAAACCCCGTTGGATCGCTGGTAACCCACCTGATTTCGTATACATTGATGGACCTGAGTTGTTCGACCGCCAAATGGTTACAGACGGACAACTGGAAGATTTGACGGACTGGATCAAAGACGCTAAAAACGTGGATGGCGAGAAAATCATCGATTTGCTTGCACAAAAGCCACAACAATTTGACGGTAAAACGTACAACATTCCTTTCGTAATGAGCTCATGGGGTATTTTCTATGATAAAGCTCTTTTCAAAGACAAAGGTTGGGCTGAGCCGAAAGACTTCGAAGAGTTCTTGGCTGTAAGTGAGAAAATTAAAGGTGCTGGCATCAATCCATTCATCCACACTGGTAAATATCCGTACTACATCAACGGTGGCGTATTGCTTCCAGCGATCGTATCTGCGAACAACAATGACTACAAATTGCTGCAAGATATGTCCACAAACAATCTTGAGGCTTGGAAAAATCCTGCCATCATCAAAGGTCTAAACAAAATCGTTCAAATGCGTGATAAAGGCTACATCGACAAAGCATCCGTACAAATCAACCACACGGATTCCCAATCCTTGTTCCTACAACATAAAGACGCGTTCATTCCGAACGGTCTATGGTTACCAAACGAAATGGCGAAAGACGTTCCAGGCGGTTTTGACTTTGGATTCATTCCGTCCATCACACAAGATAAAGGTGGAAAAGTTGTAGCTAACACGTCCACAGCTACTTTCGGTATCGCGAAAAAAGCTAAAAACAAAGATGCTGCAAAAGCATTTATGCAATTCGTATTCTCTAAAACACAAGCTTCCCAATGGGCTGAGCTAAGTGGTGCTCCTTCCAACGTTAAAGGTGACATTTCTTCTTCCAAAGCTCCTAACTTCGTTAAGGATGCTGCGAAATTCTTGTCATCCCCTGATACTGTCGTAGTACCAACTGTTTCCTTTGCTGCTGACGTAGACAAAGCTATGCAAGATGCAACTGTTGCTTTGACAATCGGAACAATTACACCTGAACAATGGGTAACTCGTGTATCTGACGTTGTTGCCAAACAAAAGAAATAGGAACTGAATGAAGCAGTGCGGAGAACTTTCAAAGGCATAGTTGCCTAAGGCGTTCTCCGCCATTTTAATGATAGGACGGTGACGATAGAATGAAGACCAACGCGAAAAAGCTGAAACGGAATTTATTCATCGCTTCATTCATCATTCCGACTTTTCTATTCTTCTGCGTATTTACGATTTATCCCGTTATACAGGCTTTACAGAAGTCTTTCTATGATTGGTCAGGAATGTCTGAAAATAGTGAGTTTATTGGTTTTGATAACTTTGTTGAGCTTTTCAAAGATCCGATTGTACTTAGAGCTATTGGAAATGACTATTTCCTAGTGGTTGGTAAAGTAATTGGGATTATGATTCTGGCGACTTTCTTCGCCGTAGCGTTAACAAGATTTAACCTGAAGGGTTCCGGTTTCTTTCGAGCCATCTTCTTTATCCCGAATGTCATTTCAGTCGTTGTCATCGGCGTACTTTGGAATTTCATTTACAATCCGCAAATCGGTTTCTTGAATGCTTTCTTGTCTCTCTTTACTGAGAAAAAAGTTGATATTACTTGGCTAGGATTTCCTCAGCACACGATCTGGATGCTTCTACCCCCAACAATTTGGGCAGGTATCGGCTTCTACATGATCCTAATGATTGCTGCAATCGTGAATATTCCTGCTTCCTATTATGAGGCAGCTAATATAGACGGAGCTGGTCAAGGGGCGCAATTCCGCCATATCACCATGCCGCTCATCTGGGAGCAGATTAAGGTTTCCATCGTTAACATCGTTATTACTACACTCAACGGATCTTTCGTTATTGTTCAGCTCATGACCAATGGCGGGCAGCCCGATAATACGACGCAAGTTATGGGTTCTTATCTGTATCGGATGGCTTTTCAACAGTATCATTTCGGTTATGGAGCAGCCATTGGAGTCATGATTCTGATCGTGTCACTTATCACAACACTGATCTTGCAACGTATCATGCGCCAAGAAACCATCGAAATGCACTAAAGTCATCATAGACAAAGATACTGAGGGAGGGAACCATCGTATGGCTATCAAGAATCCATTAGCGAAAATGTTAGTTTGGATCATTCTGATCATATGGAGTGTAGCCGTGCTCTATCCACTGGTGTGGACATTGCTTGATGCGCTCAAAAATAATGAACAATTTTTCTTAAATGCCCCATGGGCATTGCCTAAATTCCCATTACTTTGGTCGAACTTCTCGTATGTATGGAGTAAATACAACTTCAGTACATACTTCTTGAACTCCATTGTGGTGACAGTAGGAAGTACGCTACTTGGGATGATCCTTGCAGCGATGACGGCATATATTCTGGCGAGATACGATTTTAAAGGGAACAAACTTCTTCTTACGATCTATATCTCTTCCATGATGATTCCGTTCGCACTTGCATTGATCCCGTTGTTCTTCTTGTTGAATGATTTGCACCTTATTAATACTTGGCTGGGGCTGATCCTTGTCTACGCGGCACTCAACTTGCCATTCGGGATTTTCTTGCTTGTTGGGTTCTACAAATCGCTGCCCAAAGAAATTGAAGAAGCTGCGATTATTGATGGAACTTCTCACTATGGTACGTTCTTCCGGGTTATGTTACCATTGTCACAGCCAGGTCTGATTACGGTGATGATTACGAACATGCTGAATAACTGGAATGAATACTTCCTAGGCGTTGTTCTTACGAACGAGCCTACTAAGTACACGCTTCCAATTGGTTTGGCTGTTATGCAAGCTGAGATGCAATATCGTGTAGAATGGGGTCCATTATTTGCCGGATTGCTGATCACTACATTACCGACTTTGATCGTATATATGATATATCAACGCCAGATTGCAAGTGGGATTACGGCAGGAGCTGTAAAATAACGGTATATGGCAATGCATAGAAAAAACACCTTAACCTAGAGGAATTTATCCTTTCGGGGGGGTGTTCTTTCTACTATAATGGGGATAGGTAAAAGCAAACAAGGAACGGCCAAACTTGTGGGCTATAGGTGAATCTGATGAGTGTAATGTATGCATTTCAGAAGATGGGGAGATCGCTGATGATCCCTATTGCGGTGCTGCCGGCAGCATCCATTCTTCTTCGAATTGGTAAAATGTCTTTTAATAATCCTTTCCTAGTGCATGTGGCTCAAATTTTCGAGCTAGGTGGAAGCGCAATTTTTGATAATTTGCCTCTTATTTTCGCAATTGGAATTGCGATTGGATTAACGTCTGGAGAGGGCATTGCTGCTTTAGCGGCTGCGGTAGGGTATTTGGTCTTTGATAACGTACTTAAGCATTTTCAAATGGTTTCAGGCAGCTCTGAGCCACTGGATACTGGCGTGCTCGGTGGGATGATGGTGGGGATGCTTTCTGCTACATTCTTCAATCGATTTAGTCATATTCAATTGCCAAAGTCGCTTGGATTCTTCGGCGGAAAACGGTTTGTTCCACTCGTGACATCCCTAGTTATGGTTTTCCTGGGTGTAGCAGTTGGGCTCATCTGGCCTCCCGTACAGCGAGGGATAAGTGAAATAGGATTATGGATTGTAGATAACGGAAATATTGGGGTTTTCATTTACGGCATCATGAATCGCTTACTCATTCCTACAGGTCTGCATCATGTCATTAATAATATCGCTTGGTTTCAAATAGGGGATTTCGTTACACCAGCAGGCAAAATGGTACATGGGGATATTTCACGCTTTTTCGCAGGGGATCCTACAGCAGGCATGTTTATGACAGGTTTTTATCCCGTTATTATGTTTGGCTTACCAGCAGCCGCGCTTGCTGTTGTGAGAAGCGCTTCTTCATCTACAAGGAAATTTGTAGCTCCTGTCATGTTAACTGCTGCACTGACAAGTTTCCTAACAGGCATTACAGAGCCAATCGAATTTGCGTTTATGTTCGTAGCCCCTGGTCTTTATGTGATTCATGCAGTTCTTACAGGTTTCTCAATGCTCATTATGAATATGCTTCAAGTGAAAATGGGTTTTGGTTTCTCTGCAGGCTTTATTGATTTCGTGTTGAACTGGCACTTGGCGACGAATCCATATTGGATATTACTCATTGGAGCCGTGTACTTCATTTTATATTTTATAACCTTTCGAGCTTATCTCCATTTCTTTCCGATGAAAGTTACAAGTAAGGATGACGCCCAGCAATATGATGAGGTAGAAGCCGCTGATGAGAAACCGTCTCTGCTAGATCGCCCAACACGTATTCTCAATCATATTGGCGGAGCTTCTAACATTATCTCCATTGATGCTTGTATTACACGACTGCGCCTTCTCGTTAAAGAAGAGGTGCTTGTAAAAGACAACGAGCTTAAGGAATTAGGTGCCATCGGTGTCATTCGGTTAGGAAAAGGCAACGTTCACGTTGTTTTTGGGACAGAATCAGAACAAATTCGTGAAAGCATTAAACCTTTGCTAGGTACAAAATGAGAAATAATCAGGACAAGCCTAAGAACGCGGAGGTGTCTTATGATTGATCGGACGATCATACATGTTCTATCCCATAACGTGGTGATGGCGCATTTAAGCTCAGGGAAAAATTCCATTGCATTTGGTAAGGGGATTGGATTTAAGAAAACACCAGGTATGATGATTGGTGAAGGTGAAATTACACAAGAGTTCCTTTTACATACATCAGAAGTACTGAAAAACTATGAACAAATTCTAAATGCCGTCGATGTGAAAATCATCGGGATCACCGAAGAGGTGATTGCTTACGCACAAAGCATGCTGGAAGGCGATTTCTCTGAAACGATCCATGCATCACTCGTAGATCATATTAACTTTGCGGTGGAGCGGCAGAAGCGTGGAATTTTCATAACGAATCCATTTGCCTATGAAATTGGATACATGTACCCTGAGGAATATAAGGTTGCTAAGAAAGCTGTTGAATTCTTGAATGAACATCTAGATGTGAAACTACCTGAGGATGAGGTTGCTTTCTTGACGATGCATTTCAACAGTGCGCGTAAGAAAGAGCAAGCATCTGATTCTCTTGCGGTTGTCAGAGTGGTCTCTCAAACGATCGAATCTGCAAAGGAACTTGGCTTTAATTTCGATGATTCGTTCTCCACACTTCGTTTTATCTCCCATTTAAAAGGTGTCATTGAACGGGTTAAATCAAAGAAAACTCTTCAAAACTCACTCCTTTCCAAAATTAAAGAAGAATACGGCGACACATACGTGAAGGCAAAGGTTTTATCGTTAATGTTAAGTGATTCACTTCAATTAGAAGTGCCTGACGATGAGACTGGATACTTAACGATGCATTTGGAGCGCTTGCTGCAACGTACAGAGGTTTAGGTGGAAATAAATATGTTAGAGCATTCCCTTGCAACCTTTGTGGAGCAGGGATTTTTTGTGTGAATACAAGGTTTAAGGTCTTAAGTGGATTGCATATTTCTACATTGTCAGCTAAACTGACTGTTAGAGTACTTAGAGAGAACGGAGTGCATAGGACATGCTGTATAAGAAATTAGCCAAACCTGTTTTGTTCCGAATGGATCCGGAAAAAGCGCATCATTTAACGATTGACGGTCTTAGTGTTGTTGGAAATTTACCAGGGGGCAAGCAGTTGCTTAAATCCATGTATGGGGTCCCGGAATCACCACAACTAACACAGGACCTATGGGGATTACACTTCGGTAACCCAGTCGGCCTTGCTGCAGGGCTAGATAAAAATGCAAAAGCGGTCAAAGGATTTTCACAATTGGGTTTTGGATTTATGGAAGTTGGTACGATTACACCCAAACCACAACCTGGAAATGAGCAGCCTCGTTTGTTCCGTCTTCCAGAAGATAGAGCACTCATTAACCGGATGGGTTTCAACAATGTTGGTACAGCTGAGATGGCACACAACCTAGAGAAAACGGGGAAACGTGTGATACCAGTAGCCGTAAACATAGGGAAAAATAAATCAACGCCAAACGAGCAGGCCGAAGAGGATTATCGTGCTTGCATTGGAGCGTTATATACATATGGAGATTTCTTTGTTGTTAACATAAGCTCACCAAACACACCTGATTTGCGTAATTTACAACATGGCGATGATTTGAAACGCTTGTTGTCTACGGTGCGGGATGAAATGCAAGTGCAGCATAAGAAGCATGGTGGCGCGGCGAAACCGGTACTTGTCAAAATAGCGCCAGATCTAACGGATGATGAGCTTGTGCTAACTGTACAGATCATTAAGGAAAGTGGCGTATCTGGGATCATCGCAACGAATACCACGCTAAGCAGAGAAGGATTACGACATGCTAATCGCGAGCAAGCGGGCGGTTTAAGTGGATTGCCATTAACGAAGCGCTCAACAGATGTTATTCGACGTGTGTATCAATTAACAGATGGTAAGCTCCCGATAATTGGGGCTGGTGGGATTTTCACTGCGCAAGATGCGTATGACAAAATCCGAGCTGGAGCAAGTCTTATTGAAGTATACACCGCATTAATTTATGAGGGACCAGGTCTACTTGGGCGTATAAATAAAGGGCTTCAAGAACTGTTAAAGAAAGATGGTTTCACACATATTTCCCAGGCAATAGGCGTAGATTCGCACTAACTTCATTCAGAATGGAGGATACATGGATGGATGGACGAGACTGGAAGAAATTTCTACTGCCCTATGAACAAGCGGTAGAGGAATTGAAAGTAAAGTTCAAAACATTACGTGGCGAACTCAAAAGTCGTGAAGAGTACGCAC
Source organism: Paenibacillus sp. LjRoot56 (assembly GCF_964253335.1). Classification (NCBI taxonomy): domain Bacteria; kingdom Bacillati; phylum Bacillota; class Bacilli; order Caryophanales; family Paenibacillaceae; genus Paenibacillus; species Paenibacillus sp. LjRoot56. The sequence goes on from NZ_CAXURV020000001.1 coordinate 2,785,306, forward strand.
CGATCGAATTTGTAACGGGACGCGTTAAGAAAATTTCAAGTGTGCTGGAGAAAGCGAAGCGTTTGAGTGTGCCGATGGACCAGCTAGAATCAGGAATTGAAGATATTGCGGGCATTCGTATTATGTGCCAATTCGTAGAAGATACGGAAAGTCTAGCTGAGCTTATCCGCAGCAGACAAGATATGAGTGTTGTCTATGAGAAGGATTATATTACGAATAAAAAGCCAAGCGGATATCGCAGTTTTCATATTATTATTGAGTATCCCGTGCAAACCGCACTTGGTATGAAGAAAATTTTGGCAGAGGTGCAAATCAGAACTTTAGCCATGAATTTCTGGGCGACGATTGAGCATTCTTTGAATTATAAATATAAAGAGCAATTGCCAGTTGAGGTTCGGGCACGTTTAAGTAAAGCTGCAGAAGCTGCCTATCAGTTGGATCAAGAAATGTCGAGTATCCGAGGAGAAATTGTTGCCTCCCAAAGGATGTTTGAAGATAATTCTAATTTAATCAATCGTGTGCTGAATAATATTCAAGAGCTGTATTTCTACCATCGCGTACGAGAAGCTGCTCAGTTCCAATTGCGGTTCAATGAGATTTGGGAAACCGAAGAAGGACTAAGTGATTTATCTGCCGATATCGAGGCTGCCATCTCGCGAGCCAAAAAAGGAGATAATAGCTAACCCATGAGCGAATATGACCGATTGTATGTCGCTTTTCTGTACTATTTTAATGATCAGCGGGATTATTTCGAATGTCATGAAGTGATGGAGGAGCTTTGGCTGGAAGAAGGCCGAAATCCGCTATATCAAGGTCTGCTGCAAATTGCAGTAGGCCTTTATCATCATTTGAACGGAAATCCTAGCGGTTCCATTAAACTGTTTAGTGCGGGGTTAGACAAGCTGGCACCTTATCCTGCTGATACGCTAGGGATTGATCTAGGATTATTAGTGAAGGATAGTGAGGTTTATCTGGAGAAGCTGTTGAGATTGAAAGAGGAGCCGTTTCTTCCCTATGATTTGGATATTAGGATTCTGGATCAAGAGCTGGAGGATCTTCTGGATGATTTGAGGTTGGATCCACCAGTAGGTAGTGATCATGATTAAAATGAGAAAGGACTTCTCACCAACGGGTGAAGAAGTCCTTTTGTAGGTTTCGATATTTAATGGCATTAACCTTTATGCTTCTGGAAGAAGGATTTGAATACTTCAGGCGTATTGCCGACTGTGGATCCAGCCTCAGGAACCCCGCCAACAATGCGATCTACTTCTACACCATTTTTGTAATAAACTAAGGTAGGTGTGGATTCAATCTTGTACTTGTTCCATCCATCTTTGAACTCTTCCAAATTGAATTGCTTAACATCAAGATTAAGCTCTTTCTGTATTGGCACTAGAACTGGTGTTGTCACTTTGCAATGAGGGCAAGTTGACGCATAATAGTACTGGAAGAATGTCTCTTTGTTCTTCAATCTTGCATCTAAATCTGCAGGTAAAATCAAGTTCTGGTAGTTCGGATCGTTTAACTGTTTCACAGTCTCCGGATTGAGCTTGGATGCGGCAACACCATAGGGATTACCAGCATTCGCTTTATCCGAAGATTTGGTAGATTGCTGATTAACGAAGTATAAACCACCGAATAAAATAACAACTATGCCTAAATAAATAAGCAACTTCTTCATGTATGCACCTCTTTAGAATGTGTACTTTCTACTATCTTCTATAAAAAGTATAGCATATCCTGTAGGATTTCGTAAAAATATTGGCTGTTTCGTGACAACTCAGCTATAATACCGTTACACTGTACCATGGAAACACAAATTGTCGAATCATATGGGATTTTATATAGAAAGTGAAGATGACGAATGGCGAAGCAGCTACCACCCCTTTTTAGGGAGAAAATGATTGATTTACTGGGTAATGAGGAGTTTGAGCAGTTTTATGCTTCCTATGAGGAACCACGAGTATTCGGATTAAGGGTAAATACGGGGAAGGTGGCACGTGCTGAATTTTTGGAGAAGAGTCCATTTCATTTGACGCCTATACCTTGGGTTACGGATGGTTTTTATTATCAAGAAGGGGAACGGCCAGGTAAGCATCCGTATTACCATGCTGGACTTTACTATATCCAAGAGCCAAGTGCGATGGCACCCGTAGAACTGCTAGAGGTAAACCCAGGGGAGCGGGTTCTGGATTTGTGCGCAGCCCCAGGTGGGAAATCGACGCAAATCGCCGCGAAGCTGCAAGGTGAAGGCGTGTTAGTTGTTAACGATATTCATTCAGATCGGGTCAAAGCTTTGGTGAAAAATTTAGAGCTGCTCGGCGTGCGAAATGCCGTTGTTTTGAATGAAAAGCCGGAGCGGATGTTGACTGCTTTCCAAGGTTATTTTGATAAAATTTTGATTGATGCGCCCTGTTCAGGTGAAGGGATGTTCCGCAAGGAAGAAGAAATGATGGGACAATGGGAGCGTCACTCCGTACAGGAATTTGCTGCGATGCAGAGAGAACTTTTGGCGCAAGCTGCTGTCATGTTGGCGCCTGGAGGCAGGATCGTGTACTCGACCTGCACGTTCTCACCGGAGGAGAATGAGGCGCAGATTGCGGAGTTTCTGGACAAACATCCTGCGTTTGATGTCGTGCCTATTGAGGGATTCAGTCCAGGGCGGCCGGATTGGTTAAGAGAACCGTGGTGTGAGGCTGATGGATATAGTTCAAGGGCAAAGGATGCTGTGGCAGGGACGGCGAGGTTGTGGCCGCATAAGTTGCGGGGTGAGGGGCATTTTTTGGCGGTTTTGGGGTGTGTAGGTGGGGGAAGTGCGGGGGAAAGTGTGAGTGCAAGTGCGAGGGGAAGTGCGGGTGCTGGGGCAGGAGTAGATCCAGGAGCTGATCCAAGTTCGGGGGCTGCCGACTTTGTTTCGGCAGCTGGGAAGCGTAGCGGCCGTCAGGCGCTACGTGGGAAGGGCCGTGCTGAGGCACCGCCTAGCACGGGGGTGAGCTTGGAGCCGCTGGAGGCGTTCTCCGGTGAGCTGCTGCGCAGCGAGCCTTTCGCCCTGAGGCGGCTTGTCTGTTACGGCGAGCACGCGTATGCGTCGCCGTTGGGCTTGCCCGAGCTGCACGGACTGAAAGTCGTGCGGCCGGGTTGGTATATCGGCGCGTTGCACCGCGGCCGATTTGAACCGTCCCATGCGCTAGCCATGGGACTGCGTTTGCGCGAGGCCAAGCGAGCGCTGAGCTTGGCTTCGAGCGACGAGCGAGCCCTTCGGTACCTGAAGGGCGAGACGCTCGAAGTCGCGGAGAGCGAGATACTTCGCGACCCGGAAGTGACCAAGGCAGCCAAAGGCTACTGCCTGGTCTGCATTGATGACCATCCCGTCGGCTGGGGCAAATGGCTCGACGGGATGCTGAAGAACGAATATCCGCCCGGCTGGAGGTGGACCTAAACGGTCATGAAACAAACACAACGACTCGATAAAATACTCGCCCATGTGGGCGTTGGCACCCGTTCTGAACTTAAGCGCCTCGCCAAAGAAGGCGCAATTTACGTCAACGGCGTGAAGGTCAAAGACAGTGGTATGCAAGTGAATCCCGAAAAGGACATCATTACCGTGAATGGAGAGGCCGTCACTTATCGTGAGTTTGTTTATCTTATGATGAACAAACCTCAAGGTGTGGTCTCGGCAACCGAAGATAATCGGGATCGCACAGTCGTGGATCTTTTGGACGAAGAATATGCTCCGTTCGAGGTGTTCCCAGTAGGCCGATTGGACAAGGATACTGAGGGCTTCCTTTTGCTCACAAACGATGGCAAACTCGCCCATAACCTGCTCTCCCCGCGCAAACATGTTCCGAAAACCTACTACGCCAAAGTTGAGTGGGAAGTTAACGAAGCAGATCGCGAAGCTTTTAGCCAAGGTGTAACCTTAGATGATGGCTATGAGACGTTGCCAGGTGATTTGAAGATTTTACAAACCGGCAATGAAGCCGCTGGAATCCCTTCCGAAATCGAGCTAACAATTATGGAAGGCAAGTTCCATCAAGTGAAACGAATGTTCCAAGCCGTTGGGAAGCAAGTGGTTTTTCTGAAAAGAATGTCAATGGGGCCGCTTGGATTAGATCCCGAGTTGGCTCTAGGTCAAGTCAGAGAATTAAGTGTAGAAGAGCTCTCTGCTTTACGAAATGCCAACGAGAATCAAAATTAACTATACAAAAATACTAAATTATGGTATTTTCTTGTTAGTAGAATTTATTTGTGCGGAAGAACCGCCTAGTTATTGCTGATTTTTAGCAATGCTAGGCGGTTTTGCTGTTTTTAGTGGAAGTATGTCGGAAATAGGTAGACATTTACAATTATGAAATGAGATACTACCAATAATTGGGTTATTACAGACAGGGGAGATCTATTTGAAAAAAACATTTATTCTACTTTCAACTGTATTTTTATTCACTGCTTGTCAATCCTCAACCTCAGCCGCTGATTCACGATTACCATCTTCGAGCCCGGTCACTGCGATAAAATTAAAGGACGTTTCTGATCACTGGGCAATGTCTGCAATAGAAGGCGCTGTGAAAAAAGGTTATGTTGACGGATATGAGGACTCCACATTTAAGCCTGAAAATAATGTTTCCCGTGCTGAGTTTGTGAAAATGGTTGTAACGGCGATAAAGGAGCCTGTAAAAAGTGTATCATCAGGGTCGGATTGGTCTTCCCCTTATGTAACAGCTGCTATAAACAAAGGTATTCTTAGAGAATCGGATTTCTCGATAGATAAGTTAAATGAACCGATTTCCCGGTTGGATATGTCGCGTATTTCACTGCGAGCTACTGATGTGACTTTACAGAACAAAGCGATTCAAATTGATAATGATTCAGTCATGTATAACTCTGCTAAAACGGGATTAATTCAAGGAATGGAAAAAGGGGCATTAGAGCCAAATAGCTCAACTACACGAGCTCAATCAGTAACAATAATTGAGCGTATTCTCAAAGTGAATCATGGCGGTACGCTAGAAATTGATAAGTACGCTGTTGGAAATGCTGAACTGGAATTGAAACACACTAATATATTTACGGTTATGCCTCATATTTTCGGAGGGGAACAGATTGAAAAATGGAATTCGGAAAATCTTACACTTGAAACTGGCGATGGACTTTACAAGGGGACGATGGATCAGATTGTTGCTATAGATCTGGAAGATCCTAATGATCCAAATCTAGGACTCCTAGGAGATATTAGTAAGCTCAAATGGCATAACGGTATGTCGGCATCAACTAGCAGATATGTAAAAGATGGATATATGAATAGCTTCGTACTTTATTTTAAGGGGCATGTAGACTACAACAAAGAACCATCCATCTATAAAGACAATCCTCAGCCCACTTACAGTCTATACGCCTTTAAAAATGGAGATCCCCAAGCAATGATAGATGGAGAACTAAATGCTCCTACCCATTTATTTATTGATAAATTTGGAGATGTACCCGCAATGATTATTTCAAAAGATAAGAGTGAAACGAAAGCCTACGCCGAGCTATCTATAAGTGCCCCAGCGATACCGCCCGCACCAAATTATAATAAACAGATATTCTATGGTTTAGTACCAAAAAAATAAACCTTTAGAAAAGAAAATGGTGGTAGAAATGCGCTTTAGAGTAAAGCATATAAGCATACTCATGTTAATAGTGCTTACAATTCAGACACTCCCAATTCAGTACCTTGACTTTATTTGGCCTTCAGCAAATGCAGAAGCGGCTGATGAAAAAAGGGACATGACATACAACGGAAACTCACAAGCTGGTTATCAAGCAGTATACAGCGATGCTAAAAGTATAAATACAAACCCTTTTTCTGTATCTGCACCTGTAGGAAAAGTTATTAAGGAAATAGCCTTTTATATGAATGTGAATGGGGAGAAACAAGTCGTAAAGAAAATTGATGATGCTGTAGGTCTATCTAGTTGGAGTACATCAGGGATAAGTTTCACGGGAGACGCTGTAGTTGTTGAGTCCATCGGCAATGATTCTGCACAAGGATATTTCGCATGGTATCGTTATGCTCCTGAAACTCCGGGTAAAACTCTTGATTGGTATCAAGATGGTGCTCTAGGCTGTGCCGATCACTCAGGGCGTGATTATAGTGAGAATGTTAATGGTTCTTTAATGCCAAGCAGTCCAAATTGTACCGGCGCTGGACTATCACTTACAGCTGATCGAATTAAAGGATACTTTGTAAAAGATACTTCAACTTCTATCTCTTCAAATATAGTAAACGCCTCAGATATTACCGCTGAAGCTGAGATTATTAATACTAGCGTTCCCGGTCCCGCTGGAGTGCCTGATGGTTTTACTGTTGCAAATAAAACTCATTATGTTGAAGCGAAAGGTATAACATCAGATAGTTTCGAGGTATTCTATACTCAAGATTTAGACTACAAATCAGACTTCGATAAGCAGCTGGGACTTCCTGGTGCCAAGGTCATGGTTTACTACGCTGCTTTCAAGGTAAATCTAAAATCCAAAACATACAAATACCCAGACCACATAAAAATCACTTATGAAACTGCAACTGGCCCACCTAATCTGGGCAACATTATCCTTGATGAAGAAGGGCAATGTATTGAAGCAAACAAAGCAACAAACTATCACTTCTCCTTTACAAATACAGGAGGTACCGATGTTTCAACATCCTTCAACGTAAAAGTCTTAATCGACGGCATAGTGCTCCAGACTTTTAACTACACAGGTATCAACGCAGGTGAGAAAAAGACTGGCACTTTCACCAAATCCTTCACATCAACTTCCCCCTACGGAATATCTATCCTCATTGATCCTATAACAGGTGAATCGAACACCACCGACAACACCAAATCCATTACAATTACTCCTCAAACTACCTGCTCCATATCCCCTTCAACAGAACTAATTACAGCCAATTTTAAAATCGAAAAACCCTCAATTGAATTCGGGAGTTACAACGGTGTTATAGCCGATGGCATTTCTGTTACTGGTGGCAATGGTTGTGGTATTCAACAGGTTGCCTATACGGTTTCACAGAATGGAAACTCAAAGGTTTATTCTAATTCCAGTGCTTTTTCATTCAATGTTGGGGGACTACCACCAGACCCAGGTTGGATGACAATTGGAACTGTCAGTGTGTCACTTAAAGTCACGTCCACGTGTGGTGGAGAAGCTAATGCAGTGCCAAAAACATTCCAAGTTGTTTCTCCAGCATCTTGCGTAGGATCTAATAACCCACCAGTGGTACATGTCGGCTGGTTCCATGCATACGACAGCGCAAGCCTTACGCCAGAAAGTATGTTTGCTGTAGATGAACGTGTTTGGCTCAGAGTCATTCAAAAGCCTGCAATCAATCCGGGAGATCACGACGAACCTTATGATCCTGACGGAGATCCATACTTTTTAACTTGGGATTTCCCAGGGAGCTCGAGTTCATGGGTACGACAACTGAAAACCGATTACGATTTATGGGATCACGAACCTAATGGATGGACGTACAATTTCAATGCAAATATTCTTGGTACCCACAGTATCAAGGTAACCGCAACGGACAAGTGCGGTAATCAGTCACAAACTTCGGCAACGATGAGCGTTGTGCCTCCGAACCCAGTCCCTATCATTACACTACCGCCAAAGGTAGTTGAAGGTAGAACGTATACGCCAGATATTAGCTGTACCCATAGTTACAGTCCGTATAAATCTAGGACAATATCAAATTGTGATTGGCGCGGAACTAAGCTGCCTATTTTTCCAGCTTTCGGTGATTACGACATTCAATTAGACGTAACAGATAGCGCTGGATTGCAGTCCCTTAACACAACGCATTCTACTTTGAGCGTCTTAGAAGACTTACCACCTGTCGCACGACTTGATTACAATGATATTGGGATACGAAATGTTTCCATGTCTTTTCAAGACAAGTCTTTTAGCCCAGATAGTGATCCAATTTCGGATCACACAGTTACTTTAGCTTGCGACAACAATAATAATGGATCTTTAGCAGATGAAACATTAATTTCTATTACCCCCGATGGTGGTGGGAATTTTACCTATACACCAACTCAGGTGGCAAAAAATTGTAATGTTCACATTCATCTAAAAGAAAGTCTCGGTCTAAAGAAATCAACAGATAAAGATTTTCCATTCGAAGTGGTCAACCAAATGCCCGAAGTTGATTTTTCAGCTTTCGGTGTTCAACCTGAACCCGCTAATATAACGACTGTTACACCAACGGCTAATACAATCGTTAATTCGGCAACTTGGACTGCCTCTTCTCCATCAAGCGTATCCGCACCAAAACTGTATAATTATAATGCAGGCGATAACTCAATCAGTACGAGAAATGTAACAAATTACGAGCCGTACAAATCAATTACTAGTTCCAATGTAATAACAAAATGGTTTAGCACATACAAAGGTTATTGTGGTGATTGTGGTAATACAGGTAAATTAGATGGTTATTATGCTGCTTTTAACAAAGAGAATAGAATTGCTAAGCATCTTTGGAAATCAGCGCAAAATGGCGATGCCATCTACTTCTATAACGAAGACAATCCTCAAATGCCCTATGGATCGACGTACAGTGCCGCGAACCAAATTAATAACAATGGCGGTTGGGGAGAGCCAGTAATACCAAAACTCAATTGGGCTAACAAGACGGAATTTAATTCGGATATGATATTTCAAAGACAAGGTGGATATAACTCATACTGGCAAAATAGTACTTATAATGAGATTGTAACCAGAATTTCTGACATCTTGAATTTTACGAAGAACGATACCAACCAATTGGTAGCTCCCGCATATACGGGTACCAAAACGTTAACATGTGGATCTGCGTGGTCTGATTCTCCTATTTGTCCACCACCAGAACCAACTACATATCCAACCATGTTTACCGGCCCGAATCCTAATATTACAAATGCGGGGGGGCTCATGGACTCGGTGGATTACTGGTATGATTGGGACGGTTATATTGTTCCTCGCGGAACCACTCAGTTTAGCTCACCTTTCAATAGGGACTCGAGTGGCAATGTCTACAAGAATAAGTGTGACTACGGAACTTATGACAATTACGCACATTCGTGTAGCCTAGTAAAGTATAACAGCGGTGGCGTTGTCATTTGGGAATATACGCCTACCCTAGCATCTTGGACATATAATCGGACAGGCATCAGCATAGATTACTTTTCCGATAATGAGTCTAGGATGGTTATTAAATACGGCGCCGTAAGAGTAGTTTTAAATGCAAATACGGGTGCTGTTGCGCTAGATCTAGTAGGTGGTGGGAATCCCGCCGATCCCCACAATAATTTAATTTACTACTTAGGAGTTTTTAATAATCGAATCGCTTATATCAAACAAACGGTAGAGAGCGGTTATTACACCACTATTGGTAAGAATGGTTTTTGGGATTTGATGTTTTACGATCTAGGAACTGGTCAAACGACGACGATAGAGCGAGTGAAAACATACGGCTATTTAGTTCAATATTGGCCAGATGATGGCGACATGACATATAGAAGTCCTGTGCCAAAAGCTACAATATCCTCAGACGGAAAATTGATTATAGCTAACGGTGAAACGAACATATTGGCCTACGATATGGCTACAGGTGTCAAAGAAGTGGATATACCAACAGGAATGGCTTTTACGAATTTCTCTGATTCAGGAAATGGAACTCAAACAAGTGGTGTAAAAAGCATTAATTTGACAGAGGATGGCACAATTAAAGTTGTGTATCAAGGAAATTCAGATTACGGAAGTAGTCAGAGTAGGTATGAATGGATATTATCTGTGAAAACAGATGTAAACAACACAACTGGAAATAGTAGTTACGGTTTTCTTTCTAACAATGATGCTAGTTTGTATAACGGCGATATCAGTATGAGAACCAAATTTAATTTTAATACGTATAGCGATAGCGTCACAGCAGGCATCGGATTTAGAGTACAAAATAATAAAAACATGTACAGAGTAGAAATGACACCGAATCTTATCAAGCTGACCAAAATTGTTAATGGTATTTCATCTACTATTATGAGCAAAACTTACAATTCCAAGCTTGGGGTATACACAGAGATCAAAGCCAAGGTAAGGGCTAATCACATTATTGTCTACGCAGCTGGAATTCCAATCATCGATGTTTATGACGATACATTCGCAGTTGCAGGATCTTATGGCCTTTACTCGGAATCCCCGTATGTAGAGCTTCAAGGTTTCAATGCTATGATTTACGAGAGTGGTGATACGGCGGTTGCCAATCAAGCCATTGTTAATATGCCAATTACGTATAGCACAAGTTATTTTGATCCTGAGAACGACCCTGCTATTCCTAATCTAGCAAAATGGAAATTTACGAATATGGAACCTTATAAATTTCTTAATGCCGGGGATGGCGCTTCCGATCCTATAGGAACTAACAGCTATAATGGCGTCGTTATCCAAACGCCAAGTCCAAGTATATCCAAGGTAGGTGTATTCAAGGTTGAATTCCAAGAACCCGACGACCCTGCGCCAGCTGGATTCAAATATCCATCACCTGTCTTTGCCATGTTTCAGAAAATGTCAGACCCTGCAACTCATTCAATCTTGGTTCACAGAAGGCCAATAGAACAATTCACGATTGCTGAGAATCCAGATCATACGATTCAATGGACAGAAACAGGTTACGACCCGGATCGATGGCTAAGCGCGGGCAACTATTCAACTGAAGTGACGGGGAAAAATTATCAGAGCACAAGAGGTATTTTTAATAACAGATACAGCTATACAACGCCAAGTGGCGTAACCCAATTAGGAAAGCTTACGCGTCCTACTGAAACAGGCCTCTATACCGTTAGAGCAGCAGTCGCTGATGAATACGGCGCATGGTCCGATTGGGTAGAACAAACAATCAATATTACGATTCCATTGCCAAATCAACCGCCTGCAGCCGTACTTACATTCCCAAATGGTACACAAACAAGTCCTAGTTATGTGAATACACGCCAACCTACAATTACATGGAATCAAACCGATCCGGATGCTGGAACAACCTTTGCTGCTTTTCAAGTAGTGCTAAAAGATGAGGTTGGAAATGTCGTCGTTGACAGTGGTATCAAACCACAAGGAACTTCTGCAACTACACAAGAATGGATAACAACACAATTACTAGCGCAAGGACAAAAGTACCAAGTTCAAGTAAGGGTTTTCGATGGAATTGCTTGGTCGGCATGGTCGAACATAGGGTGGCTTATTACAAACCGTCCACCAACTGCAACCATGTTGGATCCCAATGGCACACAAGCTTCGCCAACTAGATTTAGTAACTTGCGGCCAACGCTGAAATGGAATCAAGTAGACCCGGATCCAGGTACAACATTTACGTATTTTCAAGTTCAAATCACGAATGAAGCAAACGATACAATAATTGTAGATTCAGGTCAGTATTATCAAGGCACATCTTCAACTTCCGGTAGCTGGACAGTAAATGCCGATCTACCGGCTGGTCAAAAATTAAGAGTTCGTGTTAGGGTGTTTGACGGCGTTATCTGGTCAGACTATTCACCACAAACTTGGTTGTACATCAATAGACCCCCAGTAGCTGATTTCGATTGGAATCCTAAGCCGGTCTGGGAAGGGGATGAAGTGCGGAGCACCAATACTTCGACAGATCCTGATGGCGATGTGCTCTCTTACTTATGGACCCTTCAGGGGCCAGATGGGGTTACTAAGACTTTTACAAGTATTAATTTTACGCAAAAGTTCACTGAGCCTGGAAATTACCTAGTTACACTCACCGCTACGGATGGGTATCTTACTACAACGGTAGTCAAAATGATCACCGCGTTGCCTTTGACCATAAGATCTGTTGTGACTTACACGGACAATTGGTTGATTTTGCATAATCAGAAAGGGCACCAAACACAAGAAAATCCAAAACAATTTTATTCTGGTGAGATATTTGTTGTGAAAAGTCAGAGCGCAGCTACCTCGGTTGATGAGGTCATCGCATGGATTGATACGATTGGCTTGGATGGTCAGACTTTATATGCTTTTGAAAAGCTAACACCACAATTAAATGATAATACTAAGTTTAGTGGTGAATTATTTGATAACCAATTCCAATCGCTGACGGAGGGACTGCCTCGAGGCGCACAGACGATTCATTTTCAGATTAGGTACAGTAATGGTGTTGTGAAAAAGGAAGATATTCCTATCGAAATCATTGGGAATGCTCAACAATCGGTTGGTGTTCATCGGGTGCAATAACGAAGAGTAGATCTTGAGAAATCGTTGTTGTTATTGTAAAAACGGTGAACTGATTTTGCACCTATGGTACAATTAGTCGATAAGAAAAGAGCGAGGAGAGAATACCTTGAACTATCGATTAATTGCTCTAGATGTAGATGGGACACTGCTTAACGATCATCACGAATTAACGGATCAAACGATTGAAACTATACAGGAGATTCATGATCAAGGCTGCCATATTGTTCTTTGTACGGGGAGAGCGCCGGTAAGTACGTTGCCGATACTAGAGCAATTAGGCTTGGAAGGAACGATGATCACGCATAATGGAGCAGTAACCGTTCATGCCGATGAGCGAGGACAGTCGTTGGTGAATGAGTTTTCTTTTGAAATTAGCGAAATTGAAAGTATGTTGGCCTATGCTCGCCGTGAAGGGATTCACTTCGATGTGTGTACAGCATTTAATATGTATATCGAACGAGTCGGTGAATATGAGAAGATGATGTACCAGAAGTTTCTCATTAATCCTAAACTTGTTACTTCTGTTTCAGAGCTCGGGGTGCCGATCGTTAAATTTACGCTTTTTGCTCAACCGGATGTGTTGGATCGTGTTCAATTGGAGTGGGAGGAGCAGAAGCTCTATGGGAATTTGAGGATGATTCGCAGTGGAGATTTGTTCATTGATGTGATGAATCCGACGGCCAATAAGGGTAATGCATTGAAGGCCTTGGCAGCTACTTTAGAGATAGAAGCCCCAGAAATTATGGCGATTGGCAACTACTATAATGATCTGGAAATGATGAGTTTTGCTGGTTTGGGGATTGCCGTTGAGAATTCACCAAATGATGTGAAAGAGGCAGCTGATGCCGTGACGTCTTCCAATAATAATGAAGGTGTACATGAAGCCATACGAAAGTACTGTTTTTAAATAGAAATCGGTCAAAAACCTCGTTTTTTGAGGTTTTTTGTCGTTTAAGGGGTTTTTAGTGCATATTTCGTATGATAGAATGAGAGAAAGACTAATAGATGATGGTGGTGTGAGAATGAAGAAAAGACTTATTTCGAAGAAGAAGTTGATAGGGACGCTTGCCAGTACAGTTGCTTTAGCTGCTCCATTGGTACTAGCTCCTTCACAGTTCAGTTATGCTTACGATGAAGGAGAACTTCCATCAGTATCTCTAGACAAAATACATACGATTGTTTTACCTAAGAATGGCTCGAAATATATTGATTTCAATGCTTTATACGATGCAACTTATTTTAATGTTGATATTGATTTTGAAGATGAACAAAGTACGGAATGGCCTGTTTCAGGGGTATTTACATTAGAGAATGAAGATTATGAAGGTTACGAAGGTTACGAAGGTAATGATTGGATATATGAAATAAAGGCTAATAATGTGGGTACAGCTACTTTTACAGTTACTGGCGAAAGGTACATTGGAGAAGTAGAATATATCACGATTTCTGATACTTTTAAAGTCATTGTCGTTGAGAATTCTGAGGATTCGGACGATTATAATTTCGAAATAACTAATGCTATTGATTTATTGAAACAACCGAATGTTACTCAGGATCAAGTAATAGACTTACTTGAAAATATTAGCCCATTGTCTGTTCAGAACTCGGATCCGTTTGAGTACAATATTGTCAATACAGCTCCTGTTCAAGTTTATCCTAGCTCATCCTATTTTTCCGTAAAAGAAGGAGAGCAAATTTACTTAGGGGAGATTCAGGAGCGAGTTCATAATTATTTTCATGATAAAGATTATGATGATATATCTCTAGTTTCAATCGAGAGTAATGCGGATTTTAGTGTTTCCACGGATTCTGAAGGTGATCGTATATATGATTACACAATAACCCCTTTGAAATTTGGTGATCTAAATCTGGATGTTGTTGTGACGGATCACAAAGGAGGATTCACGAAGGGGCAAATTCCTATTCACCTTGAACAACAATATAAATCGAATAGTGTTCTCGCAAAGCATTTTAATTCACCAGAACTCAACTACCCCGTTCTATACTTATCGAATGATGCAGAGATTAATTTAACAGAAATTTTCTACGATGCAGAAACTAATTTATACGATTACAAATTATTTGTTGAATATACGTCGGGTAATACAGTCGAAACAGAGATTGACATTCCCAATAGTGCGTTTTCTTGGCAATCACTTATGAATTTGCAATATGGTGTAACAAAAATCAAGCAACTTCGTGCATATAATTCGCAGAATACTTTAGAGGAACCAATGGTTCTAAATGTTGATATTGAACGAACAGACAAGGATCCTTTTCCTCAATCTTTAAATTTATATCAATCAATTCAAGATGTTGGAGTGAGTAGTTATATTCTAGATTACAGAAGCTCGAAAGGATTTAATGACGAGTCAATTACAATAAATAATTCAGATATTCAAAATTATGCCCAGAGTAGGGTTACAGCTGCTGTATATCAAGATCACTATCTGAAGTTTGATGCTGGATATGGCTCAGTTGATTGGACAACGAAAATGAAGGTTTATGCGCATGATTCCAAACCTGAACGTTTGTATCTAGATGATTTTAACTTTAATTTGGTGTCTGCTGAGCAAACGAAGGATTATTATTCCAGACCAGCGATACATATCACTCGGTTATATCCGGATTATCAATCCTCTTGGGATATGTTCTATGGACATATCAATGAGTATGTGTCACTTAATACTCCGACTTACATAAATTTCGGATATGTATCTGGTGCTTTGACCGCACACTATGGTAGTGGGGCTACACAAGGAACTTCCGAGGTCATGAAAATAGATCCGTTCAATGGGGCGAGTGTATTCTACGTTCCTTTCAAAAAACAATGACGTCCGAAGTAAGCCACATCATCACCCTTATCCAATCCCATAAACCCCAAGAAGCCGAAGCCGAGCTCTTCCAAGCCATTCGCCAAAAACCCTTGGAGGCGCAGCTTTGGGTGATGCTCGGTGAAACGCTGCTCCTACAGCAACAAGCTGGGGCAGCGAAGCGGGTGTTCGACCGCGCTTGGCTGCTGGATCCACAAGCCAAGTGGGTGAATCACATCTATAAGGCGATGCAGGAGATGCCGCTTGGCGAGTCGCGCCACGACATCGAGGATCTCTTATATGTTCCCAAGGTCTCGGTGACCGCGGCAATTTTATCACATAATGAAGCTGCAAATATTGCGAAGTGTATCGTTGCCCTGCAAGGGGCAGTGGATGAAATCTTGCTTGTGGATTCGTCGACGGATGATACACGCAAGATAGCTATGCAGTATCCGAAGGTAAGGGTTGTCCCGATCGTGTGGAAAGATAACTTCGGCGCCGCGCGTAACATAGGTCTTCAACATGTGACGACAGATTGGGTTATCTGGATCGATGCTGATGAGGTTTTGATTCCGGAGGATGTCGGTGCCATTCGCGAGGTCGCGAGTTTGTACGACCATTCGAACATCATCCCAGCTCTGCATGTCTGGCATTTAAATCGAATAAACGGAACCGTTCAACATGATTTCTCGCAAGTGCGGATGTTTCCAGCACAACGGGGACTTCGGTACTATGGTCGTATCCATGAGCAAATTGCTACGGACAAAGGGGTCTATCAGTTCGATACGTATCGAAGAGCTGTTAAAATCCGACTAGATCATAACGGGTATGATCCAGCTGTTATTCAAAGCAAGGGAAAGCTAGAACGGAACCTTCGTTTGCTTAAGCTTATGATCGAAGAAGAGCCTGAGAATCCAGGTCACTGGTTATTTTACGGTCGGGAATCGCTGGGACTCGGGCTAGAAGAGCAAGCGGTAACATCCCTCTTTGAAGCCGAGCGCTTAGGTTTACAAACACCTTTATTCGGGCGGATGCCTGAGATCTACCGACTTCTCATACAAATCATGATGCAGCGCAAAAATTACGCAGAAGCGGAAGCCTATTGCCACAAAGCATTGGCGCATTCGCCTGATTTCCCTGATGCGCATTATTTGCTTGCGCAAGTGAGAATGAGACAAGCAGATGAACTGCTGCGGTTAGCAGAAACGAGTATGAAGCAGTCGTTGTCTAGTCTGCCTAACTACCGCGGGAGCGTTAGCGCTGATTATCACATTGGCGAGTGGAAGGCCGCAACGTCGCTTGGCGAGTTAGCCATGCGTTCGGGAAAGCTTGCGAGGGCAAAGCAGATTTTCTCCCGGCTCAAGGATAAACCAGGTGCAACAGAGATATTATCAGCTAAATTAAATGACATTGAAACAGAGCGGCAACGGCTTAATCAAGTCGACCAGCAACACCACAAATAAAGACGATCACCATGCCTCAGTGGGCTGATGATCGTCTTTTTGCTTTTAGCTTAATGATTAAATTACGAATGCGCTAGTGATGATAACAAGAAGGATAAAAAGTACTAGAATTGCAGCTGATGAAGTTCCTACTGCTGACATGGACATTCCCCCCTTTCGTGGTGAGTGTTATAAGATAAGATATGTAAGTGGGGGCTGAAGTGTATAGACGAATATCCTGATTACTCATATTTTGGTCGATAATGGGCATGCTACAGAAGAATGACACAAGATCTGTAGAGGAGGCGACGAAGTCGTGGCCGATATTATGCTAAGACCCGACCTGAAAACAGCAGGCGGCGAAGTCTGCGATATTATGTACAATGGGGAGTTTGTCGGTACGTTAACGCTAGTCTACAGGGAATCGGATCGTCTTAAAGGCGCGATTCATCTGGAGCAACAATCCATCACGATTGTGAATAAGCAAGCGGTCTATGATTTTGCTCAGTCCTATATTCAGGATGTGATTGATGCGCTTGGAATCGCCCAGTGCGAGGTTACGGTTAGTTATAGTGATTATGATTTTGTCATAGTGACGGAGCATGCTGTTGAGCCGTCAACGTATCAAGAGGATTATATTTCGAGTGTAGATCTCCTGCATGATGATGGGTTGGATTATTCATGGCTCAGGGAAGATATTAGCTTGGATGATCAGGAGTCGGAACTGTCTTCGGAACAGCTGGAAATGCTTGAGGAACGAAAGAAAGAACAGGGATATGAACTTGTCATTGTTAACGAAAACAGGAGTAGTGTCGAATATCACGTGTATGATAAGGACGCCGAGTTAATCGCGGAAGCCATCCTGCATATCTATGGTTCGGAAGTAATCGGGGATATTTCGTGGAAATTCGATCCGTTTGATGAAGAGATGGATATTGTCACTGAACTCATGGTGGCAGATTTCAATGAAGAGCAAACAGATTCGTTCGTGTTCCATATGATCTTTAATGGAGAGACCGTAGATACGGTGGAATTAACGCATATTGATATGCTGGATTTGGTGGATGACATTCAATCTGAAGATGATATATGGATACCAACAAGAGATGACTATTCCATCGTTTTGGTTAGAGATGATTTGGATACGTTATCTTATGAGATTTATCAACAATCCTATGGTGGATTACCGATCGGAACCGCAACGGTGGATATCAGCTCACGGCAACTAACAGGATTTATTGATTTTCGTGAGCCCGGAGATTCGGATGATCGAGAGTTAATTGCCACACTGCTGTTAGATGAGTTAGATAAAGAGAAAGAATACGAAACCTTCAATTTATCGATGCTTTACCGGAATAAGCTAATCGACGAAATTATGTTTGAAACCGAACAATTTCACTAATCCAAACGCGCAAAAAAGGCATGATCTCTCATCCTAACATGAGAGGCATGCCTTTTACTACATTAACTTATCTTAGAAAGAGTTAGAAACGGTGATTTGATCTAATGAAAAGCGACCAGCCGAACGTGCTGGAGTAGATGCCAATCCAACGCTGATCAACATAACAGGTACATAACGAGCAGGAACGTTAAAGGCTTCTACGAATTTACCAGCATCATAACCACCCATTGGGCAAGTGTCATAGCCAAGTGCTTTTGCTGCAAGCATCAAGTTCATTGCTGCCAAAGAACCGTTACGAATCGCTTCATCGCGAGCAACTTGCGGATATTGGTAAGCACCTTCGATTTGAGCAACTAGCGTATCCATCACAACTTGTGGAAGGAACCCGCCAGCAACAGCTGGACCGAAAACAGCTTGCGCATTTTTGTTAGCTTCAAGATCACCAAGAACGGCGATAACTACGGAGCTTTCAACGATTTGCTTTTGACCGTAAGCGATTGGAAGCAATTTCTCTTTCTGTGCTTGGTCGTCGATAACAAGAAGTTTCCAATGTTGAAGGTTCCAAGATGATGGAGCCAAGGAAGCGGAAGTTAGAATTTGTTCAAGATCTTCTTTAGGTATTGTGTGTCCAACTTGGTATTGCTTTACGGAATGACGGTCTTCGATTACTTTCAAAACTTCATTTTGTACTTGTGTGCTCATTACGGATCCCTCCAAGGATAGTATAAGTTCTATATAGTGTTGTTCAACCATCGAAAATCATGCCTGTAAGTCGTTGGTAATCGATCGAGGAACTGTAAACAACTTTGTAACAATTTACTGTAATCATAAATGTTATAGTTGTGATTGTCAAGAGAGTCTTTCCCGTTGTCGTAAAATGTTGGATAATGGAAAAAGAAAGGGGTTGTTCCTCTTGAAATTAACGCAAAAAGAGTTGAATCACCTTGTTTTTTTGAGTGAGGTCGTATTGACGGGGAAAAAGAAGAGCCTTATGGACGAAACCCTGCAATGCTTGCTTTATATTGTGAAATCACTTGAAGAAGTGGAACTTCCTGATTCTGTTGCCCGCCAGATTGAGCAGCTGACTGCTTTAATTGAAGCAGACTTGCGTGATGAGAATGTACGCATGCAAGAGATCCGCGGACACTTAGATTGGATGCAAAAGAAGGAGCGAAATTCTTCCATGCCATCCTAGTAGGGTGACATTCAGTCTATTTATGATATAATATAGAGTACTGTTTTTTTTGAATATATGAGGTGATAAATAATGAGCTATGAAATCCCAAGAAATGTGCAAGAGTTGGGGCGTGACATCCAAGAGAACCAATTGAAATATCACCATAAATCCGTTTTGATTTCCAAAGAATTTACGTTTGACAGTGCGCATCATCTGCATTGTTATGAGGGAAAATGTAAAAGTCTACACGGCCATACTTATAAACTGCAAGTGATTATGCGGGGAAAAGTGGATAGCCGAGGGATCGCAATTGATTTTGGAGATATCAAAAGAATTACGAAAGAACGTGTGATAGATCGATTAGATCACCGCTATCTGAACGACGTATTGCCGCCGATGAACACGACGGCTGAGAATATGGTGGTTTGGATTTATGAAGAAATTCATCAAGCATTGCTTGATGAGAAGCTGTATCCAGCCATTTCTTTGGACGAGATTCGCCTATGGGAAACGCCGACTAGCTATGCAGCCATCACTCGCTCGATGATGGAGGAGGATCTGTAATGCGAGATATCCGCATTCCCATGGTCGAGATCTTCGAGACGGTTGAAGGGGAGGGAACCCGTGCGGGGTTCCCAACCATCTTTGTCCGTCTTTTTGGTTGCAACCTGCGCTGCACATGGTGTGACACCACGTACAGCTACCCGCCGGCGGAAGCCGAGAACGTCATGACCATTGCTGAAATTATCAGCAAGGTTGAGACGTTCCGCTCCCGGCATATTTGCCTGACAGGCGGTGAGCCGCTCCTGTACGGCAACAAATCACTCGCGTTGATCGAGGCGCTCGCCGAGCTAGAGCAGGTCGACGACCTGCACATCGAGACGAACGGCGCGATTGACCTAGCGCCATTTATCTCACAAGTAGCATCACCGAAGGTGCGCTACGTGATGGACTTCAAGCTGCCGGATTCCGGCGAAATGGATCAGATGATTTACAGTAATTTCGAGCTTCTGCGCGAGCAAGATGAGTTGAAGTTCGTCATCGGAAGCGATTTCGACTTCCGTACAGCTGTCAACGTACTTAAGGAGTACCCGACGAAGGCGCTGCCGATGTTCAGTCCCGTGTGGGAAACGATGCCGCCGCGCAAGCTGGTAGATCTGATGCTAGCTGAAGGGTTATCGAAGGTGAAGCTGAATATGCAGTTGCATAAGATTATTTGGGACCCGGCGATGCGAGGCGTCTAGCCAGCAGGCATTGTACACCATGTGTACAGTGCCATTTTCTACTTATATGAAAGAGGTGCTAAGGATGAGTGAAAACACAAAAAGAGCCGTCATTATTCTCAGCGGCGGTTTAGATAGTACGACATGTATGGGACTAGCGAAGGAAGCGGGCTATGACTTGTTTCCGATTTCTTTTGACTATGGACAGCGTCATAAGATTGAAATCGAGAATGCCAAGCAAGTTGCTGAGCATTACGGGGTTGCAGCGCGTCACAAAATTATCAAGTTGGATTTCCTGCGTGATTTCGGTGGCAGTGCACTCACGGATGATTCGATAGATGTTCCGAATGTGATGGAGGGGACAGAAGTTGAAGAAATCCCTGTAACTTATGTACCTGGACGCAATCTTTTATTTCTTTCCATTGCAACCTCTTACGCAGAAGTAACAGGCTCTCAAGCGATCTACATTGGTGTAAATGCGCTAGATTACAGCGGTTACCCGGATTGTCGACCTGAATTCATCCACAAAGTAGAAGAAGTTATCGCATTAGCTACAAAGGTTGGGGTCGAAGGTAAGGGAATTACGATTGAAACACCTCTGATTTCCTGGACGAAAGCGAAGATCGTAGAAGAAGGTTTGAAAATCGGTGTTCCTTATGAGCTGACAACATCTTGTTACAATGGCAAAGCAGAAGCTTGTGGCGAATGTGACAGCTGTCGTTTGCGTTTGAAAGGCTTTGAAGAAGCGGGCTCTAAGGATCCGATCGCTTATTTACCGTAGCTGCATGGTTGGAGAAAGGCGGTGCCTGCATGACTCGTATTATGGTTGTTGATGATGACGCTGATATCCGAGAGTTGATTCGCGTTTATTTGGCAGGGGAAGGCCTAACGGTTGTGCAAGCCAGCAATGGGCAAGAGGCGCTAAGTCTTATGGAATCCGTTCCTGCTGACTTAGTCGTACTAGATGTCATGATGCCCTTGATGGATGGTTGGGAGCTGTGCCGCGAATTGCGATTGCATTATCCAGAACTTCCGTTATTGATGGTGACCGCGAAGAGTGAATCGGTCCATAAGGTGAAGGGCTTCCAGCTCGGTACTGATGATTACTTAGTAAAGCCTTTTGATCCCGTAGAGTTAGTCATGAGAGTCAAAGCGTTGTTAAAACGATACCGGATTCATTCCTCACAAGTCATTCTCATTGGTGGAGTGACCATCGATCGTACAACGTATGAAGTACGTTATCAAGATCAGCGGTTTACTTTGCCTTTGAAGGAATTTGAGCTTCTCTATAAGTTCGCAAGTCATGCGGGCCAAATCTTTACGCGTACACAGCTGATTGAGCAAATTTGGGGAATGGATTATGAAGGCGATGAACGCACGGTGGATGTGCACATTAAACGTTTGCGAGAACGCTTTGAGCATTACCAGGAAGGATTTCAAATTACAACGATACGGGGATTAGGGTATAGGCTTGAGGTGAAGGTATGATCAAATCGCTTTATTTGCGCGTGGTTTTAACCTTTTTAGCGATTGTAGTAGCGAGTGTGCTTGTCGCTTTTCCTTTGGCCATGTACTTTTTTACCAATATGATTTCGACGCAATTTCAATCCGAGATGTTAGCCGTTGGACGTCAAATTGTCACGTTAAGCAATGAAGTGCAGCCTAAGAACCTGTATTCCTTTGTAGCAGGGAGCAATCGACTGAACGAGAATTATTTGTTCACTCTATTTGATTCCAGCGGCGCTTCATTAGGTCAGACTCCTGTTGATGTAAAAGGAAGGCCGCGTATCCAATCGTCCGAGGTTGCTGACGTGTTGAAGGGTCATATTTATAAAAGCTTGGATTTCAGTGCTCCCTTTAGCGGGATTAACGGCATTAAAGTCGGTGTGCCGCTGATCGTTGGTGATGAGAGCTACGCGTTATTCATACATACAAACATCACAGATGCTGCACGAAGACAACTCCAGACATTGATTGTATCTGTTCTTGCCATCGTCCTCCTTGTAGGGAGCATACTTATTCTCTTCGCTTCGCGCTACCTGGTGAATCCTTTGAAGAAGCTGACCCTAGCGACAGAGAAGCTGGCACGAGGTAATTTTAACGTCAATGTGAGTGTGAATAATAAGGACGAATTAGGCAAACTCGCAGAGAGCTTCAACCATATGGCTGGAGAGCTAAAGCAGTTGGAACAGATGCGTCAGGATTTTGTTTCAAACGTGTCACATGAGATTCAATCGCCATTGACCTCGATTCGCGGTTTTTCCAAAGCATTAAGAGAGTCGGATATCGCTGAAAACGATCGGATCAAGTATTTGGAGATCATTGAACGCGAGAGTGAACGCCTGTCTCGACTAAGTGAAAATCTACTGAAGCTGGCTTCGTTGGAATCCGAACATCATCCCTTTCATCCTACGATCTATGATTTGGACGAGCAATTGCGTCGCATCGTTGTTTTCTATGAACCTCAATGGTCGATGAAAGAGTTAGATATGGACCTGGCTCTGCCTCGTGTGAAAATCTTTGCAGATAGCGACCAATTAAGTCAAGTGTGGATGAATGTGATTGGTAATGCGATCAAATTCACAGCTACGGGTGGACATATTTATATCAAGCTTGTTCCACTGCGTGACCGGGTTCAAATATGGATACAGGATAACGGGATTGGTATTCCAATCGACGAACAAGGTCGTATTTTTGATCGTTTCTATAAGGTGGATCAAGCCAGGCAGCGTGATAGCGGCAGTGGTCTTGGACTTGCTATTGTGAGGAAGATCATCGATATGCACGATGGATCGATTGAGGTGCAAAGTGAAGTAGGCAAAGGAACGTTATTTCTTATCGTGTTACCGACAACGCACTCACCAACTAAAAAGAGTTGAACAAGAAACTTGGGATTGTTCACCAAGTTTTTTTGTTTTGTTCATATTGAGTTCATATTGAACCTGTATTCTTTATCTCACAATCATTAGTTGAGGGGAGTACAGGAATGAATCGACTCACACAGTTTTCGATGAAAAACGTTTCCGCGTTATTCATCATCATGATCATGCTTTTTGTAGGCGGCTTGTATTCAGCAACACAGCTCAAGGAAGAGAACATGCCGAACGTTTCCTTCCCTGTTGTGGCCGTTACAACGACCTACACGGGCGCGCCTAAAGACGTTATGGATGAAATTACGGTACCCATCGAGAAGAAGTTGGCGAATCTGGAAGATCTAGATTCGATCCAGTCCACTTCCAGTGATAATTTCTCCATGGTTATTATTTTGTTCAAGCAGAATGTCGATGTTGACAAAAAGAAGCTAGCTGTACAGGATGCCCTTTCCACGGTTTCCTTACCGGCAACGGCAGGTGCGCCTAAAGCATCTACTTTCGGTGCAGCATCCTTCCCATCTAACTATTTAGTCGCTTATGCGAACGAGGGAGTCAGCCAAACAGAGCTTGATAAAACGTTCAAAGATACGATTAAACCAGGTCTTGAAGGTATTAAAGGGATCGATCATATGGACATTATCGGGGCTAGAGATACTTCACTCGATATTGAGCTAGATGCAGCGGCCTTAGATGTCTACGGTTTGTCACCAGGGATGGTGAGTAATGCGATTAATACTGCGGCGACGAAAACACCGATCGGTTCTGTTGAAATCGATGGGAATAGCAAAATGACCCGAGTAACTGGCAACTTAGCCAGTTTGTATGATCTACAAAAAGTAGAAATTACAACACCAACTGGTGCCATTGTTACCCTGGATCAAGTATCTAAAGTAAAAGCCATTAGCGAATCCGACTTCAATGGACGATTAGATGGCAAACCAGCAATTGGGATGATTTTATACAAAGCTGGCAGCGCAAATGCGGTTGAGTTCTCCGATGAAATTGAGAAAAACATTACAGAGTGGAAAACAACTTTACCGAATATTACGTTCAAAAGCACCTTCGATAGTGCCGATCAAATTAAGGAATCTATCTCCGGACTTGTCCGTGAAGGGATTGTAGGAGCAGTTCTTGCCTCCTTAATGATTCTAGTATTCTTACGGAATGTACGTATGACACTCATCGTTCTCGTCTCGATTCCGCTTTCCATTTTGATCACCTTATTATTAATGTCGACGTTAGACCTTACGCTCAATACGATGACACTTGGTGGTATATTTATCGCAGTTGGACGGGTTGTCGATGACTCGATTGTTGTTATTGAAAATATTTATGCTTCCTTGGAAAAAGCGCAGGAACGTAAAGAATCCGTTATTGCTTTGGCAACGAAACAAGTTTCGATGGCGATTACGTCGTCTACCTTGGCTACTGTAGGGGTATTTGCTCCACTTGCTTTGGTCACTGGGGTTGTAGGAGGTTTCTTCCGACCTTTCGCATTAACAATTGCTTGTGCACTTCTTTCATCCTTAATCGTAGCTCTAACGGTTATTCCAATGCTTTCGAAATTACTTGTGTTGCGCAGCAAACCAGGTAAAGTGCAGCATGATGAATCTGCGCCAACGAAGTTATCGATGTTTTATGAAAAAGTGCTTACATGGAGCTTGAAAAATAAAATTAAAACGCTGCTAGTCGCTTTAGTTATGCTGATTGGGACGATGGCTGGAACGATTCCGTTCTTATCAGTTGCCTTTTTACCGGCGTCAGGCGCGTCACATATCATGTATTTCCAATTAAAATTGCCGTATTCAACGTCGTTTGATGCGACAGATAGCAAAACGAAAGAAATCGAAACGGTCTTGTTAGACCTGAAGGATTCAAAAGGTGAACCGGTATTTAAATTTGTTGAAGCACTTGTGGGTTACGCAGGTAATGATGATGAGCAAACCCCATATGCGTCGCAAATTTTCCTTGAAGTGAATGACAATGTGGATCCTGAACAAGTGAAGGATCAAACGACAGCTTATATTTTATCGGAGTTGCCAAATGGTTCTGAAGTTGAACCTAAATCTATGGAAGGTGATTTCGGCGTATCAAGTACAGA
Source organism: Paenibacillus sp. LjRoot56 (assembly GCF_964253335.1). Taxonomy (NCBI): domain Bacteria; kingdom Bacillati; phylum Bacillota; class Bacilli; order Caryophanales; family Paenibacillaceae; genus Paenibacillus; species Paenibacillus sp. LjRoot56. The sequence goes on from NZ_CAXURV020000001.1 coordinate 2,810,604, forward strand.
CTTCGCCTACACACTCCAAGGTGATGATCAGCTTCAACTAGAGAAAGCAGCGAGAATGGTGAAAGAGAAATTAAACACTTTCCCTGAGCTTGCCGAAGTTGAAGATAATTTGAGCGATGCCAAAACAGAAATCGAAATTGCTGTTGATCAGAAGAAAGCTAGAGCCTATGGTTTAAGCGCAGCTTCCGTAAGAGATTCAGCACGTACATGGATTCAAAAGCAAAATCTAGGCGATATGAAATTCGATAATATTGTGTATACAACAACGGTTTCATTGGAAAAAACAGACAAAGATTCTCTTGAGAAGTTGGGTAATATTCCGTTAACGGCTCAGAATGGCTCAACCATTCTATTGAAGGAAGTTGCCAAAATCAATGAAACGAAAGGCGCTGCTTCGCTTGCAAGAGAGAATCAGGCGCAGCTCGTGAAAGTTTCTGCCAAAATTAATTCAGACAATAAGACTGCTGTAAGTGCGAAATTAAGTACGGCTTTGAAAGAGCTAGAGCTTCCGGAAGGTGTTACACCGCAAATTACAGGCGTATCCGAAGATGTTAACGAGAGCTTTACTCAGTTATTTGTGGCTATGGCTGCTGCGGTATTCGTGGTTTACTTGATCATGGTATTGGCGTTCGGGAATGCAAGTGCACCATTTGCTATTCTGTTCTCACTTCCTCTAGCTGTTATTGGAGGCCTTTTAGGACTCGTCATTGCAAATGAACCATTAACCGTAACTTCCATGATCGGATTCCTCATGTTGATTGGTATCGTTGTTACGAATGCGATCGTATTGATCGACCGTGCACAACAGTTACGCGAAGAGGGATATACCGTTCGTCATGCGCTTATTGAAGCAGGGAAAATCAGACTTCGTCCTATCATCATGACAGCCGGGGCAACCATTATGGCGTTAGTGCCATTAGCGCTCGGGATCTCAGCAGAAGGCGGATTGATCGGTAAAGGTCTTGGGGTTGTTGTTATTGGTGGATTGATTACTTCGACACTCTTGACGCTAGTCGTTGTACCTATTATTTACGAGTTGATTGAAAGTATGAAAAACCGCATTAGCAACATGTTTAACCGGAAAAAAGGCAAAGAAAAAATGACAACGAGTTCGTTAGAGGTATAAGGAGGCACATCGATGATTAACGAAGGTTCACGAAGAGGGCATAGCAAATATCGCTGGATGGGGGTCATCACGCTGTTAACTGCAGCGACAGTGTTGGCGACAGCCTGCTCTGCACCAGGAGCTAAGGATGCGGCAACCGTACAGTTAACTCCTAAAGCGGTCAAAACAGAAGCGATCAAGCTTCAGAAAATAAGTAATCCGATTGAACAGGTGGCAGATGTTGTAGCAGGAACAACGCTCGATGTGATGGCGAAAGCGAATGGTGAAGTTACGGAAGTTCTGAAGAAGCGAGGCGAGTATGTGACGAAGGGCGATGTCCTTTTCGTTATTGATAATAAAGATGCCTTATCTGCGAAACGGAAGAGTGAGCTTCAAGTGAAGAGTGCAGCGGATTCCTTGCAGCAAGCTAGAGATAATAAAGTGAATACACGGAAAGATTTGGCTGATAACGTAGCTCGTACACAAACGGCTTTGAATAACGCTCAGCAAGATTACAACAAAATCAGAAATGATTTTGAAGCAGGTAGTGCAGTTCAGCGCCAAGTAGATCAAGTTAAACAAGCCTTGGATAACGCTCAAATGAGTTTAGATGCTGCGCAAAGTAAGCTATCCGCTTTCGATAATACGGATTCTATCTCCAGTATTGAAACACAAGCAGAATCCGCACGTCTAACATTAGAGGATGCTACTCGCTCGTTAGACAATTACGAAGTGAAAGCTCCTGGTAGTGGTGTTCTGACAGATTTCAATGTCGTGGTTGGTCAAACAGCGTCTGCAGCGGCAGGCAAGGTTGGTCAAGTTCAGCAGATCGATCCTATTAAAATCAAAACAGAGTTAGCAGAAACGAACTACCAGCTTGTGAAAAACAAGAAGGAACTCGTGTACTATAACCCGAATACACCTGATAAGAAAGGGACAGCTAAGATTAGCTACTTAGCGCCAATCATGAGTGCTGCTTCCAAAACTTATACACTGGAATTAGAAATTCCGAATCCAGATCGTACGATTCAACCAGGTGGACGCTATCTCGTCCAATTGACAACGGAGACGGAAGAAAACGTTGCTGTCGTGCCTACACTCAGTATCATTCGTGAAGAATCCGATACCTTCGTATTCGTTCAACAAGGTGACCAATATACGAAACGGAAAGTGAAACTTGGACGCATTAACGGCGAGTTCCAAGAAGTACTGGAAGGTGTGAAAGAAGGCGAGCAACTGGTCGTCACTGGACAGAACACATTGAAAGATGGTCAAAAGGTATCAAGCCCAGCAGCATCCACACAACCGACGACATCACCAGCTGCCAAATAGCATCATTGAAATTCATATTAAGGGAGACGTTATAGATGAAAAAAAGACCATGGAAATCCAGTCTAACAGCCATTATGCTGGGAGCAATGATCGTTCAAGGAGGTACCGCAGCATGGGCTGCGGAGCCTTCCACGCCAACTGTTGTCGCACCAACTGTGAATTATGGTTTAACGAAGGATATTCGCGCTGCTATCAAAAGTGTCGGTGAAACACCGACAGCGACAGGGTCACAGCTTGCTGTGACGGTTCGTTTGTACAATGGTGGCACAACGCAGAATCGCGTGCCGGAGCATGAGCTTCGCGTGCAAACCTCGAGCGGGATCTCTTACACGCTGAAACCAAGTGCAAGTAATAAAGCTTCCCTGCAACCGAAGGAAATTGCAGAGCTGGTTTATTTCGCAGCCATTGATTCGAAGGAAATCGGTAAGATTGAAAGCCTTTCGTTCGTGAATGTTGATTTGTATGCTTATCCGAAGGTTGAGACTACGCTGCTTTCAATGCCAACCAATCAAGTATGGTATGGTGGTACGGGCAGTGCAGCGCTGGAAAGCATCGCTAGTGCGGGGTGGGGACAAGAGTTCACTATTTCTGGTGTGAATTCAGGACTTACGTATAAGACGGTGGAATCATCACTACAGAACACAGCAACAGGTCGTGTAGCCGTTGTGACCGTCCTTGTAAACAATCCGGGAGCTGGTCGTGAGACGGTACCGGCTTTCCGTATTGATGCACAAACGGAGTCGAAGAATTATGAAGGAAAACGTACTGAAGTGGCCCCAGTTGTCTTGGCAGCAGGAGAAACGAGCTACATCCATTACGCGATCCCGGTGGAGAGCGGTGTGACGTTAACGAATATCGTCGTACTATCGACAGATACGTTTGTCCCGAAAGACGGCGGTCAGCCTTCAGAATTGGCAACAGCGAAGTTGGCTATCAACTGGCCGGTAGATGCTGCTAATGCAACCGCAGCCGCGTATACAATTGGTAAACCGATCACTTTCAATGAACAAGCCAAAGTAATTGATAAGTCAACGGAAGTGTCCTTAATGGAACTTCATTTGCATGAAAATCCAGGTGAGGGCTATAAGACAGCCGTTGCGAAGTTCAAATTAACGAATACAAGCACAACGCCAGTGGCAACACCAGCATTCTTAACGGAACTAACAAGTAAGCTAGGCGCTTCTTATCAAGGTGTTCGTCAATCGAATGTAACAACTATGCTGAATCCTGGTTTGAGCTATGTGGTCAGCTATTCCTATATTGTTCCACAATCCGAAGATAGTGAAAGTTTTGCTTTGAAAATATTAGATGCTCAGGCTGCAGCACCATATACGACGACGATTGCTGCCCTGCAAACGGATCTACAGAAGGAAACGACGGATAATATTATATCCTTGTACCCGATTGATGTGACGTTCAAAGACATATCAGTTAGTATGCAATATGCACTGGGGACATACAGTTATAAGGTGAAATTGGATCTAAGTATCACACAGGCGCCAAATGTCGTGGTTGATAACAATTTCTCCAAATTAAGATTTGAGATCGTGGATAGCTTAGGACGAGTTGTAGGTTCTAAAGACGCATCATTTAATGGGCCTAATAAGTTAATTAGTGGCAGTCAAATCCTTGATGCAACAGGTGCTAATTTGGACCAATTTAGCTCCCCATTCACGATTAATGTCTATGAAGCCATTGATACGCCAACGGGAATCGCTAAACGTTTAATCAAAGTAATGAAATAATTGCACAAGCATTGGATAGAAAAAGAAGCCTGCTAGTAGTGACATCTACTGGCAGGCTTTTTTCTTTTGTAAATATGTCGTTTACCGCTGTACTCTAGCCTTCACGGATTTCGCATAATCCGATGGTGACATGCCGACGGTTTTCTTAAAATCCCTAGAAAAATAATGAATGCTTGTATAGCCAAGCAAGTTAGCAATTTCTGTTATATTATAGGGTCCTTCACGCATATAGGTTTTGGCTTGCTCGATTTTGAGTAGTTTGAAGGCTTCCATGATCCCCATGCCTTTCTGGGATTGAAAAAGCTCCTTCATACGACTTTTGCCCAGGTGAAAGGTTTGGCAGAGGTCATCAAGGGTAAAAGAATCTGCCAGATGTTCACTCAAATAGGCCATAATCTGACCGACGAGCCCTACCGCAGCTTTTTCTTTTTGCAACGAGGACTGTTTCAATTTCTGAGCTTCCTGAATGTTTCCCCGAGCTTCTTGTTTACGGATGAGGGTGATAAGGAGGATTTCTAAATACGCTTTGATGAGCTGCTCACTAGCAAACGACGCCTCTTCGTTTCTTTCTAACAAATGAACGGAAGGAGAATCGAAGGGAGGGAGGAACGCATGAAATCCCTCTTGCGTGATGATTGAAAGCATATTACGTTCGCGATCGCCCAACGATATGACTTTATTAGCTAGCTGAGACATAGCCTCAGAATGGCAGACGAAGGCGATGACAATGAGATTCGGCGGCTTATGCGCATGTCTGACATGAACGGTATGGAATTCCTCAGGCTTGTGGAAGATCATATTCCCCTGCTGGAGGGTATGGATGACATCATCGGCACGCACCTCGACTTCCCCCTTGTCCACGTAGAGAATTTCCCAGAAGTCATGCTGTTCACCGTCGAATACAAAGCCTTTGGCATATTCAAAATAGTGAAAGGAAATGAGAGCCTCGATCGAAAGTGATTCCTGTAAATAGATTCTTGGGAAATCCATGGTGTCCGTCCTCTCTAGGGGATTTTCTTCCCGATTACAGACATTTTACCACATTCAATTTAGCTAAAGTGCAAATAATTCGGCTTAATAGATAAATCCAATGGGACTTCACTCTTTTATAATAAAGGAAAGAAGCGGAGGGGATTAACAATGAAAAAAGGGATTAATATTTGGTCATTTCCAGGCTCCATGAGCGTGAAAGATTGCATTACAACTGCGAAAAAAGCCGGATTCGATGGCATTGAATTAGCGTTGAACGAAACAGGTGAGCTTAGCCTGGAAAGCACGGAAAGTGAAGTTCGTGCTTATCGCCAGCATGCTGACGAAACAGGGATTGAAGTAAGTAGCTTAGCAACAGGTTTATTCTGGTCCTATTCCTTGACAAGCAGTGCCCCGAAAACGCGTCAGAAAGCAAAGGATATCGTGAAGAAGCAGCTTGAGCACGCCGCGGCACTTGGTGTTGATACGATTTTGGTCGTACCTGGTGCGGTAGGTGTTGATTTCATTCCTGATTCTGAAGTGGTTCCGTATGACCAAGCCTATGACTACTCCCTTGAAGCCATAAAGGAGCTTTCGACGGTTGCTGAGTCCTTGAAGGTTTCAATTGGGATTGAAAATGTGTGGAATAAATTTCTACTATCACCGCTGGAAATGCGGGATTTCATTGATAAAGTAAATTCACCGTATGTAGGTGCATATTTCGATGTAGGGAATGTGATCTTCTCTGGGTATCCGGAGCATTGGATTTCTATTTTGAGCCATCGTATCAAAAAAGTGCATTTCAAGGATTATCGCCGCGCAGCTGGCGGTTTGCATGGTTTCGTTGACCTGCTTGCAGGCGATGTGAATTATCCGGAAGTGATGAAGGCCCTGCAAGCCATTGGGTACGAAGATTATGTGATCGCTGAAATGATTCCTGGCTATACGCATCACGGCGAGCAAATTGTTTATAACACATCCGGCGCTATGGATGCTATTCTGGGGAGGAAATAATCATGCTAAGAATCGGACTAGTTGGACTAGGCTTCATGGGAAGAACACATTTGGAGAATTATGTACGCCTGGAAGCAGAAGGTGTTGCGATTAAAGTCGTAGCATTATGTGATATTGATCCGGTGAAACTAGAAGGCAACGCGGTTGCTGGAAATATTGATACAGGTGATTCAGCGATCGATTTCAACCTCTATGCGAAGTACACCAGTGTGTCCGAGATGATTGAGAAAGAACAGTTGGATTACGTGGATCTAGCTCTCCCGACATACCTGCACCGTGATATTACGATAGAATGTCTTAATAAAGGTCTGCACGTGCTGTGTGAGAAGCCAATGGCTTCGAATCCGCAAGAGTGTGCAGAGATGATAGAAGCTGCTGAAGCGAATGGTAAGCAATTGATGATTGGACAGTGTCTGCGCTTTTGGCCATCCTATGTGTACTTGAAAGAAGCTGTTGAGAATGGGACTTACGGTAAAGTAACAAGCGGTTATTTCTACCGCGGCGGCGCTACGCCGACTTGGGGACCATGGCTAATCGATAAAGAGAAGAGCGGCGGCGCTTTACTCGATATGCATGTTCATGATATTGATATGGTTAATTGGCTGTTCGGAAAACCTGAATCCGTTTCCTGCTTGGCACGAAATGTAGTTCCAGGCAGCGGCTATGATGTTGTGTCTACGAATTATTTGTACGGGGATGGCAAAGTTATCAATGCACAAGCCGATTGGACTCTCGAAGGTGATTATGGCTTTGATATGCAGTACCGCGTCAATTTCGAGAAAGCGAATATTATCTTCAACGCAAGTGGCCTGAAAGTGAACCTGAATGACGCGCCTGGGTTTAACCCAGAGCTTTCTCCAGAGATGGGCTATTATTTGGAACTGAAATATTTCATTGAGACGCTTCTCGCAGGGGAATTGGTCACAACCGCAACGCCGGCTAGTACACGGGAAACGATTGAAATTGCTGTCGCTGAGATGGCATCGGCAGACAAGCAAGGGGCTTGGGTAGAAGTGAAGTAAAGGACATTGAAAAACCTTGGAAATCGTTCCTGATTTCTAAGGTTTTTTGGCTATGCTTGAAGCGACCATTTCCGAGCAAGTCTGAGTGTTAATTATTTTCATTTGACTGCAATCGCTTTCGTATTCTATGCTAATTGCATTTGCAATAACTAGAGGTGAAGACGAATGAAAGACATAGATTCAACAGCATCGTGGCAAAAACTCCGTCTATTCGCAGTCACTTGGCCGATTTTTATTGACTCTGTTTTACGTATGATGTTAGGTACTGCGGATGTCTTCATGTTAAGCCGAATTTCGGATGAAGTAACAGGAGCCGTGGGTTTAGCGAATGAAATCATCGTGTTCTGTATTTTGATGTTTGGTTTTGTGGGTATCGGGACCAGTGTGGCTGTTGCTCAGCATCTGGGAGCAGGTAAGGTGAAGGAAGCGAGTCGGATTTCTGCTTTAGCCATCACGATTAATTTGATTTTCGGCATTATCGTAAGTATCGCGTTAGTTGTGTTTGGTGAGCCGTTAATGCATCTGATGCATTTGGATCCTCAGCAAATTGCGATCGCCAAAAAATATTTAACGATTATCTCCGCATTTATTTGGATAGAAGCGTTGTCGTATGCGATTTCGTCGGTATTGCGCTCCAATGGTCAGACCCGAGACGTGATGTTCGTTACGTTGGGGGTTAATGTGATTCATATTCTGGGTAACAGTCTCCTGATTTTCGGGAATCTGGGATTCCCAGAATGGGGGGTTACTGGGGCGGCTGTTTCAACGGTTGTAAGTCGACTCCTCGGACTCGTTGTTCTTGTGATCATCTTGTACCGTCGCTTACAGGTTCCTATTCTTCTTAAGCATTATGTGAGCTTCAAGTCGAAGATTGTGAAGCAAATTCTTAGTATTGGATTACCTTCTGCTGGAGAGCATGTTTCATGGCAGTCTCAATATCTGATGATTTTCAGCTTCATTAATATTATCGGGGCCACCGCGCTAAGTGCGCATGTGTACGTGATGAATGTGACCAATTATTTCATGGCCCTGGGTATGGCGATTGGCATGGGGACGGAAATTATTATTGGGCACATGGTTGGTGCAGGGGCTTTCCAAGCGGCTTATCATAAATTGATCCGAAGCTTGAAGATTACGTTTGTTCTGACATTCGTCATCGTGGGCATTACGTCGATTTTCCGCAAAGAACTGCTCGGACTATTTACCGATAATCCCGATATCATTGCTATGGGATCGACAATTCTACTTCTTTCTATCATTCTAGAACCCGGTAGAACGTTTAACTTGGTTGTCATTAATTCCTTACGTGCTGCTGGAGATGCTAGATTCCCGGTAATGATGGGGGTTGTCTCGATGTGGGGGATTGCTGTTCCATTAGCTTACTATCTCGGAATTCATCTAGAAATGGGCTTACTGGGTGTCTGGATAGCTTTTACAGTTGATGAGTGGGTGAGAGGCTTGCTGATGTATCTACGTTGGCGGAGCCGTGTATGGCAAAGTAAATCACTGGTTAAACCAAGCGGCGAGCTACTGGCTCATTCGGTTTAATGGTAAATGAAGAAGCCTAAAACTCTTGATGAGAGAGTTCTAGGCTTCTTTCGTATTTTGAAAAAGATGACATGAAGGTTGTGGCTGGCGGCTGGTAATTATACTATATTCAGTTTCTTGTAAAAGAATTGGATGTTTGTAGGAAATCATAGAAAACGTGCTAGTGTACCCCTGTATAGATGTGGATTGCATCTCTTAGAAACTCTGCCGTACCTGGTTGTTTCACATCATAATAGGCTTTGAAGCGTTCATCATCCACATACATTTGGGCAAGCCCGGCATGCGCTTCTTTACTGTACTCACTCCAATAGGACATGAGCCATTGTTTGTGCAAATCAGCCGCTTTTTGTGCAAGCTCACTTCCAGGGTCACCTAGCTTGAAAGCTTCAGCCAAGGTTTCGGCTACATCCTCTGCTAATCGAGTTACTGCGTCGTGCTGCTCTTGCGTCATATTTTGTAGTTTCTGATTGCTCTTATTCACTTTGTCATCGCCGTATTTCTCACGAATCTCTTTCCCATATTTCTTTTCATTATCATCAATTAACTTTTGTTTAAAGCCTTCAAATTTCTCTTTATTTGACATGGTAAGTCTCCCTTCTTTGGAAGCAATGGTTTGTTCAACGTTGGCAATGAGAATATCCAATTGTCTCCGCTTGTCGAGAAGCTGCTCTCGATGGTCCATCAGTGCACGGGTTCCGTCATAAGTAGGGGACGACATGATGTCTTTAATTTGCTCCAGAGGAATGCCCAGCTCCCGATAAAATAAAATCTGCTGCAGTCGGTCCACCTCATTTTGCCCATATATGCGATATCCTGATGAGTTGATTCTTGCCGGCATAAGAAGTTCAATCTCATCATAATAGCGAAGTGTACGGGGGCTGATTCCAGCCAACTTCCCCAAGTGCTGTACCGTGTATTCCATCTGCTCACCTCCTGACAACTTAACTGTAAAGGTTTACGTAGCGTTAATGTCAAGTCCTTTTTTTTATCTTGTGAGTCCAGCTGAAGTGAACGACGAAGGTGATGAGTCCAATCAGCACGATGAATAACAGACTAACGAAGAAGCCAGGACGCGTGGTAGGGTGAAAAGCAGCTCCAGAAATGGCGATAAGAATAAGAAGCATGCCCACCCAGCGTTTGAACATTTTAGCAGGCGTATGAATTAATAGTCGTCCGGAAGACAGCAAGATCAATAACCAGATGAATAGCAAGGTGAGACCTGCTGCCGTCGACATAACCGTGTAAAGTTCATCGGGTAAAAGCAAGGAAAGAATAACAGCGGCAGCCATTCCACCGGAAGTTAAGGCAAGAGCAGGGTATGGGATCTGCCTCCTTCCACTTGTCGTACGAGTGAACATGAAAGGCGCATCATGATCCTTCGCAAGGGCAACGAGTATGGAGGTAACGGCGAATAAGGAAGCTACCATCGTTGAGAAAGCAGCAATAATGAGAATCGAATTGAATACATGCGGAACATATGGCAATGGGTAGCTTTCCAAGCTGACTTGGAAGGGGCTTTTTTGGTCATGAAGCGCGTGCAAGGGTAAGAGGGTTAAGACTAAGAAGAGCGAGACGATGTAGAGGATAGCTAAAAGGAGGATCATGATGGAGCCTGCTTGATGAGCTTCGCTCGATTTCTTTAGACGCATGGCGAAAAGCCCCATCATTTCCGTTCCGCCGAAGGCGTAGAACGCATAGATGAAGGATGACCAAGAGCCCTTGAGCCCTGAAGGCAGAAAGGTGTCTTTTGAAATAGGGAATGAAAGCGGATGGAGACCTCCTCTGATCCATCCAAGTACCGCGGCACCGGCAAGGAGGAGAAATATCAGCAACGCTGAAACTTTGATGAGTGCGAAAATATGCTCCGAACGCTCGAAGGCTTGGGCACCGAGCAAGATGACACCTACGCCGAGACTGGCATAGAAGAAGGCAAACAACCACATCGGTACCGTGGGAAACCAGAACTGCGTAAACAGGGAAAGCGCCGCTAATTGACTCCCCATAATCATCAACTGGGAGCCCCAGTAAATCCAACCGCTGCTAAATCCAGCCCAGTGTCCATAAGATAATTTGGCATAGGAGCGGAATGAGCCTTGTTGGGGATGCTCTCCTGTCATTTGTAGCAAAGCGTCAAGAACAAAATAGGTGCCTGCTGCAGCTAAAAGGAACAAGAATAGCATGGAGGCGCCGCCCATCGTTAGGCCGATACCGACGCCTAGAAAGTAGCCAGTTCCGAGCGTGCAAGCGACGCCTAGCAGTGATAGCTGCCACCACGCCATCGTGCTGTTCTTCGTTGGATTTGCTTTTGTGGACATGCCGCCTCCTAAGCTGTTTATGAGAAATGGATCACAACAGCCCATAGTATAGCTTGTCCATTGGTAAAATATACAGTTAAGCCAGGTCCATAAGTGCGAATAGAAGACCTTCTTTTTCGATGACGTCAAAGGGTTGAAGCCTTGCATTAGGGACATTGTGGCAACGGCCAGTGTGCACTTCAAAGGTCCAGCCATGCAGTGGACACTCTAATTCGCCATTTTCAAGTTCGACCACATAACCTGCGTGAGGGCATCGACTGGAAAGCAACGTGTAGACACCATCCGCTTCCGTAAGGAAAAATCGCTTGCCATTCACTTTCACTTCGGACGGGTTTGCAGTAAACTGTTCCTTAGAACCAATCAGGATTTCATTCATGGGGATGCTCCTTTTCAGAAGGGATATCTTTATTAATATCATTATAATCCAAACGACATCAAAGATCTCTAAGCAGATGGCAAAAACAAAGGAGCACGATCCACATGAGTACAATATCTCCATTAGCAGCAGCCTTTCGCCAAACCTCGTATCCAGTAGGTGGCCACGGCCGCAGAAATATTCAAATTTTAAAAGAGGCCTTAGATGAGCTGGATGGCAAGCTCGAGAGTGATATTTATGGAACTGGCGAAAGTATAGAGAGCTTTCAGGCGGAAATGGCCGCTTATCTTGGCAAAGAGAAGGCTGTGTTCTTCCCTAGCGGGACGATGGCGCAGCAGATTGCCCTAAGAATCTGGTGTGATGAGAAGGGAATCCGCAAGGTTGCGTATCATCCGTTAAGCCATTTGGAAATCCATGAAGAGGATGGCTTGAAGGAGCTGCACCAGATTGAATCGATTTTGCTGGGCGAGAAAGATCGCTTGATTCGATTGGATGAGATTCTTGAGCTCAAAGAGGAAATTGCCTGTCTCTTGATTGAGCTGCCACAGCGTGAAATTGGTGGTGTGCTGCCGCCTTTCGAGGAGCTCGTTGCGATTTCGGCACATTGTCGTGCCAAGGGGATCAAGCTGCATCTGGACGGGGCAAGATTGTACGAGGTGCTGCCGTATTATCAGAAAACTGCTGCAGAATTGTGTGTGCTTTTCGATAGTGTGTACATCTCCTTCTACAAAGGAATCGGCGGCATTGCAGGTGCGATTCTAGCTGGTGATGAGGCGTTTACGATGAAATCAAAGGTGTGGAAAAGGCGGCATGGCGGCGATTTGATCAGCCTGTATCCGTATTACCTTAGCGCGAGCTACTATTTCAAGCAGCGTGTGCCGAAGATGGGTCAATACTATGAAGATGCGGTGGAGCTTGCTGCGCTGTTTAATAGCTGTCAGCATGTGACTACCTTGCCGCGGGTACCCGTAACGAATATGTTCCACGTTTATATCGCGATGCCGAAAGAGAAGCTTGAGCCAATACTTGTCGAGTTGTACGCTGAGACAAGTGTAGGGTTGATTCACTATCTGCGTGAATCAAGCGAGGGAATTTGTTCCTTCGAAATAAGTATAGGCGATGCATTCGCGCAAATTCCGAAGTACAAGCTGAAGTTGACGTTTGAGCGGTTGGCTGCGGTATTGCGAGAGGGATAGTTAGCCGATCTACCTATGAAGTGTAACTCATAGCGCACTATTTTCTGCTTGGTTTGACAAGCGGAACAACAGTGCGCTATTTGCTGTTGAGGAACGCCGATTGAAACAATCGTAACTTTGTACGCCACGATGGTAAGCATCAGCTTCTGAATAGGGTGAAATCGTAACATTTGTCACCTTAGTCCGTCAGATTGTAGGTGTTGATGATCGTGAAGAATCGGTATACTTCAAAAAGTAAGCCCTTACATTTTATTGCGGATCATATGGTCAGGAGGAGGGACACCTTGCAAAGACCGCCAGGTAATCACATGGTCGTTATTTTTTATACTATTGGAGGGAATTTGATATGTTCAAAAAGAGTTTAGCATTGATACTCAGTCTGGCATGTATCATGATGATATTCGGCATACTCCCAGCATTCGCTGCGAATGGGCCGATTATATGGGGATCCTCGGTCACGATAACGAATATCAATACGTTTACAGATGCGGGAACGGATGCACGTGGCATTAGTCCAGGTACGTTTGGCTCGGAATATCCGCGTATGATTAAGCTTGCCAATGGTAACTGGTTAGCAGTTGCAGCCATATATGATAATAACGGCTATACGAAAGTATCCTGGGGCGGTACGCGATTACAGGTATTCCTCAGCACAGATAATTGCCGTACGTGGTCATTAGCAGCGACACTTTGGGAAGATGGACGTGATCTCGATAATGGTCAATTCGCGCAACTAGCGAATGGCGATATTTTGCTAGCGATGCGATCGGTGCGTTGGCAAGAGTCTTATCAGTTAAAAGTGTACAAAAGTACGAACGGCGGTTCAAATTGGAGTTATCTAAGCACGATCGATGAGAAAACAGGTGCTCCAGGTACATTAGGTAACCCCGATAAGGGCGTGTATGAGCCGCATATGCAAATTTTGACTGATGGCACGCTAGCTGTCATGTATGCGAACGAAAAGCATGTGACGGAGAGTCCATCGTATAGTCAAATTATTTCGGAGAAGCTTTCGACGAACGGAGGCGCAAGCTGGGGAAGTGAGATTTATGTGGCTTGGGACCCGAGCAATGCAGCAGCACGGCCAGGTATGCCGGTTTGGCAAAAAATGAACAATGGTCAGTATCTCGTTACTTTCGAGGTATGCGGTACGCAAAGCTGCAATGTGTTCACGAAGAATAGTAGTGATGGCAAAACATGGGCAAGCGGTATTGGTACGCAAGTACCAAGCCAACAAGGTGGACCTTATCTACTTTCGCTCACGGATGGCAGAATTCTACTTACGTCGAATGCCAATGTGCTATCCATCTCCAATGATTATGGGAATTCCTGGTATACGAATGATACCACAGCTTTTGGCAACTCGCTCTGGTCCGCGATGTATCAAACGGCTTCCAACGAAATTGCTTTCATCGATTCGGTTAACCGAACGGGTGGCGGACATAATGTGCAGGTGAAGTTTGGTACGTTGACGAACACGTATTCCAATGATTTTGCCTCCAATGATACGGGTTGGGCTCGTTATGGTGGAACTTGGACAATTAGCGGAGGTACTTACAATGTAACTTCAGCGAGCGGGGATAAATCCATACTTACCCCTTATCCATCCAAGCGAAATTACACCCTTGAAGGAGATATCAAGCTTAACAATGCGGGGCAGGGCAGTCTTATTTTTAATGTGACGAATCCAGCAACGGGGACGGACAGTTTGAAAGGGTATGCCGCAGGCATTGATTCTGCGGGGCAAGTGTGGCTAGGTCGTTTTAACAATAACTGGACGCAGCTTGGTCTTGTCAATACAACGATCAGCACGAACACGTGGTATCACATGAAGGTTGTAGTCAATGAAGGGAATATGAAAGTGTACGTAGGCGATATGGCCACTCCCAAAATTAACTTTACCGATACAACATTTGTAAGTGGGACGATCGGGGTCCGTGGTGGCTTCGGGAATAGTGTGAGTTTTGACAATATAACGATAAACTAACTTGCTTGTAAATAATCTATAGAAAAAAGAGCCCTCGGGCTCTTTTTTAATAGATATAAAGTAATGCAGTGTTAGCTTTGATTTTTACTGCGTTACGGACAGGAGAGCCGTTATTTGATGAGAAAAGCAGGGAGTTCAAAGGCTAACGGACGCCAAGGCCGTTATTCAGTCCCTTGCTACACATGTTGGCACGCAAATTAGTCAATAACGCCTCAGGTGTCCATTAAAAATCAAAACTGCCTCATTTTCAGAAAATAGAGGCTGTCACGTCCGTTAGAATATCAACCAACCTCTTTTCGCGATACTCTCTATGTTTGGGAATTTGTACGTCTGTTTACCTAGAAACATGGACAACCCTCCCTATACACATCAGATTGGGTGGTTTATACCAAGGACCTGAGGCAGAGTCTCAGGTCCTTCTTAAATTATGTTTCAGATCATAATTTGGCTATATTTCTCCAAAAACGCTCCCGTCCCAGAAGGAGGACGTAGCCGTTTATTTTGGTAGTCTCGGAGGGAAAGGGATGCTAACGTTAGTTCGGAACCAAATCCTTTAGTTCCTGCACAACATAGGCCTGACCGCCGTTCAGAGCTTCCACAAGATTCTTGGCTGCAAGTTCAGCCATGTCATTACGCGTTCTTGCAGTAGCCGAACCGATATGAGGTAAAGTGACCACATTCGGCATGGATAACAACGGATTATCCACAGGAGTTGGTTCGATATCGAAAACATCCAGGCCGGCTCCGCGAATTTTTCCTTGTTGAAGCGCCTTAATCAGCGCTTGTTCGTCTACAGTTGCTCCTCGGGAGGCATTGATGAAGATGGCTGATGACTTCATCAAGTTAAACTGCTCCTCGCCGATCAAATGTTTCGTCTCTGGAGTTAAAGGAGTCATCACAACGATGTAGTCGGATTCACGTAGTAACTCATCCAGCTCGCAGAAGCGGGCATGGAAGCGCTCGTCTACTTCTTTTTTGGGACGGCGACTGTGATAGAGCAGATTCATATCGAAGCCAAATACAGCTCGCTTAGCAATCGCTTCGCCAATCCGTCCCATACCGATGATTCCGAGTGTTGAATGATGAACATCTACACCGAATAATTCGGTACCGCTCGTTCCCTTTTGCCATTTCCCCTGTTTCACATAAGCGTCCAGTTCTGCGATTCTTCGCCCTGCACTTAACATTAAGGCGAGAACGAGATCAGCTACGGTGCTATCAAGTACATATGGAGTATGAGTGCCAATTACACCATGGGATCTCATTGCATCAAGATCAAAATGATTGTACCCGACTGAAGAGGTACTCGCTACACGTAACCGTGGTGCGCGGCTTAACAGTTCCTCGTCAATTGTTCCTCCCAAGATTCCCTCGGCATCCGAGACTTTATCCAAAATGACACTCCGAGGCATACTGCCTTCCTCATTCCAGAACGTACAATCACCATGGAGATTTAAATAATCTTGAACGGTTTCCGGTAATTTGTGGGTAACGAGTATTTTGGGCTTGGTCGACATGAGTATTCCTCCTTGAGTTTCACATTTAATAATTCTTTGCATGCGATAATTAAAGTGCCGAGATAACGTGTTTATTCGAATGGGGGGTTACAGTCCCGGCCAGGCACTTTTTCTTCTTTATTAAGCAAAAGATGATCTGACTAGCCAAAGTAGTCTTTATGTAGTCTGTTCTATTATAGCTAAACTGATCGGAATGATATATGAAAATCTACTAGTTCACTAGAGAAGCAGCCCTCCGAAGAAATAACTGGATTACCTGCATCTAAATTGGTCACTTTTGGGCTCATTTGCGGAATAACTGGATTTCCTCCAGTTAATTTCCTTGTAGTTGGAGGATTGGGGGAATTCCGTGGAAATTACCTGTACATTTTCCATCTATATTCAAATAATCGTCTTTTTCACTCGAATTAGCTGTATGTTTTCCAGTTAAGCGTCGCTTGTCTTTTCCAACGTACGATTTACCCCTCCAATCGTAACATCGTCACCTTTTAGTCACCATACAGTCTGAGGATTTCTTACGTTTGTTACCTAAAGTTGACGGTTTTATCGGTTTAGACGTGGAGCGATTCCATGTAAAGTTAGAACCAAGGAAAGCCCTTACATCCGAGTGAAAGGGCTTTCGCATCTAACATAAACCGAATGAGAGAGGGTTGTTCATCACAATGAAAAAGAAATTCACTAGCTTACTTACCGCAAGTATTGCGCTTGCTATGGTAGCGACAGGCTGCTCGAGCACAAAAGAAAGCGATACCAAAACTGCAACTGCTACAACTGCACAGACTGCGAAAGCCCCAGAAACAACCAAATCAGCGAGCCCGGTAGAGATCACCTTCTGGAATATGTTCGGCGGTGGCGAAGGCGATTTCGTAGATCAAATTGTCAAAGGGTATAACGACTCCCAGAAGGAAGTCATTGTGAAACAGCTGCGCTTAGAATCCAATGAGTACTATGCAAAGCTAAGCACGGCACTTTCTTCTTCGAAGGGGCCCGATGTGGCTGTAGCTCACGTGGATCGAATCTCGCCCTTCGTCAAAGCCAAGCAAATTTTACCACTGGATGGGCTTGCCAGCAAGGTTGGCTTTGATCTGAAGCAAGTCTCAGATTCCAATATCAAAAGCGTGAGCTATGATGGAAAGCCGTACGCTGTACCGTTAGATACCCATTTCCATATGTTCTATTACAACAAGGATCTGCTTAAGAAAGCTGAGCTGCTGAACGACGATGGCACACCGAAGCTGGGGGATTTAACGCCAGATGGCTTTAAGAAAACATTAGCGCAGATTCAAGCCAAAGTACCTGGTGTGCAGGCGTTAGCCGTGAATACCCCTTATTTCCAAGAGCCATTCCTGAATTTGTACTATGAAGCAGGCGGCGATATCTTGAATGGGGATATGACGAAATCCGCGATTAACAATGAGAAAGCCTTGAATGTCCTTAAGTTTTACATGGATTTGTACAAAAACAAGTACAGTGATCTCAATGATAAAACACCTTGGGATTCCTTCCATAGCGGGAAAGCAGCCCTATGGTTCGGCGGTGTGTGGGAAGCGGGGCTCTTGCTTAACGATAAATCTTTGAACATTGGTGCGATGCCGCTGCCTGCGATTTTCGGTAGCCAAACCCACTGGGGAAGCTCCCATTTACTCGTCGTACCTTCTTATGTAACAACAGAGAAGCAAGAAGCATCCGCGAAATTCATGAAGTACTTCTCGGAGGTAGGTGGCAAAACGTGGGGTCAAGCCGGACACGTACCTGCTAACAGCACAGTAACAACAAGCGATGAGTACAAAAAACTGCCATACCGTAATTTCTTTATCGAAGCTCAGAAAACAGTGAAATTCGCACCGAAAACAGATAAGTACACAACGATTATCACGACGGTTTCAGAGTCCTTACAGAACATCCTATTCGGTAAGCAATCTCCAGAAGATGGCTTGAAAAGTATGGATAAGCAAATCAATGATATTTTGACCAATTAATCGTCCGCGTGAATCGGGTGAAGCTCTCGTGAAAGCTAACGGTGGCTTCACCCGCTCTTATACAGAAAAGAAACAAGGAGTAGAGCCAATGGAGACAAAAGTAAGTGAGCGTGATCGGACGTGGGTCCTCCGCGAACGTAAACCGTTACGAATAGCTTTGGAATTGAAGGCAATGGTGTATCTGCTGCCGTTTCTGATCCCTTTTGCCATCTTCTATCTGTGGCCTGTAGGGCGAGGCGCTTGGATGAGCTTGCACGTTTGGGGCATTCAGGGGATGCAGAAGTATGTTGGCTTAGCGAATTATAAAAAGATTTTCAGTGATTCAAATTTTTATCTGTATGTGTGGCACTCGATTTACTTTGTCATCATCTGTACACCGACAATTATCGTACTCGGCCTTATTTTAGCCTTGCTGATTAATCAGAATCTCCGCTTTCGAACGCTTATCCGTTCCATGTTTTTCCTGCCATATGTACTGTCCGTCTCGGTCATCAGTTTCATATGGCTCCGACTTTTCGACTCGAAGTATGGCCCGATTAACGCGTTCTTGAAATTCATTGGTTTACCTGGTGACATTCACTGGCTGACAGATAAACATTTTGCTTGGTGGGCCATTACCCTAACAACCGATTGGTGGTCAGTTGGTTTCGTGATGGTACTATTCCTAGCTGGTTTGCAAGAAATTCCTACGGATCATTATGAAGCTGCGAAAATAGATGGCGCTGGCGCTTGGAAGCAATTCATTCATATTACGCTCCCAGGTTTGTCGAGAGTCATGCAAATACAAGTTTTTTATCAAATTATCTCGTGTTTAAAGCTATTTGGGCAAGTACAGATTATGACCGGCGGAGGTCCAGGGGACTCCACGAATACCATGATTCGCTACATTTATGTCACGGGGTTCAAAAAGGATATGTTCGGGCTTGCTTCGGCTCAGTCCATCGTATTCTGCGTCATCATGCTGCTCCTCGCTATTGTACAGTTCAAATTAACAGACAGAAAAGATTGACGGAGGTTGAACATGAAAGGAATCGCAATTAACATCATCGCCGTGATCCTGGCTCTCTTATTTATGTTTCCATTGATTTGGATGCTCATTGTATCTCTGAAACCGGATGGCGTAAATGTCTCCGCGCTAAGTGACTGGGTGAATCTCTCGGATTTACATCTGCATAATTATACGAAGGTGATCAAAGATTCGCAGATCCTGCGATGGACATGGAACAGCGCTGTTATCGGTGTACTGACAACCGTTATATCACTCATCTTCAGTTCCTTGGCGGCGTTCTCCTTTTCGAAGCTGCCTTTCAAGTCCAGAAGTTTGTTTTATCTGGTTATCGTTTCAGGCTTGTTAATTCCTACGGAGGCGATTCTGATACCACTTTACGAAACAACACTTCATCTGAAGCTGATTGATAACATGTGGGCGATTATTCTGCCTGGGCTTACGAATCCAATCGGCATCTTGCTCTTGAAGCAATTCATGGACGGTGTCCCGAAGGATTATATCGAAGCAGCACAAATCGACGGGTGTAGAAATTTCGGTTTATGGTATCGGATATGTCTCCCGCTTACTAGATCTGCTATGTTCTCTGTCGGGATTTTCTACTTTATTTTATCGTGGAACAATTTCTTGTGGCCGTATCTTTCCATTACCTCGCAAGAGAACATGATCTTATCAGCAGGACTACCGACATTTTTGTCGAATAATACGATGTCCTTAAATCTGATCATGGCAGCAAGTGCAATTGCGGCAATTCCAACGATTCTGGTGTTTGCTGTCCTGCAGCGTCAAATTGTGCAAGGTGTGGCCATGTCTGGTATTAAAGGTTAATAAGCTAATATCTACCAATCAGATTCTCTTCCCAGAAAGGGTTGCTACAAAGATGACCCAAGCATCAGAGGTTGCGACGCGACAACGCCACAAACGAATTCCTTCATGGATGTATACATGGACGAGCAGCATTCGCTATAAGTGGATGCTGTTGTTGTTCCTTTTTTCGCTAACCCCCCTGCTTGCTCTGGGGTTTATTTCATATTCGATATCGAAGTCAACGATCAACAATAAAGTTACGGAATACTCGGAACAGCTCTTGAAGCAGACGGCGGAGAATATGGATACGAGACTTGGCATTTATAAAGATATGATGATGCAAGTCGTCAATAACAATGACATTGTCACGATGCTACGGACTTTGGATCGCACAGATCCTGCTCAATACGATCTAGATAGTCTATCCCTGACTACGAAGCTATCGACCATTATTGCAATTAATCAGGATATACAGTCGATTTCGTTCCTTTCACCGCAGCATTTTATCAAAGGTATATATAGATGGAACGATCGGTCTTTAGACAAGGTATCACCATTCCTGCAAACCTTGGAGGATGGGAGTAATTTTCGGTGGTTTTCTACGCGATTAGGAACGTATGTCGATAGCCTAAACACTCAAAATGTACACGTTTTCTCACTGGCCAAGCAAATATATAAAATGTCGGACGATAGTCCTGTTGGGATTATTGCCGTATTAGACATCCGCGAGGATGTGCTGAAAGAAATTGGTGCTCGAACGACGAAGAGTAATATGGATATTGAAAGTTTCGTTATTGATGGTTCAGGACACATCATCTCGTACCCAGACAGTCGCGTATTGGGTAAGAGTGTGAAAGAAGTACTTGGCGAAGATGGCTACACAGAAATGTTTCGTTCCACGACAGATGAATCCGTATTTCCACTGAGATATCAAGGCGAAAGATTGATTGTGAATTATAAAAAGCTGCACACAAACGACTGGATCGTCGTTAATGTCATTTCGGAGGCTTCTCTGTACAAAGATTCGAATCGTCTGCTGCAAATTATTTTGGTGATCGCTTTCATGTGTATCTTATTCTCCATCTTGACGGCATTTTTACTGGCTAATTCGATCTCCAAGCCCATTCTGAAAATGATTCGATTGATGCGACAAGTCATGTCAGGTGACCTGACCGTCCGTTTCAAAGCCAAGCGCCGCAATGATGAATTCGATATTTTGGGCGAAAATTTTAACTATATGGTTACACGGATCGATGGTCTATTGGAAACGGTTTATGAGGAACAGAATCATAAGCGTGTAGCGGAATTGAAGGCTTTACAAGCGCAAATTAATCCGCATTTCCTGTATAATACACTGGATATTATTAAATGGACGGCGCTCCTCCAGAAAGCTAATCATGCGGCTGAAATGGTCAGTCTTTTATCCCGATTATTGCGGATTAGCTTAGGTAAAGGCGAAGAGACAGTAACCATCGAAGAAGAGATCGAGCATGTACAGTGCTATCTGGGGATTCAAAAGTTCCGATTCAACTTTAATATCGAGACGTTCGTTCATCTAGACGAAGAAGTACGTACGTATCGTACGCCTAAGCTGATCCTACAACCCATTGTAGAGAATGCGATTCTACATGCTTTTACGGATAGAGAAACAGGTGAAATTCATATACGGTGCGGCATCCATCCGGAAGGTGGAATTCGCTTTGAGGTCGTGGATAATGGGCGAGGCATGGACGCAAGTCTTGTACAAAGTCTGAATCGGCATGAAGTTCCCTCCGTTGATAAAGTAAGCGGGATTGGTTTAGCGAATGTAGATGAACGAATTAAACTCATTTGTGGGAAGCTCTATGGTTTAGACATTCAAAGTGAACTCGGAGCGGGTACACATATTCGTATCAGACTTCCAGAAATGAAGTAGGTGAAGAGCATGTTTCGAGTTGTGATTGTGGAAGATGAATATATCGTAAGATTCGGTATTCGCTCGATGATTGAATGGGATAAGCTTGGTTTAACGGTGAGCGGTGAAGCAGCGAATGGGCAAGAAGCGTTGGCGTTGATCCGAGAGACCCCACCGGATATTCTCATCACAGATATCAAAATGCCCGTTATGGATGGCATCACACTAATTACGGAAGTACGTAAAAGTTATCCGCATATGAAAATAGTCATCCTTAGCAATTTGGAAGATTTCCAATATGCGAAAGAAGCAATTCGCAATGGGGTTTCCGAATATATGATTAAATCAGATATGATGCCTCGGGACTTGGAGGAAACGCTGCTGCGAGTCAAGGAATCGATCCTAGCGGCGTCACCAGCAAGTGAGCAGATGCATTCGGTAAGTGACATTGAGCCCCTCTTCAAAGAAAAACGGATGCTAGAACTCCTTGAAGAAATGGCCCCTGATCGCAGCCAACAAATCGTAGAAAGCTTAAGATTCTCCGACGTTATGCTACCCTTATATGTGCTTCATATCGTGAAGAATGAGTGGGCGCAGAGTGTTGAGGAGGGGCAAGCTTTGATACGTAAGGCGATTGCAGAAGTGATGACGACTTTCTCAGAGGATGTCTATGAAGCTTTTCCAGATCGACAAGGGGAAATAAACGTACTTCTTTTTGCAAGGGAAATGACGGTTGTTGGTTTGTCTGAGATGAAGACATGGGCACAGTCCGTCGTTCTCTATCTCAAGGACCACTGTGACATGTCGTGTACAGTAGGTGTTAGTATGAGTACGTCTACTTGGTCAGGGCTGCATCAAGCCTACGAGCAAGCGAAAGCCGCAGCGAAATATAAAATGTTCATTGGCCCTGAACGAGCGATTCTGTATGGTGTTGATTATGTGCCTCTACCTAGTCAGTTGGCGGAGAATATTAAAGTGAGCACAACGCATATTCATGCGATGGTCTATGCTTTTCAAACGAAAGAGCTGCAAGCTTATTTGGAAGATATTTTCGAACAGCTTACAGCACGTAAAGACTATGACCTCGTGGAAATTATTTCGCTGGAGCTGCTAATCCTACTCACGACACTATGGTCAGAGGTGGCAAGTGATCAGCAAAGCATCCTCCAATTAAAGAAACAGTATTATGAGCAATTATCCAAATTAGAGACGATTCAGATGAGTAAAGCTTGGTTTCTGCAAGCATTTGAGGAACTCGTTCGACATATGATTGGTGTGTATAATAGTGATCGCAACGGCATTATTAAGGCAGCGCAGTATATTGGGCAGTACTACCAACAAGAGATTTCGCTGCAATCGATCAGCAGTTTGGTGCACTTAAGTAAAAACTATTTTGCTAATCTGTTCAAAAAAGAAATGGGTGAAAGCTTTCTGGAATATTTGACTCGGATTCGCATCGAGAAAGCCATGACCTTATTAACAAGTGAGCTCAAGACAGCAGATATTGGCCATTTGGTAGGCATTCCAGACCCAAAATATTTCTCGAAAGTATTTAAGAAAATAACAGGTCTATCCCCGTCGGAATATCGTATTCGAGCCAAAGAAGACAAGTCATCGTAGTTTTCTTGAAAAACTTGATTGCAAACGCTTACCGAGGAGCTGTTAATTAGTATCATGAGGGGAAAGGGGGGATCGAATTGTTAGAGAAAATAAAGATCAAACGGGTCGTCGGAATCGGGTGTATATGGACGCTCACATTCGTGCTTACGGGATGCTCTTTTCTGTCCAATAATCCTAAACAAGTAGCTGAGAACAAGAAAGTCGTGGCGGGCCCAGCAGCGCCAGTGGAAATTTCATTCTGGAATCCATTCGGCGGTGGTGAAGGGGAGTTCGTGGAACGTATTGTTCAAGATTTCAATACTTCACAGAAGGATGTCTACGTGAAGCAGCTTCGCTTGGAATCGAACGAATATTATGTGAAGCTGAGCACGG
Source organism: Paenibacillus sp. LjRoot56 (assembly GCF_964253335.1). Taxonomy (NCBI): domain Bacteria; kingdom Bacillati; phylum Bacillota; class Bacilli; order Caryophanales; family Paenibacillaceae; genus Paenibacillus; species Paenibacillus sp. LjRoot56. The sequence goes on from NZ_CAXURV020000001.1 coordinate 2,834,408, forward strand.
CGCTTTCTTCGGGGAAAGGTCCCGATGTCGCTGTTGCTCATGTTGACCGCATGTCACCGTTCGTAAAGGCGAAGCAAATTATGCCATTGGACGAATTGGCGAGTGAGGTTGGATTTGATTTCAAGGACTTAGAGGAGAGCAATGTTCGAAGTGTGAGTTTCATGAGCAAGCCGTACGCGCTGCCATTAGACACGCATTTTCACATGTTATATTACAATAAGGCTATTATGAAAAAAGCAGGTTTATTGAATGAAGATGAGACGCCTAAGCTGGCTATGTCAACGCCGGAAGCCTTCATTCAGATGCTGCAGCAGATTCAAGCAACAGTACCGAATGTTGAACCATTTGCAGTAAATACGCCATATTTCCAAGAGCCATTCCTTAATATGTATTATCAAGCAGGCGGAGAATTATTGGATGTTAGCAAGGCGAAGGTAACTATCCATAATGACAAATCGCTTCGAGTGTTGAAATTTTATCAACAGATTTATGCAAGCAAGCTCTCCGATCTTAACGATAAGACCCCGTGGGATACCTTTCATAATGGCAAAGCTGCGCTATGGATGGGGGGTGTCTGGGAGGCAGGCTATCATTTAAGTGAGTCTTCCCTTCCCGCGGGGATCATGCCGCTTCCAACTCTATTCGGCTCTTCGATGCAGTGGGGGAGTTCACACACTCTCGTGATTCCTAGTTATGTAACGAAGGATAAACAACGTGCTGCCATGACATTCATGTCTTATTTCTCCAAGGTAGGTTCCATGCTATGGGGCCAAGCCGGGCATGTGCCCGCCAATCGAGCTGTTCTTCAAAGCCAAGCCTATAAGCAATTGCCTTATCGGAAGCTTTTTATCGAAGCGCAGCATCAAGTTAAATTTGCGCCACAAACGGATAACTATGCAACGATGTTTACAACATTGTCCGAAGAGCTCCAAAGTATCGTAATGGGAGGTATGGATCCCGAGGAAGGGCTCGTGCAGTTAGAGAAAAAAATGAATAGCGTGTTGGCTAACTAAGATGTATAAATGTCCCCTTGCGGAACTTTCCGGGAGGGGATATTTGTAACGTCTGGAAGAATTTTAATTCAAAAAGGTACCTATGATAAAATGAACCTATTAACCCAGAGGAGCTGAAATAAGTGAACATTATTTTCCATGGACAAAGCTGTGTCGAAATTAGATTGAAGCAACACACCTTGATTATAGACCCCTTCCTTACTGGTAATCCGCAAGCAACGGTCAAAGCGGAAGATATCAAGGCAGACTACATCCTTGTTACACATGGACATGGAGATCATGTTGGAGACACGTTATCTATTGCAGAGCGCAACGATGCTACTGTTATTGCTCCTAACGATTTGGCCAGATATTTGGGCTTTGAGGGGGCAAAAACACACGGGATGGGAATCGGCGGGACTTATGAGTTTCCTTTTGGTAAAGTAAAACTGACCCTAGCCTTACACGATTCTTCCTATAATCCGCCAGGCACCAAAGAAAATATCTATACAGGCATGGCGAGTGGATTCTTGCTTAAAGTAGAAGGAAAAACCATTTATCATGCAGGGGACACGGGGTTATTTAAAGATATGAAGCTGATTGGCAAAATGAACGATATTGCTCTGGCCTTTCTGCCGATCGGGGATAACTACACGATGGGACCGGAAGATGCCGTGATCGCTGCGGGATATTTGAAAGCTGACACCGTTGTGCCTATGCACTATAATACGTTCCCTGTGATTGAACAGGATCCGAACGCTTTTGTTGCAAGCCTAGAAGAAAAAGGCATCAAAGGCTTAGTGATGGCACCGGGGCAACAAATAACGCTGTAATCGAGTGAATGGAGCCATTATGATGAGGGTTCACTCTCGGTGCTTTTGCTGGATTGACGCTCTTTCCAGAATAGGACGGTAAGCATGCGCTCTACCCATTCCTTATCTTCAGGTGTAAGGATAATACCATCAAACATGAGCTCATTTTCACGAAGAAAACGCCGCAGATTAACAGGATTGCTTTCAAACTGTTGGTTCGCTTGAGAGGACTCGAGATAACCAGCAATATCCATCAGCTCCGAGTAAGACGTGTTGAGCCCCTCAGATAATTTCATCAAAACATCGGGAGAAGGAATTCCGCGGTTACCATTCTCAAGTTGAGAGATGTATGCCGCGGACACACCGGAGCGATCAGCTAGTTCGCGGATTGTGAAGCCTTTCATTTTGCGCATATCTCGTAATTTATCGTAAAAGTACATGCCTGCTCATCCTCATTCCGTAAAGTAAACATTAGTAAACGTTATAATACTATCAGTTTACTATAGTAATTACAACGATGAGTTTCGATCCTAATAATAAATGTATGTATACCCATATATTCGATTACTAATGTAAACTTATATTGTTGCATTAGTGAATATGCGGTATACTTCAGATAGGACGAAGTGAGGATGGGGGACTGACATTCAACGCCGATGCATATTCAAATTAAAGCCAAAACAGATGCATTCATTAAGGCAAGGGTCATGAAAGGCTATTCGCAACGAGAGCTGGCACGGCATTCTGGCCTGAGCCATGCGTACATAAGTTTACTTGAACGATCGATTAAATCGGTAGGTCCATCAACAGCTAAGCGATTAAGCGAAGTGCTGGAGATGGAGTTAGAGGAGCTTTTTCATATCCATATAGCCTGAAAATCATAAAACCGATGTCCCCTAGGTTGGGGAGCATCGGTTTTTGTTATGCACTACCGAGCAGATTCAGACACAAAAGAACAGAAAAGCAGGGAGTCCAAATGCTAACGGACGCCACGGCCGTTACGTCCGTTAGAAAAGCAAGCAACCTCTTTTCGCGATACTCTTTAGGTTTGGAAGTTTGCTCGCCTGTTTATCTAGATACATTGACAACCCTTCCCATACACACATCAGATTGGGTTTATACCAAGGATCTGAGGCAGAGCCTCAGGTCTTCCTTAACATTACGATTGACTATTGACGATTTCTAAGATGGACTGATGTATTCTCTTAATGCCTGTCATTCTTACTTTAATACAACGGAAATGAGAACTAGGCTGTATTCAGGCTCTGGCTAGTGAATCATACTTGGAAGCAGGTGGGAGGGCCAGCGTGCTGACCTTCAACAAGAAACACACTTATGTGTAGAAAGCATAACTGATAGGGAGTGATCATGACTCGATAAAATAGGATGTATTCTTTAGCTTTCCGTTATGGTTTGAGGGTTCTTTAGTTGAAAGTTGACAATCTGATATATGTTTAAGGAGGGAATAACTTTGAGCAAAATGAAACGCAGGCTTCTGAGCATGGTAGTGGTTTTGGCCATGATACTGTCGCTAATCGGCGCCAACCTTACGCCGTTGACAGTATTTGCGGCCGCCCCAGATGGAGCCGAGGCTGATTTAACCGCAACACAGCAATCATCTGCAAACGCTTACAACGTAGCGTTTACCATCAACAAAGACGGCCAGTCGTTTGACGAGCACGGCAAAACGTTCACCCTGCGGCAAAATGGGGAAATCATTGATAATGGTTCCGCCATTGGCGGCACGGTTACATTTGACGTTTACGACGGTACATATAACATTTTTGACGGCAGCGACGACACTGGCGAAACGATTGTCGTCTCTGGAACTGCTGCCAAAACGCTCAACTACTACACGGTTGAATTCAAGGCCGAGGATGCAGGTGCGTCCAATGGCTCAGCGATCATCGCTAAATACAACGACAACTTCATTGCCAGCGGGGCTGTGGTTCTCGGTGGCAAAACACTGGTGATTACCGCCGAAGGCCGGGGTGCGATGTCATCGCCGCCGAACGCGCTCGAAGCCGGGTATTCGTACAAATGGAGCGGTGAAGGTGCAAACGATCAAACCACCGACACGCTCACAATTAACAATCTGAACAGGAAGATTGATGTGCTCTGCAGCGTGAAGGGAAGTCTGAGGTTGTACGCTGCGGGCAGAAACAGCGCCAATGCTGCTAAAGCATACTATACGCTGCCAGAGGTTTTGACGAGTGGACTAATGACTGTTAAGTTCGATTACGTCACATCGGTAACCAGTCCGAACACGGCTGTCTCCTTGGTTCAAAGCGGTACCGCTTTGAATGCGGATGTCGATAAAATGAACGCCCTTGTGCGGTTCAATACAGGGATTGGCGCATATAACGGCACAGGGTGGGGTGCTGATGTCATTTCTCCTTTAGTGGCAAATAAAGTGTATCATGTCAGTGTCGCGATTGATATGACCGCTAAAACATACAGCGCATGGGTAACGCCGGAGGGCGGTTCGGAGACGCAAATTGCCACAAACTTTGCGTTCAGGGCAAAAAATCCTGCAAACATTGCCGAGCTACGGGTACTTGATACAAGGACCTCAGGCAATAACGGCGTTACAAAGCAAATGTGGATTGAGAATATAACAGTTTCCAAGAAACCGGAGCTGACGGTTCTTCTTAATGGAGAAGCGCATCCTGACATCAGCGCAGTGGATTTCGTACTGATGCAAGACGGCGTCGTAAAGGCTAGCGGCGTCAAGAATGGCAACAAGGTTGTCTTTAACGAGACGTTGAACGACGGCATATATGACATATATGTCAATAGCACTAATTCTAACGTAAAGCTCAAGATCACCAACGGGGGAGGCAGCGCGACGGTTGATCTGGGCACTGACGAGAGCAGGGCGAGGAAAGCGCTTCAAGATCTTATCACGACTATTGAGGGGCGTGGTCTTAAAGAGGACCGCTACACCTCGGCTACATGGGTGCCGTTTGCCACCGCGCTGGCTGGGGCAAAAAACCTGCTTCTTGACAATATAGCGACGGCGGAAACACTCAATACCGCAACGAGCAACCTGAGCAACACGTATGAAGCTCTTGCGCTTATCCCGCGCGCCAACGGTATCTACAAGGCTGCGTACGCGGATAAGTTCGGCGGCACCGTAGTTCGCACCAATATTGGTAACACTAGTAACGGCGCGACTTATCCGAATGGCAGCTACTCGTCGCCTCCAGCTGGTCAACCTAACGACAGATCTGTTTTGGGCGGCTTATACACAGGCAGCGACCCCCAAACTTATAGGGCGAAGCCAGGTGCCGGCGTTACATACCCTTTTACAATTCATAAAGATGGTAAATACGGATTCATGTTGAAGTTCTCCCGCGTCAATTACGAAATTGAGGACTATATCAGTGTGTATATCAATTACGACCAGGTTGAAAAAAATGAAAACGGCTCTCCGAAAACACCTGGTAATTACCGTATTTCCCTTGCAGGCAAGGACAGCGAGCTTGTGTTTGTTGAATCCGATATTTGGACGATGGACCTGAAAGAGGGCGATACCATCTCTCTGGTGCTGGACACCTCCAGTCTTGATGTAGTGGACTATCCAGACAAGGGTCTTGTCAATATCGACTATATTTCCGTCTGGGAGGTGGAGCAGTCTTACACATACGACTCCTTCAACCGCAACTTCTACCTCCTGGCAGGCAATGAGATCATTATTCCGGAGCCCGTGAGCTTCCCACTCACTTGGTCCAGCAGTGACCCGGAGACTGCGACAGTTGATCCTGTGACTGGAAGGATTCAAACGATTAAGGCCGGGGACGTCGTCATTACGTCCACTGGTACCGGCGGTACGTTTAAGTACAATCTGTACATAAAGAATAACGAAAGCGATATTAGGTTGAAAACCGCCCAAGTCTCGCTGTGGGATACGGCAAACAATGTGTTCGACCCGCCGGCGGCGGTACGGAATAGCAACGCCAGTGAAGTCCCGGAGAACATCCCGATCGCGTTAACTGGCCTTAGCGGCGGGATCAGAGTAGGCAATGGGTTTGTGGATACGATGGACTACGTCCCTGTCGGCTCGTCAATTGAAATCGACGTTCCCGATGCCGTCGTGAAAAAGCCCGGTATGTATGACATCACCCTGAACTATGCGAAAGGCAGCTCTCAGGCGGCTGGCCAATTGGGGCTGCTTGTGAACGGACAGCTTGCAGGCACATTATATACGAGGACAACGGCCAGCCTCACCAGTACAGAACAGTCGAACATCGTAACGGTGTATTTGAAACCCGGCGATACAATCGGCATTCGGACGATTGTCAATCCGAAGGACGCCGTTGGACGCTTTAACAGTTTGACGGTCACCGAGAACGTGGTGATTCCGCCGTCATCTGTTACACTGTCCACGGCCACTAGTGTGAATCATCAAGACCAGACAACGCTGAATTATACAACGGTCCCAGCGAACGCCACGCCAGCCTTTGTCTGGACAGCCGCCAACACCGACATCGTGTCCGTGTACGGCAACCTAGTGGTCGGAGAAAATGTTGGTGAGACAACGGTTACGGCGACTTCCATTTATAATCCGGAGATTAAGTCAACCGGTACGGTGACGGTTGCAGTAAACAGCAGCGTTTTCAGCATCGAAAGCAGTGATGTAAAGGTCTATCTGGATAAGGACTTCCCTCGCGCCATTCAGTATGAGATGAAGGACAGCGGTGCGAAGATCGACGGCAACCGTAACAAGCTGGACACGCTCAAGTTGACCACTGGCATGACATATAGCTTAAATACGTCCCAAGGGTTGACAGGTTCAACGGTTAAGGACTACAAGCCCATCGTTACATCCAGTGAGCCATTCCAGAACGCAGACGGCAGCCAGCATGTTATCTATACCCTGCGAGTGACCGAGTTGAACGCGGAAATAAAGATCAAGGCGACGGTGGAGGGGATGGTGCTCAAGTTTGATTTTATTGAGATTAAGGAGGATCCTGCCAACCGCATTTTCGTAATCGAAATACCTAATCATAATCCGGTAACTGTCAGCAATTTTAATACTGGCTCCTCATTTGCCGGTTCCAAAATGGAAAGCAATATCGGAAGGAGCGGAGATAGCTTTTACAATATCAAAGATATGATGACCGGCTCTGATTATTATAACTACGCCTTTGTGTCAAACGGCAGCGTGGCCGCCAGCATTCAGAGTAATGCCTTCGGATTGACTGACGGCAGCGTGGCAAGACGCGTTTTCGCGGACACGAAGAGAAACGATTCGCTGGTCACAACGAGTCTGCTCAGCGGATCCTGGGTATGGCGATTCCCTGATGCTACCAAGAAATTTATTGACAATGAGGGTAGATACGGAGAGGAGGAAGCCTTAATAACCAGAACGTATACAGATGAACCATACGAAAGGGATATGCCGCATGTCTGGGTCGTGCTGGCTGAAGAAAACAATAACGATGGTATCGTTAACTGGCAGGATGCGGCCAATGAGTACCGCAGCGTCGCTAAAGTGGCGGTCGGCTCGGACAAAATTGCCGACGCGGTCGTACAACGGCTGATTATGTCACAGGGTAACGAATCCAACTACCCGTATCTGGCATCAGTGGACGAAACTAAGCGTATCTGGCTGCATACGGACGGCTTGGGACAAATCATCCTGCAAAAATACCATAACGCAGGCAACTGGGGCGACTTCAGCGTCTACGATGACCAACTGGGCGGCTTGGACGAATTCCGAAAGTTTACTGACATTACGACTAACCAGTACAACAGCTTTGTCGGTGTCCACACCAACTTTACAGAGTATTTCGCGAAGGTTGACCAGTTTAGCTATGAGAACGTCGAAATGCAAGCCGACGGAATCACCCCGCGAAGCAAAGGTTATGTGGCGTTCGGTTACTACCTGCACCAAGCCTATGTGATCGACGACCAGTTGGATGCGTTAACCCGAGATAATGATAATGAGGCAAGCCAAGAAAAAAGCCGTTATGAGCGCATGAATCGTTTTAAAACCGACATCCCGGATTTGGGCTTCATTTACAGCGATGTGTACTCCCACAACGGCTGGCGCGGAAACGCCTTGGCGCGGGATTACGAGGATAATGGCCTTGCATACTTTGTGGAGTGGCCGTACGTCTCAGAGGACTCCGCTGCATGGGCGCACTGGTCCGTGGAAAAGAGCTATAGCCCGGCGTCGCTCAAGGGATATTCCAGCGATATTGCCCGGTTTATCTTCAACGACTCCAAAGACCGTTGGGATAACTACACGACCGACAACTGGAAGGCAGACATTGAGGAAACCCGCGTACCGAACAGCGCTTTCCTGCTGATGGGCGCCGATACGACCTCCTACGAGGGCTGGGTGCACAATGGTATCAACGAATATGACTCGATTGTTGAGAAAATCTATCGCAACAACATCCCAACCAAGTACATGCAGCACTTCCCCGTTACGCGCATGGAAAAGGATAAAGATGGCTGGGCGGACTACATCGAGTTTAATAACGGAGAAGTGAAGGTTTATGCAGAGGGTTATGAGAATCTCAATAACGAAACAAGAAATAGCAAACGCATCATAGAAAAAGACGGAAAGAAGATTTACGAGCAGGTTAACGCCATCGGTACAGATCAAGGTTCAACCAAGTACCTGATACCGTGGAACGAGGGCGACATGCAAAAGCTTGATAAGCAAGAACAAAAGGAGATCAAACTATACCATTGGAACGATGACGGCGGCAGTACGACCTGGGAACTCCCCGACAGTTGGTCGGGCCTCGAGACCGTCTACGTGTATAAGTTGTCCGACCTGGGCAAGTCTTCTGAACAGGTTCTAACAGTAGTAAATGGAAAAATTACTATCCATACGGATGCAAGAACCCCGTACGTGGTGTATAAAGAACAGCAGGATATGGATGTGGATGTCGACTTCGGCGAGGGTCAATACGTGAATAATCCAGGCTTCAGCACAGGCGACAACCTCAAAGGTTGGAAAACTGTAAATGGGAATCCCGAAGTAGTACGTAACGACAACACAACGATGCCACTCTTCACCACTGACGGTGCCGTAGCGCAACCTAACTCGAATGCCGACAACCATGGTAGAAGCCGCAATTGGGAGCTGGCGGTTAAGGATGGTAACGAAACGGAGGTCAGCCAGACAATCACCGGCCTGAATCCAGGCGACGAGTACGCCGTATCGGTTATGGTGGAGGTTCAACGTGGAAAAACGCGCAAGGCGTCGCTCATCGTGGATACAGATGGAGCTAGGCGCTCTAGTTACACAGATTCCTCCGTCTTGCTCAACTATGACCGCTACGACTCCAAAGAAAAAACCGGTATGCTCCGTATGCGCGTCGTATTCACCGCGGACGCACCTACAGCAACAATACGGTTGCAAGCAGTGGCGGGCGAAGGCGAGGTGCGATTTGACAACGTACGTATGTACAGGACTACCACACCAACACCGAAGACTCCGGTGACCGACGGGAAAATCATCCTGTATCAGGATTTCGAATCCGCGCCGGATGGAACAACTGAAGCGGGTACGTCCATCAACAAACCTACTTTTGAGGGCTTCTTGCCCTTTAATCTTGGAAACGGCGGAGGGTTTCGCGAAGCCAGAACCATCATGCAGCGCAGACATGATCCCTATACGCAAAACAATACTGTACCCGTTTGGAGTAGTAACGCTCCCGAAAGTGTAAGAAACTTTGTGCAGCCAACGAAAGACCAAGCGGGAAATACGGTTACTGGCCAATGGTGGGATACTACGACCATCCCGGTTGATCTGGTTGTGGACGGCAAAACCTCATTCTCTAACATCACCGGCAGTGGGGGCATTATGTACCAGACTACACCTCAGAGCCTCCGGTTTGAAGAGGGCAAGGCATACCGTATCAGCTTTGACTACCAAACCGGCCTAAATGGCATCTTCGCCTTTGTGCTAGGGAATGGTATGAAAGGGACACTAAGTCAGAGAGTTTCTTCGACAACCGTGGAATTTACAGGGCTTCAACACCATGATTATCTGCAAGGCACGATGGGCCCGTATTTTAACAATGTGAATTCGAACCGGTCGGACGGCGGCGTGCCAATAACCGCGATGCCTGAAGGTTGGGCAGCCAATGGCACTTACCGCAACATCGACATTAAGAAAGCAGTGCCGAACTGGAAAGGGTATTATGAGTACGAGTTCGTTAGCACATCCGACCAGACTTGGTTCGGTATCTTACGGAACAATGACTCACCGACGCCGAGCGATAACCCCAATCCTTTTATCATCGACAATCTGCTAATCGTGGAAGTAGGTGAGGTTGTCTCGGGAGACGCAACGCTTTCTAACTTGACCGTTAGCGCAGGTGTACTGTCTCCGGAATTCAGCTCGGACACTACGAGTTACGCAGTAAATGTGGATAACAATGTCAGCAGTATTACCATTGCTGCCACAAATAACCACAACGCTGCGACGGTCAGCGGAGCGGGCGTAAAATCTCTGAGCGTAGGGCTGAATACATTTGAGGTAGTTGTTACTGCCGAAGATGGTACGCAGAAAACCTACACGGTAGCTGTGAACCGTGCTGGGAAAGACGCCTCCAATGACGCAACGCTTTCTAATCTGACTGTTAGCACAGGTGTACTGTCTCCAGAATTTAGCTCGGACATTACGAGCTACGCAGTAAATGTGGATAACAGTGTCAGCAGTATTACGATTACTGCCACAAATAACCACAGCGCTGCAACGGTTAACGGGGCAGGCGTAAAATCTCTAAATGTAGGGCTGAATACATTTGATGTAGGTGTTATTGCTGAAGATGGTACGCCGAGGACCTATACCCTAGCAGTGACCCGTGCCAGCGCTCCGCAGACAGACAACGGTTCTGAAGGCAGCGGTTCTGGGGACACCAGCTCCGAGACTCCTTCTCAGCCAGTCCCGACACCTGTCCCGACTCCTACTCCGAAACCAGCCGAAAATGATTGGATCCTACAGGTTGAGGAAGATACGGATGCAACCACCATCATCGAAAGCACATCGGAGCAAACGAAAGCAGCTGAAGACGCAGTAGCGGCAACTGCGGCGAACAACGCAAACACAAGTGTGACCATTGTGGCAGTTGCACCTCCAGTGATTGTGAAAACATCAGGAGATGTCAACAAACCTTATGCTGTAACCGTGAATATGCAACCCGACGAGGACAAAGCGGAATTCACTACGATGGCAATCGTAAATGCCGACGGCACATTGACCCCGGTACCTACCAAATTGAATAGTGATGGTACGGTAACCGTCATCGTCCGCGGCGATGTCACGCTGGTGCCAGTGAACGTCAAGTCCAACTTCATCGATGCGATCGGGCATTACGCAAGTGATGAAATTAACAGGGCGGCGGCGTTGATGCTGATCGTCGGCGTGGGTAACAGCAGATTCGCCCCATCAGAGTCGGTCACTGTTGCGGAAGCCAGTACGATATTCCTACGGGCACTTGGCATCCCGGCCAATAAAGCCGCTTCTGCCGTGAACGGAGTAGATCAGAACATATGGTATGCTGTTAATGTCAATACAGCAGCTGATAATAAGCTGATTGACATAACCGAAAATAACGTTGAACCTGACAGCCCCATGACTCGCATTGAGACAGCGACATTGATTGTCAACGCTCTGAAGGCATTGAACATGAATCCAACGATGTCACTTCAGGAGGCGGATGAATTGTTGCTGAAAGACTTCACCGATCTGCCGGGGCTGACGACATCAGAGCGTGTCGATCTAGCTATCACGGTTAAGCTGGGGATCTTTACAGGCAATGGCGATGGAACCATGGCCCCGCACGCTGACCTGCAGCGAGCTCATCTGGCAAGTCTTGCGGTTAGATTTCAGGATTATATTCTGAAACGCTGAGGAGTCACCTTAGTCGTAGGCAGTTGAAAATCAGAAAACCGATGCCCCCGTAACCTCGGGAACATCGGTTTTGTTTTATTTCACGGTCTTGTTATAAGCACCAATTTTCTCTGTAATACTCTTTGCTGCGTTATCCAGCGCTTCTTTGGGAGCTTTTTTGCCAGTCAAAGCCTCTTCGATAGCTGTTTCGACAATTTGACGAGCTTCTGGGAATACACCCATAACCGCACCTTGCGTTGCTGTGTTGGCTTTTGTTTTGTGCAATTGATCGATGGCTGTTTGGAATTGCGGGTATTTCGTAAGATTATCTTTGATAATTTGTTCATCATAGGCTTTTTTCGTAATTGGGAAGTAGCCTGTGTTTACGTTCCACCATGCTTGTGTTTGCGGATTCGTTAGAAATTTAATAAATTCCCATGCGCCTTGTTGCTCAGCTTCCGACTTATTGTTCAAGATGTAAAGACTCGCTCCGCCTACAACTACACCGCCTTCTTTGGCATCCGATGGCTTCGGAAGCGGGCCTGTACCTACTTGGAATTTGCCTTCAGCTCCGCTGACAATACCACGGAGGGATGCTGTGGAATCTAGAGTCATGGCGATTTGGCCAGCTAGGAAAGCTTTTTTCGTATCATCTGTTTTACGTCCAAGATTAGCGGACGTTTTGCTGTCGACCATCTCTTTCCACCAGGTTAGCGTTTTGACACCAGCGTCATTGTTAACCAAGGCTTCTGTTGCAGCAGCGGTACGGCCATTCCCGTTATTAAGGAATTCAACACCTTGGTTAGCGAAGAATTGCTCCATAAACCAGCCATAGATCGCAAAAGAAGAACCGGATTTTCCATCTTTACTTAGTGCTTTAGAAGCATTCGCAATTTCTTCATACGTGGTTGGCGGTTTCTCTGGATCAAGACCGGCAGCTTTGAACATGTCTTTGTTGTAATACAAGATAGGGTTCGACGTATTGAATGGCATGGAATTTAGTTTGCCATCGACTTTATAATAATTCAGAATGTTCTCTTCGAGCTGGGAAAGATCAAATTTATCGGCATCAACAAATTTTTGAACAGGTGTAATGGCTTTAGAATCGATCATAAAGCGGGAGCCGATTTCGTAAACTTGAATGAGGGAGGGGCCGCTTTTGGTATCCATCGATGCTTTCATTTTGTTAATACTCTCATCGTAGGTACCTTGGAATACAGCCTCAACTTGTACATTCTTCTGGGAGCTATTGAAATCTGCCACTAATTTATCGACGGCTTTCCCAAGCTCTCCACTCATCGAGTGCCACCAGATTACTTTAACGGGTTCAGTTGGTTTTTTGACATCCGCCGCTGCCGTACTTGTTGCAGGTTTACTTTCTGTCGTAGTGCCTGAAGTCGTTGTTTCTGCTTTGCCGCATGCACTAGTTAACAGCACCATAATTGCAGTCATAGCAAGGATGGAGCTTCTTGTTTTCAATGATTTCATCGTCTATTTCTCTCCCTTATCTCTAATCTAAAATATATGGAAATCTGCTTCAGCATTGTAGCTGAACAGAGTGGCCATCAGAGGATGGATTAACCTTTCACAGCACCAGCGGTAAGTCCGCGAACGAGCTGTTTTAAACCGAGAATGAGCAATAAGAGGGACGGCAGTAATACGATGGTTACACCTGCCAGAACCAAATTCCATACGGTTAACTCTTCGAATTGCAGCATCGCGATGCCAATTTGCACGGTTCTCATGGCTTCGCTGTTCGTTATGAGCAGTGGCCATAGATACATGTTCCATGCATTTAAAAAGGCATACACAGCTAACGTTGCCAAGGCTGGACGCCCGAGCGGAAGCACAATTCGAAGGAACATGCGAAAATGTCCGCAACCATCGATTCGTGCCGCTTCGAACAGCTCTTTGGGCAGCTGTAAGAAGAATTGCCGCAGAAGGAAGGTTCCGAAGGCCGTAGCCAAGAATGGAACGGTTAGCCCCTGCATGCTATCGAGCCAGTCCCATTTTTTAACCGTCAAATAGTTGGGAATAATGGTGACCTCCCAGGGAATCATCATGGTAGCCATGAAGAGCGCAAAGATGAAGGCTTTACCCATGAACCGAATATTGGTAAAGGCATAAGCGGCCATGCTGGATGTAATCAGCTGTCCCAGGGTAATCACGATAGATACAATGAGACTATTGGTAACAAATTTGGCGATGGGCACAAGCTTGAATACGTCGATGATACTTCCCAGATAAAAGCTGCTTGGCAAGAAGTGAGGGGGATAGGCGGATGCTTCCTCTGGTGTCATCAATGCAGATGAGAATGTATAGAAAATGGGATAAAGAACAAGTGCGGCACAGATGATCAATAGGGTGTAGACGAAGGTATGTTGCAAACGGGTCATCATTGATAGTGCACCTTCTTTTCAAATACTTTAAACTGAATGATTGTGAAAATAAGGATAATGGTAAAGAGGACAAGTGCTTGCGCGCTGCCAGTTCCGAACCGGAAGTTGATAAATGCATCCTGATATAAGGTGTAGACAAGTACATCTGTAGAGTTGACGGGTCCACCTTTGGTCAGAATATGAATTTGTCCGAAGGACTGAAAAGCACCGATGATCGACACGATCGTGACGAAGAATACCGTCGGTGACAATAATGGAAGGACGATTTGCACAAAGGTGCGAATGGGGCCAGATCCATCGATTTTGGCGCTGTCATAGATTTCATCAGGAACTCCTTGTAAACCACTTAACAAGACAATGTAGGTGAAGCCGAGATTCATCCAAACAGTCATCATAGAAACAGAAAGCAGTGCCCATCGCGGGTCAGTCAGCCATGCCACAGGTTCTAGGCCAACTTGTTGAAGTAAATAATTCAACATGCCAACACTCGGGTGAAATAGCATCATCCAGATCACAGCGGAAGTACCTACGGATAGGACAACAGGCAATGAGAATATGAATTGAAAGATTCGCATACCTTTGAGTTGATTATGCGTTAACGCAGCGAGCATCAGCGCAATGATGATCACAGTAGGAACCGTTAGTAGAGTAAACAGGCCAGTAACGCCGAGACTCTGATAAAATCGTTCTGAAGTAAAAATAGCTGTGAAATTATCGAAACCGACATAGGAGGCCACTCGGCCACGAGGATCAGTTTCGTGTAAACTGAGATAGAAGGTTTGTATCAAGGGATAGAACAAGAAGACAGCGAACAACAAGAGTGAGGGAGCTAAGAAAACATAACCAAGGATTGTCTCCGCCCATTTCTGGCTAATTGCTGCCTTGCGCGGATGCGCTGCTTGTACAGTCGTTTTTGATTTTCTTGCATGAGGTAAATCTCTTTCTATTGCATTCATTTCAAGCTCCTCCATGAACATTATTCAACATGTACGCCTCGTTACTAGACTAACGCTTGTTTATTTGACCAATGTCAAATTCAAGTGAAGATTTTGTATATTTTTAGATGAATTTACAAAAACAATAGAATTTCTTACTGGGCAGAATTAGGTGCATTCAACTATAATTTGAGCATATTTAGCTAGTCTATCTGGATAGGAGAGTGAATTTGAACATGCAGCAACCGATCGTAATTGGACATCGCGGAGCATCTGGTGAGGCGCCTGAAAACACATTAGCCGCTTTCGCACTAGCTTTTGAACAAGGTGCTGAAGGGATTGAACTTGATGTACAAATAACAAAAGATGGCGAGATTGTCGTCTGTCATGATTTAACGCTGGATCGGACCACAAACGGATCCGGACTTATTTGTGAGCATAATTGGGAAGAGTTGAATTCCTTAGATGCTGGCATCTGGTTCTCTCAAGCATTCACGGGAGAGAGAATTCCTCATCTGCGTCAAGTATTCGAGCTGGTACCACGGGGACATCTCATCAATGTGGAAGTAAAACACGCTTATGAGGGAAGAATGGTGAAGGCGTTGTTGGCATTTTTGGATGAAATGGATAGATGGGAAGATATCGTGATCTCTTCCTTTGATCACAAGCTGATTCACGAGATCAAACAAGCGCAGCCTAAGGCGAAAGTGGGATTGCTTTATGCAGCCAATTTAATAGACCATGCAGCCTATGCTAAGCAATTGGGGGTAGATGTGTTTTCTTTGCATCCGTATCACCAATGTATTAACAAGGAGGATGTTGTCGCGGCTGAAGCTGCAGGACTGGCTGTTTATCCATATACGGCAAATGATGTTGCGGATTATAAAAGGTTGATTGCTGCTGGTGTTACGGGGATTATTACCGATTATCCAGCGCGATTGCGGAATCTGCTTGGCTAACTTGGTCAGAGGATGAGATATAATGTTGGAATTCCCGAATGTTCTACATTTTTCGTCAAAAGCGGAAGGAGTGTATGCCGAATTTGTCGAATTTACCTACACATTGAATTTTCAGCTAAGAGGTGAACGGGAGTGCCATTCGTACCGACTGATCAAGATACCCTGTATTATGAATTTCATCAAGCGAGCCGCAGCGATCAGCCGGTAGAAACCATAGTTATGATCCACAGTCTGGGAACGAACCTGAGTATTTGGAATTGGACGATACCTTATCTTCAATCCCGCTACGATATTCTTGTTTATGATGTTAAAGGCCATGGCAGAAGCAGGCAGGTGGACGAGGAAGACGTCACATGGCGAATGCTTTGCGACGACTTGGCCGGACTTCTAGCTTATAAACAAATCGATCGGTTTCATCTTGTCGGTCATGGGATGGGCGGTTACATCGGTCTGGAATTCGTTCGCGAATATCCGGCCAAGGTGATATCGCTTAGTCTGCTTTCAGTACCGCTTTATTACCCGGTTAAAGTAATGCCGATTTTATCAGGTGATCGGCAGCAAATTATACGAGAGAGTACCTCGATCATGCCGGTTGCTGAACGCTTGCTGAGCGCCGCTTGCCATCGCGTTACACCGAGCAAACAAGAGTTATTATATGAAGCTTATAGCCAAGTTTCCTTCCATCACTATATTCAAATTAGAGATTTGATTACCGCATATATCTCAGCTCAACAGATTAGAGGTGTCGATGTTCCTGTGCTGTTTTTGGGCGGTGAATACGACAGACTTTTCCCACCGAGTGTGCTCGCGCTAGGGACGATTTTGCTTCAAAACTACCGTTTTTTAGTCGTATCCGACGCTGCAAACGCGGTTCAACTGGATCAGCCGGCAATCGTGGCAAATTGGATTGATGAGCATATCCAGAAAGCAGGCGATTCTCCTGACGTTCGAGTGGTAGACAAGCTGTCCGCACATATGCAGAATCAAATCAAAGATTTCGTGGAACAGGTTCGCCAGCAGCATGAATCGTCCACTGTTTTGGAAGTTGAAGTCATGGGCACATTTCGTGTAACCATCAACCGACAGGTCGTTTTAGGAGAGTGGAATCAGCGATACGCCAAAAGACTGCTCGTCTATTTGCTGTTCCACCCTTCCGTCACGCGAGAGCAGCTATGTGACGCCTTGTGGTCGGAAGCGGAACTGTCCAACGCGAAGAACAGGCTTCGCGTATCGCTCAGCTATTTGAAAAGCTTGCTGGACAAGCATTCGGACGAAGCTAACCCTCTCCTCGTTGCAGACCGAGAGTACATCTATTTACGCGGCAATATCAAGTGTGATTTGCTGGATCTGCTGGGAAAACTGCAAACGACCGTAGACGAACCTGATAGGGAGCGGAAAGCGCTGCTTAGTCGGGAAATTCTCGAAAAAACGGCGTACCCGTTCGCCATGGGTATCTTCGACAATTGGCTACTTGCACATGTTGAGAAGGTGGAACATAAACTGGAGGAGCTTGCTCGCTGGACGGCGGAATACTATCGGCAAAATAATGATTTGCGGCAGTCGGAGAGGTATATGAAATTCGTTGAACGATTTATATAAGGTGTATCCGAACAGAAACAAGACAGCAGCCCTCGATTTCACTTGTGAAATCGGGGTTTTTTCGTTGTGCGAGGCTCTCTTTCCCAGATTAATGATAGCGTAACGGTCGGTTTGATAGAATGTTTGGAGCAAATGGGAGATTAGAAGATTGTTACGGTATGAGGGAGATGGGTTTGAGCATGCAGAGAGCAAGGCGAAATCGGAACAAAGTTGCATATGGTATATTTTTGAAAAGCATTCTGGTGATTGCGATAGTCGTACAGTTGTTTGGCTTTACGGGCAATCAATCGGTGCAAGCGGGGAGTATGTGGTCGAGCCTGGGTACGGGACTTAGCAGCTCATATGTACGCTCGATTGCAGTATCAGGTACAGACGTATATGCAAGTGGAAATTTCAGCACAGCGGGCGGTAATCCGGCAACTAATATAGCGAAATGGAACGGAAGTCAGTGGTCCAACCTTGGTACCGGCCTTAATAGCTATGTCTTTGCGGTAGCCGCATCGGGATCTGATGTATATGCAGGTGGAATTTTTAGCACAGCGGGTGGCAACTCGGCAAATACTATAGCGAAATGGAACGGGAGCAATTGGTCCAGCCTGGGCACGGGTACTAACGGTAGTGTATATGCGATAGCTGTGTCGGGTTCGGATGTATATGTAGCCGGAAATTTCAGTACAGCAGGCGGTATTGTTGCAAATAATATAGCGAAATGGGATGGGACTAGCTGGTCCAGCATGGGCACGGGCTTTAACAATACAGTGTACGCGCTAGTCGTGTCTGGCACGGATGTATACGCAGCTGGAAGTTTCATCACAGCGGGTGGCACGTCGGCAGTTCGCATCTCGAAATGGGACGGGAACAGTTGGTCTAATCTTGGAACTGGCCTGAACGGTGATGCGTACGCGTTAGCTGTATCGGGCACCAATGTATATGTGGGTGGCAATTTCACCACAGCGGGCAGCAGTTCTGCTAATCGTATTGCGAAATGGAACGGGAGCAGTTGGTCTAGCCTTGGAGCGGGTTTTGATAACACAGTTAGTGCAATAACCGTATCGGGAAGCACCGTATATGCAGGTGGAGGATTCGTAACAGCAGGAGGTGGTTCGGCAAATCGCATCGCGAAATGGGATGGCAGCAGCTGGTCGAGCTTGGGTGCGGGTGTTAACAACTCTGTTAATGCAATAACCGTATCGGGCAGCTCCTTATATGTAGGCGGAGCTTTCACTACAGCAGGCGGCAACTCGGCTAACCTTATAGCAAAATGGGGTGATGCTGCTACGATCACTTTTAACAGCAATGGAGGTTCGTCCGTGAGCAGCCAGAGTGTGGCTTACGGGGATATAGCAACTGAGCCGAATCTTCCGCCAACGAAGGTAGGACACACGTTTGCGGGCTGGTATACCGACAGCGGATTGAACACGGCATACGACTTCGCAACACCCATCACAGTGGATTTGACGCTTCATGCGAAGTGGAAGGTCATAACAGCAACACCCGTGATAACCGGTACGGTACGTGCAGGAGATACAAGCGTAACGGGTACGGCGGCAGCAGAAGCGAGTATTATTCTTAGCGTGAACGGAACGCCGGCGACGCCTACAACCGCAACCGGCGGTAACTGGATAGTACCCGGGCTGACGCTTGCCTCGGGCGATACGATTAGCGTAACCGCACAGTCGGCAGGAGAGAGCGTAAGTGCAGCAGCAACAATAACCGTAGCGCCTGTGGCTACAAATATCACAGCCTTTGATGCGATTGGGGATGTTGCAGCAGGGACGGCGGGAGCAGCAAGCTATGGAAATGCAGGTGAAGTAACAGCCGCATTATTAGCAAGTCATGCGACTGTAACTGCAGATGGCGGGACGATCACGGTGCCAGTAACGGGATGGGTAGATACAGACAGCTACAACGCATCCGTAGCGGGTAGCTATACATTTACGGCAACATTGGGAAGTTTGCCGGCTAATACAACAAATACGGATAATTTAACAGCGACTGCGGAAGTTGTCGTAGCGCCTGTGATTACAAACATCACAGCATTTGATGCTATTGGAGATATTTCGGCAGGGACGGCAGGCTCTGCGGCTTATGCCAACGCAGGTGAAGTTTCGGCCGCGTTAGTAGCCAGCCATGCGACTGTAACGGCAAACGGTGGCACGATCACGGTGCCGATCACAGCGTGGGAAGATACAGACAGCTACAACGCATCCGTAGCAGGTAGCTATACATTTACGGCAACGTTGGGAAGTTTGCCGGCCAACATAACAAATACAGGCAACTTAACGGCGACAGTAGAAGTAGTTGTAGCACCTGTGATTACCAACATGTCAGCATTCGATGCGATTGGAGATGTATCAGTAGGGACGGCAGGTGGAGCAACCTACACAAACGCAGTTGAAGTATCGGCAGCGTTGTTAGCAAGCCATACAACAGTAACGGCAGATGGCGGTACGATCACGGTACCGGTAACAGCGTGGGTAGATACGGACAGCTACAACGCATCCGTAGCGGGTAGCTATACATTTACGGCAACATTGGGAAGTTTGCCGGCTAATACAACAAATACGGATAATTTAACAGCGACAGTAGAAGTTGTTGTAGCGCCAGTGATTACCAACATCACAGTATTCGATGCAATTGGGGATGTTTCTGCGGGGACGGCAGGCTCAGCGGATTATGCAAACGCAGTTGAAGTATCGGCAGCGTTGTTAGCAAGTCATGCAACAGTAACGGCAAACGGCGGCATCATCACGGTGACGGTAACCGCATGGGAAGATACGGACAACTACAACGCATCCGTAGCGGGTAGCTATACATTCACGGCAACGATAGGAAGCTTACCAGCAAACACAACCAATACCGATAGCGTAGCAGCGACAGTAGAAGTTGTTGTATCGCCACTCATTACCAACATCACAGCATTTGATGCCATTGGAGACGTAGCAGCAGGGACGGAGGGCTCAGCTGCTTATGCCAACGCAGGTGAAGTAAGAGCTGAGTTGTTAGCAACTCATGCAACAGTAACGGCAAACGGCGGCACGATCACGGTGCCGGTAACCGCATGGGTAGATACAGACAGCTACAACGCTTCCGTAGCAGGCAGCTATACATTTACGGCAACGTTAGGAAGTTTGCCGGCCAACACAACCAATACAGATAATTTAACAGCGACAGTAGAAGTTGTCGTCTCGCCAGTGATTACGAACATCACGGCATTCGATGCTATTGGGGATGTAGCAGCAGGGACGACGGGAGCAGCAATCTATGCGAACGCAGGTGAAGTGACAACCGCGTTGTTAGCAAGCCATGCGACGGTAACCGCAAACGGCGGTACGATCACGGTGCCGGTAGCGGCATGGGTAGATTCAGACAGCTACAACGCATCCGTAGCCGGTAGCTATACATTCACAGCAACGTTAGGAAGTTTGCCGGTTAATACAACTAATACAGGCAACTTAACAGCGACAGTAGAAGTTGTCGTAGAGCCAGTGATTACAAACATCACAGCATTCGATGCCATTGGAGATGTAGCTGCAGGGACGGCGGGTGCAGCAAGTTATGCAAATACTGGTGAAGTAATGGCAGCGTTATTAGCAACCCATGCGACGGTTACGGCAAACGGCGGCACGATTACGGTGCCGGTAACCGCGTGGGTAGATACGGATAGCTATAATCCGGCAGTAGCGGGTAGTTATACATTCACGGTAACGATAGGAAGTTTGCCGGTTAACACAACAAATTCAGGCAACTTAACAGCGACAGTAGAAGTTGTTGTAGCGCCAGTGATTACTAACATCACAGCATTCGATGCCATAGTAGATGTAGCATCTGGGACAGCAGGCGCAACAAGCTATGCAAACGCAGGAGAAGTATCGGCAGCGTTGTTAGCAAGCCATACGACTGTCATGGCAGATGGTGGCACGATCACGGTGCCGGTAACAGCGTGGGTAGATACAGATGGTTACAACGCATCCGTAGCAGGCAGCTATACATTCACAGCAACGTTAGGAAGCTTGCCGGTTAACACAACCAATACGGACAACATAACAGCGACAGTAGAAGTTGTCGTCTCGCCAGTGATTACGAACATCACGGCATTCGATGCTATTGGGGATGTAGCAGCAGGGACGGCGGGAGCAGCAATCTATGCGAACGCAGGTGAAGTGACAACCGCGTTGTTAGCAAGTCATGCGACGGTTACGGCAAACGGCGGCACGATTACGGTGCCGGTAACGGCATGGGTAGATACGGATAGCTACAACGCATCCGTAGCGGGTAGCTATACATTTACGGCAACATTGGGAAGTTTGCCGGTTAACACAACCAATACGGACAACTTAACAGCGACCGTAGAAGTAGTAGTAGTGCCAGTGATTACAAATATCACAGCATTTGATGCTATTGGAGATGTAGCAGCAGGTACGGCAGGCTCAGCCTCCTATGCAAACGCAGGAGAAGTAACTGCTGCGTTGTTAACCAGCCATACGATTTTAACGGCAAACAGCGGTACCATCTCGGTACCGGTAACGGCATGGTTAGATACGGACAACTACAACGCATCCGTAGCGGGTAGCTATACATTCACGGCAACGATAGGAAGCTTACCAGCAAACACAACCAATACCGATAGCGTAGCAGCGACAGTAGAAGTTGTTGTATCGCCACTCATTACCAACATCACAGCATTTGATGCCATTGGAGACGTAGCAGCAGGGACGGCGGGCTCAGTTGCTTATGCCAACGCAGGTGAAGTAAGAGCTGAGTTGTTAGCAACTCATGCAACAGTAACGGCAAACGGCGGCACGATCACGGTGCCGGTAACCGCATGGGTAGATACAGACAGCTACAACGCTTCCGTAGCAGGCAGCTATACATTTACGGCAACGTTAGGAAGTTTGCCTGCCAACACAACCAATACCGACAGCGTAACAGCGACAGTCGAAATTGTTGTATCGCCAGTGATTACCAACATCACAGCATTCGATGCCATTGGAGATGTAGCAGCTGGGACGGCAGGCGCAGCAACCTACGCAAACGCAGGTGAAGCAACGGCTGCGTTATTAGCAAACCATGCGATTGTAACGGCAAATGGCGGCACGATCACGGTGCCAGTAACGGCATGGGTAGATTCAGACAGCTACAACGCATCCGTAGCCGGTAGCTATACATTCACAGCAACGTTAGGAAGTTTGCCGGCTAATACAACTAATACAGGCAACTTAACAGCGACAGTAGAAGTTGTCGTAGAGCCAGTGATTACAAACATCACAGCATTCGATGCCATTGGAGATGTAGCTGCAGGGACGGCGGGTGCAGCAAGTTATGCAAATGCTGGTGAAGTAATGGCAGCGTTATTAGCAACCCATGCGACTGTAACGGCAAACGGCGGTACGATCACGGTGCCAGTGACGGCGTGGGAAGATACAGACAGCTACAACGCATATGTAGCGGGCAGCTATACATTCACGGCAACGTTAGGAAGTTTTCCGGCCAACACAACCAATACAGATAATTTAACAGCGACTGTTGAAGTTGTCGTATCGCCAGTGATTACTAACATCACGGCATTCGATGCTATCGGGGATGTTTCTGCGGGGACGGCAGGCTCAGCAACCTATGCAAATGCAGGGGCGGTATCAGCAGCGTTGTTAGCAACCCAAGCGACTGTAACCGCAAACGGCGGTACGATCACGGTGCCGGTAGCGGCATGGATAGATACGGACAGCTATAACCCGGCAGTTGCAGGCAGTTATACATTTACGGCAACGCTAGGAAGCTTGCCAGCCAACACAACCAATACAGGCAACTTAACAGCGACAGTCGAAGTTGTTGTGTCGCCAGTGATTACCAACATCACAGCATTCGATGCCATTGGAGATGTAGCAGCAGGTACGGCAGGCGCAGCCGCTTATGCCAACGCAGTTGAAGTATCAGCCGCGTTATTAGCAAGTCATGCAACAGTAACGGCAAACGGCGGCACGATCACGGTGCCGGTAACAACATGGGTAGATACGGACAGCTACAACGCATCCGTTGCGGGTAGCTATACATTCACGGCAACACTGGGAAGTTTGCCGGCCAACACAACCAATACGGACAACCTAACAGCAACCGTAGAAGTTGTCGTAGTAGATCCACCGCTTCCTCCAACGGGAGGAGGAGGAAGCGAAAGTTCAACAACACCAATAATTGACAACCCAGTAACCTCAACAGATGGTACATTAACTCTTCCTGTTGGTAAAAGAGGTATTGTTAGCTTGGAAGATGAGGCAATTGTCTCGATTCCGGCAGATGCCACAGACAGAGAGCTGAAACTAACAATAGCCAAAGTGTTAGATACGAAGCCTTTTCTAACGAATAAAAATGGTTTAGTCAGCCCAATTTTTGAGATTTTGAAAAACTTCTCGGAGAACTTTAATAAACCTGTCACACTAACTTTTGTTTTCGATAAGGCAAAATTGAGTAACGAACAAATTGTAACTGTAAACTATTTTGACGAAGCGAAGAAGGAATGGGTGGAAGTTCCTGGCGGTAAGATCAACGGAAATAACATTTCCGTAGAAGTTAATCACTTCACGAAATACGGTGTATTCGTTGTCGGCCAATCGACAACAGTGCCAACTCCAACCATGAACTTAAGCGATATTACTGGACATTGGGCAGAAGCAAACATCAAACAAGCGCTAAGCAGTGGAATCGTCGACGGTTATCCGGGAGGAACGTTTGCGCCGGATCAGTCTGTAACGCGTGCAGAATTTGCCGTGATGCTGATGAATACGTTGAAAATGCAAGGTGAAGGAGCAGCACTTACTTTCACAGATACAGCGAAGATTGGAGCTTGGGCGAAGAAAGCAGTTGCGCAAGCCGTACAATCAGGAATTATTCAAGGCTATGAGGATGGTAATTTCCGTCCGGACGTAGAAATTATGCGAACTGAAATGGCAGTGATGACTGCGATAGCGATGGGTCAGTCTATACCGGCCAACAGCACAACCGGCTTCGCCGATGACAAGAATATTCCGGCATGGGCGAAATCAAGTGTTGCTTACATGAAACAAACAGACGTTATGCAAGGGAAAGCTAACCTCCAATTCGCCCCTCGAGACCACGCAACAAGAGCAGAGGCCGTAACGGTACTGTTGAATATGCTAGCGCAAAAGAGTAAGTGAAATGCCGAATTTGACATAGTTTGAAAATAAGAGAACCGATGCCCTCGTATTTTGGAGAGCATCGGTTTTCTTTCGTTTCGTTTTATTTTGTTTTTAGATTTTCTCACACGAGGTCACAATCATTTTAACTGTTCGTATTACCAAAATATGACTTAAATATGACTTTACTCACCTGTTTTAATCACAATGAAAAGCTATAATAAATCCGATCGAGCATACATGGAATTGTCAACTTTAGGATATTTACTGTTAAAAAATTCCAAGTAAAATGTAAGAGTGAGTAATAAGCATGTAAGCATTAAAGCTGGTGATAGGGGAGAAGTGAGAATGTCCAAGTTAACTGAGTTTTCAATGAAAAATGTGGCAGCGATTTTCATCGTCATGCTGCTGTTGGTCGTAGGAGGAACTTATTCTACTACCACACTAAAGGTAGAAAGTATGCCTGATATTACATTTCCGGTTGTCATTATTAGCACGACTTATGTAGCACCCCCGAAGGACGTCCTTGATGAAATTACGAAGCCATTAGAGAAGGCTGTTGCGGGGTTGGATGGACTCAAAACCCTAAGCTCCGGATCACAGGACAATTACTCACAGATTATCCTGGAGTTGGACCAAGATAAGAAGCCGGAAGATGTTAAGAAAGATGTAGAGAGCTTGATATCTAACGTGAAGCTGCCTCAAGGCTCTGAGAAACCCAAAGTGTTAACAGCAGGTTTTGCTTCTGACCCTGTCTATTATTTGGCGGTTTACGGTGAGGCAGGAATGAACCAAACCGAGCTGGATAAAGCCTACAAAGATACAATTCTTCCCGGTTTTAATGGGCTCAAGGGAATTGACCATGTCGACTCTGTAGGCAATCAGGATGCTGTTCTTACTATTAAGCTTGATGCGCCTGCGATAAATAATTATGGTCTAACACCATCCGAAGTTTCTAGTTTAATCAAAGCTTCATTGGTATCTAGCCCAGCAGGTACGGTAGATTTCAATGGAAACACACAGATGGTTCGAGTCAAAGGTGAACTAGATACAATTTATAACTTAGATAACTTGAAAATCACCACGAAAACAGGCGATACATTGCTTCTCAAACAAATTGCCAAAGTTGAAGCGATCAGCGAGTCCAAGTTCATTGCAAGACTAGATGAACTTCCAGCCATTGGCGTGCTGCTTTACAAAACGAAAGCTGCGAATGCGGTAGAATTTGCAGATAGTGCTGACAAACTAATGACTGACTGGAGCCAAACGCTGCCTGGCGTAAAGTTCCATAAAATTTATAATTCTGCCAATGACATTAAAGATTCTATCCACGGGATGGTCCAAGAAGGTGGATTAGGTGCCATACTTGCTTCATTAATGATCTTGCTTTTCCTACGCAATGCACGTATGACAATCATCGTACTCGTTTCGATTCCTCTCTCCATCCTTGTTACGTTACTATTTATGGGTCCTCTAGGCATTTCCCTTAACATCATGACATTAGGTGGGATGGCCATTGCAGTCGGGCGAGTCGTGGATGACAGTATAGTCGTTATTGAGAATATCTATAGTCAGCTGCAAAAAGCGCAAGATCGTAATGAATCTGTTATTAAATTAGCAACGAAACAAGTTTCCAGCGCAATTACCTCCTCTACCATTACAACAGTTGGTGTATTTGGTCCCATTGGATTCGTAAGTGGGGTCGTTGGTGAAGTATTCCGTCCTTTTGCTATAACACTTGTCGTAGCCCTAATGTCATCATTAATTGTTGCACTAACGGTAATTCCAATGTTAGCGAAGATTATGGTGCTTAAAAGCAAGAAGCTTGCAAGTCATGATGACAATCACGTCGGCCCAATGGGTGTGAAATATAGGAAAGCACTCATATGGTCCTTGAATAACCGAATCAAAACGTTATTTATGGCTGGGGTTGCCCTTATAATCTCGATTTTCATTACAGTACCTAATTTAGCAGTAGCTTTTATGCCGGATAGTGAAGCAGTCAAACAAGGTGTAATTGAGATTAAAATGCCGCGAGAAACATCCATTGAAATGATGAATGAGAAGTCCAAAGAACTTGAAAAAGAACTAAAATTACACACAGATGAAGCTGGCAAACCTGCATTCAAGTACATTGAATCTCTTGTTGGATATAACCAAAGCAGTGATCGATTTGCTTATCGAGCAATGATGTTCTTCGAGCTAACAGCTGAAACCAATGCGACTGAGGGTGTCAAAACGTATAAGGAAGACATGTTGAAACTGATGCCAGATGGATCAGATGTGAATATTACACTGTTTACAGGAGGACCTCCTACCGCAACAGGAGCTGACTTCTCATATTCCCTTAAAGGGGATGACCAGCTTTACCTGAAGCAAGCTTCCCAGTTGGTCAAAGATAAAATGAAGGAATTCCCTGAGCTGAATGACATTAAAGACAGCTTGAGTGATTCCAAAACGGAAGTCGAGATTGTCGTAAATCAAAACAAAGCACGATTGTATGGTCTCTCAAGTGCTCAAATTTTGCAAGCAGTCAACGCCTGGATAGCAGAAGAGAAGTTAGGTGATTTGAAATTTAATAACATCACTTACGCCACGAAGGTTATGTTGAATCCTATGTACAAAAACTCCGTGGATAAATTGGGTACTTTCTTAATCAAGACGCCTACTGGCCAAACCATACAGTTAAATGAAGTAGCTCGTGTTGAACAGATTGAGGCACCAAACAGCATTAGTCGTGAAGATCAAGAACAAATCGTGAGTGTAAGAGCCAAAATTGATGCCACGGATAAAGGTGGCGTCAGCAAGAAAATTACGGAAGAACTGGCCAAGTTAGAACTACCTTCTGGCGTCACTCGTGAAGTGAAAGGTGTATCAGACGATATTCAAAAAAGTTTCATGCAAATGTTTATGGCTATTATAGCTTCCATCTTCATTGTGTACATGGTTATGGTTATTGCCTTTGGTAACGCTAGAGCGCCGCTTGCCATTCTGTTTTCACTGCCGCTAGCAGCTATTGGGGGACTCTTAGGGCTACTAATAACCGGCGAATCGATCAACGTAACGTCACTCATCGGCTTCCTCATGCTAATTGGTATCGTTGTAACCAATGCGATTGTACTCGTAGACCGCGTACAGCAGCTGAGAGAGCAAGATTATTCGATTCGTGACGCGCTCATAGAAGCCGGAATTACGAGATTAAGACCTATTATTATGACGGCAGGTGCAACGATACTTGCACTGATGCCTTTAGGACTTGGATTATCCAAAGGAACGATCATTTCCAAAGGTTTGGCCGTTGTCGTTATTGGCGGTCTTACGACTTCGACTCTACTAACGCTCGTAATCGTGCCAATTATTTATGAGATCCTATTTAAGAAAAGAGAAGGCGGCTTCTTCAAGAGAAAAGGAAAGCCGAATGCCATTCAATCAGAGCAAGTAGCATCTGCACGTTAATCATCTATATCGGGGAAAAGGGGAAAATGAATATGAAACGTCAGTTGTTTATGATCAAACAGAGCACCAAGATATTCGGTGTCCTCGCGCTTAGCGCGGCGATAGCCGTAGGATGTTCCTCAACACCAGCAGTAAGCCCTGCAGCAACAACAGCTGCCCAGCAAGGGGATAAGGTAGTGAAAACGGCAAAAGTCACAAAGCAAAAGATTGGTGAACCTCTAGAACAAGTGGGTGATGTCGTATCATCCGTTCAATTAGATATTATTGCCAAGTCCGGTGGCGAAGTTGTTGAAATCCTGAAAAAACGTGGAGATATCGTAGAGAAAGGCGAAGTGCTTTTCCGATTGGATCCAACGGATGTGCTGATACAAAAAGATCTGAATGCAGTAAGTATCAAAGGAGCACAGGCTGGACTTACAGCGGCTAAGCAAAATACATCGAATGGTATCGAAGATGCCAAAGACCGTGTTGCTAAGATGGAGAGCGCGGTTAGTGACCTAGAGAAGGCTTACAGCAGGGTTCACAATGAATACGATCTAGGAACAGCAACGAAATCCGATTTAGAACAGATGGAAACGAAGCTAAACAATTCCAAAAAAGATCTAGCCAGCGAACGTAGGTCGCTGAAAACGATGCAAGAGACGAATTCATTGGCACAAGCTGAGTCCAGTTTGGAAACGGCGCAAGTCAATGCCAAGAATATCGATAGAGCCCTTAGCAATCTGGAGGTAAAAGCACCAGCTTCCGGTAAGCTGACGGATCTGAATGTTACGGTCGGTCAGACCTTAGCGCCAGGTGGCCGTGTAGGGGAAGTGCAACAAACAAATCCCGTTAAAATCAAATCCCAATTAAGTGAAGAGTCAGCCAACCTTGTCAGAGGTAAGAGTGAATTGACATTCTACATTCCTGGCGTAACGACGAAAGCCGGAGCCAAAGTAACTTACTTATCGGATGTTATTAATGGACAATCCAAAGCTTATGATCTGGAATTGGAAGTCCCGAATCCGGAGGGGAAGCTGAAACCAGGATCTAAGGCACAAGTCGAACTAACCAAAGATGATGAACAAAACGTGCCTGTCATTCCAAGCCTTAGTATTGTTCGTGAAGGCGGAAATAACTTTGTTTATGTTGTAGATGGCGATAAGGTACAAAAGCGTAAACTTGAACTTGGTCGTTTGAATGAGACGAATCAGGAAGTTATTTCTGGGGTTAAAGAAGGAGAGATTCTGGTTATTTCCGGACAACATCAACTGAAAGATCAAGACACGGTCAAAGTGAGTAACTAACCTAATATTTTGAAGGAGGAGAAGTAAGTGAATATCAAGATGAAGAGATCTCTAGCTACTCTTGTTCTATCAGCTGTCCTTTTATCTACAGCATCTTTACCTGCATCGGCTGCGGATGGTCAGAATTTGTCAGCACTAGCTGAAGCAAGCACAAATGTTAGCTACGCGCTTTCCAATAAAGTAGAGGTTGAAATCAAAAGCATGCTCAATGAGCACGAATCGGATTCCACTAAGTTAGGTACAGTTCTTCGTATTAGAAATACGAGTGATAAAATCACGCGTGTACCTGACTTTGAACTACGGGTTCTGATGGCAGACGGTATTGAATATATACTGCAGCCTAGTGCCAAAAATCCGAAGTCCATTCAACCCAAGAGTCAGCTGGAGCTTAGCTACCTGTCGATAGTTGAACGGAGTGACGATGTTGATCTAACAAGCCTCAACTTTATTGATGTGGATATGGACGTGTATCCGAAAAAAGAAACAACACTGCTTACTATCCCTGTTGATGCTGGTATCGTATGGAACGGCAGTGACAGTACCATAACGAAATCATCTGCTATTCTTAAATGGGGAGAAGCCTTTACCTTACCATCATCGCGCTCGCCCCTTGGCTTCATTCCTGTAGACATTCATAAGGAAATTACAGCGAAAGGCGTTTCCACGGTAGTTCAAATTCAAGTCGTAAATACAACCAAAGAACGTCAGACTGTACCTAATTTTGGGATTGATGGAAAGTCAGAAAGTAAGGTTTATTCCGGTAGTCGTGCCGAAACTGCAGTTACGCTAGATCCAGGTGAGAAGAGATATATCCATATCGTCATTCCAACAGATCTGGATACGGAATTCACCAGCCTGAATGTAGTCACACCAGAGAGTTTTGCTGTTTCATTGGGTGAAGGTAAGTTCCTTGAAGACACCTACCGGGTTGGACGTGTCAATATTCTCCTCCCTGCAGGAGCTGCGACGCAGGGAGTTATCCCTGCCCCAGAATATATCTTAGGTACACCAGTTAAACTGGATTCTACGAATAAATTCGTTCCGTCTAATGTCGATGTTTCTTTGGTTGAATTACACGTAACAAGTAATGAAGACGATGGTTTTAATACGGCCGTGGCAAAGTTTAAATTGACGAACAATAGTGATCGTCCGATCCCAATTCCGGCGATACAAACGGAGCTTGTTAGTTTAGATGGTTATGCTTATGGAGGAAGAAGACAGGAAGCTACAGCACTAAGTGTTGTTCCTAATGCTTCCTATGTGGTTAGTTATTCGTATGCACTTCCAGCTTCGGAGACGGGTGAAGGTCTTAAAATGAACCTCTACAGTCAACAATCGAATGGAGACCTATCGTATAAATCACTTCTTGCATCGGCCAAGGTACCTGTTCAGAAAAATGACCTGACGAGTAAAGTACTTAACGTGTATCCCTATGAAATTACCATCAAAGATTGGACTATTTCAGCTATTTTCCAAGCAAATATGAGTTATGATTATAAGCTGAAGCTAGATCTAAGTATGAAGCCAGATAAGCAAGTTACGGTGGATAAGTTTAATAGTAAGCTCTCATTCGAATTATTCGATAATGTTGGAAATCCTGTTGGAAAATCAGTTCAAGCCTTGTCAGGCGAAGGCCGTTTGTACAATGGGACTAACACAATAGATTTAAACGCAAGATCCAACCAACTTGATTTCCCGATTCAGGTCAAAGTATTTGAGACGTTCACGAACGAATATGGTGAGTCCGTTAAGCGGTTGTTGACCACTTTCAAACAATAGTTAAATGTAAAAGACCGATGAACCTTAACTTGGGAACATCGGTTTTTGCTTTGTTTTGGTTCTGAAACTAAAAAATTAGCGGGAAAGCGATTAATGTTGTTATAATATCGTTTAAGGCTCGGTCACTTATAAGCAAAGGGGTAAATAAGATGCTATCCTGGATTCGAAATGTTATTATGATTAATCGCAGCTTCAGGGTGAAACTTATTCTTAGTTTATCCATTATTATTTTATTGGCATTCTGTTTGACCGGGTATTTAACGTATCGCTATAACTTAACGTTGTTCGAGGAAGAGATCAGTAAGCAATTTACCAGTACGAACGAAGAAGCGTTAGCGAAACTGGACCTTAAGGTGCAAGAAGTTGTTCGTATTTCGCAAACTGTTGTATTTAATCCATCAATTGAAAAGTTGATTTCACGCATTAACTTAAATGAAAGCTCCGATGCCTTTGAACGTTATTATGATAAGAAGCAAATCGAAGATCAGATCTACCAACTCAAATCAGATGCGCCCTATATTACAGGGATGTACCTATATGACTTAAATGGGAATCCATCGTATTTCAGCTATACGACTTCTGCCATTAATGCCCCTGATGAGAATGTATTTAAAGTGATTCGTTCCAAAATTAGCGACACCTCTGGCGATCTCGTGTGGATTAGCGTGCCATTAGCATCGTCTATTGAGCCAAGCGGTTATAGAAACACAATCATTGTGGCAAGGTTTATGAAAAATAGTAGTTTGACGACGTACGGTGTACTCGTTATGGCTTTCGACGAATCCTTCTTCTCAGGCTCTCTCAAGGAGTTGACGAAGGCAGGCCAGGGGCAAGTGTATTTGTTTAATAAGAATAGAGAACTGTTATTTACGAATTCACCTGTTCATTTAGATCAATTATCAGTGCTTCAAAATATGAACCAAACGCAATTAATGGAGCATCATTTGTATGTACAAGGAGAATCCGAAGTAACCAATTTCAAGCTCGTTAGTGGAACTTCGTTAACAGAGATTCAATCTAGAAGTCGCGATTTGTTCAGAATGATTGTTTACTCTGGTTTGGTTAGTATTCTACTTGCCAGTGTCTTAATCGTACTTTCCACGGGGAATCTACTCCGTCCACTTAAGGATTTAATGCTAGGACTTCGTAAGGTTCGCTCGGGTGATTTCGATGCACGTATCGAAATAAGGACCCATGACGAGTTAGCTTATATGGGCGAAAGCTTTAATGCCATGGCCGAACAGGTTGGACGGTTAATTAAGGAAGTATATCTCACGCAATTAAGTGAGAAAGAAGCGGAGCTTAAAGCTTTACAAGCGCAATTAAATCCTCATTTTCTACACAACATGTTTAATGAAATTTATTGGAAGCTATATCTGCAAGATGAAACGGAGACTGCGGCTTTGATCGCTGCCATTTCGGAAATGCTCAAATATTCCTTGATGCCTGTTCGAACGCTGACGACGGTAAAAGAAGAATTCCAGCAGATCCGTAACTATTTGAAGATACAGAAGGAACTGTTTGAAACTGATTTGGAAACCATCATTCAAGTAGATGAGGATGTCATGGACGTTCAGGTAATGCGTTCGCTGCTTCAGCCGTTAGTTGAAAATGTATTTATGCATGCTTTTCGCAATATGGTTTCACATAAAGTATTGATCATTAAGGCAAGCAGCCGCGACGACTTCCTTGAGATTGATGTTACCGATAATGGGTGTGGCATGGATGAGAAGGCTATTTCACAAATATTGGGAGTACAGGGCTCTTCCTTGCCTCATCGTACGGATGGACGAGAAAGTCTAGGTGTACGGAGTGTTGTGAGAAGGATTGAGTTGGTGTATGGCCCTCCGTTCCGCATGGAAATCTCAAGCCACGTGGGGAGTGGAACCAACATGCGTCTTATTCTGCCTCTTCTAACGAATGATGAAAGGAGATCACTGGAATGAGAAGTGGAAGAGTATTGATTGTCGAAGATCAGTTGAATTTTAGAAAAGGGCTAGTCAAGATGCTGCAAGGTGGAGAGCTGGGCTGGCAAGTGGTCGGTGAGGCAGGGAATGGGCAGGACGCCTTGGTGCTGCTTGATGAGCTTCAACCTGATTTGGTCTTAACGGATATTCGGATGCCCATCATGGATGGTATCGAATTCGTAGGGCATCTGCGGAAGAATTATCCGGAGATGATTGTGATTATTTTGACAGGATACAAAAATTTCGAATACGCACAAGCCGCTGTTAGGCTGGGAGCGTTAGATATTCTGATCAAGCCGTGCACGGAAGACGACGTTCGTCAGATCATGAACAAAGCATCAGAACGGTTCTATGAGAAGTATGCGCATCAGCAAAAACAACTCTTGCAAAGACAGCTGCAACAAGATCAAGAGCTTCGAGCGGTAGTACTGGACCTTCCCTATGAAATGAGTACATTGCCTGGCTTGAACCAAGCGTTGTCTGGTAAAGAATTGTGGTTATTGCATATGAATAATGAGGATATGGCGAATAGATCGAATGGTAAAAGGGACATGAGCTTGCTGCAATTTGCTTTCTCCAACATTGTGGAAGAGCTTGTGAAAGGAGCGGGTCTGGAAGCCCGCCTCTTATTAGTGGAACATGACACATTCCTCTTAGTGGCTGGACTACATCAGGTAGAGGAAACTTTGCAAAGCAGTATTCCAACGGCCTCCTTTGAATATTTGAAAATTCGCACAAGCATAGTTTCCATGGGGCTAGCGCCTCCCGCAATTGACTTGGCACAATTGTATCTGTTAACAAAAGAGGCTGTCTCAGATCCCATTAAACTTCCTTCTTTAAGCGGAAGTGAAGCGGGATCGGGGATCATGCTATCCCTTAATCAGGCAAGGGTCAGAGAGATGGAAGTTCAGCTCATGTCATCCATTCTAGTGGGACAAGAGGACAGCCTGCACGTGCTGTTGAATCGCGTGATACAAGAGCTAAGCCTCACATCGCCTGAGGAGATGCGACTTGGCGCGTTGTCACTGTCTATTGCGATGCACGGGACTATCCAGAAGCAGTTTGATCCTGACGATCAGAATGCGCTGGCTAGGCTGCCGAACGAAATGCCGCAGATCCACTGGACTCCGAAAGAGGTGTTGGATTGGGCAGCTGAGCAAGTGAAGCAATTCCTGCTTAAATTCAATCAATGGCAAGCGTCCAAAAGTGATAATGTGGTTGAGCGGGCCATTAAATATATTGAGGAACACTACAATGAGGAATGCCGATTGACGGATGTGGCTGCTCATATTCATTTAAATCCAAGCTATTTCAGTGTTGTTTTCAAAAAAACAACGGGAGAAAGTTTTACACGATTCGTTACCCGGGTTCGTATGGATAAAGCGGCCTTGCTTCTGAGGAATACGGATATGAAAATATTTGAAATTGCTTGCGCTATTGGGTTTGATGAACCGAATTATTTTACGAATGTATTCAAGCAGCAGTTTCAAATGTCACCGAAGGAATACAGAAGCAGTAAGTAGTTATCAGGTGCATGGTCACATATAAACACAAAAAAACTTGCTCAAAATATGAGCAAGTTTTTTTGTTGGAAATTAGCTATAGCAACGAATCTCATAAATGGCTGCAGAGGAATCCCCATTCGTTGCTTTAACTGTCAAGCGAATGCGATCAGTCTGAACTTCTTGATCCAATGTATGTTTAACCAACCGTTGGTAGTTCCCTTCAACATGCAAGATGGCAACCCATTGCCCTTGTATATACGCCTCGATCGTATAGTCTTTCGGACATTGAGGATCACGATAGAAAGGCTCATAGCGGTGGTATTCTTGAAGCAAATGCCCAGGGAAAGTGGCATGAATTTCACGAATCGTTTGTGAATTAGCCCATTGCAGCTGTACATATTGCGGCAGTGGTTGCGCGGGATCGGACATCCACATATTCGTGTATTGATGAGGACGAGTTACACCGCTAGTTATATTGACTGCACCATAGCTTTGCTGAGCTGGTGTTATCCGGTAGCTGAGCGTACCGCCATCATTCAGATAGCGACGCATTTTGCCGTTGCCCATGTCGAAAGCGGAAATGTGGCCTGGCAGGATATGATTAGCCGAATGCCATTCTACCGATGGATTAACACCTAGTTGGAGTTGAATGTAACGGCTGCCAACCGAAGGATCCTGCCAATTTAACGGCCATTCTACCCAAATATGCTGTCCTACCGGAACTGTGAAAGTCGTTTCTGCATAAACGACTCCTGTGTCTGTTCGATAATCCCAAATGTGATCTACTGGAATTATTTTGGCTGACACCTGTTGGGGAAGATCCGAGTTATTGCTTAGGCAGACAGAGAGAGTATCAATGCGTCCTCTTTCGATGGCAATCCATTGCCCGCGTTTGAAGGTTAGCGGCTCCGCTTTGTGCTTTCTGGCTTCTTGCTCAGCCTTCGAACGGAAGCCGAATGTGTAATCGCGGCTCTCAGGGCCGACGCCATGAATGGAGGCAGTACTGCTTGCACGAATCGTTGCCTGTCTAGCCAGATCCTTGGCATCCTCATTCTTATAATTAGGGAGGAAGCAGCCGTCGCGGAGCAGCGTTTGCTGTACTTGTGCGATATGTTCGCCTGACAAGTCGGACAGGTTCAATTGGTTGCTCAATGCATAAGCAGCACCCGTACCTGCAGCTTGCCCCATCAGGGCTATCGTTGACATGACACGGACGGTTCCAAGAGCTGCATGGGTAACGCTGACGTTACGTCCCGCCATCATTAAGTTGCTAATATCTTTGCTAACCATGATGCGGAAGGGAATACCGTAAGGTCCACAATAGCTTTTTTGGGCATATTCGCTCGTTTCGTTATAACCTTCAGCACTTGCTGGTTCTGCAGTAGGAGCCAGAAGACCGCCAGGTGTGTGAAGATCGACGAACCAGCCGCCATAAGCGATTTCGTCCTCGAATACGGTACGCTTTTGAATGTCGTGTTCGGTCATGAAGTAGCGGCCCATAATTCGGCGGCTCTCTCGTTTACCCGGAACTTGGCCGATCCAATCCAGTGCAAGATTCGCCGTTTGTTCTTTCAGCAGCGGGTCGCGATTTTTCATCCAATCCCAAATACCGAGGGTATGTCGGGTCAGCTCGTGACGGATATTTTCATTATCATAAACCGTGTTGTATGGGACACCGATCTCAATCCACCAAAATCCGGATACTGTGTCATAGAAAGTGCGACCTTGCTTATAAAAAAAGTCAGCATCTTCGTGATGGACTGCCCAGTCAGGTGCTTTGAATGGTACAGGACGTCCTATATCTTTGGCGCGGAAGTGGATGGAGTTTCCCATGGTATCAGAGCTGGCAACAAGTGGTGCATGAGGTTCGTTGAACTCCTCTCGGCCTTCGGAGCCCCAACGCCATTCGCAGCCTGCCATGTCAGCAATGACACCGTCGCCTGTACAGTCGATGAAGACATTTCCTTTAATTTCAAGCTCAGTCTCAGCATTTGCGATAACAGCCTTTATCGAAGTGAGTTTACCGTCCGTCACTTTTGCGCTGTTTACGGAGGTATTCAAATGGAAACTCAGATTCGGCGTTTTGACAGCCATGTCGTACATAACCATATCCCACACGCTATTCGTCCAACCGTTTTCACGAATTTTCTCATGATTGACAGCTCGTTCTTCAATTAGCAGTTCGGAGATAATACCTGTTTCTCTTCCATAGGCATGAAAGGCAGCCGCACCATGTGGTGTTACGCGAATTTCTGAGGAGCTGTTGCCTCCAAAAACAGGTCTATCTTGAATCAGGCAAGTCTTTGCACCATGCCTTGCCGACGCCACAGCGGCACAAAAGCCGGCGAGGCCTCCACCGCAAACGACAACATCAAATGCTTGTTGAAGAGATTTCATTTTCATAGCCTCCTATAAATTTACTCGAGTAAATTACATATCTTTTGCACATTGTAGCATCCGATTCGTTGCTTGCCAAGCGTTTTTTGAGTATAATTTACTCGAGTAGAAAGTTCGGGGGGTTATTGAATGGCTAGTCGACAAGAAGTAGCAGAACGTGCGGGTGTCTCCGTTGCCGTCGTATCTTATGTGCTGAACGGAAA
This sequence comes from Paenibacillus sp. LjRoot56, assembly GCF_964253335.1. NCBI lineage: Bacteria > Bacillati > Bacillota > Bacilli > Caryophanales > Paenibacillaceae > Paenibacillus > Paenibacillus sp. LjRoot56. The sequence continues at coordinate 2,871,707 of NZ_CAXURV020000001.1, forward strand.
GACCAACGTAAAGATGGAAACGCGAGTGAGAGTTCTCGCAGCTATGAAAGAATTGGGATATGAACCTAACCTCTTGGCCCGAAGTTTAAAAACGAAGAAGACAGGTCAATTGGCAGTATTGGTGAACTATCTAGGGAATCCGTTCGAGGCAGGCTTATTGTTACATTTTGAATCCGCTGCGAGAGAAGAAGCCTTTCTCGTATTTTTCCAGAGCTATACGCCGGATACCGAAGAGCAATTAATATCATCATTGCGCGGGCGGGTGGATGGTATTATCCTGCTTGGTCAGCAGCTCAAGGCAGAGACATACGACCGAATTTTGGAATGGGAAGTCCCTATCTTATCTGTGACCAAAAGCCCGAATGCCGAAGTACGGGGAATACCCTTTATTGATGTAGACTGGACTGTTCTTTACAGGCAGGCTATTCAACATTTGAAGGACAAAGGGCATACAAGCATCGGATACATGACCGATACGGAATCGTCCTCCTATCATGTGAATAGGCTGCTTCATTTTCAAGAAGCCATGCTGGCAGAGGGATTGGAGCTGCAAGAAGGGGCTTTGCTAAACGGTGGAGGCCGATTAGAAAATGCGTCTGAGGTCTTTCAAAGCTATGTGGACAACCACCCATCAGGACTACCTTTCAGCGCGATCATCTGCTCCAATGATTTGATGGCTGCAGGTATATTGGATGTTTGCAAGAAGAATGGCATTCAAATACCGAAGCAGCTTGCTATCCTTGGTTCAGAGAATATTTTGATGACGACACTTACAGAGCCTCAATTAAGCGTTATTCATTACCCTAGGGACGAGGCTGGGAAACTTGCCATGGAAATGATGAAGGAATTAATGGGTAAGCGACAGGTATCTTCGCGAACACTTACTGGACATCTCGTGATCCGGAGCTCAAGTTAGATGGTTTAAAAAAAAGCATTGCGAGTAAAATAAAAATGCTGTATGATCGGATTAAGCGCTTAACCCGCACAGGGGCGAGCGCTTAAAGATTGGAAGATTAAGCGCTTAACCTCTGAATAGAAGGGAGATTTACATGCGTACAATTCGACTTACAATGGCACAAGCATTACTTCGCTTTCTAGATCAGCAGTACATTTCCATCGATGGACAGGAGACTAAATTTGTTCAAGGTGTCATGGGGATTTTCGGACATGGCAATGTAACTGGGATTGGAGAAGCGTTGGAGTATAGCGCAGGTGACCTTACGTATATACAAGGCAAAAACGAGCAAGGAATGGTCCACGCTGCAACCGCTTACGCGAAGCAAAAGAACCGCAAACAAATATATGCCTGCACAACATCAATTGGCCCAGGTGCACTCAATATGGTAACGGCTGCGGCAACTGCGACTGTCAACCGCATCCCGGTACTGCTGCTGCCGGGCGATAATTTTGCTTCGAGACAGCCAGATCCTGTCCTGCAGCAGCTTGAAGTCACGAACGATTATACGATATCTGCGACCGACCCATTCAAGTCAGTGAGCAAATACTGGGATCGGATCGTTCGTCCCGAGCAATTGATAAGTGCAGCGACGCAAGCGATGCGGGTGTTAACGGATCCCGCGGAAACAGGAGCGGTGACTTTAGCGCTTCCCCAAGACGTGCAGGCGGAAGCCTACGACTATCCGGAAGCCTTTTTTGATAAGAAAGTTCATTATATCGATCGCCGACCAGCTGCACAGGAAGCTGTCCAAAGAGCGGCAGCACTAATCTTAGGTAAGAAGCGTCCGTTAATTATTGCAGGCGGCGGCGTGTTATATGCGGAAACGACGAAGGAACTAGCGGAATTTGCAGAAACGTTCGGCATCCCAGTAGCGGAAACGCAAGCAGGAAAAAGCGCGATGCCTTGGAATCATGCGCTGCATGTCGGTGCGATTGGCGTGACAGGAGCACTCGCTGCGAACAAGCTAGCGAAACAAGCGGATTTGATTATCGGTGTAGGTACGCGGTATTCCGACTTTACTACAGCGTCCAAATCAGCATTTGAGAATGACGATGTGCAATTTATTAATATCAATATCAGCGGCTTCGATTCTTCGAAGTTAGGCGGTGTTTCGATTACGGCTGATGCCAAGGAAGCACTAAACTTATTGCGCGAAGCTCTGACATTCCTTGATTATTCGAGCAACTACGAGACTGGTTACATAGCAACTTTGAAAGACGAATGGGATCGAGAAGTGGATCGTTTGTATCAAGCAGAGTGTGCAGAAGGGTTTGCTCAAACACACGCGCTTGGTGTGATCAATGAAACAATTGACGCTTCCTCGGTTGTTGTTTGCGCAGCGGGAAGTTTACCTGGCGATTTACACCGTTTATGGCGTTCAACGGAGCCCAAAACGTACCATATGGAATACGGTTTCTCTTGTATGGGATATGAAGTAAGCGGTGCCTTCGGCGCAGCTTTGGCGGAACCGGGGCGTGAGGTGTATGCGATCGTCGGAGATGGCAGTTACTTAATGCTTCACTCGGAATTAGTGACGAGCTTGCAAGAGGGTCAGAAATTTACGATTCTGCTGTTCGATAACCATGGCTTCCAATGCATTCATAATCTGCAGCGCAGTCAAGGGAGCGAAGGCTTTGGGAATGAATTCCGTTATCGGGAATCGGGGACGCGTAAACTCACAGGAAACTATATGCCGATTGACTTCGCAGCACATGCGCGCAGCTTGGGAGCGAAGTCATACAAGGCGACTAATCCCGAAGAGCTGAAGGCAGCGCTGCTGCAAGCGAAAGCAGAAACGGTGACAACCTTGATTGAAATCCCTGTCGAACCAGGTACGAACACAGGCGGCTATGAGTCTTGGTGGCAAGTTGGCGTACCTGAGGTTTCGGAGAGTGCCAAAGTGTTAGCAGCTCATGAAGAAATGAAGAAAAACATTCAAGCGGCTAAACCTATTTAACTAAGAAGAGGTGACCTAACGATGGAAGAACTACCGTTTAAGCTAGGCATACATCCGATTAATTGGGTGGGAGAGGACGTCAAGGAACATGGCGCTGATACCACATTTGAACAGATCGTAGATGAGATCCAGAAGCTGGGATTAACCGGAACGGAGATGGGGCGCAAATATCCGACCGATATTAATGAGCTGAAGAAAGAACTATCAGAACGTGGTATCAGTCTCGTATCCCAATGGAAATCGGTCCTGTTCTCGGATCCTGCTTACCGAGAAGAAGAACTGGAAGCTTACCGTAAGCATGTGCTATTTCTGAAAGAAATGGGCAGCACGGTCATTTCTACAGCGGAAGTCGGGGGTTCACTCCATTTTGATCCGCGTCGTACACCGAACGAGAAAGAAGTGCTTCGCCTCGATGAAGCAGGCTGGCAGAGCTTAGCAGAAGGGCTAAACCGTGCGGGAGCTATTGCAGCGGAACACGGGCTGAAGCTGACCTATCATCATCACGGAGGAACGGTAATTGAATCACCGGAAGAGATCGATCGATTGATGGAGCTAACCGATCCTTCCTTGGTCTACCTATTGTTTGATACAGGACACACCTACTACGGTGGTGGAGATCCGTTGACTGTATTGCGCAAACATTACAACCGAATTGCTTACATCCATTTGAAAGATATTCGTCAAGCTGTACTGGATGAAGCGCGCGCGGAGCAGGTTGATTTCGTAACTTGTATTCGCAAAGGTGTATTTACCGTACCAGGGGATGGCTGCCTTGATTTTGCACCGATTTTCAAAGAGTTATTGGATCGTGAATACACAGGATGGGCGATGCTCGAAGGCGAGCAAGACCCTGCAACCCATAATGCTTACGAATATGCGAAAAACGCACTGAACTATATACATTCTTTATTAATCAAAGAAAGCAGGTAATGAGGCCATGACCTATGTGACATTCCCGCAAGAGAAATCACTTGATTTTGTAGCAATCGGCAGACTATGTATCGATTTGAATGCGAACGAAATTCACCGTCCGATGGAAGAGACGATGACGTTCACGAAGTATGTTGGCGGGTCCCCAGCAAACATCACGATCGGTATGTCCCGATTAGGGATGAAAACAGCGTTTATCGGCAAAATCGCGAATGATCAAATGGGCCGTTTTATTGCTACCTATTTAGAGCGCAACGCGATTGATACTAGCAATGTTGTGACAGATCGCACGGGAGCTGTGACAGGATTAGCTTTTACAGAAATCAAAAGCCCGACGGATTGCAGCATCCTGATGTATCGCGATAACGTGGCTGATTTGAAGTTAACACCAGATGAGGTTCAAGAATCACTGATCGCAAACGCAAAAGTATTGCTGATCTCCGGAACGGCTCTAGCTCAAAGTCCTTCACGCGAAGCGGTGTTTCAAGCACTGAATTATGCGAAGAAGCATGGAGCAATCATCGTATTTGATCTCGATTATCGTCCATACACATGGACATCTCCGGAAGAGACGGCTGTGTACTATAATCTAGCTGCTGAGAAATGCGATATCATTCTCGGTACGCGCGAAGAGTTCGACATGATGGAGAAGTTTGAACATAATCCGGAAAAAGATGATCATATCACAGCGGCAAAATGGTTCGACTATTCCGCTAAGATTGTCATTATCAAGCATGGCAAAGACGGTTCTATCGCCTACACACCGGATGGTGTCGGTCATCGCGCGAAGAGCTTCCCAGCGAAGGTTGTTAAGACTTTTGGAGCTGGTGATTCTTATGCAGCGGGCTTTATCTATGGGGTTATGCAAGGGTGGACGTTGGAAAAAAGTATGGAATACGGAAGCGCAGCTGCTTGTATCGTGATTTCCAGTCATAGCTGCTCGGATGCGATGCCAACTGCGGCTGCAGTGGATGATTATATTGAACGTTGCAATCGTGGAGAAATCACAGCGTCATAATGACTTATCAACCTAAAGGAGCGAAATTGCTATGACACATACATTGAAAAACTGGATTGGCGGCGAATGGGTCGCATCATCCGCAACACAAACGGAGCCTGTTTATAATCCTGCAACAGAAGAGATCCTTGCATATATTCCCATTTCCACAAAAGAAGAAGTTGATCAAGCAGTTCGTAATTCGCAAGAAGCGTTTCAATCATGGAGCCGTACACCTGTACCGAAGAGAGCAAGAGTCTTATTCAAATACCAACAGCTTCTCGTTGATCATTGGGAAGAGCTGGCTCGTATCGTGACGAAAGAAAACGGTAAAAGCTACTCCGAAGCATATGGCGAAGTACTTCGCGGCATCGAGTGTGTGGAGTTCGCCGCTGGTGCCCCTACACTTATGATGGGCAAACAGCTTCCGGATATTGCTTCTAATCTGGAGTCTGGGATGTACCGTTACCCAATCGGAGTTATTGGTGGCATCACGCCATTCAACTTCCCGATGATGGTACCTTGCTGGATGTTCCCACTCGCGATCGCATGCGGCAATACCTTCGTATTGAAGCCGTCGGAGCGTACGCCTCATTTGGCTAATCGCCTTGCGGAATTGTTCCACGAGGCTGGATTACCAGCTGGTGTCTTGAACATCGTTCATGGTGCACATGATGTGGTGAATGGCCTTCTTGAGCACAAAGATATTAAAGCTATTTCCTTCGTTGGCTCCCAGCCCGTAGCTGAGTATGTATACAAAACAGCTGCTGCGAACGGGAAACGCGTGCAAGCACTAGCTGGCGCGAAAAATCACTCCATCGTCATGCCGGATGCGAACTTATCTATTGCGGTGAAGGAAATCACGAACGCAGCATTCGGTTCTGCGGGCGAGCGTTGTATGGCATGCTCCGTTGTAGTGGCCGTAGGCGATGTTGCGGATACGCTAGTTAGCAAGCTGCTTGAAGCGGCAGATGCGATTACGATTGGTAACGGAAATGATGAAGGTGTGTTCTTAGGTCCTGTCATTCGTGGCGGACATAAAGAACGTACATTGAAATATATTGAAATCGGTGAAAATGAAGGCGCCATTATGGTTCGCGATGGTCGTAAAGACGCTGCGGCTGGGCAAGCTGGCTACTTCGTAGGACCGACGATCTTCGATCAAGTGCAATGTGAGATGAAAATTTGGGAAGACGAAATTTTTGCTCCTGTACTTTCTATCGTTCGAGTTGACACACTCGAAGAAGCAATTGAGCTTTCCAACCGTTCCGAATTCGCGAATGGGGCATGCTTGTTTACGCAAGATGGCAGCAATGTACGTCAATTCCGTGAAAACATTGAAGCTGGGATGCTTGGTGTAAATCTTGGTGTACCTGCGCCGATGGCATTCTTCCCATTCTCTGGCTGGAAAAAATCCTTCTACGGCGATTTGCATGCCAACGGTACGGATGGCGTGGAATTCTATACGCGTAAAAAGATGGTAACCGCTCGCTGGTAACAGCGAGTTTCCGTTAGAAAGGAGAGGATCTTATGGCATTGGTTTCGATGAAAGAGATGCTGCAGACGGCGTTAGATGGTAAATATGCTGTTGGTCAATTTAATTTGAATAATCTTGAATTCACACAAGCGATCTTACAAGCGGCTCAACTTGAACAGGCACCTGTGATTCTTGGTGTCAGTGAGGCTTACATTCCCTATATGGGTGGACTGCCTTGCATCGCTGGCATGGTGAAAGCCTTGATCGAGCATTACGGCATTACAGTGCCGGTAGCTCTTCATTTGGACCATGGGAGCTCCTATGAAGTATGCATCAAAGCGATCCACGCTGGATTTACCTCAGTGATGATCGATGCTTCCCATCATTCCCTAGAGCACAATATCGAAGTGACGCGTCAAGTGACGCAAGCTGCGCACGTACTTGGTGTTTCTGTAGAGTCTGAGTTAGGTCGAATCACAGGACGTGAAGATGATCTCGTTGTAGATGATGCAGATGGGATGTATGCAGTAGCTGAGGATTGCGTAAAAATGGTTCAGGAAACAGGCATCGATTGCTTAGCACCTGCGCTTGGATCGGTTCATGGCCCATATCGCGGACAGCCCAAGCTTGGTTTTGAACGGATGGCTGAAATTAAAGAGCTGACTGGTGTACCTCTTGTGCTACATGGGGGAAGCGGTCTGCCAGATGACGAAATTCGCCAAGCCATTGCTTGTGGAACAGCTAAAATTAACGTAAATACAGATAATCAAATTGCCTGCACGGCAACGATTCGCACATTTTTGAATGATCATTCGGATGCCTATGATCCTAGGAATTATCTAATTCCAGCTCGGGAAGCCATCATTGCATCTGTGAGAGCCAAAATTCAGTTATTCGGAAGTGCAGGTAAAGCGGGAGGGAACCTAGGATGAAAAAGATCAGAATCGGTATTATCGGCGCAGGCCGAATTGGTAAAATCCACGCGGACAACTTATTGCGGAACCCGCAGGTAGAAATTATCGCGGTGAGTGATCTGTTTGCAGGCCCAGAACTAGAAGCATGGGCATCAGACCGCAACATCGCTATTGTGACAAAGGATAGTAACGAACTTATTCATCATTCCGACATTGATGCTATTTTCATCTGTTCTTCCACTGATACGCATGTTCCGTTGATTGAGCAAGCCGCGCGTGCGGGTAAACATATTTTCTGTGAAAAACCAATCTCGATGGATATCACGAAAACGGTATCAGCCATTGATGAAGTTAAAAAAGCTGGCGTGAAGCTGCAAATTGGGTTTAATCGTCGATTTGATCATAATTTCAAGCGTGTACAAGAAGTCGTGCAAGGCGGGGGGATCGGCGATCCGCATATTATTAAAATTACTTCTCGTGACCCGAATCCGCCTCATATTGATTATGTTAAAGTTTCTGGCGGTATTTTCATGGATATGATGATTCATGATTTTGATATGGCTCGGTTCGTTTCAGGCAGCGAGGTTGAAGAAGTGTATGCGGTTGGTAATGTACTGATCAACCCGGATTTTGCCCAGCATGGCGATGTGGATACAGCGGTTGTGACCCTTCGTTTTGCGAATGGCGCATTGGGTGTCATTGATAACAGCCGTCAAGCCGTCTATGGCTATGACCAGCGTGTTGAAGTGTTTGGCTCTAAGGGCAGTGTGGTCGTTGCGAATGATCATCCGAATACAGCTGTGATCTCCACAGCAGATTCGATTGTGAGTGATAAGCCGCTGCATTTCTTCCTTGAGCGTTATCAAGCAGCTTATATAGAAGAAACGCAAATGTTTATTGATGCGATTTTGAATGATAAATGTGTGCCTGTTAGTGGGGATGACGGCGTTCAAGCCGAACGGATTGCGCTGGCTGCGAAGTTATCTTCCCGTTTGGGCAGACCCGTGAAAGTTAGCGAAGCCTTGGAATTGCTAAAGCAATCTTCCGTAGTTTAAAGGAAAGAGGGAGACGTTACGATGTCCAAATTAATTGTAACACCTGCATCTTCTCCGAATGAAGAAGGCAGCCTTTTACAAGTGACGCCGGAATCGGCAGGTTGGCAGTATGTTGGCTTCGAAGTTGTCCAATTGGCAGCAGGAGAAACCTTAAAACGTGAAACCGTCGATCAAGAGGTATGCCTCGTTCTGTTGAGCGGCAAAGCGGATGTGTGTACAAAGGAAGAAGAATGGCTTGGCATTGGTCAGCGCATGAGCGTATTTGAGCAAATTCCACCGTATTCTGTTTATGTGACTAGCAACGATACCTATGAAGTAACGGCGTTAACCTCACTTCAACTCGCTGTTTGTTCAGCTCCTGGCGCGGGAAATCATCGTTCACGATTAATTGCTCCTGCCCAAGTAGGCGTTGAGACCCGCGGGTATGGGAATATCGAGCGGTACATTCATAATATTTTACCTGAGAGCGAGCCTGCTGATAGTTTGCTTGTTGTCGAAGTATTTACACCGAATGGCCATTGGTCCAGCTATCCGCCGCACAAGCATGATCGTGATGCGCTTCCAGAAGAGTCCTTTTTGGAGGAAACGTATTATTTCCGTGTCCAGCCCGAGCAAGGCTTTGCGATTCAACGGGTTTACACGGATGATCGTTCACTTGATGAGACGTTAATTGTTAAGAACGGGGAAGCTGTGCTAGTTCCGCGTGGTTATCATCCTGTATCTGCGCCTCCGGGCTATGATGTGTATTATTTGAATGTCATGGCGGGACCTACGCGGATATGGAAATTTCATAATGACCCCGACCATGATTGGATCATGACGAAGCCGAGCAAGTCGTAAGACGGTTGCAAGTTCTGGAAAGCCCCGTCATAATGGGGGAATAACTGTATTCTTCAAGAAAAATGGGGTAGTACGATGAAGGCAACCATTTACGATGTGGCTAGGGAAGCCGGTGTATCGATTGCAGCGGTATCGCAAGTCATGAACGGTAAAGGGAAAATAAGCGAAGAACGGCGCACTGAAATTCTGAAAGTGATGGAAAAGCTCAATTACCAGCCAAGTGTCATCGCATCAGCACTTACTGGGAAGAAGACATATACGTTAGGCCTGCTTGTCCCTGATATCTCCAATCCCTTCTTTGCTGAAATCGCAAGGGCAGTTGAAGACCAAGGTCATAATCTAGGATACAGTCTCGTTATCTGCAGTACGGATAATAAAGACGAACGTGTAGAACGGTATCTGAACTTACTCCAGCAAAAAAGTGTGGATGGGATGATTATCGGGACCGGGATGGATAATAAGGACATGCTTACACCACTCATGGAGCGATCGATTCCTGTTGTCATGATCGCACGGGAGATGCCGGATATGGCTGTACATACCGTTGTTGTTGACGATTTCGTTGGTGGCACGTTATCTGCTAAGCATCTCTTGGAGCTTGGTCATACACGCATGGCGATTCTTGCTGAACATACCAAAGTTACAAGTAGTCGTGAACGGGTAAAAGGTTTCGTGACCACGTTAGAGGAAGCCGGTATCGGGCTCCCTGAAGCGAGGGTTCGGAATTGTAGTTATACCGTAGAAGACGGCAAACGCGAAGCTATTGAACTTCTAGAGAAACCTGCCGCCGAACGACCTACTGCGCTTTTCTGCTGTAATGATATGCTCGCGATTGGCGCCTTGCAGGCTGCGAAACAATTAAAGCTGCGTGTTCCTGAAGATATTTCCGTGATCGGTTTCGATAATACCATTCTAGCTTCCGTGACAGATCCACCACTTACGACAATTGCACAGCCGATTGAGCCGATGGGTAAGCAAGTCGTCGATCTGCTTATTCTCGAACTGAAGAAGAAATCACAAGCCAAGCAACGCATCGTTATGCGTCCAGAACTCATCATCAGGCAATCTACAGCAGCTCCGGCAAAGTGATCGTATATGGAAGCGAAGACTGCTTTCCCTTAGGGGGAGGCAGTTTTTCATATCTTAGTGTGCCGCGCATGGCAATTAACTAGGTAATAATTTGAAGACATTCAAAGTTGTTGCTAATTCTCATCATTAAAATAGCTTAATTTTGTGCAAATACTTCGTATTTATATACATATCCATTCATATTTCCTCCTTTTACAATGGGGGGGTAATCATATATTTAATAAGGTAGAAATACCGATGAATCAAACCAATAAAAGTAAATTTAGTTAAAAAAAGAAATTGAAGGGTTGAGGAGAAATGAAAATTTTATTTCAAAGTCCTGCTAAGGAATGGACTGAAGCGCTGCCAATTGGCAACGGTCGAATAGGTGCCATGATTTTCGGCGGAATCGAAGTAGAAAAAATGCAATTAAACGAAGATACACTCTGGTCGGGTGGGCCAAAAAATTGTAATAACCCTCGTGCCAAGGAAGTGCTGCCGGAGGTGCGTCGTCTCTTGGCGGAAGGAAGATATGCGGATGCTGACCGAATGTGTAAGGAGATGTTAGGGCCTTACACGCAATCCTATTTGCCGTTTGGCGATCTCACACTTGTATTTGAGCATGGGGATAGCGCGCATTCGTATAGACGAGAGCTGGATTTGCAGGAAGGGGTATCTCGCGTCGAGTACCAGATCGGTAATGTTTTGTACACGCGAGAGATGTTTGCTTCCAATCCCAGTCAGGTTATTGCTATTCGTCTGAAGTCCAGTCAAGCCGGATCACTACATTTTACCGCGCGTCTGGATAGCCTACTGCGTGTTAATATGGTCCATGAGAACGGTCAATGGATCATTCGTGGGAAGGCGCCGGTGCAGGTGGCGCCAAGTTATTATCATGTTGACCAACCGATTGTATACGAAGATCAAGAGGACGGAGAGGCGATGTCTTTCGTAGGTCGACTCGCGATTGTTTTGGATGACGGTTACATGCATGCAGATCAAGCAGGTTTGCATGTTCGAGGAGCCACGAGTGTGACGCTTTACTTCAGTGCGGCAACAAGCTTTAATGGCTTTAATCGCTCCCCGGGCAGAGAAGGTAAGGATCCACTAGCGATCACAGAAACATACCTGGCAGAGGCGATGCAGTATTCTTATACGGAGCTTCGCGATAGTCATGTCAACGACTATCGCAGCTTGTTTGATAGAGTCAACATTCAACTTGGGAAGACGATCAGCCCTGCAGATATGCCGACAGACCAACGGATTTCTGAGTTTGGGGCTCAGGATCCGGGCTTAGTAGAACTATTATTTCAGTATGGCCGATATTTAATGATCGCCAGCTCACGCGAGGGGACGCAGCCCGCTAACCTGCAAGGCATTTGGAATAAGGAGACAAGACCGCCGTGGAGCAGCAATTATACATTGAACATCAATACGGAAATGAACTATTGGCTCGCAGAAACCTGCAACCTACCTGAATGCCATCAACCGCTGCTCGATTTTATTGGGAATTTATCGGTTAACGGGAGGAGTACCGCAGAGATCAATTACGGTGTCCGTGGATGGACAGCGCATCACAACTCTGACATTTGGGCTCAGAGTGCACCTGTAGGCGATTATGGACATGGCGACCCGGTTTGGGCATACTGGCCAATGGGCGGTGTTTGGCTTTGTCAGCATCTCTGGGAGCATTATGCCTTTGGCAGAGATAAGGCGTATCTAAGTGAGAAAGCATATCCAATCATGAAGGAAGCCGCTCTGTTTTGTTTGGATTGGCTCATTGAGGATCAGGAAGGATATCTTGTCACAGCCCCTTCCACGTCGCCGGAACATAAATTTATTAGTAGTGACGGTGAGAAAACAGCTGTAAGCATAGCTTCGACGATGGACTTATCATTGATCTGGGATTTGTTTACGAATTGCCTCGAGGCTGCTGAAGTACTGCGTGTGGATGAGGATTTCAGATCCGAGCTCACGATGGCGAGAAGTAAGCTATTCCCGCTGAAAATTGGACAGTACGGCCAACTTCAGGAATGGTATAGCGATTTCGAGGAGGAGGACATGAATCACCGTCACGTCTCACATTTGTTTGGAGTATATCCTGGACGCCAAATTAATGGAGAGGTTACGCCCGATTTGTTTGCGGCGGCACGAACATCATTAAATAGACGCGGAGACGAGGGGACGGGCTGGAGTCTCGGTTGGAAATTAGGATTATGGGCCCGTTTCCAAGATGGTAATCGCGCGGAACGGCTTATCTATAACATGTTGCAGCTCGTGAAGCCGGACAAGTGGAAATCACAGAGGGGCGGCGTTTATGCCAATATGTTTGGTGCGCACCCGCCATTTCAAATCGATGGCAATTTTGCTGCTACAGCTGGCATATCGGAATTGTTGCTGCAATCTCATAAAGGGTTTCTCCACTTGCTGCCAGCGCTTCCCGAAACGTGGGTTTCCGGTTCTATTAACGGGTTGCGGGCGCGCGGAGGGTTCACGGTCAATTTGCGCTGGGACAGCGGCAGTCTGAGCGAAGCGATGATCGATTCTTTGAACGGCGAACCGTGTACGATTTATTCTCGAATACCGGTACTGGTGTTGGATGAGGAGGGCCGACAAGTTACTTTTAATTCATTGGAACACTCAGGTTGCATGACGTTTACAACATTTGCTGGTACTAGGTACAGGATCGTACCGCAATCGGGTTCCAACGATTGAGAATAATTGCACTTATGGAAGCAGTTTGTCTGAGGTTTACATGCTCGAGGCAAGGGCGAACTCCCCCTATGAGGTATGGGGGAAGTTCGCCTTTTGTGTGCTTGTCAGCTATCGTATAAAAAGAAGAAAAAGCGAGTAATGACCCAATGAATTTATAGTTTCTTCTATAATATTTTAAGGGTTTTTCCTATAAAAACTTATATCATAGGGTTATAAGATTAAAGTAAAGGAGTGAAGCAAACATGAATGGGAATATTATTAAAACTCCTGACATCCAGATGACTCAAAGTGAGCTAAATGCCTTGCGACTAAAACGACGAAGAAGACTGAAGCAAAACATTCCTTTGTTTATCATGCTGGTTCCTGTTATTGCTTACTATATTTTATTCAAATATTGGCCTATGGGCGGACTTGTTATCGCTTTCAAGAATTATAACTTTGCAGATGGTATTTTAGGAAGTCCTTGGGTGGGACTGAAAAATTTTCATGTGTTATTCTCTAGTTCAAATACGCTACAAATTATTTGGAATACATTTTGGTTAAGTTTTCTGAGCTTGGTATTTGGATTTCCGACGCCGATCTTTCTAGCTATTTTATTAAATGAAGTGAGACGCTCGTGGTTTAAAAGATGGGTACAAACAATTATCTACTTACCGCATTTCTTCTCATGGGTTATTGTTTCCGGCATCGTATTGTCTCTATTCGCAACGGATTATGGTTCAATTAATAAGGTGCTCGGCCTTTTTGGAATTGAACCGATTACTTTCCTGTACGAGTCCAAATCTTGGCTAGCCATTTTTGTTGGATCTGGAATTTGGAAGGAAATGGGTTTTAGCACCATTATTTATCTAGCAGCGCTTACAACCATTGATCCATCTCTATACGAATCTGCAGCTATGGATGGAGCTACGAAATGGCGGCAAATGTGGCACGTAACAATCCCAGGCATTCGTCACACGATTATCTTATTACTCATCTTAGCAATGGGTAAGATTATGGAAGTAGGCTTTGATCAAGTCTACAACTTACAGAACGCCGGAGTTTCGGAAGTGTCTGAAGTCATAAGTACGTATATTTATAAAATTGGCTTGGGCAATGCTCAGTTTAGTTTAACAACAGCCATGGGATTTTTTGAATCAATCATTAGTTGCAGTCTTGTACTTATAGCTAATCGGATCGCTAAGAAATACGATCAAGCACTCTTCTAGCATCCTGTATACATCGAGTTCAACATCCGTGGAAGGAGGATTTGTATGAAAGCGACAAATGGAGAAAAAATATTTTATGCAATCAATTATTTAGTTCTCGGATTAATCGCATTAACTTGTATTCTGCCATTTATTCATCTCATCGCACTATCTCTAAGTGAGCGATCTGCTGTTGAATCTGGTCATGTCTTCTTTTGGCCTGTGGGTTTAGAACTTACAGCATATAAAATTTTCTTCATCGCTAGCCCTGCTTGGAGTGCTTTTAAAAATAGTGTGCTTATCACGGTGATTGGTGTGGTGTTAAGTTTATTGGGCACCATACTAGCTGCTTATCCGTTGTCTAGATCCTATCTGATTGGAAGACGCTATCTAGTTCTAGGTATGGTGTTCACCATGCTCTTCTCGGGTGGGTTGATTCCCACATATCTCGTGATTAAGAACATGCACCTTATTGACTCCTATTGGGCTTTATGGCTTTCTGGATTCATCAGCACCTATAACATGCTTCTTATGAAAAGCTATTTCGAGAATATTCCCTATGAAGTGCAGGAAGCTGCACGGATTGATGGCTGTAATGATACTTCACTGCTCATTCGGATCATATTACCGCTCTCACTTCCCATGTTGGCTACACTTGCGTTATTCTATGGCATTGGCTTCTGGAATTCGTTTATGAACGTGCTCATGTACATTAATAAAAGTGAGATGTTGAATTTAACTGTAGTTGTCCAAGGGATGTTGCAGAAAAATGATTTATTGAACTCCCCTTCCCTCAATTTGGAGGAACAGCAAACGGTTGCAACAGAGATGGTGAAAGCAGTCGGTGTTGTTGTCATGGTTGTACCAATGCTGGTCGTATATCCTTTCTTGCAAAAGTATTTTGTCAAGGGAGTTATGCTAGGATCTGTTAAAGGTTAACAACGAAGGTATTCCCGTTTAACAAAACGATAATATAATCTTGTAGGGGGAACGTGCATATGGAAAACAAGAAACTATGGCTTGGAATGACGGTAGGGGTTGTAGCTTTAGGGGCAACATTAGCGGGCTGCAGCAGTGACAAAAAAGAAGAAGCAACAACAACGTCAGCAGAAGCAACTAAGTCTGCCGCAGTAACGCCAGCAAAACGTGGAGATGTTACAGTTTCCATGTACGATCGCGGTGGCGTTCCGGCATCGGAAGGCACCTATGAAGAAAATCGCTGGACCAAGTTTATTAACCAAAAGGGACCAGCCAATGTAAAATTCGTTCCAATTCTTCGAAGCGACTCTACGAAAAAATTAAACGTCTTGTTTGCTTCCGGTTCCGCTCCAGATATTGTCAACGAGTATAATACACCGTTCAGAGGCAGTTTGTATGACCAAAAACAATTGATGCCGATTGACAACATTTTGCAATATATGCCTGAATATCAAAAGCTATTAGAGAAATATCCTCAGCTGAAGAAGGCAGGAACAAAACCTGATGGCAAGATTTACGAAATTGGTAAGGTAAAAGAAGCGACTCCAGCGCATATTCTTTATATTCGTACGGATTGGTTGAAAAAGTTGAATTTGCAAATGCCGACAACAACGGATGAACTATATAACGTAGCGAAAGCGTTTGTTGATCAAGACCCCGATGGTAATGGTAAGAAAGATACGTACGGTATGAACATGAGTACGTATTCAGAACAAGCAATTAATGAAATTTTCGGTGAGAGTTCTTCAAAGACATTGCTGGCATGGGATATTAAGGACGGCAAAGTTGTTCGTGCATGGGACAAAGAATTTGCTTCCCTGACTTTCAAGAAGAAACTTTATGATGGCGGAATTATCGACAAAGACTACATTAACGACAAAGATGGCAATAAAGCAAAACAGGACTTCCTTAACGGAAAGATCGGGATCTTTGTTCAGTTCTCTGGCAGCGTAGGTGGTCTTGACTTACCTACATTGAAGAAAAATGTACCTGGTGTTGAAATTGCACCATTAGGTTATCCGAAATCACCGATGGGAACATTTACCGGCGCGATCGATAACCCAGTTCAAATGACAACGGTTGTGAATGCGAAAGCGAAGGATCCTGAAGCAGTTGGCCGCTATCTTGACTTTATGATGCAGACCGATAATGCTCGGAAAACGATCTACGGGGATGAAGGAGTCCACTGGAAGAAAGCTGCAAACGGCTGTCCTCAAGTTATTGATGCAGATAAGTCCAAAAATGAAGTTGCTTACGCATTAGACTATTCCATGTTCTACTCAGCTGGCATAGACAAATGTAACTATACGTTGAGTGGGCTTAGCAACCCAGATGTGCTGCCTGATCAAAAAATCAACATGGAAATGTATAAAGTGATCCAAGGTATTTACTTCGATCCATCAAGAGAATATCCTGGAGTCACGCTAGGGGATCATATGCCAGTATATCCAGCAGATCTTCAAGTTATCAATACAACAATTTTGAAAGAAAAAGATGATCTTTTCGTTAAAGCTATCCTTAGTGGTTCTAAGTACACGCCAGAACAAGCGATTAAAGATGCACAAGCAGCTTGGGATAAAGCAGACGGCAAGAAACTCGAAGAATTCATGAACAAATGGTATGCAGAAAATAAAAACACAGCGTTCTTGGCTAAGGATGCTATGGCCATCATCAAACAACAAATGGAATTTGTGAAGTAAACGTTTCTTAGAAGAGCTGGATTTCGATGGGGAGTGCCTGCACGCTGAGGTATCTCATCGATGTCCAGCATCTTCTTTAAATAGGCAGATATCAGCTTTACATCATGGGAGGAACTAACAGTGAACAAAGTGAAAGTAGCCATCATCGGTTGTGGCGGCATTGCAACGGGGAAGCATTTACCCAGCTTGAGCAAAATTGAGCAAGTCGAAATTATCGGATTTTTTGATATTTTTCCGGCAAGTGCACATAAGGCAGCTGAGAAATTTGGCGCACCTGGAGCCAGAGTCTATGATGATTACCGCGAATTACTCGCAGACCCAATGATTGATGTGGTTCACATCTGTACACCGAATGATTCACATGCGGAAATATCGATTGCTGCATTGGAAGCAGGCAAGCATGTGATGTGTGAGAAACCGATGGCCAAAACATCGGCAGATGCTCGCCGTATGGTGGAAGTTGCGAAACGAACAGGTAAGAAATTGACAATTGGGTATAACAATCGGTTTCGTGCTGATAGCCAACATTTGAAACGAGTTATTGAAGATGGGGATTTGGGCGAAATTTATTTTGCTAAAGCACATGCTGTTCGCAGACGTGGTGTTCCCACTTGGGGTGTTTTCTTGGATGAAGAGAAACAAGGCGGCGGGCCGCTAATTGATATTGGAACGCATGCGCTCGATTTAACGCTTTGGTTAATGAATAACTATGAACCTAAGGTGGTGCTGGGCACCGCTTATCATAAACTTTCACGTAAGGAAAATGCGGCAAATTCTTGGGGGCCTTGGGATCCAGCGAAGTTTAAGGTTGAGGATTCAGCTTTTGCTATGATCGTTATGAAGAATGGTGCAACGATCATGGTAGAAGCAAGCTGGGCGCTGAATACACTCGATACGAAGGAAGCCAAATGTACGCTTTGCGGTACAGAAGGTGGTGCTGATATGCAGGATGGCTTACGTATTAATGGCGAAAAGCATAGCCGCCTCTATGTGAACCAAATGCAGTTCGAAGCGAAAGGTGCAGATTTCTACGAAGGTAAGAAAGAAACGATGCAGGATAAAGAAATTCGGTTATGGATTGATGCCATTATCAACGATACAGAGCCAGTCGTAACACCAGAACAATCTTGTGTCGTTTCTGAGATTCTTGAAGCGATCTATGAATCGAATCGAACGGGTAAAGCTGTCTATTTTGACTAAACCATTAGAAAAGAGGCAGTCGAACTATGATGAAAGTAGCGATGTTGAGCTTCTGGCACGTTCATGCCAAAGATTATGCATGTTTAGCTGCCGAACATACGGATACCGAAATTGTTGCTGTTTGGGATGAAATCCAGGAGCGAGGCCGCGAAAAGGCAGAGGAACTAGGTGTTCCCTTTTATGGAAACTTGGATGAGCTGTTGAGAAATCCTGAGATTGACGCTGTCATTGTGGGTACGCCAACGAATCGGCATCATGAGGTCATTATCGCAGCCGCAATAGCAGGTAAACACATATTCACGGAAAAAGTTGTAGCTACGACCACCAAAGAATGCAAAGAAATACTTGCCGTGATCGAGGAAACCGGGGTTAAGCTAACTGTGTCCTTACCGCGTCTCTACATGGGCTTTGCACAAGCAGCGTTAACGTGTATCCGTGAAGGTCTTCTAGGCACGATTACTACTGTACGGATTCGACTTGCACATAATGGTGCGCTGCGAACAGAGAAACATCCAGACGGAGCGCTTCCAGCCCATTTCTTCAACTTGGAGCAATGCGGTGGGGGAGCGCTGATGGACTTAGGGTGTCATCCGATGTACTTAGCTCGTTTGTTTCTCGGATTACCGGAAAGCGTTAGTGCAAGCTTCGGCTACATCACCGATCGCGAGGTTGAAGATAGTGCCGTAGTCACCTTACGTTATCCAAGTGGTGCACTGGGCATTGTGGAAGCTGGATTTGTTAACAGCTACTCGCAATTTGATATGGAGATTCAAGGAACAGAAGGTAACCTTAAGTATGCCCGAACGGATGATAAATTACGCATCCGCAGCTCCAAAATGTCAGGTGAAGCAGCTACAGGGTGGCAAGAAGTGACCGATTTACCCAAGCTGCCTTCCGCTTTCGAGCAATGGGTATCCCATATTCAGCAGGGAACGACGGCGACAGAGAATATTGAACTTGCCTTTGATTTGACCCGTTTAATGGAAGCATCGACTTTATCTGCCCGTTCTGGTGCTGTGATGAAGCTGAGTGACCTTTCAGAATAAAACCGTACCCCCAAGGAAAGGCCAGAGCATCCCCTTCGCAGTAGTAAGGGAATTCTGTCCTTTCTTTCATAATAGAAGAGCATAGCTAATGCTTACGATGCGAGTATTTCTAACGAAAAACTTTTAGGAGGAAGAGACATGATCGATAAAGGGGAATATTCCTTTTCAACCTGTTGGAACATTAAGAAGCACACGGTAGGACGTGGCATGATTGAGGAAATTAAAGAGCTGGGCTTTCGCAATGTCGAGCTTAACTATAACGTTACGGAAGAAATGATGACAACGATTGAACCGATGATTGAGAAGGGTGAGATTGGTGTATCCAGTGTGCACAATGTATTCCCATTCATCAATGACAAGGATTATGATACGGATTCCGTCATGCTGGGGTTCGATGATGAAGCGAAGCGTAAGCGTTCCGTAGAGTTACTGATCCGTTCTATGGAATATGCTAATCGATACGGGGCCAAAGCTGTGGTCGTACATCCAGGTGAAGTGCCTTTTGAGTATAATATTGATGTAGATTTAAAAAAGCTTTATCGAGATCACGGCAAGGATTCACCGGAGTATCAGAAACTATGGAGTGTCATGATCGAAAGACGGGATCGGTTGAGTCCTCTGTATACGCAAAGAATTCAAGAAAGTTTGGAGATTGTAAGCGAGCATGCTGCCAAAAAAGGTTGGAATGTCGCGATCGGCATAGAAACTCGCTCCAGATCGTATCAGATGCCTTCCTTGATGGAAGCCAAAACGATTTGCGACAACCTGGCAGGCAGTCCTGTGTACTTATGGTACGATATCGGCCATGCGATGATGATGGACCGAATGGGCTTATACGATAATCTTAAAGAGTTACAAGAAGTGAAGAAATATATTTATGGTGTGCATATCCATGAAACGCTGGAACTTGCCGATCACTGGTGTCCCTATGTTCACAGCAAGGACCTGCACTATTTCGACCATTTCCTAGAAGCCATCGATTATGCGAAAGTGAAAGTCTACGAGCTGAAAGCTCTGTGTGAGCCGAATGAGATTCATGAAAGTCACAACCTTATCACCAGTAAAATTGCAGCTATGAAAGGGTAGGTGATCTATGTGGACGCTATTTATAATCGCTTAGTTAAATTAAATGATCAATTAACAGAAGCTACGCTTCTGGGGCAGATTCTTGATCCGCAATCCAAATATTACGGTGGTATCGTTGATGAAACGGGCATTGCCCGAGCTAATCATATGAGTACACCGCGTATGATAGCGGGATGGGCTTCAGCCTTGGTTAATCCAGATTCTCGCTACTATCAGGATAGCTTTTTATTGAATGCCTTGGATAAAGCGGTCGCGTTCATGCTGAACAGACAGCATGCGGATGGTACCGTTTCATTGGGCTCAACAAATTATAATTCTCCCCCAGATACGGCGTTCGTAGTCGGTGGGGTAACACAAATATACCAATTGCTTAACAAGCACGACTGGGCCCAACTTGAGCCTGTGACAGCAAAGCTGAAGCTCTTCTTGGAACGCACAATACCAGCTATGCTGACTGGTGGTTGTCACACGCCGAATCATCGTTGGGTGCTTACCGCTGCACTATGCTTATTATTTGAAATTTTCCCACAGCCCGAGTTGCTTGCACGAGCGGAAGACTGGTTAGCTGAAGGATTAGATATTACCGAAGATGGGGAATGGACAGAACGCAGTAACGGGATTTATAACGCAGTTAGTAATATTGCCCTATATCATACGGGTCGTTTGATGAACCGTCCTGAACTGATCGAATGTGTGCGAAGTAATCTTCGTATGATGATGTACTTAATTCACCCGTCTGGCGAAGTGGTAACGGATTACTCTGGTCGTCAGGATTTCGGTCAGACCGCTACGATGGCGAACTACTTCCCGATTTACCGCTTAATGGCGGCGCATGATCAGGATCCGATCTTTGCTGCAATGGCCGATTATGCGGGATCCTACATCACAGGTTTTCATGAAGGTGTGAACAACCATCCATTGATGAGCATTCTCGTTTATCCCGAAGCAGATATCTCACATATTGAACGAGTACCGCTGCTTGATCGATATGTGAAAATGATAAATGCAGAGCATCCGATGAGGGAACATTTGCAGCGTATCGATGAGGTTGGCCATCATATGCACATTCAGCATAGCAGCATGCATCTCTCTTTCGGTGCTCCGTTGGTTCGGATCCGTGAGCTGGATCAAAGTGTAACGATCATGTCGCAGACACCTTCCTTCTTCTCATTACGCCATGGGAAAGCAAGGTTACTCGGTGTTAAACTTTCCACTTCGTTCTCCCCAGGCATTGTGAAGTTCACGAATCTGACAGCGAGCGTAGGCGGGTATAAACTGGATACAGTATTGGAAAAAGGCTACAACGGACCGATCCCGCGTCATTTGCTGCCTGCAGGGACGGAGGGTTCAACACTCAGTCCATGGTATTTATTGCCGCATCAGCATCGGCCGATGACCCATTTGCAGAAGCTTGAACTGCAAGCGGAAATAGTGAACTCAGGAGATTCGGAATGGACAATCCACGTATCGTCTGATGAGCGTGAGGATGTCTTCACGCAAGTAACTTTCATTTTTGGCAATGAAGGTGCGGTGAGTGGCGATGATTTGCTAGCTGGGGAAGAAGGCAAGTACTTCCTGCGAAGCGGTTCTATGACGTACGAAGCAGAGGGAGATGTTATTGAAATTTCTGCAGGTGCCTATGAACATATCCTGCCTATCGTTCGTGAAGATCATCATCCATCTGGATGCCAATATGTCCATGTCAACTTGGTTACACCTTATGATCGGACATTCAAGATCCGTCTACTGTAGAAAGGAAGTACGTTATGACGACCTATTTCAATGAACAAGAAAGTATACAAACCCGTTTAGGGAATGACAATAAACAAACATTGAAAGTGCTTGCTGATCGCTACATTGGTGCGAACCCACCTGTACCCTTTGCATTTCGAGCATTCAGCCGAGCAGGCGTTTTGCAAAATGAAAAAGGGATGTTTGATCTCGATTTGGGCCGCAGATTTCCTGACGCAAAACCCGGTCAGTTCTCCTATGCCTATGCCTTAGTTTGGAGTGATGGCGAACGTAACCTGGATGTCTTGTTCAATTGTTTGGGTCCGATTCAGTTTTATTTCAATGATGAGTTGACGTATCGTTCAACGGTCATTGACGAGATTAAGCCAGATGCCACTGTGAAGTTAAATCTGGACTTCGTCAAAGGCTGGAATCGTCTCTTTATCAAAGCGAAGCATACAGCTGCTGGTTTTGGCTGCTTATTCGGTTCCGATGAGGCAAAGGTACGCATTCTGAATGTGCTAGCTCCGTTCACAGAACGGAAAGGACAAGCGGGTTGGGTGTTTTCCTCGCCAATTGACAACGATGTTTTCGAGGGGCGTTCCTTACCTGATGCGATGTCTTCAGAGAAGAATAATGGCTTACGTTGGCTGCCAAACCGTGAATGGGATGAGAATGAGCTCTCACTGCCTGTCTGCGAGCGATTGTTTGGGAGACAGCCTGGTAAACAGGCATTTGCTTGGACGCAGCTGAACAACGTAAGACCGGGTAGAGAAACCTGCATAATCAAGGGCCATGCATCAGGAGCGCTAACGGTTTGCCTGGAAGGCATGCTAGTTCTGGAGCTTACGGAAGCAGGCAACTTTCATGTCGAGGTGCCGCTTGCTTATGGTCAGCATCATCTACTTATTCGGAGTATTTGTGGTAATAACACTTGGGGGTTCACGCTTGAGGTTTCCATCGGTGAGGAGGTTGTCCCCCTTAGTTTACCGAAGCAGGTTCATGGCGCTGCAGAGCCTTGGTTGTTTCTTGGCCCTCTGTCTGCCAACATTTCCTTATCTTACGAGGATTTGGTACAGACAGATCGCGTGTACACAATCGATGTGAATTCTGAAGAGAAAACCTATTGGCGCTTGGATCGTCCTAACACATGGATTCGGCCTTACTATGAGAATGCGATGCTGAGCAATAAATGGACAGTTGGCAATGTGACGAATTATGCACGTTGGGATTACCCGCTTGGTGTAACTATTTATGGGCTGTTGCAAACCGGCCGCTTATTAGAGCGATCTGACATTACCCAGTATGCGCTGGACCATGTTCAAAGCTGTACAGATATGTTCGCATATTCCCTTTGGGATCGTGAGCAATATGGGTTCCCAGCGATTAATCAACAATTGGTTATGATGAAAATGCTGGACAACTGCGGTTCCTTTGGCTCCGCGATGTTAGAGGCGTATCAGGAAGATGAGGATCAGGGCTTCATGGCCATTGCGAATCGAATCGCAAATTTCATCTTACACGGGTTGGAACGCAAGGAAGACGGCGCATTTTATCGGATATGTCAGGATGAGTATTCGGAAAATACAATGTGGGCAGATGATCTCTACATGAGCACACCGTTTCTGTGTCGTTATGCTCGGATCACTGGTGTATCTGAAGCGCTTGATGAAGCAGCGAAGCAATTTTTGCTGTTCCGCAAGTACTTGTATATGCCGGAAGAACGCATTATGTCGCACGTGTTTGATTTTAAATATGACATGCCGACAGGCATCCCATGGGGACGTGGCAATGGTTGGACACTCTTTTCGTTGACAGAGGTGTTGGAAGCATTGCCAGCTTCACATGAAGCACGACCGGCGCTTGTGGATTTCTTCAATGAGCTGTGTGGGGGATATGCTGATCTTCAAGCGGAAAGTGGCCTATGGCATCAGGTTTTGAACGATTCGGATGCCTATGAGGAAGCTTCGTGTACAGCGATGTTCGCTTATTCATTTGCACGAGGTGTTCGCTTTGGTTGGCTTAAGGAGCCGCAGCGGTTCATTGAAGCGGCATTGAAGGCGTGGGATGGTCTGACTCGCATCGCGATCGATGCGCAAGGGAATGTGCACGGTGTCTGCAGTGGCTCGAGATATGCGTTTACAGCTGACTATTATAAAAAGGATCTGCTTACTGTCAAAAATGACAATCATGGCGTTGGCATTATGATGCTTGCTGGTTCGGAAGTTGTGAAGTTGAACCAATGGCTGGCAGAACCGCTTGAGGCCACGCAATGATAGGCGCCGCTGATAGTGTGTGGCAAATTAGTCATTTGGACTTAATTATTCGCATGGTGTTAGCAGTCATTTTAGGCGGCTTGATCGGTCTTGAAAGGGAATGGAACAATCATGCGGCAGGCTTCCGAACCCATATTCTAGTTTGCTTGGGATCGGCCACCATTATGCTGCTGTCGGAGTACGGCTTTTCTGACTTTGTCAATGAACCGAATGTCCGTATTGACCCGTCTAGGTTGGCTGCACAGGTTGTCAGCGGCATTGGGTTTTTAGGAGCTGGCGCCATTTTGCGAAACGGCAATGTTATTAAAGGATTGACGACCGCTGCTTCCGTGTGGCTGGTTGCGGCCATTGGTTTAAGCGTCGGGGCCGGCTTTATTACCGGAGCGCTGGTTTGTACCTTTTTAGTACTCATCAGTCTGTATGTCTTAAATAAGTTCGAAAAGCATATCATCAGGCACCGACGTACGCATGAAGTCGAAATTACGATTAATGAGCATCTAGGCTTCCTCAGCTCGTTAACCGCTCGTTTCGGGGAACAGGGTATACAGGTGATTCATCTCAAAATGATGCCTGAGAGTGCTCCTTCTACGATTGTAGGGAAAGCGGGGGAGCTCTCCGTTATGCACTTGGTTTTTAGCTTGAGATGTCCAAAGCACGAGAAGCTGATTGCAGCCTATGAGCAAATATGTGCGCTGGATATTGTTGTCAGCATGGAAGCCTCCAACTTCGTCTTTCATAAACAAGTGGCGTAGGGAAGTGAATGATTGCGTGCGTGAGAGGTATGTGACAGGTGCTAACTCGAGGTGATAAGAAAAAGTGATGAGAGATTGGTGACAAGTAACTGATGAGGCCGAGAGATGGATATCCATCTCTTGGCTATTTATGCTTTCACAGGAGCCTCGACTAGTTTTATACTTAAAATCACATTGATTTAAACTAAGTGATTCGATCGGATTAAAGGAATTAATTTCACGCTAATGCCACTGGTTAATTTCGAATATCCCCACTGATCTTCAATTGTTTATTCCATTTTGGAGTTAAGTGGAGTATAATTGAGTTACCATACAAATGGGCTAGAGGGGGAATCCATATGCAGAAACATCAATTACATCTTTGTTTGGATATATTCTGGACATTTCTCAAGATCGGACCTTCCACGTTTGGGGGAGGATATGCCATGATTCCAGTCATTGAGAGGGAAGTTGTTGAAAAAAAGGCTTGGATCGCAGAAGACGAAATATCCAATATCATTGCGATTGCAGGCTCAGCGCCAGGCGGGATCGGCGTAAATGCATCGGCATTTATTGGCTACCGCTTAGCGCGAATACCTGGTGCAGCAGCAGCCGTCATCGGCATTGCTTTGCCAACCTTTTTAATCGCATTAGTACTTAGCTTTTTCTTACTATTCATGCAGGCAGATCCGAAAGTCGTGGCCGCTTTCAAAGGCATTCATGGAGCAATCATTGGACTCATCGTGTTAGCAGCATACAATATGGCACGTTCGGCTATTTTTGATAAAACTACATTAGTTACGGCAATTGGTACTGTAGCGATTCTGTTGCTGCTTCCCATTAATCCGCTTTTCATGATTCTCATTGGTTTGTTTATTGGATTTGTTTTTGTCAAAGTGAAAGAAACGTTTGGCTTCACAATTAGCTTGGAAAAAGGCAAAGAACCTGTACACACTTCCTATAATGGCTACACTTACTACGACTATTATATCGCGGATGGGATATGAGAAAGGCGGCGAGGTAGATGGTGTTGTGGGAGCTGTTTATTACATTTTTGAAAATAGGATTCATGTCATTCGGCGGCGGTTACGCGATGATCCCGATCATTCAACATGAGGTCGAGCAGCATGAATGGATGACAACAGAGCATTTTGCTCAGAGTGTGGCTACAGCAGGGATGGCGCCTGGGCCGATTGCAACGAACACAGCAACAATAATTGGCTATCAAGCAAATGGCATTCTGGGTGCTGTGATTTCAACGATTGGCATTGTATTGCCGTCACTGATTATTGTCCTTATTATTTCATCTTTCTTTTATAAAATCGTTCAAAGTAAAGCGGTCCACACCACATTTTATGGGTTAAGACCGATTGTAACCGGATTAATCGTCTATGCGGCTATCCATTTTGGCTTCTCAGACCGTACGCAACAACTATTTTCGTGGCAGGTATTATTCACTCTTTTAATCGCGGCGGGTGTGTTTATCGTTGTACATAAGTACAAATGGCATCCACTTGCAACCATTGTATTGTCGGCACTCGTCGGAATTGCTATATTTAGTTAATAGCATGCAATTGATAGAACGAAAGTGAGAGGACGACCGTTATGGAACCGAATAAACCAACTTGCTGTTCAGCCAGCCGTGCGTCATCCGATCAACCATCGGCACATCCGGAAGCGTTAATTTCAGTTGAGATACCAGAGGCAGCTGCTCCAATTGGTAAAGAAGGCATGGTACTTATTCCAGGTGGAAAATTTTTAATGGGAACGGATGACCGTGAAGGTTTCCCTGCGGATGGCGAAGGACCAGTACGTGAGATTAACGTGAAGCCCTTCTACATAGACACTTGTGCGGTAACCAATGCTGACTTCAAGCAATTTGTTGATGCGACGAATTACAAAACAGAGGCCGAATCCTTTGGCTGGTCATTTGTTTTTCATTTGTTTGTATCCGAAGCGACGGCAGCACGTGTGCAGAATAAAGTACAACAAACCCCATGGTGGTGGGTGGTTGAGGGAGCAGATTGGTTGCATCCTGAGGGCCCCGATTCCCATGTCGAAGATCGCTGGGATCACCCGGTTATCCATGTTTCATGGAGCGATGCGATGGCCTATTGCAAATGGGCAGGCAAACGTCTACCAACAGAAGCCGAATGGGAATATGCCGCTCGCGGTGGACTAGCCCAGAAGCGGTATCCGTGGGGAGACGAGCTTAAGCCAGGCGGAAGACATATGTGTAACATTTGGCAGGGGAAGTTTCCGGACAAAAACAATCAAAGTGACGGCTACGCAGGCACCGCACCCGTCAAAGCATTCGAGCCGAATGCTTACGGTTTGTACAACGTGGCAGGCAACGTATGGGAGTGGTGCTCCGATTGGTTCAGCCCGAACTATCACGTGAAGGGCAAAAGGGACAACCCTGTTGGCCCTCCATCCGGAGACACGCGAGTACTTCGAGGCGGCTCATACTTGTGCCACCGTTCATACTGCAATCGCTACCGTGTTGCGGCACGCAGCAAAAATACGCCAGACAGTTCAACCGGAAACATCGGGTTTCGATGCGCGGCGGATGTCAAGTAGTTGAAATGATAAGCCACCTATCCCATTGAGGAAGAGGTGGCTTTTTGCCGGTGTGGTGGCGATAGATGAACTGTAAAAAGTACATCTAATTTCCTGGGAAATCAATTGAAGATAGATTTAGATGGACAAAGTAGGAGTTGGTGAATGCAAACGGGCTGTGGGTAAGGGTTTGAATTACGTAGGTCTTGCCCTTATGATAGGAGAAGACATCGATCAGTAGGGTCAGGTTTTATTTGAAACATAAGGGGGACATGATGTGGCCAAAAAACTAGGCATCACCTTGTTAATTTTATCGACACTCGCTTTTATAAGTGCTTTTACCATTCCATTTTTCGTACATACGGGAGGCGGTATGGCCAAGTGGATTGCGGGGCTGCTTATTTTTAGTGAGGTTACCTTCTGGACGGGCGGCATTTTATTAGGCAAAGAGGTTGCCAAGAAATACAGGAGCTACCTCAATCCGAAAAACTGGAAACGGAAGAACGTGCCAGACAAGCCAGATCAGGCGTCCATCAAACAAGACGATGTATGAAAAAGCAGTATTCCTAACTCAGGAATACTGCTTTTTCTGTCTTTCTCAACATCAAGAGGCAGACGATACGGCGCTTTTCAGCTCCTTACGGAAAATCTCGACAAGGCTCTCAGTCGCTAAGCTAAAGGTGCTGGCATTCATTTTGCGCAGCAGGCCTGTGACTAGACCTGAATCCAGATCATCAATTGCTTTAAGTACAGTGCCCTGCGGAGTAGGCGTTGCAGATATGACAGGAACAACCGCGATGCCGAAATCCGCTTGGACGTAGTATTTAAGTGCTGCCATATTGCCGATCTCCATGCCGGAGTAGGGACTGCCGCCATTTTCGAGCAAAGCATTCTCTAGCTTTTGACGATAAGGGCATTGCGAGTTTGTGATAAGTAAGTGCTCATGCTGTAAATCTCGTAGGCGAATAGAAGGTTTCGATGCTAACCAATGGGTTTCTGGGACGAGCAGTGCGAGTCTTTCGATGAAAAAAGGCTCAAAGGAATGGTCCAATCCCGTATTAGGCGTTGAGCAAATAGCCATATCAATGCTCCCCTCATGGAGCATCTGACCAAGCACTGTCGTGTTGCCAATGTGAATGCTGATCTTCACTTTGGGATGCTGACGCAGGAAGGGGCCAAGTAACTGTGGCAGTCGATAGCTGGCTGTGGGTTCCATGACGCCAAGACGAATGATCCCAGCATCCCCTTTGACTAGCTCGTCCATTGAAGCCTGCAGAAAATCATAATCCTTCAGCAACAGATCGGCATTCTGATGAAATAGTCTGCCAGCCTCCGTTAGCGTCAGCTTTTTTCCGCGTTCTAATAGTTTAACCCCCAGATCACTTTCGAGCTTCTGTATATGCATCGTTACGGTCGATTGGCCGTATTGCAGTTCCTCGGCCGCACGCTGAAAGCTACCAAGCCTGATGATGGTTTGAAAGGTTTTGATATTTCGAATATCCATAGGAACCCCCGTCCTCTCCTAAGATTTGGTTCATGATTTGTGAAGTATACGATCGGATTTTTCAATTTTACAAAGTCTTACATCTATCATAACATGAATTCTAATTAATCCAAGTGGTTTACTCGTATATTCATAAAAACTGAATCAAGCGTTCATCTTTTTGAATTGTACAAGAGAAAGATCCTGTTTTATGATAAATACCATTAAGTGCATCGGAATAATCAAATATAAATAAACGGAGGCTGATTCGAATGGCAAAAGGTAAGAAAATTAAACTAGGTGCAATGATTCATGGTGTAGGCGGAGGCTGGGAAGATTGGAAGCATCCTGATGCCATCACGGATGCGAGCACGAACTTTCAATTTTATAAACATCAAGCGCAAACAGCAGAAGCTGGGAAATTTGATTTTGCGTTCATCGCAGATAGTGTTCATATCACTGAAAAATCAAGCCCGCACTACTTGAATCGTTTCGAGCCGCTGACCATTCTATCAGCACTTGCAACCGTCACGAAACGGATCGGCCTTGTTGCGACAGTGACAGTCAGCTATAGCGAGCCGTTCACTGTGGCTAGGCAATTCGCTTCACTGGATTTGATCAGCAAAGGGCGCGCGGGTTGGAACGTAGTCACTTCTTGGCTATCGGGCAGTGCGAACAATTACAGCAAGGAAGAGCATCCTCCGCACGAGAAGCGCTACCGCATTGCGCAAGAGCATGTGGATGTGGTGAAAGGCTTATGGGATTCCTGGGAGGATGATGCATTTACGCGGAATAAAGAGACAGGTCAGTTTTTTGACCCAGCGAAGCTACATACCTTGAATCACAAAGGTGAGTTCTTCTCCGTACAGGGTCCGCTAAACATTGCTCGTTCGAAGCAAGGGCAGCCTGTCATTTTCCAAGCAGGAACCTCCGAGGATGGTCGCAACTTTGCTTCCAAGAATGCAGATGCGATCTTCGTTGGACACGAGAATATCGAGGAAGCCAAGGCGTATTATGCGGATATTAAACGCAGAGCAGCTTCCTTCGGTCGCAATCCTGATGATGTTTCGATCCTTCCGGGTATTCGACCAATCATTGGCCGCACGGAAGAAGAAGCTGAACGTAAGTACCTCGAAACGGTAAATCTCGTATCCATCGACAAAGCGATTATTGCGTTGGGTCGACCCTTCAATGATTTTGATTTTAGTGTATACCCGTTGGATGAACCTTTCCCAGACCTTGGAGATTTGGGGGCTAACAGTCAACAAGGCGGCTCAGCGAAGATCAAGCGATTAGCGAAAGAACACAATTTGACATTGCGACAAGTGGCTCTACGTTTTGCAACACCAAAAGGGAATTTCGTAGGTACACCGGAAAAGATCGCGGATACGATTCAGCAATGGGTGGAAGAAGGAGCGTCTGACGGGTTCATTATTGGTGTGGGGATACCGGGAGCATTGCAAGATTTCGTGGAGCTGGTTGTGCCGATTTTACAAGAACGCGGCTTATATCGTACGGAATATGAACATGACACACTGCGTGGTCATCTAGGTCTCGAAGTGCCGGTTAATCGAAATAGCAAAGCCAAAGTGCTGAACTCATAAGGGGGAGATACACATGTCCAAACCAAGAAAACTTAAACTCGGAGCGACCATCACAGGTGTTGGTACTTCCAAATACACATGGCGAAATCCAGAAATTCCAGGGGATGCCAGTGTGGATTTTGATTATTATGCCGGGCAGGCGTTACAAGCGGAGGAAGGGAAATTTGATTTTGTTTTTATCGTCGATAGCACGTATATTACGGAAAAATCAGCGCCGCATTATTTAAACAGGCTGGAGCCATTAACGGTGTTATCAGCGCTTGGAGCTGTTACCTCGAAGATTGGTCTGGTGGGGACGCTAACTGCGTCTTTCACGCAACCATTCACTGTGGCAAGACAGTTTGCTTCGCTGGATCATATAAGTAGCGGGCGTGCAGGATGGAACGTTGTGACGACGGGGCTTGAAGGTGCAGCTCGTAATTATAGCAGGGATGAGCACTATGCTCATGATGAACGTTATCGGATCGCAGAGGAGCATTTAGAAGTTGTGCGCGGACTATGGGACTCTTGGGAAGATGATGCATTCACACGAGATAAATCAACCGGTCAGTTCTTTGATCCGAGTAAGCTGCATGCGTTGAATCATAAGGGCAAGCATTTCTCCGTACAGGGGCCATTAAACATCGCCCGTTCGCAGCAAGGTCAGCCAGTCATTTTCCAAGCTGGCGGGTCGGACGATGGTCGCAATTTAGCGGCGAAGAGTGCGAATGCGATATTCACAGGGCACGAATCGATTAAGGAAGCGAAAGCTTTTTATCAAGATATTAAAGCACGTGCGGCAACGTATGGCAGAGCGAGCGAGGAGATCCTCGTGTTCCCAGGCATTAGTCCGATCATTGGCCGGACCGTGGAAGAAGCGGAGAGCAAATACCAGGCAATTGCAGGGTTGGTGACGTTGGAGGATGCGCTGGATCAACTGGGTCGTCCATTTACTTACCACGATTTCAAACAGTATCCGTTGGATGAGCCATTCCCGGATCTTGGTGATCTTGGCAGCAACAGCTACCGCAGCTCAACAGATCGAATTAAGCGCATTGCAAAGGAAGAGAATTTGACGCTTCGTCAAACAGCACTGCGATTTGCAACGCCAAGAAGCTCTTTCGTCGGTACGCCTGAGCAGATCGCAGATACTGTTCAACAATGGTTTGAAGAAGGCGCAGCTGATGGTTTTATTATTCATACGGGCATTCCTAGTGTGCTTAAGGATTTCGTTGAACTTGTTGTCCCTATTCTTCAAGAGCGCGGTATTTATCGGGAAGAGTACGAAAGTGATACGTTACGAGGCAATTTAGGGCTTGAAATCCCAGTAAACCGCTATACCAAACAGAGAATAGCCCAAGCATAAGCTTAGAGGGAGAGAAAGATATGAAAAAGAGAATCGGATCTATCGTCAGTGGTTTACTCATTACGGCTTTCATCGTAACAGGCTGCGGGGAAGCCTCAAAGAATGGAGGAGCCAAAGAAGGTGCAGCACAAGAAGCGGGTACGGTGACGCCAGGTGGTGAGCTTGTGTGGGCACTTGCAGGTACGGTGACATCTGACAGCTTGGATGCACATAAAGCAGGCTTCGCCCCAACGACTAGAGTCATGCGTTCGATCTATGACAGCTTAGTTGTGGAGCTTCCTGATCACACGATTAAGCCGTGGTTAGCGACAGATTGGGAGCTTTCCCCGGACAAAAAGAGTTATACGTTCCACCTGCGCAAGGATGTGAAATTCCATGATGGTACACCGTTTAATGCGGAAGCTGTGAAATTTAACTTTGATCGGATTATCGATCCAGCGACCAAAGCGTCCATCGCATTGAACGAGCTTGGCTCGTATCAATCCACGGAAATCATTGATGAATTCACTGTGAAGGTGAATTTTAAGACAACCTTCGCGCCGTTCCTGAGCAATGCAGCCAAAGTCGATTTAGGCTTCGTTTCTCCGACAGCTGTGAAGAAGTATGGCGATGCATTCCCGCAAAACCCAGTGGGAACGGGACCTTTTAAGCTTAAAAAAATCACACCTAGCTCACAAGTTGAGCTCGAGAAAAATCCGGACTACAACTGGGGCCCGTCCAATGCGAAGCATCAAGGTCCTGCCTATTTAGATAAATTAACGGTGAAATACGTGGAAGAAGAAGCAACGCGTGTCAGCGTTCTGCAGAGCAAACAAGTCCAAGTGGCGGACATTATTCCTCCGCAGAATCTCGTGGCTTTGAAGGCGGATCGTAATTTTAATGTACAGGAAACAGAGCTGCTGCAAGCCAACTATACACTCTATTTAAATATTCAGAAAGCACCTTGGAATGATCTGAAAATACGACAAGCGTTCCGCTCGGCGTTGGATATCGACTCGGCAGTGAAGACGATTTACTTAGGTACCTCGAAGCAAGGCTGGTCGCCGCTTTCTCCACAGCAGTTTGCCTATTCGCCGAGTAGAGAGAATGCCTACAAGGTAGATGCAGCCAAGTCTAATCAAACGCTGGAAGAAGCGGGTTGGATTAAAGGAGCAGATGGCTATCGTTCCAAGGACGGTAAACGACTCACGGTCGAAGTCATTGATACACAAGGAAACCGCGAGAAGCGGCTTGATTTGATCGCGATATTCACCCAGCAGCTGAAACAAGTAGGGATCGAGCTAAAAGTGATTTCTTTGCCTACAGGTACATACACGGATCGCCGCAATAAAGGGGATTATGACCTGATCGCGGGCAGCCAATTCTCAGGTGATCCAGATGTGCTCAGACAGCTTTACTCGACCAAAGGTCCCTCTAAGGCAAATAATATTGCCAAAACGAATGATCCAAAATTAGATGAGTTTTTGGAGCAAGGCTACTTGGAAACAGATCCAGAGAAACGGAAAACGATCTATCAAAACGCCCAAGAGTACATTATTGATAATGTTTACGGGATTCCAGCCTATGTGTTCAACTATTCTGTTGCTTCCACGAAAGAAGTGAAGGGGATTACGTTCGATTCGCCGGCATGGCCTGTGTTCTACGATGCTTGGATTCAAAAATAAAATCACGAGGGGGAGTCACGGATGGTGAAGTATATCTTGAACAGGCTCATCGTCTCTATTCCAGTCATTCTAGGTTCGTTGACGCTTGTTTTCTTAATCATTCACTGGCTTCCCGGTGATCCGGCCCAGATGATTGCAGGTGAGGATGCCTCACCTGAGCGCATCGACTATTTAAGAAAGCAGTTTGGCTTAGATCAGCCGCTTTGGCAGCAATATGCCGTGTATTTGTGGAAAAGTATTCGGGGAGATTTCGGGCATTCCTTCGCTAACAGCCAGCCGGTTATAGATCGATTGTTGGCTCAGCTGCCCGCAACACTTTCTCTAGCTTTATTGAGCACGATTTTTGCCATTATTGTCGGCTTCATACTAGGTGTGTTATCAGCTGTGTACAAGAATCGGGTTTTGGACTATATCGTGCGTGTCATTAGTTTGTTAGGTGTTTCTATGCCCAAGTTTTGGCTCGGCATTCTGCTTATTCTTGTCTTTTCGGTGCACTTCCAGCTCTTGCCCGCGATTGGGAATGGCAGCTTTAAACAGTTGATCCTACCGTCGTTCGCATTAGGGGTGACTGGTGCTGGGATGTTAACCCGAATGGTGCGTAATAGCGTGTTGGAGGTCATTCATGAACCTTTTGTCGTGACACTGCGGGCGAAGGGGCTGTCCGAAAAAATCGTGCTCTATAAGCACGTGCTACGGAATGCTTTGCTGCCTGCTGTTACGATTCTTGGTTTGTTAGTTGGGGAGATGCTCTCGGGAGCTGTTGTGACGGAGACTGTTTTTTCCAGGCAAGGCTTAGGGAAACTAGTGGTAGACGCGATCAATCAGAAAGATATTCCGGTGATTCAGGCGGCAATTCTGATTACAGGACTTTTTAATATTTTGGTCAACTTGATGGTGGATGTGTCCTATTCCTATGTGGATCCGCGTGTCCGTAAGTCAGGATAATGATGAAAGGAGTTGGCGCTTATGCTGTTCAACACGGTAACAACAGAAAGGCTGCTGCGGAAGAGGCAGGAGCTTCTAAGTTTTCGATTTCGGTTGAAAAAGCTTAATTTATCCAAAGCACTGCTAAGCCTGTCGCTATTTATTTTAGCTTTTCTGATCTTGTGTGCCATCGTTCCCTCCTGGATTGCTCCTTACTCACCAACGGAAATGCTGACGGATCAACTCTTGAAATCGCCAAGTTTGTCGCATCCGCTTGGAACAGACCAATTCGGTCGTGATGTATGGACACTCGTCATCTATGGCAGCAGACAGTCGCTCGTTATGGGGGTCGTGTCCGTCGTAATTGGTGGTTGTATTGGGACATTATTCGGACTTATTGCGGGGTATTGGGGCGGTACAGTCGATTCGTTGTTTATGCGTTTCAATGATATTTTGATGACGATCCCGGGGATTCTGTTGGCGATAGCGATCTCGGTTGCCCTCGGACCTAGCTTTTTTAACGTGATATTGGCCATTAGTGTCGCTACGATACCTGGAAAAGCAAGAGTTGTGCGCAGCCAAGTGATTTCAATTCGCAATCGGCCTTTCATTGACGCTGCGCGTGCGGTGGGGACTTCACATCTCGAGATCATGCTGCGTCATATTTTGCCGAATTGCTTCTCTCCGTTGCTCGTCATGATGACGATCGGTGTAGGGAGCTCCATTCTAGTAGGTACAGGTCTAAGCTTCCTTGGACTGGGCGTGGTAAAAGAGATTCCGGATTGGGGCTATATGCTGTCCCAAGGACGCAGCTATATGACGGTAGCTTGGTGGGTAGCTACGTTCCCAGGGCTGGCTATTACCTTGCTGGTCATTGTGGTTAATCTCATTGGTGACGAAATTCGTGATCGCATGGATCCAAAGAAATCGAGGGCATAGCGAATGAAACCATTACTCGAAATAGATGCATTGTCAGTTGATTTTCAAACAGCTAGCGGTTCACTCAATGCGATAAACAATATTAGTTTACAGATCGGAACAGGCGAAATTGTGTGCTTGGTCGGGGAGTCTGGGAGTGGAAAGACGATAACCTCTTTGTCGATTATGCGTCTGATTAACTATGATGGCGGCTATATTTCACATGGGGATATCAAGCTCGATGGGCAAAGTTTAGTAGGACTGACACAGAAGGAAATCAGTGATCTCCGTGGGAAGAAAATCGCAATGATTTTCCAAGAGCCGATGACGGCACTAGATCCGATCTTCACAATTGGAAGCCAAATCGTAGAAGTAATTGTCCGTCATGAGCGAATTTCGAAGCTGGGAGCTAAGGAAAAGGCAATATCCTTACTGCGCAGAGTTGGCATTCCTGAACCAGAAATTCGGATGGGGCAATATCCGTATGAGCTTTCAGGTGGCATGCGCCAAAGGGCGATGATCGCCATGGCACTAGCATGCGGACCTGAGCTGCTTATTGCTGATGAACCTACAACAGCGTTGGATGTAACGATCCAAGCGCAAATCTTGAGCTTGCTCCGTGAGCTGAAAGATGAATTTCAGATGTCGATTCTATTAATTACCCATGATCTCGGTATTGCAGCTGAAATGGCGGATCGTGTCGTGGTCATGTATGCGGGGAAGGTAGTTGAGCAATCGCCCGTGCATCAATTGTTCGAAAATCCAGCCCATCCCTATACCCAAGGGCTTCTACATTCCATTGTTACATTGGATAATGTTCGTGGCTTGAAGCTGTATACGATCAAGGGCACAATTCCCAGCTTATCTCAGTTGCCGACAGGTTGCCGATTCCATCCCCGTTGCCCTTACGCAACGGATCGCTGTTTGAGTGAAGATCCGCCACTGCAGGAGCTTCACGGCCGTGAGGTCGCTTGTTGGAATGCGGAGAGGATTGATCATTTGGCGGCTGAGTTTTTTGGAGATGCGGTAAAGACCGCTCCTGTCGAGCTGCTTGGCAACGAGGGGCTCCGTGATGATGCCTGGTTGCTGGGCTCGGAGCCGCCGTTACTCCAAGTGAAGAACGTGAAGAAATATTTTCCGATTCGTCAAGGATGGTTTGGGCGAGGACGTTCCTCCATTAAAGCGGTTGATGATGTGTCCTTTGACATTCGTAAAGGGGAGACTTTCGGTCTTGTCGGAGAATCCGGTTGTGGGAAATCTACGCTAGGCCGTGTACTTCTTCAACTGGAAAAAGCGACAGCGGGCAGTATTCATTTTGAAGGGAGAGATCTCACTCAATCAGGTTCACAGGGGTGGAAGGAAACACGACGTGACATGCAAATTGTGTTTCAGGATCCGTATGGCTCCATTAATCCCCGCTGGAAAGTGGGAGATATCATCGGTGAACCCTTCTGGGTGCACGAGTCCTTACGAGGATCTGCCAAAAGAGCCAAAGTAGAGTCCGTTATGGAGCTCGTGGGATTGAATCCTTCCTGGTACGATCGGTTGCCGCATGAATTCTCAGGCGGGCAGCGCCAACGAATTGGGATTGCTCGCGCGATTGCATTGAATCCGAAGTTTATTTTAGCTGATGAAGCCGTTTCCGCTTTAGATGTTTCTGTCCAATCGCAGATCGTCAATCTGATGCAAGATATTCAGCAACGCATGAATTTGACGTATTTGTTCATCGCACATGGCCTGAATATTGTTCGCTACATTTCGGATCGTATTGGCGTCATGTACTTAGGAAAGCTAGTTGAAATTGCACCAACAGATGAGTTGTTTAGGCATCCTGCACATCACTATACGAAGGCACTTCTATCCGCCATTCCAGTGCCAGATCCCAAACGTAAGCGGAGTTTCGTACCCTTGGAAGGCGAAATGCCATCACCTGCGAGGCCGCCTTCCGGCTGCCGCTTTCATACACGCTGCCCGGCGGCGACGGCACTGTGCCGAGAAGTTGTGCCTGAATTAGCGCCGATTGCACCCGGTCATTATGCCGCTTGTCATTATCCATTGTAAGAAGGGGAGTTTACTTGAACAACCTCTTGAAAGAAGGAGTGAGTTATGTGCCATCCAAAATAATTTCCATCCAAGAGGCTGTTGCACAGATTCCGGATGGTACGAAGCTTGCTATTAGCGGCAATATGGAAATGTCCCCGATGGTCCTTATTCGTGAAATCATCCGTGCCAAGCGGCGCGAGTTATATCTAGTTTGTACGGGGGCTGCGGCAGTGAATGCTGATCTCCTGATCGGAGCTGGCGTAGTCACGACTGTTGAATTCTCACAGATTTCGATGGGAGAGTATGGATTTGGACTGAACTTCCGGCGCAAATTTGAGCAAGCCGCAATTGTCGGATTAGAGCATGCTTGTCCAACGCTGACTGCAGCGATAGGGGCAGGTGCTTCAGGTATCCCCTTCACGCCAGTGCGAGGGCTTCTCGGGACGGATTATATGCAAACTAGACCGGATTTTCATGAGATCAAGAATCCATACAATGCGGAGGAGCGAATCGCCATCGTTCCGGCGATTCGACCAGACGTAGCCATATTTCACGGCTATAAGGCGGATACGCTGGGCAATGTGATTGCTCACCCAGCGCAGAACAATCGACTACTCGCACAAGCTTCAATGAAATCATTTGCTTCGGTGGAAGAGATCGTGTCCCCTGAAGAGCTGCTTAGTGAAGCTAACCATGGTGTAGCGTTCATTCCATCGCTGTTTCTCAGCGGTGTCATTCATGCACCTGGAGGTGCTATACCAACGGCTTGTCCAGGTTACTATGGGGTAGATGATGACGAAATTTCCATTTATATGGAAGCATCTAGATCGGATGCTTCTTTTGAGGAATATGTGAAGAGCTTAATTAACACGTAGTGAGGGGAGGTATCGTATGAGTCGTATGGAGCAGGTTAGGTTGTCTTCCTATTCCATGGAGGAAGCCATGATTTGTTACTTGGCAAGAGAGCTGCATAATCACGAGGTTATCGGAGTCGGCAATAACTCACCTATCCCTGCTGCGGCTGCATTGCTTGCCAAAGCGAGGCATGCGAAGCAAGCCTCTGTTTACATTCTCGGGCAGTGTGATTGGCCTTTTCAAGGAACGAAAGAGTTCTTTGATCTCATGCAGCGGGGAGAAATGGATGTGTTCTTTCTAAGCGGTGCTCAAATCGACAGCTACGGACGCATCAATCTGCATACGATTGGCGATTATGGCAAGCCGAAGGTGAGACTCCCTGGAGGAGCAGGCTCAGGGGTTGTTTATTTTACATGCAAACGCATTTTCTTATTTAAAACAGATCATGGTATCAAAGGATTCCCTGAAACGCTCGATTTCGTTACGTCGATACCTTCTTCGGGGAAAGGCATTTATCATCAAAACGGATTAGTTGGTGTGTATACACCGCTGGGGGTAATGAAACCGATCGGGCCCGATGGCAGATTAAAGCTAGCAGCAACCGTTCCAGGCGTAAAGCCAGCTGAGGTACAGGGGAGAACTGGTTTTGATCTAGGTTTGAACAACGATGATGATACATCGATTCCAAACCTTGAACCCCCTTCAACGAATGAGTTAGCGACACTTCGTTATGAGGTAAGTCATGAATTGAGACGCATCTATCCATTGTTTGCGAAGCAACACTTCGGTGCTTATTTGAAAAGTGCAGTAGTTCAATCATAGAAAGAGGGATGGCCATGAGTGCGAACCAAGCATTTCATCAGTTGGAAGCGAATATTTCAGGTATTTTAGCTAGTCATCAGGATTATCGGACAATCATTGATCATGTGCGGCCGCATTTGCAAGAATTGCTGACCAATGAGCGGTTGCTTCCTGAGGGCTTACAAGTGCCGCTGCCGAATAAATATGCGCAGTATTTACTGTATAGGCCGGAGAACGAGTCCTTCGCCGTTATTGCATTCGTCTGGGGGGCGGGTCAGGTTGCCCCGGTTCACGATCATTTGGTTTGGGGGTTAGTTGGTGTCTACCGCGGGTCAATTGTTGAGAAAAGGTATCGCCGTGAAGATCACGGCGAATCTGCTGAGCCACGCTACACAATTCGTGAGGTATCGGAGGTCACAGCTACAGAAGGTGACATCTCCTTTGTGTATCCGCCGGATTATGATATCCATGGCGTTGCGAATCCATTTGATGAGGTCGCGATTACGATTCACATTTATGGGACAGATATCGGGAAACAGCCGAGGCATATTCATGATGTGGCCTCTGGGAATGCGCGAGAAGTGATTACGAAGCATGATAATGCTAGCCCTGTTTTTAGCTAAAGAGAAGGAACGATTGCTAACAACCAAACAAAGAGGAGCGAAGCGCAAATGAGCAAGAACAATCACGGCCCTCTTGCAGGCATCAAAGTTATTGAATTCGGTCAAATAGCGGCAGGTCCCTTCGCGGGAATGTTGTTTGCTGATCTGGGCGCGGATGTGGTCAAGGTGGAACGGCCTGATGTGGGGGATAGTATGCGAGAATGGCCGCCATTTATCACGAGTGAAGAAGGAGAGAGCTATAGCTCCAATTTCAGTTCGTTAAATCGGAATAAACGCAGCATAGCGATTGATTTTAAAGCGCCTGCGGACCTTGAACGATTGCGTGAGTTATGTGCGCATGCCGATGTCATCGTGGAAAATTATCGGCCAGGCGTATTGGCGAAATTCGGCCTAAGCTATGACCGATTAGTTGAAGTGAACCCGAAGCTCGTGTATTGTTCCATTTCTGGATACGGGCAAAAGGGTGCTTACGCACAAAAAGGCGCCTTCGACGTGACTATTCAAGCGATAAGCGGATTGATGAGTGTGACGGGGGAAGAGGATGGCGCACCTGTCAAATGCGGGGTTCCTGTGGCTGATTTCGTGGCAGGGCTCTATGGTGCCTACACAGTTGTTGCGGCGATTCATCAAGCATCTCGAAGCGGGAAAGGCAGTTACATTGATTGCTCCATGTTAGCTAGTGTGCTAGGGATATCCGCGTTGCAGACTAGTGAGTATTATGGCAATGGCGAGGCGCCGAAGCGTTTGGGCAGCGCGCATCCACGCAATGCACCGTATCAAGGTTATCACGGCAGTGATAAGCCATTCGTTATAGCAGCTGGCAACGAGAAGCTGTGGCGTGAGGTGGTGGATGCGGTGGAA
The DNA here is from genome assembly GCF_964253335.1 of Paenibacillus sp. LjRoot56. Taxonomy (NCBI): domain Bacteria; kingdom Bacillati; phylum Bacillota; class Bacilli; order Caryophanales; family Paenibacillaceae; genus Paenibacillus; species Paenibacillus sp. LjRoot56. The sequence goes on from NZ_CAXURV020000001.1 coordinate 2,912,233, forward strand.
CTACCAGCGTTAGCGGACGATCCACGTTTTCAGAATCAAACGCTGCGCGCAAAGCATCAGAAGGAACTGGCACTGCTACTGCAGGAAGCATTCAGCCTGAAAACCGCTGCAGAATGGCTCGACATTTTTGATGGACGAGGTGTCCCGTGTGCGCCAATCAATACGTTTGAGGACATTTTGCATGATCCTGTGGTGAGGGAAAGTGGCTTGATTCACGAACTAGCGCTTCCCAATCAAACGCAAACTACGACCGTAGGCTATCCCGTTAAGCTAACGGACTACGAGTTTCAGATTTATCGCAAACCGCCGCTTAAGGGTGAGCACACAGAAGAAATTTTTCAAGAATGGGGTGTATAGAACGTGAGTGAGACAACAAGGCTTCATATTGATATTTACCTTGCAACTTCGGAATTAATTAAACAACGCGTTAGTCAGCTTTCACGGGAACAATTGGAATGGAAGCCTGCTCCCGAGAAGTGGAGCATCAAAGAAGTCGTAGCTCATCTCGTGGATGCCAGCTTCGTGCACGCCGTTCGTATTCGTAAAATTGTCGCAGAAAATGGCAATGAGTTTCTCCTCTATGATCAAGATGCATGGGTTGCGAGCTCACGAGCGAACCAGACGGAGCTGAGTGACATTCTACTTGTGTTTGATGCCATACTTGCCTATAATGCGCTGTTCTACGGGCGTTTGACAGATGAGCAGTGGGAACGTAAGGGGAATAACAACGGCAAAGAAATCTCCATCGCTGATTTGTTCCAAGGTTTTATTCGTCATGTGCAAACGCATTTGCTGCAAATTGGGCGTAACTTGGATGCTTTAGGTGTGAAGTAAAGGTAGGTATATCTAGTGTGGAATACCGATAGGGGTATTTCTAGAGCAATCTGGAGGTGCCTTTTTTCTTTTGCGCGTATTTCGGTTATACTAACAGGTGCAGAAGAGAAAGGGGCGGTACTATGTTTACGATTACAACTTACACAGTAGAATTGATTAGAGATCCTTTTAAGATTTTGACGGGGCAACGTTATGAATTTATCATCGATATCGAAGTCGAGGAAGATGATGAGCTATATTCCGAGAGCGGCCTATATATCCGAGCGATCTACAATGTGACCGAAGAAACATCAGCACTTATGAAATACGAGTTATACGAGAAAACGACCGAGCTTTATCTGGATTTCGACCTAGAGGACGATGAAGTCGCCGTCGTGGAAGCGTTCTGTAAGGAGCATTACTCGGAAGGTAATGAATAAGGAGGAGCGATGTATGCTCTTCTTTTTTTTGCGCATAGTTGAGAGCTATAAATGAATTGCTGTATTTTATACAGTTAATTTTGTTCGATTTGCCCTCGTTTCCTGATTAGATGGATTTACTACAGTTATTTATAGGTGTTTTTAGCGGTTTGAGCTTATTTGGAGAAATTAGCTGCATATTTTCCATTTAAATCAAATTTTAGGTGAAATTAGGTTGATATAGCTGTATGTTTTCCAGTTATTAGTTATTTTCGCGTGACCACCAACCCCACTTAACCATTCAAACATGCAAAGAAACCTGCCTAATGGCAGGTTTCTCAATTATACATACGTCAAAAGTAGCTATAGTTTCACTTATCCTTGCAGAATCGTCTCAATGCTGCTAAGCACATCATCTGTCAAATGAATGCCGCTTGCGCTGCAATTCTCAACAACTTGCTCTGGTCGGCTCGCACCGACAAGGGCGCTGGATACGTTGTTTTGACGCAGAATCCAAGCGATCGCCAGTTGGGATACCTTAATGCCAAGTTCATCCGCAATACTGGACAGTTGGGCTACTTTATGTAAAGAAGCTTCATTCAGCTGCTTTTCATCCCAATTTTTGCTGCTGGCCCGGCTATCGGCGGCGATTGGCTGCCCTGCACGATATTTACCTGTCAGGAGGCCCTGTGCAAGTGGAGAGAACACGACCTGGCCGAAGCCCTTCGTTTCGCCGAGCGGAATGATATCTTTTTCAATGTAACGATTGAACATATTGTATACGGGCTGATTTACGATCAGCTTATCGAGCAATAACTTATCAGCAAGCGCATAAGCCTCAACAATTTGAGCTGGAGTCCACTCACTAACGCCAATGTAAAGCACTTTCCCTTGTGTAACTAGGTCATCTAGAGCGCGCAAAGTTTCTTCCAACGGCGTTTCCGTGTCAAAACGGTGACAATAATAAATGTCAATGTAGTCCGCATTCAATCGTCTTAGGCTAGCTTCAGCTTGCTCTTTAATGTGCTTGCGGGAGAGTCCACGGTCATTAGGACCTTCGCCCATTTTACCAAAAACTTTCGTTGCTAGAACGTAGGATTCCCGAGGATATGCGGATAGGACTTTACCCATAACCTGCTCGGCTTCACCGCGTTCATACACATTGGCTGTATCGAAAAAGTTAACACCCAGATCGTATGCTTGCTCAATGGAACGCACTGCAGGGTCTTCCCCTACATAGCCACCATAAGTAAGCCAACTGCCTAGACTGATTTCACTAACTTTGAGACCACTATTACCAAGTTTCCGATATTGCATGATTTTCATCAGTCTCCTACTCTAACATGGAATTTGTACGGGATTGACTGTACATGTCTATTATAAAGCATAGAGCGAGAAGACATAAGAACTGAAAAGCAAGTGAGTTACTTACCTCCAGGTGCGGTACTTTACAGCTTAGCAAATTAGGCAAACTTCACAACCTTGTTCTTTCCTGTTGTTTTGGCGCGATACATGGCTTCATCAGCTTGTTTAATAAGATCTTCCGCACTTAAGCCATTCTTATATTTGCTATACCCGATACTCGCGGTTACGATCGTTTCTTTCTCAATGCGACTGCGGATTCGCTCTGCGAACGCATCCATTTTCACGCTGGGATCGGATACCAAGATAACCATTTCTTCACCGCCATAACGCCCAGCAATCCCACATTCTTCGGCTTCGTCCTTCATAATTTGCGCAACCTGTTTGAGCACATTATCACCCATTTGATGTCCTTGTGTATCGTTTAACTTTTTAAAATTATCGATATCGCTAAATAAAATGTAAACGGGCAAGTGGCGCTGAACGTGCTGTGTTACACGGTTGTAGAAAAACTTGCGATTATAGAGTCGAGTCAAGCCGTCCGTTATCGATGAATTGTAGATGGCTTGCATGAGCTCAACGACACGTTCAAAGAGAATCATAAATAAAAGAAAGTAATAAATGACGGGCAGTAGATTGACAGCCAAGATAAGCACAGGCTGCGCATTATCATACACATATGTATTTAGAAGCTGAGACGTCTGAAATAAAAAGTAAACTGTTAAAGCCAGTTGATATTTCATTTGCTGACCGATATAAGGTGGAATCATATAGAAGCAGAGAAAAATGAGCACGAATACATATAACTCAAGTCCAATATTCTGCAGAAGACGAACTTGATGATCTGTCCCGCTATATAGATTTGGAACAATGAAGTGAAGTGTAGAGACGACAAATCCCATGACAATTAAACCGTAGAAAAATGTATATTGTTTGCGGTTCGTGCGATTATATAATTGATAAATTCCCATATTTATAAGTACAAATGAAATAATTTTGAGCATGATCTGCGAATAATCAGCGATGCTCGTGTGGATACCGCTGAGAATGAAATATATTTGAAGCAAACAATGGATACCTACGAAGATGAGCGATATCGTCATGGACATATACGCTTTTTTGCGTCGGTCCAGAAACAAACGCAGGGAGATCACGAACATGAGCGCAACCATGACAACAATCATAGCATGAGATAGAAACGTAGCTAATTCACCGAAAAGTAAATCCATGATGTCCATGAGTTCCTCCAAGTTGGTCTATTTTTCCACAGAAGTAGACTCTATTATAAAGGAAAAAGCGGTGCAGGGATAGAACATTTGTGCTGTTGAGGTTGTGTTCTCTTTTCTATTCGCCCGACACAAGTTACAATAGAAAGTGGTAAGCTCAAGGATTTGGGAGAGGGGCTCATGCAATGAACATATTGCAAGCATTGTTTTTCCCCCCGGAACAACCGGGTGGGGTATCATCCATGGTTCCCTATATTTTGGAACGATTTAATAAAAAAGGTTGGGAAATGGAACTGTTCTCGCTTCCTAAGCGTATTCGCGGCAAGGGATCCGAGGATGTGTCATTCGCTACGTTTGATTGGCGGAAGTATGCCGGCAACCCAATAATCGATAAATACATTCAAACCTATAAAGATTATGTATGGTGGACAAAGCTCAGAATTTCTAAGAAATTTGATATTATACATGCCCATCATCCGATTGCTGCACTGGTTATGAAACAAATTTATCCAGATACACCTGTCATTTTGACCATTCACTCCAGTTTTGAGCGAGAGCTTATTTTAAATGGGCGCATTGTTGAGAATGGCGTGGAGCATCAATTTCTAACCCAGATCTATGGTGAGTTAGAAGCGAAAGTGGATCAGATTATCACGGTTTCAAATTCGTTTAAGCAGTACATGGCTGAATATGTACAGGACAGCGAACGCATTGGCGTCATTCCAAATGGCTTTGATGAGAAGCGATTCCGTCCGATTTCACATGAAAATCAAGTCACGCAATTTATTACGGTTTGTCGTTTAGTTCCTGCGAAGGGCTTGGATACATTGCTGATTGCATGTGGCGAGCTGAAGAAACGCGGACATCCTTTTGTTTTACATATTATTGGTGATGGACCAAGCCGTGAGGAGCTTGAGAAATTAGCTATCGAGCATAACATTTATGAAGATACGATTTTTTATGGGTATATGCTTCACCCAGAAGAATTCATGCCATTCTTTGATGTGTTTGTTTTGCCATCTCGTGCCGAAGCTTTCGGATCTGTATTTGCAGAAGCAGCACTGTGCTGGTTAGCTTTGATCGGTACAAATGTTGGCGGGATTGCTGAGCAAATTGAGCATGGTCATAATGGATTGCTTGTACCTGTCGGGGATGCAATGGCCTTGAGCCATGCTTTGGAGAAAGTCGTAATTGATCCTAGCTTCCGTTACAATTTAGCACGAGCTGCTTGGGAAAAGGCGAAAAAAACCTACTCATTGAATCGTGTGCTTCGTCAGTTGAAAAGTGTGTATGAACGCTATCAAGTAACGGAGCAACCAGGTAAAGAAGAAGCAGGTCAACAGGAATAAAGTTCATAAAGGAAGGCGTTAGAGCCATGAAACGACTACGGTTTATACATGCTGCCGATTTGCACTTAGATAGTCCATTTAAAGGCATGTCGGCGCTTCCTGAACGGGTTCGAGAGCGAGTTCGAGAATCGACGTTCGAAGCGTTGAAGGAGCTTGTGGCGCTTGCGATACAAGAAAAGGTGGATTTTGTACTGATTAGCGGGGATGTCTATGACGTATCGGATCGTTCACTGCGGGCACAAATTCGTTTTCAAAAAGCAGTGGAACATTTGGCGATTGAAGGCATTCCTGCTTATATAATACATGGTAATCATGACCCCGAGGATGGACGTGCCGCAAAGTTAGTTTGGCCGGCAGACGTTCATTTTTTTGCGTCTGATCATGTGGAGACCTTACAGGTTGTGAAGAAAGATCGCGGCATAATCGCCGAAATTCATGGGATATCCTATGGGAGCTCAGCGGTAACAGAGAATCTTGCTTTGAAATTTAAAAGAGGACAAGATCAAGTGTGTCAGATTGGACTCTTGCATACGAATGTTGATGGAGATCCTCATCATGATAATTATGCCCCTTGCAGTAAGCAGGATTTAATCGATGCTGGCATGGATTACTGGGCACTTGGACATGTACATACAAGACAGGTTATGAACTACCAGCCAGCGATTGTGTACCCTGGCAACATCCAAGGCAGAAGTATTCGGGAAACAGGGCCACGCGGCTGTTATCTCGTAGACATGGATGATAGTGGACGAGCGGAGCTTATTTTTCACGCGTTAGACACGGTTCGGTGGTTTCAAGAAACACTTTCGGTGAGCTCAATTCCGTCGGAGCAATTATTGAAAGATCGCTTGGGCGATTTATTAGATCGGCTTCGTCAAGACGCTAACGGTCGAGATGGGATTGTGCGCATCATTTTGGAAGGCCGTAGTGAAATCCATGAACGACTGCGTAAAGGCCGTGCTTTACAAGAATTGATGGATGAGTTAAGAGAAGAGGAAGTGGAGCGGAGCAGCTTCGTGTGGATCGAATCGATCGAAGATCGAACGGCTAGTGAGCTTGATCTGGGAGCAGTTCTGGAAGAGAAGAGCTTCCTAGGCGATCTGTTAAGGTATGCGGCGGCGCTGCAAATCGACGAATCCGCCTTGGAGAGCTTCGCAGATGAAGCTCTTGCAGCGCTGCAGGGGATGCCTCAATCTGCAGGAAATCCAGCTGCAGCAACGCCTGAACAGCTGCGCGATTGGCTGCGTTCCGCAGAAGTGCTTGTCGCAGATCTGCTAACCACGGATGGAGGGGGATCTGGATGAGAATCATAGCCATCCAAGTCGATGGATTTGGCAGCTTGCGTGATCGTCAGCTGCATACGGATACTAATTTGGCTGTTTTTTACGGCGCCAACGAAGCGGGCAAGAGCACGCTCATGGGCTTCGTACGTGCGGTGCTGTTCGGCTTTCCGACGCGAACGAATCGGTCGGAGCGTTACGAGCCGCTAGGCGGCGGCGCCCACGGGGGAGCCCTAACCCTGCTCGACGAGCAGGGTCAGCGCATCCGCGTCGAGCGCTACGACGCGCCCGCCACAGGCGGCAAACGAGCCTCTGCGGGGCTCGTTAAGGTCACACTTGCCGATGGCACAACCGGCGGCGAAGAGCTGCTGAACACGCTGCTGGGCGGCCTCTCGGCCGACCTCTATCGCAGCTTGTTCGCTTTTGGGTTAACCGAGCTGCAGGAGCTTCGCTCCCTGCAGACGGACGAGCTCAGCGGCTATCTGTATAGCGCTGGGCTTGGTGTAAGCGGCTCGGCCATCATGGAGGCCGAGCGCAAGCTGACGGCGCAGGCCGACGGCCTGTACAGACCCCGCGGACGCAATCAGGAGATGAACCGTCTCCTGAAGGAGCTCGAGGGTCTGGAGCAGTCGCTGCGCCGCAGCCGTGATGGCGCAGCCGACTATGATCGGCTGCAAGAAGAGCGCCGAGCCGCGGAGGAGCGCGCTGCTGCCCTGGAGGGGCAGCAGGAGGCGCTGCGCGCGGAGCTGCACAAGCTCGGGCTGGCCGGCAAGGCGCGCAGCGGCTGGCTCCGCTTGCGACAGATCGGCCGCGAGCTGGAGGGCCTTCCGGCGCGGCCGGGCTTCCCGGAGCAAGCCACCGCAAGGCTGGAGGCGCTCGAGGCCGAGCAGGAGCGCCTCCAAGCGGATCGCGACAAGTTGCAGCTGCGTGTGCAGAGCTTGCGCGGAGAGCTGGCTGCGCTCCTGCTGGAGCCGAAAGTACTCGCTCATCAAATCGAGCTGAACCACTTGCTAGAGCAAGCGGCTAGCTATGAGGAGAATAAGCGCCAGATTGAGCAGCTCCAGGTTGAGGTTGCACACCAACGTACTCAAGTGGATAGACTGCTAGCCAATTTGGATGTGCAATGGGATGAAACCGATGTCACTTCATTCGCTGTGACGATTTCACTTCGTGAAAAAGTGCGTACTTATAAAGAGCAATTCAGCAATCGCTCCGAACTTGAACTGCGCATTGGAGCCGAATTGGACAGTTTACATACGCAAGTTAATCGTGGGCAAGAGCAGGTCGGTCATCTTGAAACGGCATGCAAAGGTTTACAAGCAAACGCGGAGTCGATGGACGCTGATCCATTTATTTTATTACAGAAATTGGCTTCGGATTATGCGCGTTGGCAGCTAGTCACAAGTCAATTTACACATCTGCAAGAACGTCAAGCTGAACAAAGTCTATACCTGCAAAGTCTCGAAGATGCAACGAAAAACGGTAGAGAGGCAACGCGTGCATTTCGTCAACGTATGATGCTAGCAGCAGGCGTTCTAGCACTTGTCACTCCGTTACTTATCGGATGGCAGGGGAACTGGCTCGCGGGTGCATGTGTTTTCCTTATTTTCGCAGGAGTGACTTGCTATATTTGGCTTATGGGTCGTCAAGTGGAAGGGAGCAGAGCAGCTCGTGCCATGCCCTCAACCATTGTCCAAGATCATCGCTTGGAGCAGGAACTGGGGCAGCTGGAACGCCGCATTCAGGAGCAGCTGCGCCATTTTGAGCAAGTCCACTATCAACAATCTAATCTTCTAGAAGCGGCTGCGGCTACAGAATTTACCAAGCATGGATCCTATCGAAATGCGAGTGTGTCGATTCAAGATCTTCAGCCACATCTGGATGCTTGGTTCCGTGAGGTAGATCAGGTTAAGCATCTACATAGTGAGCAGCTTCGTAAGCTCGAGAAATTAAGGGATGCACGAGAACATTTGCAGCTGCTTCAGAAGCAAGTTGAGCAGCGTATCCGCTACGCAAACGAAGTCAAAAAAGAAACACTTCAGATACACACGGCCTGGGAGGAATGGTTGCATAGTCTAGGGGTAGGCGCACATCTATCAACAGATGCCTTGCTAGAAACGATTCAAGTCATCGAGTTAGCTCAAGATGGGCTGCGTCAACTTCACAAAATGACTTCCAAGTTAGACATGTTAAAGGAAAACGTTCATACCTTTGAAGAAACGGTTCGAAAACTGCTTGAATTGCCTCCGTCCAATCAAGATTATTTGTTTGCATTGAAGCGTTGGAAAGAAGATGAGCAGCGGCAGCACGTTCATATCGCGGAACGCGGACAAACTGAACAGCTGATCGCTGAGACAGAACAAATGCTTCTGCTGGCTCAGCAACATATGGATCGGATACAGGCGCGTCTTCATCAACTCTTACAGGATGCATCAGCGCAAGACGGTGAGCACCTGCGAATATTGGAACGGGAACAGCTAGAACGCAAGAAGCTTGAAGAGGAAAGCAGCGTACTTCAAGCCTCCTTGGAATCGTTAGTTAGCCGTTCATTAATGGCGAGCTTTATAGAGTTGATGGAATCACAGGGAGAAGAAGATCTGGCTCTTCTAGCTGCTTCTCTGCAACAGAAGCTGTCGGAGACTATCAAGCAAACGAATGAGCAAAGAGAGGTCATTGGCAAGATGTCGGGGCAGATTGAGAAGCTGGAGCAGGGGGCTGAAGCGGCGAATCTACGACTGCAGGCGGAAGGGATTCGAACGACATTATCTCAGCAAGTAAATCAATATGCGGTAGCTTCGTTTGCTGCGCTTTTATTGAAAAAGGCGCGTGATATGTACGAAAAGGATCGTCAACCAGGCGTGCTTTTGCGGGCTTCTGCGTATTTCGCAATGATGACGAACGGAGCATTCGAAGCTGTTAAGGCACCATTTGGAGAGCAAAGATTACTAGCAGTAAGAGCAAATGGACAACAAGTGGATACGAATCAACTTAGTCGCGGGACAGCTGAGCAATTGTATTTATCCATGCGTTTTGCGCTTGTAGAAGAGTATGGCGGCAAAGCCATTTTACCGCTGGTTTTGGACGATATTCTCGTGAATTTCGATGAGGAACGGATGGAAAGTTGTTTGCGTGTACTCGCTGATTTGAGTAAGCGTCATCAGGTTCTGCTATTTACCTGTCATGGGCATGTGCGCGATGCGGCAGCACATGTAATTCCTGATCACCTGTATATTCAATTATAGAGGTTGTCCGAAATGGACTTTTTGAACATGCTCTTATAAAAACATGGGATGGGAGGCATCGAACGTGGAAGGAAACGATAAGAGGAAAGATCACCGAGAAATTTCCTATCAAGTCGGTTGGAAAAAAGGCAAGATTCAGTGGAATGAGGGAGCGACAGACGCACTACGAGCTCATAAGAGTAACCAAGAGGACGGGGAGATGGAGAGGAGAAGTCTGCAGGTGCTGTGGTTTCCTGCGATGAAGCTTCCTCATGTGATGATCCTTCCGTTGCTTTATGCGCTCCCAGTCATTAGCTTCGGCTGCACGTTATTGCTCATCTACGGCTTGCGTCAACACTAGCACAAGGTCAGATGAAAGGAGGGCTCATGAATGAATTTATTTTTAGCTATTCTAGGTGCGGTGGTTGGTCTGTTTGTGACGGGTGCCGGCATCTATACCGCTTGGACGGTGCATCAGCTATGGAGGCAGCAAGCTGCCTCGCCAAGAGCTGTCGGCCAAGCCCAGATTGCGGTTACCTATTTCTCCAGGTGGACGATCATGGATTACTCTGTCGTTGGTTTATTTAGTATAGGACTTCTACTTATGATCGCCATGCTAGTGGCTGTTGGGCGAGATCATACGGAAATCGCGAATTTCCATTGGGCTTATTTACTTACAGGTATTATCTTTTCTGCGATGGGAATGCTGCTATTGTTCATACGGTTGATTATCGTACTCAGCTTCCCGTCTGGGAATGCCCTACAGCGTACTTCGGCGATTACGCCAGATCATCAAGACCAGCCAAACGACACTCACGACGCCAAATAGCGGGTATAAAGCGGTTAACAGCGTTTTAAAACCAATGTGGCTGATGGCATAGCTGAGAAGTAAAATGACGATGAGCAACAATTTGGGAGGTATTTTGATTCGTTGCTGGAGCTGCATGGATAAGCCATAGGCATCCCCGATAAAGGTCGTGAAAATTTCGCCATAAATAACGAGTAAATAGGCAACTTGCGGGAAATAGCCTAGTTTGGTCATAATATTTCCCATCGGGATTTCAAATTGTGCGATGCCCGGCATTTGTGCGGAAAGTGCATAATGTGCCGCTAGCAGAAGTAACCCAATGCCTGCACCTCCAAGCAAGCCACCCCAATAGAGCACAGAGCGATCGCGAATCGCGCCTCCCATTGGAACGAGAACAGCTTGAGCCATGGCCAAATTGAAGGCTGTGTAAAGAAATGGTGCAAACCAAACGCGTACAAGTGAATCTTCGCTCGAGATACGCAGCCAGTTGCCAGACGTTGGTGAATGCCAGGTGTACACGACAATGATGAAGCTGAAGAGCAGCATAATGGGGACAACAATTGAGTTTACGGTCATGATGGCTTTGATCCCACGCGTTAGAATGACATAAGAAAGTACGAGCGTGATTAGAAGCCCCGTAGTGTAGGAGAGGTGGAGCTGTTCTTCAAAAACCGTGCCTGCTCCTGCTAACATGACAGTTGTAATGCCAAAAAGAACAACCATCATAAATAAACTAATCCATTTTCCGATTTTTTCTCCAAAAAGAACTTTATTCAAATCCTCATAGGATTCTGCTTTCAAGTCATGTGCCATAAGCATAAGTTGTATGCCAATCCATATGAACAACACGGTTGATAAAGCGATCGTAAAAGTAGCGAGCGAGCCATAGCGAGTGAAAAATTGAAGGATTTCTTGCCCGGAAGCAAACCCAGCCCCAACGACGGTTCCGATGTAGGTGAAGGCGACACGGACAATCTGTGCGTGATTTCGCATATATTGCCTCGCTTTCTTTCGTTTGATATAGTACAAGGTATGTTTGTACGTAAGCTTGCATGACTGTAACTTAGGGCGAGATTTGCTTAAGTCCCATTGTGCAGCTAAGAGGCAGTTGAAGTTAAACTCAGGAGAGTGTAGGTTGTGAAGGAATTCCTGTTTGATTTTATTAGCCAATATGGCTATGTTGCCTTATATCTCTTGTTGTCCGCTGGGATGCTTGGCGTTCCAATACCTGATGAGACCTTGATGGTCTTTATCGGTTCTTTGACCGCTTTGGGAGGTCCTTTTGACTTCGGTCCCACACTTGCCGTTATTTATGCAGGGACAATGACAGGCATGACGGTTAGTTATTTCATTGGTCATCGTGTAGGTAAACCGTTTCTTAATCGGTATGGCAAATGGGTAAAGCTGACACCGAGCCGAATCGAGAGAGCAGAAGGCTGGTTTAAGAAATACGGTCTGTGGACGGTTTTCTTCGGTTATTTCGTACCTGGTGTACGTCATTTCACTTGTTATTTGTCTGGCGTAAGCGGCGTGAAGTTTTATAAGTATATTTTGTATGCGGGAACTGGGGCGTTGCTCTGGTGTACAACCTTTGTGACGCTGGGCCGATTTATCGGCAATAATTTTGAAAGTTTTTTACATTTGTTTCATACCTATATGGGTATTTCATTATTCATATTGGTCATATTAGCTGCTATTGGCGTATTGATCTATCTTCGTTTTCGCAAGCATCATATTGTTATACTGAAGCGAAAGCCGAAAAAAAGACCATGAATTTCAACCGATAAGGCTGAATTCATGGTCTTCTGTTTGATTGTGTAAGTGACTTTGTGTAAGTGACTTTGTGTAAGTGACTACGAATTTGCAAAAAGCTTAATGGATTGGATCGTATTGTCATGAGGGTCAATATCGATCTTAAGTAAAGTGCCTTGCGCTTTATAAGAAAGCACATAGGTAGAGTTCGAATCAGGCTTGCCTAGGATGGCGATTGCATCCTGCTGACTTTGCCCTAAACGTAAGCCATGTAACCCTGGGTCAATATCTATCGAGTGCACATCTACGAATTCAAGCGTTCCTTTGCTATTGAAGCCAACCGAAAAGTCGTTGAAATCATAAACTTCAATGTTGTCTTCTTCCATGACGAATTGCTTCTTCACTTTACCAAATCGCTCCAAGACTGAAGCTTTTGGGGTGCCTAGCTTTAATCCCATTAAGGTCGGCTTTTCTTGCTGGTAAGCATCTTCAGCTTTAACCTTCGGTTTAGCGGTTGGTTTTGGACTTGTGTACACTTGCGATGCGGGTATATCACCTTGATCAACTTTGGTAATACCAGCTACTTGTGCCTCATGCTTCATGCTTTCGTCTACCGAAGGTGTTGCTGTCGGAGTTGCGACGGTAATCGGAGGCAAGGATTCTTGGTTAACCTGTGAAGGTACATATGTTGAAGTTACGTCTATGGTAGCCTTTGGAGCAGGAGCAGATGATTCTTGGCATCCAGTCACCAAGAATGATGCAATTGCAACAGGCATACAGCCTATAAGAATGGGTTTAATTAGGTTGTTCATTGCCATCTATCCTTTCCTCCGAAGAGTAGTTGTTGTGAAAATAGTAGTAAGATTAATGATACTGTTTTATCGAAGGTTTTCAATGCATCTTCGTGCCCAAATGTGAGCAATTCTAGAACGAATTCCAATTGAATGAAATCCTTATATATATATAGACACCATAGAAGACCAAAAAGTTTCAGTGTTTTTTGTTATTTTCTAAATGGACTTGAAAGAGGCGGGAGCAATATGGTAACTTACTCATAATAGACAGCTATAGGGGGCCGATTTCATGGAGTTATTAAAACAGCGGATCTTAGAGGTCGGCGTCGTTGCTTCTGATCAAGTACTTAAACTTGATGCTATCCTGAATCACCAGGTAGATCCTGTTCTCATCATGGAGATGGGGAAAGAATTTGCAAGATTGTTTAGAGAGACCAAGCCAGACAAAGTGTTAACTGTGGAATCTTCCGGTATTCCTATTGCGTATACGACGGCCTTGCAACTTGGCGTTCCTATGGTATTTGCTCGTCGCAAGAAGACGTTGACGATGGATCAAGATACGTATAGTGAACGTGTTCCTTCTTTTACCAAAGGAATTGTTACTGATATTATGGTGTCCTCGCATTTACTGGGACATGGTGAGCGTATCTTACTGATTGATGACTTTATCGCCAACGGGGATGCTGCACGCGGCCTAATTCGCATTGTGGAAAAAGCAGAAGCAGAGCTTGTAGGAGTCGGAATTGTTGTTGAGAAATCCTTTCAAAATGGCGGTAAATCCATTCGTGAACGTGGTATTCGCGTAGAGTCACTTGCTCGAATTGCTTCACTTGCAAACGGGAAGATCACTTTTGACTGATTTTACATCATGAGAATGACTTCCCTGAAACCGATTTATCCTTTATAATGATTACAAGGTAAGAGAGGAGGCTGACATCTATGGGTATCGAAAATGGTTCCATTGACTATTTTATGACAAAGCTAGGGGAAGCAAAGACTCACTTTGAACGTGCGCTTGATTGTAAACATACAGAGTTTGATGACCTGTATCCGTATATGATTGAACACCCTCAATTTTTCTGGTATAAGCGCTATGTAGCCTGGTCTGAGTTGTTAACAATCGTGAAGCTTTGTACAGAGCTGACAATCGAGTGGGAGCAGCAGTTCTCTGTTGCACAATCGGATTATATTAAGAAACGTGTGATGTCAAGCAAAGTCCTTGATTTCTGGTTTGAAACGAATGATTCGAAAGAGCATGTAAGTTAAATAAACCATATATGACAAAAGGCCAATGAATTCCATAGGGATTCTTGGCCTTTTAATTTGTAGCAAATTAGGGTCAAATGCCATTTTCCAAAACGTTCATGGTTTCGATATGGCGCTTCGTTTGTTCAGAACCGAGCCGGTGCAGCGTACGATACACTTCGGTTAAATAGTAATCATACTCCTGATTTGTTTCGTTAGAGTAATATACTTTCCAGGGGAGCCACGAAGTCGCGTAGCTGCCTTGAGACGAATTGTCGGTTTCCTCAAAAAGCTCCTGCAGCTTGGCGATATCATCTTCTGTTGCGGATATTTCGAATTCATAATCAAGTGCTGTGCTGTCTTCGAGTACTTCTCCCGTGCCTACATTGATGTAGTACGTTCTCTTCTCCATTGTAATATCCCCCTTACGGTAGGCATGAGTTAGCCTTTGCCTTATCGCGTGCCTCGTCCTCGTTAAGTTAACCGAAGATGTGTGGATTTATGTAAAGTTTCATCGAATCTCGAATTGGTGTATGCTTAGGAAGGATAGATGATTTTAACCATGCCTATAATGGAGGTGCTACATAGATGATTACAGAAGAACAATTGGATCAATATCGCGTAGATAGCACACTGCTGCGTGTCATTCGAGATGTCAGCCCAGCGAACGATGTACGTGGCATTGTTGTGGCTTGGGATGATGAGACGGTTCTTATTCGCAAAAAAAACCGGAGAGTCGTCAAGCTTGCCCGCGGATACGTGTATCAGCCTTATGAGAATGAAAGGCCGCCAGCGTTCATGTTGCCTCAGGAAACGATAGCGCCGGATGATCTATCCGATGATGCAGAGTGAGAGAGAGGGAACTTCCACTAGAAGTTTAATTGCTGGTGTTGGGATGAAGCAAGTGGTATCGCCACACGGACGATATATGCAGATTACAAGCGAAAATCCCTTGCGAACCTTGAATTCCTCTCCGTGGGGTGGTGGTTTTGGTCACCACCGGGTGTTGATGAACCGACAAGTGGACAAGACGTATAACGAGACCGACCCGTTGGTGGAGATGGAGGCATTTATTGCTCGAGAAAGGTTGGAGCCTCAAGATACAGCTGGGATGCTCACCGCGGCGTGGGTGAATGATGTTGGATTTAGTGAGTTAGCATGGCCACTTGAGGAAGAACGTGGTGTGCAGCCTGTAGACGCGGTAAATGGGGTACATGAGGACGAATCACTTCGTGTTGCTGCATGGGTGACTGTCGGGCTGGGGAATAAAGCACGAGCAGGAGCAATATTACCAGCCACTTCGCTCTATCCAGGAACGATTAATACGATTATTGTCATCGAAGGTCATTTGACGGATGCGGCGATGGTAAATGCGGTTATTACCGCGACGGAAGCGAAAGCTGCCGCTTTGCAGTCATTGCATATTACCGTGGGTGGTCAAATCGCAACAGGAACGACGACAGATGCCGTGTTGATTGCGACTACGGGCAGAGGAACCACATTCCGCTATGCAGGTACAGCAACGACGGTGGGGTACTTGATTGGTAGAACGGTGCATGAAGCTATCCTAGCTTCTGGCCAGTTATATGAGCTTGAAATGAGCAAGCGCACTGCGGCGCATTCGCAGGGGTAACGGGCAAAGATGCGAAAGTGCACTTATTTTGTGCAGATCGGCTTAAATGACTGAGTGCGTGCGAAAAGGCAACCTTTTGGACTGAAAAGTCACCGAAGAACGTTTCGCTTTTTAAAAATGCAAAAAGAGGGCCCTCGCCAGCTTGATGGTTAGGAGCCCTCCTCGTTTGTGCAGTTGGTTTAGCTACGTTCTGCGGAACACACCATAACCGAGTCCTGCCGCTAGCGCGTCGATATCAGAGAGATCGTCATCTTCATTTTCGTTTTTGAAATTCGGATCATGGACGATCCCCTCTGCTTCACCCTCGGTCAAATGACGCTGATTGCCCGTATATTTCGGCTCTAGTGCTTTGATTTCTTCTTCATTCATAGGTCATACCTCCTTTGGGATTAGGTTTAGGAAGTGGTCACCAAATTATACCTAGTGACAAAAGTTTCATTGACGAGCTTTTGCGTCACATGGTATATTAATTTTGTAAACGCGATCATGGCGGAATTGGCAGACGCGCACGGTTCAGGTCCGTGTGGGCTTACCCCCGTGGAGGTTCGAGTCCTCTTGATCGCATCGCTCGAAACACCCTTTTCTGACTTCTCAGAGAAGGGTGTTTTCATGTCCAACAGTACCCCTGTAGCGGTTTTCATGAATTACAGGTATAATACATAGGATAGATTGTACATTTCTTTATATCTAAAGGAGCTGAATTTGATGGATAGAACCGTTACGATTACACAATCCGGCAGCTTTGCACATGTGCTTCAAACGTTTGCCATTTCCCTATTGGTTTCATTTCTTGGAACATTGATCGGAGCGATGGTTGTACCGCCATCCATGGTTATGCTTTTCGTCATTGCAGAGGTCGCGATGCTGGTAGCCGCTATCGTGATTCGTATTCGCGGCAAAAATATTGGCTACGGCTTTCTCTACGCATTTACAGCCATTTCGGGGGTAACGCTATATCCGGTCATCATGGCGTACGGCGGTCAACTGGGGGCTAGTGTGGTGTCGGGTGCTTTTTTTGCAACGGCAGCGATTTTTGGCTCATTGGCCTTCTATGCTCACCGCTCCCAACGTGACTTTAGCTTCTTAGGTGGATTCTTATTTGCAGGAACGATTGGACTTGTACTAATGAGTGTGCTCGGCATGTTCTTACACTTTGGATCCATGATGAATTTGGTATGGTCCATGGTGGGGATTCTGATCTTCAGCGGCTGGGTGCTCTATGATGTAGCACAGTATCGTAACGGTGTCGCAGCGGAAGCCGTTCCACTTGCTGCATTGAATATTTATCTTGATTTTATTAACTTGTTCCTATACATTTTGCGATTCATCGCTTCTATCGCGGGAATCAACAGAAACTAAACATCGGATCTACATTCGATGAGAAAAAAGCACGATGGCTCCGAACCACTGGAAGGTGGTGGAGTGCATCGTGCTTTTTTTGCTGCCCGGTTAAGCTTTGCCTGGCAGCTTTTTCGTATGAAAAAAAGGAATATCTCCTCGAAAGCTGCGATTGATTTCCAGCAGGGTATAGATTAACTGGGTCAAATCTGTATGGTTCATACGAATTGTTAAAGGGGAAGAATCCCGTTCTGACTTCAATCGGATCTCGAGTCTTAGATTGACTTCATCCATATAAACTTCAAGTTGCTCGGTTGCAAGCATTAGTTCCCACATTCAAACCAACACCTCTTTCTCTCTCTAGTTACTCTAGCTTATGTTTGTTGGACGAGATTAGAAGCAATTGCAACGATTCGAAAATAGGCTTTTTATTGAAATAAGCACGATTTATGCTCTTGCCTCATACAATTTAATGATCCTAATTGAAAGAGGTGAGAAGACCTATGGCAACTTGTAGCACATGGATGTATAAAGGGATTTCGCCTTCCGTATTCAGAGCATTGCAGCAGGTAGGCAGGAGGCAGGGGTTTGCTATTCCTAACACAGCATCAGGCAAATTTACGATTTCAGTCGTCAGCATGAATGTTGGCTTCCAATATGCCTGGGATACGAATGCTCAAACCTTGCTGTTGCAATGCGATAATAAGCCGATGCTGTTAGGCTGTGGCACGATAAAATCCTTTGCAGATAAAATTATTGCTGAGAGCGGCGGAAGACCAGGGTGAATGGCAATAAGTAAGCGGCCCGCCACCTGTCTTCGTGTAGTTTAAAGCCTTGTTGCTCTGGTAACAATAAGGGTAAAAGGCAGGTGGGCGTATGGCAAAAAGCGATGATCTTGTGAAGTACATAACCCAACAAGTCGTTACCTATATCGACACACCGAAGGAAGTTCGTCAACAAGCCAAGGCATCGATGAAGGAACAACGTGAGGGTTGGCAGACACGGTGGTTTGGGATGCTGCCATTAGCAACGCGGATGTTGTTTGGGCGGACGAAGTCGAGAAAATGATGAGTGTGGTTACATGTGCAAAAAGTGGCTGGTCACTTGTAGAATCTTCTACTTGTGATCAGCCACTTTTTATTGTGAAACAGATAGCAGTTTAGTTCCCTCTGATTACGGATAGATCTTCCCAAGCGCTAGCGAAGCATCCAATCCTACATACCGCGGGCCATCATGTTCGAGTATGAGATAGTTATCCCCATATATCCATTGTTGATAACCTAACACAGTTAACGGCATCGTCACCTGACCATCATACAACTCCGTGACGTAAGTTAGATCACCTTGCTGCTCAAGGGCAATCTTGAGCTCAGGCAAGGTTGACACTTGCAAGGGTGTGCCTTTAATCCAAGGCATCCGTTCATAGGGATCAAATGGGGGGCGTATCAAGCTTTGAGCAGTACCATGCGATAAATCGGTTGAGACACTCAAATCATACGCCGTGCGTGGCGTTGGGTCCTCCGTCAGCGGAAGCAATTCCCCTGATTTGGCGTCGAGATAATAGGTCTCGTCATCCAGGGCGATTTTCCAAACAGAAGTAAGGGTATCCATATATAAGCGGTCTTCAATGATCGTTTCATTTTGCACAAAATCGTCGTATAAAGTTCCTGAAGGGATGAGTTCTTGTTGTATCAAAGAGCGATACAACGTAGCTAAACTAAAGAGCGGAGATTTGCCTGTCCCATATTCGGTCAAACGGAAACCGCCAGAGTCGGTGGCATGCACAATCATGTAGCCCACTTCTTGACCTTGATCGGTGAGGATGACGACCCAACCATGGGTGCCAGGTCCAAGTGGATAGCTGTTCCAGCGTGCGTTCAGCCAACCTGCAAAACCATCTTCCTTCGCAAGCGTCGACTGCCACTTACTGATTGTTGAACCGAATGATGATGTACTCGTCAAGTCTGGTGCTGAAGCTGCTGCTTTAGGTTCCTTCACTTGCGCCTGCGTAGGGCTTGTCCCGCCTATGTTGTCAACAGCTGAAGTGTGTAAGGGCATGAAGCCAATACTGCACAAAATAATACAAGTGGCTGTCCAAGTGGTCCACGACTTCATCTTCGTTCACCTGCCTCTCGCTAACCTCTTAGTGTATGTGACTATTGTAATGCGTATGCCTTAAAAAGAATGTTAGAACCTGTTGCGGGTTATTTGCGAGGTTTTAGCGACTTGCGTCAGTTTCTGGATGCGATTCGGCTCGCATTTAAGTGAAATAGTCCGCCATTAATGACGGATACAGCAATCCGTGGCTTATGCTGCCAATCGATCTCTTCCAAGCGATTCCGACATTGAATTTCGATTTCATCTCTTTTGTCAGGTTCTGCTGCAAGTAAAAGGCCGTTGTAGTAGCCTTCCACACGATCGATTTCACTGCGATGCCGGGCATTCGCTTCATCGGCCCAGCGGTGGTCGTAGGTGCTGACCTTGCGCTCGAGCATCATTTCCAGGGCATTGATGGCCTTCGGAATTGAAATCGTATCCGGTAAAATGTGACTATTCGCAGGGAGCTTCGGCGACAGACTTTTTGTTAGCATTTGCTTATGAAAATGCTCGCGAATTTCACCGGTGCCCAGCTGAATCGCAAGGGAATGAATTTCTGTACGTTTGCGATCACAAAGAAGCTCAACCTTGTAGTTCACACAGAGCCACGTATTGTAGACGAGGGAGGCATGATACGTCGCACCTGTCGGGAAGGGTTCTTCGAATACATGTATGAACCGACCACGCTCGCGGACGATACCGAAGATCTGGTCAAGTCGTCGGCTGCCGAAAGTGACATCATCTTGTGGTACACGTGTAGTGATGGTCGTCGGAACGAAGCCGAAATAACGGCCGAGTATGCTGTCCGGCGCACTACCTGCAGGAGCACCAGCACTGCCTGTACCAGATGGCCCGTAGCCAGTGGACGGAGGGCTTTGGACAGCGGTTATAGCAGCGGGTTTCGGCTTCGTCTCCAGCTTCATTTGCTCGGGATCGATCACGAATTTATACGTCATTGTTTCCGCAGCAGCACCTGTTCGCTCAATGAAGCTCCAATAGTAAGGTCGGCCCGTCATTTCCCGATCTGCCTCGGGAGAGAGCTTAACCGTCACTGAGGCAGGTGTTTTCTCTAGAATCTGACAATCGTAGGCTTCCAGAAATCGCATCACGAACGAGTGGATGTTTCGTTTATTCATGGGCCCACCTCCATACCTTGGGAACCGCCTACAGCATCAAGAATATCTTGGAACTTGGCGCCATATTGCGGATTTTGTTCGATCTCTTCTCTTACTTCGCTGATGGAATGTCCGAGCTCATCGATTTTACGACGGATTTCCTCGCCGGAGCCGGCTTCCATCACCATGCGGAACAGGGATGTTTCAAGCGAGCCGCGTTTCTCAATTTTCTCCAAAATCGTATCCAACTGCCCAATAACTAATTCAAACATATTGATTTTCTCGTGCAATAACGAAAGGATATGTTCTTCAATGGTATTCCTTGTGGATAAGTTGTAAATGTTCACATCATGCGTTTGCCCGAGGCGATGAACCCGACCGATCCGTTGTTCCACGCGCATTGGGTTCCACGGCAGATCGAAGTTGATCATGTTGTGGCAAAATTGCAGATTAATACCCTCGCCACCCGCCTCGGTAGCTATAAGTACTTGTACCCGATTTCGGAATAAATCCATCATCCAGTCTTTTTTGCCGCGATTCATGCCACCGCGATAGGGGACGGCCGTAATCTTATGTTCCTTAAGATAGTTCAATAAATATTCTTGGGATGCCCGATACTCCGTGAAAATAATGACTTTATCATTGATGTCTTGGATAAGTCGCATCGTCGTTTCTGCTTTGCTGTTGGACTTAATGCTGCGAATAAGCTCGACGAGCTCCCAGATTTTAGGACGTACTGGCGAGTCTTCGGCTGTCTTTTTAAATAAATTCACAAGCGTAATAAATACAGCGTCTCGCGAACTGCAGACCTCACGCTGAAGCGTAATCATCGAAAGCATGGAGCTGAGATCGCCACCACTTTCGGAATAGCGTGTTCGTACGAAATTCGTAACCCCATCATAGAGCGCCTGCTCATCATCCGAGAGTGTGAGAGGAATATTACGTACAATCCGCTTCGTATAGTGAACACCCCCGTCTCCTCGACGGTTACGGATCATCACCTTAGAAAGCTCTTGCTGCAGCTGTATCTCATTCTTCGGTGTCCGTTTGCCAACAACGAAGTTGCTCTTGAAGCTGTTCTGCCCGCCAAGCTGACCTGGCTTCAGCAGAGTAATCAGGTTGTAAAGCTCTTTGAGATCGTTCTGCACAGGCGTAGCTGTGAGGAGCAGGCAGTATTTTTTGCGCAGCTCGTTGACGAACGTGTAGTTAGTCGTTTTCTTATTCTTCAGCTTGTGCGCTTCATCGACGATGAGCATATCGTATTCAAGGCCCATCACAATCTCGCGATGCGGCTCCCTTTTGGCAGTGTCCATCGAGGCGACAATGATGTCAGCTTGCTGCCACATGTAGGCTTTCTTATGCGCAACGGCAGGGATGCCGAATTTGGTATTCAATTCCCGAACCCATTGCAGCACAAGGGAAGCGGGTACAAGGATGAGTGTTTTACGGACAAGCCCGCGGATCATGTATTCTTTTAAAATTAAACCAGCTTCAATGGTCTTCCCAAGTCCAACCTCATCGGCCAAAATGGCACGTCCACGCATCTCGTTGAGCACTCGTTTCGCTGTATCAATCTGATGCGCCATAGGTTCTAAGGTCCCTAAATGCGCAAGGCATTGCATATCATCAAACGTAGAAATAAGCCCCGATTCTTCCGATTCGTAGGCAAGCTGATATAAGGTCCAGTCATCCCAAGGACCTCCTCCACGTACACGATTGTCCAGCTCGGTAAACCAGTCCCTCTCAAAATGCATATCCAGCTGTTTATGAATGGGGCGAATGTTCTCTTGCTGATCATGTTGACGCATGGCTTTGCCCTCCTAAACGTTCTGATACTGCGCCTACCCTCGCAAACGTCGCATACTTGTTAGTATGTCCAGAGAAGAATCTTTCATAACTTTTCCCATGTAAGAGTTTTACTAGGGGACGTTGTCAGAGGTCGAACGCTGAACTTGAATATGCTATGATAGAGATTAGTTTTTGGGAAAAAGTGACGTTCTACACGAAAGGAAGTCGAATGAGATGACAGCTTGGCGATTTATACATACAGGGGATCGATCTCCTGCTGAAAATATGGCTTTAGATGAAGCGATACTTACCGCACACAGTGAAGGCAAAGTTCCGCCAACGGTGCGTTTCTATGGATGGAATCCTGCTACATTATCTATTGGTTATTTTCAAAAGGCGGCAGAAGTGGATCAGGAAGCGGTAGCGAACGAGGGAATCGGATTTGTGAGACGGCCCACTGGAGGGAGAGCTGTGCTGCACGATAAAGAGCTGACGTATAGCATTATCGTAGCTGAGGATTATCCAGGCATCCCCCGCAATGTGACAGAGGCTTATCGCGTGTTGAGTGAGGGGTTATTGCAAGGGTTTCGTGCGCTAGGCCTAGCAGCAGAAATGGTGCAGTTGGCCAGCGAGGAGGAAAAAGAGAAGTATGCCTCCGCTGGCTCTGCGGCATGTTTCGATTCACCTTCATGGTACGAGTTGGTTGTGGAAGGTCGCAAAGTCGCTGGCAGCGCGCAGGTTAGGCAGAAAAACGTTGTGTTGCAGCATGGCTCGATCTTGCTGGATATGGATACGGATCAATTATTTCGGTTGCTGCGCTTCTCCAATGAGAAGGTGGCAGATCGCATGAAACAAAGCTTTCTGAAGAAAGCGGTGGCGATTAATGAATTGCTGCGTGCGCAAGGGAAAGCGGAAGTTACGCTAGGCGAAGTTGAGGAAGCGTTCCGGCGTGAAATCGGGCTAGGCCTAGGTGTCGAACTCGTCGAGTCGTCGTTGACGGACTATGAGGTTGAACTTACGGAGCGTCTTGTTTCCGAGAAATACGGCACGGATGAGTGGAATTTACGGCGTTAATGGTTGCGCAAGGTTGGCCAGGTAGAAATGCCTTGCCATGATGGTGATGTAGAATAAATGGATTTTATGTAGTTAAATTAGAAGAAATGGCTAATTATTTAAGAATAAATGGATTTATTACAGGTAATATCAGCCAATCTTGGCTGCTTGGTCAAAACTCGCTGGATTAGCTGTAGGTTCTCCAGTTATTCAAGCAATTGACTGAAAATGATCTAATATAACTGGAGTTTTTACAGTTAGCTGATTCATCGGAATACTTCCAAATAAAAGGACAGCCATTAGGTAGAATAATCTACGCTAATGACTGTCCTTCTTTAATTACCCGAGTACGACTCGGTCATCTGCTAGCTTATTGCCGCTGATGTTCTCAAACTCGCCAAGCAGCTGCGCTACCGTGAGGTTCTTCTTCCGTTCCTCGTTCACATCAAGAATGATGCGACCTTTATCCATCATGATCAGGCGGTTGCCGAGACGAATCGCTTGCTCCATATTGTGCGTGACCATGAGTGTGGTCAGCTTCATTTCGCGCACGATTTCCTCAGTCAATCGTGTGATCAGTTCAGCCCGCGCGGGATCAAGCGCGGCTGTATGTTCATCAAGCAGCAGAATCTGCGGCTCGGTGAAGGTTGCCATTAGCAAGCTGAGGGCTTGTCGCTCGCCGCCGGAGAGCAGACCGACCTTCGCGCGCAGACGGCTTTCCAAGCCGATACCGAGGCGCTGCAGCTGTTCCAGGAACAGCGCGCGCTTCCGCGCGTTGGTGCCGAAGCTGAGCCCGCGCTTCTTGCCGCGGGCATACGCCATGGCGAGATTCTCCTCGATGGTCATACGAGGAGCGGTCCCCGCCATGGGGTCTTGAAAGACGCGGCCGATCCACTGGCTGCGCTTGTACTCAGGCAGATGGTGAATAACTTCACCATTGATAGCGACTTCGCCGGCGTCAGGCGTCATGACACCGGAAATGATGTTCATCAGCGTCGATTTACCGGCGCCGTTACTGCCGATGACCGTGACGAAGTCACCGGGCTTCAGAGTTAGGTTGATACCGATGAGCGCAATTTTCTCGTCGGCAGAACCAGGGTTAAAGAGTTTGGAAACGTTCGAGAGCTGCAGCATTATCGCTCACCTCCTTTGTTCATTTGCAGCGCGAGCTCGAGGAGCTCAGCAGAGCGCTTCTTCGCATTCGCTTTTTGTTTGATCGCTCGCTGTACCGAAGGCAGAACAAGCGCGATAATGACGATAATCGCGGTAATTAACTTCAAGTCGGACGCTTTCAGCCACTCGACTCGAAGCGCCAATGCGACAACGATTCGGTACACGATGGAACCGAGTACAGCAGCAAGCGTCGCTTGGAAAACGGAGCGAGCCCCAAAAATCGCTTCCCCAATAATAACGGAAGCTAGTCCGACCACGATCATCCCGATACCCATCGAGATGTCGGCAAAGCCTGATTGCTGCGCAATAAGTGCACCGGATAAAGCCACTAATCCATTTGACAAGCTCAAGCCTAGAATCGTGGTTCGGTCCGTATTGGCACCGAAGCTGCGAATCATGCGTGCGTTGTCCCCGGTTGCACGGAGGGCAAGACCCAGATCGGTATGCAGGAACGCATCGAGCAACAATTTGAATACAATCACAATGATCAAAACAACAGTAATTGGTGACATGGAAGTAAACAACGTATCTACTCCTAGAAGCGAAATGTTAGGCTTGCCCATGATTCGCATATTAATCGAGTACAAGGCAATCATC
Source organism: Paenibacillus sp. LjRoot56 (assembly GCF_964253335.1). Taxonomy (NCBI): domain Bacteria; kingdom Bacillati; phylum Bacillota; class Bacilli; order Caryophanales; family Paenibacillaceae; genus Paenibacillus; species Paenibacillus sp. LjRoot56. The sequence continues at coordinate 2,937,296 of NZ_CAXURV020000001.1, forward strand.
ATGAGAATCCCGGACAGCAGCCCATTAATTTTACCCTTCGTATGAAGCAGTCCTGTACAAGCACCAGCCACAAGTCCACCTGCAAAAGCGGCTAAACAAGCAAGAAGCGGTGAATAGCCATTTGCAATCAGAATCGCAGCAATGGCACCGCCTGTTGTAAAGCTACCGTCCACGGTTAGATCGGGGAAATCAAGAATACGAAACGTAATATAAACACCTAGCGCCATCAACGCATAGAGAAGTCCTAGCTCGACGGCACCAGTCATAGAATCCATCATCATTATTCCTCCTAACTTTGAAAAAAAGAGGTGAACGAAAGTGACGTTCACCCCTTTAGTGTCTTTCTACTCACTGAATAATATTTTTCTCTTTATCTTTTACTGCAGCTTTCATCGCATCGGATACTTCGATGCCTTGTGCTTTAGCTGCTTTTAGGTTTAGGATGAGATCCATTTTGTCAGGTACAGTTACTTTCATGTCTGCTGGTTTTTTACCATTTTTGAGGATGTCGACAGCCATTTGGCCTACTTGGTAGCCGTGATCATAGTATTTGAAGCCAACTGTTGCGAAAGCTCCTTTTTCAACGGTATCACGGTCACTGGAGAAGAATGGGATCTTCTTATCGTTCGCGATTTGAATGATACCATCCACACCACTAACAACCGTGTTATCAAGCGTAATCAAGAATGCGTCTGCACGACCAACAAGGGACTGTGCAGCTTGTTTAACTTCTGATGTGTTCGTAACAGGTGCTTTAATGAGCTTGATGCCATGCTTGGTTAAAGATTGTTCGGCATTTTTGGCCATAATGACAGCGTTTGGTTCACCTTCATTCAGGACAAGACCAACTGTCTTAATCTTCGGCATGTTAGCTGCAACGAAGTCCATCAATTGGGCGATGGCCATTGGATTCGTATCGGAAGCTCCGGATACATTACCGCCTGGCTTGTCCACGTTGGTTACAATTTTAGCTGCAAGAGGGTCAGTAACAGCTGCGAAAAGAACTGGAGCCTTCTTCACTTGCTGCACGACTGCTTGTGCGGATGGCGTCGCAATACCAAGTACTAGATCGTTGTCTGCGGAAGCAATTTTTTGAGCGATGGATAAGTTATTCGGTTGATCACCTTGTGCGTTGTTGAAGTCAACTTTCAAGTTCGTGCCTTCTACGATACCTGCATCTTTAAGTGCTGCAAGGAAACCTTGGCGTGTTGCATCCAATGATGGATGTTCAACAATTTGTGAAATCGCGATCTTGTAAGTCTTGGATGCGGCTGCTGTAGCTGCCGGAGTAGTTGAGGCTGCGCCACCTGCTGCAGGTGTTGGCTCAGCTTTTTGACCACAACCTGCGACTAACATAATAGCTGCTGATAATACGATGGATGTGAGTGCTTTCTTTTTCAACAAAATTACCCCTCTCTAAGTTCCCAGATGTTGCTTGGACGCATTGCTCTCCCACCACTTTAACGCTTTCGTTCAGCAAAGCGTGAGAGACGAGGTGCCCAAGTTCTTTTTATAATTAACCATAGTTTAATTGGCTCATGGGGTTTCCGTCAATTGTTTTATCCGAATTTGTGATTTATTTGTAAAGATTTGTCGGGAGGGGAATGACGACTTGCGAATGAAGGGAGGAGGCTTGTACGCAATAAGGAGGACAGCCTTAGAAGCCTAATGAGATGACTAAGGCTGCCCTTGTAATGTTGGGGATAGTGGAAGTCTTTTAGTTAAGAAAGGTTCGTTCGAATTCAGCTTGAAGTTTCTGTGTTGTTGGACCAGGTGAACCAGAACCAATCGATTGGCCGTCTATTTGAAGGATTGGTGTAATTTCTACCGTCGTGCCTGTGATGAAAGCTTCATCCGCCTGTAGAAGTTGTTCCGTTGTGAAAGATTCTTCCTTGACTGGTAGTTGTAAGGCATGCGCAATTCGGAGTACGACAGCACGTGTAATACCATGCAGAATTAAATGATTGGCAGGATGCGTGTAGAGAACCTGATCTTTTACCATCATCAGATTCGATGCGCTGCATTCGGTGACAGTTCCTTCTCGATGAAGCACGACTTCTTGTACACCATGATCAAGTGCAGCTTGCTTCGCTAGGACATTTGGCAGCAAATTTAAGGTCTTGAGATCGCACCGTAACCAGCGAATATCAGGTTGTGTAACGGCTTTGATGCCATTCTGAATGGTGGCTAAAGGACGCTTGACCTCAGTACAATAGGCTAGTAAAACCGGCTCAGCCTGTGTCGGGAATGGATGCGCGCGAGGAGCCTCTCCGCGAGTGATTTGCAAATAAACCGTTCCTTCGATGAGGTTGTTGTGTTGAATGAGCTTGTTTAATATAGATAGGATTTCTTCACTCGTATGCGGTAAGGGAAGGCGTACTTCACTAGCTGTTCGTTCGAGTCGCTGCATATGTGCGGGGCCTTCATAAATCTGTCCATTGTAGACGCGAAACACTTCATAAATACCATCACCAAAGTAATAGCCGCGATCATCAGGTGAGATTTGAATGTCTTGTTTATGTACGAATTCATTTTTATAAAAATACATGTGGGTACACTCCTTAGGAATAAAATAATTATGGAACATATGTTCTAAATAATGCCCTGATGTGGTATCCTACTTATAGGTTAACAAAGGATGAGAGACGCGTCAAAAGCTAGTATATTCGTGACTAGAGTGAATTTGGTTCTTTTGCCAATGGTACATCCATATGTTGTGTAGTATAATAATTTGGCACTACCATATATTGAGAAATAAGGGCTACTAACTCTTGTAGCGACTATCTTAAATGCAGCTGAATATGTAGTCTATTGGGAGGCTTATGGCATGGGGAATGTTTATGAGAGCAAGAAGTTAACGGGATTAAGTGAGAAAATCTTTTTGGATCGCTACGCACTTAAGAACGCAGATACGAGTCATGCGAAGGTGGGGGATACCGTCCTCGTTTTGACCAAGGATGATCCTAAATTCCCAGCTAAAGAGGTTGGCGAAATTATTAGTCGTGAAGGAAATACCGTGAAAGTTCGAACGCGCAGTGGGGAAACCGTGGAATCTGCAGTTGAGAAACTAACGTTAAATATGGAGAAAACACCGGAAGAAATGTGGGATCGCTTGGCAGGCGCGATGGCTTCGGTTGAGAAGACAGCGGAGAAGCGTCAGGAATGGACGGAGAAGTTCAGATATATTCTGAACGATTGGAAACTTGTACCTGGGGGCCGTATTGCAGCAGGCGCGGATGCGAGTGATGAATTGACTTTGTTCAATTGCTACGTTATTCCTTCACCGAAGGATAGTCGCGGTGGGATTATGAACACGTTGACCGAAATGACGGAAATTATGTCACGCGGTGGTGGCGTTGGGATCAATCTGTCTTCGCTTCGTCCAAGACGTTCTGTGGTGAAAGGTGTAAATGGATCGTCCAGCGGTGCTGTCTCTTGGGGCGGATTATTTAGTTATACGACAGGATTGATCGAGCAAGGTGGCAGCCGTCGTGGGGCGTTAATGCTGATGATTAATGATTGGCATCCGGATTTGGAGGATTTCATTACAGTAAAGTCCACCATGGGGCAGATTACGAATGCTAACTTATCCGTGTGTGTCAGCAATGGCTTCATGAAAGCAGTGAAGGAAGATTTGGAGTGGGAACTGGTGTTCCCGGATACGACAGATCCAGAGTACAATGAGTTATGGGATGGTAACTTAGATGCGTGGAAGAAATTAGGCAAGGCGGTTAAACCTTATCGCACGGTTCGCGCGCGTGATGTTTGGCATTCGATTATTGAGTCGGCATGGAAATCCGCTGAGCCTGGCGTAGTTTTCTTGGAATATTACAATCAGATGTCCAACAGTTGGTACTTCAATCCAATCATTTGTACGAATCCATGTGGGGAACAGGGGCTTCCGGCTTGGGGTGTTTGTAATTTATCAGCGATCAATCTATCGAAGTTCTATGATGCAGAGAAGCACGACGTCGATTGGAAAGAGCTTGCTACCGTCGTGCGCTATTCAACGCGTTTTCTGGATAATGTCATTGACAAAACACCGTATCATTTTGAAGAAAATCGGGTGAATCAGCAAAATGAGCGCCGGGTAGGATTAGGTACGATGGGTCTGGCGGAGCTTATGATTCTTTTGAAAATACGGTACGGCAGCCCTGAATCACTCGAGTTCTTGGACAAGATATATGGGTTCATGGCGAGAGAAGCGTATCTAGCTTCATCTGAGATTGCAGGCGAGAAGGGATCCTTCCAAGCCTTTATCGAGGATAAATTTATGGAAAGCGGCTTTATGCGCAAAATGACAGAGGTATATCCTGAGGTTGGAGCGGCCATTCATCAGAATGGTATGCGTAACGTGACAGTAATTACCCAAGCACCAACGGGAAGTACCGGGACGATGGTTGGCACATCGACAGGGATCGAACCCTACTTCGCATTCGAGTACTATCGTCAAAGTCGCCTAGGCTTCGATAAACAGTATGTGCCGATTGCGCAGAATTGGAAAGACGCGAATCCAGATCAAGATCTGCCGGATTATTTCGTTACCTCAATGAGCTTGTCCGCTGAGGACCATATTCGCGCACAAGCAGCCATTCAGACGTGGGTGGATAGCTCGATTTCGAAGACAGCTAACTGTCCAGCTGATTTCACGGTTGAAGAAACGAAACGACTCTATGAATTGGCCTATGATCTGGGTTGTAAAGGTGTAACAATCTACCGCGATGGCAGCCGTGATGTCCAGGTATTAAGCACAAGCTCGGATAAGAAGGAAGAAACGAAAGTGGAGGCTCAGCCGGAAGTTGCTCCAGTAGCTGTTGCGGCAGAGGCTGTTGTGGAGAAAGAAAGCTTTGCTGCCATTTCTGGCAAACTTGCTGTGAATGTGGACGCTAAGACGGAGCAAGGCTTCGATAAGCAATACAAGCGTCGTCCGCAAATTCTGCGTGGCGCTACTTATAAAGTGAATACGCCATTCGGTATGGCGTATATCACGATCAATGATATGAACGGAACGCCGAGTGAGATTTTCCTTAACGTAGGAAAAGCTGGCTCCGACGTGTTCGCGATGTCCGAAGCACTTGGGCGCGTGTGCTCCTTGTTCTTGCGCTATGGCGATCACGGTGACAAAGTGAAGTTGCTCGTGAAGCACTTGAAAGGCATTGGCGGCTCCGGCGCCATTGGTTTTGGCAACAACCGCGTCGAGTCGATCGCAGATGCGGTTGCCAAAGCGCTCGAGCAGCACGACGAAGTGATGAGCGAGCCTGACGACGCGCGGAACTACGTGACCGCGACGAGTGAAGTTGTTGAGGCAGCGCCGGCGGCTGGCGCTGCAGGGGTTGGCGGGCACGCGGCTCCGAGCACGACGAGTGTCGCGGCGATGGATCTGTGCACGTCGTGTGGATCGGCTTCGCTGGTGAACAGCGAAGGGTGTAAGAATTGTATCAACTGCGGCTATAGCAGATGTAATTGATGAAAAATCCAGGGCGGAGGCCCTGGATTTTTTTTTTGTTTTCATTTTGTTTCTTTACAAAAGATCGTTATATTTTAAATTCATGCCGGTTTCAAATCACGGTTATTGCCATTTGTATCGTTGTTAGAATGACCTATCTCATGTGCTTGTTTTTGCAAATAAAGTGACCAAAAATGAACAAGTTGAAGCCCGTCAATCAATTCCACATCTACTTCATTTGCATAAGTTTGCGCATTTGCAGTAAATCCACTTGTGGTGACAACAATGCCACCTTTTGCATTCTGCTTTACAATTTGAGAATGGATAATGGCAATTGGATCAAACGGGACATCATCTTTATAGCATTTTACTTGAACTAGAAAGAGACCGTTACTCCGTTGATGTTCGATGTCTACCCCAAAATCCCCTGAACTTTGTGTAACGTATGTTGTCCCTCCGTAAATTCCTTCAAGAATATCGGCCACAAAATATTCGAATTCATAAGGATTGTTCTTTATAAAGTTGCTAGTGATGGCCTGTTTGTTTAATTCGTCTTCTTTTTTGTCTTCCTTTTTAAACCGATAATACAATCCCATTGCAATTGTTTTATACATTTGGTGATTCGTATTGAGTAATTTAGTGGAAAGTGAACGAAGAGAAACAAGTTCTTTTTCTTTCAAATTGTACTTGTAGATACCGAATCCTATAATAGTGATAATTAAAAAAGTGAATAAGATTTCCATTATTTAACTTCCTCTCCTTTTCTAACAAGTTATTTCCACTTTGTAATCAAGACATACTCCAGCCACACTTTATGAGCGGGGCTGCTAGCTATACAAGGCATAAACTTGGATCGATTCAGATTAATAAAGAAGCAGATGAGATAACTCCTCATCTGCTCCTTTATTAATTTTTTTTTCGGCAATGTATCGCCTTTAAATTCAACTAATATCGCATATTTAAATTAAATTTTCGAATTCCTACCTTCAGGTTAATATATAGGGATAATTGACAACCGAGCTTTCCAATAAGTGTATTATTTTTCATTTCCCAACTTTCCCTAAAAAGGAATAAAGTGAGACAACTCGAATTACTATATCGTGCTATCAAATATTTATATTGGAGGTTCATTTTGTGAAAAAGCAATCCCTATTCAATATAATATCTATAAGTTTTATATGGATTTTTGTATTAATCCTTCCACTTACTGTGTCAGCTGACGGAAGTAGTGTTGTTACTCTTGAAGACCCTGCACTAGATAGAGTGATTCGAAAACAACTTAAAAAAGACGATTCTCCCTTAACACAAGCTGACATGGATAAATTGGTTACATTAGGGCCTACAACTTGGCAAGGGATTACTAATTTAAATGGATTGGAGCATGCGACTAATTTAAGAAATTTATTCTTAGCAGTAAATGAAATCGAAGATATTAGTCCACTTTTGGGTTTGAAGAATCTTAGAGTATTAACTCTTCGATACAATAAATTAAGTAATATGGAATTATTGGGGAGAATGAAACAGTTAGAAGTTTTAGATTTAGCTGCGAGTAATATTACTGATATTAGTTTCCTTAAAGGAGCTTCACAACTAAAGGAATTAAATTTAGCTGATAATCAAATTTCTGATCTTTCCCCTCTACAAGATTTCAAACAATTAGAACGATTTACTGCCTATCATAATCAAATCAGTGATATTTCCCCATTGTCGAAACTTCATTCATTAAAATTTATTGATCTTAAGGAAAATCAAATTGAAGATATAAGTTCAATACGAAGTCTGCTCAATTTGGGCTACTTGGGTGTTCAAGATAATTTAATAAAAGATATTAACTCATTAAGCGGACTCAACAAACTAGGCGGCTTAGAATTATCAAATAATCCGATTGAAGATTTAAGTGTAATAAAACAACTCACAAATCTTACGAATCTTAATTTAGGATCACTACATTTAAAAGATATTAGCTTTCTTGAGAATCTGACTAATCTTTATAGGCTTGATCTAGATAATAACCGAATTTCGGATATTCATGTTCTTCTAAAGCTTAAGAAACTTCGAACTGTGATTTTATCAAAAAATGAGATCTCGGACCTTTCACCTTTATATGATTCAGATCTATTAGATTCACTTTACTTAGAACATAACAAGATTACAGATATCACACCAATGAGTTCTTTGAAACAATTACGGTTTCTAAAACTTAGTTATAATCCGATTATTAATTTGGATCCATTAGCTAAATTGCCTAAGTTAAACTCACTCTATTTAGATCATAATGGAATTAATTCACTTGATTTTCTAGAAACCCTAGCGCAGCTTTCAATACTCACTTTAAATGATAATATGATTAGCAATCTCAAGGGAATTGAAAGTCAAACTAAATTATCTTCACTAGAACTACAAAATAATCGTATTGCTAATTTAATGCCATTAGAAAAAGTTAATAAATTGCAATCACTTTATTTGGATGGGAATGGCATCTCTAATATATCAGTTTTGTCCTCACAAACGGATCTGAGAAGGATATCTCTTATTAATAATGATTTATCGGATATTTCAATTTTAGAAAGTCAAAATCAACTTTGGGAAATATATGTAGCTAATAATCCTATCAGTGAAGATTCTTTGAATTGGTTAATGGTTAGACAAGAGAATGGGGTGGTCACTTCTTATGGTGATCACATATTTGTAGAGATAGATGGTAAAATTCAAGAATATTCGACTGAAGAAGATCCTCAAAATATGAAAGGGTCAATATATGTTCCTATGAGGAAAATATTCGAGGCGCTACATGCAAAAGTAACATGGGAGAGTGATACTCGTTCTGTTGTTGCAACTAAATCAAATTTGTCATTAAAACTTCAGGTAGGTTCTAAAAAGATGGAAATTAATGGGGCAGTAAAGGAGCTAGACACAGAAGTTCAAATAATCAACGGCAGTACATTTGTCCCTATTAGACTTGTCAGTGAAGCATTAGGAGCAGAGGTTAAATGGGATGCCTCAAAAAAGACGGTCGTAATTACAGCCAATTAATAACAATATTGAAGGAATGATTAGGATCATATAATGCTTTGTATAATTATGCATAAGTAAAAAATATTACTAAATATTTTTTCTAACGAATTCTGCAATAAACACTCATTTTCACCGCGGAGTTCTTTAAATTCTAAACAATTCTGAAACAACCAAAACGGAGCGCCGCGGGTTTGCGGGCTCCGTTTTCTAATTTATTTTGAAATATCACAATTTTTGTGAAATTCCATAATTAATTAGAATTGTTTCAAATATCTTTGGAATATTTATTTCATAATTCGTTGGAATGAAATATTTATGCAAAAAATTGAATAAAAATACAATAAGGGTAGGCGAATATGAACATTGCCTACCCTTATTGTATTTTTGTTAATGGAGAGATTATTGAAATGAGGTTTTCTAACCATTTAGAAATGTATTCAAATGAGTCTTTTAAAGGATACCTTCATCGTTTAGCAATCATCAACCACCGTAAGATCAATGACTTCGACTTGGAGTAACAGTTAATATTCGAAATGTTCTTCCCAAGAAAGAACAGAGTAAGCTATTCTTATAAAAAAAGTATGGAGGCTCATATGTTAAAAGTACTAGTGGCAGAGGACGAACCATGGATCAGAGCGGCTATTGTCGAAGCGGTAGAAAGTATAGGACATGACATTAAAGTAGTAGGGGATGTTACGAACGGCGTTGAAGCTTGGCACGTGATTCAGCAACTGTGGCCAACTGTATTAATAACGGATATTATGATGCCGGAAATGGATGGACTGGAATTGGTTCGAAATATTTCGGAGAACAAAATCCCGATGGCCGTTATTATCATCAGCGGGTATGAAAATTTTCAATATGCGCAAAGAGCAATTAGTTACGGTGTGAATAAGTACCTCCTTAAGCCTGTCAATCGGGATGAATTGCGGGAAGCTGTGTTGGATGCAATGGGGAAATTAACGGAAATTGAGAAAATGAATCATTATTTGATTCGTATCCAAACTTATTTCGATACAATCAATGATTTGGACCCTAAGGAGGGTATAAAAAAAATATACAAACTTATTGATGATATACAAATCATCAAGCATTTGAACTATGGCGCTTACTTAAGCTTGCTTAGAATTATCGAGTCCAAAATCTGCTCTTTGCTGGCCAGCATTGAAGCGGAGCATATGACAATAGCTCAATTCAACGGGGTTCCCGATCAAGAAATTCGATCGCATCTGGGCAAATTGGTAGAAGCCTGGTTCCTTCATCCGGAACGTAATAAAAAGGAATTCAAACAAATCATTAAATCCGCATGTGATTTTATTCGTACCCATTATCAGGATGACATCACACTTACGCAAATGGCGGAGTATACAGATTTAAGCATCTCTCATTTCGGCGCCCTCTTCAAAAGATATACCGGGGAATCGCTGATAAGTTATATCAACCAAGTGCGAGTGGAGAAGGCGAAGGAGCTTCTTCGAAACTCTAAGGATAAAATATACGCAATTGCCGAAGAAGTTGGATTCTCGAGCCAAACCTATTTTATACGAGTTTTCAAAAATATGACGGGGATGTCCCCCAATGAATATCGGAAGAATTTGGGGATATGAACATGAAACATTTTCTCTATCGCATGTCCTTGAAACAAAAAATCATTCTAAGTTTTATCAGCATAGCCATGATCGCAGTATTGTTAATGAATTATGTCTCTCATTATTATTATAGTCGCTCGACCCAGCAGGATTTCTACAACATCGCAGAAACCACGACCGAAAGTCTTAACCATCAATTGGAAATCTATTTTCAGCAAATCGCTAAATCAACGTATGCCATGAATGCAGGGGTATTACGTTATTCAAGTGTACTCCTGCAGATAGGGGACTCGTCCATAATTCAGGATTGGCTTCGAGATGCGTCCTCGGTGGGGCCCGAAAAGCAGGCTATGATCAAAGAGATTCTCAATAAGTATATTGCGTTTAATTATCCAGAAATCGAGAACATGTATCTAATATCAAAGGATCGAAATGTTTTGCAGTCGTCAGGAACGACAACAGATACCGAATTGGCAAGACAACCGTGGTATCAGATGCCACCAAGCCCCAAATTGGAAATATTTCCCACTATGTACAGGGACGGTGGCAATATTCCTCTTATTGAAGCTGCCATTCCGATTTTTGACGTGAATAATACAAAGATATCGGGCCGCCTTGTGCTGCAAATGGGATTGACCGAGATCAAGAATATGATCGGGAGCATGCGCATTGGCAAAACCGGTTATATCTTTATGGTGTCAACAGATGGAAGAATCGTCTATCACCCTAGCTCTAATATGCTCTCATCTCCAATTGAAGACACGGAGCTTTCCTGGCTTACGCTGGATGAGCCAAACTCCCTGCAGCAATGGCGGGGGGAAGAATATCTTGTTTCCTATAGCATCTCAAACCTCACAGGATGGAAGACGATCGCATTAGTGCCGCTGAAGGAAATGGCGACAGGCTTGGCAATCGCTCAAATTTCCGCAATCGTCGTCATGGCGCTGCTCATTCTGCTTATTATCATAGCTGTACCGATTGCAGCTAATCGGATTACGCGTCCAATGATGCAGCTGAAGAAAGCGATGGAAAAGCTGCAGACCGGAGATTTATCCGTCCGGGCGCCTGTTACGCCAGGGCGTGACGAAATACAACTGCTGAGTGTAAGTTTTAATCGTATGGCGGAGAGACTGAATGAGCTTGTCAATACGCTGTACAGTATGGAGCTCAAGGAGGTCCAGATGCAGCTGCTTCAGAAAGAGGCGACGATTCAAGCACTTCAAAATCAAATCAACCCTCACCTCTTGTACAATACCTTGGATATCATCAAGAGTATCGCGTTCTTGGAGGGAGTTCCTAGGATAGAGAAAATGGCAGAAAATTTAGCATCCTTATATCGATTTACCGCAAGGTTGGAGCCGAAGGAGATTAGTCTTGAGGAGGAGCTGGAGAAGCTTAAGAAATACCTGGAGATCATTCATATACGTTTTACCAAACATTTCGAAAGCAAAGTTTATGTGGATGAGAAGTATTTGCTAACACCTATTATCAAGCTGTCTTTACAGCCCATTGTCGAGAATGCGGTGAAATATGCGGTTGAACCCCGTAACGGAAAGGCTGCTGTGCTTGTCAGTGCATATCCCGACGGTAATGACCTGATTATCGAGATTGCGGACAATGGTGTAGGTATGGATGAAACCATTTTACGCAACCTGAAACAACGGTTGGCAACCATTACGAATCAGATAGAGCAGGGAATGAAATCATATGAATCGCTTGGACTCACTAACGTTCATCATCGGTTAGTGCTTTATTACGGAAAAGGGTATGGCATCGACATCCACTCCTTTCCTAAGCAGGGAACAGTCGTTTCGGTGAGAATTCCTTTTCACAAATCGTATAACAATTCGTGAGATTGTACAATTTTCTGGGCTAAGGGAAGTTATATACTTAACATTGTCAAGAGAATATAACCAAGGGGAGTGTTACTCTAAATGAAGCTAACAAAGACGGTTACAGGATCCTTTCTTGCCCTTAGCCTGATCGCAGGTTGTTCATCTGGCGATAACGGTGGAAACGCACCGAGTGCAAGTACATCGTCAGATTCCGGGAAAAATAAAGAAAGAATCCCGATTACGATAGCTGCTCAGTACTGGAGTGGTCCGAAATGGGCAGAAGATCACCCAACTATCAAGTATTTAAATGAAAAATTTAATGTTGACATTAAGCTCCAGCTTATTAACGGACCTGAGTACAACGAGAAATTGAAGGTTATGGCGGCGTCGGGTTCTCTGCCGGATTTATATCGAGCATACAGTGACACGTATATAACTTGGCAGCGTGAAGGCGCGTTCATGGATTTATCGGGAGTACTACCGGAATATAAGAACCTAAGCAAAGCTTTCCCGATGGATCATGAAGCTGTGAAAGTACTTAACCCCAGTGGAAAGCTGTACGGTCTCCCTGAAATTAGCTGGACTGTTAGGGATACGGTGCAAATCCGACAGGACTGGCTGGATAACCTCGGGATGAAGCTTCCTTCAGCAGATGAATTTACAGTTGACAAATTCTATGAAATTGCCAAGGCGTTCGCGAAACAGGATCCAGACAAGAACGGCAAAAATGACACGGTAGGCTTTGCAGCCAATAACATCTCTCTCCGTAATGCGTTCGGCATTGCAAACGAGTGGACAAAGAAAGATGGGAAACTAATCCCGCACCAGTTGCAAGTTGAGGAATATAAAGCTTATCTTGCCTTCATGAAGAAGGCTTATAGTGAAGGCGTGTTGGATCGAGACTTTGTGCTTCGCAAGACGCCTGAGATTGAAGATCTAATGAAGTCGAATAAACTGGGTCTGTTTCAGTACCACAACGCTTACAATGACATTGAGTCAGCTGTCAAAAAAACCTTCCCTGAAACGAAACCGGTTATCGTTCCTATGGCTCCGCCTGCCGGACCTGCGGGACTTCGCGGAAACACGAATATGGCGATCGGCCTTACCAAGCAGGTTATCAACGCGAAGGCGGGTAAGGAGAAGATCGATCGCATTCTTCAAATCCTTGATTGGTGGGTCACAGAGGAAGGTACGAAGGTCATGAAGAATGGTGTCGAAGGTGTCCATTATAAGAAGAACGCAGAAGGGAAGTACGAGATCACCGATAAGTGGGAGCCTGACGTGCCACGCCACCTGAACAGCAATCTGTTTAAACGTCCAGGAACGGATTTCAACCTCTATTTATGGACTAGCCCAGCTGAAATTAAACGTAATGAGGATTACAAAGCACTTGTCGAAAAATATCCATGGCCGAATGCCGCAATGGGACTTGAAGTCTATTCGGATACTTACAAGAAGAAGAGCGCTGATTTGAACGCAAAGTTTCAAGAAGCAACGTACAAAATTATTATGGGTGAACAGCCAGTCGAATCCATCGATAAGGCTTCCAAGGACTGGGTTGCAAATGGTGGGGAACAAATCATAAAAGAAATCAACGAAGCAGCGGTACAGAAATAATGACTTTCACGAGCTTCGGTAGGACAGGCCGCATCTTTATTGCGGCCTGTCCTACTCTTCACGCTCGTGTTAGGTTGGACTTGGAGGTAGAGAAATCTATGAATCAAAAGGTATCACACACGAATATCGCAAGAGCACAATCGATTCCTTCGGCGAAAACAAAAGCAAAGTACTTAAAACGAGCATTCCCGTTTTATTTGATGATCTTTCCAGGGCTGTTGTATTTCCTAATCTTCCGATACGGTCCGATGTTCGGTCTATTCATCGCATTCAAGGATTACTCACCATTTCAAGGCGTATGGAAGAGTGAGTGGATCGGATTCGACCATTTCGTTCGATTATTCTCTGAGAGTGACTTTTTGCTGTTACTTAAAAACACATTACTACTAAATCTTCTGGATATCGTGATAGCTTTCCCATTCCCGATTCTAATCGCAATTTTGCTCAATGAAGTGAGATTTAAATACTTTAAAAACGCCATGCAAACCATATTGTACGCGCCGCATTTTCTTTCATGGGTTGTCATTGTTGGAATCACGATGATATTCTTCCGGGCGCAAGATGGCGGTGTAAACATGATGTTGGAAGCTTTGGGATATGACCGCATCAATTTGATGACGGATCAGCAATATTTTCGCTGGGTTTGGATATTTCACAATATTTGGCAAGGAGCTGGTTGGGGCGCGATTATTTATTTGGCGTCAATCGCTTCTATCGATCCAGCATTGTATGAAGCTGCCAGGGTGGATGGAGCAAGCAGGATTCGCCAAATCTGGCATATTACCTTGCCATCGCTGAAATCCGTTATTCTGATCATGCTTATTCTGCGGGTTGGAAATTTTATCGATGTTGGCTTCGAACATATTTTTCTGCTGCAGAATCCAATGAACCTTCAAGTGTCGGACGTTTTTGAAACCTATGTATATCGCCAAGGACTAGTACAAGGCGATTTCAGCTATGCTACCGCGATCGGATTGTTTAAATCGTTCGTAGGACTCGTAATGGTCTTAGGTGCGAATAAAATCGCGAAACGATTCGGAGAGGAGGGGGTGTATTAATGGTGAAACGCATTTCGAAGGGCGACCTCGTTTTTACGTGTCTCCTATACGCTTTTCTTATCATCTTCACGATTTCGATTCTGTTTCCGCTATTGTACGTAATTACGACTTCGTTCGCTCCAGTTCGAGATTACTACACGCGGGGCTTCTTTCTCCTCCCAAGCTCTTGGACATTGGAAGCTTATCAATACTTATTGAACAATCCCGGCTTTCTTAGCGCGTTCAAGAGTTCAGTGATCATTACCGTTGTCGGAACACTTATCAATATCACCCTTACTTCTTTGATGGCATACGGTTTGTCGGAATCTTGGATTAAGGGCAGGTCTGTCATTAACTTCTTAATCTTGTTTACGATGCTATTCTCCGGCGGCCTGATCCCGACTTATTTAATCGTGGACGGACTTGGGCTCACCAACACCTATTGGGCGCTATGGCTTCCAGTGGCAATCGCCCCTTTTAATGTGATCGTTATGCGCAGCTTCTTTGCGGCTCTTCCTAACGAACTTAAGGAATCGGCGAGGATAGATGGCTGCGGGGAGTGGAGGATGTTCGCAACGATTATCTTGCCTTTGGCGAAGCCTGCGATCGCAACATTTACCTTATTTTATCTGGTTGGAAACTGGAATACTTATTTTTCAGCCGTTATCTATTTAAATGACGATTCAAAGTGGCCGCTTCAAGTATTCTTAAGACAAATGTTGGTCCTTAATGATGAGAAAACTGGTCAATTGAACGAAGTGTTATTTACTTACACCCCTGCTGCGCGTATGGCAGCAATTTTGATTACGGCACTTCCGTTACTCGTTATCTATCCGTTTCTTCAGAAGCATTTCAATAAGGGGATGTTCGTAGGTTCAGTTAAAGGATGACTGTATATGCAAGAGGAGGAGACTTACTTTGGCGCATACCGAAAGATCTGACTCGCCTGTCCGTCTGCATGGAAGATGGTAAAGCGCGTGACCATGAATAGGTACTTGGCACAGTTCCGGACCCTGTCTCGGGAGAGGAGGAACGAGCTGACGTCATGATCCAATACGCAGTACCCGAGAATCACTGCCCGGAGTGGTCGGAGGCTTATTGCATCCCATTCGTACAGAACGGCGGCATAACAGAGCTCCACATTGCTGCGGGCGATGATCTTGGCCTCGTGTACGGTAAAACTGATATTAATCAAAATCGCAAATATCATGAAAATGCTAAGAACTATAAGCTTTTCCTGATAAAAATTTTTCGATGAATATTTATGTATAAACCGTATTAAGGCTGAAATTTTTTTCTAACGAATTCTGCAACAAACAGTTATTTTCGCCGAGTCGAACTTTAAATCTAACAAATTCTGAAACAACAGAAACGGAGCCACGCGGGTTTGCGGACTCCGTTTTATAATTATTTATGAAACATCACAATTTTGTTGTGAAATTCCAGAATGTGAGTTGTAATTCACTTTGTCATCGTTTGGAACGTCATTTGTCATAGATTTGGAACGTAATTTTGTCACTACTTAGACTAGTCCCGATGTGGCTTAAAGCCTTGATACATCGGGATTTTTTACGTGCTATGCGATTAGGAAGTAAGCATGAATTTAGAATGAGAGCGAATAGAAGTTCGTGAATTTTATCTTGAAAATTTATGGAATAACTTTTGTCATAAGTCGTTATTTTCCAAGGGAGGCTTCCATGAACATTATTGGTGAAAACATAAAAAGGTTGAGAAAGATCCATAACTTAAATCAAGTTGATTTTTCAAATCTAATTGGTGTTTCTCAAGGTAATGTTCATTGGAGTGGTTGCTTACTGGTTCTATTAACCAAGTGGATGAAGAGAAAGAGTCTCATTATCGTAATTTGCAAACAACTTCATTTGAGAGTGAGTTAATCAGTGCATTTAGAAAACTTAGTACAGAAAATCAGTTAGAAATATTTGAAATTATTAATATAAAACTAAGGAGATAACTAGATAATTTTCTTGAATAAATTTAACTTTGCCTTTGACAATGTAAGATCGATTGATAGGGGAGATCACGATGGGGAATGGGCAAAAGAGAAATGAAATCTGTTTCTGCGGAAGTGGAAATTAATAATCCGAATTCAACCATTAACATCGGTGATACATTAAGAAATAGAGAAAATGTTACTCAAGAAATTCAAATCAAAGGTATAGAAATGATAAATTATGGGAGCAATTTTAAGAACAGACGCCTAGATATAATCGGAATATTAGTGGAAATATCTGATGAAGAGGCTTTAGAAATTAAAGGGAAAACATTGATAGTGCTGAACTAAAGTCTAATTTTTGCATCAATATAAACACAAATGAAAAAGTAATAATCAAGATAAGGGATGATTCCTTGGACGATTACGTTGGAATAATATTGTGTTGTTGCTGGGGGTTGGATTTCTGTTTATACGTAAATCTAAACTGTATAAAAGAAATTTGACAGCACGATTGACAGGCTATGCATTTGTTTTAATGAGTATTATCCTTGTTTTTGTTGTCATAATAGCGTATCTCTCTCAAGTATCACACGGATATGGACACTAGATGATATTAAGCTCCCTCGGTATGATTTGATTTTCTCACGCAAGCTCGTCTATTCGCAGGATTTCATCTTTTAGATATCGTTGATGAATGAAAGATAGCGAGATAAATTAGGATCTGTCGTTAAAAAGGCATGCGGGAACAGAGGTGAAGCTAACTCACCCAATTCATTCCAAATGATGCACGTATTCTCCACGGTGCCCTTAGCGATTTTCACTCCCATGTCTCCACGGGTCAAATTGCCCTT